>CBDETI010000001.1:0-23811 GCA_965242775.1 Cyclobacteriaceae bacterium
CGATAGCATCTGCCTCGAAAATGTCGGTAGCGTAAGGGAGATGGTAGTTGTGGGCTTCCGTGGCTCCCCAGGGTAAAATTGCTAAGTCAAAGGTTTCATGCTGTAAGGCTCGCCAGTTGGTCTCAGCTAGTAGGTAAGGTCGTATGGCTTTCATTATTCAAGATCAGGGTTGGTGTGCTTGTCTCTCCGTAGCAAATTACCCATAAATCGAAAAATATTTTAAGGCCTAAAACCTCGCCGATTTGGTTATCCCCTTTTCATCCGGCGACGAAATGCCAATGCATAAAGAAGATATAATGGGATCAATACGGAGAGATTTGCCAGGACAAATGGTGTTTCGATTTCGGGGTTCATGCCGGACCCAATTCGAAAAGACACCAGATAGGAGGTAAGTAGGGGAATCAGGACCTTGGCGACATAGGTTTTCGTAGGGGCTATTGTGAGATTGAGCAGCACGATTATGACGAGCGAAACCATTGCGGTAATGCCATTGACCACTACCATCCAGATCCAAATCAGACCTTGGTCGCCGCTGGTGGGGTACGTCACTGCCAATGCAAAGGGGCTCAGTGCAACAAAAAGGACGAGAACAATTAGTTGAAACCAGAAATCGACGGACCTCACCCTAGTTGGAGAGTTCGATATGGTCGAAATGAAGCAAGGTACATGCCTCAATGTACTTCTCCATGCCATCGGGGATATGTGGCTGATTCCACTGTTCGCCAGCAAAAGCTATCAAGTGTTTTTCACTTTGCCATCTGGATACCATGACGAACTCATCAGGATTCCACTGTGATGGCCCACCTATTTCAAGTGAGATCAATCCCTCATATTGTTCGACAACAGGAACAGAAATTTCCTTGAATTTGATGGAAAATTCATCCTGTAGTGGTTTTGGGACTTTGGCGGTAAATATTCTTATGATCATAGTCAGTCAATCGAAGGTGGAACTACGGCTATTGGTGCGATTAATTCAAAGCTAATTGATTGAACGATTAGCTGTTTTAGAAGCCGAAGGAAAACTACCTGCACCAATCGCGGCAAAGCCAGCCACCAGGGGTAAAAGGGGCACGACAAATCGCGCATCCCAGTCGGCCCAGGTAGTGCTTACGATGATCGTATGGATAAAGACGTAGGTTATGGCAACGGTTGCCAGGGGCCTGGGAAGTAGTTCTCTTTTGAACGCCCGAACACACAGGTAGTAGCTGGGCCAAAGGAGCGATGCCGCGTAAATATTGTGCCAATCAGACCAGTAGGGACGGAGATGCGTGATAAACAATAGCAGCTTACCCAAGAATAGCTTTAAAGTGTGTAGAGGGTTGGCGATTCCGAATTGAATGATGTTCAAAAGTGTTGATTGGCTCGCATCAGGAACATGCAGGTCATTGGGAACGGATACCCGTAGGAGCTCGTGGGCCCAATGGTGAGGTAACTGGTGCATGGCGAAAATGAGGTCACCTTTTCGATAGATCAGCATCACCTTGTGCATGCTCACCATCTGATCAGCAAGTAGTGCTAGCGCCACGCCCAACGCCACGAGGCCTGTGAATTTCCAGATACGATAAGAAGGGTCGCGCATGAAGTGAAGGACCACAGGGAAAGCTAGCGCTATGATCCAGGCAGGAGCGGTGGGCTTACAGAAAAAACATACCAAAGTACATATCGTTAGGAAAGCTCCGTTTGTCATGCTTTTTCGCCTCCAGAAGATAACGGCGGTACACATCGAGAGGCATAAAAAGGAGCTATAGAGTGATTCTGTGAGAATATAAGAATGCCAGTAGATATTGTCAGGAAGCAGAATGAATAATATGCTCCCAAAGCAGGCAGTTGCAACGTCCTTGCTAATGATTTCCACCGTTCGGAATAGGGCGATCACAGCTACATAGCCAAGCAAATATTGGCCGACAATCAACCAGGTGAGGCTCGTGGTGAAGGCTTGAAAAAGGAGAATAAACAGTACGTAGGATAGGGACCAAAAATTGAGGGGATCAAAGTAGAATCCATGGGTCAGCGCCGAAGCATAGTCGAGATATCTCGGTGAATCGGTGACCACCATTACCCCATACTTGTCGAAAAGAAACAGGCTGAGCAGCAGGTAGCTCAGTGAAATAAGTGTCAACGCGGTGAGGCGGTTTTTGAGCAATTTCTCAAAACGCTGCATAGCCAAATTTCCACTATTTGCTGGTATTGGCAAGGGACTTTGGGCTCATAGCCTGTTTAGTCTGCTTTTTCGGGGTGTGACTAATCCACCTAGTTTACTCTGACCGTGGCCATAGCCAAGTTGTAACCGGCAAAAAGACCCAGGCCTCCTTGTACGTTGGTGTGAATCTGCACTGGCTCGGCAGTCGTGCCCTCTTCCTCTATCTGCCGCTGATAATCTGTGGTAAGTAAATATTGATAGTAATCTGCGGAAATGTTCTTAAGGACGAATTTAACTACGGCCTCTTGAGGATTTTCAATGCTGATTAGGGACGGAACCAGGTAAAAATCGAATGTAAATTGTTGACCGTTGAATTCATTATCACTGAAATACAGGTAAGGATCCCCCTCTATGTCCGCAGGGTCGCCCCCGATGTGGATGTCTGTATTGCCACTCGGATCGACTTTTACATCTTCGACCAGGAGTTCATTCAGAGTTCCTGCAATATCATCCTCTCGACAGCCATCTGCACAATCGTCCACAAACACCTCTATCATATAATAGTTGATACTTTCCTCAGGATCCAAGAATGTCACGTGTGCCGGATACCCAAATTCGCCCAGGTTGATTTGTCTGATGGTTTGGTCAATGGTAGTGCTAATAATGGATACCTGTTCAGGTATAATGCCTTCGGCGGTGAGTAGCTGGTCTCCAACCAATGCCTCCAAACGATAGGTTTTTCCTTCTTCGGCTGACGACAAACTGGTGTATCCTGTAGTAGAGGCAGACAGTGTTTCCAATGGTATGCCATCTTCAAACAGACTGATACTCAGGTCGGATGCCCGATCAAAGGTGGGCCTTTCCAGGATGGATACCGTATTAAAGGCATCGATGTGAATAGGCGTGTCTGGCCCGAAAAAGGAATAGATCACTGTCTGCTGGCCGTCGTTAGGGAAGCTGGGCGTGACAGGAGTTTCGCAGGAGAGTGCGGCGATCGAGAGTATCAGGATTATTCCGGTTTTCACATTTTTCATGGCTAGAATTTGAATTGGTAGCTGACATTAGGAATGATTGGGAAAAGGCTTGTCTGTGTGAATTGGCCGCTTGGGTTGCTGACTGACGGTTCCTTAAATCCCAGGAAGATTGGGTTTTGTCGACTGTAAGCATTGTAAAGTCCAAAAATCCACTTCCGTACGCCTTTTTTCTTCTGTTTTGTCAATGTCAGGCTTAAATCCAGGCGATGATAATTGGCCATCCTGGTGGCATTTTTTCCTGGGAAGTTTTTGACATGCGCGTCATAGGTATTGTCTGCAGTGTTCCAGGTTGCCTTAGGAAAGGAAGCAGAGGGCAGGGTCGCGGCATTACCGGTCCCAAACACCCAAACTGCACCAAAATCCATCCGTCCATTGATTTTTAGGTTATAAACCACCGATATGTCATGTCGCCGATCATACTTGTAAGGAAAAGTCCGTCCGAAGTTGAGGTTTTCGAAAGTACGATTTGACCGGGACCAGGTGTACCCGATCCAACCGGTAGATCTTCCTTTGTTTTTCCGAACAAGCCATTCTATTCCGTAGCTTCTACCTTTTCCAAATTCCAATTTGCTTTCCCACTCATTCACGATATCCAAAAATCCAGCTCCGTCCTTGTATTCGACCAGGTTATCCATGTTTTTGTAGAAACTCTCAACAGACAGTTCAAAGCCACCGCGGGTGGTGGCAACACCCAGGACATACTGCTCAGAAGTCTGCGGCTTCACCCGCCTGGTAGTTGGTACCCAGAGATCAGTAGGCAGGCCTACACCGGAATTGACCAGCAGATGAATGTATTGGGCCATCCGTGAGTAAGCACCTTTGATGGACCATTTCGTGCCAATTCGCTGATTTACTGTAATACGGGGCTGTAGCGAATAATAATTTTGCCCTTCGACGCTAGCGCCGGAAAAATGTGTTCCCACATTTACCTGCGTGGTGGGAGTGAGCTGAATATTGTCTTCGGCATAGACAAAAAACTCATCCAAGCTGATAGTTTGGGCGCCGAAAGTGGTGTCCGTCTCGGTATGCGACTTATATGAGGATATACCTGGCTTCAATGTGTGATGGAGGTAGTTGGCCCCAAACTGGACCTGGTGTTTATTGGTTAGGTACCAGTTGAAATCATATTTCAGGCCAATGTCATTGATGTTGGAGAAGTAGTCATTTTCCCGGTAAATACTTGCATCCTGATCCGCGGAGTTGTTGATGTCAATAGTGGAATTCAGACCGAATCGATAGCGCGTGTAGATAGCTGTCAGGTTGCTGAAAAGACGATCAGAAAACCGGTGATTCCACCGGAAGGCCGAGGTGATATTCCCCCAGTGCAGATTGCTGTTTTCCTTCTCCGAAATCGTGGGTATGGGGTTATTACGTATTTTCTGGTAATACCTGTCGCGGCCAGCATAGGCGCTCAAGAAGATCCTGTCCTTTGATGAAAAGGTGTGATTGATCTTAGCATTCACATCCCAGAAATTGTAGGCGAAGATTTCCCGCGAATCAGTGAGTTGGGCAATAGGCACGGTGAATAGATCGAGATAGGTTCTCCTACCTGAGAATATATAAGATGTCTTTCCGTTACCGATGGGACCTCCAATGGTGAATTTTGAAGCAATTAGGCCTAGGGTGCCCTCACCTTCAGTTTTGTGCGGATTGCCTTCTTTCATTTGGATGTCTACCACAGACGAGAGGCGCCCGCCGTACCTGGCAGGGAATCCGCCTTTTATCAACTCGACATTGTTGACAGCATCGGTGTTGAATACTGAGAAAAAACCGAAAAGATGGTTGGCATTGTAGACCGGAACACCGTCAAGTAATATGAGATTTTGATCCGGACCCCCACCCCTGACGTAAATACCTGAGGACCCGTCGTTGCCTGCCTGCACCCCAGGCATCAGTTGCAGTGCCTTCATGACATCTGATTCGCCCATGAATACCGGCATGGCCTTCACCTGCGCCGGAGACAGTCGTAACGTACTGATCTGATTCAACTCTTGCAGCTCCACGTCATCCGTAACGACAAGAGCCTCCAGGACCTGTGCGGATTGCTGCAGTGAGATAACCACGCTTTCAGGCTTTGTTGGACGAGCCATTTTTTTGATTTCATAGCCCAGATAACCAACATAGAGGCTATCTCCGGATATAGATAAACTGAAGTAGCCGTAGACATTCGTTACTACGCCGGTTCCGGTCGATAAGTCTATTACGTGAGCACCTATGAGGCTTTCTCCGGATTGGGCATCTCGCACATAGCCACTCAATTGATACGGCCGGCTGGTGTTGGCAATTTTGGCTTCCTTGAATATGAGTGTTTTTCGGCGCTTCAAAACTTCTATACCATAGGGTGCCAGTGACGCACGCAGATTCCCCGCATCGTTCAGGTTTACCTGATTGTCGATGTTGATGGTCTTGTCTAAAAGATCGTCAGGATACGAAAAACTGAATTTGGTTCGCTGATCAATATGTGAGATCAGGTCCCGAAATGTCTTGATGGACTGCTGACCAGCGACTCCTGTGGATAGCAGGATCGCCATGACCGTCAGCAGTGTTTTAGCAAGCTTCGCCATAGAAGATAATTTTGTTGCTGTCTTCACGCCATTGGATTTCAAGTGTTTCCGCTATTATGTCCAGTACCTCTTCGATTTGATCATATTCAATTTTCAAGGTCAGCTTACAAGATGACAAGGCTGGCACGACATCCACTGGTTTGCTAGTGTATTGGGAAAGTATCGCTGAAACCTGGGAGAGCGTTTTGTTTTGAAACTGCAACTTGCCGGTGTACCAAGCCACATCATTGGCGTTCCACGTAAGGGTGGAAAGCCTCCCATCCTGGTCGATCATCCCTTTTTGCTTTTCGGTTAAAAATAAGTTTTCATCGTTGTGAGACAGGCGCACTTTGCCGGACTGAACCGTTACTATTGTCTTCCCGTTTTCTTGATGACGGACATTGAATGAAGTGCCTATTACTGTGATTTTCCGCGTGTCCATGACTATCACAAAAGGGGTGGACGGATCATGTTTTACATTAAAAAAAGCCTCTCCATCGAGCGAAACGAGTCTTGATCGATCGCCAAAGCCCTTATCGAGGATCAGTGAACTCTGTCCATTCAAAGTCACTTCGCTGCGGTCGGGTAATTCTACGGTTAATTGCTCGCTGGCGCCGGTGACATAGCTGATGGCTTTGCCTGGCAACAACCAATACGTGAGGGCACTGATCAGTAAGACGCTTGCAGCCAGCTTCCAGATGAGGGGCTTGTTATTGTCTTTTTTGTCCAATTCGAGGAGTATTTCCTTCCAGGCCATTTCTTCTTCCTCCCTGGATAATAAGTCGGGATGGTGGAGTTTCATTTCCAGTATTTTTCGTTCGAAATCACGGTCTGTTTGCTTCATGATCTTTCGTTTATAAGGTCCATGATCAATTCCTTGTGCGGCGCCAATATTTCTCTCAGCTTGGCGAGGCCTATGCTGATTTGTCTCTCAACCGTCTTGATAGATAAGTCGCGGGTTTCGGCAATTTCCGGGTAAGTGAGGCCCTCGAGCTTGCTTAGCATAAATATGTCTTTGCACTTTTCGGGCAGCGTACGGATCGCCGATTCCAGTAGGAAACCGGGAAACGCTTCATCTTCTGATGCTACGGGGATTGCTGACGAAGGTATTTCCGGCAATTCCCCCACAAATTTTTTCTGACTTTGTACCCAGGAGAGAGATTTATTCTTCACCGAAACAAAGGCGAAAGCTTCGAAGCTGTCAATTTGGTCGAGCGTGTATTGGTGCCAAAACTGCACGAAGAAATTTTGTACGATATCCCGTGCTTGTTCCTTGTCCTGGGTGATCCCGAAGGAGTATTTCACCAACGGAGTAAAGTGAGCCTCAAATAGCTTTCTGAATGTGGCGATATTGTTCATATGCTAATTGGAGGACTTGCCTAAGGACCTATCCCCTCAAACCGGAAGGTAAAAAAGCTTAAAAAGTCTGGTCAATGGAGGTTTGGCAACAGAAATACGCTAAGTACATTCCCATCGATGGTTCAGAGAAGCACTGTTCTCCCAACCTAGGGTTTACTGTCTGGGTTCTTGATCAATCTCGCCAGGGCCCATTTCATCGTCAAGCCAAAGGCCAGGCCTCCCAATGCCCACAAAGGCAGGCTGAACAGCGCAAGCTGCCACGTAAGCGGAGTGCCCGTCGCTATAGGTAGTGTCAGGGTCATAATGATGTACATGGCAGCACCCCAAATCAGCCCCATTCGCTTCCAGCGTATAGGCTTTGGGGGAAGTGGCTCCAGCATCAAGTCAATAAACCGAACCGGCTGATTGTTGAGCCACGACGCCTTCCATCTACCGATCCACCAAAACCAAAGCGGATACGTCACGATAAGTAGCAACCCTGCGGTCCAGTTTCTGACACACGGAATGACCTGAGAGCAATGTGGACAATACAGACCAAACCAATTCTTAAAAGCGGTGGTGTTTTGATCAGACCAGGTTCGGCCATCATGATAGGTATTGCAATGCGGGCAAGGAATAATGGTCCTTTCGATAAGCGGCCGGTCACTGGTTTTATCGATAAGTGTGACCTTAGCAATTCGTTGACCCAGGATCAATTCGTTGATGACCAACCCAGGATTGACCAGCCAATGAATCACGCTAAAGTGACGATAGTTCCAGACCTTGTACCTTGTTTTATCGATTTCCACGGATTTGTGAGTTTATTTGATCGGACGTCATATAAATAATGGTTGTGCCCGTCAAGACCCCTACAATGAAAATCTGTTTTCGTGGGTTTCGGTTTTTTTAGATAGGACAAAGGATCCACCTTATCCAAGTAGCTATTTCTCCACCAAAAAAGTCAATTCACTACTAGTCATGCTAGGCACAAATTCTGTCAACTTGTAATCAGCTAGATCATTTTTTTTGAAAGGATCTTGTTCGATGATTTTCTTTATTTCTGACTCGGATCGAATGTTGGATAAAATGATTCCACCTGTTCTGGGGACTTTTCTTCCGGAAGCAAGAAAGTTTCCTTGTTGGTACTGTTGATTTAAAAAGTCGATATGCTCATTCAAAAAACGATCAACTTCTTCTAATTCTGTCTTGTAGGTCAAATCTATAATGAACATTTATCTTATTGTTTATAGTGGTTTTTGAAATGAGGATAGCAACTGCACGCTCACGAGGACTGTCCATCCGAAGACGACCGCAAACACTAATCTATGCGTTACGGGCATGCTCCAAAAACCAAGTACGAACCCCACGATAGACAGCACTAAGAGAATAGCCGCGATGTTGGCCTGTAATTTCACCGATTTTTTGAGGTGTTGATTGTATCCAATTCTGGCCAAACCAAAAAGCCATGACGCGAGTCCAAGGCAGATTGCCACAATGTGAGCTTTTGATAGGAGAGTCTCCGAATTGGACATGTCCATGGGTAAGGATGTCAAGGCGAAGCCCACGCCGAAGCCTGCCAGAAAACAGCTGACTAACCTATCGCCGATGATTTTGCCATACATTAGACCAAAACCAGACAGCAAGAGGCCTACCGCCACGAACCCCGTTAAATTCCATCCCAAAGCATTGGGTTCACCCTGTGCTCCAAGTTGGCTAACATAGTCTTCCAAAAAACTGAACTCCGGGTTCCGCAGCCCAAAAAAGATCAGGGCCAATGTAAACAGTAAAGGAGCGAGCGTACCCAATAGGCCTGCCAGCCGGATAGCATTCATAGGAGGGTATTTTTTGAAGGAAGATAGTGATCCCTGACGACATTTGACCGCCGGATTCCTCGTGCGTGAGGGGTAATCTATGACCTCATTGATTCTGGATCAGTTGCAAGGCGAGATCAAGTTCGGGATCCCGGCCCTGGACGAGTTCCTCGATGGTAGGAATTATTTCATGATCTGGACATACACCGCGCCCCAACGGCACTTTTTCCTTGACTGGAAGCGTATGGCGGACCAATGGTATTTGAAGAAATAGCTGGGAGTTTGGCAGGTAGACATTGGCGCTTTCCATACTGGTGTTTCCGTAGTACCCACCTCCTGTTTCCTCCCCGATGATGGTGGCCAGGCCTTCGGATTTCATCATAGCAGCAAAATCAGAAGTTGCGGAGAAAGAACCCCCGTTGACGATCAAGTACACGTTGCCTGTGTATTGGCTCTTGGCGGGCTGATAGGGTTTGAGCATTGGTTCGTTTTTGAGGAGAAAGAGCGAATCGTGGACCTTGTCCTTGGGGGTGAAACGGTTGGTAATCCAGTTTTTCCCCAGCTTGGGGCGACAATAAGCAGCGTATGGTGATTTTTTATTGACAATAAATTCCATGCGATCGAAGAACCGGAATGCCGTGGGACTGAAATAGGAGAAAAGTCGAAATGGCGCTTTACCGCCTCCGTTTTCACGCAAGTCTATGATTAGGTTTTCTGTGCCAGCGTTGATGATGGTCGCCATCTGCTGGTCTATGAATTTGTCCAAACTCACTTTTTCGCCTTCGACTTTCCAATCGAAGAAAGCCTGGATTTTCAGGATGGCCGTGGACAGGCTGTCGACCATAGTTACCTGGGCGTTGGCGGCCGGTGCTGGAGGTTCTGGTAGTGTCTCCAATGCGGGAATGGTGGTTGTCTGGTGATAGCCAGCCCCATCTAAGTACTCGATCCTATATTCAGTGCCATTGATGTTGAGGCTGAAATTAACAAACATGTACAGCAGGCTATTGAGGATGTTTCGCTTGCCGGCAGTAATATTTCCATCGCCCCAAAAATGTGAATAAGTAAAAGCCACCAACGAGTCGATGGTCAACTCGTTGATGGCGATGATTTCCATACCTGGCTGAATGGACTGCTCTTTGGCATAATTCTGGAGACAGTAGGCCCGGTTACCCTCAAAGTATAGCTTTAGTGGAAACTGATTCTTTTCCTGCCGTATCGCTTCAACTGAGCTGTCAGAGAGAAGGAAACGGGTATGGCCGCAGCCTACTTTTGAGACAATCGACAACAGCTTCCAATAGAACTCAAGCTCAGAACAAGCTGTATCGATCCCTTGAGCTCCTTCGTCAAACAGACGATCCATTTCCGTTTTGGTCCGGTACCAGTACAATCCTGGATGGAAGTCCTCGAGACTTCCACGAAATACACTAAAGTCCTCCAGTTGTTGTTCGATGCTGAGTTGACGGTCAGCACGATATTGTCCAATTCCGAAAAAACCGGTAAAAAGAATACTGGTGAAAATGAAGGTCCGACGCATGTGAGTTTTTCGCAATGAAAAGCACTTTTAAATGGATGAGTGGCTCATATTGCGATTTAGGACAAGAAAAAATAGGTATCCCGTGTATCGGCGGAAGGAGCAATCGTTCCGGTATTGACTATTTTTTACATCTTGATGATGACTTGTGACATTAGATGACGTTCCTATTTGTCGGCCTGAACGTTCATTGCATTACCACAAAAACTCAATAGCACGATGCTCAAGAATTACTTATTAGTCGCCTTTCGGAACCTATTTAAAAACAAGCGGTACCTGATCGTCAACACCTTTGGGCTGGGTATAGCTTTGGCGTGTTGTATCACTTCCTACATTTTGGTTGCTTTCAACATTGAGTTTGATGACTTCCATCAGGAGCAAAAGGTCCGGAATGTGTATCGCCTGCACGCCAACGTGATTGTCAACCAATCTGATAAAAGGCAGGCCGTCGGTGCACCTTCGCCCATCGGACCAACGGCCGCAGCAGAGTTTGCTGGTATCAAAGGCTTTGTCAGATATGCCGGCAACGCGGTTGGATCAGCCAGTGTAAGTTATCAAGATCCGGCAGGCAAAACGGAGACGTTCAGTGAGGGAGTGGTTTTTGCCGACAGTAGTTTTTTTGACATGTTTGACTTCCCATTGGTCCAGGGGAGCCATGCCGCTTTTCAGGACCTGCAAACCGTTTTTATCGATGAGGATCTGGCCACCAAATATTTCGGAGAAAACGATGCCGTAGGGGAGATCCTGACATTCGGTTTCGCCAGGGGTGTCACCAGGAAAATGACCGTAGGCGGTGTATTGAAGAAAATAGCAGTCAATAGCTCAATCTATGTCCCCATACTAATGCGGTTTGAGCATTTTGTGGAAATGCGGGAGATGGACCAGCCCGTTTGGGGTGATTGGAATGTGCCTGTTACTTTCTTTGAACTAGAGGAAAATGCCGACCCTCAAAAGATAGCACCGCTCTTCGACCGGTTCCGAGCTCAGCGGAATGAGGCCTTTACCGAGCAGGAAGTACAGGGCTATTCGCTTGTTCCATTCAAATCCCGGATCGACCCAAACAACATCACCTGGTCATATTTGAATACGCCCATTAACCTGGAGCCGCTATTGGTCTTTGTGGTACTGGGGATGATGATCTTACTGATTGCCTGTTTCAACCTTACCAATACCTCGGTAGCGATGACGGCCAACCGATTGAAAGAAATAGGTATTCGCAAATCAGTCGGTGCGAGCCGTCCGCAAATTATCGGTCAGCTGATCTTTGAGACGGTCATTGTGGTTCTGCTGTCTCTGGGGGTAGGTTACTTGGTTTCTAAGGTGATAGTTCCGGAGTTTACCGGAATGTGGGGTTTGCCCTATGGGCTGGCGGATTTGAGTGGCGTGAACTTTGTGGTGTTATTGTTGGTGTTGTTGTTTTTGGCCGCGGTACTCGTTGGATTATATCCCGCACTGTTCGGTACACGCTTTGAGACCGTGTCGTTACTGAAGGGAAGCGTTCGGTTTAAGGGTACCAATTGGCTTACCAAGTCACTGGTGGCTATCCAGTTTGCCATATCCATAATGGTCCTGGCGGCAGGTGTCATATTTATACAGAATACGAAATATCAGGAGCGTCTGGAGTTTGGATATGAAAAGGACAGGCTGCTAGCGATCGATATTCAGGAGGAAAAAGAATATCGTCGACTCGAAGCTGCCGCTGAAAGAATTCCCGAAGTGGAGTTGATTGGTACTACCGAACATCACATTGGTTATAGCACTTATCAGAACCCAATCACCTACGAAAATGTCGAATACGAGGTACGTCATCTTGAATTTGGTGAGCGGTATTTTGAATTGATGGATTTTGAATTTATTGCTGGTCGCCCTTTAGCCTATGAAAATGCCAATGACTTTCAGAATGGCTTGGTCGTAAGCCGCGCGTTTGTCACTAAAATGGGCATAGAAGGAGATCCGCTCGGGAAAAAGGTGACAATCCGGGGAATTAGCCGCACGATCGTGGGGGTAATCGAGGATTTTGTGGATAATGTCTATAGCTCGAAGGAAGCGGAACCCTTCATTTTCTATGCGACGGTGCCCGGCAGGTGGAGACAGGTGATCGTACGCGCAGAAAAGGAAAACCTACGAGATGTCAATGCCAAACTGGAGGAGGCCTGGAAGGAGATCTTTCCCGATAAACCCTACATCAGCCAATATCAGGAGGATATTTTACTTGATAGTGTTAGACAGGTTAATGGCAATTTGCAGAAGATCTTTTTGTTTCTGACGGTGCTAGGTGGCATCTTGTCTGCAGCGGGAATTTTCTCTATGGCGTCGCTCAATATTGCCAAGCGCATCAAGGAAATTGGCATACGGAAAGCGCTGGGAGCCAGTGTTGCAAATGTGGTAGTAATCATGAACCGACCTTTTGCTTTCATTCTCACAGCATCTGTTCTGCTGGGTCTTGTAGGTGCTTATTTCGGGACGAATTTCGTTTTGGATCTCATATATGCCAGACATATCCCCGTATCGATTGGCCCCATCTTACTTTCGGCAGTAGGAATCTTTCTGCTGGGCATGGGCACGACCGGATTGACTATCCGCAAAGCCGCGCAATGCAATCCCGTGGATACACTGAGAGATGAATAGCACGTTTGGGGAGCATGGGGCTAACTACCTGTGGCAGGCGGCTGCTTCCGTCTATTGAAATTAGTCCTTGAAATGAGGGTGCAATAGGTTAATTTGTCGGTAAACTGCATGACAGATGATCGCAAAGCTTTACCCGGTAAGCACCTTCCTGACTATCGCATTCTTTTTTGTTGGAATTGTTGGCCATGGGCAGGGAAATGACAGTGGAGCCGATATGGAGGCCAGGATTGCCTTGTTCAACTATGATGAGGTGACATTCGATCCGGTTCAAATAGGCGAGGAACGTAAGGGCAGCGTCACCATTCAGGACATTCGTTTTGTTGGCATTCCTGGTCGGGATTCTATTCGTGCCTATTTGGTTGTTCCTGATGGACCAGGTCCTTTTGCCGGTGTTCTCTGGGGGCATTGGCTGGGACACCACACTTCTGATCGGAATCAGTACCTGGAAGAGGCAGTGGCATTAGCCTCCAAAGGGGTAGTTTCCTTGTTGATCAATACCATGTGGTCTGAACCCGGTTGGTATGAAAATCGAGTACTGGAGGAAGATTATGAAAGTTCTATCCAGCAGGTGATCGAGTTCCAGCGGTCCATGGATTTGCTATTGTCACTCGAATACGTGGATTCTGAACGAATAGGATTTGTCGGTCACGATTACTCAGGGATGTACGGGTCCATTGCTATGGGTGCCAAGCCCCGCGCAAAAACACATGTCTTTATTGCCGTCACTTCAAGTCTCTACAATTGGGCATTTCTGCTAAAGCAACCTAAATCCAAACTGGAGTATGTCCGCAAAAACGCTGTTTTCGAACTCACGGACTTTGTCAGAAGGATCGAGGGGAGCGTGCTCTGTCAATTCTCCAAAACAGATCCTTTCATAGCCAAGACGGACGGTAATGTATTTTTCAATGCGGTCACTTCGGAAGTGAAGGAGAGAAAACGCTATGATGCCGGTCATTTTATGGAAGGGGAAGACATTGTCGCTGATCGCACCGCCTGGTTGATCAAGGAGCTGGGCTTGGAGTAACAACTTCGCTTACTACCTGTTTTTAATTTTCTTCTATGGCCGAGGTTAGGTCAGAATACACCATTTGGGTTATTTCATCGGGGCGTCCCGCTGCATAGCTTTAACCAAAACCCAACCGCCATGAAAAAGATTATTTTACCTATAGGAGGCCTGCTGGCCTGCTTTATTATCCAAGCCCAAGTCTCAGCGGAGACCTTCGAGGAAGCACTAGGTCTCCAGACCAACTTTACCCAAGTCAAAAAAATGTCTGAAAATATGTACTTGGTGGGGCAACCGGTAGACGGTGAGCACCCTACTGATCCTACATTGGTCCGGTCGATCACGCTGACTTCTGTACTTCAGAATAATGGGGATCATTACGTGATGGCAACAAATTTCCAGTCATTGGTGCCTTCACTGTATGATGAGTTGACCGGTAACGAAAAGTACCAGCTTGGAGACCTGCTGGCACACCATTTTGGGAAGGATGCGAATTTCAAGATAGAAAAAGGTGAAAAATCGAATCCGATTGCTACGATTCCCTTCACCTATCAGGCCAAGAAGCCTCTTGGGGTCATGACCAATCTGGTGAAGAATCACAACAAAATGACCAAATCATACCTGGGACTGGTCGCGCAGCATCAGAAGCTGTTTTTGAAAACAAAAAAGGAAAAGCTTAAACAGCCATTGACCTCTCTGGACAATGAATGGTTTCCTTACTATGTCGAGGAAGAACGCTTGTTTGATTGGGCCAAGGAACCTGACATGGACGAAGCCATCGGTTATTGGTCCTATCAAAACAACTCGCTGGAATTATCCTATGACCTGTACAATTTTCCGGACCGATTCGAGATGTACATCACCGGATATGTTGAGAAAGAAGATGTAGCCAAAGGCTATTTGGAAGCCTTTGAAAACTTTACCTCAAAGAAGGGACAGTATCCTGGGGCAAGTGCTTCTGAAGCCTCACTACGACCGGGGGCGCCTACCTATGTTGGTACCAAGATTACCTGGCTGTATGATGGTGAAATGAACCTTGGTGATTTCGTAGAATCCTACAGCGAGAACGAATACAAATACGGCCAGAAGATGAACAAGGTCTACTGATTGCGAAGCTCGCGCGATCGACAGAGGCTAGACAAAAAGCTACTGAGGGCTTCTTTTCATCACAGGCAAGAATCTACCGGGAGGATAGCTTTCTACTTTATCGAAGGTTGAAAATCCCTGGCTTTGGTAGAAGGGTTCGGCATTGGGATCAGCTTCCACGATAATAGGTACGCTTCTTTTTGCGAATCTCTTTATAGTTGTCTGCAGGAGCTTCTTCCCATAACCTTGTCCGATGTACTCAGGGAGTACCCACAGATGCAGGATTTCGTAATTTTCCTGATTCTCGGCAATAGAGCAGAAGCCGATTGGTAAATCGTCCCACATTGCCACCAACATTTGCTGATCTTGAAATTGTTGTTCTCTGATCGTGAGCTGATCTTTCCATTGATCTAGCAGCTCCTGGCCATAGCCCCAATGCCCTTTGGATCTAAAGCTTATGGTGTTTAGAATACCTAAATCTTCTATTTGAGCAGTTCTGAATCTTACCATAACATCATTTGTGAGTGGATTCAATAGTACGTGCAAGTTTTGCAAGGCCCTGAGGGGCGGTGGACTCAAACATACGGATTCCCTCTTTGACCTCCGGAGACGTGGAACCCGTTAGGGTAAAGTGTTGTGTGATCAATGTGTCGCCATTCCTGTTTTCTTTAAAAGTCATTTTATTGAGGAGTGTAGCGTCAGCGACCGGGATGGCAATCGTTGCTGATTTTTCTTCATCCACGTCCTGGATTCTCCAATGTTGCGGATCCTGTCCTACCACTTTGGTGGCGCCGGGAGTGCCTTTTGAAAAAGGACCTTCAAGCCTGATCCATTCTACGGCTTCTCCTTCGATCTGTTGCCAATTAGTGACATCTGTCCAAAATGACCAGACCAATGACTTATTGATGTGGCAGGTCACAGAATGTTTGAACTCCCATACGACTTGGGTCATAGTGTTTTTCTTGATACTTACTAAAGGTAGTAATTGCATGAATAGCCTTGCAAGAGCATTCCTGATTTGACCTGATCAGATTTAGGCTTAGGTGCGCTGCTGTCTTTTTTTAAGGTTGAGATCGATATTTCATCAAGATCGGCTGAAAAGGCAATTTGACAAATCGGCCGTTTTTACGATAGTAGATCCATTGGGTATCCGGCGAAAGCGCTGCGGCATAGTCCGGTCCTTCACTGTTGATTTCGTTGATAGCGATTGGAGCTCCCCAACCCGCATCCGTTCTTAGGGAGATATGGAGGTCACATGTATTTCTCCAGTCGTCGTTTTTAAATTTGGTAAAGAGCAGGTAAGATCCATCAGGACTGATCATAGGATCACCAGTTCCCTGCGGAACGTCAATGGCCTCAATCTTGTTTCCGGGCTTGGTAGTGGTGCCGGTAAACTGTGTCTCATAAACGGCATACTGGCTCTGGTCATTTACTATTTTTTCGGCTACATATATCAACTTGCCCGATTGACTAATGGTTGGGTAGGATTCTTCCAGCTCATCGGCATTCAAGTTCACAAGGCATTGCGGTTCCTGCCAAACGCCGTTTTCATTGGTAGAAAACCAAATGTTGTTCTTTTCCAGTGGCACTGCACCCGTCTTAGGTCGATTAGAATTGAAAAGCATAACATCGCCAGCTGGAGAAACCGAAGGTTCATAATCTTTATACTTTCCTGAGAAAGGGATTAGTTCGGGTTCACCCCAGGCACCGTTTATTTTGCGCGCTTGGTAAATCGCGAGGCGGGGTGTCGGGTCATTCATAGGTAGTCCTTTTGCCTTGGTGTATTCCTGATGAGGCAGGGTAAAATACATTACCTGACCGTCTGGTGAAAAACTGATGCTCTGGACCAGTCTTTTATGATTTTCTTCATAAGGGACAAATGGTTGTGCTTCGACCATGAAATCGATGATCAGAAGTGTTAGTACGCAAGTGGAAATTCTCATGACTTTGAAAATGATGCCTTCTGGTTAAGGCTAAAAACGTAGGTAGAAGGTATTAAAGCACAAGAGGACAGGCAATTATCTTAGCCGTAGCCCAACAAACAACCTTTTCTGAATGATGGAAGGATAATGGAATATAAGGGCTATTCCTGGGAGTCATGTCTCTTCGCACGACCGATGGAGGAGGGTGTGCTGTTACATTATTTGCCGGAATACCTTCTGAAAAAGTCGTCTCCATCCACCAGGTCCTGCAGTCCCAGTATCCAGCATACTTCGGAGAAATCAGAGAAGTCCAATCCGCCCTTGTTGATCGACTCGTTGAGATACCGATCTTCTACTCCGTTATATTTGTTGGCCTTTGCGATAGCCAGTTCCCAAACCAACAACAGCTGCTGCCCCAGGTAGTCTTGCACGCGAATGACATTGTCGGAGCGAAATCCCGGTGTACCGTTACCGGTGGCATTGCCGTCCGGTATTTTGTGGTAGTCGGCGTTGACTTTTGCAAAAGCCAGACTTTCGGCGGAGGTCACTTCTTCGTTCCAGCCTGAGTGCTGCACGATGTGAATTCTTCTTTTGGTGTTTAAACCCGGATTTTCCTGGCCCAGGGCTTTGACCAGGGCGGCAGAGAAGTCCGATTGGCCTCCTTCTGCGATCCAGATATCACCTTGATTATCCAGTACATTTTGGGCCTGGCGCTGGACTTCCCCCAAGGCTTGATCGAAGTTGCTATGTGCATCACTCCAACGGTCGCCAAATGCCAATTCGCAAAGATCGTTGGGTGGCACATAAAGTCCCGACTGGGTACCGTATGCCCCCGCAACCGCGTGGTAATTCAACTCCGCAAAGGCCGAATTGGCAGCCAACGTGGCAAAGGCCGCCACTGAATGTAGATCATCCACATCCGTTTTGAAGTCGTAGTGTAGTAAGAGCAGGTCTCGGTCTAAATCGAATTTTTTAGAAGCTGGCTGTGCCGCGACGGAAACAATCATTACAAGAAATGAAAAGGTGAGTAGCGGTAGCGTGATATTATTGGCCATAATAACCACTAACATACGTTAACCTTGTTGGATAGACAAGGCAGTGAAATGTCAACGATTGCGTAGAACCTCCCCGGTACCAGGGTGTATGCATTTGGTTTTCATGTTGGTCCACCAAGGCTAGAGGCGGTCAATCATTTCCCTTCAGCCGGTATTGGTAAGGATTTCTCCCAGGTGACACTTTCACTACTTCCGGCAAACGCTCAAACAATCCGGAGGCAAGCATTTTCTTTTGAAATCTACTTCGATCAAGACTCACTTCGAGGATAGTTTGATGTAGCTGATGGAGTTGCGGCATGGTAAATTCTTTTGGCAGCAGATTGTAGGTGATCTGCTCGTATTTGATATCGTCCTTAAGTCGTTCCCGTGCGGTTGTCACGATCGACTTATGATCCAGCCACATAGGAGGCAACTTGCTAACATTAAACCAATCGACCCTTTCATCGAATTCTCCTGGAACAGGATGCGTATTATCAATGTCAACCAGGGAGTAATAGGCCAGCGAAATGAATCGATTGTTTATCCAGTAATCTTCTTTCCATGGCATATTCATTTTTTTAAAGAATTGCCTGAACTCTTCATCAAATCGCCTGTTTTTGTCACCAAACACCGACAGGAATTTTAGATGAGGCTTTTTCAACCGGGTCCGCTCCATCAGGATTCTCTTTACAGCAATATCGACGGATTCGTCAGTTTTAACATAACCTCCCGGGAGCATCCATTTCTCCCCAATTTTTAATAGAAGGCACTTCAGCTCATCATTTTGATACCCAATGATCACCAGGTCCATGGATAGGTTGGGTATGAAAAAATCAGCGCCGTGCTCTAAAATCTCTTCGATGTTCATAGGACAAATGTACTAATTGTGGCAAAATGTCACATAATATGGATTTAGTTGTTATGTTTGTGGCGAAGTGTCACAAATAAAAGTAATATGAAACGTGTGTTTAAGATTTCCCTGATCGTTTTGTCCTGTCTGTTCCTGGTTATTTTGATAGGGGGCATAATAGGTTGGAGCTATTTGAGTTCTCAATTTTTCACATTTGAAAATGACTTTCGGGAGAAGCGTGATTTCAAGGAGCTCGCGATCGACGGATACAAGTTTCTGGATCGAAATGAAAATGGGCAATTAGATGTATATGAAGATGCCCGACAGCCAATTGGTGATCGTGTGAATGACGTATTGCAGCAAATGACCCTTGCCGAAAAGATCCATTTGATCAAGGGCTCCGGAATTGCCTCGGCTGTGGGCATGAACGAACCTGGGGAGGGGGTACCGGGAGCAGTAGGGACTATTGTGCCCACACCGCGCTTGGGTATACCCACTGTTTACTTGTCCGATGGCCCCGCTGGGTTGCGAATCGAACCTACGCGTCCAGACGAAGATCGAACTTATTACTGTACGGCCTTCCCAATCGCTACTTTGCTCGCTTCTACCTGGAATAAAGCGCTTGTCTACGAGGTAGGCAATGCCATGGGAACCGAGGCCAGGGAATATGGTATTGACGTGATTTTGGGACCTGGCCTGAACATCCACCGACATCCTCTTTGCGGTCGCAATTTTGAATACTTTTCTGAAGATCCGTTACTCAGTGGGTACATAGGAGCTGCCTACGTAAATGGCATTGAATCCAATGGAATTGGTACCTCCGTGAAGCACTTCGCTGCAAACAATCAGGAGACGGACCGGGACGTGAACAACGTGATTATTTCAGAGCGGGCATTGCGTGAGATCTATTTGAAAGGATTTGAAATTGTTGTTCGTGAAGCACAGCCCTGGACCATTATGTCGTCTTACAATAAGGTAAATGGCACTTACACCTCTGAAAGCAGCTATTTGCTCACGGATGTGCTGAGGAACGAATGGGGATTTGAAGGATTGGTGATGTCCGATTGGTTTGGAGGACGGAATGCGGCCGCACAGGTAAGTGCTGGCAACGATTTACTGGAGCCTGGAACCAAAAGACAATGGGACGCGCTGATTGATGCTTCAACTAGCGGTGAATTGTCCGCTGAAGCCATCGACAGGGCAGCTGGCCGCATATTAACTCTTGTCTTTAAAAGTGGCAATTTTCAGCAGGCGCCCTTTGGCAACAATCCCGATCTGGATGCCCATGCCGAAATCACCCGCCAATCAGCTGCTGAAGGAATGGTACTACTTAAAAACAACCAGGCGTTGCCGCTGGAGGGTGGCAAGAATGTGGCCTTGTTGGGGATCACTTCGTACGATTTTATTGCAGGGGGTACAGGCTCCGGAGATGTCAATGAAGCCTATACCATATCGCTGGAGGAAGGTTTGAAAAATGCGGGATTCACAGTCAATGCAGTTGCGAAGGACATTTATCTGAAGCACAAAAAAGCTAATGAGGAGGAATTTGTGAAGCCTGCGGGTTTCGCTGCCATGTTCGAACCATACTTTCCTCCTGAAATGACCTTTACTGATGATGAATTAAGGCGTATAGCGGAAAATTCTGATGTAGGTATTTTGACCATCGGTCGCAACGCCGGCGAAGGCGGTGACCGGGTGGAAACGGACGATTTCTTGCTCAGAACTTCCGAGCGACAAATGATTGCCCAGGCAAGCGAGGCCTTTCAGGCTGTAGGTAAGAAGCTTGTCGTGGTATTGAACATTGGGGGGGTGATTGAAACAGCCTCTTGGAAGAACCAACCCGACGCAATCTTGTTGGCTTGGCAAGGTGGGCAAGAAGGGGGCAACTCCGTGGCTGATCTAATCGGTGGAAAAGTAAGTCCAAGCGGTAAACTCCCCATGACCTTTCCGGTCCATCTCAGTGATCATGCTGCCAATGACAATTTCCCTCTGGATGGTCAGCGCCATTCAATGCTGGGAGTAATAAACGACATGATGCTGGGCAGAAAAGAGGAAACGCCTGATGCGGAAAAGGTGGTGAACAAGGATTTTACAAGGTATGAAGAAGGAATTTTCGTGGGATACAGACATTTTGACAAAGCGGATTTGGAGGTGTCTTACCCCTTTGGGTTTGGGCTCTCCTACACGGAATTTCAATACGCTGATAGTGAAGTGTGGCAGGAGGGAGATACTATCAAGGTCTCAGCTATCGTGCACAACACTGGCCAATGGAGCGGGAAAGAAGTTGTGGAGGTCTTTTTTGCGAAACCCGACTCGGGTATTGAGCGGCCGCTGCAAGAGCTGAAAGCATTTGCCAAAACCAGCACCTTGGAGCCGGGGCAGTCGCAGGATATTTCATTGTCGATCCCAATTTCGGATTTACAATATTGGAATGAAAAAAGCCAAAAGTGGGACTTGGAGCCGGGAGTGTATGACGTGAAGCTTGGAGCCTCTTCCCGGGATATCAGGTTGGTAGAGCAAATAGAATTGTCGGGTGTTCAAGTGCCCTGATTTGATGGCAGATTGGCACAATGCTGTGCGTTCTTGGCGGATCAGCCAGGTTGGCAAGTCCATATCCTTTCACTTAACTAGTTGGTTTTGAGTATCGTACTTGTGGATAGCTAGGCGATTGCCTATCGCATCATATTGGATTTCTGCCTTGAAAAAGCCCTGAGAAAGGTGATTTTGAGCTTCCAGTGAAATATTATAATAGGATAAGCTGGCTAAATCCCCCGCAGTATTGAGCAGGTATATTACCTGATGGATGCTGTCCTCATTTTGGACTTTGGCCCCATCCTTATCGAAGTAACGTTCAGTGAATGATTTCATGACACCCAGCTCCTGGCTCCAGTATTGCTTCTCATAAAGCCATTGGGAATGTCCAAATTCGTGAGGCAGGTTGACGAGTTGCATCTGTTCGTCCCAGTGCGACCATCCCAACTCATTACCATGATCATCAAAAAAAAGTTTGAGTGTTGCATAACCTTCAATAGGGTGGTCCTCGGGTTGATTGAGCGCATTGACTCTGGTCAGCGAGGATGAAAACCCTCTATTGTCGATTGTCAATAGAAGGCGCTCGAAGGGAATGTCTTTTCTGAATACCGTGGGTTGATCCAATGAGTCAAAGTGACACTGAAGCACCGGACCATTTTCAAGCAATGTCCACGTAAACTTGGCTACACCCTCCCCACTGGTTATTTGCCGACCTAAGGTGTCTTCCAGTAGGAGGCTGGACTTATGCAGGTCATGGTCAAGTTTAAATATTTCACGGTGTATGTTGCCACCCTGATAGTAATGCCTCCACATGAAGGCTTTGTTTCCGGTTTCATTATAGTAAGACCTACTCATCAGGTCTTTTTCATAGGCATATTTTACTTGATGGGTCCGAAAGTAGGATTGTGAACTAGGCTGATTCCTTTTGAAAAAGTTTATCTCCGTGAGTTTCCCCTTTTGGTAGATAAAAGCATAATATCGGCCGATTGAGTCAGCTTGCTGCCTGGTTAACTCCCCTTGCGGCGTATAATCCAAATAGGGGCTGACCACTCCCGTTAGGTTAGCATAGTATTTTACGTGCGTGGCAGATTTACTTGCGCAACTAGCCAGTTGGATAATGAGCAGGCCAAAAAAGATGTTTTTTATAAGGATAATTTGACTTGGGCATGTACCCGGCTGCCAAAGTTTGTAACCGAGCGTGGGGAGGAGTCGTTGTTTCATTTCCAATATCATTTGACACAAGCAAACGTGTTTTTCCGGTTGAGTTGCTAAGAATTCACGGTTGTTTCTCCCTTTAAGCTTAGCCGAACAAGAATGTCCCGATATCGTAATAAACTCGGCACCTAAGATTCAGGAATGGAAAACACTTTTTCGGAGATCCTCAAACTTTTTTATTGGGCGGGGCTTTTTCAAGGGGCGATTTTGATCATTGCTTTGTTAAAAAGGAGCATACTGAAAACCCTGGCCAACAGACTATTGCTGGCCTTGCTTGTGGCAATAGCAGTGATCCTGTTGGTTTTCTTATCGTGGACAACTGATATTATTAGCTTGCCGAGAGAATTGAATTCACTGGTACTACTCAGCTGGTTCTGTGTGAGCCCCCTTTTCTACCTGTATGTAAGAGCTCGGTTTGAACGGGGTTTTGGAATAAGGGCAAATCATTTGGTCTACTTTTCCTTGCCTTTTTTTAGTATTTATGGGTTGATCATCCAATGGACCAATCTTCCTCTCGGCATCCACCACTTGTTGCCTGATTGGCTCGTTTACGATCAACTTTTGTCCGGACTTTATACCATTCACAATGTCATATTTGCGGCCTTGTCCATCAAGTGCTTACGTGCCCATGCGGCAGGTGAGGTATTTATGCGCAGGTTTTTCTACGCTTTCATTGCTGCTTCCATCTTCTTCTTCGTCAACGGATTGATCTTTGCCAACGCACACTGTAATGTGTTTGTGCAGCAGGTGCTTATCATATTTTTCTCTGCGTTCGTGCAATATGTAGGGATCGTCGCCGTACGCCATTCACCGCAACTTCGTGTGGTAGATTCTAAGTATCAGAATGTCAGGCTCAGCAAGGTGGAACAGGATAAACTTGCCATGGACCTGGTACGAATGATGTCAGATGAAAAGCTCTACCTGAACCCGGATCTCAGCCTTTCCGAATTAGCTAATAAGCTAGGCGTGCAAGAAAATGCCCTTTCTAAGCTGTTCAGTGAGCATTTTAGAACAGGTTTTTACGAGTTTCTTAGAAAATACCGACTACTTGAATTTGAAAATCGGATACAAGAACCCAAATATCGGCAGCAGAAAATTGCGGCGGTAGCCATGGATTCAGGGTTTAGATCCAGAACCACCTTCT
>CBDETI010000002.1:0-24621 GCA_965242775.1 Cyclobacteriaceae bacterium
TCCGAGAAACCCTTGACGAGATCGTGCCCGAAAACCCCAATCAACCCTATGATATGAGGCAAGTGATTGACGGGCCTTATTGATACAGACTCCTTCATCGAAATCCACAGGGATTATGCTCAGAACATAGTCGTAGGTTTCGCAAGATTGGCAGGCAGGAGCATTGGCATTGTCGCTAATCAACCGATGAGTCTGGCCGGCGTTTTAGATGTCGAATCCTCTAAAAAAGCGGCGCGTTTCACACGCTTCTGCGATTGCTTCAATGTGCCGTTACTTGTGCTAGTAGATGTACCTGGCTTCCTACCAGGAACGGATCAGGAGTGGAATGGGATCATTACAAACGGCGCAAAACTTCTATATGCATTAAGTGAAGCCACCGTACCAAAAGTAACGGTCATCACCAGAAAAGCCTACGGAGGTGCTTATGACGTGATGAACTCCAAGCACATCGGAGCAGACCTGAACTACGCCTGGCCCGGGGCCGAAATTGCCGTGATGGGAGCCAAGGGAGCCAGTGAGATAATCTTTAAGAAGGAAATAGCTGCTGCTAAGGATCCGGAAGCAAAATTGATAGAAAAGGAGAAAGAGTATGCCGATCTATTTGCTAATCCATATAGTGCGGCCGCCAGGGGATTTCATCGATGAAGTGATCTACCCACGAGAAACGAGACGGAAGCTCATTAAAGCCTTCGCGATGTTAGAAAACAAAGTGGTTGATACACCCAAAGAAAAAGCATGGCAATATTCCGCTTTAGGTATACGGCTCAGGTTACAAGAGCGGCAGTAGTTTAGCAACGGCACTTTCTGCAGAAACCACAGCGCCTTCCATGTACCCTGCGAACGAAGTGGCAGTCTCTGTTCCGGCAATAAATAGGCGATTTTCATAAAAACCTCGGCTATAGATGGGATGGCCATTGTTTTGGGTGAGGAAAAGAGTTGAGCGTCACCTGCTTTGGTATAAACCTCTGTAGCCCATACAACCTCTTCGTATGCGAGGATATCACCAGCCTGTTTTCCAAATGTCCTTTGTAGCTGTGAAATAACCATTTCTTGCCGGTGTTCTGGTGACAAAGTAGTGTACTCCGGCGAGACGAATCCCATCAACGAGAAATTGGTATGAGCTGCATCCGTGTGGTCGTACAACTCGTTGATAGGTCCAACGTTACTAAAAAGCGTACCGGAAAGTTGCCGTTCCCGCCAAAACGGATGGGCATACACCAGGGGCTACCTTGATTGCATCTTGCATCCAGGTATGGGTCTCTGTCATCACTGAAACCAAGGCTTGTGGAAGTTGCGGATGGAACTTTATGGAATGCGTCAGCAGCGCCGGTGGTATGGTAGAGACCACCAAATCAGCAGGAAGTCGCTTACGGGTAGTTGAAACGATTATTTCATTCCGAACCAAAACTAAGTTTTTGTCACACCCTCGTTCAATAGCAACTGATTGGGCGCCAATTCTTCCGCTAGTGTTGAAATAAGTCGACCCGATCCCCCCGGCAATTCTGTAACTGGGAGCTTGCGGTGGAAGCATCACTTGCTGAGGTGGACTCGTAGAAAAAGGTTCGAAAAAGCTCTCTCCTCGCATATGTTGCTCGAAAAACGGAATTCGGAATTCATCTAGCAGCTTCCTGAGTTGTACATGCTGGGGACCAAACCAGGTTGCTCCCATTTCAACTGGCGACTGTTTAGCACTCAGCCGGGTAAAAATTCGACCACCGGGCCTACCTCTTGCTTCACCTATCAAGGCCTCAACCCCATGTTCCTTCAACCTTCGCGCCAAAAGCAGACCGGTTAAACCCGCCCCTAAAATGATTAGCTCTTTGGATGTTTTCATAATAGAGGCTCAGCTAAGCGAATCCAACTGTTTCTGAAAGTACTCGCGCCAACTATCAGTCAACTCCTTCAACAGCAAGGGCCTTCTCAAGCAGCGGTTTATTCCTTTTGTTTATAAGATAAAGGTCCGTGATCTCATCCATGCTAATGCCTTTATTCACATGGGTTCTGTGGATTTCATCACCCGCAGCGGATGGGTTCCTTGTTTTAGGACTTTCACATAAAAGCCTGTTTTTACGGGAATGGAGAAAGAACTTGACCCATTTCTTATCTCCCATTTTCATAGCGAGCTTATGACAGGGAAACCTTGGTTTGTGTCGCTTCCAACTCCACACTGCCAACCTCAAATCGGTCACCAACATGGATGTCTTCCCTCAAACATACCACCGGATATATTCAAATTTTCACCAAAATATCCCCAAGGTAAAATGCGCCCACTTCAAGTTCCTTCTTCCAAAACTCGTAGTACTCAGAAGCATAGATACTCACGGCCCTGGTAATTCCTCCGTGGACAGCAAGATCAGATTGCTGATCACCCTCCAGATTGGTTTGCCCCACACGCACAGAGCCCACCACGGGCGATTTGAATATAGAAGTTTTCAAGTCCTGCCCCTGCCACTGGACAACCTGGGGACGACCGACATTAATTGAGTTTATTTCCATAGTAATACAGACCGGTCTGTCTAAACAAGGACCCTGACCAAAAAGTTCAAGGACTTCCCTGTTACGGAGAAGCTATTGTTCATTTAACCTGTCCTTTGATCCAATGAGAATTGCGACCTTTGTAGGTGCAGCCATGTGTACCAGTACCTAAGATCTATGAGCGTCAACTTGCTGGACATTATTATCCTTCTAGCTATCGGCCAAGCATTCTTGCTTGGCATTCTTTTGATTACTTCTCCGGCTTTCAACAAGGGGTGGAACTCGTATTTGGGTATGGGTGTCATTGTGACTGGCATCATCGGGCTCAATATTCTACTGAGCAAATGGCACCTTGACGATCGTTACTACCTGGTCGATTTACTGGGAGACGATGTTCCCTGGATACTTTTAGTGTACGCACCTTTCTTCTATTATTTCTTAGGCGCGGCGGGGAAGTTGCAACAGAATTCGCAAGTCCGCTTCTGGCTGCTGGTCCCATTTTGTATTTTTCTGATACTTAACCTCATTATTGATGGTGATGTAGACTTTTCATTCTACCAGCTTCCCGGGCTCAGTGTGTGGCAGGAAGTGGTCTATACAACAGAGTATTTTTTAGCCCTATTTTATGCATTCGCCCTTGCTATCGCGAGTTATTTCATTATCCGAGGATACGCTGGCAAAGACAAGCCGTGGTTGTGGAAGGTTTGGGGATTCACACTGGGTATTATCATTTATTGGATTTTGCTTGATATACTGGAAGCTGTTGTCGAACTGAAATCAATTGATCACCTGTTGTGGCCAGGTATTTCAATATTTATCTTTTGGTTCGCCTATCAGGGGTTGGTTCTTATGAAATTTCGGCAATCCAAGACAATGAAAAATACTGGATTTGACAAGGAAGCCAACACTGCTGAGGATGTCCACTATCGAAAATTTCTTCAGCTCATGGAAGAACAAAAACCGTATCTGCGGCAAAATTTGAATAGGTCGATGATCGCTCAGGAGCTAGGTATCAGCACCGGATATCTATCAACCATTATCAATAGTCATAGTGGAGAATCGCTTTCTGAATTGATCACCCGGTATCGTATTGAACATGCTAAAGAACTACTTATGGATAGTTCTAACGATCGATTCAGTCTTGAGGCTATAGGGGCAGACTCGGGATTTAAATCCAAGTCTGTATTTTATGCTGCTTTCAAAAGCGCGACTGGAACTACTCCCAGAAACTTCAAAAAAGGTAACGAAAAGTCTAGAATTCAATAATTCCGTACCAGTAGCTTCTCGCTCAAGCTTGGCTTTCTGCTATGTTCGCGCCATCATGAAATTTTGGACGACCACAATTTTGCTTGTAGCTGCGTTGATGACACGCGCACAAACAACAGACAAGGCCCGATTTGGTATATCAGCAGGTTGGCAGCAATACATATTCAGTGACAAGCTAACCTCGCCTTTACTCTATGAAGCCAACACGCTTTCACTGGATGGCTTCCTCAGAAAAAAAGGAGAAAAATTTGAATTCTTTGCTGGAGTCAATTTGCAGGTTGGTAGCAATCAACCTCAGCAAATGGGGGCAAGACAAGTATCTTTTAGTGGAGTGCCGGATGTAAATGGCGAAGCTGAAGTAACAGAAGCGCGCCTAAATCCATTTATATCATGGTTTAGCTTCAAGGGGCAGGCAAGTCTCAGTAAGGCGATTGGCAACAATCAAGCGCTCGGACTTGCATTTACTGGCGAGCATGTGATCTCGGGGATGGCTGCCGATGATTGGTATTATACGCAGGTTGATCTGGCGCCCACATACCAATATCGCTATAACATCTGGGAACTTAGTTTGGTGGGAACCGCCAAATTGCCACTATTAGCTTGGGTAGTGCGCCCAAATTATGCCATAGACCCCTCGTTACCCGACACAGAAAACTACTGGGTTGGCTTCGTCAAGACCAGCTCCCAAATCACGTCTATACACCAGCTTTTCAATCCCCAGGTCGACTTCCAGATCCTATGGAATCGTCCCCGAAAAACACCGATCGGCATAGGGTATGGATTGGCCTGGAGAAGCTACTCAGAACCTAGGCCGCTTAGAATGGCTCTTAATCACCTCAAGGTTATCCTCCACCTTAATTAATGAAGAAAATGTTCCGAAAATTAGTTGCGATCAGCATACTCCTGTCTTGTATCGGTTGCCAGGAAATAGTATTTGACATTGACCACACCAACGACCCTGAAGGGAATTTCGAGGCCTTGTGGTCTGAGTTCGACCAGCTATATGGCCTTTTCCGAATTAAACAGTTGGATTGGGATTCCGTCTACAGTGTCTACAGACCCCAGGTAGATCGTAGTACTTCACAGATGGAGTTATACCAGATATTGGTAGAGATGCTTGAAATCCTCGATGACGGTCATGTGGTCCTATTACCGGTGGGAACGAATCTACCCCAATATGTAGGGGGTCCCCGTGGCAAAATCGATACTACGCAAGACTTCAGCCTTGAGGTTGTAAAGTCGCAGTACCTATCCAACGCAGGAGAGAATGAAATGGAAATGACTTACGGAGAAATAGGCAACGGCATAGGCTATTTCCATATTCCTTACTTCAGCGGAAGCGATAAAGATTTTTCTGATGCCACCACCGAAATGATCGATCGATTTCAGAATACGAGGGGCCTCATCATTGACCTCAGGGGTGGTGATGGAGGTGACGATATCGCATCCAAGGCCATTGCCTCACACTTTACCGATAAGCGCAGACATTACATGAACAGCCGAATCAAAAATGGCCCCGGGCCGGAGGATTTCACCGGATTGCAGCAATGGTTCATCGAACCAAGGGAAAACACCTATTTGAAACCGGTCGTTTTGCTTACACACAGGCAGACGATAAGTGCTACCGAGACTTTTGTACTAGCAATGAAAACCTTACCACAGGTGACGCTTGTAGGAGATACAACTGCAGGTGCTTTTTCGAATCTGGCTTTGCGTGAATTACCGAATGGTTGGATCTACACCATGAGTATTGGTGAATGGACCGATGCGCAAGGAGTGAGTCACGAGGGATTAGGCATAATCCCTGATTCACTCGTGGAAAATACGCGCCCGGAAATCCTGTCAGGAATCGACCGAGCACTTGAGGCAGCCGTACAAAGGCTTGAGGAATAGCTGATCAAGTTATATTTCACTCCCTCGGATCGTTTGGTGTGTCGGACATCTCAAAGATCAACTGGCCACCATTCATTATCTGCTGATGAGTGATAAAGGGCGCTTCGAGCGTAGCGCCATTAAGAAGTATGGATTGGATGTAAACATGCTCTTCCGATTGGTTCCTGGCTTCCACTATAAATTTCTTATTGTTAGGTAAACTGATCTCGGCTTTAGAAATTTCGGGACTACCCAGCACATACACTCCGGCAGCCGGATTCACCGGGTAAAACCCGAGTGCACTGAAGATATACCAAGCCGACATTTGTCCACAATCTTCATTGCCACAGAGCCCGGCAGGTTGAGTTGTATAAAGTTCACGCATGATCTGCCGAACACGCTGCTGTGTTTTGGAAGATGCGCCGACAAACTGGTATAAGTAGGGTACATGATGAGAAGGCTCGTTTCCATGAATATACTGGCCAATGGCGCCGGAGATCCAAACGGGAGCCTCCTGGGCGGCCTGCCCTTCAAACAGGGCATCAAGCCTTTCTTCAAATTGGTCCTCCCCGCCAGACAGTTCAACCAAACCCGCTACGTCATGCGGAACAAACCAAAGATATTGCCAGGCATTGGCCTCAGCATAGTCTTCCGGATGGTACGCCGTAGGATCAAATGGTTCCCGGAAGTTTCCGGAAGCATCGCGAGCCCGAAAAAACTGAGTGGTAGTATCAAAATGCGAGCGGTAGTTTGCGGACCTCTCAGAGAAATATTTATAGTCAGTGTCATTCGAGAGGTGCTTGGCCATCTGCGCAATACACCAATCATCGAATGCGTATTCCATCGTCAGTGACACATTCCAAGACCCTGCATCAAAAGGTACATAACCCAACGCTTTATATTGATCTATATGGAAGTCATCCTGCATAGCGGACTTTTTTATAGCATCATAGGCCAGCATCGTATCGATACCGGCAATACCCTTTTTCAATGCATCTACAATGGCTGGTACCGCGTGGTAACCCAGCATCATGTTGGTTTCATTGCCATGGAATTCCCATACCGGCAGCAAGCCGCTTTCCTGGTAATGCGCCAGCATTGAATTGATCATGTCCGGCACACGATCGAGGTGTAGGATCGTGGCCAATGGATGCCATGCGCGAAAGGTATCCCAAAGGGAAAAGAGCGAGTATCTGGTAGCTGGCCCTTCGTGAATTTCACCATCTGCTCCACGAAAACGGCCATCAACGTCCGAAAAAGTAATTGGTGCCAGCATACTGTGATACATAGCCGTATAGAACTGAGTCATATTATCCCTGGTGGCGTCGACTTTCACCTTTGAGAGCTCCTGCTCCCAGGCGGCCTCCACCTCCTGGCGTATTTGGTCAAATCCTCCAGCCTGAGCCACTCGCTCAAGGTTTTTCAAAGCCCCTGACAGGTCAACCATGCTGATACCAGTTTTTACAACCACTGAGGCTCCGCTTGTCAAGTCAAAGTCCATCACAGCTTTTATGTCAGCCCCTTCAGCCTCGTGGCGGTCCAGAAGCGCACCGTCAGCCGAAATTTGGACTGCTTCAAATGGTTGGGAGAAGATGGAATAGAAATAGACTCTTTGGTCCTTTGCCCAGCCTGAAGAATGACGAAAGCCTGCGATGGTGCTATCATTCAATACTTGTATTCCGGCCAGGGTGGTTCGGTCCCAATTGCGTGAATATCCCAAATCTAATTTCACCCGCGGATTCTCCGGATCTTGGAAAGTATATCGTTGCCAGCCAGTTCGCTCAGAAGCCGTTAGCTCTACATCGACTTGGTAATCTTCCAGATAAACCCGATAGTATCCGGGAGAGGCCTCTTCCCGGTCGTGACTAAATGTGGAGTAAGTGGTAAACTGCGTATTGATAGTGTCTAACCTGCTACGCCTGGCTTTTCCTGACAGTGGCATAAACGAAATATCGTACAGGTCTCCGGCGCCCGTACCTGTAAGATGTGTATGACTGAAACCCGCAATCACGGAATCAGGATAAAAGTATCCGGAAATCCAATCCCATCCATTCCTGCCATTGTCGGGGCTCAGTTGCACCATCCCAAATGGCGCACTTGCTCCGGGGTAGGTTTTGCCTTTCCCACCGGTACCAATAAAAGGATCGACATATTCGATCAGAGATTCAGCGCCAGTCATCGACGACTCATTTTCACATCCTGGGAAGATCGCACAACCACCAAGCGCTACAAGTAAAAGCCGGACCTGTTGTAATGACCTTTTCATTCTAAGTCAACTATAACTGGCTGCCCGCGTGTACCACCTGAACTGATAGGTATAACCTCGATTTTCGTGCTTTTACCGGACATCTCCTTTAGCTGAGACAGGTATATGCTCGAACTCCGGGATCGTTTCAACCAATGTGTGGTGCCGTCAGCGAGTACCTGATAAAAGTCTCCATATCTGGTATTGGTATCGTAAGTCCAGTGGACGTAAGCTTCGGTGACTGAAACCAACTCGCCACTCACTTCCAGGACCGTAGGTGTCTGGGGCTCTTCAAGAATTGCCAATTCCCCAACCGAAAAAGTCGTATTGTTGCCATCATCGCTATGCAATTCCAAACTGACAGACGTCAGGATCTTCCCTAAGTGACTACCTAAGCCCAGGACATTCTGGGTCCAACTGGCGCCTCCGTCAATTGACTTGCTGACATTTTCTCCGTTAGCAAAGGTCAAAATAACCGAGGCACGAATGCGGCCGATCGACTTGGTCCGAACCACGATATGCGTATTGGACTTTACTTTGATATCCGTCTTGTAAAGTGGTATTCGCGCAGGACTGTCTTTGGCAACCAACTCCAACTTCAGGCTACTACCTCCTTCATAGGCGTCGGAAAAATCGTAGCGGACCTTCACCCGACTGGTATCCGCCCCCCACTGCCAATGGGGCAAAATATCCTGTACAGTTAAGTTATGCCATTCGGCATCGGAGACCACCCTACCCTCATGAAAGAACTGATACCCCAATCCATAGTTGAAATGTGTAATAAATGGAGTTTTTGTCAAAGTCGACCGGGGTTCAACAAAACCTGTAAAACCTTTCCAATGCCAGTCTCTTCCCGAAATATTGGTTGTGGTGCCATTCCAAAATTTCAACTCATTTTCATACACTTCCTCTGGTGTTTTGGTCTCGGAAATATCAAACGTGGAGTTAGGCCAGTATAAGGCCACCGACGTGTTTCTGAGTAAACTATCCTCGTCGTACAGGGCTCCCCAATTCGCATAGGATCGATAACTCCGGGATTGGACGTCAATCCCTGCGTACATATCCCAGGGACTCCTATCCAATTTTAAGGTTAGCTCCCGTGTGTCCTCCAGGTTTATTGCGTGCCAGCCAAAATCCAGAAACATGATATCTGAAACCCTGTCATCACCATCTTGATAAAACTGCTGATTGTGTTCGTTCAGTTCTTCTTGCCAAATAACCCGACCATCATCGATCATGGCGTCATACCACATGATCTTGAATGCTCCAGCCGCTTTTTGCTGATAATACTTCATAAACTCCCGCATGGCTGTAGCATCAGGCACTGACAGCCCATGGGTCTCCTGATTAATAAACCACCCTTCAAATCCATAGTATGCAGCCACTTCCAGTAGTTTGTCTGCTATTGGGAAGGTACCATCCTCTCCCTTCAGAAGAAACTCCCTCACCCATTCCTCCTTTCCACCATAGACGTTCGGGGGGAAAAAGACCGTCCCAAGCACTTGTACACCATTGCGATGAGCAGCATCAATCCAAGGTGCCGCCGGGGATACAATGAGCCCCTCGCCGGACGACCCGCCCCATTGAACGAAGTAATCGAGATAAGCCCAGAATGGGAAAGCGTAGTTCTTCACCGATTCAAAACCCTGTGATGGATGGTTAGATGTTGGATGTGAGGCCACCAAAGAGGTAATGCCGGGTCGGGGATCGGTAAAACCTAGTCGCTCACCAGGAACTAGAAATCGACGGGCAAGGGGTACACTGCTCCTATTAAAAATCGCATGGGGATCATCATCTGGCTGCCATTCCAGCAGTTCCCCGGGAAACCAGTAGGAGGAAAACGGCTGATTTGATTGTTGCCCCAAGGTCTTGCCTGCGAGTAGGAGGATCAGTCCTACGAGCATGAGCCTGGGAACGTTCAGTGCTATTTGGTAAAAGCTATTCATTGGCAGGTCCGGAGAGTGAAAACGGAACAGATGTCTTGTCAACAGCCCATTCCCGGTTGGCATTATTCGAAACTTCGAAAGTAAGCTCACCGCCTGCATTGATTTCGTTATGATCAATCCAAGTCCGGTTATGCGGTTTGCCATTGAGGGAGGCCGCCTGTATAAACCGATGGCCACTTTGATTCTCAGGTGCGTTTATAACGAAAGTCTTGCCATTTTCAAGTGATAATGTCACCTTCTTGAAAAGGGGGCTTCCAATTACGTATTGGGTCGTGCCGGGAGTGACCGGATAAAAACCAAGGGCGCTAAATACATACCAGGCTGATGTTTGCCCATTGTCTTCATCACCGCAGTAACCATCTGGTGTGGCCGAATACAGCTTGTCCATTACTTCGCGCACCTTTTCTTGTGCCTTCCAGGGTTGACCCGCAAAATTGTACAGGTAGATCATATGTTGAATTGGCTGATTCCCATGTGCATAGTTCCCCATATTGGCAATTTGCATTTCCCGGATTTCGTGAATGGTGAAACCATAATAGGAATCATCGAAATCTGGAGGCATCGAGAAGACCTCATCCAATTTATCAGTAAAAGCTTCATTGCCACCCATCAGGTTGATCAGGCCCTGCACATCCTGAAAAACCGACCAGGTATAGTGTAGACTGTTCCCTTCCGTAAATGCATCGCCCCATTTCAGGGGATTGAAAGGTTCTTGAAAATCTCCATTTTCATTTTTGCCGCGCATCCATCCGGTTTCCGGATCGAACAGGTGTTCATAGTTCTTCGACTTTCTCAGGTAACTGATGGCCTCCTCTGTTTTTCCCAGCGCGTTGGCAAACTGACTTATAGCAAAATCCGCGTATGCGTACTCGAGGGTTCTTGCTGCATTTTCATTGATACCCACGTCGTACGGTACATAGCCAAGCTCATTATAATAATCCACTCCTGCCCGACCAACGGAATTCACTGGTCGACCCTCCCCCACAGTTGCATTTTTGGCCACTGCATCAAAGAGCGTTTCTGCGTCGAAATCCCTGATGCCTTTCACATATGCGTCGGCAATCAGAGAAGCTGAATTGGAGCCAATCATACAATCTCGATGACCAGGGCTCGCCCACTCTGGTAACCAACCTGATTCACGGTATGTATTGACAAGTCCCTGCATGATTTGGCTATTCATTTCAGGGTACATCAAAGTAAAGTATGGAAACACAGCTCGGAAGGTATCCCAGAAGCCATTATCTGTGAACATGTACCCCGGCAATATCTTCCCATTGTAGGGACTGTAATGCACGACCTCACCTGCTTCGTTTATTTCATAAAATTTCCTAGGGAATAGCAGCAACCGGTAAAGGCATGAATAGAAAGTTCTGATATTATCCATATTGTCATCCTCGACCGTCACTTTTTTTAGTTCTGTGTTCCACTTTCGGAATGCAGTGTTTTTGGTTTGTTCGAAATCCTGATCTCCGATTTCGTTTTGCAGGTTGAAATGAGCCTGTTCAGCGTTTATAAATGAAGAGGCAACTTTCACATGTATCTGTTCACCCGCTTTTGTCTTGAAACCAACGATCGCACCAACATGATCTCCAATTGCTTCTGACGCTCCGGGATTCAGTTTCCACTGGTCTCCCCAGGTATGAGTAATTTCAAAATCCTTATCAAATGTGGCTACGAAGTAATTGTGGAAGTTATCGGGTACGCCCCCGTGATTGTTCCGATTGTAGCCAATGATCTTTCTTTCCTCCGGAATGATCTTAACCATAGAACCCTGATCAAAGGCATCGATCATTACATAGGCCGCATCGTTTTCCGGAAAGGTAAACCGAAAATGCGCCGCACGATCTGTCGGAGCAACTTCCGCAGTAATATCATAATCTGCCAGGTACACACTGTAATGATGGGGTTGAGCGCTTTCCGCTTTATGGGAAAACCAGGAACCTCGCTCCTCCTCATGGAATTTCAAATCTCCTGTGATGGCCATTACTGAAAAGGCGGCATAGTCATTTATCCAGGGGCTTGGCTGGTGCGTCTGTTTGATGCCCCTGATCTTATTCTCATCATATTTATAGGTCCAACCGTCGCCCATTTTGCTTGTCATGGGTGTCCAGAAGTTCATTCCCCAGGGTGTAGCAATTGCCGGGTAGGTATTCCCATTGGAAAGACTGAATTCCGAGTCGGAACCCATTAGTGGATTGACGTACTGAACTAAATTTTCGGTTGGGATTATCGCTCGCGTTTGATCTGGCTGCTCAGATCGGCAGGAAACAAACAGACATAATATTGTTAGGAACAATATCGGCAGGTCAGAGACATACTTTGGATACATTTTTAAACTCAGTTTTTTAGTTTGTCAAGCCAGTTCTTCTTAAGCACCAATGACGTGATCAGGAAGATGCCAATACCTACCAGCATGGGTACATATTCCTCAATTACCAGATAGATGGGCACCACTACCATTGTCAACTGCCAGATCGTGCCTACGACAACATTGAACATATCGCGAGGAAAGTCCTTGTTGGCCTCAAAGGACGGATCCACGGCCTGAACCTTCCTCCGAATAGGTGTCCAGAAACCCCAGGGACGCACTTTCTTATAAAAATCCATCAGCACCTGCTCCTCATCCGGAGGAGTCATCAGGGACCCGGCGACGGAGCCAATGGTCGCGGCCAGCAGAATAAACGGAAAAGCATAAAGTGGCTGTAGATCAGGAAAGAGTAAGGGCATAGCAAGTGAAGCAAGCAGGCCGGCCATCATTCCCCAGAAGAAACCATAACTATTGAAACGCCACCAATGCCACTTCAATACATTGGAGGCGGTGTAGCCGCCGAATAGTGCTCCAAAAATCCATTGCATGATATCGTTGATCGAATCCACCAAAAATCCGAAAGAAACACCGACAGCAACCACTACAAAAGATGCGAGATAGCTTATTCGGACGTACTGGGCAGGTGATTTGCCAGGGTTGATGTATTTCTTGTAAATGTCATTGACAAAGTAAGCAGGTGCTGCATTTACTGTGGCGGCATAGGTAGACATAAAGGCCGCCAGGAGGCCAGCAATTAGTACGCCCACTAAGCCTGTAGGAATAAAGTTGTTGATTGCATAAGGCAAGATCTGCTCGAAATCGAAAGCCCTGTTACTTTGCTGCAATTCAGGGCCCAGGTACACAAGCGCCAGTATTGTCAACCCACCAACCATCATATACCGGGGAAAAAACATTACCAGCGACACAATTCCACTCATCTTTGAGGCCTCAACGGGACTTTTGGTGGCTAAAATGCGCTGCATATCGTAATTAGGCACAGGCCCTGCAAGGCTTGAGAATATGCCTTTAAAAAGCATCATCATGAAGAAGTAACCGAAAAGGGTGAAGCCATCATCGGCAATTTTCTGATTGACAGAATCTATTACTCCAGACCAATCCAAGTCCAGTTTCCAACCGAAAAAAATCTCCTTCCAACCATTTGGAACCGCTGCATTCAACTCGGCAGCATTGACATTCACCATCGCTATGAATCCAACAGCTATGGCAGCAACAGTCATGATCACAAACTGTAATAGCTCAGTAGAAACGACGCTATACATGCCACCCTTTACAATATAAATGGTGGTCACTCCAAGAATGATCAATGCATACGTCTCCGGAGAGAGCTCCCAGGGGAAAAAGGTCACGGCAAATTTCCCAATTCCTTTGAATGCGTAGGCGATGAAGCCCACGGCACTTACAATGGCAAAAATGACGACTATCAAATGGGATAGCTCGGTGCCCTTGCCCTGGCCGAACCTGGTCTTCAACCACTCTGCACCTGTCATGACATCACTCCTCCTGAGCCAGGCGGAGAGGTAAACCATCAAAAAAATCTGATTGAATGTGGGCCATATCCACGGAAGCCAGACGCTTTTCAAGCCATAAACAAAGCACATGGAAACCAGCCACATGGTCCCCGTGATATCAAACATGCCCGAAGCATTGGACACTCCCAACATCCACCAGGGAAGGCTCTTACCTCCCAGAAAATACCCATCCATATCCTTGCTGGCTTTTTTCGAGATAAAAACACCAATGAAGATGGTTACTCCCAGGTAGGCCCCGATTACGAATAGATCAACCAGTCCAAGCATAATTGGTTAGTAGGTGTCCTTCAATGACATGATCTTCAATTTCGGCAAAGATTGTTTGTATTCCGCGGACAAGGGAAAAGAAACAACTTTCGTCTCTCCAGGTATCAGATCGAAAAAGTTGTCGGAAAAGTTGCCTTCCAGTTTTTCAAAAGAAAGGAATACTCCCTTGGCCAGGGTATCCGTTTTCAACTTAACAGATATCACTTCCTGCTCGATGGTAAGATCGTAGGTGATCGTCGGGGCTTTTAAGTTGAGATCTTTGACCGGAACGAAATGATAGGTATTTTGGCTTAAAGGTGCCTCGGTACTCGTTACAGTTGCTTTCAATATCACATCAGCTTCAAACGAATCACCCAGCAATTCTTTAATTGGTGCCTCAAAGCATTTTTGACTTTTGTTTTTCTCCACCAGCAACATATCACTTCTATCCAGCAGTTTGTTCCCCTGCAGATCAAAAAGCTCCAGTCTCCACTCTCCCTGAAGGTCAGACATGAGATCGGAAACTACATAAAGTTCAAGGTTTTGCTCGCCAATATCACAAGTCACCAACACGTCGGCGTATTGCCTTTTGACCATATAATGTAGCGCCTTCCATTGGCCATAATAATCAATACCAGACCAGGACGCTACTGGCCAGCAATCGTTAAACTGCCAGTACAAGGTACCCATGCAATAAGGTTTATGCCTTCTGTGGGCCTCCATTCCTACTCGCATACCTTCTGCCTGCAGGATCTGGCTTACATATAGAAAAGATTCAAAGTCCTCTGGCACGTGGTAATCACTGGCCATATATTGAGTTATCAGGTCATTGCCCCGTGGGTGTTTTTGATGGAGTTTCATCACCTCAGAATCCAAGGCCCATTCTGACTTTGGTGCGTATTTCTCCACCGACTGACCCAGAGGAAAAGATTGAAACCCATACTCACTCATAAACCGAGGAACTTTGTTTTTAAATTCCGAGAAAGGTGCTTCCCCATGCCAGACACCCCAATAATGGTTGTCCCCTATGGTAAAATCTTGATCTTCTTCCCAATTACTTATTGGAGAAGATGGCAGGTAAAATCGACTGCCGTCATACCTGGCTACTATTTCCGGCAAAACGCCTTCGAAGAGCTCCAGATAGTCCTGGTGAAGTTTCTTTTGCAGCTCATCGGAATAGCGAAATTTCTTTTGCCAGTCCCAATGATTCCAACCCATGTGTATTTCGTTGTTGCCGCACCACAAAGCGATGGAAGCATGATGTCGGAGGCGCTTGACGTTGTAAACAGCTTCTTTGCCTACGTTTTCCAGAAATGATTGATCCCCTGGGTACAATGTGCAGGCAAACATAAAATCCTGCCATACCAACATCCCTCGTTCATCAGCAAGATCATAAAACTCATCATTTTCATAAATACCACCTCCCCACACTCTCAACATGTTGATATTGGCGGCAAAAGCATCATCAAATAGCCTCTTATAGCTTTGAGGTGAGACCCTATCTAAAAAACTATCCTGTGGTATGTAATTAGCTCCTTTAATAAAAAGAGGGAAGCCATTCACTTGAAAGAAAAACGACTGGCCATATTCATCATCTTCCTGGACTACCTCAATGGTTCTAAACCCAATTTTCTTAGTTATAGCACTGATAGAAGACCCATCAACGGAAACATCGACTCGAAATAAATAGAGAAATGGGTCGCCAAGGGCTTTCGGCCACCATTTTTTCACGTCTTTTATGGAGAATGAAAATTGCACCCTGTTGCGACCAGCAGATGCTTCTACCGGATGACTTATTACATCGAGCGCTTCGTTGAGGCAATTGACAGAAATTAGGGCCTTGTTGGTCAGCTGACTTTGAAATTCGACGAGCGCTTTTACCCTCACCTGGTCATCGTCAATTTCATATTGAAAATGCACGTCCTCAAAAAACATAGACGGTCGGAAAGTCAGCTTCACCGGTCGCCATATGCCTGAGGTTACAAAACGAGGGCCCCAGTCCCAACCAAAATGATATGGTGCCTTGCGGACAAAAACGCTTAGGTTCTCTTCAGAATGATCATTCTCGGCGGGATAACGATAATCGGGGATCTGACCGAATTTCTTGATGTATTCTGTTGGGGATTGGAAAGTGATTGAAAGCGAATTTTCGCCTTCTCGCAACAACCCGGATACCTCAGCTCGCCACTCAACGAACATATTGTCTGCCTCCAGCAGTTTCTGTCCATTGAGCAGAACTTCGGCATAGGTATCCAATCCCTCAAAGGTTAGATCAACTCGTTGATGTTGTAACTGGGCCCGTGTTAGCTGAAAAGTCACCTTGTACTCCCAACTTTCCGATTCAATCCATTGAAGATCGTCTTCATTGGTTCCCCAAAATGGATCCGAAATCAGGTCGTTTTTGAGCAAATCGGTAAAGTTCGATCCTGGTACTGTGCCAGGGTACCACTTATCGCTACCAGTTTGACGAAACATCCAACCCTCCGACAATGAAAGTACGGTCTCGTCCTGGCTGGTCACTTCCTTACTACCTATTGCTTCTGTTTCCTTCTCCCCTAAGTACATATCATCTTCATTTCGGGTGCCGTGCCATTTTGTTTCAATTCGCTGCTAGTTCACCTGTCGACAAACTTGCTGCCCAATCCGGGTTTGGTGAGCTGCCCATTTCAAATCTTAGCTCTCCTCCTTGCAATAATTCACCATGGAGGAGGAAATTCCGGTCCAGTACCACCCCATTTAGGGTAGCTCGCTGAATATAAGGATTTGATAGTGAGTTGTTTTTCGCAATTACGGTAAATTTCTTTCCGTTGCCAACATCTACCTCGGCCTTGTCAAATAATGGGCTGCCAAATATATACATGCCGTTGGCTGGGTTTACTGGATAAAAACCAAGTGCACCAAACACGTACCAGGCAGACATTTGGCCGCAATCGTCGTTACCACACAATCCTTCCGGCTTCTCGGAATATTGCGTTAGCAGTATCTTCCTTATGATTTCTTGAGACTTCCAAGGCATACCCACAAAATTGTAGAGATATGCCACATGATGGCTTGGCTCATTACCATGGGCATATTGACCGATGAGGCCAGAAATATCCGCGGAAATATGCTGGCCCGTTATTTCCGAGTCAATGGTAAAGAGGGAGTCTAGCTTCTTGGCAAAAGCCTCTTTACCACCCATAAGTTGTACCAGGCCTTCTACATCATGCGGCACGAACCAACTGTGCTGCCAGGCATTGCCTTCCGTGTAATCCGTGTTGACCCGGTGTTCGGACCTTCGTGCATCGAATGGCTCCCGCCAGGAACCATCCTTGAGTTTTCCACGCATAAACCCTACTTTAGGATCAAATAGTTCTCTGTAACTGGATGCTCTTTGCATGAAATAAGCATACTCTTCTTGCTTGTCCAATGCCCGAGCTATCTGTGCAATACACCAGTCATCATAGGCATATTCGAGGGTTTTTGTCACTGATTCTACCTCTAGATCCGATGGAATGTAGCCATATTTTTTATAGAACTCCAGTCCCCGTATATCTTGCATGGCACTCTTTTTCATGGCTTCATAGGCTACATCAATATCAAACCCTCGAAACCCCTTGAGGTAGGCGTCGGCGATCACAGGGATCGCATGATAGCCGGTCATTGTGTTCGTTTCATTACCCAAAAGTGACCAAACGGGTAACAGGCCGTATTCCCGATAATGCGCCAACATTGAATTAACCATATCATCCACCTTATCTTGTTGTAAAATGGTGAATAATGGATGCGAAGCTCTGAAGGTATCCCAAAGCGAGAAGATATCGTAGCGAGTATACGATTCAGCCTTTCCTATGGTACCGTCCGCAGTTTTGTACTCTTGATTTAAATCTGAATAAGTTACCGGCGCCAGCGCGGAATGGTAGAGAGCTGTATAAAAAACCCGACGTAAAGGTTCGTTATCCGTCGTGATCTTCACTTTGCCCAACTCCTTCTCCCAGGCTGATTGCGCCAGTGTTTTAATTTCGTCAAAGTCTTTGCCATGAACTTCCGACAGGCTCTTGATAGCTCCTGCGATGCTGGCACTGGAAATACCTGTTTTGACAGTCAACGTGTTGTCGCTCCCGGCATTGCCAAATTGCGCCAATGCCATGACCCTCTTCCCATCGTAGGTGGGAGTTGTTATTGTTTGACTGCTATCGGCAATTTGTAGTGATTTGTAAGGTTTGGAAAAGGCAATAGCAAAGTAGACGCGCTGGTCTTTGGCCCAACCTGTTGAGTACCGAAAGCCACAGATTAAAGTATCATTTACTACCTGAATTCCCGATTGTGTTGGTTTATCCCAATTAATTTGATGAGACAGGTCCACCACTACGGAAGCATTTTCACCATCAGGAAAAATGTAGCGTTGAACACCTGTACGCCTCGAGGCGGTAAGAGAAACGTCTATTTTCGATTGATTGAGTTCCACATGATAATATCCGGGCTCAGCAGTTTCTGATTGATGATCGTAAAAATCGTGAAAGTCGAAATCAGTTCTTTCGTTTACTTCTTTGGTTAATGTCACCTGATTGGTCGTGGGCATAAGCCGAATGTCGCCCAGATCTCCAATACCAGTGCCACTCAAATGCAAATGGCTGAATCCCACCACAATGCTATCGGAATAATGATACCCTGAACACCAATCCCAACCCGTCACACCATTGTCCGGACTGACCTGAACCATACCAAATGGAACCGCCGCTCCAGGGAAAGTGTGTCCATGAGCTCCCGTACCGATCATAGGATCTACAGCATTGATTAAAGTTAATCGGGACGGTGTATCAGTCGGCTGACACGCTGAGAATACAGCGACAGGGATCCAGAGCATGCGAATAATCTTCTCACAGAAAATTGATATTTGGTATTGATTGACCATAGCTAAGATTGGACTCTATGGCCCCAGAGGCCGTAAGAAAGTATGTATAGGTAACAAACAATGGGAAGGGCAAATGAGAGTTGAATTCCAGCGTGATCGGCAATGGCTCCTTGCAATGGCGGGATAATCGCACCTCCCACGATCATCATAACCAGTAAGGATGAGCCCTGGCTGGTATGCTTCCCAAGATTGCGGATCGCAAGCGTGAAAATATTGGACCACAAAATTGAGTTGAAAGCACCTATGGCGATAGCGCTCCAAAAGACAGTTACGCCACTCCCGGAAACCATCAAACATAGCAAAACAACCACGATGCTTGAGAAAATAGCCAACGTCCGAGCCGGGTTATTTCCGGATATCAGGAAAGCCAGAAAATTCAATACCAGAAATACTATAAATAAAGCTACATCGCCAAAAGGCAATAACTCCAAATAGAATCGCCCTCCGTCATTTTTGATGCCTGTAATTAGGTAGACAACTAAAAATGAGGCTGCCGAAAGCCCTGCCATGATCAGGTATTTCTTAGTCTTATCAGTCATGCTTCCCATGGAGATAGATCCTAGGAATCTTCCAATCATGGCGCCGCCCCAGTAGTAGGCCAGAAATCGTCCACCATCAGCTTCTGAAAGGCCCATGATATGATCGAGTTGGAAAAAGCTAATCAGGTAGCTCCCCACGGTAACTTCACCACCCACATACATAAAAATGGCGACCATCCCTAGCAACAGGTGCCGATGACGAAGCACCTCTACTCCTTTTTGGATTTCATCTTTGTTGACAAAAGAAGGTAGTTTGACCATACTCACTAGGAGTGCAAGGGCAAAAAACAAACTACCATAGATAAGGTAAGGAGCCTTCAAGGCATTGGCGGTCACTTCTCCATCCGAGAAAACCTTATAAATGAGAATTGCCCCAACGACAGGAGCCAGCGTAGTTCCAAACGAATTGAACCCTTGTGCGAGGTTGAGTCGACTAGAAGCTGTTTCTTCGCTCCCTAGGATCGCGGCATATGGATTTGCAGCTATTTGCAGAATAGTTACGCCTGAGGCCAAAACAAAAAGAGCACTTAGGAAGAACCCATAAAGTTGAAAATGGGCGGCCGGATAAAACAAGCAACAGCCTAGGCCACAAAGGATTAAACCAATGATCACGCCATTCTTATAACCGATTCTGGAAATAGGATCCTCCCGTGTAGCCGAAATAACAAAGTACAGCAGCGAGATTATAAAGAAGGCTATGAAAAAGGAAAATTGGACCAAACCGGCCTGAAAGAAGCTTAGGTCAAAAACTGCTTTGAGGTGAGGAATAAGAACATCATTCATAACCGTTATGAACCCCCACATGAAAAACAGGAAAGTGACAGTAATGAAAGGTTTCAGGTTTTGTCGTGCGGACTCACTCACGTAGATGAAAGTTGATTCTTATGAAGATGGATTAGTAGAAAATCAGGCAGGCTGTTGCCTGCCTGATCAAAGTATGAAGAAGTATTAAAAATTGCTTTTAATGACTGTTGGAAGGACTAGTTGGGCGTCCCACCAGACATTGGCATTAATGTTGTCCGAACCGCCCATTTCTGGAAAGCGCATCTTGATAGCTACCGGCATTGGCAGACACTTCCAAAATAGGATATCTGCTTCGACCAGGGATGCTACCATCACCACCCAATGGATTAGTCGCCGGCGAAATATCAGGAAATCCTGTTCGTCGGTACTCTGCATATGCCTCATATCCATTGAATATCAAAGCGATCCACTTCTGCGTTATGATCTGTTCTAAGCCGGTACTCGCGTCAAATACCACTGAAGGTTCAGCGAGCAGTGCGGTTATTTGGTCATCGGTAACACCATTAGCAGTAAATAGGCTCAATTGCTGACAGGCAGCGGTGATCCCGGAGTTATAAGCTTCCTCTGCACTTCCGCTATCCCATCCTCTTAAACGGGCCTCAGCCTTCAAAAACTCAGTTTCCGCATAAGTGAAGATCAGCCGTGGAGAGTCATAAGCCACCATATTGAGACGGTGAGGTTGTGCATGATCCAGACTGAAGCCATCGCCAGTTCCATTTACTCGTCCTATAAAATCCATTGGATCAGTAGGAACTTCGTTGCCATCGGCATCATAGTTAGCCATGAGAACCGGAATCCGAGGATCGTTTTGAGCCTGGAGTCGTGTGACAAACTCGTCGCTGTACGCAAATTGGTGGCCTGTTACGCCAAAGTCCTGGAAGACTGAACCAATACCGTTCCTGGGTCCACCACTATTTGCTTCAGGGAAGTTTACAAAGGCCATATCATCGCTGGACTCGAAAACTCCGCCGGAAAGGGCAGCACTAACTGCACTTTGCGCTCCTGATGGATCCACTTCCGACATTCGCATTCCCACCTTCAAGAGCAAAGAGTTGGTAAACTTCAACCATTTGGTCAGGTCGCCATTGTAGATCGGCTCGTTTCCAATATAGCTGTCGATGGTATTGTTGACATCTATGTTGTTCGCAGCATTGGTCAATTCGCTTACAAAATCCGCATAAATCGACTGCTGAGTATCGTAGACGGGTGTTGAATTGGTCACATCCAAACCAGCTTCGGTATATGGAATGTCCCCATACAGGTCAGTCAGTCGTTGCATGAAGAATACTTTTCAATACCCGTGCAATCAGGTTCTGATTAGAGTTTTCTTCCGTCCTGTTAATGATATCATTGATGTTCTTCAGGTAATCCTTATAAGTGGTATTCCACTGGGCTGAAGCCCATTCCGTCATTAGTTACATCGTACTGATCCGGCCCCCAAGCACCAGCCAACTGCTGCGCCCATTGCGAGGAGTAGATCAAGTTTCCTCTCCAGGTTTTCGAATCTTTCTGCGGTCATTCTTCGGACCACCCAGGAGAACTGAAAAGCGTTATCCAAGCTGTTGAATTTGGTTGGATCCGTGTTGATCTCATCAAAGTCATTGTCGCATGAAAACGACCCAGCTAATAGTGATACCAACAATATGGCTCTCACCTTAATATTTATTATCGATTTCATCAGAATTTCAAGTTTACGTTTAAGCCAAATGATCTGGTACTCGGCAAGGAAAGGTATTCCAGACCTGTAGCATTGGTGTTGTTATAAAGTCCTTCCGGGTCAATCCCAAGATCGGACACGTCGTTTTGCAGGTAAAAGAGATTCCTTCCTACAATACCGACTGTCACCGAATTGAATGGTGAGTTGCCGATCAATGAGGCAGGCAATGTGTAGTTCAATCGCATTTCCCGCATTTTGATATACGAGGCATCTATCACCGTTTTTTCTGCGATTTGCGCCAGGTTACCGTAGTAAGTTCTGCAAATTCGTCGCTACATCATTGGTTTCTCCTTGCTCATTCACACCAGCTCCAACCACTGTAAAGTCAGCACTTTCTCGACCAACGAGTGTCTCCTGATCCAATCCTCTAAACAAGGCAAACATCTTCGTAAGCGAGGAAATTTGCGCACCTTGCTTTGTATCGATCAGGAAGCTGAAGGAAAGGTTTTTGTAACTAATCGTATTGGTAATACCTCCAATAAAATCAGGGTTTGAAGTTACCAAGCAACTCCTGCTCCTCGGTAGCCATCGGGACACCATTAGCATCATGTACGATACGCCCCTGGGCATCTCTCAATATTTTGCGACCGAAACAGTGCCGCGGGTGATTCCCCTACCAGGTGCTGAACTGAAACTTCGGCGAATCTGGAGTTATCTCCTACTTGTAACTGATGCAAGTTCGTCGCTAATGCTCAGCACTTCTCCCCGGTTTCTTGCCATGTTCAACGATACCTCCCATCTAAAGTCAGGTCCGGTAACAGGCACGATATTGAGTAACATTTCGACGCCTTTATTTTCTACTTCACCGGAATTGATCAGTGCCTGCTCATACCGGAGGCCACTGAAATTGTTGATCGTACAATCTGTCTGGTAGTATTGGTCTGATAGAAAGTAAGGTCCAGGCCAATTCGCTCATCGAAGAAGGAGATATTGGTCCCGATCTCTCTTGAGACCGTCAGGTTAGGCTTGATGTTCGGGTTAGGGAACAAATTGCTACCAATATTTCCGTTGCTGGTTCCGTTGAAGGAGGATCCTTCCAGATTGTATGTCAAGGAGGTAAGGTAAGGGTCTGTACCACCACCGGCAGTACCATAAGAGGCCCTCAATTTACCATAGGAGATAAAGTCAGGCAGTGTCAAAGCATCGGAGAATATGAAACTTCCGGATACTGACCCAAAAGTGATGGAGTTGTCGGACCCATCCAGATCGGCAGGATTGGTCAGTGTCGAAAGCCACTCCCTCCTCATTGCCAAGTCGATGTAGACAAAGTTTTTGTATCCAAAATTGGCATTTCCAAGCATGGCATTACGTCGTTGCTCGAAGAACCGATACTCTCCTGCATTACGGTTTCGGGTATTATTGACATTAGGTAAGTCTCTTAATACAAGTTGACTGCCACTTGAACGGAAGAATTCAACCGTATTCGTAAATTGTGTAACACCCAGGGTGTAATCCACAGTAAAATCATCTGCGAAATCTGTCCCACCTAGCAAAAGAAGATCGTGTGATTCTGTACGGCTGGTTCGGTTATCATTCCAGACAGCTCCATTCACATTGTGGGCTGTTCCGAGCTCCTCCATATTGTCTAGTCTCGAATTGAAAAAGTCCAGGGATACACGCCCCTGAAGTGTCAACCAATCTGTAAACTCGAATCCGGCTTTGAAGTATCCAATTACTCGATCTCTACTGTCCGTATTGATATTTTCGATTGGACCCCAGTACGGATTCAAAGTAAAGGGCGTATTGAAAACCTGGATCGAATTGCCATTAGCATCTCGGATATTCTGCTCATACAGACCAATGTCAATATTAGAAGGCAGTTGCCCCAGCGCTTTAGCAGGGTTCGACGGGTTATCCGAAAGGTTCGGTCGGTTAAGCGCGTCTTCTTTTACGTAATTGGCTTTGATCTCAGTGGTGAGCCTGTCGCCTAGTTTGGCGCCACTTACCAAGTTCAGAGAAAGTCGTTCAAAACCTGAGTTAGGCACAATACCCTCATGATCAAGGTGAGAAATCGAGAAGCGTGCGTTCGCACTCTCACTTCCCCCACTAAGGCTACCGTATTGGTAAATGTGGATCCGGTCTGGTAGTATTTTTTCAAGTTTTCCTTGCGGTCGAGTGCCGTATATGGCCGCGACGTACCATCAAAGTTGACCACACTCTGCCCATTTAGGGGAGCTCCCCAGCTATTAAAAGTAGTAGCCTCTTCCGCAGTAGCTGGCGCATTACCACCGACGCCCTGACCATATTGGTCCTGGATAATCAGGGAAAAGGGCAATGTTGTCAAATACGTAGTTTGAGTTAACCTCGACACCAATGCCTCGTCTGGCGGTGCCTTTCTTCGTAGTGATCAGTAAAACGCCGTTTTGTGCAGCAGTACCATATAGGGTACTCGCGGCTGCGCCTTTAAGTATGTCTATGGACGCGATATCATCCGAATTAAGACTTGTTAGGCCATCTCCCCCATCACGGCCTCCCCACCTTTCCGGCAGGATCGAAAATATCGTTACTGACAGGCACACCATCAATAACAATCAATGGCCGGTTGTCGCCATCAAAACTTCGCATACCGCGAATCAAAATATTAGTAGGATCCGGCAGGCCCTGTGGGTGGGGCAGTGATATTCACACCCGCAACCTTGCCAGCCAAGGATTGCACTACACTGATCTGTTTCGCCTCGGCAAATTCTTCAGGCTTAAGAGAGGCAGTGGAATATCCAAGCTGATCTGCCTGTCTTTCAACACCATAAGCGGTAACACTA
>CBDETI010000003.1:0-17783 GCA_965242775.1 Cyclobacteriaceae bacterium
ATGCTCGGTTTCATTCTCGCCTTCCTCGTGTTAGTTGGCTGGGCGCCAACATGGTGGGCTAACTATGTACATCTGGGAGATTTCCCACTGGAGTTGGCAGTTTCTTCATTTGCCGGTTTGGCTATGTTTTCAGCCTTCCTTGTGGTAATTATTCCCTCTCTTGCCGTCACTTTAGCGGGTGTCATGATCACACTCAAGCGCAGGGTTGGAAATGCCTATCTGGGATGGTCGCTGTTTGGCATATGGATCCTGGGTTTGATCGGCTCGGCACTTTTCTTTCCTGCTACTATCAGGGATTTTAGAACCGAAAGCTCCATTCGCGAAGAGCAAGTCTTTGAAGCCAGTGGAGATGAGGTGATTACACTCAATGTTGACGATACCTGGCAATATAGTGATTATGATGCCGTCGACTTACGTTTACGAGGGCACGAAGACAGTGTCTATCGTTTGCAGCTGAGATTTCATGCCAGGGGGCAGATCGAGAAGAAGCCCAGGAAAATGCCCGTGCAGTAGATTATATAGTGACACAAAATGGCAACAGCTTCACATTTGATACAGAGTTGACTTTTCCGGATCAGGCAGAATTCAGATTTCAAGAAGTCGATGCCACTTTTTATATACCGAATGGCCAGGTTTTTAGGATGGATGGGGAGCTGGATGAGATCTTATCCAATACCATCTATATGAGTGGTTACCGGTCCTACCATATAGCTGACAATGATTGGGTATTCTCCAACGGAAGGTTAGAATGCCTCACATGCCCCGACACGGGGCGACTCAATCGCCGAAACCGAAGTGGTCGATCTGCCAGAGATCGCAGCCGCAACAATATCGGTTTAAATCGAAGTTGGGATCGTATCCGAGGCGAAACGGCTTCCTTCAATTACGATGATTTTAAAGAATTGCGTGTTTCGAGCAACTTTAAGCTCTTCATAGAAGAAGGGGATGACTATGCGGTACGATTGAAAGGTGATGATGACGATTTGCAAGATGTATATATAAATCAACGAGGAAGCAGATTGGAACTCCGTCATCGGGATTTTGATTGGGACTTGTGGGATACCAAACCCTGGCAACGTGATGTGGCCGTCTATATCCGAATGCCTAACCTCGAATCCTTAAATCTTTCTGGAGCCTGTGAGGCAGAGGTCTCAGGTTTCAATAACCGCGACATGGAGTTTAAGCTGACTGGTGCATCGGAAGTAGAAGCCTCTGTTTCTCCAGATTTTCTGGAGATGACTTTAGCCGGGGCGTCGAAGGCTCAACTCGATGGTAACGCCAGGAGAATGAAGGCAAGCCTGGTTGGGGCATCACGGATCAAAGGATATAATTTCAAAACTTCTTTTACCGAATTAAGGGTGCAGGGAGCTTCACATGCGCAGGTTTACGTTACCGAGGAGCTTGAAGCTGAAGCCGGTGGTGTAAGCTCCATCACCTATAAAGGACGACCGAGGGTAAACGCCGATGAAAATGGCCTAAGTACCATCCGACGCTACTGATAAAGATCCTATTTCGCCGATAAGGGCCGCAGCTTTCTGATTTCTATTGCGGCCCTTTCTTTTGGGAAAAATTGACAATTTGTTGGGAAAAACCGACCCTTACCTACCCATCTTTCCACCGTTTATTTGATCTCAGACGAACAATTTTTTATTCAAAAAGAGAAATCAAATAATCATGGCAAATTTCAATGTTCCATCGAAAGCTGACGTAAGCGAAAATAACCAGGCAATTTTCGAGAATCTCGAGAAAGGTCTTGGCTTTGTTCCTAATTTGTACGCAAGCTTTGCTGTATCCGATACCGCGCTTAACGACTACCTCGCATTCCAAAATAGAAAAAGTAGTCTTAAGGCTAAGGAGCGAGAGATCATCAATTTGGTCGTGAGTCAGGTAAACGAGTGTGCCTATTGTCTGGCTGCACATACAGCATTAGGTAAAATGAACGGTTTCAGTGATGATCAGATTCTTGAGATCAGGTCAGGGAGCGCGTCATTCGACTCAAAATTCGACGCTCTGGCAAAATTGGTACAAGACATAACCATTAATCGAAGCAAACCTAGTTCGCATGTGCTCGATAGCTTTTTCGCGGCAGGATACACCCAGGAAAACCTCATAGACACGATTATCGTGATCGGTGATAAAATGGTGAGCAACTTCCTTTATGGCGCTACACAAATACCTGTAGATTTTCCATCAGCCCCTGAGTTACAGGCCGTGCCTGCCTAATACATCATTGACATATTGAGTATGTATAAAGGCCTTCATTAGAAGGCCTTTTTTTGTGTCAAAGAGCTATTTGATAAGCTTTTTATACTTGATCCTCTTCGGACCTTCATCACCAAGTCTGCCCTTTCTGTTCTCTTCATAGTCGGAGAAATTGCCTTCGAACCAGTACACACTGGAATCACCTTCATAGGCGAGTATATGTGTGGCAACCCTATCCAGAAACCACCGGTCGTGAGAAATAACCACTGCACAACCCGCGAAGCTGTCCAGCGCTTCTTCCAAAGCTCTGAGCGTGTTGACATCCAGGTCATTGGTAGGCTCATCAAGTAGGATGAGATTGGCTCCTTGCTTAAGTGTCATCGCCAGGTGAACCCGGTTGCGTTCCCCTCCTGATAGGTCACCCACTTTTTTTTGTTGATCCGAACCACTGAAATTGAACCGACTGACATACGCCCGTGCATTCATTTCTTTGCCACCCAAATCCAATATTTCATTCCCTTCGGAGATAGCTTCAAACACCGTCATTTCAGGCTTCAGTTGGTCATGCTCCTGATCGACGTAAGCCATATCCACCGTGGACCCCACTTCGAAGCTTCCGGCATCTGGTTTCTCCTTCCGGTTATCAGATTGAAAAGTGTTGTCTTACCTGCGCCATTAGGCCCGATAACACCAACGATCCCTCCCTGGGGAAGATTGAAAGTCAGGTTTTCGAAAAGAAGTTTGTCGCCATAAGATTTTGAGACCCCATTGACCTCAATTACTTTGGAGCCAAGTCTTGGACCGGGTGGGATATACAATTCCAGCTTCGATTCCTTTTCCCTTCCCTCTTCTCCTAAGAGTTTTTCGTAAGCATTCAAGCGAGCTTTGGCTTTTGCCTGACGCCCTTTGGGGCTCATTCGTACCCACTCAAGCTCTCGCTCTAAGGTTTTTTGCCTTTTTGATTCAGATTTCTCCTCCTGCGCGAGCCGTTTTTGCTTTTGATCCAACCAACTTGAATAGTTGCCTTTCCAGGGTATACCTTCTCCCCTATCGAGTTCGAGGATCCAACCGGCGACATTGTCCAGAAAATAACGGTCGTTGCGTTACGGCAATGACTGTTCCCCTCATACTGCTGTAGATGTTGCTCCTAGCCAAAGTACCGATTCCGCATCCAGGTGGTTAGTAGGTTCATCGAGGAGCAGCACATCCGGGTTGCTGCAATAGCAAGCGACATAGCGCTACTCGTCGTTTTTTCCCCACCTGATAGATTCTTTATTAATGCATCCTCCGGTGGTGTTCTCAACGCATCCATGGCCCGCTCCAGTTTGCTGTCAAGTTCCCAGGCGTTGTGTTGATCTAACTTCTCCTGCACCTCCCCCTGCTTTTGAATAAGTTTTATCCATCTTATCGGGATCCTCCAACACTTCGGGTTCACTGAATTTTAGATTGATTTCCTCATACTCCCTTCAAGAGGTCTGTGATCTCGCTTACAGCTTCTTTAATTACCTCAATGACTGTCTTATCCTGATCTAGAAGAGGTTCTTGCTCTAATAGTCCGACGGAAAATCCAGGAGAAAACACCACTTCACCTTGGTATTCCGGTATCCACGCCGGCAATAATTTTCAGTAGCGAAGATTTTCCTGAACCATTAAGTCCAAGAACACCAATTTTAGCACCATAAAAAAAAGAGAGATGTATGTTTTTGAGGACCTGCTTCTTTGGCGGGAAGATCTTGGAGACCCCAGCCATTGAAAAAATTATCTTTTCGTCGGACATATCGTTAAATTGTTGAAATTAGCATGTTCAATACCTAAATCACCTCAGAGCCCTTTGTATGACAGCATCTAAGGTACCATTCGGCACAATCGAAGACGGTAAAATTATTTTAAATCCCTGGAAAGATCATCCTGCGAAAGTAGTCGGTGAAATAAGAGAGGAGGGGGAGGAGTACGCGGTGAACTATTTTCAGGAGCGATTTGCTGAGTTGGCCAAAAAAGTAGAGGATCTCGAAACTACGATTGAAGAAACGGAAAATAAAGGCAGTTATCTGCAGAAAGTACTTCATCTAAAGGAAAGTCTGGCATCTTACGATGGCTTGGGCGATTTTGCAGCCCTTGATGACCGGCTGAGTCAGTTACAGGAAACGTTGCTGGAACTTGTTGCCAAGAACCGCATCAGAAATACCGAAATTAAGAAAACGCTCATTCAGGAGTTGAAAGAGTCCGTTGAGATAATCGGCTGGGACGAATCCACGGAGGCCGTTCAGGATGTAAAGTCGAGATGGATAAAAGTAGGAAATGCGGTAAAGGAGGAGCAAGATCGTCTCAATGACGAATTTTGGGAGGAAGTACAGAAATTTTTCGACCGGAAAAAAGCCTTCTTTGATGACAAGAGGAGGCTAATGAAGCAAAATGAGCAAGCCTATTGGGATTTGGTGAAAGAGGCAAATACTGTGGCAAGGTTGGCCGGTCCCGAGAAATTCAAGAAAATTGATGAGCTGAAAGCGCGATGGAGAGAGGTGGGCAACATCCCATCCAGAATGTACAAGCCGCTTCTCACGAAGTTTCAAAACAATCTCAAGGGGGGTAACAGATTCAATTCGGATCCGATAAAGGAACTAGAGCGGATTCAAGCCGAGCTAATTGCCATTCAGCAAGGCAATAGTCACCTGGATCCCAAAAAAACCGAATTCCTTAGGAAGAAACTATTTAATATTCGTTCGCGAGATCCGAAAATTGAACAACGGAAGAATGAGTACTTGAATCAATTGCAGCTCCTGTCGGAAATGAGCTTCGTCGAACATTTGTGTGGTAAGCGTTTTCAGGAATATCATACCGTACCGGAAGAGGAGCAGCGAAAGTTTCAGGTTAAAATATTGCAGGAATTAATTGGCAAGGAGGAAGAGGAACTGGAGAAATTTGAGACCAATCAGGACCGATTTAACCGTTCCGATGCTGGTGCTGAAAGGATGATCCAGCGACGATTAACCCAACAACGAGATCGGATTGACATAAAGAGGCGCCTTATCTCCATGTTGGGTGGTTGATTTTTTCGCTTATCTGAAACTTTCTTCGTAGAAAAGCATTTAAGGTAGTATTCAAAAACACCTCGAAAAATCCTTTTGACTCGAAAGAAATCAGAGTAATTTCCAAGATCAATTTTCTGAAAACAAAAGTGAGGATGATGTGAGTTTGATATATTCATATAAAATGTACTTTTGCGCAAAATATTAGGAACACAACAAAGGTTAGAAGTATGTACTGGACATTAGAATTAGCCTCTTATCTCGAAGATGCCCCATGGCCCGCTACAAAAGACGAGTTAATCGACTTCTCCATTCGTTCAGGAGCCCCACTTGAAGTTGTTGAAAACTTGCAGGAGCTTGAGGACGATGGTCAACCTTATGAGACGATTGAAGAAATCTGGCCAGATTATCCGACCAAAGAGGATTTCTTTTTCAACGAAGACGAATATTAGCTCTTCTCGGAAAGAAAGATTTCTATCAGCTGAAGGTCTTCCGGAGTTGTTACTTTAATATTTGAGGGGTCACCTTCGATCATTGCAATCTTATTACCCGCGGCTTCCCAAACACTTGCATCGTCGGTAAATTCTGATCTTTCGGGAACCTTATAAGCCATTTTCAGTACATCGGTAAGGAATACCTGCGGTGTTTGGACAATTCGATACTCCTCGCGAATGACCGCTGACGAGTCTCCGTCGTGCTTTACGTGTCTGAGGGAATCTTTGGAAGGTATGACCACTACGGCTGACCCCTCTATTGCTGCCGTCTCAAAGGCTTTTACAATTGTTCCTGGCTTGATTGCGGGCCTTACCGCATCATGAATAGCGACAAGCGACTGAGGCTCCACCATCTCCAGGCCATTTCTAACAGACTGGAATCGGGTATCGCCCCCTGTCGTGGCAATTATCTTCTTTGTTGGGAAATACTGATCCTTGACCTCTGTCCAGAGCTGCTTATGCGATTCAGGGAGGACAACTATGATTTCCAATTCAGGATCTGCATCAAAGAATGCCTGGACCGTGTAGGCAATTATTGGTTTCTGATTAATACGAAGGAACTGCTTGGGTGTATCAATTCCCATGCGAAGGCCCTTTCCTCCGGCAACCAATATGGCATACCGTTTCAAAACTCAATCAAAGGATGAGCATCGCATCACCATAGGTGAAAAAGCGATATTTCTCTTTGATTGCGGTTTGGTAAGCCTCCTTAACCAGGTCATATCCACCAAATGCAGAGGCCATCATCAAGAGGGTGGATTCAGGTAGGTGGAAGTTGGTGATTAACCCTGAACAGATTTTGAATTCATAAGGAGGAAAGATGAACTTGTCTGTCCAGCCACTGTTGGGTTTGAGTCTCCCATTCGCTGATACCGAAGATTCCAAAGATCTCATCACTGTCGTTCCTACAGCGACCACACGTCGCTTGGTATCCAATGATTGATTGACTCGGTTTGCCGTGGGTTCAAGCACTTCGAAGTTCTCAGAATCCATTTTATGCTTGGTCAAATCCTCTACATCAACCGGGCGGAATGTGCCAAGGCCAACATGCAGGGTGATCGGGAAAATATCAACTCCAACGATTTCCAAGCGCTTCATAACTTGCTTGGTAAAGTGTAAGCCCGCCGTAGGCGCTGCCACAGCCCCTACCTTGCTTGCGTAGATCGTCTGGAACCTTTCTCGGTCTTCGGCTTCCGCGCCCCGCTTAATTTCCCTTGGAAGGGGTGTTTCACCTAGTCGGTCGATCATGGCATAGAAATCGTCATCACTTCCGTCGAACAGGAATCGAATCGTTCGGCCTCTGCTCGTTGTGTTGTCAATCACTTCTGCCACTAGCTCACCATCTCCAAAATAGAGTTTGTTTCCAACCCTGATTTTTCGTGCGGGATCAACAAGCACATCCCACAAGTTCATTTCCTTGTTAAGCTCACGAAGTAGGAAAACTTCGATTTTAGCACCCGTCTTTTCTTTGTTACCGTACAATCTCGCGGGGAAAACCTTGGTGTCATTGATCACCATCATGTCACCATCATCAAAGTAGTCCACGACATCCTTGAAAGTCTTATGTTCAATTTTGCCAGTGTCTCGATGAATTACCATCAGCCTGGACTCATCCCGATTTTCGGTAGGATATAGTGCAATATGACTGGATGGAAGGTCAAACTTGAATTCGGAAAGCTTCATAGTTTGTTAGTAAAATAAAATTGCAGGTGTCAAAAGAATTAAGTGCGCAAAATTAGCCAAAATGTTTTACTTTAAACCTTGCATGATCATATTCGTAAAGCAGGTAAATTCGCTATTGTGCTGGTACTGAAACTCATAAAAGAGAGCCTGATATTTGCTCTGACCGCCTTGCGCTCAAATTTATTGCGTACGACTTTGTCGCTTTTGGGGGTGACCATCGGCATCTTTGCCATAATTGCGGTCTTTACATTGGTGGATTCCCTGGAGAAAAGTATCAACGAAAGCTTAAGCTTTTTGGGGAGGACTAACGTCGACATTAGACGGTTTCCCTTCGAGTTTGGACCTAACGTACCCTGGTGGGATTATATCAAACGACCCTATTCGACCTATGAGGAATATGACTACATAAGGGATAAAATCCAGAATGCGGAGGCCGTCACTATTTTTGCCTTCAAGGAAATTACTCCAAAATATAAGAATAGCAGTAGTTCCAGTATTTCACTTCTGGGGATTTCGTATGGCCATCAGGAAGTCTATAATGATTTCAAGGATCTGACAGGCCGATATTTTACCGTACAGGAATTTGAGGCAGGGCGGAATGTAGCCATTATCGGCAACAGATCAAGAACCGAGCTATTTGGTACTGCGGACCCCATTGGCAAGCAGATCAAAATCAAAGGCAGCAAATTCACAGTCGTCGGCGTGATTGAGGAGCAAGGTGCTGGCTTGTTTGGTGAGACGAGCAAGGACGAAAATATTTATATCCCTTTCAGAGCGTTTACAAAAATTAATTACGTCGGTCGGCGTGGAATCGAGCCTTTGATCACTGTTAAGGGCTTTGAAAGCGATATTGGCCTGGTCAAGCTAGAGTATGAACTGCAGGGTTTGGTAAGAAAAGCACGTGGGTTAAGACCAAAAGAAAAAGATAACTTCTCAATTGTACGCCAACAGGCTATTCTGAATTCTATCGGGAGTTTCTTTGATGTTTTGGGAGTCGGCGGTTGGTTGATAGGGGGATTTTCTATTTTAATTGGTGGTTTTGGCATTGCCAACATCATGTTTGTATCCGTAAGGGAGCGCACCAATATTATTGGTATTCAGAAATCACTTGGCGCGAAGAACTATTTTATCTTATTCCAGTTCCTTTTTGAGTCTATCTTTCTTTCGGTGATAGGCGGTGGAGTAGGACTGTTGCTAGTCTTTGCCGTGACTTTTATTGACTTGGGCTCCCTGGACCTGGCACTCTCTTTCCAAAATATCGTCCTTGGAGTGGGCGTTGCAGCTACCATCGGTATGATTTCCGGGATCGTTCCCGCCGCACTGGCGGCAAGAATGGATCCCGTTGAAGCCATTCGAACCCAATAAGCATCACATTTTCAACTAGATGCTTTTTCACACTGTAGACTTTGGCTTTTTTCTGCCAGCAGCGTTTGCCTGCTATTGGCTGCTCCGAGATCGCCTCAAGTTGCAGAATTTCTTCCTGCTGGTTGCTAGTTACGTTTTTTATGGTTGGTGGGATTGGCGCTTTCTCATGCTTATTGCCGGAAGCTCACTGATTGACTATTTAGTAGGCAGGGGCTTATCGCAGACAAGGAAATACCGGCGACTGCTATTGGCAGTGAGCTTAGTTTGCAATTTAGGTGTCCTGGGGTTTTTCAAGTACTACGGCTTTTTTCTGGAAAGCTTCTTACAGGCTTTTTCATTTCTAGGTGTGTCAATGTCAGGGACATATCTCCAGATCATTTTGCCTGTCGGTATCAGTTTTTACACTTTCCAGACACTTAGTTACACGATTGACATATACCGTCGAGAGTTGGAGCCCACGACTGATTTGTGGGCGTTTATGGCCTACGTGGGGTTTTTTCCGCAGCTGGTAGCTGGACCGATCGAAAGAGCAAGTCATTTACTCCCTCAGTTCTTGCAAAAAAGAGAATTCTCGCAGGAGAAGGCTACCGATGGCTTAAGGCAGATGCTCTGGGGTTTTTTTAAAAAAATGGTCATTGCTGACAATTGTGCTGTGTTGGTGAACGACATTTTTGAAGGCTATCAAGGGTACAATGGGAGTACGCTCCTGCTAGGGGTGATTCTTTTTACCGTTCAGATTTACTGTGATTTTTCGGGCTATTCAGACATTGCCATAGGCACTGGAAGATTATTTGGCTTCGATTTGCGTCGAAATTTCCGATTCCCCTTTTTCGCTACCGACATTGCTGATTTCTGGAGGCGCTGGCACATTTCGCTTACGACGTGGTTTCGCGATTATGTATATATCCCCCTGGGAGGGCGGGGAGTAGCTCAGGTAAGGGCTGCCATTAATGTGATAGTTGTTTTCGGTGTTAGTGGACTTTGGCATGGCGCCAACTGGACATTTGTGTTTTGGGGACTGATCCATGCCTTCTACCTACTCCTTTACAGGTTTTGGACCCACCTTAGTAAAGTAGTCGATCCTGGGCCGCTTCACAGCTTTATAAGCAGGATGATTACCTTTTCTTGCGTTGTATTAGCATTCGTCACATTTCGGTCAGAAAATGTCAGTGCAGCATTAAACTACTATAACCGGCTATTTTCCACTTCAATTCTTGACCCACTGCAAGTAACTCCCCATGCTACCCTCCTAGTGGCAATGGCTTTTCTTTTGTCTGTGGAATGGTTTCAAAGACATAAACAGCATGGCCTCGATTTTGGTGGGCTTGAGATTCCAAAGGCAATCAGATGGACGTTTTATTATGGTTTGATCGCGATCATATTATGGTTCAGAGGGTCTGAGCAAGATTTCATCTATTTCCAGTTCTGATGATGAAAAATTTCCTGCTGAATTTGCTCTGGTTTTGTATTCCTGTTGTGTTGTGCCTGGAGTTAATGACTCGGACATTTGATGGTGAGTATAAGCGAAAAAGGGACGGGCTTTTAGACTGTGCAGACTCCATTGAGGTGCTCATTTTAGGAAACTCGCACGCCGGCGATGGCATCGATCCGGCGCAATTTGACCTTTTTGCTTACAACCTTGCTTTTGGTTCCCAGACCATCTATTTCGACAAAAGGCTTGCGTTAAAATACGTGGATAGTCTACCTAGACTTAAATATGTTCTCCTCTCCGTCGACTATCAGAGTTTCTATTATTTACATCGATCAGCCAGAGACAAATACTATCATTATTATCATGGGATTGATTTCGATAACAAGCAATTTTGGTTGGAGGACTTGTCGCACTTCTGGTTTGGTTTCGGCCCGAAGATCGCACTCGCTAACATGGTAAAGTCGTCCAGACCGATGTATCGAGGTTGGACGTTCCATGAGCGCACAATGCCGGAGATGATGACAGAGACATGGGCACAAGAGCGGGCGACATACTTTCAGAAGGTTATTAATGATAATAAGAATCATAGAAATCGCGTTGTTTCGGATTTGCGAAACCTCCTGGAAAGTCTGTCTGCGCAAGGAATACGATGCCTTCTTGTTACACATCCACTACATCCTAAAATTTATAGTAAGCTAGATCCGGAGGTTTGGAAGGAAAATCTTACCGTAATCGATGAGCTTGCGGAAGATCCGTTGGTTACCTACTACGACTATGGTAAATATCCCTTAGCCGACGACCAATTTTACAACCTGGACCACCTCAATCGCGCTGGAGCCCGGAAGTATTCACAATCGCTGAATTCAATTATCGTTGAGCTTGAACCAACGGACTAGTTAGTCTCGGCTTCTTCTCCGTTGATGACAGCCTTGATTTTGTTTTCCAACTCTTCAAGCAATTCGGGGTTGTCTTCGATCAGTTCTTTTACCGCATCCCGACCCTGACCTAACTTATCACCGTTGTAAGAAAACCAGGATCCGGATTTTTGAATCACATTCAATTCAACGCCAATGTCTAGGATCTCTCCGGATTTGCTTATGCCCTTACCATACATGATGTCAAACTCGATGGTTTTAAAAGGAGGCGCTACCTTGTTCTTGACCACCTTCACACGGGTTCTGTTGCCTAACACGTTATCCGCAGACTCCTTGATTTGTCCGATGCGACGTATGTCCAGACGAACGGACGCGTAGAATTTGAGCGCATTACCACCGGTGGTAGTTTCTGGATTGCCAAACATCACACCGATTTTCTCGCGTAATTGATTGATGAAAATACAAGAGCAGCCTGTCTTGTTGATCGCGCCAGTGAGTTTGCGAAGTGCCTGTGACATCAAACGAGCCTGGAGACCCATTTTGCTATCCCCCATTTCCCCTTCCAGTTCACCACGAGGGACCAGTGCTGCAACGGAATCAATGACGATGATATCAATGGCTCCGGATCGGATCAAATGTTCCGCGATTTCCAGCGCTTGTTCACCGTTATCAGGCTGAGAGATTAGCAGATTCTCAGTGTCGATTCCCAGCTTTTCTGCGTAGGATTTATCAAATGCGTGTTCAGCATCTATAAAAGCAGCAAGTCCACCATTTTTTTGAGCCTCAGCAATACAGTGCATAGCCAGTGTCGTTTTGCCGGAGGATTCTGGCCCGTAAACCTCAATGATCCTGCCGCGAGGAATGCCACCTACGCCCAAAGCCATATCCAATCCCAACGAGCCTGTTGGGATGACTGGGATATCCAGCACTTTTTCGTCGCTCAATTTCATTATGGTCCCTTTGCCATAGGTCTTTTCGAGCTTGTCAATGGTTATTTGAAGGGCCTTGAGTTTTTCAGTATTGTCAGCCATATTAGTATAGGAGTCTAGCGTTTGCGCGTTTAGCTGCCGAATTTAGCAACATCTAATCCGTGGCCAAAACTAACACCAAGTACTAATATATTTAGCTAAATAGTAATATTTTTAGTATTTATCTTAAGATTGGGATTGAAATTCCTTGGATTTTTGGAGGAGATAGATCAACCATACGCCTAGTGCTGTACCGATTGGGAAATTGAATAGTACAATGACGGCCGGAACCCAGGCAAACCGCTGCCCCCAACTTCGCTCGTTGATTAGGCCAATGCCACCGATGATGAAGATAATGCCACCGAGGAAGTACATCCCCGGGAATATCATGAGAAATCGGGTGATATGTGGTATCGGTATCCAGGAATGCCAATGGTAATCCCACCAATCACCGTACTCAAATAGAAAGTCCAAAGCGCTCCAGGAAAAAATTGATAAGGGGATGGCGAGTAGTCCCAGAACCAGTAAAATTCGACCAACGATCTTCAAATAATAAGAGGTATTGTCTACAACCATGGGAATGTGGTTATGTTAGTTACTATGTATTACAAGGTAACTTACGATATTTGGTACTAAAAGGATTCATTTCTTTTTTGCTATTAACCAAATATTAAGTTATGCTTAAATAAAAGGGCTATATGAGGATATTTGCGACGCAGGCCCAGCCCCTCGTTCAGGCTTGTTGCACAAATATCCATGATATGGTAAGTTTCGGAATTATTAAGCGTTGACGGTAGATCAACATTGAAAATGGCGAATAACAATCATAAGGTTCTTATTGTAGATGATGAACCAGACATTCTGGAACTATTGAAATATAACCTTTCCAAAGAAGGCTATGATGTTCGTACCGCATCTGACGGTATGAAAGGAGTGGACATTGCTAAAACCTTTATTCCTGATTTGATTTTACTTGACATCATGATGCCCAAGCAAGATGGGGTGGAGACATGTCGGCAGATCAGAGAGGTCCCGGAGCTCACCAATGTATTTGTGATATTCCTTACGGCAAGATCGGAGGAGTACTCTGAGGTGGCGGCCTTTGAGATTGGCGCAGACGATTACATTACCAAACCAATAAAACCACGGGCTTTGATGAGTAGGATCAACGCCATGTTCCGCCGGGAGACGAAGAAAAACAAGGAATCTCAAAAAGTGGAAATTGGTGATTTGGTTGTGGATAGGTCCAGTTATACTGTGGCTCTTGGGGAGAAAAAGATCAATCTACCCAAAAAGGAATTTGAACTGCTTTATTTCCTTTCGCAGAATCCCGGAAAGGTTTTCAGTAGGGATGATCTGCTCAAAAATATCTGGGGTACCGATGTATATGTGCTGGCGCGAACTGTAGACGTGCATATTCGTAAAGTCCGGGAGAAAATAGGAGAAGGTTTCATTTCCACTGTTAAGGGTGTCGGTTACAAGTTTGATTCGAATTAACTGCTAGGGTAGTATGAATTCACGTACCCTGGCGATTTTACTGGCCATAAGTATAGCCGGGATTACGACAGCATTTCTGTCTTTATTGCCCACCATAAGCACTACCGCCTTGTCTGTAGCTTTCGGGTTAGCTTTCTCTTCAAGTTACTTGCTTATTCGTTTGATCCTTGATTTTCTTTTCTTCAGGGAAATTGATCGCATCTATGCTGCACTCGAGAAAATCACCCAGGAAGGGCTGGCATTGATACCAGATAAGAAGAAGTCTTCCGTGAACGCATTGAAGACCATCAATAAGGAAATCCGATCTTACGTCGAAACCAAACAACAGGAAATTGCGGAGTTGAAACGGATGGAGACCTTCCGTCGGGAATTCATCGCGGATATATCTCACGAACTAAAAACACCGATTTTCGCTGCACAAGGCTTTGTACACACATTACTGGATGGAGCTGTTGAGGATAAAAAGGTTCGAAATAAATTTTTGAAGAAAGCCGCCAAAAGCCTGGATGGTCTCGATATTCTGGTCCAGGATCTCCTGACTATTTCACAAATGGAAACGGGCGACATCAAGATGCATTTTGAAAATTTTGATATCGTCGATATGGTGAAGGAAGTGTTTGATCAGGCGGAGGGCAAGGCGGAGAAGAAAGAGATCACTTTGAAGTTTGCCGAAGATTACGGACCCATTTATGTCAACGCCGATTACCAGCGAATTTATCAGGTGATGATCAATCTGGTAGTAAATGGTCTCAAGTATACCAGAAAAGGAGGGGAAGTGTGGGTTTCTTTTGTCGAGGAAGACGAACATGTAGAGGTGTCGGTAGCGGATAATGGCAGAGGGATTCCGGAAGAAGATCTTGGACGAATTTTTGAGCGGTTCTATCGTGTTGAGAAAAGTCGTTCTAAGGAAAAAGGAGGAACCGGGCTGGGCCTTTCCATTGTCAAGCATATCATGGAGGGACATGGCAGTCGAATAGAAGTGTCCAGTCAAGAGGGGGTCGGCTCCAGGTTCTATTTTAAGTTAGGTCACGGTGGAGTCCCCAACGCCGTATTGCTTTCTGAAGATGAAGACGAGTAGAGCCTTTGCTTTAGATTTTTCGAAAGCCATCGTCCACGAGGATACGGATTTTTTTATTGTTAATAAGCCACCTGGTATTGCCACGCTCCATGACCATGCCAGCCCAATCAACGTTTTAGAACTGGCGCGCGCCTATCACAGCAGTAGTCAGGTCTGCCATCGACTGGACAAAGAAACCTCGGGTCTTTTGGTAGTCGCCAAGCACGCCGAAGCCTACCGGCATTTTGCCAATCTGCTCACCAATAGAGAGGTGCACAAACTCTATCATGCCTTGGTTTCTGGAAGAGTCGAACTGGACGAGGAGATTAACGCCCCGCTTTATACCAGCTCCAGCCGGTCCAGGGTCGACTTTCAGCAAGGAAAGCCTTCAGCGACTTTAATCCAGACACTATATATATACAAGGCGCATACATTGTTGGCTTGTATGCCCATTACCGGCCGCATGCATCAGATCCGAGTGCATCTTGCGCATATAGGACTGCCGATTTGTGGAGATACCGAATACGGAGGCAAACACATCTACCTTTCTTCGGTCAAGAAGAGCTACAAGATCGGAAAGTTCGAGACGGAAAAACCGCTCATTAACCGTTTGACACTGCATGCAGCGGGCCTCACATTTATTGGTCTGGATAACAAAGAGTTAAAACTTCAGGCCCCACATCCCCGTGATTTCGAAGTGGTCTTGAAACAACTCAAGAAAAACGAATAGTCATTGCAGGGTTTTCTTTGTTTTTAAAATTTTAAAATTCTATTTTTGTGTCCCTTTTTTAAGAGGGGTCTAAACACGGAAAAAAAGTAAATTTTGGATACTTTAAGTTATAAGACAATTTCAGTCAACAAGGCTACTGCCCAAAAAGGGTGGGTAGTTGTTGATGGCGACGGCAAGGTACTAGGTAGGTTAGCCAGCGAAGTTGCTAAGATGATTAGGGGAAAGCATAAGGCTGATTACACCCCACATGTGGATTGCGGTGATAATGTCATTGTCCTAAATGCTGACAGGATCCGACTCACTGGAAAGAAATGGACCGACAAAGTCTACGTTCGCCACACAGGTTATCCCGGAGGTCAGCGTACCGAAACGCCGACGGAGATCAAAGAGCGTAAATCTTCTACAATCCTTGTAGAGAATGCGGTTCGAGGCATGTTGCCTAAAAACAGACTAGGAAGGCAGTTATTCAAGAATTTGTATGTATATGAAGGTGCGGAGCACCCTCACGAAGCACAAACACCAAAAGAAGTAAATCTGTAACTTAATGGAAGTTATCAATACAATTGGCCGAAGAAAAACCTCAGTAGCCAGGGTATATTTCAAGAAAGGTAAAGGGGAGATAAATATCAATGGCAGGGAGTTAGGCACCTACTTCCCATCGGAGGTGCTCCAGATCATTGTAAAGCAACCTCTTGTCAAGGTAGAGGAAGATGGCAACTACGACATCAAGGTCAATGTTGATGGTGGAGGCCTTAAAGGTCAGGCGGAAGCGATTCGCCTTGGGATCTCCAGAGCATTGGTGGAAACCAACGACGAGCATCGGTCACCATTAAAACAGGAAGGATTTCTTACCAGAGACCCTAGAATGGTCGAACGTAAGAAATACGGAAGAAGAAAAGCAAGAAGAAGATTCCAATTCAGCAAACGATAATCAATCGATGGAAAAAATTACAAGCAAAGAGTTATTGGATGCCGGTGTTCACTTTGGACACCTTACCAGAAAGTGGAATCCTCAGATGGCGCCATTTATCTTCATGGAGAAGAATGGCATTCACATCATTGATTTGAATAAGACCCTCAAGCACCTTGAGGAAGCGGCTGCGGCGATGAAAGGCATCGTGAAATCCGGAAGGAAAGTGATGTTCGTTGCTACTAAGAAGCAGGCCAAGGAGGTTGTGGAAACGGAAGCCAAGAAACTGAAAATGCCATTTGTAACAGAAAGATGGCTAGGTGGAATGCTAACCAACTTCTCTACGATCAGAAAGTCGTTGAAGAAGATGGCTTCTATCGACAAACTCATGAAGGATGAGGCTTATTTGAACCTGGCGAAGAGAGAGCGTTTGATGATCACCAGAGAACGAGCCAAACTGGAGCGTGTATTGGGTGGTATTGCCGATCTTAATAGATTGCCCGCTGCTCTTTTTGTAATCGATATCAAAAGAGAGCACATTGCTGTAGCTGAGGCTCAGAAGCTCAATATCCCGGTTTTCGCGATGGTGGATACCAACTCTGATCCGAACTTGGTGGATTATCCAATCCCTTCGAATGATGATGCCTTCAAGTCAATCAACTTGATCACTTCTTACATCGGTAAAGCCATGGAAGAAGGTTTGAGCGAGCGAAAAAAGGATAAGGAAGAGGCCAAGCTAGAAGAGGAAGAGGCAGCGAAGAAAGCCTTGGACGAGCAGACAGCAGAATAATAATTTTAACATAACTCACTGGTTAAAATATAAGATTGAACATCGAAGAGATTTGGTGTTCAATTTTTGTTAACAAGCATTCAAAACGATATATAATGGCAATTAGCGCAAAAGAAGTAAATAAGTTACGGCAGATGACCGGTGCCGGAATGATGGATTGCAAGAAAGCATTGGTTGAAGCAGATGGCGATTTTGACAAGGCCATCGAATTACTTAGAAAAAAAGGACAAAAAGTCTCAGCATCCAGAGCAGATCGCGAGACCTCTGAAGGCGTGGTTTTCTTTCAAACCAATGCAGAAAATACCAAGGGCATTCTCGTTGCCTTTACCTGCGAAACGGACTTTGTTGCCAAAAATGAGGATTTCATTGCTTTAGGGCAGACAATTACCGATAAAGCCTTTGAATCAGGAGTAGCAGATATTGATGCTATCAAAGCACTTCAGATTGATGGCTTGCCAATAGCTGAGAAGATTGTAGAAGCTACTGGTAAAATCGGCGAGAAGCTCGAAATCTCCTCTTACCAGGTACTCGAAAGCGAGGCAGTTGTTCCGTACATCCACTCCAATAAGAAACTTGGTGTACTTGTAGGTCTTAAAAACGTGAATGGCGCAAGTGTTACCGACGCTGGAAAAGATGTTGCCATGCAGATCGCCGCAATGAACCCGATAGCCGTGGACAAGGATGGTGTAGATGCTGCAACTGTAGAAAAAGAAATAGAAATTGGCAAAGAGCAAGCCAGAGCAGAAGGCAAGCC
>CBDETI010000004.1:0-112306 GCA_965242775.1 Cyclobacteriaceae bacterium
CAGGCTTTCTGCGAAGGAGATTCGCAGGATTGGATTCCCGTATAGCAGGGAGTTGATTGATCGGGAAATTAAGATAGCAGGAGGTACAATACAATGTGCACTTTTTTCTTTGACTGAGGGTGTGGCGCTGAATGTCGCTGGTGGAACACATCATGCCTTTACTAATCGGGGAGAAGGTTTTTGCATGCTCAATGATATCGCTATCGCCGCCAACTTCCTGCTTTCTCATGGTTATATGGAAAAGATCTTAATAATCGATCTGGATGTGCATCAGGGGAACGGTACTGCTCAGATATTTAAGAAGGACCCAGAGTTTTTACTTTTAGCATGCATGGTGCCAAGAATTATCCATTGCAAAAAGAACAAAGCGACCTGGATGTGGAATTGCCGGATGGCTGTGAAGACAAGCAATACCTGGAAACCCTAGGTTATTATGTAGAGCGGGTGCTCTCTGAAGTAAATCCGGGAATAGCTTTTTTTCAGAGTGGAGTGGATGTTCTGGCTACAGACAAGTTAGGTAGATTGTCCCTTTCTATGGAAGGTTGCAGGCTAAGGGATCGTATGGTTTTTTCGAGATGTGCACTTAACAATATCCCGGTGGTAGCCGTCATGGGAGGAGGGTACTCGACTAGCCTCCAGGCAATTGTAAAAGCCCACGCCAACACCTTCGAAGAAGCACGCCGGGCTTTTGATTAGAAGCCTTCCTGGGATTGTGTTTTCAAAAGTGAATGGCGCTTGTTGGCAGCTAGCTTATTTTCTCTAACTTTATAAGTTGATTAAAATCCGTCAATTCCGTGTTACAAGCATTTTTGAAATTTCTTGGAGGAGAACCTGGCGAGGAGAAGCAAATGTGGCTTCTGCTTGGCAAAGGGTTCTTCATGGGTATATTTCTCGCGTCTTACCAAATCGGTTCTGAAACATTATTCCTTAAGGTTCTGGGAGAGGCCTATCTCGATAAGGCATTTTTTACCGCGGGAGCCCTGGGCATTGTCGCGACTGGGCTTTTTGTGACTTTGCAAAAACGTATTCGCTACTCCACGCTGGTAGTATCTAATGTGTTTGTAATTTTTCTTTTCATAGCCGGTACCCGCTATGCATTTGAATTGATACCCTACGAAACGGCAGAAGGCGAGTTTTCCCTATTGCCTTTTCTACTGTTCGTTATGATCGGACCCATTACCGCGATCACACTTTTGGGTTTTTGGGGTGTTTTTGGTCGGATGTTTGATTCCAGACAGTCGAAGCGAATTATTGGGGGAATAGATACTGGTCAGTTGACGGCAACGATCATTGCGTTCTTTTCCATACCGTTGATTACCAGACTGCCCTTCATCGACAATACATACGATCTGTTGTTTGTATCCGCCCTCGCGTCTTTCGGAATACTATTATTCACTATCTGGATTGTTAGAGCCTTCAACCTTGATCACATCGTCAAAGTTGGTAAGGATGCCAAAGATGCTCCCAAGGTGAAGTTCTTTGACCTTCTGAAAGATAAATACCTCCGGCTGCTTTCGCTGTTCCTGATTTTCTCGATGGGAGCCAGCGTGTTTGTAGACTATACTTTTTACACGGCTACAGAAACCATGTTTCCAGAGGAGCAAAAACTTTCGGATTTTCTGTCCTTTTTTAGCGCGGTGGTCATGATCATGAGTTTCTTGATCCAGAGCTTTGTCAATGACATTATTATTGGTCGATTTGGGCTGAAAGTTGCACTCATGACGATGCCGGCAATTCTGGTTCTCTTTACGATTGGCGCAATTATATCAGGGCATATTTATGGATATGAAATCAAAACAGAGGAATTTTTGCTATTCTTCATGTTTACTGTGTCGGCTAAGGCATTTACATTTTCTTTGAAGGATGCCCTCGAAAGTCCGGCTTTTAAGCTCTTTTTCTTGCCGATCGACATAAGGATACGCTTCGATCTTCAGACAAGAATCGAAGGGGTGGTGAGTCAATTTGCCACCTTGGCTGCGGGTGCGGCCCAAATTGGATTGGGACTATTGGTATTCTTCAAATTGATTCATTATTCCTACTTCATAATTGCTTTGGCGGGAATGATATTCTGGCTGGCCGCGAAGTTATTTGATCAGTATAAAGTCACCTTACGCAGGACCTTGCAGAAACAAAAAGAGGAGCTCCATGGCGAGGGTACGAGAAATGAACATAACACCACCAATGTGCTCAAGGATGAGCTCAAGAAAAAGGATCCTGAGCGGGTAGTTCATGCCCTTAAGGTTTTTGAGAAATTAGACCCGGTAGAATTTGAATTTGCACTGCTGGATCAGCTTAATTCCCGTTACCCGCAGGTGCGTAGATTAGCCTATCAGAAATTAGACGATTTTCTCTGCTTCGGAGCCCTCGGGATTGTCACCAGTGAATCAAAGACTGAAGGTGATGAGGAAGCTGAAAAGTTGGCGAAACATGCAGTAGAAAACCTGAAGGAAGCCGCAGATTATGAATTAACGGATGTGTCCATTCGGAAGTTGATCAGATCTACGGAATACGAGGACAGGATGCAGGGCGCGAGACTTTTGTCGAAGATCAGCGAGGATAAACACATTGTCTACATACTCGAGCTCTTAAGAGATATTAATCCACAAGTGAGATCAGCTGCGATGGCTACCGCTGGCAAAGTCAAGAGACCAGAAGTGTGGCCGGTTCTTATTGAAAATCTTCATTTAGCTACTTATGGCAATTCTGCCGCCTCCGCACTGGCCTACGCCGGTGAGATAGCCTTCCATAACATTGACACCTCTTTCTACAAGACTGGCCAATACAAGTCCACAATGATCAGGATCATTCAGCTGTTAGGCAAAGTTGGAGGGCGTCAGGCAACCGAACTGTTATGGAAAAAGATCGATTATCCCGATAAGAAGATTGTATCCGAAATCCTAAAATCTCTTAGTTATGTAGGTTTCGAAGCGCGAGATTTTCAAGCGGCAAGGATTAAAATAATTTTAGAGTCCGCGGTTGGCGACGTAGCGTGGAACATCAAAACTTTGCAAGACATTGAAGTTGAGTCCCCACTCGATCAAAGTATCATTGACGCAATTATTGAGGAGAACAAGATCAATTATGACAACATATTTATGTTGCTCAGCATGATTTATGATGCCCAGAACGTACTGCTTGTCAAGGAAAACATTGAAGCAGGAACAGTGGATTCCGTGACTTTTGGGGTGGAAATGTTGGATCTCTTTTGCGAGGAGGAATTGAAACCGAAGTTGTTCCCAGTGCTAGATGATATGAAGGACGAGGACCGGCTAGCGAAACTGCAAAATCACTTTCCTCCGGAAGATTTTGACTCCTATCGAGATTTGCTATTGCAGATCATAAATCGTGATTACAATCGAATCTCAAGGTACACGAAGGCATTAGCTATGTTCCGAATCAGTCAGATGCCAGATGCCGAAGTTTCATTTGATTTGATTGCCAATCTTTTTAACAGTGATAAGTTAATGCTGCAGACAGCAGCTTACACCATCTATCACCTTGACAAAGACGTTTATCATAAAAACACTAAGCGCCTGAAGCCTTCTATTAAGAAGGAGCTTGATAGGGCCATATTGCCACCAGTATTTCTGGAAGAAGGGGAGAGGTATCATCAGAAGCTGCTTCTGATAGAACGCATTATTTTGCTCAAGCAAAATCCTATCTTTCACGAAATCTCCGGGGAAATTGTCACGTACATTGCTGATGTGTTGGATGAAATAAGAGTGAGACCAGGTACTGAACTCATTCAGAAGGGAGATAAGGGTACGGAGCCCATGTATCTTATTAGAGAAGGAGATGTGGTGATCAGAAGAGATGCCGAAGAAGAGCACCTTGGCGAAGGCCAGGTATTCGGAGAAAAACTCATCCTCGAAAGTGAAACCTTTGATTATACGGCTGTTGCCGAGGACGAGGTTACGCTGCTCGTGTTAAGAAAAGAAGAATTCCTCGACCTGATGGCGAAGCATGTCGACATTGTCGAGGCCTACCTGAGAGTATTGAATGGTGAAGTGAAGATAGTCGAGGAGGAAGAGGAGGAACTAGAGATGAGTATCTTATGATTTTGAAAGCGTTTGAGAAAATGGTATTTTTTACTTTCCATAAAATTTAAGTTATTTGTTAGGATATAGCCTTACCGCCGCAAAATGAACCTTAACCAAGAAATAATTGTACTTTTCTCGGATGAAGACAACCAGCCTATAGAAGGAGGCCTGAAAGGGTGGGTGTCTAACTTCCATAAATTCTTGGATACGCTCCTTTCACAAATAATTAAGGGCGACGCTCAAGTCACTTTAATGTCGGAATCGAACTATGATTCCAGTAAGTTGCAAAGTGCTGCAGCTATCCTTCCGGTAATGACCACCAACCTGGCAAACTCGGGTAACTCCTTGAGTTTCTTGAATGAGTTGAGTCAGAAGTGGAAGAAGGAGGACATGCTGGTTCTTGATGGGATTTGCCGTATGTTCAAGGTTCACAAGAATCCGTTTGAGGATGATCAATATCTACCGGCTCTCCAAGATTATATAGCCTATGATTTTTTCATGGTCGACCCGATGACTGGGGAGGCCCTGGAATTCAAGCGTTTCTTCGGCAATGATGCCGAGCGTAGCTATTGGATGAAGCTCGTTGACATGGCCTATGACATCAATCAAATCCTGAATGTTGTCAAGAAGCCTGAGCTGAAAGAAGAGGCGAAGATCATAGAGGAATTCCCACGGGACAAAACTGTCTACTTAGCGAGTACAGGTGTCGATATGGTGATCCAAAGAGATGTAATCCGACGGGAATTAATTCGACATGGCTATCGGGTATTGCCTAATCATACTTTGCCGAAGGAAGCCAAGGTGTTGGAGCATCGCGTGAAGGAAGATTTGGCCAAATGCCGTTTATCAATTCATCTGGTTGGGGAGGATTATGGATACCGCCCCAAGGGTTCTGACCTGTCGGTTGTGGATATACAGAATCGAGTGGCTAGTAAGCACACCTATGAGATGGTGGAGTGGAACGAACGCCAAATTGAGAAAGAACTTTTTAGTCGTTTGATATGGGTTTCGCCAGACCTTAACAACGTATCAGAACGGCAGAAAATATTCATTGAAGATTTGAAAAGTGATGCCGCTGCCTTGGAAGAAGCGGAAGTTTTGCAGATTACCCTTCAGGAGTTGAAAAGCATCGTGCGCGAAGAGTTAGTGACTGGTGGACGCTTCAATACCAAAAGGGAAGTCGCTGGTTATCAGCCAGCTGCAGAGGATGATTCGCAAATTATCTACCTTATTTCGGACAAATCGGACTTCAAGGAAAGCAAGACTTTGGAGGAGCATTTGAAAGAAGCAGGGTTTAGAGTGGTGCACCCCACTTATGAAGGTGACCTTATTGACATCAGATATATCCACCAGGAGAATCTTCGAAGATGCGATGCTTCCATCATATACTTCGGTCAGGCTACCGAGGAATGGATCAAAACAAAACTGAAGGACCTACTGAAAGCACCAGGTTTTGGGCGAAACAAGCCTTTGAAGGCCAAGGCAGTGTATTTTGAAGGAAAAAAAGAAGTAGACCTAAATACATACAAAAAGAATAATGCCCTGATTTTGGGCAATAATGGTGGCTTCAAGCCTGAGTACTTGAATCCATTTTTAGATAGATTAAGAATTGACAAATAACCGCCAAGTTGTTGGTCGCTAAACCCTACCGATATGAGTGAAAAAGACATCAATATTGAACACAACCAAGGGATAGTTGATATCACCGAGTTGATCAATCCATTTCCCGGTCTTAGGCCGTTCGGAGTGGAAGAAAGTCATCTCTTTTTTGGTCGAGAAGGCCAAAGTGATGAGGCACTTGTCAAACTGGCAGAGAATAGGTTTGTAGCCATTTTAGGTGCCTCTGGTAGTGGTAAGTCGTCATTTATGTTCTGCGGATTGATTCCGACACTACACGGCGGCTTCATGACAGAAGCCGGGTCAAACTGGCGGGTAGTGGTAGCAAGGCCTGGCGGCGGACCAATCGACAATTTAGCAGAGGCCCTGCTTGTCAAAGATCAGGAATACAACGCGCTGCCTGAAGAGGATAAGCTTATAAGGAAGACGATTATTGGCACAGTGCTGCGAAGTAGTTCACTTGGGTTAATTGAAGTGATCAAACAGCTAAAGACCGATAAGTCGCAAAATATTTTTGTTCTGATTGACCAGTTTGAAGAACTTTTTAGATTCAGCAAGCTGGAATCTACCCAGTCGGATAGGGATGAGTCGTCGGCTTTTGTGAATCTGCTTCTTGAAGCGGTTCACCAATATGACGAATCGATCTACGTGGCACTGACAATGCGCTCAGATTTTATTGGAGAGTGTGCCAAATACCCTGATTTGACACAAATGATCAATGATAGTCACTATCTGATCCCACAGATGACAAGGGATCAGAAGCGAATGGCTATCGAAGGTCCGGTTGCCGTTGGAGGTGGTAAAATTGCCCCACGTCTCACGCAGCAGCTGTTGAATGATGTGGGAGATAATCCAGATCAATTACCTATTCTTCAGCACGCCTTGATGCGTACCTGGAGCTACTGGGTGGACGATAGGAAAGAAGAAGAACCCATGGATCTCCGACATTATGGTGCCATTGGGACACTTCGCGAAGCCCTCTCTCAGCACGCTAATGAAGCCTATGATGCGCTGAATAAGCGTGAGAAGCAGATTGCTGAGGTGATGTTCAAAGCCTTGACAGAACGGGGCAACGAGAACCAGGGTATTCGACGGCCTACCAAGTTGAGCACGATTGCCGCGATCGCCGGGGTTTCAGAAGATGAGGTCGAAAGAGTAGTAGATCGATTCCGGGAGCCAGGCAGATCCCTATTGATGCCTCCTTACGGAGTGAGATTAGAGTCCGAAACGGTGATAGATATCTCCCACGAGAGCTTGATGCGTATCTGGGATAGGCTGAAGAGATGGTTGGATGAGGAGAATAAGGCCGCCGAGATGTATGTAAAACTGTCTGAGGCCGCTGAACGATTCCAGGAAGGAAAAGCCAGCCTATGGCAGATGCCTGACTTGCAGCTGGCCTTGAACTGGAGAGAAGAAAACAGACCTACACTCGTCTGGGGTCAACGATACAACCCAGCATTTGAACGGACGATGGTGTTCTTGGAGACTTCTGAGAAGGCCTACATAACCGAACAAAGAAACAAAGAGATACTTCAGAAGCGTCAGGTCCGCAGGATGCGGGTAACTGCAGTTATTTTGGGCCTTGCCGCGCTTGTTTCGATCTTTTTCGTTGTGTTGGCACAGATCCAAGCCAACTTTGCGAAGGAAGCTCAGGCAGAAGCCTTGAAGCTACGTGATGAAGCGGTTGGTCTCCAGGAAGAAGCAGAAAAGCAAGCAGAGATCGCCACACAGGCTGCTGCCGCGGCGAGAGTGGCGGAGAATAATGCCAAAAGAGAAGCCGACAATGCGCGTAAGGCGGAGGCACAGGCGCAATTGGAAAAGCAAGCTGCACAGCGGGCACAGGCCGAAGCGGATAAGCAAAGACAAGCTGCGGTTGTCGCTCAGGCAGCGGCGGAGAAGAGTGCGGATGAAGCAAGGAAACAAACAGAAATTGCTGAGGAACAAAGTCGACAAGCGCAGTTAGCAAGAGAAAGAGCCGATAGACTTAGATTCCAGTCGATTGCCCTTTCCATGTCTATCAAGGCAAAGGGCATTCCGGAGAAGGAACTGAAAGCGCTGGTAGCGAAGCAGGCTTATTTGTATCATCAGGAGTACGGAGATCCCAATAAACCATACAATGGTGATATCTATGCTGGTGTATACTCTGCATTGCAAGGCGTGGTGGATAATCGACCCGATTCAATAATCCAAGTGACTGGTAATAAAGGAGATAGTTTGTTGAATCAGTATCATGGGCATAAGTCTTTGGTCCTGGATGAACTTACCGGACAGGAACTCGTGAAGACTGTCGCTGTTCGTTCGATAGTATTTTCTGCAGATGGAACAAGAATGTTCTCTGCCGGCGGTGATGGTAAATTGCTGCGTTGGAATGCTACAAATCGGATTTATGAGGAGTTATTCACCAGTGACAAGGTTAATCGTGTCGTGAATGTGAGTCCTGATGAAAACTGGTTGGCCTTGGGTACGAATCAGGATGATATCTTACTGTACAACCTAAGAAGCCAGGATTCCGAGCCTAAGCGTATTACTGGTCACATGGGAGCTATTTATGATCTTGTATTCCTGCCGGACAATTCCGGATTCATTTCGACCGGGGCGGATAACAAAATAATCCAAAGTGATTTCAATAGTACCAAGGTCGTAGCACAACTTGATAAGAAAATTAAGAGCCTGGCGCTTTCTCCTGATGGTGCTTTCCTAGTAGGTGGTACTGAGAGAGGTGATATCTTCAAATGGGATCTGTCCAAAGATTCAGACAACCAGACGGAGATATTCCGAGATGGCGACCGCAAGAAACCAGTTATGGCACTCTCTTTTAGCAAAGATGGTGGCTTGCTGGGAATAGGTGGATATGATCAAAGAGATAATGGATATATCCAGATCTGGAATGTGAACGAGAAAAGACAGGATGGTCCGGAGCTTACCGGATTCTCTTCTCCCGTGACGGATGTAGAGTTCAGTCCTGATGGAAGGTTAGTTGCCGGTGCGAGCAAGGACAAAACCATACGTTTCTGGGATAGAGAGAACATCTTCGACCTACCAACGGTGTTGGATGATCATAGTGACTGGGTTTGGGATATGGATTTCCATCCCGATGGTACCTCGCTGGTTTCTGCAAGTGCTGATGGGTTGATCAGGTACTATCCAACCAAGGCCGATGGTATGGCTGATCGTTTATGTGACTACATTTCCCGAAATATGTCTGATACGGAGTGGAGACAATATGTAGGAGAAAACATTGAGTATGTCACCACTTGTGAGGGGAAAGAAAAGCCTGAAGAAGACGACTCACTTAATTAATTATTGAATCTGAATAAATAACAATATTTGCGCCTTATTCATAATCACCTGCCTCCCGCTATGAGAAAATATTCCATCGCAATTGCGGCTATTATATTCGGATTCCAAGCGCTTGCTCAGAATTGCACTCAGAAGCTGGTACAAGCGGAGAGGGACTATGAGGCCGGCCGTTTGGCTGGTATTCCGAATTCCATTGGTGCCTGTCTTGCCGACAAGGATGGCTTTTCAAAGGAAGAGCGCATCCGGGCTTACAGACTCCTAACCTTGGTTCATATTTTCACTGACAATGAACCAGCTTCTGAGACAGCTGTGGTGAATCTGCTGAAAGAAGATCCTGAGCACATACTGGATGAAAGTACAGACCCTGCAGAGCTCTTTTATCTGTACGATCAGTTTCAGACCAAACCGATCTTTCGGATTGGCGTAAGGCTAGGAGCCAATACCACCTTTCCTTCGGTAATGGAAACTTTTACTTCTTCTGACCTCAACGGCGAGGAGAGAAAATTCTACAATGGCCGAGGGAATAGCCCGGATGAAAATACTGATCTTAAAGGTGGATTACCTGTCGGATTCACGGGAGAAGTAACATTTGAGAAGCACCTTGGAAAGGGATTTGAGGTGGTTGGAGGTGTTCAAGCCAGGTTATCCTCTTATACCGTTGATAATTTTTTTAATAACGTCGGAGCAGTTTTCAATAATGCCCTCACTCATAACCAAACTTACCTGCGATTGCCTGTTTATGGTCGCTATACCTACAACTACAACCGGCGTACGGGCATCAAGCCTTATATCCTCGCAGGCGTAAGTGGTGACTATTTACTTGCTGCGAAATATGTCAATGCCAGCCGCAATGGTGGTACACCCTTTACATTGAGTAATGCGCAGCAGGAGGACGACTTGAAAACATTCGACCAGGTGAATGAAACTAACATTTCCATCTTCGGGGGAATTGGAGTTATGATACCTTCCGCAACTCACTTTTTGACGCTGGAGGCTCGATTTGACAACAGCCTGTTCAACTACATTAAAGCAGAGAATCGGTATGCCAATCAGAGTGTAAACTTCGATCTTGGCCATGTAGAAGATAATTTGACATTGAATCTCGTAACGTTTACCGTGGGGTATACGCGATCCATTTATAACCCCAAAAAGAAAGAGAAATAAGAATGAGCAGAAATCACTCGAAATATTCTTTATTGGTAGGCTTAACGCTGATACTTGGCAGCTGTCAAATAGATGATACTTCTAGTCCCGATCCCGGTGAGACCTTTATCAAGTACTATGGGGATTCAGGCGCCCAGTCAGGTACCGGAATGCTCTACCTGGAAGGAGCGGACGAATTGATTATATATGGAACCCGACGTGGCCTAGCGGATGGCGACAATGAGGACCTTTTCCTGCTGAGAGTGGATATGGACGGCAACGAAATCCAAAGTAGAAGCCTCGATTTCGGCCCGGATGAGTCCTCCAGTTTTTCCGGAGGCGGTGCAGGAGGGGATACACCTGGTTCGCTGACCTACTATCCCGATTTGGGATTTGTTTATGTCGGAACCTCCACACGGTCAGATACCGCCAACAATACAGGTAACTTCAATGCGCTGGTGTGGGCGATTATCGACGAAAACTTTGATGTAGCCAATGACAGTACTAGCGTGGGGGAAATTATCATTGAAACTCAAGAAGAAGTCAACGGCACCATTACTACTGCGCAGTTTTTTGACGTTTCCGGCGCACACGGTGTAATTGTGGACGACACGATATTGCAGGTGGTGGGCTCTTCCAACTTCCAACAACCTGGTGACCTCACAACCAGCCTTGATGACGATGAAACTCAGATTTATACCGCTCGAATTGGTTTGAATAGTCGACAGGTCTTACGGGAGCGTACATTTGGTTTCACGGGCAATGATGAGGGTATTTTTATCGACCAATTCCGTAGTAATGACTTGGTTATCATTGCCACCACCGAACGGCAAACAGCCGAAGGAACGAATATTTACGTTCTGCCGATAACTAACAATGGTATTGAGTTGGAAGGGACAGTTGTTTCCTTTCCGATAAGTGGATCCTTGGAGTACTCAGAAACAGTTTCAGATGTATTCAAGCGACCCAATGGCTATATTGTTACAGGTACTTCGACCAGGGGAGGTGAAAGCCATCCTTACTTTGCTAATATCAATTATTCTGGAAATGGATCCACTACCATAGACCAGGCAGACACGGTCAATGTGATCTTCGATGCCGCCGGAACACTGGATGGTACCGGTCTTGGAGTGGACTTGGCCACGAATGGTAATTATTTTATCGTTGGATCCTTACCTCGGTTTGCTGGCAAGGGCGACGAGATCATGGTGTTGCAGGCAGATCAATTTGGACGTTTTGTTTCCGGAAGTGCTCGAAATTATGGGCTCGAATCTGGAAACGATAGGGCGAATGACGTCCTGGCCTTGGCTGATGGGTCTTTACTTGTCCTTACTACCATCGATTTTGGGAATGGCAATACGTTGCTGGGCTTGATGAAAATCAATCAGAACGGAGATTTGATGGATTGACAGATTTTGCCGAAGGGTATAGAGAATTTGGAGCCATACAAATAGCCCAGGGGCAATAGCAACTTCTGGTACCTTTTGCATTCAACTTGATGGCGGTGAATGGATGACCAGCGCAATGTGGCTGTGCCTGGTACTACTTCGATTTCAAATCCAGCCCGAACTTTTTAACTATCTCTTCCGCGAGGTTTAGGGAGGTCTCGGTGCCTATCTCCTTCAAGGACTTTACCATGGCGATCTGACTAGCCACGTCAAAATTCTCGATGGGATCGGGCTCTGTTTCATTTTCTTCTAGAATTCCCTCGCGGATGAATAGCTCATGGAGCCATTCGTTGACCTCCAGGTCTACGACTAAGTGTATTCTATTGCTATGTCCATTGTTGGCCACACTATGGGGTTTGCAGAATTCTCCAAACCAACATTCCCCTGGCTTCATTTTGAGTGCCTCGCCATCTAAAGTAAATTGGACCTGATCGTTTGTTAAGATGGGAATATGTATTCTCGCAAACTTATTCCAAAACGAAAGGTCTGGATCGGTGTGTTCGCTTATCCTGGATCCAGGAGTCAATTTGAGCAACCGAACAAGCGTCTTTTCACATTGAAATTGATCTAAAATTGAAGGTATATAACCCATTTCACTCATCAGGGGGGTGTTACTGTAACTTGCATTTTCTCCTGCCGAGACAAGCGAGTGATTAGCGTCATCGGCACCTCTCAGGGGGAGACCACTCCATTCTCCCTCATAATTGGATGTATTGAAATGCGAAACCCAATCGCTTTCAACTTTGAACAGGTCTTCCAGCAATTTTTCGACATCAAAAGAAATGCTCAGGCGATGACTGCTTTTCATAGTTACCAGATATTTTCAAGAAGTAAATCTGGTGCAACCCCTTCTTTGTAGGTGAATTTCAATTCCTTGGGTCTTTTTTGACCCTTTGGGTACCTATCCAAGGTCAGGGGAATGGTAAGCCCTGATTCGAATGCATAGAGTACGATATCATCAAAAAGCTTAATTTCAGTTTGAAGTTCAAGGTAGTTGAGATCAGATTCGACCATTTTGATTATGGTACTAGCGCCGACTTTAGGAACATTCTTAAAGTCCAAATCATAAGCTGTACCTAAGATTTCTCTGGCCGCATTTTTAGGTTCTAGTGGATTCATATCACCTACGAGAGCCGCTTTTAAGGTTACCTTTTCAGGAACAAATACGCCATCTTTCGTGAGGAATTTTACCAGGTTCCTGGTTATGGGTACCTGGCACTCGTTTTTCAGCCCTACCTGCATCGTCTCGGAAATAATCACATCGAATGAATCGTCGAAAGTGAGATCAGGATCTGTGGCATCAGCCAAAAGATACCGTGCGACATATGGTTGTAGGTTGTAGCTGCTGTACAATTGACTAACAGCATCAATTGAAACCTGTTCGATATCCAGTAAGGTAAATTGGACCTGATCACTGGTGAAAACACTCGTTAACGGAGTAGTGAGCGTTGCATAAGGACCACACCCGGCATATAGTACATGGACCTTCGGTTTTTTTTGAAGCTGTGACTGGATAGCCGCATGAACACCTCGTAGGAATTTGGTGGTCCGCATTAAATCCTTGACACAATGAGCGGCATGAACTGGGGACACGACTTTTCCATTGGCCGTTTCAGATAATTTCTCGGTTGTCAAGTTTCCGGCGTATATGCCTGTTGACTCACTAAAAATGCCATAAATCTCCTCAATCCCAGTTTTGATGGCGTGATAGTCGTCATGTTCAGACAAAATTTGCTTTACTGGCTGCGTTAGGTCCATTGTAGTTAATTGTAAAAGCTAAGAAAATGAAAATCCCTTGCGCTTTTGCATCAAACGGAAATAAATGCTAATATTAGATAACGGATTTAAATTAGCAAAAAACAATCAGGCAAATGGCAACGCAACAAATAGCATGGGCAATTAATGGGACAAGTGACTTAACAATGCTTTTCCCAGAATCTCAGGGACCACCTTACACACATCCGGATTGGAATGTGCAGGATTTAACAATTTCTCCGGATGGGACATTAATGGTCTTAGCCTGGGAAGGAAATGCTACGGTTATCTACTATACCCCCCAAAATTTCCCAATGGAGTGGAAATGGTTTTTGGTGTCACTAGATGGCGGCGTTCAGGGAGTGAAAATAGATGCAGGCCCTGGCGATAGTTTATATATGATTACCAATACCGGTGCCGTAGGGCGAGTTCCTATACCTGCTGATGGAGGTGAGCAATCCAGTTTTGAGTTGATAGAAGGGGTAGAGGGAGTGATGCAAATAAGCGCAGCTGCAGACGGTATTGTATGGGTCGTAGCTTGTGACCCGAATCGCGGTTCTGTGGTTTGCTGGTGGGAAAAGGGGAAATGGAAGACCATCCCTGAGTTGGCAAATGCTCTTCGTGTTACCGGCAGCAAAAGAGGTAAGGCGTTTGTGATCAATTCGGATGGAGAACTCTATGAATTCAGTAAGAAAGGAGAGGCAAAAAGGATCCATGCTGATTTCCCATCTTCTCAATTAAGCGTTGGTCCGAATGGCAGATTATGGGTAAGGAGTGGCCAAAGTACCACTAAGCCCGGTACATCTGTTTATTGGACCGATGACAAAGGAGAAAACTGGCACGAAATCGATGGCTCCGGAGTATTGCAACTGGATGCGGGAACCGTAGATTGGGATTTTGACAAGTAGCTGAAGAGCAGTCTTCTTCCAATTATCTGAAAGGCGGTCCATGGACCCAACCCACTATTGACCGCCTGCAACCTTTGGTGACAGGTGTCACACGATGCAGGACGAATGAGGGGAATACGATTGCAGTTCCTTGATTTCGAGGAGCTTTGACTGCTTGCTTATTGATCATGAATTCCAAGTCCCCTCCCTCGTAACTATTGGGGTCGCTCAGTTGAATAGTTATGCTTAGCTTCCTGTTGGACGATGGCCCAGACCCAAAGTCCGCATGCCAATCAAAGAAGTCACCTTCCTCGTAAGTGGCAAGTTGTAGAGGTTCGTAGAAACCATGCAGTTCGAATCCGTACCGCTCAGCATTTGTGGAGGATGCCAATTGGGTGGTTTTGTGAAAAAACCAAAGTGTCTTTTCTTGAGAAGGATCCACGGAAATGACCCTTGATTTACGTAGGGTATTGTCTTCCTTATTGCTCCCGGAAACGGTGGAAGGCTCATTCGGATTAAGGTCCCATATCTGATGAAAAAAGTCGCACTCCTCCTTGGTAAGGAATTGCTCGTGATGACATGCATCCACGTATTGAGTCAGTTGAGGTAGTTCGAATACGTATTTGCTCATAGATTTTTTTGTTTTTCAAACCAAATATTGGAGTCGTTGTACCTGAGCTGGAAGGATATAGTACTGCCAGCTGCTACGGTCAAGGACTCCTCAAAGAAAAAGATAGCCTGACCCCAGTGGTTGTCCAGTCTTTTTGGCGAACTGGATAACGTGATTTCGTCATCAAGCAAAAGCTCGAACCAGAAAGCAATACCATCGATACGGCCACTCTTATTTGCCTTGATTTTGAAATCCTTTGCAGTAAAAGTATCTGCCTTAATTGGGTCTGGTAGCTTCGAAAAATCATAAGTAAGTAGATGAAATTCCGGTGAAAGGAACTGATGCTTGAATTTGTTCAGGTCCTCGGAAATATACTCCGAAGGAATACGGAACTGGTCGAAAGCAGAGAGGTCAAAACCTTCAATGGACCGGACGGGATTCACTGTCGAGAGTTCATCAATTTGCAGTAGTTGCCCAATTACCCGACCTCCTGATGGGATCACCTTACAATCGGTAGCGCATAAGTTTTGAAGTGCGTGCCTGAAAGTAGGAACAACACCTTCTCCTATCAAGCCTGCATCAAATATTTCCGCAACTAAAATATTAGGTTTTGGACTTAACTCGCTGGAGGTCAGCGCGGTTGACTTCTTATTAAATAATTGGATAACTCCTCTTTCGTCGTTGTTTCCAATGATTTCTTCAGCCACCGCACTTATGTACTTAGATTGCTCACAGGTGTAGACTTTCTTCGCGCCATGGCGAGAACACATTAGCGAAAGCAATCCCGATCCTGTGCCAATATCCAATACGACGGAATCTGTATTTACCACTTTGGCGATCGCCTCTTCGTAAGCTTTGTTCCTGTCACGGTCCGCAAGCATTTTGAGATGCCAGGGTGGGACAAACCTCGCCAGGAGTCGACTTAGGTTCTGTTTTGTGCCCAGATCGTTAGGGTTGATCGTCAAGGCATGCTTATAAGCCTCAATTGCCGATTCCAACTTGCCCACCTCTTTGAGTGCATTTCCCAAGTGCACAAATGTGCCCCAGTATTGAGGATTGATAGTACATGCTTTTTCCAGATAGGAGAGGGCCTCAGAGCTCCTGCCCTGATCGTTGAGGAATTGACCATAACCTGCATTAGAAAAATAGTTGTCCGGTGATGTATTTACCGCTTTTTTATACAACTTTTCTGCTTCGGTGAATTCATTTTGATCACTTTTTATTTGCGCAAGGTTGACAAGTGCTTCCGGCAAGTCTGGGATTTTAGATAAGAGTTCTTGGAGGTGGGCGATAGCTTCTGGTAGCTTCCCCATCGCCCCTTCGGCGTGTGCTAGCAGAAGCCACACATTGGGTAACAGAGGTGTAGCGGCTTTCAGAGGGAGCAATAGCTTAATTGCCTGCTCGTGTCTACCTTCAATAGAAAGCAGTTCTGCCAGGTGCATCGAAATATCCGATCGGTCAGGAGCGACATTCGATGCCTGCAATAGGTGACGGTAGGCTTCGGCATTCTCACCAACGCTCTTCAAGACAATACCCTTGTTGACCAGGGCGTCCAGGCAATTGGGGTCTGAATGGAGTGCCTTGGACCATGTATTTAGTGCGTCTTTTATTTCGCCTTTTTGGTGTAGCAACAACGCCAGGTTGGACTGTGCCAAAGGGTAGAAAACCTTATCATTTTCCGGCACTGACCGATACAATTGCATGGCCTGATCGACTTTGCCATTTTTATGGTTTGCAAGGGCCTCCTGGAAAGTCAATTTATTATCTGGCATAGATGAGGTGCAATGGTGGGCGTGAAGATAAATTGTTTCAAGGGATTCATTTACGAGGTGTTTTTTCTGCTTAATTAGCTGCTAAAAACAGTACCTACGGGAGCACCAATTGTCGCCAGTTTTCTGCCGGTAAAAACACCCTCGACCATGCTTAGAATATCAAGCCGCAGATATTGCTGGTCACTGCAAATGACAAACAAGCCATGCTCAGCACTTGAGTGGACTACCGTGCCAGGCGCTGGGAGGGGCTTGTCTTCGGGCATGTTCACATTGGCGGATGTAACTTCAAGTAAAGACACCTGATTTCCCTGAATGTAGGTGAGAGCACCCCCGTATTTGGGATTGCTTGCATTTACAAGACACTCAATTTGAAATGCTGTCATGCTTTCCCAGTCAATCACCAGGTCCTTCTCTGTAGGCCTACTATTGTAGATGACACCTGTCTCCGATTGGTTGGTGCCTCCGGGATTGTTTGCAAGGAAGTCTTGAATGAGCGCTACCGATTGCAGGGCCAACCTGGCTGTAAGCATCCCGTAGTTTTCACCAGGCATTATATCAAAACCTTTTTCTACCAGGATAGCTCCTGTATCCAACGATTCATCCACACGATGAATCGCTACATAAGCGAGTTGTTTACCTTCTTTTAGTGTCCAAAAGACAGGGTCGGGTCCCCGGTTTTCTGGCAATGGTCCGAAGTGTACATTTATGGTGGGTATTTCATTATCTACAGCCAATTTATATGGGTACCCCATCAATATCACCAGGTCGCAACCCGATGCTAAGTGAGGTCTTTCGGTTTCTTCGGTGATCCGGATTGTGCTATCAGGGATAGATTTGGTCAGAACCGCTTCATAGCTAGCTGCGCCCGTAGGAATGATTACCTCCAGCAGTTTTTCACTATCAAAGAGCGCCTTGATGATGAAAAAAGAAACAGGCGAACCTGAGATAACGGTGATTTTGTTGTACATAGGGGTTTCGAGAGTTCAATTATTTCGAGGTAGGAATTTGATCTTGCCAGTGTTCTAAATTTAATTAGGTGCCGTTTCGGGCATGTGCCAATAAAATAAGTACACAATTTTCATTATTGAACGGTTGCTTTCCATTTAATTCCTTTTTTTTGGCGCAACCAACCATTGCGTAAGACCCACCTTATGGCTAGACCAATCAAAATAGGAGTTGTTTGCCCGTATTCCACCATTTACCCTTCGTTATCACGTGATTTTTTAGATGGGATCGGATGCGGTATTTCGACTAAGCTAAGAGGCGAGTTTCAATTGGTGCCGGAATTTATAAAACAAGGTGAGCCCAGTGCCGTCAAGTCTGCCCTGGAGAAGCTGATTTCTTTTGATAATGTAGACTTTATTTCTGGCCTGGTTGGGTATCGAACAATATCAGAATTTGTTCCCTTCATCGAAAAGAATCGGAAAGTTTGCCTGTTCGCAGATATGGGTGAGTATATCCCATTCACTGGATTTACTTCCGACTATTTATTTTTCAATAGCTTCCAATATTGGCAGGCCGAGTATGCTCTTGGAAATTGGTCTCAACGGACCTACCCGGGAAGGGGAGTGGTTTTTATGCCAGTTTATGATAGTGGTTATCACATGCACAGTGCATTCAGACAAGGTGCAATACTTGCTCAGAACGAGGTGATGGAGTATTCGGTCATCAGGTTCAGCACAGGTATTGACTACTCAGTTACAGGGGCCATGCTGGAGTACATGCAGAAATTCCGAAAGGAAAAACCCGCATTTATTCATGCCTTATTTAGTGGAGACGATGCTACCGAGTTTTACTCAGTTTTCCATCGAGAAGGTTTGCATAAGGAGATCCCGCTGGTGGTGTCGCCGCATATGGCTTCTATTGAAATCCTGCGCCAAATTTCGCATCTGGACATGTCGTTTCATACGGCATCGATGTGGAATTATGATGCAGATGATGAACCCAACAAGCTGTTCAAAAGCCGGTACATCACTGAAACAGGGGATGCGCCCAATATCTTTTCCTTGCTGGGATATGAAATAGGGATGATGTTTGAAGCTTTGTATCCCTCAGTTAGAAATAACGATATTGACAAGACGAGGAAATTACTCAAAGAGGAGCGGCTTCTGACACCTCGGGGAGAGCGAAATTTCTATCTCGATTCTGAATATGCACTGCCCACAATTGATATTGAGAAAGTGCGCATTCAAAACAACAAGGCAGTAAAGATGGTAGTAGGGCAGGGTAAATCCTTAGCATATAACAACTACATTTTCGATGAGATCCATAGGGAAAATGTCTCTGGCTGGTTGAATCCCTATTTGTGCGTTTAGCAGTACTACCATTCTCTGGAATGGACTTTGGGTTAAATCTGCGCCTGCGCTTTCCGGTACTTGCGAATGGGTCGAAATGAAAGCCCTCATGAAAGTGGGCCACCTTTTAACTCACGTTTTCTTTCGATCGCTTCGGTTAATTGTGATAAATTTTTTTTGTTTCACATTCCCATTATATGGCAAAAAATGGAAAGAAGTCGGACCGGCAGTTGTGAAACTCCTAGATAATACCTACTTTGGACAAGTAACCGACTTAAATCAATTTTTAATACAACTAACACAGACATCTTATGGAAGGAATGATAGGTGAAATCCGGGGTTTTGCCGGAACTTTCGCACCTCGCTCTTGGTCGCTTTGCTATGGGCAATTGTTGGCTATTTCTGCTAACTCCGCTATGTATGCCATACTCGGCACACTCTATGGAGGAGATGGTAGATCGTCGTTCGGTATACCCGATATGCGAGGAAGAGTACCAATCGGAGAAGGAACCGGTCCCGGCCTGACCACCAGGGTACAGGGCTTTGGCGCTGGTGCGGAGACGCATCTGTTGCAGATCTCCGAAATGCCAGTACACACGCATACTGCCTTGTTCACGCCTACTGGCGGTGGTGGCGGTTCTGCGCTTACAGCTACAGTTACTGTAAATGCCGCATCGGCACCTGATGCTAATCCTGCAGGGGAGAATCCAACAGGTCGATACTGGGCGCAATCAGCGGCTTCAGGAGCTGACCAGGGTAGGGTATATGGTAGTGTGGCCGATACTCAAATGGCGGCAGACGCTGTGACTGTTGATATCACGGGCAGCGCCGGTGGTATTACAGGGGGCACCGTGACTAATTTAAATACGGGAGCCTCTGTAGCACATAACATTATGCAGCCGTATACGACGATCCAGTGGATCATCGCCTATACTGGTATTTTCCCGTCAAGGAATTAGAAATTACTTTGGAATAACAAAGAAAACCCTCATCGCCGATGAGGGTTTTTTTCTGCTCCATGTTAAACGGATAGGCTCAAATCAAAATCGACCATTGGCGCAGAAATGGTCTTCGCTCACCCAAGCAATTTCGCATCGCCTTCTTTTACCAGTTCTTCTTCCCAATCACCAATCGTTCCCCTCCAATTACCAATCACCAACTACTAGCCGCTCCCAGAGAAAGCAATAATTTTTTCATTGTTTCTAGTGAGTTTAGTTGAATAACCAAGATAACGGTTCTTGATGACGTTTGTCTTACGGGAGTGTTAAATTGGCGTTTCTTCGAAAGGCGCTCCGCACCTTAATCCATACAGTCCCTTGCACGACGTACCCTTCCTCATACCGTCACTTCTCCGGCGCCTTGCGCCGGAGAAGTCCCGCGTAGTGCAGTGTGCCTATCCTTCACGAGATGTCTCACTCCGGTCGACATGACGGAAGGCTCGACGTGCGCTTCACACATCACGTCCCTTCGAGCGACGCCCAGCATCATTCCCTCTTACCGCCACTTCGAACGACCCACCTTTCCCTTACCGCCACTTCGAACGACCCACCTTTCCCTTGCCGTCACTTCGACGACCGTAGGGAGGAGAAGCCTACCACCCCATGACCTCTTCAAGCAGATCAACCCATTCTGGATTCATGCCCTCAATCAGGGCGATCTTCTTTTCCCGACGATATTTCTTGATTTGCTTCTCACGACCGATCGCTTCTACGATAAGGGGAAAAGCCTCGTAGTACACAAGCTTGTCGATATTGTACCTAGCCGTGAAGCTGCCAGGATACCGCTTGTTTCTATGTTCAAGCACCCTTGCCTGCAGGTCAGAGGTGACCCCAGTGTAGTAGACTGTATGACGTTGGTTGGTCATGATGTAAACGGCGCCACCTCGTACCATCGACCGAAAATATGAAACAGCCGCTTGCATTACTAAAAACCACCACGTGCTTTTCTCCTGTACCGTCACTTCGACGACCGCAGGGAGGAGAAGTCCCGCATAATACAGTGTGCGATCCTTCACGAGATGTCTCGCTCCGGTCCACATGACGGAAGGCTCGACGTTCGCTTCACCCATCACGTCACTTCGAACGGCGCACAGCATCATTCCCGTACCGTCACTTCGAACGACCGTAGGGAGGAGAAGTCCCAAGCCCTGCAGTCCCTGGGAACCCCCAAGTCACTTTTTATAAATTGCACTCATTCAAGAAAAAATGTAATTTTTTTTAAAGAAATTTCTGAGAAAATTTTCTATTCCCAATAGAATTATGCAACTTCGTTTTCTGTAGTATACTTGCTTAGACTGTGAACCCAGCATATCGCCTATTACCACCGCTAAATCACCTTTTTTACCAATCTTTTGGCAAGGGTAGCTGGCCGATATTCAATTACCGGTTCTCACAAACAGGTATTTGTATGACCCTAGCTGCTCGCACATGCTGAAAACCCATTTTATTTCGGGTATGCCCCGATCGGGCTCGACGTTGCTTTCCGGCATCTTGATGCAAAATCCGCGATTCCATGCGGGAATGAGTAGCCCTGTAGGTTCTCTTGTCAATGGTATCCTGGAGCAAATAGGAGCAGGCAGCGAGTTCTACAGTTTCTTCGATGAGAACAAACGTCGCCGCATGTGCAAGGCGGTTTTCAATAGCTACTACGAAGACCAACAGGACAAAGAAGTTATCTTCGACACCAACCGGATGTGGGCAGCGCGCTTGCATCAATTGATTGAGTTGTTCGATGACTTCAAAGTCATTTGCTGCGTTCGTAATCCGGCCTGGGTCATGGACAGCTTCGAGCAGATCTATCGTAAGAATCCATTCAACTACAGTAAAATGTTTGCTGCCGGTAACCGCCAAACGGTTTACTCCCGATGTGAGAGTATGATCGGAGGGGGGATTGTTGGAGCGGCCTGGACCGCTTTAAAGGAAGCGTATTATGGGGACTATTCTGAGCGACTCCTTTTGATCGACTATGATCTGCTGGCGCAGCATCCCGGGAAGACGCTTTCGCTCTTATATGATTTTATAGAAGAAAAACACTTCGAACACGATTTTGATAATGTAGAATTCTCCCACGACGAGTTTGACTATACGCTCGGGGTGAAAGGACTGCATGCCGTGAAAAGGAAGGTAGAATATAAAAACAGGAGGTCAATTTTGCCTCCCGACTTATTTCAGAAATACAGTGAGATGGCCTTTTGGACGGATACTGCTGGTACCGCCGCAAGTGTGATCGCACCCAAATCGAATATATTAACCGCTGTTAGATAAACACCGAACCAAGTAAAACTAGAACAACAAACAAATGCACAACAAATTACTCAATAAGCTCGGAGCCGCCTGCCTGCACATGGCGCTCTCGGCTACTTCCATTTCCGCGTTGGGAGCAGCCAATTCTTATTATAGGACTCGCCGGGGTGCCTATGGTCGCAATACCCAATATTTAGCCGACACAGGACTCACCCCTTTCTCCACCACGACCTTCAAGGATAAGTCTGTCACGGACTTGCCTTCGGGATTGATCGGAGAAGAGTCGCAGGACTTCCACTTCGAGATAGGAAGAAAGGTCAGGGAACTGCTGATCGTGGATGGAGCAGTTCAAAACAAATCCATGTTTCTCCGCCAGGCCGCACCTGGCCTGGAAGTAGTGGAACTGGGAGAGGGGGGTATTGTATCCCTCATGGAGACATTGTCAAGATATCAGGGACTCGATGCTGTGCACATCGTGTCTCACGCGCAATCGGGCGCCATGCAGCTGGGCGGGGAGCTGCTGGATGCCGACGCCTTCGAAAACAACCTGAGTGCATTTGCAGCATTGAACGGAGCCATCAAAGCCGGTGGCGACTTGTTGCTGTATGGTTGTGAGTTGGCAAAAGGAACCAAAGGAGAGGACTTCCTGGAGTTGGTGCAGGCCAACACCCATGCGGACCTGGCTGCTTCAGTAGATAAAACAGGTAATGCCGCTTTTGGCGGTGACTGGGACCTGGAGATTCAAAAAGGGAACATTGAGGCGAAGCCTTTACCTGAATCTATCGCCTTGAAAGATTTTACCGGTGTATTGCAAAACTTCAGTTTCACTTCCTCTGATATTACTGCGGGTGGTGCCTATGGCGGAGCTAGTAACGATGTACAAGCTAATGAAGACGGTGCAGGAACCACCTACACAATGACCATCGATGGCAATTCTGATGGTATTTATGCCCACTCAAGTGGTTACCTCTACTTCGGAGGGGGCGGAGGTCCTATGTACGAAGATCAAATTACTATCAGCTTCACAGGCGGAGAAACATTCGATCCTTCAGGTATATATATATATGTTTCCAGTGCCGTCACAGTCACTGTGGCTAGCGATGTTAGTGGAAGTGAGAATTATGTTTTTTCGGCAAACACCGGCTACACTTTCGACTTAAGTTCGCTGGCGTCAAATACCACTTCGCTTACGATCTCAATTTCGCCGGATGCAAGTGGTCGTATCGACAATGTGGTAATGACGAGTATTTCGGCGGCAGATGTGACAGACCCGACTTTTACCAGCGCAGGTTCCACACCGAACGACGATGCCACGGATGTAGCCACAACGGCTGACATAGTCGTCGACTTTGATGAAGACATAGCAGCCGGAACTGGTAATATCACCGTCCGGGATGTAACCGGCGCTTCGGACTTTGAAGTGTTCAATGTGGCGCTGGCTACTGCCACAAGTACACCGGCAGCGGGTGCCCTGGGTATTTTGAATGACAAACTTTACATCAACCCCACGAGTGCCCTATCTGAGCAGAATGACTATTCGATCCGTATTGCTGCCACAGCCATAGATGATCTGGCGGGTAACAGTTTTGCAGGGATCACTGATGATGTGACCTTTAACTTCACCACAGCAGATGAGACAAATCCTACTTTCAATAGTGCTGGTTCTACACCAAATGATGATGCCACTGGTGTAGCCACTGCGGCTGATATAGTCGTAGACTTTGACGAAAACATAGCAGCAGGTACGGGTAATATCACCGTTCGTGATGTCACCGGCGCTTCTGACTTTGAGGTATTCAATGTCGCTTTGGCAACTGCCACCAGCACACCGACCGATGGTGCCCTGGGTATTTTAAATGATAAACTATATATCAACCCTACGAGCGCGTTAACAGAGCAGAATGATTACTCGATCCGTATTGATGCCACAGCAATAGACGATGCCTCGGGCAACAGTTTTGCAGGGATCACTGATGACGTGACTTTCAATTTCACTTCAGCTGATGAGACGAACCCTACCTTCAATAGTGCAGGCTCTACACCAATTGACGATGCGACTGATGTGGCCACTGCGGCTGATATAGTCGTAGATTTTGATGAAAATATAGCAGCAGGTACGGGTAATATCACCGTCCGCGATGTGACCGGCGCTTCCGACTTTGAAGTGTTCAACGTTGCGTTGGCCACGGCTACCAGCACACCAACGGATGGTGCCTTGGGTATATTGAATGATAAACTTTATATCAATCCTACCAGTGCATTGACGGAGCAGAATGACTATTCAATCCGTATTGACGCCACAGCCATAGATGATGCCTCCGGTAACAGTTTTGCTGGGATCACCGATGACGTGACGTTCAACTTCACCACAGCGGATGAGACGAATCCTACTTTCAATAGTGCTGGTTCTACACCCAATGATGACGCTACGGATGTAGCTACGGCGAATGATATCGTTGTAGACTTTGATGAAAATATAGCAGCCGGAACGGGTAATATCACCGTCCGCGATGTGACTGGTGCCTCTGACTTTGAGGTATTCAATGTAGCACTGGCCACTGCGACCAGTACGCCGACAGATGGTGCGTTAGGAATTTTAAATGATAAGCTCTACATCAATCCTACAAGTGCGTTGACGGAGCAGAATGATTATTCGATCCGTATTGATGCTACAGCCATAGATGATGCCTCCGGTAACAGCTTTGCTGGGATCACCGATGACGTAACTTTTAATTTCACTTCAGCTGATGAGACCAATCCTACTTTCAATAGTGCAGGCTCCACTCCAAATGACGATGCAACGGGGGTTGCACTAGGAGCTGACATAGTCGTAGACTTTGACGAAAACATAGCAGCAGGTACGGGTAATATCACGGTTCGTGATGTGACAGGTGCTTCTGACTTTGAGGTGTTCAATGTAGCGTTAGCTACCGCGACTAGTACGCCGACGGATGGAGCTTTAGGTATTTTAAATGATAAGCTCTACATCAACCCTACTAGTGCTTTGACCGGAACCAATGATTATTCGATCCGTATCGACGCCACAGCCATAGACGATGCCTCCGGTAATAGCTTCGCAGGGATCACAGATGATGTGACCTTCAACTTCACCACGGTGACACCTGACGTTACAGACCCGACATTTGATGGGTCGAACTCTACACCCAATGACGATGCTACCGATGTAGCCACTGCGGCTGATATAGTTGTAGACTTTGATGAGGACATAGCTGCTGGTACTGGCAATATCACAGTCCGAGATGTGACCGGCGCTTCTGACTTTGAGGTATTCAATGTCGCTTTGGCTACTGCAACCAGCACGCCAGCGGATGGAGCCTTGGGTATTTTGAATGACAAGCTCTATATCAACCCAACCAGTGCATTGACGGAGCAGAATGATTACTCGATCCGTATTGCTGCCACGGCAATTGATGATTTGGCGGGTAACAGTTTTGCAGGGATCACCGACGATGTGACTTTCAATTTCACTTCAGCTGATGAGACCAATCCTACTTTCAATAGTGCGGGCTCTACACCAAATGACGATGCAACGGATGTGGCTACCGCCGCCGATATAGTCATGGACTTTGATGAAAATATAGCAGCAGGCACGGGCAATATCACCGTTCGTGATGTAACGGGCGCTTCCGACTTTGAGGTATTCAACGTCGCTTTGGCAACTGCCACCAGTACGCCAACGGATGGCGCCTTGGGTATATTGAATGATAAGCTCTACATCAACCCTACCAGTGCATTAACGGAGCAGAATGACTACTCGATCCGTATCGATGCGACAGCCATTGACGATGCCTCCGGTAACAGTTTTGCTGGGATTACTGATGATGTGACTTTCAATTTCACTTCAGCTGATGAGACGAACCCTACCTTCAATAGTGCTGGCTCTACTCCAAACGACGATGCTACGGATGTAGCTACTGCGGCTGATATAGTCGTGGACTTTGATGAAAATATAGCAGCCGGAACAGGTAATATCACCGTTCGCGATGTGACGGGCGCTTCCGACTTTGAAGTGTTCAATGTGGCCTTGGCCACGGCAACCAGTACGCCAACGGATGGTGCCTTGGGTATATTGAATGATAAACTTTATATCAATCCTACCAGTGCATTGACGGAGCAGAATGACTATTCAATCCGTATTGACGCCACAGCCATAGATGATGCCTCCGGTAACAGTTTTGCTGGGATCACCGATGATGTGACGTTCAACTTCACCACAGCGGATGAGACGAATCCTACTTTCAATAGTGCTGGTTCTACACCCAATGATGACGCTACGGATGTAGCTACGGCGAATGATATCGTTGTAGACTTTGATGAAAATATAGCAGCCGGTACGGGCAATATCACCGTTCGTGATGTGACAGGTGCCTCCGACTTTGAGGTATTCAATATTGCGTTGGCCACGGCTACCAGCACACCGACCGATGGTGCCTTGGGTATTTTAAATGATAAACTTTATATCAATCCTACCAGTGCATTGACTGAGCAGAATGATTACTCGATCCGTATCGATGCCACGGCCATAGACGATGCTTCCGGAAACAGTTTTGCGGGTATCACTGATGACGTGACCTTTAACTTCACCACGGCGGATGAGACGAATCCTACTTTCAATAGTGCAGGCTCCACTCCAAACGACGATGCTACGGATGTAGCTACTGCCGCTGATATAGTTGTAGACTTTGATGAAAATATTGTAGCTGGAACCGGTAATATCACCGTTCGTGATGTCACTGGCGCCTCGGACTTTGAGGTGTTCAATGTAGCGTTAGCTACCGCGACTAGTACGCCGACGGATGGAGCTTTAGGTATTTTAAATGATAAGCTCTACATCAACCCTACCAGTGCACTGGCAGAGCAGAATGACTACTCGATCCGTATTGATGCGACAGCCATAGACGATGCTTCTGGTAACAGTTTTGCAGGTATCACTGATGATGTGACTTTCAATTTCACTTCAGCTGATGAGACAGACCCTACCTTCAATAGTGCTGGCTCTACACCCAATGATGACGCTACGGATGTAGCCACTGCGGCTGATATAGTTGTAGACTTTGATGAAAATATCGCTGCCGGAACAGGTAATATCACTGTCCGCGATGTGACGGGCGCTTCCGACTTTGAAGTGTTCAATGTCGCTTTGGCTACTGCAACCAGTACACCAGCGGATGGAGCCTTGGGTATTTTGAATGACAAGCTCTACATCAATCCTACCAGTGCCTTGACGGAGCAGAATGACTATTCAATCCGTATTGACGCCACAGCCATAGATGATGCTTCTGGAAACAGCTTTGCGGGGATCACCGATGATGTGACTTTCAATTTCACTTCGGCGGATGAGACGAATCCTACTTTCAATAGTGCAGGCTCCACTCCAAATGACGATGCAACGGATGTAGCCACTGCGGCTGATATAGTTGTAGACTTTGATGAAAATATTGTAGCTGGAACCGGTAATATCACCGTTCGTGATGTGACAGGTGCCTCCGACTTTGAGGTATTTAATGTGGCCTTGGCCACGGCGACCAGTACGCCGACTGATGGCGCTTTGGGTATTTTGAATGATAAGCTCTACATCAACCCTACCAGTGCATTAACGGAGCAGAATGATTACTCGATCCGTATCGATGCCACAGCGATAGACGATGCCTCCGGTAACAGCTTTGCAGGGATCACCGATGATGTGACTTTCAATTTCACAAGTGCGGATGAAACGGCTCCTACGGTGACTATTACGAGGCAATCACCTACAGTTGCGAATACCATTTCTTCGAGTGTTACTTTCCGAGTTACATTCAATGAGGATGTTCAGGATGTCACCGTCGCTGATTTCGACGTGGACAATGGATCGATATCAGGGGAGTCTCTTAACGCGCTTACACCACAATCCGCTTCCGTGTATGACGTGACTGTAGACTCATACACTGGAACAGGTGTTGTAGATCTCGATTTCTTCTCGTCACAAGATATTAGTGATTTGGCCGGCAATCCTTTTGACGAGGGGAGTGGTATTACGGCGGAGGAAACTTTCACTATAGTTGCCCCTGATTCGGATTCCGATATTATCGAATCACCAGCTTTTACTGCAAATACAGATATCGATCCTTCCGCTAACACAAATGGGGGCTCTCCAATTGCGGCAACAGGTGATGGAGTTCGGATTGCCACATTCAGAATCAGAGATGGTGGTTCCACTGCTCCGGATACTGATGATGGGTCTACCGAGTTGACCGACCTGACAATTGCCTTGGCGAACCATGATAACCTGCAAAGGGTGGCGCTTTTCGATGGGTCAACCTTGATTGATGAGGCTGCAGCCGGAGCAACAGTTACTTTCAATAGCATCTCTCTTACCGCTAATGATGACATGACGAAGGATTTCGACGTATACGTCACTTTCCTTGATAATGGCACGGTGGATGATAAAGATGTACTGAATGTGACCATAACAGATGCTGACGTTACAGCTTCTGGCTCTGGTTCTGATTTCGGAACTTTTTCAGCCGCAAGCATGACTGGTCTTGGAGCCGACGAAAATGAAATTGAGGTGGCTCATACCAATTTAATTTTTACAGATGAACCGACAGTCATCAACGTCGGTAGCAATTTTACATTAGAAGTAAGCGCGGTTGATGGTGATGACAATGTGGACACGGATTTCTCAGAAACTATCACTGTAGAAATTGATTTTGAAGATGCATCGCCAAATCCAGCCCTCAGTGGAACTACTATGGTCGTACCTACTAATGGTGTTTCTCTCTTCAACACACTACAGGTAAATCGTGGAGCGAATATTATCTTCCGGGGTGTTTCCTCAACCTATACAGATGGTTCCGGCAATGAAGCCTTGACGGCAACGATTTCTGCCAATGACTTCTCGTCCGATATCATTGAAGGCACGATTACTTATGAGCAGTTTATCAACTATGTCCAATACAACGATACCGATATAGATGGATCAGGTACCGATGAAATAGTATTGGCCAGGTTTGACATCAGGGATGGGGGTGCCGCTGGTGATACGGATAAGCATCCTACAGAATTGACGGACATTTCGTTCAATGTGACTGGCGTCGATAACATAGCCAGGCTGGCGATATATGACGAGACCAATTCAAATGTCGAGGTGGCAGAGCAGGCGGTCAATGAAACTGCCAATAGCGCTACAGTCACGTTCTCAAGTATAAGTATCAATGTCACAGACGTAGACGATACTCCAACCCCAGGCGTAGGTACCATAACTATAGCCTTGCGAGCAACCTTCAAAGAAAATACGGATGTCGACGATCAGGATCAGGTGTCCTTCACAATAACTTCGGTAACAGCAACCTCTGGTAATAGCAATTCCGGTTTTGCAGCTGCAGATGGAGGAGGAGCAGCCACAACCTTGGGCTCTGACGATAACAAGGTGGATGTGATCGGTGATCGTATTGTGGTTACCAATGATGGCTCGGTAAGCGGTGGGTCTCCCTACGAGAGAAATTCCGGTACCATCACCATAGATCTGGAGGCTCAGGATACACATGGTAATGTGGACTTGGACGAAACGTCGAGTATTGATATTACGGGCCCTACGGATTTTGATGGTTCGTCAACTACAACCTTCTCACAATCATTGACTTCCGGTACTACATCAGCGATGTTCACGGTCTTTTCTGAAGAGTCAGGTGTCGTCTTCACTGCCGCTGATGGCAATGGCAACACCGGTAGTAGAACTGGAACCACCAGCCTAACTACTGTGAGTGGGTCTTCGACCAGTGGTGTGGATGTCTTTGATACCACGCCGGTAACAATCACTTCGCCGGCAGGAGGAGATTTGGACCCAGCCGATAATGATGGTTCTGCCACCCTGACTGATCAGTTGACTATTCAATTCTCGGAAGATGTTGTTGCGAATAGTGGTACAATAAATGTCGTAAGCGATGAGATTCCCCCTACAGTGTATGCACTGGACGTGACCGATGCCGGGGATGTGGATGTTTCCAGTGGTGGTGGATTGGTTTACTTGAACCTGCCGGCGGTACTTGCTTCAACTGTGTCGTATTACGTGGCGATACCTGATGGTGCATTCCTGGATGCTAATGACAATGCGGGAATCAATGGAAGCAATGGTGGAATAGCAGGTTTCAGCAGCACAACGACTTGGGATTTTACGATGGAACAGGTTCTGAGCCTCCTAGATGTGAATGTTCCTTCAACCACTCAGCTAACCTTGGTATTTAATGAAGATGCGGTCATCAATGGGCAAGGTGCTACGGATTTTACGATACAAGATGCATTGGGAACTTTCTTTAATCCCGTTGCAAATACAGACATCAATGATGCACTGTTAGATGACGAGTTGGAGCTCACCGTTCCAAATCTCACTTCGGCAGTTGGTGATCTTTCACTAAGCTATACGGAAGCTGCGGGTCAGATCGAGGCCGATGCAGACGGATCGCGGGATCTCGGGTCTATCACTTCATTTCAGGTGGACCTTGATCAAACTGCACCATCACCTTTGAGTGCGGCCTTTGGTCCAACTACCGATTCTGAAATTGACGTCACCTTTGATGATGTTGTCCAAGTCCTTACAGGTAACAACTCAGGAGACTTTACGGTAACTGACGGTTTTGGCAATACCTATACCGTCGATGCATCCGGAGGAATCGATGATAATGTGGCAGGTGATGCAGTAGTTAGGTTGACAATGTCCGGAGGAGGACTGGATGGTGCCGTGGGAGACGTTACAGTCGACTACAATGGTGCCAATGGTGAAATTTTCGATTATGGTGAAAACGATGCGACAACTGGCTCGGTAGTTATCGATGCTGACTCGGACCCAGTCGGATTTTCACAGTTTATTGTCCACGCGAGCTCAACTACCCCTACTAGCGCCAACTCCGTGAGTTACGACATTCACTTCGATGAAGTAATAGAAGATGCAGAGTTTACGCTTGAAGATATAGTAGTAAACATTCCGGATGGCGTTAGTATTAACGGTACTACGACGAACGGTCTAACTGCTAATGCCGGAGCATTTGGAAGTAGTTTCACGCTTACAAATGATGGTACTGCCAACTTGGAATACCTCCTGACAATTTCAAACATTTCAGGAAATGGATCTCTCAGTGTAACGCTTACCTCGGCGGGCATAAACGATTTTGGTAGCAACAATTTGGATGGGGGAGATCAGACTTCACCCACCATCACGATTGATAACACAGCACCTACATTGGTAATAACCAAAAACGCTCCTGCTTCTGGAACTACAGCCGAGACGAATAGTAATACGGTGAGCTTTGACCTGGCTTTCAGCGAGGTAGTAGATGTCGCCAACTTTGATGAGTCTGACATCTCATTGGATTTGACTGGCGCTACCGCAGATGCATTAATGGCTGGGGATTTAGTGGATGATGGAGACAATCAAAATTTCACACTTACCGTTTCCAATGTTGCTGCTAACGGAACCCTTGGAATCACCGTGTCTGGTACGGGGGTACAGGATCCAGGAGGTAATATCATGGGTGCTAATGAGACTTCTGCGACTTTCATAATTGACAACACGCAGCCGACGGTTGTGGTAACAGATGACCACCAGGATCCCGATGATACTACGGACGATACGGTTAGGGATGCTGATAATGTGACCATCACGGCAACGTTCACCGAGGTTAATACTTTGGATGGTACTCCGACTATTGCGATTGGTACCAGTGTGAGCACGACGAACATGACCGCCACTGGTGATCCGCTGGTATGGACCTATACCTGGAATGTCCCCACAGGCGACGATCCGGCTGAAGGTGTTATTATATCAGTGTCGGATGTGGCTTCCAATGCCTTGGGAACACAGACTAATACTAACGCAGGCGACTATGAAATTGACAACACTGCACCGACGGCAACGCCCGTTTCAATTACATCTACTAATGCTTCCGTTACCTTCGCTGCCATTAATGACGATGTAGATCTTGATTTCACCGTAAGTGAGACATTGGAAGCTAACCCCGTTGTTACATTCCAAAGTGGTGGAGGAAACATAAATGATGCAGTAGGCATTAGCAACACTGCTTTGGATTACACCGCGAGCTATACTGTGAATTCGCTAGATAACGTGGGTGCGGTAACGTTTACCCTGGACTTTACCGACGTTGCAGGAAACGTAGCCGGCCAAGTAACGACGGTGACGGATGCCTCGTCCGTGACAGTGGATAGTGAGGAGCCGGCAATCGAAGAGATTCGACTCAATGCGCTAAGCAATGGGACATCTGCGAGTACGAATGATGGATCGGTTTCTTTTGAGGTGGAGTTCTCGGAACCAGTTGGTCAATTCTCATACGCGGATGATATTCAACCAAGTGTTGTAACGACGGGAACCTTGGATATCTCTATGATGACACCTACCGAAGGTACTAGTGATAACATTACCTGGACAATTACATTTCCACAGGTGGAAGGCGACGGAACACTCTCATTTGATGTTCTTAATGGAAACGGTGGCGGCTCCCCAGTAAGCGACCAGATTATAGACGGATCTGGAAACACACTGCAGGGAATGACTGACGTGGAAGCTTCGTCTCCATCAGTGACTTTCGACAACACCGATCCCGGTGTAACATTGACGCGAAATAGCCCTTCTGCGGGTACGGTTACAGGGACAAATGCCAATAATGTGAGCTTTGATGTTGCCTTTAGTGAGGTGATCGATAATGCAGGGTTTACGCTGGCAGATATTCAGATCAATATCCCCGATGGAGTGTCGATCAATGCAGTAACAACAGATATGTTGACCGCAGATAATGCTGGCTTCGGAGGGAGTATTTCACTTACCCCAGACGGTAACAATCAGGATTACACCGTCACAATTACTAACATAGCTGGTGATGGTGCACTGGGGATTACCTTACTCAGTGCTGGTATTACGGATCCGGCGACGAATCAACTGGCTGGTGGCACCAACCAGACTTCTGCGGACTTTACGATCGACAACACAGCACCTACGGCCACGGCAGTCACGATGGCTTCTAACAATGGCACCAGTGCAGACAGGGCGATAGCAACGAATGTTGTCACCATTTCCTTGACCGTAGATGACGACTTGACAGGCACTCCGAATGTGAACTTCATAAGAAGTGGGGGCGCATTGATCAATGACACACCAGTAGTAGGGGGAAGTAATCCCAACTATACAATCACCTACACCGTGAACGCGTTAGATTCGGATGGTACGGTGACCTTTGATATAGATTTCACTGATGAATCAGGCAATGCGGTAGCCAGTTCGGTTACGGCGCTAACAGCCGGATCAGCGGTAGTAGTGGATAACATAGATCCGACAGTAACCATTACCAGGAATGCTCCTGGCGCTGGCACAGCGGATCAGACCAATAGCAACACAGTTAGTTTTGATCTGGCTTTCAGCGAAGTGGTCAACGTTGCGACTTTTGACTTCACCGATATTACTTTGAACTTGAGTGGCGCGACAGCTGATGCCTTAGTGGCGCTTGATCTGGTCGACGATGGAGACAATCAGAATTTCACATTGACCGTGTCAAATGTAGCATCAGATGGCACTGTTGGTATCACCTTATCGGGCACGGGTATCACAGATCCATCAGGCAACCAACTCAATGGCGGCACGAATGAAGTATCTCCGTTATTCACGATAGATAACACCGATCCGACGGTAACCTTGACCCGTAATGCGGTATCAAGTGGCTTGTTTACCGGCACGAATGACAATGCGATATCCTTTGATGTAGCATTCAGCGAGCCGATCAATAACGGCACCTTTACCTTGGCGGATATCCAGATCAACAGCCCTGGTTTAGCGTCGATCAATGGCGTGACCACAGACGGGCTGACGGCAGACAATGCAGGATTTGGCGGTCAGATCTCGATAACTCCCGATGGAGATGATCAGAACTACACGATCAATATAGCTATGGTGGCTGGTAATGGCGATTTAGGTATAACCCTGATAAGTGCTGGTATTGCAGATCCTGCGACAAATCAACTGGCGGGTGGCACCAACCAGACTTCTGCGGACTTTACGATCGACAATACTGCACCTACGGCCACGGCAGTCACGATGGCTTCTAACAATGGCACCAGTGCAGACAGGGCGATAGCAACGAATGTTGTCACCATTTCCTTGACCGTAGATGACGACTTGACAGGCACTCCGAATGTGAACTTTATCAGGAGTGGTGGTGCCTTGATCAATGACACACCAGTAGTAGGGGGAAGTAATCCTAACTACACTGTCACTTATACCGTGAACGCGTTGGATTCGGATGGCACGGTGACCTTTGATATAGACTTTACCGATGATGCGGGCAATGCGGTAGCCAGTTCGGTTACGGCATTAACAGCCGGATCAGCGGTAGTAGTGGATAACATAGATCCGACGGTCACCATTACCAGGAATGCACCTGGCGCTGGCACAGCGGATCAGACGAACAGCAACACAGTTAGTTTTGATCTGGCTTTCAGTGAAGTAGTGGATGTTGCGACTTTTGACTTCACCGATATTACTTTGAACTTGAGTGGCGCGACAGCTGATGCCTTAGTGGCGCTTGATCTGGTTGACGATGGAGACAATCAGAATTTCACATTGACGGTATCGAATGTAGCATCAGATGGCACAGTGGGGATTACCTTGTCAGGAACAGGTATCACAGATCCATCGGGCAACCAGCTCAACGGAGGAACGAATGAGGTGTCCTCCTTGTTCACAATCGACAACACCGATCCGACGGTAACCTTGACCCGCAATGCGGTATCAAGTGGCTTGTTTACCGGCACGAATGACAATGCGATATCCTTTGATGTAGCATTCAGCGAGGCGATCAATAACGGCACGTTTACCTTGGCCGATATCCAGATCAACAGCCCTGGTTTAGCGTCGATCAATGGCGTGACCACAGACGGGCTGACGGCAGACAATGCAGGATTTGGCGGTCAGATCTCGATAACTCCTGATGGAGATGATCAGAACTACACGATCAATATAGCTATGGTGGCTGGTGATGGCGATTTGGGTATAACCTTGATAAGTGCTGGTATTGCAGATCCGGCGACGAATCAACTGGCTGGCGGCGTGAATCAGACTTCTGCAGACTTTACGATCGACAACACAGCACCTACGGCCACGGCGGTCACGATGGCTTCTAACAATGGCACTAGTGCAGACAGGGCGATAGCAACGAATGTTGTCACCATTTCCTTGACCGTAGATGACGACTTGACAGGCACTCCGAATGTGAACTTTATCAGGAGTGGTGGAGCCTTGATCAATGATACACCCGTAGTAGGGGGAAGTAATCCTAACTACACTGTCACTTATACCGTGAACGCATTAGACTCGGATGGGACGGTGACCTTTGATATAGACTTTACCGATGATGCGGGCAATGCGGTAGCCAGTTCGGTTACGGCATTAACAGCCGGATCAGCGGTAGTAGTGGATAACATAGATCCGACGGTAACCATTACCAGGAATGCACCTGGCGCTGGCACAGCAGATCAGACGAACAGCAACACAGTGAGTTTTGATCTGGCTTTCAGTGAAGTGGTCAACGTTGCGACTTTTGACTTCACCGATATTACTTTGAACTTGAGTGGCGCGACAGCTGATGCCTTAGTGGCGCTTGATCTGGTCGACGATGGAGACAATCAGAATTTCACATTGACGGTATCGAATGTAGCAGCAGATGGCACAGTGGGGATTACCTTGTCAGGAACAGGTATCACAGATCCATCAGGTAACCAGCTCAACGGAGGAACGAATGAGGTGTCCTCCTTGTTCACGATCGACAACACCGATCCGACGGTAACCTTGACCCGCAATGCGGTATCAAGTGGCTTGTTTACCGGCACGAATGACAATGCGATATCCTTTGATGTAGCATTCAGCGAGGCGATCAATAACGGCACGTTTACCTTGGCCGATATCCAGATCAACAGCCCTGGTTTAGCGTCGATCAATGGCGTGACCACAGACGGGCTGACGGCAGACAATGCAGGATTTGGCGGTCAGATCTCGATAACTCCCGATGGAGATGATCAGAACTACACGATCAATATAGCTATGGTGGCTGGTGATGGCGATTTGGGTATAACCTTGATAAGTGCTGGTATTGCAGATCCGGCGACGAATCAACTGGCTGGCGGCGTGAATCAGACTTCTGCAGACTTTACGATCGACAATACTGCACCTACGGCCACGGCGGTCACGATGGCTTCTAACAACAGCACCAGTGCAGACCGGGCGATAGCAACGAATGTTGTCACCATTTCCTTGACCGTAGATGACGACTTGACAGGTACTCCGAATGTGAACTTTATCAGGAGTGGTGGAGCCTTGATCAATGACACACCTGTGGTAGGGGGAAGTAATCCTAACTACACTGTCACTTATACCGTGAACGCATTAGACTCGGATGGGACGGTGACCTTTGATATAGACTTTACCGATGATGCGGGCAATGCGGTAGCCAGTTCGGTTACGGCGCTAACAGCCGGATCAGCGGTAGTAGTGGATAACATAGATCCGACAGTAACCATTACCAGGAATGCACCTGGCGCTGGCACAGCGGATCAGACGAACAGCAACACAGTGAGTTTTGATCTGGCTTTCAGCGAAGTAGTGGATGTTGCGACTTTTGACTTCACCGATATTACTTTGAACTTGAGTGGCGCAACAGCTGATGCCTTAGTGGCGCTTGACCTGGTCGATGATGGAGACAATCAGAATTTCACATTGACGGTATCGAATGTAGCCTCAGATGGCACAGTGGGAATTACCTTGTCAGGAACAGGTATCACTGATGCCTCGGGTAACCAACTCAATGGCGGCACGAATGAAGTATCTCCGTTATTCACGATAGATAATACAGATCCGACCGTGACCTTGACCCGTAATGCGGTATCAAGTGGGTTGTTTACAGGCACGAATGACAATGCGATATCCTTTGATGTGGCATTCAGCGAGCCGATCAATAACGGCACGTTTACCTTGGCGGATATCCAGATCAACAGCCCTGGTTTAGCGTCGATCAATAGCGTGACCACAGACGGGCTGACGGCAGATAATGCAGGTTTTGGCGGTCAGATCTCGATAACTCCTGATGGAGATGATCAGAACTACACGATCAATATCGCGATGGTGGCTAGTGATGGCGATTTAGGTATAACCCTGATAAGTGCTGGTATTGCAGATCCAGCGACAAATCAACTGGCGGGTGGTACCAACCAGACTTCTGCAGACTTTACGATCGACAATACTGCACCTACGGCCACGGCAGTCACGATGGCTTCTAACAACAGCACCAGTGCAGACAGGGCGATAGCAACGAATGTTGTCACCATTTCCTTGACCGTAGATGACGACTTGACAGGTACTCCGAATGTGAACTTTATCAGGAGTGGTGGAGCCTTGATCAATGACACACCAGTAGTAGGGGGAAGTAATCCTAACTACACTGTCACTTATACCGTGAACGCGTTGGATTCGGATGGGACGGTGACCTTTGATATAGACTTTACCGATGATGCGGGCAATGCGGTAGCCAGTTCGGTTACGGCGCTAACAGCCGGATCAGCGGTAGTAGTGGATAACATAGATCCGACAGTAACCATTACCAGGAATGCACCTGGCGCCGGCACAGCGGATCAGACGAACAGCAACACAGTGAGTTTTGATCTGGCTTTCAGCGAAGTAGTGGATGTTGCGACATTTGATGAGTCAGATATCACCTTGAATTTGAGTGGAGCGACAGCTGATGCTTTGATGGCCGGCGACCTGGTGGATGATGGAGACAATCAGAATTTCACATTGACGGTATCAAATGTAGCAGCAGATGGCACTGTTGGTATCACCTTATCGGGCACAGGTATCACTGATGCCTCGGGTAACCAACTCAATGGCGGCACGAATGAAGTATCTCCGTTATTCACGATCGACAACACCGATCCGACGGTAACCTTGACCCGTAATGCGGTATCAAGTGGGTCGTTTACAGGCACGAATGACAATGCGGTTTCCTTTGATGTGGCTTTCAGTGAGCCGATAAACAACAGTTCATTTACCTTGGCAGATATCCAGGTGAATATTCCTGATGGTGCGTCAATCAACAGTGTAACGACTGATATGTTGACGGCAGACAATGCAGGTTTTGGCGGTCAGATCTCGATAACTCCTGATGGAGATGATCAGAACTACACGATCAACATTGCGATGGTGGATGATGATGGAGATTTGGGGATCACATTGATCAGTGCTGGCATAGCAGATCCGGCGACAAATCAACTGGCTGGAGGCACCAACCAGACTTCTGCAGACTTTACGATCGACAACACAGCACCTACGGCGACAGCCGTGACGATGGCTTCTAACAACGGCACCAGTGCAGACCGGGCGATAGCAACGAATGTTGTCACCATTTCCTTGACCGTAGATGACGACTTGACAGGTACTCCGAATGTGAACTTTATCAGGAGTGGTGGAGCCTTGATCAATGACACACCTGTGGTAGGGGGAAGTAATCCTAACTACACTGTCACTTATACCGTGAACGCATTAGACTCGGATGGGACGGTGACCTTTGATATAGACTTTACCGATGATGCGGGCAATGCGGTAGCCAGTTCGGTTACGGCGCTAACAGCCGGATCAGCGGTAGTAGTGGATAATATAGATCCGACCGTCGCTATTACGCGAGATGCCGTTACTAATGGGTCTTTCTCTGGAACTAATGATAATGCACTTTCATTCAGCCTTGTCTTCGATGAGCCAGTGAACGATGCTGGTTTTGGTCTGGATGATATAACTATCAATATCCCAGATGGCGCGTCGATCAATGGGGTAACAACCAATAGTTTAACGGCCGACAATGCTGGGTTCGGAGGTGCGATTACAATCGATCGATCCGCAGGTGATGATCAGAACTATGTAATCGACATCACTTCAGTGGCTGGCGATGGTGATTTGGGAATTACATTAACCGGTACGGGTATTGTTGATCAATCCGGTAACCAACTCAATGGCGGCAGTAATGAGACATCTTCTGACTTTACAATTGATAATACAGCACCGACAACAACCATTTCTGCTGTAATCAATGGTTCAAGTACTACGCAGATAATCGTTTCCTTCAGTGAACCTGTAACCACCAATGAAACGAATCCGACCGATTTTACCGTGACAGATGAAGATCAAAATAACCTCGCTGTTTCCGCACAAGCAGACAATGGGGCAGGAGATACGGATATTCTCTTGACCGTTGCGGACTTTACGAATGCAGAGGGGGATCTCTTGGTTACATATGCCAACACAAATACCGAGGTTGCGGATTTGGCAGGTAATGCTGCACCTACTTCCACAACAACAACCATAAACCGAACCTTTGCAGGAAGAGTGGGGCTTTCTGAGAATGCGACTGGCACCGCTGGTGATACTGACGGTGATGTGGCATTATATAGAACTACCGTATCGAGCGGGTTTAATATATTTTCAGATACGCCGGTCGATATAACCCCGTCAATAACAAATCCTCCTGGTACGGGTAGTACGATTACAATTTACCGGGATGCGGCTTTGACAGATCCCGTTACCGGGGCAACTTTTACTAATGTAACCACCACATTTTCCCCTACGGTAGACGTTTTCCTTGCTGATGAAGGGTTGACTTTGGGCGGAACCAACGCTGGAGACTATGATGCCAGTGCCAATGATATTAATGGAGTTTATACTTTCTATATCACTGAGACTGCTGTCAATGGAACGACCAGCGAGGGGCCTTCCGTTCAGTACTCTATAGCCTTCTTGGATTCAATTGAGAACTCAAATCAGCAGACGGTATTCCCAATCGGTAATACTACAGGAACCACGTTAAGTGTGGCCAATCCTTCCGGTCAGGATCTGGGTGTTACCGCTGGGACGGGAAGCGGCGCTTTCAGTGCTCCTCAGGTTAATTCAGGAACTTCCTTCGTTACAGGAGCGTCCACAGATTTGGCTTCTACCTCGTTCACACCAAATCTTGTTGTCCAAGGTTCTTATCAAGTGGATTTCAGTTGGACCAACAGCACTTCTGGGGTGACAGCAACCTTTGAGTCTGTTACTGAAATGTCCATCACGTCGATCGTTACGATCTTTGATGTGAGTCAAGATGTGAATTTCTGTAGAGACGAGGGGGATCAGGCGTTTGTCATTAACACAAACCCTTCCGGTGTGGATACAGGTTCTGATACTGATGTGGGCAATCCGAATTTCTACGATATCGAAATCTATTATATAAAAGATGGTGATGCGTTAACCACCATTGGAAGTGCGGGTATTTACCGCTCGGCGGGGGGTAATATAGCTAGTAGTAGTGGTGTCTTGACTTATGGCACAGCCAATGGCAGACCTGCTCAGGATGTGACTACTCCTACATTTGCAACAAATACGGATTGGACATTTGACCCATCAGCTGCCGAGGCACTTATTCCTGCAGCAAGTCAAACGGAAATAGATACTTTACTGGTTGCTTACATACTTGCAGACGATGCAGCTACCACCAATGCTGACCTGTCAGTTAACAATACGATAGAGATTTATCTGTTCCCCGACCCTCAGATCACTATGAGTTCCTCCTTAGAGGGCTTGGAAGATCAATACTGTGTGAACGATGATCCTATTACGTTAGTAGATAGTATATACGTTTATGATGGGTTCTCTGGCAATACCAGCGGTCCAGAAGCAATTGATAATGGATACGTGTTAGAATACTATGGTTCCGATGGAACATATACTACTTTGCAGAGTTCTTTTGATTTCACAGAAGCAACAGGCACTGAATTTAACACCTTTGATCCAGGCAATCCTGATCAACAAGGTAACTCGATTACATCTCCAGCAGGATACTACAGAATAGTTTACACTGGCCGTGCATTAACCGATGGAAGTTGCGAGCCTGCGGCTGTGAATTACGATTTTGAGGTTATAGAAAATGCCAGTAGTCCAACTATCGTTGCAGGCGACCTTACCAATCGTGGGGGTCTGAATTCCGATGTATACCTTCTTGAGTATGTAGACGGAGACTTAGATAACGCAAGTGATGCTATAAACTCACTGGATGCAATTAGTGGAAATAGTATTTCCAGTACCATCGAATGGTACACTACGCAGACTGGCGGATCGACGATAGCTACAGGTACAACGTTGAACTTGAAGGATGACCTTTACAACGGTAATAATCCTGGAGCAGGATCACAGACCATCTACATTGAGGATCGCAACGTGCTGAACAATGCGGGCACCGACATTAGTGCTAGTTTCGATGGCTGTATCTCCTCAAGAAGAGAGGTGCAAATTGAAATATACAATGTTCCGGAAGATCCTCAGGTTACGATCGATGACAATAGCGTGAACGAGGAAAATTTGAGCACCAGTGCTGGTAGCTCCTACCTCTTTGAATATTGTGATGGAGATGTTGTCAGTGATGTGACTTTGACAAATGATATCTCTGACAATCGAGCACACTTTGTGTTGATTGATGAAGACAAGTCGGACACTACCTGGTTCAACAGCGGTACGATCGATTGGTCAAACGACATCTTCTCCGGAGGAACTGCGGGCGATACTACCATTTTCGTACTGTATGTCACAGAGGATAGCACATTTGCGCTAGGGGATGGAAATGCAGACGCATTCCGGGGTGCAGTTTCTGACACCACACAAATCGAATTGGCGGTATTCACCGAGGCAGTGAAAGATGTTATTGATCAGGAAAACGATCTAACTAATAACATTTTCTTCACCGAGTACTTTACTTGTCAGTCAGAGGCGATTGGAGCTATCACCACGAACAACGTAAGTTCAGACGGGGATTATCACTGGTACGCGGATGATGGTGACTTAACCTTCGAGGACGATGGCAGTGATGCTGAAATAGTTCAAAGTACTTCCTTGAGAAATGTTGACATATTGAATGTAACAACTGCCTATCAGAGTGCCAGTGGCGCTACCACTACCACGCAGGCGTATACGACAGATGATGATACGGATGGTACTGCTGGTATTTATTATTACTGGGTGACTCAAAAGCGAGGAGCAAGTACTACTACCGATTTCCCGGGCTGTGAAAGTGACGCTACACTTATTGCTTTGACCGTGTATCCATCCTCCGACGAGCCTCAAATAAGCTTGGACGGTGGTACAAATGTATTTTCTGTGACGGCCGGAAATACGGATTCAGTTGATTTTGAGCTATTCTATGATGCAACTGAATTGACGGCTGCGGTAGAATTTACGGCGGTGTTGAATGGTTTCACGGATGCCGCTTTTACAACTGATGCAACGTCCAGTCCTGATACAAGTTCTGTCAGCCAGGTCACACACGAATTCAACTGGTACAATTCCAACGCCCAGGGAGATCGACTTGCGCAGGTGACTTCTGGTGAAACTGTGACAGCTCAGGCGTTGGGTCTGGTAGGATTTACCAGCGATGACAGCTTGCATATCTATCTGGAGCAAGTAACAAATATTGCGCAAGATGCCAGTGGGGATGAATTCTTTAGCGGTTGTGTTTCGAATGGTGTGGTTATTCTCTTCAACATTAAAGCACGTCCCTCGGCACCGACGGGAACTACGAACTTCTACTATTGTGAAGGAGAAACTGTAGAGGATTTGACAATGACCGGGGAAGGCAATGCAATATTCACATACCTTGACGTGAATAATAACGTCATACACCAAGAGCTTGCGGATGGGTCTACAGGCGAGTCTGTGGCTGAAATTGAGACGGAAATAGATGAATTAGGGCTTGGGTCGACTTCCGGAGATAGCGTCTATACGGTCAAAGTGGTGCAAACTACGGATACAACAAGTGTAACAACACAGGGTGTTTCCGACTTTGGACGGCTTCCTTATGAAGGGGCTCATAGTGACACTACTATTGTCACTATAAACGTGCGGGCATTACCGGATTCTGTGAACATTACCGATCCGGGACCTTTCTGTGATGAAGGAGACAATACGCAACTGCAGATAACCTTCGCCGGAACTGGAGACTTTTACACCGTGTATGCTGATGACATGACCACTGAGTTGAGTATTCTAGGTGGGTCAGCAAGTCAGTTGCCGTTTTCGTTAGATAGTGCGGCCAACGGTAGGGATTCGACAGTATTTATTACGCAGACCATTGACTCTACAATCGATCCTAGCTTTGATGGGTGCGAAAGCCCTCTGCGTCAGGTGGATGTCTTCCCTGTTCCGTTGTTTGAATCCTACAGCAACGGAACAAGTAATATCAATATACTTGAGGCTTGTGGAAACGGTATCACCGCGGAGATTTCTGTGACCAATCTTGATACTTTGACAGAAGACAACTTTACCGTTACCTGGGTAATAGATGGCACGACCAGAACTGAATCAGATAACTTCTCTATTGAAATCGACGAGAATTTCTCTGGTGTTACGTCATTCGAGATTACAGTGCTAAATGATGTGACTGGATGTTCCGATGTGATTTCAGAAAGTATCACAATTGGAGCAACGCCAGAACCTGACTTTAGGATCGGCAATATTACTGCCAACAGTAGCACTACTTTCCAAGTGTTAGATTTTGGTGGCCTGTCTGACGCGACAATCGATAATATCACCTTCTCAGTTCAAGATGCATCTGGTGCCGAAGTGTTTACTAGTGTATTGCCTGGTGGAGACGGGTCTGGTTTGTTGAATTCTACATTTACAAGGAATTTATCAGCTGGTGCCTACACGGCGATTATGACCACTACTTCAACAAGTGGTTGTATTAAAGCTGTAGATAGACCTTTCAATATTCTGCCGTTGGTCGTCTTGTCTGCCGATACAATTATTACCTTCGATGATGGCAATTTGGCGTCATGGTTTGCAGAAGAAGATCGGGATAATTCTGGAACAGTTCAGGATGGGCAGAGGGTGCTAGTCGGATCCTCCTGGGAAAATACGACTCCAAATGGTGATGAGATAGCTACTGATGCAGATGGTGGAAGTTCAATTATTTGGGTGACTGATGCAGATAGCACTTATAGAGCAAGTGAAGTTTCATATGTATACTCGCCTGCGTTTGATATAAGAAATTTGACCAGACCTGCTGTGGCTTTTGACTACTATCTAGACCTGATCAACGTTGGGGATGGTGTGGTATTCCAATTCTCAGGAGATGACGGTGCGACCTGGAATACGTTAGGAAGTTTGACAACAGGCCGACAATGGTACAATACAGAGGCGATTACCGCATCTCCAGGTGGGCTAAATTCTAATCCAAACCAGTACGGCTGGGCTGGAGAAGATGCTGGTGAGATTTGGAGAAACGGTGTTCATGCACTCACTGGAGGAATCATAAGTAATCCTGAAAATGTTCGATTCCGTTTCGCTATAGGCAGTAGGGCAGGTGCGAAGGATGAAGCCGGTGAAGATGCTGAGGGATTTGCCTTTGATAACTTCACGTTATTCAGTCGTGAGAAAGTGACGCTTGTAGAAACTTTCTCGTCCACACTTTCCGTCACCAGTAATCGAGGTAATGAGGATTTGAATAGCGTGCTGACTGATGGTGGCCAGAATTCACTTTCCAATGAGGCGATCTGGGTTAATTATTTCACAGACCTGGAAAACACCAATCAGGCTGAGGATCAATTACATGCTTCAAGACCTACGGGTGTAAATTCAAGAGTTTCCTCATATTCAATAGAGGAAGTGCCGAGAGCGGTTTTGGCAGGTACAAAATTGTTTGGAGATAGAGAGGATGAAACAATTGATGGACTGTACGGCTTGACACGGGATGAAATAGCCAACAGCACCCTGGACGCCTCACAATTTACGATTACGTTGCAGGATGCGGTAATCGAGGATGGTTTACTTAGTCTCAATGCGCGATATGTTGCTCAACCGGCGGTCTCCAGGCTGCCAAGTAATGCTGAGTTGTCTATTCGCTTCTTTGTGTTGCAAAGTGAAGTGGATGCTACCATGATAGATTCCGGACCTGTTGAAGGAACCGAGGATGAACCTGTGACTTATAAAAATGTTCTCAGGGCCATTTTGCCAAGTACTGAAGGAAGAACTCTAGGAGCAATTCCTGCCAATGGAGATATCATAGATGTCTCTACTGATACGGACCCTTGGGAGATAAATGGTATTATAGGCAACTCTGGTGAGACTGTTGAACTTCGAATAGTCACATTTATCCAAGATGATTTGAACAAAGAAATCTATCAGGTGGCTACTAATACTATCGATTATACCATTCCTGAAACCGTAACAGGTGTTAAGACGGCTTATTTCGATCCGGGAGAGCAGTATGAAATTTACCCTAACCCGAGCGATAAGCAATTTGCTATTCGCCTGGAAAACCCGGTGAAAGACGAGTTGGAATGGAGCTTGTATGATCAGTCCGGAAGAATTGTGAAGCTAGGTGCCTTCAGGAGAGGTGAGGATGAAATACTAGTGGATACAAGAGAACTAAGTGGAGGCCTTTATTTACTGAAACTCTTCAACGAAGAATACTCATGGAACTCACAACGGGTTATAATTATTAAAGGAGGACGATAAACGTATTTCAATTGCAACAAAAAAAGCCTGCGGAAGCGGGCTTTTTTTGTTAACACTGGCGTAATGTCTTGGAAAATGTTGGCGCTGTATATAATTTTGACTTCTCAAATCGCGGGATGGAGCAGTTGGTAGCTCGTCGGGCTCATAACCCGAAGGTCGGAGGTTCGAGTCCTCCTCCCGCTACTAGGTAACCCTCTGAATTTCAGGGGGTTTTTCTTTTTATATGCTTTCACAACTTATCATTATGCTTAGTCGGGTGTCTGGCTAATTCATTCACTTTGTCACGCGGACTAATCGCTTCCTCAAAGTCCTTCAATAGTTTTAGAGAGAGGTAGGGGTTAACTAGATTTTGCAAGAAGCAACTACTTGAAACTTGCTTTTTCTAGAAATCTTCACCGCCAAACCCCTCCAGGGAGACCAATCTGAGATGTTTAGCATCGTAGGACCGTTTCTCAGTAGTGCTAATTCTTATATATCTAAGCGCTCGAATTTGATGAAACGGAGTTATCTTGTTAGAATGTGGAGAGGCAAAGTCCGTGGCAACAAGAAATCTAAGTCCGCTGCTGAACCATCGGAATTCAGCGCATCCATTTCGGACAATCTTGGGCAAAGAAACCCGGTGCAAGGAGTCTTTGTTCGTGGACAGAAGGTTTTTGACACCATTTCCAAGATAGGAGCCGATACAGAGGCTCAGGCAGACCTTGAAAAGAACAAGGGAGGCCTATCAAAAGCTGACTTAATGCGAAAGGCCATAGCCTCGGAGAAGTATGACCTAACACAAGCGGGATTTCCCCAAGTTCAGGAACAGAAAGCCTCGGGAGCCGCTGGAGCCGCTAGTGGCGGACAACAGGTAAGGCAAGGCGACCATGCAAGTACTACACACTCCGAACAGGCAGCTAAGGGAGCCGGATCTACCCCTAAAACCAAGTCAGGTACGGAAAAGCTTGGAGCCTCCCAACTCGGTTTCAGCATGGGAGGGTATGAACCGGTTCCAAAAGTGCAGATTAGTGATGTCCAAGGAATGGATTCCTGGGATAGACACAAAAGTGATTTTGGTAAGCCGGGAACAGTTAGCGGATGGGCTGATATAGTTGGAAGGATTAAGAGTGAGTCTATTGGAGAGGGTGATCAGAACGGAACAATAGATTTGGGAATAGGACCAGGCACAAACGCACAGGGACTTCCAACCCCGAAAAGCTGGACAATTAAGTACAATATTGTTTGGCGAGAAGGGGCAGCCGTTGCAAAGGTCTATCATGTTGGTCCCAGTATTTGATGGGTTTTTCGGATGATTTCCTATTTAAACCCCTATCTCTTAACTCATTTCGTAGTTAACTCCGGTTACCATTTGTATCGCGTCAAAAAGCACACAATACCATGAAAGAAATTGACCACCTTTTACCAAAGATCAAATCTGCCTCTCTGGTCGATGCCATGGGAAGAATATACAGTCACAAATGTCATGTACTTGATTTGGTTAGCCCAACCCCTGGTAGAGTTGTTTTCGGTCAAGCGGTTACAATGAACTATTTGCCCGTAAGAGAAGATTTGGATAGTGCAGCGGCTAATAATTATGCTCGACTCTTTTACCAGGCTTTGAATGGTGAGGGGGAAGGAAAAGTACTTGTGATGGCTAGCAATGGTTATTCCGATGTTTCCATGGGGGGTGGAACGAAGCATTCACGCCTTCAAAATCATCGATTGAACGGGCTGATCACAGATGGTCGCTTAAGGGACTTTGACGAATTAGAGAATTACGATTTTGGTACCTATTGCAAAGGGAAGGCTGTAAGCTGGGGTGGAGGAACTGTGGTGCCAACCGCTGTAAATATGCCCATTGCCCTTGCTGGTATCAGGGTGGTGCCAGGAGACTATATTTACGCGGATGATGCAGCGGTGGTCGTTTTGCCGTCGCAGCGGATTTTGGATATTTTGAAAGAAGCAGTCAAGGTTGAGCAGGAAGATGCATCCTTTATTCATCAGATTAGGAAAGAGAATGCTGAGGAAGTATTGAAAAGGGGGAGTCAGGAACTCTAGCAATCTCGAGGTGCGTCGAACTACATCTTATTATCGATGACTGATTGAATATTTTCCCTGAAAGTCACGTGGAGTGGTAGCAAGTCCTCCTTTCCCAATTCTTTTTGGAATACGAAATAATCTGAGAATCGAGATATTCCCAGGTATGCTTGTTCGAAAGGGTTTTGATCAATTAGGTAAGTGATCGCTCCAGCTTCTACCAACTCGACATTTTGTTTGATAAGATCGTAACCTACAATAATTGCTTCTTCGCAGTGCCTCTTGACGGTAGTAGCTATTTCATAGGCTCTGGAAGTGCTAACAAAGACGGCAGAAATATTCTGATCTAGTTCAATTTCATTTTGAAGGTTTTCTATGACCGCTCTGCCATTCCCATGAAAGAACTGATAGCTTTCTACTAAGCCCATATCATAACCCCTTTCTTGCAGAAAGCTCTTTACACCTTTTTCCTTTTCAAAGACATGTGAGGTATTGTCAGGCGTTTCATCAATGTGAATTAGCAGAATCCTACCCGTAAATGGTTGAGTCATGCTGATAAGGTTTGCCGCTACCCGACCACTCTGAAAAAGATCCTGGCCAATGAAACATGAGGGTAGACCACTTTCATGGTGCGTATTGAAGGTGACAATAGGAATAGCAAGTTCCACACATTTTTTGAAGAAATTTTCAGCTGCACCCATGAACATGGGCACAGCGAGTACGCCTGCAGGTTTTTGTAGGAGAATTTGGGTTGTGGCGGACTCAAAAGAACTAATACTAGCAGGTTGGAAGTAGAAATGGTCAATGATAATGCCGAAAGATCCGAAATCTTTAGCAGCCTTCTCTATACCCCTTAAAGCCCGCTCCCAGTACTTGTCACGGGAAGGATCAGGCATCAGTATGGCAATACGATATGTTCGATTTTTCTTTAATGTCTTCGCAATCAAATTGGGTTCATAATCTATTCGTTGAAGGACTTCATCTACTTTTTGTTTTTTGTCTTCCGAAACTTTGCCGCGGTTGTGAATGACCCGATCCACGGTGCCGGGGGATACATTGGCCATTTTCGCAATGTCCTTGATGGTGATCTTTTTGTCTGCCATGAGGAGTGGATTGACCGCTAATTTATTAAACTCTTGCTTAATTGAAAAAATATCGTGTGTTCGTACAAAAATGTAGTGTGTTCGAACACACTTTTTAGAAAAACACTTGTTTTTACCCGGAAAGCTGATTTCCTTTGAAAAAAAAATAGAATGATGACTCCTGCAATTGATGAATCCTCCAAGACCCTTGAACGTCTTCCGGTTAGTATATATGCCAGTGAGAAGGTGGCATGTATTCGTATAGCTAATGAGATTGCCAGTCTTATTAGATCAAAGCAAGAAATAAATCAGAAAGCGGTGCTGGGCTTGGCTACAGGGGCTTCACCGATACATGTTTATAAAGAGCTGGTGAGAATGCACAGGGAAGAGGGTCTTAGTTTCAGTAATGTAGTGACCTTCAATTTGGATGAGTATTATCCAATGACGAAGGAATCCTCATTGAGCTACTACTACTTCATGCACCATCATCTGTTTGATCATGTAGATATTCTTCCGGAAAACGTGCACATCCCTGATGGCACCTTGCCTCTTGAGCAGGTGGGGGCATTCTGTAGGGAATACGAGGAGAAAATTGATGCATATGGGGGTATAGATATCCAACTGCTGGGTATTGGACGTACGGGTCACGTTGGTTTCAATGAGCCTCCTTCTCATGCCGATTCATTGACCCGGTTGGTTAAGCTTGATCCTTTGACCATAGCTGATGCGACTCGCGAATTTGTAAGGGAGGAGTTGGTGCCCAGGCGTGCTATTACAATGGGTATAAGGAGTATTTTCAAGGCCAAGAAGATATTTTTAGTGGCCTGGGGAGAGAAGAAAGCACAAATAGTGCAACAAGCGGTGGAGGGACCGGTCACCAAGCAAATTCCCGCAACCTTTCTTCAAAATCATGGAAACGTCGAAGTATTAATCGACGAGAACAGCTCCGGCGAATTGACGAGAATTAAGACACCTTGGGTGGTTTCTCTCTGCGATTGGGATGATCAGCAGGCAAAGAAGGCGGTTATCTGGCTGAGTCAGAAATTGAGTAAACCAATCCTGAAATTGACCGAAGACGACTACAAACTCAATGATCTGGGGGATTTGATTGTCTATTACGGAAATTGGCATGACCTGAACATAAAAGTTTTCAACTCGCTTCAGCACACAATTACAGGTTGGCCGGGAGGGAAACCTAAGGCAGACGATACGAACAGACCGGAACGAGCATTGCCCGCCAAAAAGCGAGTCGTAATTTTCAGCCCGCACCCTGATGATGATGTTATTTCCATGGGAGGGACTTTTTTACGATTGGTTGAACAGGGGCATGATGTGCATGTGGCCTACCAGACTTCCGGGAACATAGCGGTATTTGATGATGACGCGTTGCGTTTCGCAGATTTTGCTTTGGACTTTTTGCAGGAAACCGGGGCTGACCCCTCACTTACCGGTAAACTTCGAGAAGAGGTAAAGGCCTCACTTGGCACCAAAAAACAGGGAGAGGCCGATATCCCCATTGTCAGAACTATCAAGGGTCTGATTAGGAAAGGTGAAGCAGCCAGTGCTGCCAGGTTTTGTGGTCTTGACGATGAACATGTCCATTTTTTGAACTTACCATTTTATGAAACGGGGCACGTCGAAAAGGGGCAGTTACAAAAAGAAGATATAGCCATTACAAGGAAACTATTGGAGGAGGTACAGCCTCATCAAATATTTGCGGCGGGTGATCTGAGGGATCCACATGGCACGCACAAGGTTTGTCTCGATGCGATTCTTCAGACCCTGAAAGAGTTGAAGAACGAAAACGCAACCTGGTTAGATGATTGCTATTTGTGGCTGTACCGGGGAGCATGGCAAGAGTGGCCAATCGATGAAATTGAAATGGCTATTCCAATTAGTCCATCAGATTTGATGAAAAAGCGAAAGGCTATTTTCAAGCATCAATCACAAAAGGATACTCCGGTGTTTCCAGGTAGCGACCAACGAGAATTTTGGCAGCGAGCAGAAGATCGCAATAAGACCACAGCCTTGCTCTACGATGAGTTAGGTCTTACAGAATACGAAGCTATTGAGGCATTTGTCAGGTATCATTATTAAGGAAAAATCAGAAATATGCGTACAGGAATTCTAGGCATAGATATAGGTGGGACCAGAACCAAATATGGTCTGATTGATTCAAAAGGGAACTTACGCTTCAGTGGTAGTATACCGACCAGGGGATATTCTTCCCTAGAACGATACCTGGAGGTGTTGTTCAGCGAAGTAAGAAAAAAGATAATTCCAACCAGACTTGAACTCATTGGCGTGGGCATAGGTGCCCCCAAGGGTAATCAACGCACAGGTTGCATAGAGGAGGCTTACAATCTGATGACCTGGGGTGACAATCTTCCAGTTGCTGCATTTGCTTCAGATCTTTTTGGAGTGCCGGCATTCCTGTTAAACGATGGTGATGCGGCAGCCAAGGGAGAGAAGTATTTTGGGGCAGCTCAGGGGTGCGATGACTTCCTTGTTATTACCTTGGGTACGGGTGTAGGAAGCGGAATTTATGCGAATGGCAGGTTGGTGACAGGGTCAAACGGTGCCGCTGGTGAAATCGGTCATATAATTATTGACCGGGAGGGAAGGCTATGTAATTGCGGCAGACACGGATGCCTTGAGACGTATGCCTCAGCACCAGGGATTGTTCGTACTATGCGGGATATTCTGGTATGGAAGAGAGGAAATATTGAAAACCCTCAGGCTTATGAACGTTGTGATTATATTGCGCAAGCTGCTGCCGAGGGAGATGAGTTGGCATTGAAAACTTTCGAATATACAGGAAGGAAATTGGGGCTTGGCTTGGCAGATATGGCTGCGATATTTGATCCAGAGGCTATTATTCTTTCTGGTGGCGTGGCCAACGCCGGCGACTTACTTTTAAATCCTGTGAAAAGGAACTTCGAGGAAGCAGTAATGGATGCTTATAAAGGGCGAATTGATTTGCGTATTTCCAGCAGTGATAGTCGGAATATGGCGGTTTTGGGAGCTGCCGGGCACGCTCGAGAGCATCTTGAAGAACGTGATTCGATTCCAATAGCCAAAGGCGCTTAATGATATTGTACCAACCAAAACTTAAATAATGATACTGTCGAATATTGACTGGGTTGTTGTGGCAAGTTTTTTTGCCATTGTTCTATTTATCGGATGGCAAGCTTCCAGAACGGCTGGCAAGAATACAAGCGAGTTTTTCCTGGGCGGCAGGCAAATGCCCTGGTGGCTTCTGGGTGTTTCCATGGTGGCGTGTACATTCTCTGCAGATACTCCCAACCTGGTTACAGGTATGGTCAGACAAGATGGTGTAGCTAAGAACTGGGCCTGGTGGGCATTTCTGATCACAGGGATGGTTACTGTCTTTATTTATGCGAAATTATGGCGACGGTCTCAGGTGATGACGGACCTGGAGTTCTATGAATTGCGATATTCAGGCAAGGCTGCTTCCTTTCTCAGAGGCTTTCGAGCATTATACCTTGGCGTCCTCATCAATTGTCTGATTATGGGATCGGTGACATTAGCTGCTATTAAAATCGCGGCGGTCATGTTTGGATTACCTCCGACAGCTACCGTTATCTACGCAAGTATAGGAGTTGTTATTTATGCCGCCCTTGGAGGAGTAAAGGGTGTGATATGGGCAGATTTTTTCCAATATGGTATCGCGATGTTCGGTGCGGTGTTAGCTGCTTATGTAGCAGTTCAACAGCCTGAAGTAGGTAGTCTGAATGCCATCTTCACGCACCCTGCGCTACAGGAAAAGCTTAATATTATTCCGTCTTTTAGTGATCCTTCGGTCTTTATCCCACTTTTAATTATACCCATTGCAGTCCAATGGTGGGCGGTCTGGTATCCAGGTGCAGAACCTGGTGGCGGTGGGTACATTGCGCAAAGGATGTTGTCCGCCAAAGATGAAAAGAACGCCATCGGTGCAACCTTATTTTTCAACTTCGCGCATTACGCACTACGCCCTTGGCCCTGGATCATCGTGGCGCTGGCATCATTAATTGTTTTCCCTGATTTAGAATCCATAAAGGCTGAATTCCCGTCGATAGACCAACAGTATTTAGGCCATGATACGGCCTACCCAGCCATGCTGACACGCCTTTCGCCGGGCTGGCTTGGACTGGTTGTTGCCTCTTTGATCGCCGCCTATATGTCTACAATTGGCACTCATCTCAACTGGGGGTCGTCGTATATTGTCAATGACTTTTACCGACGTTTTGTGAAACCAGAGGCGGAGGAGAAGGAGCTCGTGCTCGTTGGTAGGGTGACCACTGTTGTTCTGATGGTTATTGCGGGTACATTTTCACTTACGTTTTTACAAAATGCTACACAGGCCTTCAATATTTTGCTTTTATCCGGCGCCGGATCCGGGGCGATTTATTTGTTGCGATGGTTTTGGTGGCGGATCAATGCCTGGACAGAGATTGTAGCCATGTTTGTGGCAGCAGTCGTAGCTATCCTGTTTACTCTCGTACTACCAGATTCCATGTTTGCTAATAACATCCTGGACGGCCCGACCATGAAGTTGATGGTTGCGATCGTCATTACCACTGTCGCATGGATTGTCACAACTTATGCCACTAAACCCGAAAGTACTGAGCACTTGATAAATTTCTGTAAACTTATCAGGCCAGGAGGTCCTGGGTGGAGAAAAATTACAGATGAAATGGGTGATGCAGATACTGAAAAGAGGTGGGACGTGCCCTATGGCTTACTATGTGTTTTCCTCGGGTGTTTAGCCATTTACTTGGCTCTTTTCTCCATCGGTAATTTTGTATATGGGAATATTGGACTTGGATTGTTTATGCTAGTGGGTTTTGGCGCCGCCACCTACTTTCTATTCAAACTATGGCCCAAATTGGAGATTTTGTAGCCACATATACTCGTCGTTTATGGCTTAAATGCAGTCTATTTATAGTCGGTTTTGTGTCAGGCCTGAGTCTCTTGGCTCAGGTGGGGTATGACCTTCCGAGAGGAAAAGTCGTTGATACAGTAAAGTGCAAAGTTGCGCCTGACCAGTCTTATGCAGTGTACTTGCCAAGTGCGTACGACGATTCCCGGAACTGGCCAATTGTTTACTTCTTTGAACCCGCAGCTAGGGGGGTATTGCCGGTGCAACGATATCACCGGTTAGCGGAAGAATACGGGTTTATCCTGGTAGGATCCAACAATGCCCGCAATGGACCTTTACGCCTCGGTGAGGAGGCCTATGCAGCATTGAGAGTGGATACCAAGCGCAGATTCCGACTGGATGAAGACGCAATTATTACTAGTGGCTTCTCCGGAGGAGGCCGGTGTGCGCAGTACTTAGCGGCGAACAACAGAGAGGTCGATGGCGTTATTGCCGTGGCAGGGCCAAAAAATCACTATACCGTTGCATTTCCGCCTGAAGGCCACGCCTTGAAATACGTTGGTATTGTTGGGAATAAGGATTTTAACTATCGAGAGCATCGGCTGTGGGACCGGCAACTTCAGCAGCGTAGAATAACTAATTTTCTCATCATCTATGAAGCAGCTCATCAATGGCCTCCAGCTTCAGAATTCAGAAAAACAATGGCCTGGATGAAGGTTGCGCTAGGCCAGGCTTCCACGGATCATTATGTAGGCACTCGTCTTAAAGAGGTTGATTCTTTAATGAAAATCGACTCCTGGGAGGCCGAACGTCAATTAGCGGAGATTAGACGCAATTACCCCGGATATGATGAACAGGTCGAAGTACGGTCCCTGGAGTTGGCTGCCAACAAGACGCTTAAGAAAATAAAGAAAGCCGATGAGCGTGACCTGCTATTTGAAGAAAGAGAGCAGATCAAATTAAATACCGCTTTGAACGAATCAGAAAAATTCATCATCAACGATCGTAAGGATTCCACTATTTACACGCAATCATGGTGGAAGAAGGAAATTACGGCCTTGCAGAAGAAAGCATCAGGGGCCGGTCGAAGGGCTTATTTGAATGAACGCTTGCTTAATCATTTAGCGGCGTTCCTCTACGGCTTAGGTCAAAAAGCAGAGCAGTTGAATAGGCTGGATCTTGGGCTGTTTGTCAATGATCTCAACCTCATGATTTATCCGGAAGCGGTTTGGTTCAAATGGCAAAGAGCCATGCTCTATGCGAGATCAGGCGATCGACATTCGGCTGAGAAGCAATTGGCCGAAGCTCAAAGGATGGACCCCTTGCAATTAAAAGAAATACTCGTTCAATCGCGATGGGAAAGCCTTAGGAGGGAATATCCTTTTCTGTTTCCTTGAACCTTATTGATTGTAAAGGTGGTGGACGTGCTCCCTTATTTGATCAATTTTCTTGGTGATATGATGCACATATCTCCCCAACTCTACTTCAAGCACATAAACTCTGTTGTCGTAAGAACCCACACCAGAGTCATTTCTTAGTGTGGCACTGTGTAACTCCAGGTCCTTACTTTCATTGCAATCATCGTGAAGAAAATGGATGAAATTCTTAGTGGTGTACTTCTTCTCAAATTCTTCAATGTCTTTCAGTGTCCTGCTGATTTCGGAGTTGTGGTGGCGCCTTTTCGCCTTGAGTAATGTTTTATAAAGTAATGAATCGTAATGATGAATTTCTTTTAGGAGATCGATAGTTGAAAATCGGTATTCGTCATTATTGCAGAATTCGATCAGACCCTCATACCCAGAGAGCTTTTCAGCCTCAATGTCCCAGGCATATGTCAACTCATCGATCTTGCTGGCGATCTTTTGGGAAAACCCCTGTGAAAAAATCACCAATGACAATATTATTACTAGCCAGCTCTTTTTCATGATTTCTAATCCGGTTACAAGCTAATTCTTCACATCTACAGGACAAATAATTGTCGACCTGACCTGTAAAAAACGCGCAGAACCTGGAAAAATTATCTATGAACGGTTTACGTAATAAATTGGATGGTGTTGGCTCTTGTAGGGGGCGTTACTGGCGATAATCGAGTGCAGGAGGCCGATTTCCAATAAGCGCTTCATATTCAAAGTCGTTCCCACGTCCGTTTTGAAAAGCCTCCATGGCTGCGTTTCGAAGTTTAGCATCTGTTATTAATTGTTGCATGCTGATGGCCAGCGTTTTTGCTGCAATCGCCATTCCCTTTGTCCCTATGGAAGTTCCCCCGCAGGCTACGGCTTGCCAGGAGTGAGCGGCTGTGCCGGGAACCCAGGTGGCCGCATTTAGCCCGGCTGTTGGAACTGCCCAGCTCACATCTCCAACATCGGTCGAAGCCTTTACGACCTTGGTTTCGTAGGGTGCAATTTCCGAAGCACTGGCCAAAGGCAACGCATTTTTCCCTAGCGTTTCCGAGATTTTTTCAGCAAAGGCTTGTTCATCGGACGTGTACGTCATTCCGCCCACCGTTTGTAGGTTTTTGTAAACCATCTGCTGCAGGGGTTCATTGACGAGGATATTATACACGCCGCCTGTCACTTCTACTTTAACCTCGGTATCCGTGCCCAATGCTGCACCTTTAGCTGCATTTTCAAGCCTGTTCCATAGTGATTTCACTTCTGATGGGTCCGGATGACGAACGTAGTAGTATACCTCCGCAAAATCGGGTACGACATTCGGCGCCCGGCCGCCGCGAGTGATAACATAATGTATTCTCGTATCTTCCGTAGTGTGCTCTCTCATCATATTGACCATGTGATTCATGGCTTCAACACCGTCGAGAGCAGAACGTCCTCGCTCCGGAGCACCAGAGGCGTGCGCTGAAACCCCGTAGAAGCGAAATTTTCCCGTCTTATTGGCCAGAGTCGTGGCTGGATTCGCACCGTTAATCCCAGATGGATGCCAATGTAGAACCGCATCCATACCATCGAATAATCCAGCTCTCACCATGTATACCTTACCGGATCCGCCTTCTTCTGCCGGTGTGCCAAAATATTTAATGGTGCCGCGAGTTTTGGACTTTAAAAGCCAGTTTTTCGCTGCGATTGCCGCTGCTGCAGATGCAACTCCAAATAGATGGTGCCCACAAGCGTGCCCAGAGCCGTCAACAATGGCCGGATCCTTGTAGGGCACAGCTTTTTGCGAAAGTCCAGGTAAAGCATCAAATTCCCCCATAACGCCGATGGCCGGTTTTCCCGAACCGTAAGTGGCAACAAATGCAGTAGGGATACCTGCAACTCCGCTTTCTATATTAAATCCCTCGTTTCTTAGCAATTCCTGAAGAATTTTAGAAGACTCTACCTCTTGGTAGCCTAATTCCGCTAGTTCCCAAATTTGCTGGGCAGCGATCGCGTATTTTTCAAGGTCAGCGTCGATTTCGTCAAGTAGTGCTTTTTGTTGTTTTTGGGCAGAAATCGAAATACTTAAAGAAAGGCATGCAAGAAGTATGAACTGTTTCATAGCGCTAAGTTTGGAACATAAAGTTAGTGTGTCGCCAGGTAAGATATGCGTGCACTATTTCAAAGACCATCCAAGATCCTCTAAAATAGCAAGCGTCAGCGGTCCCGGGTCATGGTTCACTTCCATCTCGGAGAGAAAAGGGGTCATGAGGGCGTTGGGGCTATCATTGTACAATCGCTCATCCAGATGAGATATGGATGAGCCGTCCCGAAAGGGGTCAGGTGCGTAAATTTTGGCTGGAGTCCCATTAATAACCAGTGTTCTTTGCCCTGCGAAAAATACCTGATCGCTGACAAACACTTTCCCCAGTATTTCTGAGGGATTGGGGTAGGCGGTGGTAAGCAACTCACTGTCATTATTTTGTAGGAATAGGTCAAAGACAGTGGGTAAGTTTTGTAGTTCAGGAACATCAAAACTTGGCGTGAAAAGGCCTAATTCCGGCTGAATACTGAACGCCCCTTCCCGTCCTTCAATACCTGCCAACGTTCCGAGCCCTAAGCCATGACCTATTTCATGAAGCAATAGCGTTACAAAATCGTATTGCCCGGTATTGGGAAGCCCATCGGTACCAAAATACCAGTTTCTTGTTCCATCGATAAGGATGTCCATGTCATTGTCATCAGGGTTCAAATCTCCTCCAGCCAGTTGCTTTGCCAGGGAGGAGGGATACCACACCTCCGGATATTGGGCGTTTGGGAAATTCTTGTGACCGTTGGGGATGGCCCTGCCGAGAAAACCCGGGCTAATTGCTATAAAGATGACATTGACCCTGATGGAGGCCGATAGCAGCAACTTATCTTCCCAAATGTCAAATGTATGGTCAACAGCCGTTTGAATTCTCTCGCTGCCAGCGTTTGACACGAGTCTTATTTGCGGATCCGGGTCGGGAATTACCACAAACTCTTCAATCTCCGGATCTTCATTGCGGCAACCGATCAGGAGAATCAGTGCCATGAAAAATAACAGGACCCTTGAAAAAAAAGGAGCGGAGGAGTGTTTCATGTTACAAGTAAACACTTCCATCCGCTTAGGACCTAAGTAGTATAACTTTTTATTAATCCAAAGTCAAAATATTGCCATCCTGAGTGAAATTCCGTCGGGTTAAACCCCTTGTCGCGGGCCCGGAGACCAAGGCGCCATTGTTCTCGAAAGTTGATCCGTGGCATCCGCAGATAAATTGCCTGCCGCGAAAAGTCCAATCCCGCGAACACGAGTTGTGGGGGCATCGACTGGAGAACATGCTTATGGCGCCACCAATATTCACAAGTAGCAGATCCTCGGTCGGGTGAAGGACCCAGGAATCTTCGGTGCTAAGTACATCGAAAGGTGATGCACCTAGGTCAATTGTCAATGCCTCTTCCGGAGCTGGTGCGTCATCATCGTTGGAACATGCCGATAATAGCGGTCCAACTCCCAGCGACGCAATAAGGGCCGCCGCGCCCGACTTTGATACAAATTCTTTTCTATTCATTCCTATATGTCAGTTTGAGCGGGAAAATAGGAGGGTGCGCAGCTATACAAGGTTCAATTTCATGTAATTGAACTTTTTTTGTAAGGGAATCCTTGACGTGAGCGGTATCTAATGCAATGACGAATCCGGTTGGTATCAGTATACTTGAATTTGTAGTTTGTTCGCACCTGTTGTTGTTCGGAGGCTACCTGCTTTTGAAAGTGAAGGGCCATTGGGGAATGAGATGGCTCGGTGCCTTCTTGTTCATACTCGGGCTTCATTTTGCGCTGCTTGCAGCAGTCGATGTATTGAGTGCCAAAATAGGTTTTTTCGTTTTTCGGACGTCCTCTTTCCTGCTCGCTAGCTACGGACCCATTTTATTCCTTGCAGTCAAGTACTTCACTGGCGCGCCTGCGAGACCTTTGCACGGCCTGCATTTTCTCTTCTTACTGATTCCTTCAATAGCTTACCATCCTGCGCTTTTGCCCTTGGCACAGTGGCCGATGGTCAATTTGTCGTTATACAGGATTTTGCTCTATGGGCACAATCTCATTTATGTGGTGCTCGCATTTCGATTTCTACAGCTGGCAGAGCTCAAAAAAGAGGTCAACAGGTTTCTTCTGGTACCAGTCATATGCTACGGTTTAATGGTGAGTTCCTATATCTTTTTGCTGCTGGACGCTGACTTGAACAATGCTTCTTTGTATCTGGTCTATAAGGTCTTTTTTCTCTTGGTACTCATAGTAATGGTTGATTACATGTTGGTATTGACATTGAAGAAGCCGGTGTTATTGAGTAAGTGGCCAAAGGTCCCTACGGCCGACGAGAAGGATTACAACAGGAAAGTTCTGGTAGCTGTCGACGATTTTTTGTGGGGTCAGCAACACTTCACCAATGCGGATATCACATTGGTCAGGGTATCAGAAAAGTTGGGCTTTTCAACCAGAGATATTTCTAAATCCATTCATCTAAGCTATCAAAAGAGTTTTCGAGAATACCTCAATACCCTTCGAATCAACCATGCAAGCGAATTGCTTCGTGAGAATCCGGAGTTGAGAATAAGCGAGGTGATGTATAAGTCCGGGTACAACTCCAAGTCCCTTTTTATCAAAAATTTTAAGGAACAGTTCCATATGGCTCCTAACGAATACCGGCAATCGGTACTAGTTGCCAGTTGACGGGAGACCTTTTTTGGATAGGTACTCCTCTACCTGACTTCTGGAAATGTACATCGAAAGCCCTAGCATTTGGGTCCCCAATCCATGATCAATAGCCGAATAATCCGCCTCACGCTCGAATTGATATCGGAATTTCTTGTTTATTAAGTAGCGAAAACCCCACCACGCCATTGCAATTGCGGGCCTTTCCGTATAGTAAACAAAGTGAGCCATTTCGTGGCCAATTACAGCCACCTGCTTGTTCAAAGTGAGGTTTTTAACGAATGAATTTGGACTCAAAATCAGCGTGTATCGATGCTTGCGGCGACGTTTCAGGACATTACGTCCCGGATATCCTGCGGTAATGGGGTATCTGGCTTTTTCTCTGTAAATCAGCTTGATCCGATGACCCGTAAGCTCCGGGTAATGCCGGAGAGCCAGATTTATTGCTAATTCCAAACCATCGTTTTCAGGTACCATGATCATGTTTTTGTTCTCTTCTTTAAGCTCCTCCAGGTTGTAATCGTCTCTGGCACTATAGTTCACCTGAGCCAAAGAACAGTAGCCGGTAAACGTTAACACCAGGGCCACAAAAGTCTTTAAGATGGAAGTCTTGACAAATAATGGAATTATAGGTAGTTTAAGGATCATTAAAAACCCGCGCATATGTCAAAAATAATATTCACAGCTGACGATTACGGTGCCATTGATGGTATCGACGATGGTATCATAGATGCCGTCAGGAATAGCCCTATAAAATCTGTGGCCTCGTTTGCCAATAGTCCAGACGCTGCCAGGAGATTGCAGCGCTTGAAAGATTTGAAAGAAGAAGTTCCCGAGTTAGAAATCGGATGTCATTTCACCCTGACTTCAGGAAGCCCTGTTTTATCACAACAAGAGGTACCGACCTTGTATGACGATGACCCTGATAATGTTGGTAATTTTCGTGATTTCGGAGATTTTCAATATGACATGACGGAGACCGAGGTGGAAAATGAACTTCGTGCACAAATGGATGTTTTTGCGGCACAAGGTATTGAAATTGAGCACCTTACTTCCCATCACAATTCCCTGGATTACTTCGAAAAATTTCATCGTATTTTCATGAAGCTAGCACATGAATATTATCCTGGCCGTGTTATCCCCACCAGATCACCCAATGTGGAACCTGGATTGAAAGGAATGCTGTTTCGAGAAATAGTCAAAGTGAAAATGGAGGATGACAATGACGATCGTGAGTTGGAGCTGTTTTCGAATTTCGGCAATCGAATCACCAGCGTAGAGAAAGTAGAGCGCCTTATGGCGGATTACGGGTACAATGATGTAAGAATGCCATTATTTATCAATAGCATTCACTATGGATTTCCTGACAAAAAGAAGAAGTCGCGGAGGGCCATCGAGCGAAAGTATCCTAAGCGAAGAAAGAAACTGTTGAAGGACATTGGTAAATTGGATGAAAGTGTTCGACCCTACGAATACGTCTGCCACCTAATTGCGGATGATTATGATAGGTTTGATGAATTCGTAAACCAATTAGTCACTCAGGATTACGGCAGCGGTGTAGACGAAAAGTACTTTGATGGTAGAATGATCGAGTTGAAATCCATTAAAGGTGTTACGACGCAGGACTTGACAGAGGTAGGAGCGGAGCTTAGTTCCTGGGGTGCTATCTGATCATTTTTGAGCCATGAATTGATAATGAAATGGTGCTTTTAGTAAATTCGCGCCTCTAAAAGCACCTTTTTTTATGGCTAATATCACCATCCACAGCTTCGAAGAGTTTCAAACATATCTTAATCAGGATCTTGGTCAATCGGCACCGCACAAAATCACTCAGGAACAAATTAATCTTTTCGCTGATGCGACGGTCGATCATCAATGGATTCACACTGATCCCGAGAAAGCGGCACAGGGACCATTTGGGCAGCCTATTGCTCATGGCTATTTGTCGCTTTCAATGATACCACACATGTGGAACCAAATTTTGGAAGTGAAGAACCTGAAGATGATGGTGAATTATGGTATTGAGAAACTGAAGTTTGCGCTACCGGTTCCGGTCAATTCGGAGCTGATATTGAGTGCACACCTGGAGGGCCTGACGAACCTGCGAGGGATTATCAAGGCAGAAGTGGGAGCGAAGATGGAAATTGTGGGTGAAAAGAAACCCGCCTTCACTGGGACGTTGGTGATGCTGTATCACTTCAATAATTAGATGTATTGCTCCGTCACAAGAAAAGTGGCTTATGACTCAGAGGTGTTGGCTGAAGAAGCGCTGGTGAGTCACCACATACGTCAATTTCATCGACAGCATTCCGGTCCAACCAATATCTACCAGTGTGATCATTGTGGTTCGTGGCATTTTACATCCAAGGGTGAAAGGCATCCCGCTTTGGACTCACAGGAGGAGCGGCAAGAGATGGATCGCTTGCGAGAAGCGCTGCATTGGGAACGCAAATTGCGTCGATAGGAGCGCTTTTCGCTATCTTTAGTTGATGAAGATTCCTTTCCTAACCCTAATGGTCGCGGCATTTGCCGTGGGCTGCGTCCAAAAACCAACCTATGATCTTGTCCTTCGAAACGGAGTAATTTATGATGGTAGCGGAGCGGCACCGATTGCTGGAGATATAGCGGTTTCAGGTGATAGCATCGTGGCGATTGGAGACCTATCAAATGTGACCGCTCTCAAGGAGGTTGACCTGAACGGTCTGTCGGTGGCACCCGGATTCATAAATATGCTCAGCTGGGCAAACGTGACGTTAATCGAGGACGGACGATCCCAAAGTGATATACGACAAGGAGTAACCCTGGAAGTAATGGGCGAAGGCTGGTCCATGGGGCCGCTTACAGAGGAAATGCGTGCAGAGATGAAGGAGGGTCAGGTAGATATCACCTACGACATTCCCTGGACTACCTTAGGAGAGTACCTCGAGCATCTTGAGACGCGGGGTGTGTCTACTAATGTGGCCTCCTTTGTAGGCAATGGTACATTGCGACGGCATGTGATCGGTTATGAAAACCGCAAAGCTAGCGAGCAAGAATTGCGGCATATGCAGCAACTAACGCGGGAGGCTATGGAACAAGGCGCGGTAGGAATATCTTCTTCGCTATTGTATGCTCCGAGCATGTATGCGGATACAGAGGAATTAACGGCACTTGCCAGGGTTGCCGGTGAGCATGGTGGGATGTACATTTCCCACATCCGCAACGAAGGGGATAAGCTACTTGAGTCGATTGATGAATTGATTGCTATAGGTAAAAATGGCAATGTGCCTGCTGAAATTTATCACCTGAAAGCATCAGGCCAGGCTAATTGGCATAAAATGGACCTGGCTATTGCCAAAGTAGACTCAGCCAGAGAGGCGGGATTGGAGATTACCGCTGATATTTATACTTATAATGCAAGTTCTACTGGCCTTCATGTTCAGCTTCCGGATTGGGCCAGAGAGGGAGGAGTAGAAGCCACCATTGAGCGCCTGAAGAATCCGGTAAATCGTGATCGCGCTATTGCCGAAATCACTTTTCGAAATCCGCCTGAAACAATTCTATTCGTCGGGTTCAAGTCTCAAGAACTTCGAAAGTATGCAGGCAAGTACTTGCATGAAGTGGCCGAGGAACTTGGCAAATCTCCAGCGGAAGCGGTAGTGGATCTGATTGTGGCGGATGATAGCAGAATTCAAGTGGTATACTTTTCCATGTCGGAGGAGAATATCAGTAAAAAAGTGCGAGTTCCTTGGGTTAGTTTTTGTTCGGATGCAGGTTCTTACACCAATGAAGGCGTATTTCTTCAGCAAAGCACACATCCTCGAGCCTATGGCTCCTTTATTCGGGTGCTCGGCAAATACGCCCGGGAGGAGGGTGCCATTACCTTGCAAGAAGGCATAAGAAAACTGACATCCCTACCGGCGAAGAATCTGAAAATTGCTAGGAGAGGCATGCTGAAACCCGGTTTCTACGCCGATATCGTGGTTTTCGATCCGGATGAGGTCAAAGATCGGGCGACTTTCTCAGAGCCCCATCAGTATGCACAGGGAGTGATGCATGTGTACGTCAACGGGATTCAGGTGCTGCAAAATGGCGAGCACACTGGTGCCACACCAGGAAGATTTGTAAAAGGGCCTGGCTATGTTCGCAACTAGCTGAGCACTTTCTTCAATGCGTCATTAAACATATCCACTTCCTCTAACGTGCCTGTACTAATACGGCACCAGTCAAGAAAGGGGGGGAACGGTCTTCCAACCAATACCCCTTCCGATTTCATTTTGGTATTTAGTTGCTGGATATCCATTCCTGACTTGAAGAAGATGAAGTTCGTATTTGACTGCACATATTCAAGTCCAAGCTCGTCAAGGGTGGAATAAATGCGCCTTTTTGCCTCTTTTGTTTGCTTTAGACTGAAGTCGTAGAATTCGCTATCCCGCAATGCTTCCTTTGCTGCCTGTACGGCTATGACATTGGTGAATGCCACAATGTTCTTTCGAAGTTCAGAGGCTATTTCCGGTTTGGCTACCATATAACCAATGCGCAATCCTGCCAGTCCATAAACCTTGGAGAAGGTTCTGGAAACAATCACATTTTTTCCCTCTTTAACAAGCTCAACCATCGAAGGGTATTCCGGATCTTCGATGAAATCGTAATAGGCCTCATCACTGAATACTACTGTTCGTTGCGAAGCAACATCACAAAAGTCTCGCACTTTATCTTTTGGCAAAAGGGTAGAGGTGGGGTTATTGGGGTTGCATAAGAATATCAACTTGGTCTTTGACGAGATCCTCTTCTCCATTTCCTCCAGGTCATGCATAAGATTGTCATCCACAGGTACCCAGTTGACTGTGCCACCCCATTGTCGGGCATAGGTCATCATGGCTAGAAAGGTGGGGCGGGCAGCGATTATTTCGCCCCCATTCAAGCCGTAGGTTAAACCTGCGAGTCGCAAACCCTCAGTAGATCCGCCACCAATGACGATGTGGTTAACAGGTACGCCTTCTTTCTCCGCGATCATTTCGAAAAGCTCCTGGCTGTAAGAAAAGGGATACCGACATCCAATGTCGAAAGCGTTGGTCATTGCTTCCCGAACGCGATCCGATGGCCCATAGGGATTCTCGTTACTGCTTAATCTTACCGGAGAAGCGAGAGGCCGTGCATTGAAGCTTTCAACTAACGCAGGGTCATAAGAGGCGAGGGTCTTAGGCAACAACAAACCCGATGCACCTGCGAGTGCTGAGTTTCGTAGCCATTGCCGTCGATTAAGGTGTTTCATAGTTCTGTAATAGAAAATTCAAAATAATAAAATGCCCTGAGAAAACCTATGACCCCAGATAACCGTCTACTTGCTGAGTGGCTCAAAGAATGAGGTCACTACCGTACATTTATGTTATGTAAATGTTACTTTAGTATTTCTTTAATGTGAACTAAAAAAATAGCTATGGAATTATTAATTATCCTCGGCGGGATAATGGGGTTGTACGCTATACTCAAATGGCTCGATCGGCCAGGCAAGATGGGTTAAGCAAAATGAAATCATTGTTACGATAATGAATTAGATTCGCGGATCAACCTAACCTGTATGCTCTCTGATTTTCAGCGAACCAAGCTTACGCATTTTTTTCGCTTACTCGATCAGGACGGAAATAACTTCTTACAATTAGAAGATTTCTCTGACATAGCGGAACGTCTTCGTATGGAGTTTGAATATGCCTACGATGGCCCGGAGAACAAGTTTTTGGTGAGTCGCTGTGTCAATTTTTTTCACAAGCTCTTAAGTAATGTCACCCATGAAGGAAAGCAAACCATAGACCTGGAGGAATGGTTGGCCTACGCTCAAAAGGAGTTGGTTGACAATCAAGACCTGAATGAGCTTGAGGAATTTACGGAGTTTATGGTGGGTTTCTTTTTCGACCTTTTTGACGAAAATAAGGACGGTTACATATCGGCAGAAGAATACGCTGATCTGTTCATGATCTACCACATTGATATCAAGTATTCTGCCAAGTCTTTTGTTAACCTCGATATCAACAAGGATGGACGTCTTTCCCGGACCGAATTGCTCTTCGCGTTTGAAACCTTTGTAACCTCGGATGATCCCACCATGAAAGGTAACTGGATATTTGGCGATTGGGAGGGGAAGCGTTAGGCGATACTAGTAGCCAAAAAGACTAATCGTATAGTCGAGCAACTCAATACCTCCAACTGCTCCATGTCCAGGAATTACCTTCTCCACTTTCTGGTAAGCTGATTTGATATTCTTGACGGTCTGGGACCACTGCTCCACATTGGCGTCTCCAAGGTACCCCTGCTTCGCCTTGAGTGCTTTGACCATGCATCCACCAAACATAATGTTTTGCTTGCGGACATAGCTTATAATGTTGTCCGGTGAATGCGCTTCGCCAAAGAACCTGTTTTCCACAACCAACTTACCTGCTTTCAGCTTGAGGCTTTGTTCGAAGCTAATGAGTGGAGCCGTCAACTTATTTTTTAGTGCCAGATTGATAGTGGTCTGATTTGCATACGAGTCGATCCCCTCTTTGTGAAACGCTTCCAATCCTCCAAGACAATCGGCGTGAAAGTGATTGATAACAACTCCTTTGACTACAGCATTTTGTTCAGTTTTGACCCAGTTGATGAGTTCCATGGAAACCGAATCGTCTGTCGGTGTGTCAAATACCAACGCCTCGCCTTCGTTGATTACAACCATCCCATTGCAAGCTACGTTGCCATAGTCCTCGGTAGCGAGAAAGGTGACGTGTACAAAGATGCCGGGTGAAATTTCATTAATTTCCAAGGTATTAGATGAGTAAACACGCTGGCCGAGCGCGCAAACAACAACCAGAAAAAGGCAGAAAGTTGAGATGTATTTCATAAAATTTTGTAATGCATCGCTATTTTAAAGGAATTTGCAGATATAGAGGAAGTCAAATTAGGATTGTTAAGTAACAAACGCGAATGCTCAATTTTATCAGGATCTATTTTCGGGAATTGCTTATAGGTGTCTTCGCCTTTCTGGCGTTTGTCCTTTTTGAGGCGCTGCAACAGCAATTTTATACGGAGAATTTCAATAATGGTATTGAAAGTGAGCTTACATTCATTGATTTTTTCCAAGGAGCGATCACGCGCTGGTTGCTTTGGCTTTTGACGGCATCTATGCTAGTTGTGCTCGTCGCTCGAAACCCGATACGGGATGATGAGGACCTGCTTCGCAAACTGCCGACCTATCTGGCCCTAATTGTGGGATTTATTGGTCTCAATATTTTGCTTGCCACGGCCCTTAATCTTGTTCGGTTTGGAGATTCACTCACCATATTTCCGGAGCTTTTCAGGTTCTATTTCTTTCATAAAGTGCCTATCCTGTTCGTATTCCTCATTATTGTAATTTTCCTATTTCATTTTTTTCGATACAGAAACGAATTAAGACATCAGGTCAAGGAGTTGGGCGCACTCAAATATTCCAATAAGCAATTGTATGAGCAGCTTAGGAGTCAGGAAAAGACACTCACCGAAGGTTCCTTGATCCTGGAAGCAAAAGTGGGTAACAAGAGTAAGATCTTGCCAGTCGAAGAGATCTATTGGATTGAGGCGGATGACTATTGCGCCCGAGTTCATATGCTGAATAGCCATCACAGTATTCGCGCTTCTTTAAAAAACCTATCTGACCGGTTGCCTTCTAATTTTTGTCGCGTGCATCGCAAGGCAATTGTCAATATGCATTTCATCAATAGTTTTCAGTGGGAAGAGTCGACGGTGGTCTTAAAAAATGACCAGGTCATTCCGATGGCCCAGTCACGTATAAAGGAGGTCAGGCAGATGGTATCTACCTATACATTCTAGTATTTACTGCAAATCTCTGGTGCCTCCCTGCAACGATCTCCAAATATTAAGAGGCAATACACAGCTTTGAAGAAAAACGGAGACTTATGAAAAGGATAATATTTCTATTAGCTGCTCTCACTTTATTATGGGTGGAAGGTGTGAGTCAGAGCGATATCGATGTGACTTACGAATCAGATGCACCTAATAATCACGGCAAGCTTAACCCCAATGCACCTAAGGCAGTAGGCGATTATGACTTCCTCATTGGTACCAATGAGTGTAACTCTGTTGCCCGGACTCCTGAGCAGGTCTGGGGAGAACCTCAAAAAATGATCTGGCGCTGGAAGTATATTATGAACGGGACCGCCGTACAAGATGAAACTTTCCGGCCAGGGGGGCTTTACGCGGGTAGTATTCGCCAATATAATGCGGATAGTGCCAAGTGGTATGTTCATTATTACTCGGTCGGTGCTCCGGTTCCGGTGTTGCCGGCATGGGGTGGAGAGAAGCAGGATAATGGTGATATCATTCTTTATCGTGAGCAGAAAGCACCAAACGGTATGGATGGATATTACAAGATCACCTTTGCGGATATGACGGAAGAGTCCTTCCGGTGGGTAGGTGAGTGGGTAGATGTGACGGAAAAAATCGTCTTTCCCACCTGGAAGATCGATTGCAAAAAGGTCAGCCGGTAGGAGATTTAATCGATGAGGTAGTACCTTCTTCGATAGTCGTCAACTTGCGTTTTTTCTTCGGTTGAAGTGGCCATTTTTTCTGCTGTATCAAAGGACTTTTTCGCCAGGTCAATTTGGCCATTTTTACCGTAAGCATCGCCCAGACTTCTGTGCAAAATATAACTTTCAGGATAGTAATTGATACCCCGTTTGAAATGGCTAATGGCTTTGTCAATACGGCCATGATGTCCCATACTCTCATAGCCATAAGCTATCCAGTCGATTGTATCCGCTTTGGCTTGTGCTTTTTCCTCCCACAACCTGGCCTCATCAGTTTGACCTAGCAATTTCAACAGATCCGCCTTGACGATCAGGTTGGAGAAATTTTCTTCAAATCGTAGTGATCGGTCGATCCAACCCAAGGCCTCCTTAAAATTGACTTCATTGAGTACACAGTACAATGCTGCTTCTCGGTTTCCAAACCATCGAAATCTAGGAAGCGTTTGCAGGTTTCTTCTGAATTCTTCCAAAACGATTTCGTTTTGGTTGACTCCAATTTGGATCGGCACCTTGATTTTTCCCCAGGTCATGGATAAAGTGGCCGTAGTATCTTTCAGGTTTTCGAAGGTGTAGGCCAAGGCCTCCTGATGTGGAGCGGAAACGGCCTTGACTGAAACTCTGAGTACATCTTCTTTTTGGTCATAGTAAAAGCTGCCCCATTGTGTGTGATTCTTGGAGAAAATGACTGTCCAGGTTCCTTCGTCCGGGATCATGTGAATGCTGTAGGTGCCTTTAGGTAAGACCTTTCCTTCCACCATGATATTGTCTGAGACCGCTATTCGGGTGCTTTCGTTTGCCCCGGCACGCCACACCCTGCCATAAGGTATCAAGGCTCCCCAAAGCTTCCTGCCATATACCTTTGGTCTGTGGTAGTCAATGCTAATGTTCGTGATCCCCAGCGTTTGTGAGACCGATGCATACTTGCTAACCTCAGGGTAGGTGACTTGGTTTGGACCCTTGTGATGACGCTCCTGTGCTAGGGGTTTGATAGTCATCAGGAGTAGTAGGAAGGCTAAAGTTGCTAAGAGTTTCATCGTTAATTGCACTTATGTAGTTCGATTGACGAAGGTAGCGGGCCAGACCTCTGTGATGAGTCTTGGTTTGTCTGAATTGGCCGGATCGAACCAGAAACCTTACCTACTTGCTCTAAGGAATTGCTTAGGTGTTTTGCCAGTGTGGGCTTTAAAGGCAGCGTAAAAAGTAGATTTTGATCGAAAACCGCAAAGTTTACCCAGGGCTTCAAGTGTGAGGTTTTGGTGGTGGCCTCGTTTGATTCTCTCCACGACAAGTCCGATTCGGTATTGATTGATAAAGTCTCGAAACGACAACCCAGTACCCTGTATGATGATGGAAGACACTTCGTGTCTACTGAGACCAGTCTTTTGCGCTACATCTACAACGGAGACTTGTTCGAGAAAAAGCTCCTCCTTTTCCACCACCTCTCTTATCTTCTGAAGTTTACGCTCATCAAAAGGGGAGGATTGTATGCTTCCTTTTTTTCTGGGCGGATTGATTAGGGCCAGGAGCGTAAATCGGTAGAATAGCAGGGTCAATACCAGATAGGGATATGTTGCGGGGTGCAGGTAGGTCCCGGGAGGAGGGAACCATGCCAGGAAATATATCGAGGTAGGAATAAAGGCTAACGGAAAAGCGAATGAATAAAGGTGGCTGTAGTTAATCCTGACCAGTTTTTCCTTCCATTTTTTCCAGCAGATGACTCCCAGGCTCAGTGTTCCGTAGATCATACCTGAAAACAGTGTGGCGTAGGAGTAGCAAACCGGAATATAAAAGGGATAAAACAGATGAGTCAGGTAAATAAAAAAGGGCAGGTAGTGAATTGCAAATAGTGGCTTTATTTCCTTGGTTGAAGTCACTCGAGTTAGGACAAAACCGTATATTCCAGGCCCAACAAGCAACAACAAAATCAGGGAGAAGTTGTACCAATCCTTTAGGTCTGCGGCTTCCATGGCACCTTTGAAAGGATAAAAGGCCAATCGGATACTCAAAGCCAGTAGGGCGGAAGCCAGCAAGAACCTCCCAGCTCGTGTCTTCTCGCGACGACTCAAGATAATCGCGGCCAAGAGGCCTTGAGCTGCGCCAATAAGGATGAATGCGTGGAGAACTTCCATCAAATCAATTACTTACATAAAGCAACTCATTATTCGCAAAGTCGTAAAGGGTCAATCGCCTCAGGTCGAAGTAGGCTGACCAAAACCGTCGAAGTGCTTCCAGGTAGCTTCTTTTCGCATTGTCCTTTTCGGTTAGCGCGATGTTCAGATTCGTAATATCTATTTTGCCGATCAAGTATCGGTTTTGGGCGACGAGATAGCGCTCTTGTGCCACTTCGTCGGATTTTTTTGAAATTTCGATTTGATTGCGAAGAACTTTGAACTGCCTGACTTGGGTAAGGACCTCCTGTTCAAAGTTCTGCTCTTCTTGATTGATCACATAATCGGTTAGCTGTTGATTGGCGATTGCTGTTTTCATCCTGGCTTTGTTCCTTCCCCAGTCAATGAGGGGTACACTCAGCGTTACATTTATCCGCTGCTGATTGTTTGGGTCGGCGTAGGAGTCGCTCAAATTTGTGCCTGCCGCATTTAATCCAAATGATGCATTCAAGTTGGTTTGAAATCGATCACCTCTGGCCCGAGCCACCTCCCGCTGTGCCTCCAGTCTTCGCCTTTCAAAGGCCAGATAATCGGCGCGATACGATTGCGCATATTGCAAGGCTGTCTGCTCCTCAATGGTGAAGTCGGGGATGTCATCCGGAAGGGCGAGTATCGGGTCGATAGCGGCATCAATCCCGGTGAAAGAACTGAGCGCCAATTTGGCGGTTTGCAGGTCCAGCTGGGCTTGTGCTACATCCTGTTGGGACCTCAATAGTTGCAGTTCCACCTGAAGTAATTTGTCTTTGGAGGTGGTGCCGATATTGTACCTGCCTTGCTCTATGTTGTATATGGTGTCGTTATTGGCAAGGTTGAAAGAAGCAATTTGCAAATTGACCTGAGCATCCAGGTAGTTGAAAAAGCGGGTGACAGCTTGTCTGGAGATCAACTCTATTTCTTCCACGTATTCGCGTTTAGATTCTTCATACCGGAGTGGTTCCGTTTGTTTGTCCCACTTTAAGTCATTAAATGCAAAAAGTGGTTGTTGAAGCCGGACATTCACCAGTGTGGCATTCCACTGCGTAAAATCCTGACCAAGGTCATTGAATTGGTTGAGCACCGAATTGACCGAAATGTTTCCACCACTGAATCCTAGGGGTTGATTCAATCCCAGCCCCAGGTTGCTATTCGTCTGTTCCCGGCTTTGAAAGACAATGGTGCCATCGTCCAGGCGGTTGCCGAAAAAATCTCTATTATAATTGGGCAAACCACCTGCAAGTCGCAATTGTGGGTTGTAGTTGGACCGAAAAAGCCGGTATTGCCAGTACCGATTGTCTTTGCGTGTCTCGGCTTGTTTTGAAGAGGGAGATTGCTCCCTGGCGCGCATGACCATATCCTCCAGCGTGTACTGGACCTGTGATAAGGCGAAACTGGCGTATGTCAGTAGGATGGACGCTAGAACTGATCTACTCATATCTCAGTGATTGGATTGGGTCTTGGCTGGCGGCTTTTCTTGCCGGGGCTATACCAAACAACAGCCCAATGGTGGCGGCAACGCCAAAGGAAATTACTATGGAGAAAAAGGAAATGATGGTGGGAATGTCGGCCACTCTGCTTACCAGGAAAGCCATGAGTACGCCGACGATAATTCCGATGATGCCTCCGGTAATGCTTATGAGCATCGCTTCAAACATGAATTGATTGATGATATCCGCTTTTTTGGCGCCAAGAGAGAGCCTGAGTCCAATTTCTTTGATTCTTTCAAGGACTGAAGCCAGCATGATATTCATGATCCCAATACCACCAACGATCAGCGATATGCCCGCTATAGCACCTAATACATAATTAAATATGTCTTTTGTCCGCTGCTGTTGCTTCAAAAGCAACTCAGGGATTTCGATTTCATAGTCAACCACTCCAAAATGCTTCCTCTCCAGCATCCTGGCGATCGTCTCGGCTGTTGCGGATAGCAATTCCGTATTTTGGACCTGGATCACAAGTCGATCAAGCTGGTGATAGTTCGGGCTGACTTTGTCTGTATCGCCATCATCGTTGCCTCTGCTGCTGTTGGCTTGCTGGATCATTTTTCGGGTAACAAGATCCCGGTTTTTGTACCTGATGAGTACTGTTTGCAATGGTGTATAGACGTCTAGGTTATAGTCGCGGATACCTAGATTTTGCCTGCTGATATTACTTATTGTCCTTGGTTTCAATACACCAATAATCGTCAGCCAGCGGTTGCCACATTTAATGGACTTACCAAGTGGGTTTTCAGTTGGGAAGAAGCGGGTCTTTATTGTGCTGCCAATGACGCAAACCGGAGCGCCCTTTAATGTTTGCTGGGGGGTAAATAGATTGCCCTCACTCAATTCGAAGTTGAATATTTCAAAATAGGCTCGTTCCACACCTACTAATTTTGCCGATCGACGGATCCCCGACTTAATGATATGCGTTTCCAATACTACCTCGGGACTGACTTCTGCGATTCCGGGTATGATTTTTTCGATGGAAACTTTATCCGCTAACGAGAGGCCAGGGGAGAATTTTTGTTTTTCCTCGGAAGCTTCTTCGTCAGCGGTCAGATCTTCCTCAGTTTGCTCGGCAATGGGTTTGATCACAATATTATTTAGGCCCACCAGCTTGATCTGTTCCAATATTTCCTGTTGAGCGCCATTGCCAATGGCGAGCATAGCGATTACTGCCGCCACACCGAAGATGATGCCCAGTGCGGTAAGGACAGACCTGATACGATTTGAAAACACCGCATCGAGTGCGATGTACAGATTGGCTAGTAGCCGCTCTTTTTCCCTAAATATCATCGATTGCCGTCAGACTTGTTCAGCAACGAGAGTGTATTGACCTCCGAAGGCGAGCGATCAAGACGCCTTTTTCCATTCAATTCCGGTAGCAAATTGATTGACTTATCTTCGTATCCCAGGGGCTCACTCAGAAATACCCGGTCCTCTGCATTCAACCCTGCCATTATCACCACCTCATTGTCATTAGAACTTCCAAGCACGACCTCCTGTTTTTCAACCCCGAGGCCAGCTTTTTTGTAGATGTAAGTGATGGAATCAAACTGATTGTGCAGGCATTCCAGAGGGATCGAAAGGGCGTCGGAGATAGTTTCTACGATGATTCGATTGCTGGTTGTCATGGCTGGACGGAGTAGGTCATCGGATTCTTTCACCTCAATACTTACCAGGAAAACCTTGGCGTCCGAATTCGGTCTCTGTTCACCGACATTGGCTACTTTGATCACCTTGCCTGTCAAGCGTTTGTCGGGAAAGGCGTCTAGCCCCAATTCGACAGCCTGCCCGACTTGTATCTTTCGAATGTCGACCTCATTTACATAAGTTTGCGAGAGCATCTTCGACAGATCTGGTAATGTCGCTACTACAGGATCCCAAGCAGATATTTGAGATCCTTCCTTCAAAGGATTGCCGCGCCAGTCTTTTTTGTAGATCAACATCCCATCTTCCGGAGCCAGGATACTGAAATTGCTTGATAGCGACTGCATTCCTTCAAGCTCAAACTTCTTTTTGTTCAAGTTGGCGGTCACCTCCTGCATTTTGGCAATGCTCTGATCACGCTTGATTTTATAGTTTTCCTGCGCCTGGTCAAGCTCCCTTTTGGCCTTTTCCAATTCTATTTCTGCCTTTTGGATCGTCGCGGGTGGCTCAAATTGACTTTGGTCTACAATTAACTGTTTCTCACGCACTGCATACTGAAGATTGATCAATTCGTCGCGGGTTTCCCGCATTTGAAGTGTGGTGTCAAGTTGAGTCTGTGTGTATTGTGACTGAGATTTATCTAGTTCCAATGCCGTTTCGTTGATCTTAGTTGTCAGTTCGCTTGGATCCAGGCTGGCTACAAACTGTCCTTTGCTGACGTAGGTGCCTTCTTCAATAATTTTTTGGATGGTTACGTTCCAGATACGGTAGTTTCGTAACCCCTTGGGACCCAGTATCTTTACTGAGTTCTTGGCTTCCAGTTCGCCCGTAGTTGTGACATCCACCGTAAAGATTCCGGAGGTGGGAGACACTATCAAGTTGGCGGCATCGTCGCCAGATCTACCACCTACAACTAAATAGGTTGAGATCAACAAAACCACCACTCCAGCGATGATCAAAATGTTTTTTCTAGACATCTATCTTCAAGTTTCGACCTCCATAAAGGTATTGAGTATTTGGAAAAAAGTTACATTTCAGAGGTGTCTAGCTTTGTAAAAAGCCCTGTCGAAAATAAAAATGACCTCCTTTTGAACGTCCACAGTAGTTGCGTGTATAACGTGGCAAAACTCGAAGAACCCAATAGGTCAATTATGAAAAACTTAACAACAGTAGCTTTCTTACTTTTTTCAGGAGTGCTCATGGCGAGCAACAGACCCGGTCTGGTCCCATCCAAAGTAAGTGAACTCAAAAGCAAAAGCTGGTATGCCCAGGCTACACAAGATTGGATGGAATACCTGGTCGAGCAACCGGAGGACACGGAAGGCTGGATCTCTTATATGCGTGGCCTGTCCTATACCGATGACCCTGACACTTGGCAACAAGCGAGGAAATTGGTGTCGGACCGTGGAGATCAAGCTTTCCAGACGCATTACTTGAATTTTAGTGAGGAGGGCTGGACCCAGACTGGGGTCAACTCATTGAGGCGTGCACTTATAGAGATCGATGATCAAAGTATGCTCTTGGAGGAACGCCTATTGCTAGCGGAACTTGAAATGGATGACAGTCGGCAGTTGCTAAGTAGAAAATTGTATCAAACTGGCACCATTCATGGCAGTACCCTAAACTACAATTACAATTTACTGATGTCCGTCGCCGATAATGGCATTTTGGTAACAGATGCACCCCATGCGACCATACCCCTCTGGATACTTCAGGATGAAATGGGTGTCCGGCGCGACGTGAAGGTGGTCAATTTGCAGTTGATACAATCGCATGATTCCTACTTCACTGGCAAGATGAAAGCTTTTCAGTCTGAGCTGGCGCAACCTGGAGAACTGTTTTCTGGCGAGCATGAGCTTAATATTTTTTACGCACTGACCTTACCACGAGAACGCCTAAAGGGCATTGAAGATCACTTATATGTCACAGGACTGGCCTCGACAAAAGGCACAGACGACTTTCAACATTTTCAGGTATTGCAGCAGAATATTGAGCAGAAATTCTTAATGGATTACCTCACGATCGACTTTAATGGAGAACCCAAACATGCAACTGGTAAAGTACTGGCATCGAATTACATTGTGCCTTTGGTTTTACTTAAGTCTTTCTACGATGACTCCCAGGAAACCGCAGCGTCTGAAAGGTTGAGAACTCAGATACTCAACCTGGCGGAATCTACGCCTATAAAGACCCGTGTCTCTTTGCTATTGAATGAGGAAGAGGCCGCGCCCAGGGACTTTAAGATAGCTGACATTAATATCAAGGGTGTTGACAAGCAAATGATCCAAATAAAAGATCAGCTGTATGCAAGCACTCACGAAGTGGTCAATAAGGAATATTGGTTCTACCTGGAATACCTTCGAACCAACGGCTATGCCGATCTATATGAACAAGCTCGTCCAGACCTTTCCAAGTATGACGACCTTACAGCCACCATGCTCAGTAACTTTTACTACAGCCCTGCGAACTACAAAATGAGCGACCGAAATGTCAAGCACAGTTTCCTGAAATATCCCGCTATTGACATGACCTATGACGCTGCAAAGGCCTACTGTGAGTGGCTGACCTTTCAATACAATAACCAAGAAAAGCGAAAGTTTAAAAAGGTAATCTTCCGGCTTCCAACCAAGAAAGAGTGGCAGATTGCCGCGCTAGGATACAAGGAATTCCAATCCTGGGAAATAGATGACAATACAATCATGGCACATTCACGGGCGAGCAAAAAGCCAACCTCATATTCGCTGGCCACCGAGCAATTGGACTACCCATGGGGCTTGTTCGAATGGGAGCAACGTAATAGCATTACCAACAGGCACAATTGCTACTTGGCCAATGTGAAAGCTCCTGAAAAAGTGACATGTCCTGCAGGGGTCAAAGGTGATGGGTTTACAATCACATCGCCTGTGGAGACCTATTTTCCTAACTACCTAGGCTTGTATGATATAGTGGGGAACGTCGCAGAAATGATCTCCGAAGAAGGCGTAGCTCTGGGTGGTAGCTGGAACCAACCGGCCGAGGAATGTACCATAAGAAGCGCCTTGACTTTCGAAAAAAGCGATATCAAGGTCGGAATGCGGATTTTTATGGAGGTGCTGGAGCCATAAATGCTTTTAAAGAGATACCATAGAAAAACCGACAGGGAATTGATGATCCTTCTTCAAAGCAAGGGGGATCATCGGGCATTTACCGTGCTATATGATCGCTACGGGAAGCGACTAAATGCTTTCTTCTTTAGGATGCTCTGGCAGGATGATGAATTGGCGCAAGATCATGTGCAGGAGTTGTTCACAAAAATTATTCAAAGGCCGGAGCTGTACGACAGCCAATACGATTTTGAACCCTGGATATTCCAGGTTGCCGCCAATATGTGCAAAAATGCTTATAGGAAGAAGTCGTTTCAAGAGGCTTATGAGCATACCGTGGAGATGGAAGTGTCCCGGCCTACTGTGGAAGAGGAGCTTGATAATATCGTCCTGACCAACCAAATTCACAGTATCCTGGATGCAATGGAGGAGGACCGCAGAATGATCTTTTTGATGCGCTATCAACAAGACCTATCCATTGCGGATATAGCCAAAGTACTTGACCTGCCTCATGGTACGATCAAGTCCAAACTTCATTACACGAGAGAGAGAATTAGAAAATCATTGAATTACTGAAATGGAGAACTTTGAAAAATACGACCAGCTTCTTCGTAGCAAAGATTATAAAATGCTTACCGGTGAGGAGAAAGCCATCGTGGCGCATTTCGGTGGGAAAGAAGAGTACGATCGAATGCGCAATTCAATTGTTCAACTGGCCGGAGAACAGAGAGCCGTGGACCCCAAGGTTCGACAAGAGTTGATCAATCTGGTCAGGACGAAGGTGAAAAGAACTCTTGTTTCGCAGTTTTTAGGTGTAAGGACACCCGGTTACACACATTTCATTACCGCGGCGGTCATATTTGTTTTGACCATGTACTTATTGCCCACCGAAAGAATAGAGATCCCTGTGGAAAGAATTGTAGAGGTTAGACACATTGATACCGTCACGGTCGCTCATGTTGACACGGTCTTTTTAGAAAGAGAAGTGAGAGTGCAGGTGCCAGTATTTGTCGCTTCCGAAAGCCCGGAGGCGGGCAGGAAACAGCCAATGCCTAATTTACCTAATCGCTCCTTTGCTGAAAGTGAAGTGTTGTTGGATCTGGTGGTGAGGAGTGGTGATTAATGCCGCCTACTATTCATACCTTAAAGATCGCACAGGGTTGGCTACCGCGGCTTTGAAACTCTGAACACTCACGGTGCAAACGGCGAGGACGGTGGTGACCCCCAGAGCCAGGATGAAAATGGCTGGATTGATAGTAGTATGGTATGCGAAATTTGTCAACCACTGATTGCCGTAGATCCATACCAGCGGTATTACGATTACATTTCCAATGATTACAAGTACTAAAAACTCCTTGGAGAATAAGTACAGGATTTGCCCGACAGAGGCGCCGAGAACTTTCCTGATTCCCACTTCCTTCGTTTTGCTAAGTGTAATAAAAGAGATCAGGCCAAACAGTCCAATCGAGGAAATAATGAGGATCAATATCGCGAAAATTGATAGCACCTTAGCAAGCCGGTCTTCCTCTCGATATTGTCGGTCAAAATCCTGATCCAGGAAAAAATATTGAAGGTTATAGCTGGGAAAATAAGCCTCCCAACTCGTTTCAATTTTTTCAGTCAGCTGTTTCGTATTGCTTGCCTCGTAGCGAATAGCAAAGTAACGGCTGATGTTAGTGCTTTGGTAATCCATCGCCTTCGGCCAGATTTCATTTTGAAGCCCCTGTCCATGGTAGTCCTGAACTACACCTATCACTTTTCCAGCTGGCCGCTGGGAGGGCGAGACGATGTTCCTGCCGATGGCATCCTCTGCCGAGTCCCAGCCCATAGCCCGGACACAAGATTCGTTGATTATCAGGCCACCTTCCAGTTCAGCCGGCTTGCTTAGCTCAAAATTCTTTCCCGCTATTAGATTTAGCCCCAAGGTAGCGAGGTATTGTTCGTCAATCGACATATACTCCGTGTCGACGTGATTGTCATCGACTTTTTCAGGATAGGCCCATTGTCCCAACCATCCGGGTCGTCCCGGTAGCGCATTCGTAAACGACACAGTTTGAACGCCTGAAAGCCCATGTAACTCATTTTTAAAGGCTTGCCGGGCCTTCCCAGCTGGTACATTGGTCGCATCAACCACCAATATTTGTTCTTTGTCAAATCCCAGGGGTTGTTCTCGCATAAAGTTTAACTGCTGCAAGACCAAGAGGGTCGCCAGGACCAGGCCACTCGATACAGCAAATTGGGTGATAATTAGACCTTTTCGCACGGTCAGGCCCTTGTCGTTTTGGCTATCTCGCCCTGCTAGGGCGCTGGTCAGTGCCACGCGCGAGGAGATCATTGCCGGATAAAAGCCCGACAACAAGGAGATGGCCATGATCAAAATGATGCAGCCGAAGATGAATTCTGGATTGACCAGTGATGAAACCTCATAGTTTTTGGACAATACATCGTTAAAAAATGGCAAGGTGGTGATAATCAGCCCTAAGGCAAGGGTAAAAGCAAGCACAGTCGTCAAGAATGATTCTACCAGCTGCTGGGAGATTAACCCTGACTTTGAAGAACCCATGACCTTCCTAAGACCAATCTCCCGAACTCGATAAACCGCCCTGGCCGTTGTTAAATTGACATAGTTGATGCAAGCGAGAACGATTGCAAATACGGCAATCAATAAGACCGTTACAATTTTATCGTATGAGCCAGTGGGGCCAAAACCATTGTAGAAACGCGAGTGAAGATAGACGTCTGAAAATGGTTCCAGCGCAACCTCAAAGTCCACTGCCATCTCGGCCAACCAATCACCGGCATGTGCCCTGTAGATTTCTGACGCTTTTACTCTTAAGGCATCGATATCAGCACCATCTTTCAGCAATAGGTAATTTCGGGTGTCGAAGTTACCCCAGCCATGATTATAACTAAATCCCTCCCTAAGGTTCTCGAAAGTGCTAAAGGAGATGAGCATGTCAAATTGTATCTGTGAGTTAGCCGGAGGGTCGGCCAACACACCGGTTACAACAAAATCCATAGTATCTCGCAAGGTCAGCACCTGACCGGTAGCCGAGCCATCGAAAAATTTGTCCTCAATAGATTGGGTAATTACGATAGAATAGGGGGCACTTAGCGCCCGATCCCGGTCTCCAGTCAGCAGTGGGAAAGAAAAGAGCTTAAGAAATTCTTGGCTGGCATAATGAATATCGTGATCGTACTTATGATTATCGTGAGTAAGTTTAAAACTTGAAGGTGCCCGCCGCGCGTAAACCACCTCAGCCACCTCGGGGAACTCCGTTCTAAGCAAATAGCCCACAGGCCAAGCATTGGTCTCCAGACCGCCATCCTGAGAGGTTGTCACTACTTTGTAAATGCGATCTTTGTTGGCATGAAAGCGGTCGAAAGAAAGTTCATCCATGACATACAGCAGTATCAAAGCACCCACAGCCAAACCAAGCCCAAGTCCCAGGAAATTGATGGCTGCGTACGTCCTGAACCGCTTGATATTCCGGAATGATACTTTGAAATGATTGACGATGATGGGCACAAAAGACAGCATGCTAGGGTATTTTAGTTTTTTGAGAAGATTTATTCTGAGCAGCTTGAAAACCTCTTTTCGGTAGAAACTATCGGCGGCTTTCTTGCCGGAGGTTTCGAGCTCTTCGAAAAAAAGCTCCTCCAGGTCACCTTCGATTTCCTCTCGGTAATCCTTGTTCAAAAATGCTCTCAGCATTTTTCGTGGCCAGGAAGGAGGCAAAATGGACTCGTTCATATAGTTTTTAATCCCGAGGCAGGTGTAGCAATAGCGGACCAGAAATCATTGCGAACGTCCCGCATTTCATTCAGCACTTCCATCGCATGAGGTGTGGCTTGGTAGATCCTTTTTCTTTTTCCTCCGCGCTTTCCGGTGGCTTCGCCAAATTCGGAGGTCAAAAAACCTTTTTCTTCCATACGCTTCAGAGCGGACTGAATAGACCCTACACTTAATTGTTGGTTGAGTCTTTTTTCGAGCTCCTTTTTGATTTCTACACCGTAGGCATCTGCTTTTAGAACGACTACAGTCAATAGAACAAATTCTTCAAACTCGCCGAGTTTCGTTTTCTTCATGAATATATTATTCGTAATTGCAGTAAATATAGTTTCATTATTTCTCTCGTAATTGCAGTTTTTATCGATATTAAAAGCTTTTGGTCTGACTTTGTTGGGTGAAGGGAATTGTTTGCTTGGCTCAGAGGGTGTTCGCAGAGACCAGGTTTATGCAGGTGAATAGCATGGCAGCATTCCGTCGACGCAAGATTCTTAATTATTCCTTCACATGGGAATGGGTTTCACAAGAAAGCATTGTGTATCTTGTTGAAAAAACCAAATAAACCACCAATGGGAAAACCTAAGTTTGAAATTTTCAAAGGCAAGGATGAGCATTTCTTTTTTCACCTTAAAGCTGGGAATGGGGAAGTGATACTTGCCAGTCAAGGTTATACAGCAAAAGCAAGTTGCCAGAATGGCGTTAACTCCGTCGCCACAAATTCCAAAGATGAAGGCAATTTCGAAAAGAAGGAGGCGAAAGACGGCCGACATTACTTCGTACTCCATGCGGCGAATACGCAAGTGATTGGAAACAGTCAAATGTATACTACTACTTCGGCTCGGGACAAAGGCATACATTCTGTTCATGACAATGCCACGCAAGCAGAAGTGATTGATCTCACCAAGGGTTAGGGACCCGTTTTCAAAAGCATACCGTGTAGCGCATCGCCGACAGCCCATGCCTGTCGCCGGGAGAGCTACGTCTAAACGCTTGGTGTCGTACGAAGGCTATCTGTAGCTCTCAACATGATTAAGTGCCAGATTACGTCTGAGCTATCCACCATTGGTTGCGCAGGGCACCCAAATTGTTATCTCAGATACTAGCCAAAAAGGAACTTTGTCTGATCATGCAGGTTTCCAAGTACGTTTATGCGCTGATGCTTAAACCCTGCAAGTCTGTTAAGCTTTCATCGCACAATCAGCCGTCTTATGGCAGTTGGTGTCAGGATTCGGCCATTGCTGAGTGTATCTGCTACTTCATTCAGGTATAAGTATTTGCCATCGGGACTGAATTCCAGGTCATTGGGATAGCAGAACGAAGCATCCAATAGTGAGCCATCTTTTCTTCCTTTTTTCCCGGAGCCCGCATAGAGGTCCACTTTACCTGCCAGAGACACCTTGTAGATCTGGTGTGCCCCTCTGGCCACAACCCATAAGTATCCATCGCGGTAGACAAGGTGACCGTTGTTGTTCCCTGGGATTTCAACGAAAGTAGATACTTCTCCTTCCGGCGTTATTTTCAGAACCGCGCCATCAAAGAAGTTGGAGACGAAATAATTTCCTTCCGGAGTTTTCGTAATGCCATTTGGACATTTAAATAGTTCGCTTTCGGCAAAAAGACGCGAATTGCCTGCACCATCCACCTTACGGAGTGTGTTGTTGCCACAGTTGCAGACGACAATTTCTTCTGGATCATAGTAAACCCCAACCGGAGCGACAATAGAATCGGTGCTTACCGTATCGACTTTCCCGGCAGGATCAAGCGCCAAAATAAAACCCCCACGTATATTGGATTGATATAAGGTGCCTGTTGTCAAATCAAAGTCACTTCCGGAAGAACCGGCGAGCTTTTCAGCGAATGTTGCCACCTGCCCATCTGGAGAAATTCGAAATACACGAGTTGCGGGTTGAAAGTTGGGAATAGAGCCGAGAAATGGGCCAAAATCTGAACTGTAGATATAACCGGATGCATCTACCGACATGCCACCAGTGCCACCGTACAGATTATCCACTAAAGTGACTACTTCCGGAGGTGTGGTTTGCGAGGCATTTTCAACGCAGGATGACAACAAATAGAGTGAGAGGAGGAAACAACCAAGCCCTTTCATAAAATATTCGATTATGCTCGCAACCTTAGTTGTTTCCTCAAGCAACTCAGTAAATACTTATCGTATTTTACTTTTTTCTCCGCCTAGGAATCAAGATCTCTACTGTTATGACACCTCATTCACTTCTTAAGCTGTTTACCGGGTTTTGTAAAGCAGCCTTGATCGATTGAGATGAAATCGTCAAGATACCCAGGAGCAAAGCTCCAATACCTCCAAGTAGGAAGGGCCATGCCTTCACATCGATCCGGTACGCGTACTCAGAAAGCCAGCTGTTAGCAATTAAATAGGCACAAGGAACGGCCAAAATAAATGCTATCGCTATTGGTTTGGCAAAACCTTTAGAAAGTAAGGCGGTGATTTGCGTCACGGTTGCTCCTAAAACCCGCCGGATGCCAATTTCCTTTGTTCGTCTTTGAGCTGTAAAAACCGATAAGCCGTAAAGACCCAGGCAGGAGATGAACATTGCCAGAAAAGTGAAAATCAGCACAGCCTTCGATAGCACCCTTTCCTTTTGTACCAGCCGCTCGAAATTTTCATCCAGGTGGTAGTAGCTGGGGTCAGTGTTAGCTCCAAATCCCGACCAGATTTCTAGGATGTCTGCGATCAGTCTCTCAGATCGGCCGGACCATTTAATGGACAGGTTGTCGTTGCCCACCTCATTGAAAGTCAGCATCGCCGGGCCAATTTGTTTCCGCAAGGTTTCGTAGTTAAAGTCCGTGACGACCCCAATAACGCGGTATTGGCCGTTGTGGATAGTTTTCCCAACAGGATCTTGCAGTCCCAATTCCTTGACGGCAGATTGATTAAGCAAAACTGCCGAGGTATCGGTACTCAGTTCCGCTGAAAAATTTCTTCCTTGGAGTAATTGGAACCCCATGCACTCCATCATATTTTCGTCTCCAGCAAATACTTGCATCCAAACCTCTCTTTCATCTTCCGTATCTACACGTGAAATACTGAGGGAGGAAGAGGCTGGTAACCGCTCACTTAGGCTGGCGGTTTGTACGTACGACTTTTTCAGGAGCTCTTCCTTCAGGAAGGTGTGGTGATCCGGGATCTGATCTATGTTACTAATGACAAGCACGTTCTCTGATTCGAAACCAAGATCTCGACTTTCCATGAACCTGATCTGTTGAAAAATCAACAGGGCAACCACCAACAACGTGATGGAGATGGCAAATTGGAATAGAACAAGACCATTTCGCACATTACCTTTCTCTCCGGTACCTACCAGTCCTTTCAGGACACGTACGGCCTGAAATCGCGTCATGTAAATTGCGGGGTAGGCGCCGGAAATGATACCCAATAGGAGCGCGCCGGCATATATGACCGCCAGGTGTTGCCAGCCTTGCAATAAGGACGGAAGCAATTCTAAATCTGTGATCTCTTCAAACCCTATGAGGAAATACTCTCCAATCCCCATGGCCAATGTCATGGCTACCAGGCAGATGAGAACCGATTCAATCACAAACTGTCCCATCAACTGTGCTTTGGTGGTGCCGAGTGATTTTCGTATACCAACTTCCTTTGCTCTTGTTGTGGCCCGGGCAGTGGTAATGTTAATGAAGTTGATACCAGCCAATATCAATATAAGAAACGCCACACCTGCAAAAACACGCGTTGTAAGGGCGTTTCCGGTGGGGGTGGGTTCGAACTTGAGTGTTGAATGGAGATGGATATCGGTGATGGCCATCGGAAGGAACTTGTACATGCCTCCTTCAACAAATTCTTCCATGGTCTGGGAAGCTCCGTAAAGTTCCTTGACGATTTGCATTTGATCCTCAAGCATCCGGTCCAGTTCGGTCTGGTGATCTTCAGCGTCTATTTTTACATATAAATAGGAACTTGCTGAGGTCCAATTTTCTTGTGGGGTAGTTGTTTTTTGGAAAACCCAGGCCCGCGAAGGCATATGGGACAGCCCCTGGTTTGCTACTACTCCTGTGATGGTGTATCGGTTTGGGTCGTCCTTAATTTCCAGGCTTTTTCCCAATATGGAGGTAGTGCCAAACAGCTGCTCGGCAAGATCTTCACGAAGTACAATACTATAAGGGGTACTTAAAGCGGTTTCCCGTTGACCTTGAAGGAAGTTGTAGGAGAAAACCTGAAAAAAAGATTCGTTCACCCCAAAAGCCCCATCAATGGGTATTTCGGTATCATTTATCAGCGCAGATACCCTCCCAATAGAGTTCAATTGCCCTACTGACTCCACGGTAGGGTACTCCTTAAGCTTCGTCTTTAGTACCTCGGGGCCAATAGCCATGTTGCCGATGTTAAAAAAATTGACCCCTATGCGATAGATTTTGCTTGCTTCTGAAAAATGCCTGTCGTAGCTGTATTCCTGATAGACCCAGGTGCCAATGACCAATGTGCAAGCCAGCCCAATAGTAAGTCCAAAAATGTTGACGAAGGAGTAAGAGAAATTACGTAGCAAATTTCGAATAGCTACGATAAAATAATTTTTCAGCATGACGTGGGTCAGTTAGTACACTTCCACCTATGCCAAGGACCATGCCATGGCCAAAAAGGGCCAGTAAGGCTGTTTTTGAAAACCCTTTGTACCTAGGCGTACAATAGGAATGTCCATTTATGAACTAAAATTCTTATGTGGGCCTGAGCATTAATTTGTTATACGATAAGGAAACATATATATTAGTTCTACGTTCAGGAAATTAATATATGAAAAATTACCTCGGAGAATTTGAAGAGCTGATCTTGCTGACAGTGGCTTTATTGGAAGATGGTGCCTATGGTGTCGGCATCAAGGATGAAATGGCTAATAGGACAGGCAAAAAGCCAAGCATCGGTGCCTTGCATACAGCACTGCAGCGTCTGGAAATAAAGGGATATCTGGAGTCATGGGAGGGAGGGGCCACCAAAGACCGAGGAGGTAGAAAGAAACGTTTTTACCGACTTACAAGCGTAGGAGTTGAAATCTTGAAAACTGCTCATGAGCTAAGGAATAATATGTTCAGCGAAATAAATATGACCTGGAATGACAGATAATAATTCAAGGCCGGGTTTTCTGCGCCGGCTGGCTTATAAATTGATCGAATGGATCTCTCCGGACCTGGCTGAGAATGTCAAGGGTGACCTGGAAGAAGTGTACACACGCACCTTGCGTGAAAGCGGCCGGTGGCTGGCAGAATGGCGGTTCTTTTTGGAGGCGATCACTTGTTTCAAGTTAGCACTGAATGCCAGGTGGCGTGTTCCTGAATATTTGATTGGAGCTTCGACTAAGCTGTCGATAAGGGTGTTAATTAAGAATAAAAGTTACCTTTTTATAAATGTGTTCGGACTGGGCCTTGGTTTGGCTTCTGCGATGGTAATATTTCTCTTTGTTCGCACTGAGAAGAGCTACGATAGCTATCACCAGCATGCTGATAATATATTCAGGGTGGTATATGACCTGACCGAGAGAAATGAAAAGCGACCCTGGGCAATTAGCAAAGGAAAATGGCCCGAAATTATAGCTCAGGAGTACCCAGAGGTAATTGATTTTGTGCGGATAATACCGACCTGGGGAAGTAAGTCCTTGATGAAGTCCGAAGAGCAAAGCAACGGTTTTTATGAGGAAGGTTTCGTTTGGGCAGATCCGTCCATCACTTCTGTTTTCGATTTGAATTTTACAGCAGGTGATCCAAATACGGCATTGGAGGCCCCAGGTACCATACTCGTGACTACTGCCGTTGCTGAGAAGTACTTCGGAAGCCCCGGTCAGGCCCTGGGGAAAGTGATCAACCGGGACAATGAAACCGATTACACCATCACGGGTGTAATCAAACCGATGCCTTCACATTCGCATTTTCATGCCTCATTCATCGCCTCGCTTATGACCGCTACTACCCGGGAGGAAAGACAGAGCTTCTGGGGCTATAGTTACCTGAGGCTGTCTAAAGGCGCTGATCCAGCCCGATTGGTAGGGCAGTTTCCAAACCTGATAGCAGCTCATGAGAAACAGGGGTCTGTCCTCAAGCTGGATTTGCAAGCGCTCAAAAGCATTTATCTTCATTCGGATTTACTTTATGAGTTTGAAACAGTCGGAGAGGTGTCTGTTATCTATATGTTCTCAGCTACGGGCATTTTTATTATACTTATTGCCGCCTTTAATTACATCAACCTATCCACCGCCTATGGCATGCGGCGCATCAAAGAGGTTGGAATAAAAAAGGTCCTTGGCGCTGATAAAAAAAGCTTGTTCATTCAACTTATTAGCGAAAGTACCATCGTCGCATTTTTTGCTTTGGTGATTGCGGCGTTGATGGTATACTTAACGTTGCCTGTGTTTGAGTTATTGGCGGGCAAGCAATTCAGTACTTTGGGACTGGACCTTTGGGCGATGGTCTCGGGGCTTTTAGCCGCCTCGCTTGTCCTGGGTCTCCTCGCCGGAGTTTACCCGGCCTTATACATCGCTTCTTTTGGCCCTAGCCAACTTTTTCAAAAGGATCATGGCTTCGGCAAAGCCACGTTCAGAAAATTCCTCACTGTTTTTCAGTTTGGGTTGTCAGTTATGCTTATTGTCGGTTCACTCGTCGTTTATAAGCAACTTGATTACTTCCACCAAAAAGACCTGGGACTGGACGCTCATCAGGCGTTGGTTATCCCGCTGGATTATGCCAAGGAGTTGGGCGAAAATTACAGAGCTTTTCGCAACGAGATTCTGGCCCACCCGCGGATTCATAATAGTTCGATGATGTCTAATCTCCCTGGGGAATTGATAAGAATGTGGACGGGGGACATACGTCCGGCTGGGGGAAGCGAGGAAGATAACATCAGAGCGAAGGTCTTCACGACAGATTATGATTTCGTGAGTACGTTGGGCCTGACCGTGACGGCCGGTCGCGATTTTTCAAGAATGCTCGCATCTGACACGGCCGCCGCCGTCCTTATTAACCAGGAGGCAGCCAAGCTGCTCGGGATGGATCCTGTGATCGGTCAGTACATCAATGTTCCCAGCAGGCAAAGTGATTTCAGGGTGATTGGGGTAGTTGAGGACTTTCATTTTGCATCGTTACACGCGGCAATAGAGCCGTTGATTATCTACAATAAACCGGGCCCAATGGGAAAATTGGTCCTGAGGATGGAAACCAAGGATTTAACGGAGACTATGCAGTATGTTGATGAGGTTTGGTCTAGGTACGAACCCGACAGGCCACTTGAGTCTTTCTTCTTAAATGAGTATTTCAACCGTAAATATGAGACGGAGAGAACCATTCTCAATTTACTATTAACATTGACATTCCTGGCGATTGTGATCGCCGGCCTGGGACTCTTTGGTCTGGCCACCTACGTTTCCTACGCGAGATACAAAGAGGTGGCCATTAGAAAGGTACTGGGAGCATCCGTTGGCAAGCTTTTCGTATTGCTATCTTCAGAATTCGGTAGGTTGATCATGCTGGCCTTTCTGATCGTCGGCCCTGTTGCTTTTTATTTTGCTGATCGTTGGCTAGCCGGTTTTGCCTATCGAATTGAAGTGGATTTTTTCATTTTTGGGTTAGCCGGTATTTTTGTTTTGACCGTCGCATTGGTTACCGTCGGATATCAATGCTTGAAAGTAGCGCGAGCTAATCCGACAGATGTATTAGAAGAGGAATAATTTTTGCTATCTTCTTATATACAACTAGTTACATTTAATATTAGATGCTATAAGAATTGCCTTAAAATACCCGGTTCAGGGTAAATGTACCTCTGGCCGATTACACAATTTTCGGTCGGGGGGTATTCATAGCTGAGGGCCATTTTTTCAGGTACCTATTCCATGTCCATCTTGCGACATACAATCCTAAGGCTTTACTGCTTCGGCTGAGTTTTGAATTTTTCTTCGCACTTTAGTCAAACGAATGCGGAAAGAAACGGCGATCTTGATATTTACTCGGAATCCAGACCAGGAATCTCGGTCTAAGAAAATTGGTTCCGGACAAGATAAAGCAGTCTTTCGGCAGTTGCTTGCGCACACTGTGCAGACAGTAGCGGCAGCGGGTCTTCCTTATTTTGTGATTACCCAACAGCAGGGCCGAAACTTTGGCGAGCGATTTACTCATGCCATAGAAGAGATTTTTGCCAAAGGCTTCAAGAATATCATTACGGTGGGTAACGATACACCCACGCTTGAACCACAACTGCTCCGGGAGGCAGCGAATTGGTTGGATCGCGAACGGATGGTGCTAGGCCCCTCTTCTGATGGTGGGGTTTACCTTTTTGGTCTTACGAGGAGTCAATTCAAGAAACAGGACCTATTGGACCTTCCATGGCAGAGTGGGGGGACTTTTAAGCGCGTTGGAAACCATGTTCCAAAATGCGCATTCGCTGGATCAGATCCTTGAGGATATTGATGACTTTCGTGCCTTGCGCAATTTCTTGAAAGCCGGAGCCTACGCGGCTATGAAGCTGATTAAGCGGCTGCTCGCACTCTTAGCACGATTTACCTTTAAGACCTACTATGTCTGCCGTGAGGGCGTCGAGACATTCAGGTATTCCACAGGCCTGAGAGCCCCTCCAGTACTGGCCTGATTTCTTGCAATTTTCTATTTAATGCTCCCTCACCTTTGATTTTGGTGGGAGTGAAATCTATTTACGATCATACAATGTCTAAGAACTACTACGATCCGGACAATCTGAAAAAGTTCGGGAATATAACAGAATGGCAAAAAGAGCTGGGAGATAAATTTTTCGACTGGTACGGTTCGGTGTTTCAGGAAGGAGCACTTACAAAAAGGGAAAAAGCCCTTATCGCACTGGCGGTTTCGCACGCAGTGCAATGCCCTTACTGTATCGATGCTTATACAGATTCTTGCCTTAAGAAGGGTGCGGATGAGGAGCAAATGATGGAAGCCGTGCATGTTGCGGCGGCAATAAAAGGTGGAGCGGTTTTGGTGCACGGTGTGCAGATGATGAATGACGTCAACGATAAACTGATGTAAAATGAAACCAGCAACGAAGACACTCCTCCGGTCCAAGAATGCGCTATCCTCATCACAACGTCAAATTGCAGTGCTTTCTGACCATGGCAATATCAATATACCATCTTTTCAGGAGCGGTTGGAGGAGATTGGCCTGGAACCATTGAAGGCGACTGGGATCGATATCTTTCAAGTGAACGTTGGGAAAATGTGCAATCAGGTCTGTAAGCACTGTCATGTGGATGCAGGGCCTGACAGAAAGGAGATTATGACCCGGGAGACCATGGAAGAGTGCCTTGTTGCCTTGGCAGGTACGGATATTTCCACGGTAGATCTTACGGGTGGTGCGCCCGAAATGAATCCACATTTTCGATGGTTCGTTGAAGAACTGTCCAAGTTAGGAAAGCAAATCATTGTGCGTTGTAATCTGACCATTATTCTGGCCAATCCAAAATACCACGACCTTCCCGAGTTTTTTAAAGAACATCGGGTGAATGTAGTCTCTTCTTTGCCGTATTTCAATGCAAGAAGGACCGATGCTCAACGTGGTGATGGTGTTTTTGAACAATCTATCAAAGCGCTTAAGTTGCTCAACGATGTGGGCTATGGTCAGGCAAATAGTGGTTTGAAGCTGGATTTGGTCTATAACCCGTCCGGCGCTTTCTTGCCCGATGATCAAGAAGGCTTGGAAGCTACCTTCAAGAAAAAACTGCTGGAAGGCTACGACATAGTTTTCAATGAGCTTTTTGCAATCACCAACTTACCGGTAAGCCGGTTTCTCGACTACCTCCTCAACTCCGGAAAGTACGAGGATTACATGCAGGAGCTAGCAGGGGCCTTCAATCCCGGCGCCGCTATGGGTGTTATGTGTCGGAGTACGCTATCCATTGGGTGGGATGGTTATCTGTATGATTGCGATTTTAATCAAATGCTGGAATTAAAATTGGAAGGAAAATCCCCCAATCATATCAGAGACTTTGACCTTGAAAAATTGAACGCTAGAGAAATAATTATTAATCAACATTGCTATGGGTGCACAGCCGGTGCAGGATCGAGTTGCGGTGGTACCATAGCCTAATAATGACTACATGGAAACTTATTTAGAAACAACCAAGGACGTATACAAAGAAGCGGCTCTGAAACCCGATGTGGGGCTTTGCTGTACCACAACGCCGGTTTGGGCATTTCCAGAGTTGGACATTCCAAAGAAAATGCTGGACATGAATTATGGCTGTGGTAGCACAGTTCATCCCAGAGACCTGATCAATTCTCCCAAAGTGTTGTATGTTGGCGTAGGAGGAGGTATGGAGCTGTTACAGTTTTCTTATTTCAGCCGCCAGCAGGAGGGGGTTATTGGTGTAGATGTTGTAGATGAAATGATCGATGCCTGCAATGACAATTTCAAGGAAGCCGAGCAATTGAACCCATGGTTTGATTCGTCCTTTGTGTCCGTACGGAAAGGAGATGCCTTGAATTTACCCATCGCGGACGAATCGATAGATGTTGCAGCACAAAACTGCCTGTTTAACATTTTCACTGAAGATGACCTAAAAAAGGCGCTTGCTGAAATGTACCGGGTATTGAAGCCGCATGGCCGATTGGTGTTATCAGATCCCGTGGCAGCCCAACCTATGCCGGAGAATTTGAAGAAAGATGAGCGGTTGAGGGCGCTTTGTCTGAGTGGTGCACTGCCCCTGGATCAATACATAAAGATGATCACCGACATTGGTTTTGGAACAGTAGAGATCAGAGCCAAAAGACCATACCGAATACTAGATACGGCCAACTACGATACAGGTCAAGACATTTTCATTGAAAGTGTTGAAGTCTGCGCTATCAAGGATCCGATGCCCGAAGATGGACCTTGTGTTTTTACTGGGAAAACCGCTATTTATTTTGGTTCGGATGAATACCTGGATGACAAAAAGGGTCACGTCTTACTTAATAATCAGCCCTTGGCCGTGTGTGATAAAACAGCAAGCAACCTTGAAGGACTGGATAGGAGCGACCTGCATGTTACTGAAAGTACATTCTTTTATGATGGTGGCGGGTGTTGCTAGTTGGTATCTAGGGTCCATTTTTTGATCCTGATCATTGTGTCCTCAGCCATCTAAGTCTTGCTTAGGTGCTTTCCGGTTGTTTGAAGTAAAGAATAAAACCATTTGTCCTAATTTGGATTGCGCTGCAGGGATTACCTGTCTATTTTCGGGGTTCTATATATCGAACTCATGAACAAGCGATCCAAAGACCACTTATTGCAAGGCCTACTTGCGCTTTTATTTATCCTTACCACCACCGTTGTAATGGCCCAGGATGATGATCCCTTCTACTATGAATTAGAAGACTATCCGGAAGATTATACGTCCGGACTTGTAGCGGCCCGACTTGTGGATGGGCTAGGCCTGCGATTTTATTGGGCCACAGATAGCTTGACCGAAGAAAACCTTCAATACCGGCCAAGCGAAGGTGCTCGTACCCTCGGAGAGACCGTGGATCATATTTACAACCTGACCGCTATTCTCTTAAATGCCACTAAGGAGCAGCCCACCCAGTTTCCGATTGACATTTCTTCGTTGACCTTTAACGAGAAGCGGGAAGCTATCCTGGCAAGTATCCAGCAAGCAAGTGCTATTTTGCAGCGAAGTGGCGACGAAGATTTTAAGAAGTACAAGATCGTTTTCCAGTATGCCAACGGTGGATCTCGAGAATATCCCTTTTGGAATTTGCTGAATGGACCAATCGCTGACGCGTTGTGGCATACAGGTCAAGTTGTAAGTTTTCGGAGATCAGCAGGGAACCCCTTTGATGGCAGTATCAGTGTGCTTGCCGGCAAGGTCAGGAAAAGGTAAGGCCGTCATTCAGAACCTTTAAAGCGGGATGAAGAGAAGGGAAGCTGGAGTAACCTGGTAGAAGTCTCAATCCCGCTGATAGACTTCCCCATTTGAGGCTAGGTTTGACTGATTGTCATCTTCCAAGACGATTTTGTCGTGTTGAAATTCGAGCCTCTTTAATGCCGATGGTCGGAGCTTGAATTTGGCCTGGTACAGGTCCGTATAAATTTTCTCCATCACTTCTGCGGAATTGGCTTTCTTGGTCAACAGCATTATTTTTTTGCCTTTATTGATTAGACCAAAAAAAGGGATTCATGTGACAATGGAATGCCTGAAAGATGGGCGATCAAAAGGAGATTAAATGGACCTGAAGAGCTGGAAAACCTGGTCCCGGTACTGCTTGCTTACAGGGACTGATTTCTGGTCTATAAACAGCATGTTTCCTTCAAATCCGCTAACAGCATCTACATTGATGACATAACTCCTGTGTACGCGCATGAATCGTCCCTGGGGTAATTTTTCCTCCATCTTTTTCAGCACGGTAGAGTAAATGTAGGAGTGAGATTTCGTGTGGATAGTGGTGTAGTTGTTGTCTGCCTCCAGTAATGAAATTTCATCTAGACGGACCCGCTGGAAAGCTGTATCTTTTTTTAAGAAAAGGCTATCCCGAATGTTCATCACTTCATTGTCCTTTGATTCATAAGATGGTGCGCTTCTGGGGGTTGCCTGGACTTTTTGCTGATCGAAATTTGCCAATGCCAACTCAATGGCGATAAATATCTCGCGTTCGTTGAAAGGCTTCAGGATATATGCGTGAGGTTTGACTTTCTTGGCCCTTTCGACATGAGATAGGTCGGAATGGGAAGTAAGGAAAAGGAAGGGGATCTGAAATTGCTCATTAATGATCTCTGCTAAATCTATGCCGTCTTGGTCTCCTTTTAAGACAATATCCAGCATCACGATATCGGGGGGTGTGGGGCTTTGCAAATAGGTCAATGCTTTATCCACGGAAGGGGCGGTGCCGAGCACATTATAATGGCGTGATAGGCGCAATGCTATATCCTGAGCCAACAGTGCCTCGTCTTCAACGATCAGGATATTTGCCAGATTACCTTGCATGACTTTCAAGCGATGATTTCAAAGATAACGTCAGGGTCCAGGAAGTTCCGACTTGTGGGTCGTTGATATGGGAGGCACCGTTCATATGACTGTCAACACGGATTGAGCCGCGCAACTGTTCTACCAATGAATGCACCAGGCTCATGCCAAAAGAGGTACTTTCTGTATCCTCCGGCAATCCAACGCCATTGTCGGCAATGATCAGTGTTAGGCTATTGTTATTTTTCAGGAGGTCGACAGTAAGCTTGGGTTGTTGCACTCCCTTAAAGGCGTATTTGAGCGCGTTGGTAACCAATTCATTTACAATGAGTGCTACAGGAACGGCCATATCGATGTTGATCTCTACCCGCTCGAGCGACAGATCCACTTTTGGAATGTTGCCATAACTATGGCAAAGGTTGAGCACTAGTTCTTCTATGTAATCGTCCAATTGGATATCGGTGTGATGGTCCTCACGATACAACTTCCGATGTATTAGAGATAGTGCTTCAACGCGATATTTTCCAGCGGCAATGGCCGCTTCCGCTGGGTGGCCAACCAACTGGTTTTCCTGCAGGTTGAGGAGGCTGGAGACCATCTGTAGGTTGTTTTTGACCCGATGATTCAATTCCTTGAGTAGGAGAGCCTTTTCCTGTTCACGTTGAGAGATCACCTCTTTTTGCTGCGCGAGCTGGACATTGGCGCGTTTCACCTTCTGGCGATTGCGATAGATCACCGCGGAGAATACTGATATCAGCAAAAAACCTGCGCCGAGAGATAAGGCCAGATACAGTTGGCGGGTGTTGATGGCGTTGAGGAGGGATATCTCAGACTCCCGCTTTTCAATCTCATAGCCCGCCATGAGGCGCTCGACCGCTTGTACATTTTCCTTGTTGACCAGGCTGTCTTGGTACAATTGATACAATTGCTGATAGGCGAGAGCTTTCTGGTAGTTGTCTTGCTCGGAGTAAAACGCTACCAGCATGGCGCTAAAATCACGAATCTGTTCCTTGAGACCCTCTTGCTTGGCAGTAGCCAAAGCGCCGGTTATTGCGGCCTCTGCCTGTTTGTGAAGCCCTTCCTTCGCCAGTAATTGGCCAAGGTCTGCCTGGTAGACAGAAGAGGAGTAGGGATCCCCGAGATCCAAAGTGAGTGCAACAGCCTCCTCCAGAAGTGGCTTGGCCTGGTCTAATTGATCCAGAGCATTGTAGATCATGCCCAGATTGCCGGTGCCATAGGCGATGAGTATCTCCTTTTCGGGCCCAACCACCTGATCCTGCATGCCGAGTGCTTGCCGGGTAAAATACACCGCACTGTCATGAAGCGGCAGTAGACGGTAAGCTTCGCCGAGGTTGAGAAGAGATAGTGAGTGGTTGGCATGTTCTTCTGTGTTAGTATAGATGGCGATGGCATTTTTCAAATATTCAACAGAGTTTACATAGTCTCCATCGAGCATTGCGTTGGAGCCAAGCTGGCTCAATGTTGCAGCAGCGGAAGTTTCATCTCCTAATGATTCAAAAATGCTTAATGCCTGTAGAGATGACTCGTGAGACTTGATGGAATTCCCCAACGCCCTTTCGTTGAGACTGATTTCCTCATACGCGTTTGCTATTAACTCCGCATTCCCAAGTTCTGTCGCCAACGACAGAGCCTCTTTTGCAAATCTAAGCCCCTCACTTCTGTTGGGGTGGTTTCTTGAAATTCGCCTTAGAACATCAAATCTAGTAGACTGATCGATGTTGCTATTTAGTAGTAGGAGGAGACTGTCAGAGCGTTGCGCATTCTGGGCAAACCCGCTTATATGAAATATTGTGAGCAGGGCCAATATTACGGCCAGGGCCTTCATCAAGCAGGTTTAGAACCGACCTTGGCTACGGGATCCAGCCTTCCATGCAAAAAGCGATTGCCTTGGTTAAAACGGAATACCGCACCATAACTTACAACAGTTTCGAACGGGTCAAGCTGTTCTCTGACTTGCGGCAGCGTGACTTTATTTTCACTTGCCTGTACGTACAGATGGCCATTTTGGGCAGCGTTGCAAGCGTTTGTTGTGGTGCTGAAGTCGAAGATCTGTGCCCACCCGCCGATGGCGTCATCGAGGTTGTTGGTACTGAGGTTGCGAAACTCCAGGTAATGCAATTGGACGGGAATATTTAGCTGACCTTCCGCTATTTCCAGGGTGTATTGCGCCTCTGGAGTGATTAGTGGCAGGTTACCATGGCTGCTTTGACCGGAATCAATTTTGGAAAGAAAAGTATCCAATCCTACCGGATCATAGGGCGAACCGGAGTTTTGCAAATACAGCTTATCCAGCAGTAGATCCTGCAGTACGTGATCGTGAATCCGGGCGTTGAGAATCTCTCCGCCACCGTTATTGGTGAGTGTGATAGTCATAGTCGGTCCTTAAATTCTTGGCAGTAAACGTAACGAAAAAATTGGTTCAAGACGGTGGTATTGAATCGGAATGTGCCTGATCCTGTGGAACTAGGTTTGCTGGTGTATGACGGTTTTTTTGTCTGAAGATGGAACGATTGAGTGACCAGTGAAAACTTGGTGTTAACGCGGGTGTCTCAACGCTTGTGCCTACTTTGGAGGAATGTCTCGCCTTTACACGGTTTATATTCTCGAATGCGCAGACAACTCGTTTTATGTTGGGGTAACCAATGATATCGATAGGAGGTTATCTGAGCATCAGCAAGGTATTCATCCAAAGGCTTACACATTCAAGCGAAGGCCTATTAAACTGGTCTTTGAAGAGCATTTTCCGTACGTCAATGATGCGATTGCCTTTGAGAAGCAGGTGAAAGGTTGGAGACGTGCGAAAAAGGAGGCACTTATAGCCAGAGAGTGGGAAAGGCTTCCGGAATTGAGCAAGAATTACGGAAATAGAAGTCACCCTTCGACAGGCTCAGGGTGACAAACTTCAAGCTCCGTGTGACATGCTCCTGGGAGACATAACTCAAAGCTCAGGGTGACAAGCTTCAAGCTCCGTGTGACATGCCTAGACTCAGGGAGACAAACTCCTAGCTCAGGGTGACAAGCTCCTAGCTCAGGTGACAAGTCCAAGCTCAGGGCGATACGCTCCAAATTCAGGGTGACAGGCTCTAGGCTCAGGGAGACATAACTCAAAGCTCACGGTGACGCTGATCTAATGGATCCATTCGATGGGTTGTGTATCCCTGTGATTTTCAACCAGTGGTTGGCCATCGCCCCAATGTCAGTCTGAGCTTGTCGAAGACGGCATTGGGTACTCTCCGTCGATTGTCGCATAGAAGGGTAAGGCGAAGATGAGGCAGGTCGAAGCGTAGGGCAGCGGGGCCGAAAGCTGAGCCACCCGCGAGGGGGGTAGTGAGAGAGGTAGTGCGTAGGATGTGAGGACTTAAGACCTGCTTGTCCTTGAGAAAATCATTCCCTCATTAGATAGCTTCATTCACTCAGTTTGTGTGGCTGCTTACTCATCTATTTTTTAATCCCTTTTCTGCTCCGCTAACCTAGTACTGTGATTTGCTCTGTGACAGCTCGCGAGGAATCACAAGGCGGAACCCGAAAAGCCTCGAGAGTAGGGACTAGTAAAACAAGAACTAATTATGTCTACCGTTTCAGCATCGAGCCTGGGTCCAGGCAACTTTTCGTCCCCGGGCACTCCCGGCGGACCCGCATTTTCCATGACCAGCACAAGCTGGCTTTCCCTGCAAACTTTTTTGCACGATGTGCAGAACCTGCCGGCAACATTGGCCGCTTTGAAAACCAAAATGGGCGCTGGTGCACCTGACGACATGTCAACTTTCCAACCGCTGGTGGATTTGTACGCCTCCATGCAAACTGAAGCTTCTACGTTCACAGGGACCATTTATCCACTGATCGTGAGTCTGGCTTCTGATATATATGATTATAACGCCAATATAGGTGTTTGCTATAAGGCCCTTAAACAAATAGTGGATGCTATCAATACTGCGAGTAATAATGGCCAGACACCTTCCTCGGTGGATCAGGAACATCTGAAGGAGACTTTTCAGTACCTGGCCGGAAAGGTGACGCCTCTCATCACAAAAGCAGGTCAGGTCAAATCTGACCTCAACGAATTCATTACCAAGATGGGGACATACTCAGGAACCTTGACCACTTTGCATGGCCAGTACAATACGCAATATGGCACACAAAGTACAGCGGTGGCAAACATTCAGGCCGAAATCGCTTCCGATACGACTGCTTTGGCCAACTATCAGGCACAATACAATCACGATGTGACAGTCGCGGCTACTTCACCCACTTACGGATGGATTTGGCCCGTAGGTACCATTGCCGCGGCAATCGTTGCGGGTGTGTATGGGCACCGTGCGACGGAGGCTCTAAACTCTATTCATGCTACAACCAGTGAAATCAGTGGTTTGAAGGACACTGAAAAGGCTGATTCCAACCTGATGTCAGATTTGAATATGGCCAACAATGGCATTTCCGCTTTGAAGCAACACATGACGGTTGCATTGGGCATCGTCGAAGGTGTGGAGGGCAACTGGACAGCTATTTCCGCTGATCTTTCTGAGATTGCCGGTCAGCTGTCTTCAGGCGCAAGCGCATTACCATTCCTTTTGGAAGCCAATTACTCTCAATTGATATCAGAGTGGCAAACATTGGCTACGCTTTGTGATAACTACCGTCAGAATGCATTTATCACGGTCAATAGCTGATAATGTGCATTGGTCCGGAGCCTGGTAACAGGCTCCGGTATTTGTTTCCCTTCCTTCTATTTCTAAACTTAAAAACTGATTATCATGGCAACACATGCCCTTACTCCTGCAAGTTCTACAACTGTTCCGGCTCAAGGATTCAAGGCCTTCTATCAAAACCTTTGTAGTAGTGCCAATATCCCGAAAGTTAGTACGACTCAGATGGCCCCAGGTAATTCCAAAATAACTATCATGGATAACTACCTGGATCTGTCAGCGGTGCATCAGCAAGCTATGAACTATGACGCCACGACTGTCTATGTTGATGTGCTGACCATTTCCGAACCGGTTGGATGGGAATTGACGGATCAATCACTTACCATCTACGCCAGACGAATCCAAGTAAAAGCAGGCGGGACATTTGATTTAACCCTCAATTTTACTACTCAGGCCAAAAGTGCGGTTGCTATGTTGTTTGCCAGCGAGATTGAGGGATCTGTTCGGTGGTTTGGCCTGGAAGACGTTCATGTCAGCCCAGAGCCACAAGTAATCAATGCTACTTCTTTGAAAAGTGGTCAGATCATGCATTACACTGAGAGTGCGACGGTGTTCTCGTCAATCTCTCTGGCAATGGGTCTGGGTGCTGGAGAACTGGATCCTGTTTTTGTACAATATATTACAAACAGCTTTATCCTGGGAGCACTTTGTATTGGCCCACAGGACAAGTTGGCAGTAAGTATTTTGTCGTGGGTCGGGTCCTGGTCTGGCGCTGCTTCCAGCACCAATGATTCACAATTGGCCGAACTGTTTTATCAAAGTTCTGGCCTGGCAACGCTTGTACACTCCCAAGTGTCTGCCAGGGAAAATGGTGCCGAATATGTTCCACACATTAGCAATGAAGTTTACAGCAAGCTGGTAAAGGCCTTGAGTGATGAATTGAATCAGTATGCTTCCGATTACCTTACTGTTTTTTCCGCAAGTACGGTTTCGGAAGGTTTGATTAGCACCGCAAAGGCGCTCAAAAAAACTTATGTAAATGCTGAGGAGCAATATAATGACTTGCTCACCCAGGCCGAAGGTAATTATCAGGGCGCTTTCCAGGCGGAGCAAGTAGCAGAAACCAATTTTCAAGCCCAACAATTGGCGGTTCAAAAAGCGGCGAAGAAACTAAATGAAGGCATCGCAGCGTATAAGGAGGCCACTGCCCTAAAGACCGCTTTCAGTATTGTCAAGGGCGTGGTGGAATTCGGCACAGGTATCGCGGCAATGGCGGTTGGACAGGAGGAAGGAGCTGCGGGCGCTGCGGAAGGGGTGGAGAAGGTGGCCAAAGAAGCGGCAGAGGCTTCGGAGATGGTTGAAAAAACCACGGAAGCGATGGAGCAACTCAAGAAAGCCATGGAGGCAGCAAACAAAGTGTATGAACTTTCGTCTACGCTGTACGAGGCGAGCAAAGGCCTGAAGCAACCTAATAACCCCGTCAACGATCAGGGAAACATAGGTCAATTGCCTTCCAACGGCATTGATATCAATGTGTTGGCGGCCTGGGATGCGTACAAAATCCAGGCGGATGAATCACTAAAACTGTTAGTGGATGCGCCGGTACTACATGCAGCGGATTATCAGGCGGCGATGGACCAACTGGTGGTGTATGGTAAAGCATTGGCTACAGCCAAAAATGCCATGGTGCAGGCGGCACAAAAGGTTTCTGACTTGAAAGTGCGAAGGCACTATGCCAAGAAAAATATCAAGGATATGGGTGATTTGATCACTTCTCTCAATAGCGATGAAAGTAATCTGCAGACGCTTCAGCAGCTTTTTTACCGCAAGCAACTGGATGCGAAGCTCTTACTTTTCTCTATGCTTCAATCCTATCGAGCGACTTATTATTACTGGGCTTTGAAACCATCGCAGGTGAATGCTTCCTTGACAAATCTCGATGACATGGTGTCGGATTTGGATGATGCCGTAGCCATGGAATTTGATAAGTATAATGCCTTGTTGGGGCACAATGAGGAACAGCCCCTTGATATTACTGTAACGTTGGATGACCCCAGAGTGATCGCCTCCCTGCAGACTAGTGGCAAAGCACAGTGGAATATGAATTTACATGATCACAACTTTGTCAACTACGATCGGGTACGTTTTAATACACTTCGCATTTGGCTCGAGGGTGAAGACCTATACGATCCCGCTGGTGGGACAGAAGTTTCTATCAATATTCACTCCTCAGGTGTTTATGCTGATAAGTTGGGAGCACAGCAGTTTCTTTTTAGCAGTTCAGGATTTGACAAGATGTTTAGCTATAAAACTTCAGACACGAGCTTGAACGCTAAAAAATCTTTTGCTGCCGGCTTGTTTGGTATCATCGTGATGGATGGCACTGCCCCCCCTGATGAACAGAATTGCTTCTTCGAGCCAACTCCCTTTTCACAATGGAGTATTACTGTGGACGGAATTGATGATCTCTCCAAGGTCCAAAAAGTTAGTATTCAATTCAAAGGTTCAGCGATTCCTTCATGAGCTTCGACAAGCTCACCACGACGAGCTCACCACAATAGTTTCAGCATGGCAGGCTAAACGTCACAGCTCACGCGATAAGTTCAGAACGTCACGCTCCATGCACCTGGCTGGTCCGGTCCTAAGTGGCAAATACCAGGAATCATAAAATAACAATAAATAAAAACGATATGATAACTTTAGCTAATACCGATGTGATAAAACCTTTCACGATACCTCAGAGTGATTGGACCACCATCAATGACAGAATCAATTATATCATGAAATTGGTGCACATGGGTGAGGATTATGTCCAATATTCCGAGGGACCTGACGGGAACTCCTCCAATTTGTCCACTAATGTTTCCGCGCAGCAGTTAAGTTGCGGTTTTCAAATCCCGAACTTGTTGCAAATGCCTGGAGGAGTGGCAGACAAGGTGATGTCATTGGATATTTCGGGAGAATTTAATTACGAGACACAGATTGGCATCAATATTTTTTATAAACAGGGAGGGGTGTGGCAAAGCACATGGATCTACCCGCCACATTCGACCAACCTGGTGAGAGCCTGTCGTCAATTCCCTGCCAACGTTATTGCTCCAATGAGTGAACTCACTGGTGCGATTTCTGAATATGCAAAGAACGCAATTTCGGGGTTCCAGGCTGTGAATACGCAATTGAGCAATAACAGCAATACTGTAACAAGCGGAGTTCAAACCGCCGTACAATCGGCTGTCAACAACTTGAATAGTGGTACCCAGTCCGTATCCTCGCAAGCAAATGCGCTGATGAGATCGTTGCAGGAATTCATGTCTTACAACAATACCTTTTTTCAGTACTTTTCGACAAACAGTTTCCTGGTGCCCTTGCTCAATTGCCCCATGTTGGAGCCAGCGGCGGTGACAAACTTTAATGAGGCGCTGGGAGCAGTTCTTGGAGCCTGGTCTGCGATAGCCACGGATCTTGCTAGCGTCGTTTCTACATGCACCGATTTAAACAGCATTGACCTGCCTTTTATAGAATCTCTGCAGATTGAAAGTGCCATTTCCTTATGGAAAAGCATAGAAAGCGAAACCAACACGTTTGGTGACTTTTTTTACTCGCTCACGCAGAATGATACCTGATATTAAAAACCTGTAGCCATGAGAAAAATTATAGTTATTACTGCGGCCTTCTGGATGACCGGCTGCTGTGATTGTGCGAATGATCAATTTTCGGAGAAAGCTTCCCTGTTGGATATAACAGGGACTGGGGCCAAAGATCCCAAGGTCGTATCTGATCCAGTTGGACGAAAACTTGCTTCCAATCAGGAAGTTCACTTCGGGCTTGATATTTCCCACTTCCAAGGTGATGTTATGAACTACCTCGATAACAAAGACAGTCTGACGTTTGTGATTTGCAAGGCGACCCAGGGCATTACCTATCTGGATCCGGACTTCAGGACCAATTGGAATGCTATCGAAGAGAAGGGGTTCATTCGGGGTACTTACCATTTCTATATGTTCTCTGATGATCCTGTCAAGCAAGCGCAACATTTTGCTGCTTACATTTCAGATATCACAGACCGTGACATTGCACCTATCGTGGATGTAGAGCAGGCAGGCTTGATCAAGGGGATTAGTCCTGCTACTGTGCAGCGGCAGTTAACGACCTTTCTCAAGGCGCTGGAGCAACGGGTACAGCGAAGACCTATTATCTACACCGATTTCGGGTTTGCGCAGCAGTATCTGAATGATTCGGGTTTTCAGGAATATGACCTTTGGCTTGCGGAATATACAAGAGCCAAGAAACCGCTTGTACCTGCGACTTGGCGCAGCAAGGGCTACAAAATTTGGCAAAGAAGCGATACCTATCACGCTTTTTCAGAAACCATTGACCTGGACGTTTACACTGGGCCAATCAGAAACCTTATTGAACAATAAAAACACAATCATGAATTACAATAGACTTACTTTCTACCTGATTGCTGCGAGTTTAGTTGTGGTCGCAGTTTCCGGAGCACTGGAACCTCGGGCCTATGCCTTTGTTCAGGAGATTTCGAATAAAAACCTGAGTTTTTTAGCCCTTGTTGCTGAAATCAAAGTAGTAATGGCGGGGCTTAGTAAACTGAGTGTTCCATTCCTAAATGGCCATTCTGATGCCGTAAGTACCACATTGGACAAGGCGCAAACCTACTTGCTTTTTACCAGTTCGATTTCACTTCTACAACTGATGATATTGGGAGTCACAAAAAGCGTGTGGGTGAAAATGGCCCTGGTGCTATTGTTTGCTTTTAGCATTTTGAACCAGTTTCGAGGCATCTCCACGAAGCTACTGGTATTGGGTTTGGCCTTGAATCCGGGCCTGGCGTTTTTCTCGTTAGGAGTGCAACAGTTGTCACGGGTGGCGGCTATTGATTATGGAGGCAAGTATTTGCAAACTTTGCAAGACAAGGTTGTGGCTGTTAAGGAGGAGAAGTCGCAGTTAATGGAGCAACATGCCCGATTTGAAGCTCAGGTGAAAAACGGTCAGGAGCATCTGGGACTTTTCAGGAAGTTGAAGGAAGATGTCTCCTATGACTTTAAGCGAGCTGGCGAAGGTATAAAAGGTGACTTTGCCAATATCCGGCTCCTGGTGCATCAAGGGGGACACGAGATCAGTAGCAAGCTTTTTGTGTTTGGCACGATGGTGCTCTTTTCACTATTGCTCATGCCATTGGGTTATGTGCTTGTCTTGTACACCATGTTTAGGACCCTATTCCATCTCGGTAGCGGCGAAATGGCTCAAGTGGAAAAAGGGCTGGGCATTGTCGGGTTCATCAGGGTCTTAAAGGAAGGTATCCATGCCGGCCAGGTAGAGGTGCAGCGTGTAAGAACGGAAATAGGAAAGGAATTGTCTTTCGCTAAGTCCTCTGCGGAACAGCTGGGTAATGAGATAAGCGGATCTGCGCGAGCGGTGGAACAAAACGTCCTGCTAGCTGGGGAGAAGGCAACGCGGGGAATAGATGGAAAGGTCCAGGAAATTAAGAATTTAGCGGGCGAGGCAAGTAGGAGAGTTGAGCAAGAATTTGGCCAGGTGGAGAGTACGGTACAACAGGCCGGGCAGGATGTGGCAGCTAAAGCAAAAGGAACGCTTTCTGGTGTCGAGGAGAAATCAGATCTGCTAATCGGTAAAGGAAAAACTGCTCTTGAGAATCTGGAGGAAGCCCCGGAGAAACTCGAAAAACATGTAGTTTCCAGTATGGAAGAAAAGGCTGCTCATCTTAAATCTGAAGCACAATCTGAGATTGACCAAGTCGAATCAGGGGTGGCGGATTCCGCTGAGGGGCTCGCCACTAACGTAGCATCCAAAGCCAAACAAGTCAAGAGGGATATTTCCCAAATTGTTCCCTCAAAGAAAGTCAAGTAAGAAGATTGTCCGCCGGGTATACAACCATCAAAGCCAGCGTCTAAGACCTGGCTTTGATACCTTCTAAAAAGCCATCTAGAAGGGGGTGTAAAAAAACTGCTCTAAAACCACCTTGCCCTCTTTCACCTCATACATGGCGATTTCGTCCATGGATACAAATTCACTGGTTCCTCTGAACTTAACTTGCGTCTTCCATGTGCAGGAGAAAAAATCTCCCGCCACAATTGGGTCAGATATTTGCCCATCTTTCATTTCCTCAACCATTTCACTCCATTTCTCGCTTTTTCTCTTCAGGCCATCGAATCCCTTTTCGGTATCCCAATCTCCCTCGGGAGTCGGCTCCTTGCTTTGAATACTTGGGGAAAACAGTTCCTGGTAAATTTGTTCGAACTTCCCTTCGCGGCTAAGTGTCACCAATCGATCAGCAATTGCTTGTGTTGTCATTTCCTTGATTTTTAAATTATAAGAGCAAGAAAGACCAGCGGAGTGACAGTCCTATGTCACTGATAAATCACCCTGGCAAATTTTTTTCTTTATTATCAGGAAGAAAGTCCGGCTAGGGTTTCTCAGGAAGTTGAAACACAGGATTGTAGATCAGGCCAATTCTGTTGCCCCAGGGATCTTTGACTGCCGCTACTACAATAGGCCCACCGACGTTTGTTGGTTTCTCGTCAGGTGTAGCGCCAAGGTCCAGTAATCGGGCATACTCTTTTTCAACATCATCCACTCCCCAATAGGCAATTACCGAGGGATGTTTGTCGGATTCTTCTTTCTGTGGCAATAACCCAAGTTCATACCCAGCAATGTTGAAGCCTACATAGAAGGGCTCATCAAAATATGGAGGTACGCGAAAGGCTTGTTCAAACCATTTCTTTGCAGCTTGCAAGTCTTGCACGTGGTAAATGGTGGTCCTGAGTCCGAGCATGGGTGACTGGTCCTGTGTCATGGCATGTGGTATTAAGATGAAAAAGGCGAATATTAAACTAAATATTGTTTTCATTCGAATGGGTTTATATCAATTATGCGGATTTTGGTGGGTGACGGTCCCTGTACAATTGGCAGTATGATGGATCCGACGTGAACCTGCCGGTCTTGAATTTCTTCAGATAGAGTTCCTGATAGATTTGCTCAATTTTATCCTTTTGAGGCTTATTTGTGCATATCGTGACGTGATTCATGGCTTTCGTTTTTGTGCAACTTATACGGTTATAAAGCAAAAAAATAACCTTGGGTGACAGCCCTATGTCACTGCTTTTTTGAAGATTCCCGAAAATTACAGAAGGCTGGGTAGCTACGTCAGCCGGATAGAGATCGAGATTTTTTTTTGGGCCTGGACCAACCTTTTTCCTCTACCTTCCCACTAATGGATAAAACCCCACAAAGTGGAAGATAAACTACTCGTTCGGGACTTTCTAAATACTAAAAGCGAGCAGGCTTTTCTCAAGCTCTACCGGTCGAAGACGCCCCATTTGTATAAGATGGCGCTGCGGCTAACGCAGGATGAGCTGCAAAGTGAAGACCTGATCCAGGAGATGTGGATAGTAGCCATTCGCAAACTGGATAGCTTTCAATGGAAGTCGGAGCTTAAAACCTGGTTAATTGGTATAATGATCAACCTTTTTCGGTCGCAACGCAAGCAGCAGGAAGAGGCCATGGCTACGATCGAACATGCTCCTGAGGTCGCGGTATCATTCGAATTGCCCTTGGTCACAGCAACAGACCTGGAACGAGCGATATCGCAGCTACCCGCTGGCTATCGGCAGATTATTCTTTTGCACGACCTGGAAGGTTACAAACATCGGGAGATTGCGGAATTGCTGGATATCACCGAGGGTACAAGCAAAAGCCAGCTCTTTCATGCCAGAAAGACTTTAAGAACTTATTTGGAAGAAGATATTGAAAAAGGCAAAAAGCTATGAGTGAGGATAGATTGACAGAACAAGAGAAAGCATTGTTTGCTTCGTTGGAAAAAACGGCGCACCCTCCAAAGGGATTGGAGAGAAAGGTATTAGGCGCTCTGGTTGATCAAGGGCTTATCGCGGAAAACAGCAAGACATATCCAATTGTGAGATGGATTGGCGCGGTAGCCGCTAGTGTGATCTTCTTTATTGCAGGAATTATTTACGAAAAATCTAAGAATATGGAACAAATAGTTATCGAACCCACAAAAGGCTACATGTTGCTATTACATGAAGATGCTTCCTTTCAGCCTGGTGAACCCATGCAAATGTTTGAAGAATACAAACAATGGATGGAGAACACTTTTGCGCGAGGTGTGAAGATTACCGGCCAGGAATTGGTAAATGAGGCGAGCCTGGTAGATGGTCAGGGAAATGTCAGCAACTTGGATTCTTCGGCAGGGAAGATGACCACCGGATACTTTGTTTTGGAGGCAAGTTCCCTGGAGGAGGCACTGGAGGTGGCCAAGGCCAATCCGCATGTGAAATATGGTGGTTCAGTCGAAGTGAAAAAATACATGGTACGATGAGAATTCAACGAAATAAACTGTTTCTGGTATTAGGGATAGCATTGCTGAATCTATCATTTACTGAACCCAAAGAAGAAAAATTCAACATAAACGACTATCAATGGCTCGCTGGTAGCTGGATTGGCGATGGTTTTGGGGGTACTTCCGAGGAGATGTGGTCGCCTCCTTCGGCCGAAGGTACCATGATGGGTGTCTATCGGCACCATAAAGCTGATGGTTCGCTCAACTTCTATGAATTCCTCATATTAGATGAGTCGGGGCTTAGATTAAAACATTTTCATCCGGATCTTGTGGGGTGGGAGACCAAGGAAAATTTTGTCACTTTCCCCATGGTTAGTTTCACAAAAGACCTGATTGAAATGAAGGGATTGGTCTTTGAAAGAAAATCTGACAATGAGATGGAAATACGCCTGCGATTGAAGTATGGTGAAGAGGTCAGGACAGAGGTCTTTAAGATGAGAAGGAGGTAAGGATGCTACTATGGTGGTTTTGGGCCCATGTTGTGTTAATCACTCAGGAGGCACCCGAATTTCGCTTTTCCGGTCTCAAAATGTACGTAAACGACTTATCGCAAGCAGAAACATTTTATAAGGACGTATTAGGTTTTTCATTGCAACGTACAGGAGATCAATGGGTTGTTAATACAGGGACTTGGCCAATTTACCTTTCAGCGGGAATTGAGCAACAGCCGCCCAGTTATCCAACTACGGCAAGAACCGGCCTCACCGTCCAGACTTATCGGTTGTTGCCAAGAATAGATCGATTGCGGGAGATGGGAGTGCCAGTTTTAGATAGTCTGCTGCGAAGAAATGGTGTTGGAATTTCCATACCCTTTTCCGATCCTACAGGCAATGTCCTAAACATGATGGAAGTGCAAGCGCGGGAGTTGCCACAGTTCGCTGGTATAAAAGTTTACAACTCGGGCGTAACGATCAGTGATATGGTCGCGGCACGCAACTTCTATCAGGAAATACTTGGTTTTGAGAGTTGGTCCGAACGCTATTTGCCAGATGCTTTACCATTGAAGCACAAAGACGGCAGCTTCGCGTTTATGGTCCATTACAAACCCTCTCTTTTGAGAAATGAAACCGCACATGGGGTCTCACCTGGTGTGCACCTGATCCTCAGCACACCCGATTTGGAGCGAGCTAGGGACTATTTGAAATCCAAGGAAGTCATTGTGCAGCAAAAGGGTCCTCTTTTGATCTGCAAGGATCCGGAGGGTAATATCCTGGAGGTAATTGTAGAGTAACTTTGGCAGTAAACCATTATTGCCATGGATGAGGAATCACGTTTCACGTTGTACAGAGTGATATTGCCAGTGACCAACATTGATCGGGCTGCCGAATTTTATGGTCACATACTAGGCACGAAGGGTATTCGCGTGTCGGAGGGTCGGCACTATTTTAACCTGGGAGGTACTGTGTTGGCATGTTATGATCCTAACGCAGATGGAGACGATAAAGGCGAAGGGTGGCGACATCATGCAAATCAATATATTTATATATCTACCTCAGTTTTGAGGACTGTCTTTGATGAGTTGAGCAGCAAGCAACTGGTCGACTCGTCGATTGAGACCATGCCATGGGGGGAAACCCTCTTCTATGCAAAAGATCCTTTTGGAAACCCAATTTGCTTTGTGCAGGAGGGGACCGAATTCAAAGGTTAGCGATTACGTAGCTGATGCACTTTGGAGAGGAATTTTTTTCCGATGAGGCCCTCCATAATATGGCCTGCACCGTTGATGACCTCAATTGAGCTGTCCACACCGGCCTGCTTGAGAAGTGTGTGTCGATCCTCGGCGGCTTTCAGCCAAAAGGCATCTTTGCTGCCCACAATGAATTGTACACGCACCTCCTTTAACTTTGACAGTTCCTGTTTATTCCTGGTACGTGGATTACCAGCCATTCCCGTAATTGAATGAAATTTCTCAGGTATGTCCATGACCATGTCAAAAATAGCGGCGCTATTGGCACTGAAACACACCGTGTGGAATTTGCTGCCTTCCACCTGATACTTGTCATTGAGATGTTTTAACAATGCAAGTACCTGTTCCTTTTTTCGGGCGTATTGGTAGATACCAAAATCGACCAATATCCAGCCGTCAGTATCCTTTACACCCCGCCAATAAAATGACTGATCGTCATGGTCGGCTACCTCCGACGGGCCAATCAACACCGGGTAGGTTTGATCACTACTAAAGTCAGAAGGGAGTTGGATGCCGTATACGATCGTCTGGCCGTTATGGGAAAACTGATGAAATTCACGATCCTGCGAGTTGCCTGGTACAAGGAGCGTAAAGAGGAAGTGGCCAATTAAAAGGAACATTGTTGTTGGTTTTTAATGGCAACTTACGGACTGCTTCCTTTCCTGTTCCAGGCCCTGTGACCAATTGTTGGGAAGGGGGTGAATGGTGCAGAAATTGGCCTCAGTCTGCCCGAAGGCACTTCGCAGGACTGGTATGAGCTGCCCGAATTGCTTGCCAACCCACTGATAGCCAAGCGATGCAAATAGCCAGAAAGCCGCTGGCGACAAACAACCAGATCTCTAGCTCTGTTCGGTAGGCAAATCCTTCCAGCCACTGCGAAAACCAAAGGTAACTCCCCACTAGGCCAATTGCACTTGCCCACAATACAGGCTTTGTGAAGTTGGAAGTAAACAGAAACACAATAGCGCGATTGCTGGACCCAAGTACTTTTCGAATACCTATTTCTTTAATCCGTCTTTCAATAGTGAAAGTGGCCAATCCAAATAGTCCCAGGCAAGAAATGATAATGGCGAAACCCGCGAAGTATTTGGACAAAGTTCCAACTTTCTCTTCTGCCCGGTACTGTTCTCCGATCATGTCAGTCAGCAACTGATAATCGAAGATGAATTCAGGGTTTAGTTTTTGATAGAGTTGTTCCAGGTCGGTGATTATTTGGGACAGCTGCTGGCTTTCCACCTGGATCGCGATTTGCCACGGATGGTCCGGAATGAGTAAAATCAAGGCAGGTTGTACATGATGATGCAACGATTGAAAATGAAAGTCCTGCACCACCCCAATGATCTCATAATCGTTGCGCCAGAGTTTCACCTTTTTTCCCAGGGGATCAGTAAGCCCCATCATCTTGATTGCTGATTCATTAAAGATCACTTTAGCTGAATCGGTACTTAGGTTTGGATTAAAACCACGGCCTTCGATGATTTTCATACCCAGCGCATCAATTAGTTGATGATCACCGGAAATGTTCTCAAAAAGCACGCGATCATCAGGGTTCTTACCGGGCCAGTTTACATCAGTCGTGTTGTTGTTTCTCCCAACAAACGAATGGCGTAGGGCCGAGACACGGGATACACCTGGAATGTTCCGCACTTCTTCGAGCAGGACCGGGGAGGCGTCGGCTAATTTACCTGTTGCCTCGATGGTTATCACCTTTTCATGGGAAAAGCCAAGGTCCTTGGTTTGTAGAAAATTAATTTGTCGCTGCACAACTAATACACCCACAATCAATGCACTCGAAGCGGCGAATTGGAAAATAACCAATCCCTTTCGTGCCAGCACCTCGCCGAAGCTCCCTTTGACGATGCCCTTGAGCGCACTCACAGGCTTGAAGCTTCCCATCTGCAAGGCTGGGTAAGTTCCGGCTAGCAATCCCGGCAGTATTGCCAGGCCTACCCAAATGGTCAGAGACTGTACAGTCAATGAGAGACCAAGTTTCTTCTCCGTGATGTTATTGAACTCAGGCAGAAAGAGGGTTACCGCAACAAATGCTATGAAAAAAGACAGCACATTGACCAAGATACCCTCGGTGAGGTATTGATTCACAATATGTTTTTTCGCAGCGCCCAAGGCCTTTTTTACACCTATTTCTTTTGCCCTTTCCGTAGCTTTTGCTGTTGTCAGGTTGATGAAATTGATACACGCCATGGCAAGAATGGCCAGGGCTATTAGGGAGAAAAGGCGGATGTAGACAATCCGGCCACCGCTGATCACTCCATTGTCATATTCATCGTAGAGATAGTGGTCTTCATATTTTTTTTAAGAACAATTGAGATGTGCTTTCCGGGTTAAATTGCTGAATGATGTCCCTGATTTTCTTACTAACCTCCTCAGGATTGGTTCCCGGTTTCAACGTCAAATAAGCCAATGGCCCGTTGTTGTACCAGGACATTGCCCATTGGTTATCGTCCTTGTATACCTCATAAGGAAGTACAAAATCAAATTGGAAGCTGGAGTTCTTGGGAATATCCTCAAAAACGGCGTGAACGATGAAGTTTTTCTCATTCTCGTAAGTAATCACCTGGCCTACAGCCGCCTCAACCCCACCAAACAACTGTACTGCCAGTTTCTCCGATATAGCCATTTCAGTTTTGCTGCCGTCTTGCTTGGGTTGCGTTCCGGAGATGATTGGGTAAGAGAACACCTTGAAGAATTCAGGACCGACATAATAGCCCTTAGCGTGTTGCGGTTTGTCATTCACACTTATTGTACGCCTACTGATCCAGGTGGTGCTTACCGTGTTTTCGACTTCAGGAATGCGCTGTTTCAGGGTCTCGGCCAACTGGCCAGGTATGTTTTCTGAAACGGAGAGTGCGCCCGAACGGGGTGCTTTGCGCATCACCTTATAAAGTCGGTCGCCCTTGTCATGAAAGGTGTCTACTGCCAATTCGTCTGATACCCAAAGGTATATGAGCGCAGTACAGAAAAGAGCGGAAGACAACCCCAGGACGTTGATGAAAAAGGGGGTTCTAAATCGATAAAATGATCGAATCGCGGACAGAAGATAATGCTTGAGCATAGTCGAAATTATAGGTCAATATAAGATTCAATTCGGCTATATAAAAACCATGCCTTACTAACATCCGGTTAGTGGTACCTAAACTGCTGCCACGGAGGTGTTTTTAATCGTAAAAATTCATTCGGGGTTCACAAAGTGTTGGAGGGGTATGGGGGTGTGGATTGATATCACGATTTCATCACCAATTAAACCATCCATCCCTCCAAAACTGAGGCCAATGGCTTTCCGAGAAATTGAAATGGGTAGGGTCGAAAGTGTAGGGTCTTCTCCGTTTATCGTCAATTCGGCTGTTAGTTGAAGGCCTCTCAGCCAGGCACTTGTATGAATCGACAGGGTATCTTTTCTGACGTGGATACTTCCTGAGAAGTCGATGGTAGGGAATATTTTCGTGATCCAGGTATTGTTCGAGTAACAATGTCTCGTCGCGGGAGGAATTTCCTGTATTGATGCTCCTGACTGCTATTTCTCCTTCGAATAGCCACCGATCACTGGTTGCTTGAGTTACTTGCCCCTTTATCTCATCCAATGTGCCGTGAACCGTCATGATGCCAAAGTGTGTTGCCTCAAATTGAACTACTGACCCCTCCAGGGAAAAGACCTGGAAGGGCAATAGCGTGCAAATTGAAGCGAACCAAACCATCAATCGGCGAGTGCGAGTATATGAAACTCAATATCTACAGCACTACCAATTATTTCCACACCGTTTGGTAGTTTTCGGTCAAAACCAACTCCAAAATCATTTCTATTAATCACGAGTTTCCCGCTTATCCCAACGGATGGCTTACCGGTAGGTAGGTCCTTCAACGGACCATTTACGCTAACAGGGCATTTTATGGGTTTTTCTACACCGTGCAGTTTCAGCGTCCCAGATGCTACCAGTCCGTCCGCAGTTTGCTCCAAAGTGCCCAGGCTAAAGGATATTTCCGGAAATGAAGCCGCATCGAGGAATGCCTGACTGGTTACAGCTTCTTCGCCACCGGAATTGTTGGCCTTGTAGCTTGCCACCTTGATGTTGATGTTTGCCTTGGTTTTTGATAGGTCATTTTCATCATATGTCAAAGACCCTGACACATCTTGGAACCTACCCAGGACCGGCACC
>CBDETI010000005.1:0-653673 GCA_965242775.1 Cyclobacteriaceae bacterium
TTTCGAACTTACCGACGACCGATTGTTCAATGGCAATCAAGTGGTTACCCTGGCTTCCTTCATAGAGGATGATGGGATGAGGTTTGAATATGCTTATCGTACCCAAATAGATCTATTACGAATTTCCAGTGACGCATTCGGGTTTTATAATCGACTGGCGAGCCAATTGAGTATTGAAGGAGACATCTTCGATCCACCACCGGCAGATATTGCAGGAAACATTCTCAATTTCAATGATCCTGACCGAAATGCCATTGGTTTTTTTGGTGCATTCGATGTTTCCAGTCGGGAAGTATATATCGAACGAGACCTACTGGAGGACCACCAGCGTAAATTCCTCTTTACAAGCAACTGTACTAACCTTGATAGCGCGTCCCTGAATGTTCCTGTCGACTGGGAGGGAAGTAGCTGGTAAGGTTTTATTGGAACCCAGAACTGGTCTGCGCACAGTCTTTTTCATTTTGACATAGCTGCTTGGTGGAATTCGGGTATTCTAGTCGATGATATAATTCAATCATAACAATTCGAATGATGTTGGGTTATTTTCAAACAAGTTATTAGGTGCAACACCAGATGGGCTGTTTATTCATTACAATCAAACCTAACTATAATCATTAATGAATCGACTATTGTTCGCAGCTTCGTCTCTGCTTCTCAGTTGTACCCAGGCGATAGAACTTCCTGTTCGGACCGACCCAAGATTGTTGATCGTTGAAGGATTTATCACGAACGAGCCCGGTCCCTATACTGTTCGGCTTACCCGATCCGCTAATTACGAAAGCGCCTTTCGATTGGATGGAGTTATCAGCAATGAAACAGGGGCGGCACTCTTTATTCGGGATGCTGAGGGTGGTTCCACGGAATTAGTGGAAGTAGCCGATGGATATTACCAAACCCCAGCAGATTTTGTAGGGCAGGTAGGAACCACCTACTCGCTCAATATTTTTACTGCTGCTGATGAGTCATTTGTGTCGCGGCCCGTTACGCTTCCTGCGGGTGCGGATATTGAGAATATTGAGCTGCGATATAAGGAACAGCCCAGTTCAGATCCCGTAAGTTTCGGGTCTGGTGTCAATGTCTTTGTAACCTTTCAAGATCGACCGGGGGAAAATAATTTCTACATGACGTACCGCGATCGGGGCGTGTACCCATTTACGTCGCAACCAGAAATAGCTGAACTCAATCCATTTAATCCTTGTATTCCGATCCAAGATCTTCCAAGGTGTTTTCGGTACGAGAGAGACTACTTCAACCCCTCCACCGCTGTAACTACCTCACAAAGTTGTCTGGTGATCCGGCCTGAAAGTTTTGATTTTCTGTTGATTGATGACCGGTTCCGTGATGGAACGGAAATTACCGACCTGGCATCGTTTGTGGAAGACGATGGGCGTCGGTTTGAATTCAGCTATCGTACGCGCATTAACTTACTGTCAATTCCCTCGGAAGCATTCGGCTTTTACGAGCGGCTGGCTACACAACTTGAAATCGATGGGGATATCTTCGATCCCCCACCTGCAGAAATCTTAGGTAACATTGTCAATATTGGTAGTACGGAGAACCCTGCAATTGGCTATTTCGGTGCTTATCACCTATCCAGTAGAGAAGTTTACCTGGAATCGGATTTATTAGCGTTCAAGCAGACCAAGGTGGTTTTCGGGAATGACTGTATCAATTTTGATAGTTCGTCAGTAGAAAAACCGGTGGGTTGGACAGGTTCCAGTTGGTAAGGTATCGCCATTACCAGCGCTAATATTCTGCTTGCTAAGTTCGTTTTCTTCCGTTTTCACATAATCTTTCACAAAGCGCTTTCAGTCGCTCAGGTTTTTAGGGTCGGTAATTTATTTGGCTGTTCTAGCCCAATAAAATCAATCACGAAGCTAAACCATGAATCGACTGTTACTTGCATTTTGCTCTTTGTTTCTATGTTGTATCCAGCATATTGAGCTTCCGGTGCGGGAGGGTCAAAAACGCTTGATCGTAGAAGGTTTTATTACCAATGCGCCAGGACCTTATACAATCCGCTTGACTCGTTCGGCCCGGTATGAAAGTGCTTTGAATTTGACAGGAGTTATTGAAAATGAAAGAGACGCAATTATTACGATACGTGATCGAAGTGGAGGCATTACCGAACTGAAGGAATTAGGCAATGGGTATTATCAAACGCCCATTAGTTTCCAGGGTGAGGTTGGCCAAACTTATTCTCTAAACGTATTCACCTCAGACGGAGGCTTTTTCGCTTCCAGACCGGTGACAATACCTGAGGGAACGAGCATTAAAGAAGTGCAAATACGCTATGAACAAAAGCCCAGTACCAATAAATTAAAGTTCATTTCGGGTGTGAATCTTTTTGTAACAATTGACGATGATGCGGCTGGTTCAAATTTCTATATGACGTACTGTACTGACGGTGTTTATCCTTTTATTTCCAGTCCTAAACTTGCAGAGCAGAATTCGGAGAACCCCTGTTTACCCATTGCCAATATTCCCCGGTGCTTTCGGTATGAAAGAGACTACTTTGAGCCTTCTTTGAGTGTGGTTACTTCCCAGAGTTGTCGGGTCTTCAAGGCGGCTGATTTTGATTTTACACTGTTCGATGACCGATTTAGAAATGGAACAGAATTGACCAATATCGCAGCATTCATTGAAGATGATGGTAGGAGATTCGAGTTTAGCTATCGCACCAATGTAAACTTGCTCACTATTTCCCGTGAAGCCTATGGCTTTTACTTACGGCTTGCGGGTCAATTCGAGATCGATGGAGATATTTTTGACCCACCACCGGCCCAGATTCTTGGAAATATTATCCCTTTGGATGGCTCAGATCAGGAGGTTCTAGGCTATTTCGGCGCTTTTTTCGTGGACAGTCGGGAGGTCTACATAGAAGGAGAAATACTGGATCTCAAACAGCGAAAGGTAATATTTGGCAATGACTGCATCAATTTGGATAGTTCAACCGTGAATAAGCCGATTGACTGGAGCGGAAGCAGCTGGTAAGAGATAATTAATATTAACGCGTGGGAATAGGGTAGGATTTTCAGAAAACTGTTTTAGGTTTTTCTGGTATCATGGTAAAGCAACCACTACAAACGCGTTTTAATTTTGGCCTGACTGTCCTGTTTGTTTGCTTCTGCCAGGCTTGTGTCAACCCCGTTGAGTTGCCGGTGCGAGAAGCTGCAAGAGACCTTATTGTCGAAGGATTCATTACCAATCAACCCGGTCCGCACACTGTTAGATTGACAAAGGCGGCGCGTTACGAGCCATTTAGCGAATTGAGTGGGGTCATCAGTGCGGTATTATTCGCTGAAGTTTTCATAAGAAGCGGTGCTGGAGAAGTGATCCCGCTTACTGAACTAGGAGCGGGCCACTACCAGACACCTCCTGAATTTCGGGGCCGGATAGGAGAGACCTATACACTGCATATTAACACCCTGGATGACGAACAATATGTATCTACACCCGAGAGACTCCCTGCAGGCCCTGAAATCGAAGAGATTTTACTGAGATTTGAAGAGAAGCCAAGTAATGAAATACCCATTTCAGGCGTAAATGTATTTGTAGCATTTACGGATAATCCAGATGAACGCGATTTTTACCTGGGGTATACTTCCGAGGGAGTTTATCCCTGGACGTCTCACCCGGAATTGGCTCTGCAATTTGGAAGTCCATGCCCTGCGAATGAGAAGTTTAGGCGGTGCTTTCGGTACGAACGCGATTATTTTCAGCCAAGTTTTAGGCGACTTACATCGGCGGATTGCTATACTAGAGAATTTAACCCTTTCGACTTCAGACTAGCAGATGACAGGTTTCAGAACGGGAAAAGAATCACAGCACTGGCAGCATTCATTCCGGATGATGGTCGTCGTTTTGAGTATAGCTATAAGGTGAAGATCAATTTCCTGGCAATATCCGCTAAGGCCTATGGGTTTTACAACCGGCTGGTAAGCCAGTTAAGTATCGAGGGAGACATTTTCGATCCACCTCCAGCATCGATATTGGGAAACATGCTAAGTCTTGGTGACAACCAAAATCCAGCATTAGGCTTTTTTGGTGCTTATTATGAGGATGCTGAGGAGGTATATATTGAAAATGATATCCTCGAGTTTCGTCAGGCCAAATTACAATTTGGAGGAAATTGCATAAACCTCGACAGTTCGGTAGTAGATAAGCCTGATTGGTGGCAAGGATCAAGCTGGTGAAAGGAGTTAGATAAAGCCCCTTTTCCTAACTGGTGCTATTGATCGCCTATACAGTTATTTTCAACACATAGGTGTTAGGGTGGATGGACTAGCTAGTGTTTTATGGGTACCATCAATCTAAGCTGTATCCACCGATGAGTCGATGTTTACTCGGCATCCCTTTTTTACTCTTTTCCTGCATCCAGGGAATTGAACTTCCGGTTAGAGAGCAGGCCGGGACCCTTGTAGTGGAGGGTTTTATTACTGATCAGGAAGGTCCCTATACAATGAGATTGTCCAGGTCGGCAACTTATCAGAGTGTATTTGCCCGTACGGGTGTTATTGAACCTGAAACAAGGGCCAATGTGTCGATTAGGACGGCTACAGGTGATATTATAGTACTTGCAGAGATCGGGGATGGATACTACAAAACGCCAGCTAGCTTTCGGGGAGTATTGGGGGAGTCGTACTCCCTGAACATTAATACCCAGCTTGGTGAAGAGTTGGTCTCTTCATCAGTTTGTATCCCAGCAGGTGGCACGGAAATCGAAGATCTGATTTTGCGGTTCGAGAGGCATCCAAGTGTGGACGAATTCGAGTTTACCACTGGGATGAACATTTTTGCTTCTTTTGCCGATGATCCTGTTGGCCCAAATTTTTATTTAGCCTACACCAGCCATGGGGTTTTTCCTTGGAGTGCACACCCCGAATTGGCTGAATTGAACCCCAACTTTCCCTGTCCTACGGGAGACTCCATTCGTTGTTTTCGTTATGAACGGGACTATTTCCAACCCAACCTGAGACCAGTTCAAAGGTGCTTCGTGCCGGAAACCAGGCCTTTCGATTTTCGTTTGATCAGCGATCAATTTCAAAACGGTGCCCAAGTTACCGCGCTCGCGGCTTTCATTGAAGATGATGGTCGCCGATTTGAATATAGTTACCGTGTGCGCGTTAACCTGCTTACCATTTCGCCCGAGGCCTTCGGCTTTTATCAAAGACTAGCCAGTCAGCTTAGTATCGAGGGAGATATTTTTGATCCTCCACCCGCCCAAATTCTGGGAAACATCGTGAACATCAATGACCCATCAGCAAGTCCGATAGGGTACTTCGGAGCGTACCACGCCTCCAGCGCGCAGACCTATATTGAACGGGAGCAACTGGAAATAAAACAACCCAAACTGAGATGGGCGGGCGAGTGTACCGCGCTTGATAGCTCAACAATTGTGAAGCCCGTGGACTGGACCGGTTCGAGTTGGTAGATTTTGAGATTATGAGCTTCTTTCTGAGAAAAAATATAGGTTAGCTAAACCCCCGGACTGGCAGGGGGCTAGCTGGTGAGATAGAGATAAAGTGCTACGGAAGGTAGATCCCCAGGCCAACAAGCGCGCTCAATCGGCTGCTGTTAGTCAAAGTACTTCCCGTTGCATAACTCAAAGTCGGCTCTAGGGAAATATTGTCATTTATAAAGAGGGCATAACCAATTTCGACGCTAACTTCCTCTGCGCGGAGGGTTGTGTCACTATAAGGGGCAGAGGCGAAACTAAAACCAACACCAGCAAACAAATTATTGTGATAATACCTGCCAAATGGCCCAAACGAAACGGCGGCTTCGCGAAAAATCAAAAGGCCCTCAAGTCCGATACTCACATTTGATCCTAGCATTAGGTTGTCTGACAAAAAGTATCCTCCGGTTAGGTTAAATCCAACTTTGCTGTCACCAAAATCACTTCGATGATCTGAGGAAATACCCGAAACTGAACCAGCCCCGACAAAGACACGTCCTTTCTCGATCTGCGCGCGAGCTGAGTTGAATCCAACAAATAATAATAACGCAATGATTAATTTTTTTTCCATGGTTTCTGAGATTTTAGATTGTCTCATTGTACCTGTTGTCGCTTTCAATAGTTGCGAGATTGACAATGATCTGGTAAAGCATTGGAATTGACTTTTTTTTCTTTACTAAAACAGATGCTTACATTATATGCAAAGACCAGGCAGGATTGGCCCGTCAGAATGTAGGCGGCCAAATAATCCGATCCGTTAAGACGGGAACCAAATCGTCGCTGATCGTCTGGGGACCGCCTCCGGTAGGTTGTTATGCTGTTGCAAGCCGGCGCGCAGTTTTTACTTTCAATCGACTGTATGTTGACGAGTAGGTAAAGAATATTTAAAGCTTTCTCGGCTTTTATGTCGATTTACTGCCGTGAGTTGTTCGGTTGGTTGTAACCTAATTATTACTGAAATGACTTTACCAATATGTGCTTTCGCCTGCTCCGAAATTTCAGACATCCGGCGGAGAGTTCAGATTAAAAACTTCAAGCTACTTGCTGTAGTTGCAAAACAACTTTTTATCCCGGAATTCGTGCGGCAAGGAGGCATTGCTTTCGTGCCTGTGACAATTTGGGTGCTTGTCTGTCTGACCCAGTGCACCCACCCAATTGAATTGCCTTCACGAGAGTCCGATCGTCGACTTATTGTTGAGGGTTTCATCACAGATAAGAAAGGCCCGCACACCATCAGATTAACAAGGTCCGCGGACTACAGCAGTGCATTTGTTTTGGAAGGGGTGATCACCGCCGAGACGGGTGCTCTTGTTTTCGTTAGAAAAGGCAACGGGGAGGTCATACAACTTACCGAGTCGGGAGATGGGTATTACCAAACCCCGAAGGGTTTTGGAGCGGAACAGGGCGAGACTTATTCATTAAACATCGAAACGAGTATCGGCGAGAGCTATGCCTCATTACCGGTTAGTCTGCCGAATGCCACCAGTATTGAAGATGCCCATTTACGTTTTTTTAAAAGCCAGAGCTCCGATGGATTTGATTTCGTTTCTGGGATGAATATCTTCTTGGAATTTCAGGACGATCCTACGGTTGCTAACTTTTATATGTCTTACACTACCGATGGAGTGTTTCCCTGGACAGCTCATCCCGAACTTGCTCCGCCACCGGAGGAAAATACACATCCCTGCCCACCAAACGGAGAAATGATCAAATGCTTTCGGTACGAGCGGGATTACTTTCAGCCGAATTTTCGGGAAATATTAAGCGCCGGCTGTTTTGCTCCGGAAGCGCGCTCATTCGATTTTAAGCTCGCCAATGACTTATATAGCAATGGTAAGGTGCTCACAACGCTGGGAGCTTTTATTGAAGACGATGGCCGAAGATTCGAATTTAGTTATAGGGTGAACGTTCACCTTTTGACCATATCGCCAGAGGCTTTTGGTTTTTATCAGCGGCTAGCGAGTCAGGTGTCAATAGATGGTGATATTTTCGATCCGCCACCAGCTAATACGTTGGGTAATATTATCAACCTAGGGGACGCCTCTCAAAATGCCATCGGGTTTTTCGGGGCTTACACGGACTCACAGCGAGAAATGTACATAGAGGGTCGCTTGCTCGATTTCAAGCGAGCCAAGAAGTTATTTGTCGGTGATTGTATTAATCTAGACAGTTCTACATTGATTCCTCCTATTGAGTGGCATGGATCCCGGTGGTAAATAATTTCTACCAACCTGTCATGGCAGATAGATCCCCAGGCCTACACTCAGACTCAATTGATTGTTGCCATCAAAGTCACCGCCACCCAAGGAGTAACTCAAAACTGGTTCAATGGAAATATGATCATTCAGAAACGCTGCGTAGCCCAGCTCAAGACCTATCCGGGTGCCGCTGACCCGAACATCATCTGTGTCGGTCGATGCCAAGCCTAACCCTGCGCCAGCAAAGAAATTATTCATATAATACCTTGCAAACGGCCTAAACGAAAAGCTCGTAGAATTAAAGTCCATGAAAGAAGAGGTGCCAAAGCCGACGTTTGCCCCGGCAAGTAAATTGTCTATGACAAACAGCCCACCAGTTAAATTCACACTGAAACTGTTAGAGTTATCATCGATGCCATCAATGGAGCTTGATGAAAAGCCTGCCACGGACCCTACGCCCAGGAAAATTCTCCCTTTGTCTGTTTGTGCCTGAATGCTGGTGAAACCGATAAGAAATAGCAGCGTTAGAATGAGATTTTTTTTCATGATGTTTTTTGAGTTTTGATATCCACTTGACATTACTGATAATTTTGATCGAGGGTTACAGAATATTTGCCGGGAGCGGAGTTATGGCTGTCCAAGATGATTGTGCCGCCTTAATTCCCCAGCCAATATTATCTTACTTACCGTGAATTGCTTAAAAGTTTTTTGATTCTTATAAGTTTCAACTTAAACATGCCGGATTTTAATAAATATTTTTTCCTACCCGCACCAAGAGCGGATGTCTATGCCGCACTCACCAATCCCCTTGCGATACAATTGTGGAGTGGCGAAAAGGCCGAAATGTCAACTGACGCTGGATCGGAGTTTTCATTATGGGAAGATTCAATCGTTGGGCAAAACCTGGAGTTCGAGGAGAACAAGAAGATTATTCAGAAATGGTACTTTGATGGAGCCAGCGATGATTCTGTGGTGACGATTAAGCTCCATGAAGAAGGTAATGGTACTTCTATGGAGATCAGACATAACAATATTCCAATGGAAGATTTTGACGATATCAAGGAAGGTTGGCTCACATTATATCTTCCGTCTTTATATGAATTTTTTAAGGAGTGACAGGCGTCATTCTTTTGGGTGATTTCACATTTGTAGCCAAAAGGGTGATGGATACGGGATCAAAAAGGCTATTTCTTTGAGAAAAAAAGTCATGAAAAAAGTAACAGGAGTAGGTGGGATATTCTTTAAAGCGCAGGACCCAGGCAAGTTGAAGTCTTGGTACGACGAGCACTTGGGATTCAATACGGATCAATATGGTGCCATGTTTAAAACACGCCAGGCCGAAGATCCCAGTAAATCCTCGTATTTACAATGGAGTGTTTTTGATCGAAGCTCTACGCATATGGATCCGTCGGAGAAGCCTTTTATGATCAATTATCGGGTTGCAAATATTGAGCAGTTGGTCGACGAGTTAAAGCAGTCCGGAGTGAATGTCTTAGACGAAATTGAATCTTATGACTATGGGAAATTCGTTCATCTGATGGATCCGGAAGGTAATAAGATTGAGCTTTGGGAGCCGGTGGACGAGGTTTTTGATGAGTATGAAGCCAAGAAAAACCAATAAGTCGTTTTGTCAGTAACCAAAAGGATACCAGCGCAGAAACAGATTTAGGGCCACTGTATTATTAGAAAGGGTACGTCCGTAGCCTGGGATAGTGTACACTTCAATTGGATCTGTTTCTGCCTGAACTTTGTCGTAGGACCTCAGAAAACGCCATCGAATTTGTACGCCAAGCCGAAATAGGTGATTAATTGATGCCTCAGGCTTGCGCTTGGCAATGCTGAAATTGGCCATAGACGTCAAGACGGCCGAAAGCCATGTTGCGGAGAGGTTTTGCCGGGAAAATGAGGCCGAAAAAGATTCCGTTAAGTTCGTGCCCGAAGTGATGTCATAGCTGCCTCTATCATCGAAAGCGCTTTGACCATATCGGAACCCTAGTCCGATTTGACTTGTAGGTGTGTTAAAAGGCAAACTAAAGCCAGCACCTAAACGCCAATAGGAGCCAGTTGAGTTATAGGTTCCGTTTTCGATGGCTTGCTTGGAGTCTTTGTTCCAATATCCATATTCACCGACTACTTCTATTTTGCTAAAGAGCGTAAGGATCAATCCTCCCTCTACTTTGTTTTCAAAGTCAAATGGGAGCGTCCCCAGCTTTCCATAGTCAATATGGAAGGCAGGAGCGATCGCTTTTTTAGTTTCAGAAACAAGAGAATCAGCTGCGATAGCAATTGCCTGGGAGTCGGTTGCCTCCTGGCTCGTGGAATCTGCTACCACCTGACATAAGGCGGTCATGGTCCAAAAACTAGAAATAACAAATAATATCCGTTTCATTATTGACGCATTCATTGCTACCACACACTACCAGTACTGAGTCGAAATTGAATGATAGTGCGGCCAGATTTGCCGCTCTAATCACAATTTCCCGTTCAATATTTTGCTCCTGCAACAGGTCGTATCCCAAGTTCAACTGATAGCTTCCGCCATCGATAGAAAACGAATAGCTGGTGCTCGCAGCAATTTCCAACGGCAAAATAAAATTGCTGGCAGTGTCCGTAAAACTAAGAAACTGCTGATTTGAAAGGTTTCTGACTGTATCGAGAACAATCTCGCCATTTTCTGCTGAGGTCTTTTTAACCTCGATAGTACTTAGCACCAGACTGACGCTATCTCTTTGCTCACTTAATAAGTTGATCTGCTGGTTGTTTTGGAGAATAATCTCTGCCACTGCTACTGAATCTGTTTGAAACTCGATAAATCCCGAATCCAGCAAAACCGATAACGCTGAAAGGCTATCGGACCAAATTTGGGTTTGAGTTTGCAGTGTGTCAATTTCGTTATCAAGCAGAGCTATCACTTCGGTTGCCTGGGAGGCACTGTCGGATAAATTCTTAACAAGCTGGCCATCTATGAAAAAAAAACTCGCCGAAGGAGGTCCGATTGCTGTATCGCACTCCTCGCACTCAGAACAGGCCATGAAGCCCAATAATAAAGTCAGGACGACCAATAATCTCATAAAGGATCTACATCAAAATGACACCTTACCGATTTAAACGATGGCAAAGCTAATAACCTATCTCGGGTTACTAGTAGGAATTGCTTGGCACCGGATAAATTCACACCCTCTTTGGGGATCCTGATAACGACTTGATACCTGTAATAATTGCGAATCTTGGAGATAAGGGGTTCAATGGGTACAGAAACGTATTCTGCTAAGTTCTTTCGGAGTTGAAAGGATAACTCGTCGGCTGCGTCTTGTGCCACCTTTTTTTCCTTGTGCCGTACCGTCGCCACGATCAACCGGAAGAAAGGTGGGTACCGGAATTGCCGGCGTTCTCGGAGTTCGTCTTGCAGAAATCCTTCAAAGTTTAAAACCCCTATCTGTTTCAATAATCGATGCTCTGGGTCATGGGTCTGAACCAACACCTGACCCTCATCGTCCTTGCGCCCGGCGCGGCCACTGACCTGTACTATCAGATGGAAAGCGCGTTCGTGAGACCGAAAGTCAGGGAAGTGGATCATGCGATCGGCATCAAATACGCCGACGAGTTTAACATGGTCAAAATCGAGCCCTTTACTGATCATTTGAGTTCCTACCAGTACGTCTATTTCCTGCTGTTCGAATCGATCGATGATATCCTGATAGGCATATTTACTTCGGGTACTATCTAAATCCATCCTTTGGATTTTGGCTTCAGGTAATAAGATCTGAAGCTCTTCTTCGATTTTCTCCGTACCGGTCCCAATGGTTCGATAGTTACCCTGATTACACTGGTCACATGACTCATACATTGGCTCATTGTAACCGCAATAGTGGCAGATTAGAGTATTCTTATAGATGTGGTAGGTAAGGCTCACTGAGCAATTGGGACACTTCGGTGAGTGAGAGCAATGATCACATAATAGGAACGGTGCATAGCCCCGCCGGTTCTGGAACAGCAGTATCTGCTTCCCCTCTTCAATGGTTTTTTGTATAGTCTCAAGCAGTTGGCCAGAAAAATTGCCTCGAAGTGTTTTTTTCTTTCTTTCTTTCGACAGATCCACCAGATGGAGCGGCGGTGGCGGTTGTTTGTTGAATCGCTCGGTCAATTCCACCAACCCGTATTTATTGTCGAGAGCGTTTTTGTAAGATTCTAACGAGGGTGTACCGCTTCCCAGGAGCACCTTGGCATTGTTGACATGAGCGAGAAAAACCGCTGCGTCTCGAGCATTGTACCTGGGAGCGGGATCTTGTTGTTTATACGAGGTTTCGTGCTCCTCGTCCACGATGATCAGAGATAAGTCCTTGATTGGCAGGTAAATGGCGCTTCTGACACCAATGACAAAATCAAAGGCTCCACTACGGCATTTCTTCCAAACTTCCACCCGCTCATTGTCGGAAAACTTCGAATGGTAGACGCCAAATTTGTCTCCGAACACCCTGCGGAATCGGGTGATTATTTGAGTGGTAAGAGCAATCTCAGGTAGCAGGTACAGTGCTTTTTCGCCTCTCATGATTGCTTGGTCAATCAGATGCATGTAAATAGCTGTCTTGCCACTACCTGTTACGCCTTTTAATAGGACAGTTGATTTTTCGGAGAAAAGACTTTGTATTTTTTGATGCGCCTCTTCTTGTGCCAGGGTCAAAGCGGGAATAGGTTCAGCACCCTGACCTTGAGCTCCAAAACGGTCAACTATGGCATTCCACTCCTCGAAAACACCATTTTTGATTAGGGTCTTCAAAGAAGATTCACTGCTACCCGAAGCCAGTAATTCTTTGGTTGCAAGCCCTATCTGATTTTTGCCCGGTTCCTGAAATACATTGGTATCACGAAGGTAGGTGAGAAGCACATCGATTTGTTTCTCCCTCTTTTCCAACTTCCCGAGCAAATTATCCAGCGCCGTTTCGCTCAGATAGTTTTCTGTCAGACGGATGCGTTTCTCAGTTCTAGGGGAGTATTTTTCTTTTACTTTCTCAATGATTTGCACAACACCTCTTGACTGAAGTTGCCGCAGGAATTTGATAGGGTCATCCGACTCGATGATCTTCTCCGCCGATGCCATCGGCAAGTCCTTCTCCTTTAATCGGGCAATTAGCCACCTTTCTTCGTCAGTCAGGATCAGTCCATCCAGGTCCGTGCCAGGTTGAAGTGCCACCAGCGATTCTGATGAAAGCTTAAAACCAGATGGAAGGGCTGCATTCATTACCTCACCGATTGTGCACATGTAGTAATGCGAAATCCAATCAAAAAATTCCAGCTGACGCTCCGTGAGTACGGGCTCGTCATCAAGGGCATCAAGTATCGGTTTGATTTGTTGGACCTCAGCTTCGTCTTTCAAATGTTGTATTGCTCCGGTAAGAAACTTGGTCTTCCCGAACGAGACCAGCACCCGACTACCAATGGCCGCTTTTTCTCGATAAACCTCTGGAATGGCGTATGTGAAAGTACCCGGCAGGGGCAGCGGCAATATGACTTCAGCAACCAGCAATAGCTATCTGAGGAGCAAACCTATTTCCTTTTGGGCATCCGCTACAGTTGTTACGGGTCGTCGACAAGTTTTTTCTGAACAAACGTAGATCGTCGTTTCGCTACCTCTGGTGGTTTTTAGCTGCATCAATGGTAGTTCACTTTCCGTGGGACTGGCCATGATCGCCAGATTGAGTAGCTGATTATTTTGGAGTTCCTCTGCAAACTTTAAGTAATCAGGTCCGACAATGCTGATTTCTATTTGCTTCGACAACTTGTTGGTGGCAATACCTGCCCAGTATGACATGAACTCGGGATCTTTTGTAATATAGGATTTGACCTTATTCAGCATCTTCTGATGTAAATCTCTAAGGTCAGCTCGATCAAAATAAATGCTGAGCCGGTACAGGTTTTCGGCCATCAGTGCATTTGACGAAGGTATGACATTGTCGAATATCTCCTTCTTGCGAGCAATCAGGTTTTCCGACCCAGAACTAGTGTAAAAAAATAGTTCTTCCTCCTGGTCATAAAATTTCTTGATCACCTCCTCATTCAGTGCCAATGCCTGCCGAAGAAAAGCCTCATCGAAGAAGGTCTCGTAATAATCAATGAAACCTTTAATGATCGCGCCATAGTCTTCAAGGAATCCCTCAGTATCCTTGCCTATCCCTCGTATGAGCCTATTGTCCTGCACCATATTATCTGACAGAAAGGCTGCGAGGTTCTGTGCCAGTCGTTTTGATTTATCATCCCGTAGTACTTTGTGCGTTGCCGATAATCCACTAAGTAGCAAGCCATTCCATCCGGATAGGATTTTGCTATCAAGTCCCGGCCGGGTTCTTTTTGCTCTGACCGCCAATGCATTGTCATTGAAAGTATTGACTTTGGTCCTCAGCTCATCTACCGAAATATTGAATCGATCAGCCACCTCCTCATCTGCAAGCATTCGCCGGAGTACATTAGTGTGTTCCCAGTTGCCCCTTTCAAGGACGTAGTAGTACACCGAAATCAAATCGTGATCGTCACCCGCTATCTCGGCGATTTCATCGGCCGCCCACACATAGAATTTTCCTTCCACACCCTCGCTATCGGCATCTAATGCGGAGTAAAAACCCCCCGATTCATCCAACATTTCTCGTTCCAACCAGTCCATAGTTTGTATCAGGACTTTTTTATACGAAGGCCTGGCCTCCAATTGATATCCACGTGCATAGAGCTCCAGCAATTGACCATTGTCGTACAGCATCTTCTCAAAATGAGGAACATGCCATTCATCATCAACGGAGTACCGCGCAAATCCTCCTCCGATTTGGTCGTAAATACCTCCCTCGGCGATTTTTTCAAGTGTGAATAGAAAATGTTGCTTTAGCATCTCATCTCCGGAGAGGTCGTAGTAGTCAGCCAACCAGTTCCAGGTAGCAGGCATCGGGAACTTCGGAGCTTTCTTTACTCCCCCCCAGTCGGGATCAAATTTCTTCTTGAAAGAACCGATGCTATTTTCAAAATCTTCTTTGGTTAGTACTTTTTCGTCGGCTGTTAATCCATATTTCTCCAGTTCGCTGGTTTTGAGATGCTCAGCGAATTTCTCGGCGGATTCTTCAAGTTTTTCCCGATTGTCTTTAAAAGCGGTGCTTATGGCGTTGACCAATTCGAGCCACTTTTCTCGTGGGAAGTAGGTGCCTCCATAAAAAGGTTTTTGTTCAGGCGTCACAAATACATTGAGTGGCCAGCCGCCATTGAGACCCATGGCTTGCACTGCGTCCATATATATTTGATCTATATCTGGTCGCTCTTCACGATCCAGTTTCACATTAATGAATGCCTCGTTCATTACACGGGCGACAGCCGTATCCTCAAACGATTCATGGGCCATTACATGACACCAATGGCAGGAGGAGTAGCCAATGCTGATGAGAAGTGGCTTATCTTCCTCCCGGGCTCGCGCAAATGCCTCCTCGCCCCATTCATACCAGTCGACGGGATTGTCTTCATGTTGCTTGAGGTAGGGGCTGCTGGCTAAGGCGAGCCTGTTTTTTCCCTCCGGGATTTTATTCATTTCACTCGTTTTTTGACTTTGACATGAAAGGGTCATTAAGATCCATATCAGGTAGACAGACTGCTTCAATGCTGTAATTGGTTTTGTAAAAACTTCACTTCCGGTGATACGTCCAGGTCGCCGCTTAGTTCCTGTAAGTTGCTCAACGTGGCCTGCAGAAATTTTTGATGCATGGGTGACTGAGGGTTGAATGCCTTGTGTTCCAAGGCTTTGAGTATGTGTCGCCACTTATCCACTAACTGCCTGGTTTTCTCCGTGAAGAAGCATGTTTGGAATTTTTGCCAAATGTACTCGATCGCTTCCTGACTCGGATGAATCCTATCCGATTCAAAAAACCTGTAATCTCGCAATTCGTCGCAGATAATCTCGTAGGACGGGAAGTAGTGGTTTGACGGATAGTTTTCAATAATCTCACGGAGTGCCAGGTGCAGGGTGCCTTTGCTTTGGTTATTGGCCACCAGTCCATCTCTGACATGTCGAACTGGACTCACGGTCCAAAGGATTTGAATTGTCGGGTTGTGTTGCCGAAGTAACTGATGAAAGTTATCAAAGCTCTTCAAGATCTCCTGGACTGACAGTAATCGCTTTTCAAACCGACTCGAAGGCTGCTTGTGACAATTCGCTACAATACTTCCATTCTCCATCAGCTGGTAAACCCAGGCTGTACCAGGTGTGATGATTAGCCAGGAAGCACGCCTTAGGTAGTCACCAACCGCTTCCATTGCCCGCGTTGCTTGATCTTTTAGCTCATCTAAGGATTCGGCAGATATTTTTGAATGTGCCTTCCACCAGAGGTGAATACCCTGACTTTGGGTCAGCTCATCCGGAGCAATTGCCGTAGGAGATAGGCTTCGCGTTAAGTTTTCAAAAAGTGACGCTGGGTTGTAAATGGTACCAAAAGGATTGGAGCGAATATTGAATTTATACCTTGTCAAATGAGCTCCTATCTCTTCTGAGAAACACGAGCCTACCAATAAAACCCGGTCCTCATGAGAGATTTTTACGGGGGAGGGGGGGATATCGAAGGAAAGCTGAAACATGTGCCTTGCGAATAAACAAAAAACCCCGGACAACAGTGCCCGGGGTTTCCGTATTATCTCAAGGTAGGATTACTCCTCTACCACATTCAATGTGATTTCGTGATGAACTTCTTTGTGAAGGTCCAACAACGCCTCGTGCTCACCTAATTCTTTAATATTAGATTTAAATGATACTTTCTTTCTGTCGATCTCAAATCCCTTGGCTGCTAAAGCGTCCGCTACCTGCAGCGCCGTAATGGCACCAAAGATCTTACCGCTTTCGCCTGCTTTTGTTTTGATCTCTAATTTCAGCTCTCCAATTTTTCCAGCCAGGTCTTGCGCGTCTTTCAGTGCTTTCTCTGCTTTGTGAGCAGCCTGCCTGATGTTCTCTTCGATCATCTTCCTATTGGAATTGTTCGCTAAAATTGCCTTCCCTTGCGGGATAAGGAAGTTGCGGCCGTAACCTGGCTTTACTGATACAATGTCATTTTTGTACCCAAGCCCTTTGATGTCTTCTCTTAGTATTATCTCCATGGTTGATATTATTTAAGAGAGTCCGCAACATAAGGCATCAAAGCAAGGTGACGTGCTCTTTTTACAGCGGTTGCCACTTTTCTCTGATATTTCAAACTGGTGCCTGTGATTCTTCGGGGTAAGATTTTACCCTGCTCGTTGACAAATTTCAACAGGAAATCAGCGTCCTTGTAGTCAATGTATTTGATGCCGTTCTTCTTGAATCGGCAGTACTTTTTCTTTTTCTGTTCCCTGTTAATGGGTTCGTTCTGAAGTGTCATGCTGCAGCCTCCTCTTTTTTGTCTTTTCTGAATGCTCCTTTTCTTCTTTTCTCATTATAAGCCAACGCGTGCTTATCAAGTGCTGTGGTCAAAAATCTCATGACCGCCTCGTCCCTTCGATATTCCGTCTCGAGTGCTGCGATTACGCCAGGAGCTGCTTCAAATTCAAAAAGATTGTAAAATCCAGTGGTCTTGTGCTGGATATTGTAGGCAAGTTTCCTCAAGCCCCAGTTCTCTTCGTTGACGATCTTTGCGCCATTGTCCAGGAGAACTTTTTTGAATTTTTCAACAGTATCCTTCATCTGAGCCTCAGACAAAACGGGAGTTAAAATGAATACTGTCTCGTAACTTTTGTTCATAATAATTATTTAGCCTATTTCTTAAAAATAGACCGCAAAAATAGACAAAACTGGTAAGAATGAAACCCTGACCCTTATTCTTTTTGGGAGCGGAAGTTTCGATTTTGGTCGTTTCTGGTTCCAGGATTTTGGTTCTTAGCTTTTAGTTCTCAGTGCCAGGTTCCAAATACTTAGGGTCCTGTACTTTGTACTCAATACTTAATACCCTGTACACAGTACTAAGTACTTACTTCACCGTAAAATAGCCTTTACCCATCAGGTATTCATCCGTATATACTTCGACCCAGTGCTGGCCAATGGCAAATTCGCTGCCTTTATCATATTCCAAGACCACCTGTTGACGACTCTTGTCGTAAAGGATCTCTTTCTTGGCAGTGTAGAAAAGCTCCCTTCCTTCAAAGAAAAATGATCCTGAGCCACGACTGACATCAAACAAGACGTTTCTGTCAGGTGCAACGATTCTTACCAGTAATTCCTTGCCTTCGATCGGGGCTAAGTTATTTTCATTCACATAGAAACTAACTTTCAACTTGTCTATATGTCGATTTCTAAATTCCGTCTCTCTTTCTTTTCCTCGGGAATTGATGGCAAAAACGGTGAGACCTTCCACTACTAATTGACCAGCAATAGCTACCTGTTGCTCTAATTCGGCTTTCTCTTCATTGACGCTGCGCAGCGTCTGGTTCAGTTCATCTTTCTCTTCTTTGAGATCAGAGTTTTCAGCTAAGAGCTCATCGTTGAGGACTTTTAATTGTTTGATCTCTTCGTCTTTGAGTAGTAGGAGTTCCTGGTAGCCATCCACTCGATTACGGAGATCCACAATGTTCTTCTGCCTCCTTTTGTCCAAATCCAGTAGCTCCTTCTTTTCGTTTTCAAGTTGAGCTCGGACAGAAAGTAATGTATCAATTTCGCCACCTAAATCGGCGATAGTGGCAATCTGCTTGTCCATCTCCGTTGAGAGGGAATCCAATTGAAGCACCGCTTGATTGAGTTCTCTTTCCCTTGCTTCCTTTTCCTCTGTGATTGCTTGATTTTGGAAAAAGAAAAAGACGATCCCGCTAAGCAAGGCAAAAATCACGATGCCGACGATTATTTTCCTGTTTTGGTTCTGTACTGCTTCTGTAGCCATTTGTGAATATTCAGCTTTTCGACGCGCAAAATTAACTCCTCCCTGCTTTTATTACATCTTCAGATGAAAATGTTGTTTTTCCATTGGCACTGAAGGAAAAATCAACCCGGCATGGAACAGGTCTATAGTCAGTTTGCAACGTCGATCAGTTAAGATCCTATGCCACGCAGTTGTCATTTCCTTGGACCAATAAATGTCGTGAACCACGATGCAACGGGGAAGCGGCTTGATTTTCATAATGATTTCCATGGAATGTCGCACGCCTTCTAAACTGTGGTCAGCATCCAGGAAAACAAACTCCGGTGGATGTTCAGAGACAGTTTGCTCCAGCGTCTCGATTAAAAGCCCTTGTTTCAAAATGATATTTGAAATCCCCAATTTGCCGAATTGCTCCTCTGCAATCTTGGCAATTTCCTGATTCCCCTCGATGGATGTAACAAGTGGTGCGCTTTTGGATTGGGCCAGGTATAAGGTATTGATACCAAAGCTAGTGCCCGTTTCGAGAATACTTTTTGCTCCCATAAATTCGGTGAGGAGCTTTAGAAACGACGAGAATCGCCAGGGAGTAAGTGAGGTTTTGGCTATCTCACCAATTGTCCTGGGCATTACCGTACCGGATTTGAAATCATGCTGATCGATGACTTCTTTGGATCTTTGCAGGGCGAGCCTCAATACCTCCGTCTGCGGCAATCGCTCACGTTTGCCTTTTAGTACCTGGTTGTACAACGCAAAGACAAAGGGGGAATGAATCCTGTTTGCACCCTTGGATTTTATAAGGTGACGAAAAAAGTGTTGGTAGGAGTGAAGGTGCTGCGCCCTCAAAGATCAATTCATATGGAAAGGCACGACCATGATAAACTCAGGAATGTTCACGTTGAAATATTTCCCATTAATCAACTTTTCCATCGTGTAGTAGCCATGCATCTTGCCAATTCCGGAACGCAGATTGCAGCCTGAAACGTACTGGTGAATTTGTCCTGGTTCTAGCACTGGCTGTTTGCCTACTACCCCTTCACCATCTACGTGCCGCCTGGGATTGGTCACGTCCACAATCTCCCAGTGTCTGGATTTAAGCTGAATCGAGTGAGGGCTCTGATTTTCTATGGTGATCCGGTAAGTAAAAACAAAGTGCTGTTGACCCGGATTGGAATATTCCGGTTGATACTCCGTTTCTACGGTTACTTTAACGCCTTTGGTGATATCTGTTATCAGCTTTCCCATGGACTATTACTCGTCCAAACATTGAGTATTTTTGGCAAACACACAAATCGTATAGGTTTTTTCTTTAAAAAGAATTTGCAGTTGCAAACATCAATTAAAAGCAAAGACACTCTATTTGAAGATACTAGAAGGAGCAGATGAAAGTAACAATTGAAGAGAGCTGGAGAAAAGTGCTAAGCCCCGAATTTGAAAAACCGTACTTTCAAGAACTGACCTCCTTCGTTCGCAGCGAGTATCAAAAACATAGGATTTATCCACCTGGTAGTCAGATCTTCAACGCTTTTGATTGCTGTCCCTATGAACAGGTGAAAGTGGTGATACTTGGGCAAGATCCCTATCATGGAGCCGGACAGGCCCACGGACTGTGTTTTTCGGTGAACCAGGGAGTTCGACAACCACCATCTCTCGTGAATATTTTTAAGGAGCAATACGATGATTTGGGAAAACCCATACCAGTACATGGCAACCTGGATGCATGGGCTGAACAGGGGGTATTATTGCTCAATGCAACACTTACTGTACGTGCAAGTCAACCCGGTTCCCATCAGGGGAAAGGCTGGGAAGAGTTTACCGATGCTGTAGTCCGTCAGTTATCCGCGGACAAAAGCAACCTGGTGTTCATGCTCTGGGGCTCTTATGCACAACGAAAGGGGGAGGTCATTGATTCGCAAAAACATATGGTCTTGCAGTCTCCACACCCATCGCCATTCTCCGCAAATCGTGGTTTTTTTGGTAACAAACACTTCAGTAAGTGTAATAATTACCTTGAAAAAGTTGGTATTCAACCCGTACGCTGGTAGATTGATCCTCAACCATGCTAGACGATCACAAAATCTACAATTTTTACGAGCCTGAATCCGAGCGTGACAACAAGGTCACAGGATTTCTTTTTCTTGTGGCCGTCATCGGAGCCATAGTAGGTCTGGTAAAGCTGGTGACTTACTTACTGATTTGAACGGGTGTTTACTCAATACCATTAAACAATCGGCCCCACCGTATGGAGCTTAGAAGGCTTTTCTGGTCATCCGATGACATCCAAATGAAAGAAGCTTCACCAACAATATAATCTTCAGAAACAAAGCCCCAATAGCGCGAGTCCAGCGAGTTGTGGCGGTTGTCTCCCATCATAAAATAATAGTCCTTCGTGAATGTGTAAGTATTCATTGCTGAGCCACCGATCGTTATTGCGGTTTCGCTTACTTCCACATCGTCAAGATCCTCATAATCCTCTATGGTTGATCCGTATTTAGCAATTGACGACTCATTCAATTCAATGGTCATGCCTCTGTACGGAATTTCCAAAGGTCCATAGTTGTCTTTGTTCCAAGGAAAATAATTGGCACTAGGGAAGATATTTGGCTCTGCATCTCCGGGCTGTGACAACTGGATCTCCACGCTTTCAATAAAATCCAGTTTTCTCAATTCTTCTGCAACATCCTCGGTAATTCTAACGATGTAACCCTGACCAGGATAGCGCCCCGGATCGCGGATGCTGTATTTTTCAAAAATCCTATCCCGGATGCTCTGACTGGTTTTGATAAAATAGGTGTACTGCATTTCCACGGGATTTTCAGAAGGCTGATCGTTCACAAAGACCTGACCTTGACGCACTTCCAGAACATCTCCTGGGATGGCTACGCATCGCTTAATGTAATGCGTTTTTAGATCCATGGGATGAAAACCACCATCGGGTCTCCTGTTGAAACGGTCATCGACGGGATAATTGAAGACCACTACGTCATTCCTTTCAACCTTTCCCAGGGAGGGTAGTCTCCAGTGAGGAAGCTCAATAAATCCGAAGTAGGAGGGGACCTCCGTGCCCCACACTTTTGCATGTGTTAATGGGATCTGCATCGGGGTTTTGGGGGTTCGCGGACCGTATTCCAGCTTACTTACGAACAGAAAGTCGCCTACCAAAAGAGACTTTTCCATCGATGGTGTGGGGATCACATAAGCCTCCATGAAGATCCATCGGATAAAAGTGGCGGCAAACACGGCGAAAACAATCGCCTCAAACCATTCCTTTCCGGGCCCTTTAGGCTTTTTGGGTATTTCCGTGGCTTTATCACGGTACGCTACTTCTGGCGAAAAAGCGAGATAGACCATATAAAACGGCGCCAGAATCACCCCTACAGCTTGATCAAAGTAAGAGTATCGATCAAATGATTTGAGAAGATCAAGGTGCATGGTCAATGCGACAAAGAAGTTAGCCACCGGAACAAAAAGAAGGGCTAACCACCAAGCGGGCCTTCCAATTATTTTCAGGTGAATGAAATAGTTGTAAAAGGGTATAAAACCTATCCAGCCTTGCTCTCCGGCTTTTTCAAAAAATTTGTAATAAGAAAGGGCCTGCAGTAGGTACCATCCTAAAAGAAAAACCACCACCGATGTGGCTGAAAAGTCATTTAATTGCATTGCTAAAGTGCTAATTTCAAATAATTCTGCATGCTTAGTACACCCTTTTGGTCCTGAATCCACTCAGCCACCTTTACGGCGCCCATCGCAAACCCCCTTCGACTAGCTGCAGTATGTTTTATTTCTATGACATCTTCTTCAGAGGAATAGGACACTACGTGAGTGCCAGGGACTCCTGGGAGCCTGGTGGACACGATCCCGACCTCATTGGATGCCGTTGTTTCTTTATTTACCCAGTTGGTCTTATCTGGTATCTGATTTATTACACCTTCTGCCAAAGTAATTGCAGTTCCTGAGGGTTGATCCAGTTTTTCAGTGTGATGAATTTCCTCCATAGATAGCTGATAAGCGTCAAAATCGGCCATTACTTTTGCCAGTGCCTGGTTGAGGTGAAAAAAGATATTTACCCCAAGACTGTAGTTAGAGGCGTAAAAGAAGGTGCCATCAAGCTTATCTACCTTTTCCTGTATCAGAGGCATATGTTCTAACCAGCCTGTAGTGCCACTCATTACCTTCACCCCCTGGTCTAGACATTGGCAAATATTGTCGAATGCACTGGCAGGTGCTGAAAATTCGATCGCCACGTCAGTATTTATTGGTGTAACCTGAGCCAATTCCTGCTGGTTGTTTTGATCGATGATGAAACTGATATCATGTCCCCTGGAAGCAAGGAGCTTATGTATTTCCTTGCCCATCTTACCGTATCCGATTAGGGCGACTTTCAATTTCTAGAAGTTGAAGGTTAATGATAATCCCAACGAGCGCGAAACTAATGGAGTCGATTGGATTTTTGGCTCCAAATTCATTGAAAGGTTGTCGTTCACCTGGAACTCATGGAGGTGGGCGGCCACATGTGCCTCAATAATATTGATCATGTACGCCGCGATTGATAGAATAATTAGAAAATCGCGATCTCTTCTGACCCGTTCCCGGTTGCGGGTCAGCGCGTCTACGCTGATGTTGGTGCCAAACCTGTTGATGGTGTTGGGATCCCCGTCCTGTTCAGCTCTCAATGCGTTGGTAAAGTCGTTGTAGAGTTCGTGGTTGTACCTGATGCCGTGCACCAGGCCAAGAAATGCACCATAGATGATGGGCACTTTCCAATACTGTCCATTATAAATTTGTCCCAACCCTGGCAGTATAGCCGAATAGATTGCCGATTTATTGGGGTCAAGCGTTGATACTTCCTGAAAAAACTCGACTTCTTCTTCGGTCGTCAGGAAGGTGGAGTCAATATCTTGTGCCATGGTCTGGCAGCCAAGAATCACAAGAATGGCAAATAGTAGCTTAGACTTCAAGGATCTCAAGAATTCTGTTGAGGTCGTCGGTGGATACAAACGGAATTTTAATTTCACCTTTGTTCCTACTATCCGCCTTGATCTTGATTTTTGTGCCAAAATGTGATGAGAGTTGATCTTGTAGACGCTCGATTTCGTGATTGGTTTCAATTATCTCTGACTTTTCCTCAGTACTCGCCGACAATTGGGATCGCACCAAATCCTCCGTCTTTCTAACTGAGAGGGATTCCTTAATCACCCTGGAGAAAACGTCAAGTTGCAACTCTATATTTTCTATCGAAAGCAAAGCTTTGGCATGTCCCATAGAGATCACACCATCACGGAGTGCTGCCTGTATCGCCGGAGGTAGTTTCAATAATCGCAAGTAGTTGTTGACCGTGGACCTGTTTTTACCCACTCTGTCACCAAGTTCTTCCTGCTTCAGACCGATCTCAGAAAGCAATCTTTGGTAGCTCAGCGCTATTTCGATCGCGTTGAGGTTTTCACGCTGTATGTTTTCGATAAGGGCCATTTCCAGCATCTGCTGGTCATCGGCAAGCCTGACGTATGCGGGGATTGTTTCAAGTCCTGCCTTTTTCGAGGCCTGCAATCGCCTTTCTCCAGAAATAAGCTGGTAGGAATCTTCACTGAGCTTTCTTACAGTGATGGGCTGAATGATACCCTGGACTCTTATAGAATCTGCTAATTCGTCAAGCGCTTCCTCGTTGAAATCTGTCCTGGGCTGAAAGGGATTAACTTCAATCGAGGAGACAGATATTTCATTAATGGCCGCGTCAGAACTTTCAAGTACCTCTTTTTTTTCTTCCTGATCAGAATCTGCCAAAAGGGCACCCAGACCTTTTCCAAGACCTGTTCGTCTCTTGTCTTTTGCCATGTTAAGCAGCTTTTACCTGATTTCTTTTAAGTATTTCCCGGGCCAGGTTCAAATAACTCAGTGCTCCTTTCGATTCTGCATCGTGCGTAATAGCAGGAGTGCCGAAACTGGGCGATTCGCTGAGCTTTATATTTCTAGGGATAAGTGTATCAAATACCATTGACTTGAAGTGTACTTTCACCTCATCTACGACCTGATTGGAAAGGTTCAGACGGGTGTCGTACATGGTCAGCAGAATGCCTTCGATCTCCAATTCGGGATTGAGTCGGCTTTGAATTATTTTAATAGTGTTCAGAAGCTTTCCAAGGCCTTCCAAGGCGAAATATTCACACTGTACCGGAATGATCACCGAATCCGCAGCTGTAAGTGCATTGATCGTAATCAAACCCAAAGATGGTGAACAATCGATGATGATAAAGTCATATTTGTTCTTAAGAGATGCCAGAGCAGCTTTCATCTTTTCCTCACGCTTCTCAATACTAACCATCTCCACTTCTGCACCCACAAGATCTATATGCGAGGGTAGGAGGTCGAGGTATTTTACATCAGTTTTGACAATGCTTCCGAAAGCATCATCGCCATTGACCATGCATTCGTAGATACTGACATCTACGGCCTTCGGGTCTTTGCCCACACCTGATGTTGCATTAGCTTGAGGATCGGCATCTACAATCAATGTTTTTAACTCCAATGCCGCCAAACTTGCAGCCAGGTTGATGGCTGTAGTCGTCTTGCCAACGCCGCCTTTCTGATTAGCAATTGCTATTACTTTACCCATTCGTCTCGATGTTTTCGATTACTTACTTCCCTGGTTAGTTCCTTTAAAAGGGACACAAATATATTTAAACACTACCCTCAAATTCTACGATTGTGGGTTAATTGTGGATTAGACTAAAAAAGCCCCTTGAATAGAAATTTAGGGGCTTTTTAGAAGATTCTTAATTGTGGAAAGCTATTTTTTCTTCTTGTTCTTTTTCCTGGCTTCTTCGTTGGCTTTCATGGCTTCCTCCAGACGAGCCTGGAATTTTGATTTTTTCTTATTTGCGTTTTTCTTCCGGTTTTCTTCCAGCGCCTTTTTGATCTTATCTTCATCGATGATCTTTCTGAAGAGATATATCTGTCCAAATGAGACTATGTTCGAGATGAAGTAGTAATAGGTCAATCCGGATGAATAGCTGTTAAAGAAGAAAAGCAGCATAACGGGCATGACATATTGGAGCGACTTCATTGGCCCCTGCACGGTGGTCATCTGACTATTGGACCAGGTATACAATAGCGTCGACCCTGTCATCAATAAAGTGAAGAGGCTGATGTGATCTCCGTAAAACGGGATTTCGAAACCAAAATCTAAAATAGAGTCATACGTCGAAAGATCGTGTGCCCACAAAAAGCTCACCTGCCGAAGTTCGATGGCATTAGGTATGTAGTAGAAAAGAGCCACCAGTATCGGGAACTGCAACAGCATCGGAATGCATCCACTCAGTGGATTGATGCCTACTTTTTGGTAAAGTGACATTTGCTCTTGTTGTGCTTTTTGCATGTCACCATCATGTTTTTCCTTTATTTCGTCCAGTTCCGGTTTCAAAACCCGCATTTTGGCCATCGAAATGTGGGATTTGTAGGTCAATGGAGACAGGATCAGGCGAATAATAAGGACGAGAATCACGATAAGAAGCGGATAGCTTCCAATGAACGATTCCAGCGTTCGCCAAATAGGCAGGATCAGGAATTTGTTCACTACCGATAGTATGCTCCAGCCTAGGTTGAGATTTTCATTGAATCCTTCAGCGAATGCGTCGAGATCGTAATAGGCGTTGGGTCCAAAATAGAGCTTGTAATCGTTAGCCCCACTTGCAAATGCTGAAAAGGGAATCTCAGCAGTCATAGACAGGTATTTGACAGCTGTTGTGTCTAACTCGTTGAGGTCCGAGGTGACAAGCGCCCTGGCAAATGGTGTGGTAGAAGAAACGCCTGCTGTGAAATATTTTTGTTTAAAGGCGATCCAGTTGACCGATCCTTCCAGAGTTTCTTCCTCATGATCGGTAGATGTGGCTGTGAGATAATCGACCTCTTCGCCAGTTGCATATCGGACCGTGGTTCTTTGTCGAGGATCCTTCAGGTGTGGCTCGATTCGATTTACCTTATGTAACCAGCTGAATACAAGGTTTTTAGGATCAATTACTTTCTCAAAGCCCTGGGCCTCTATACGATATTTTAACTCGTAACCGCCATTAAAGAGGGTGTATACCTGAGAAAGTACCGGCGTTCCATTATTGCTCAGAGAATACCTGACTTCCGTACTGTCGCCAAGGGTTCTTACATTCTTCTGGAAAAAGAGATCGCGAAAGCCCAGACTTTTCCCATCCAGATCAAAGTATATGTCCATGGCAGACATTTCTTCAACCATCAATGCGACCTGAGAGCCAAGGTAGTCATCATATTCTTTGAGTTCTACGCGCTCCAAAAAACCTCCTTTGTTGGAAAAAGTAAGTTTCAGAGAACCGGTCTCCAAGGTGGTCAATTCTTCTTGTCCCTGGGTGTAGTTGGCCAAGCTGCCAAATTGTGCCTGAAGTGACGCCAGCTTCACGGAATCAGCGACTGTATCTTCTGCTTGTATTTCTGCTGCTGGTTCCGGAGCAACCTGTGTGCTGTCAACCACAATAGGTTGCTGTTCCGAATATTCTGCCGGGTCTGGCGCAAAAAATTGAAAGTAAACCAGCAAAAGAGCTAGCATTGCCAGCAGGCCGGTTAATTGATTTTTATCCATTATCTACGTTGAATCAATAATTGGTAATGAGCTCTTTTTTCTGTGTAAGAGCTGCTTTGATAAATTTTACAAATAGAGGATGCGGATTGATCACCGTCGACTTGAGTTCCGGGTGAAATTGGGTCCCCACGAACCACGGATGATCTACGATTTCCATGACTTCCACCAGGCTGGTATCCGGGTTTACACCTGAAGCGACCATACCCATTTTCTCGAAATCTTGCAGGTACTTGCTATTGAATTCATACCTGTGTCTATGTCTCTCTTTAATTTTTCCCTGACTATAAGCTTGGTGTGCTTTCGTTCCTTTCAAGAGATCGCAGGGGTAAGCACCTAATCTCATCGTACCACCCATGTCCTTCACTTTCTTCTGGTCTTCCATCAAGTCTATGACTGGGTTTTTTGCTTTAGGTTTCATTTCGGTTGAATTGGCATCCTTTAGCTTTAGCACATTTCTGGCAAATTCGATCACCGCACATTGAAGTCCCAGGCAAATCCCAAAGAAAGGGATGCTGTTCTCTCGTGAGTACCTCACGGCCTCAATTTTCCCCTCAATTCCTCTTTCTCCAAAACCAGGCGCGACAAGGATGCCATCCAGGTCGTCCAACATTTTGTTGACATTGCCCTTGTCGATATCCTCGGCATGGATCCAATGGATGTTGACTTTGCATTCATTGTGAGCGCCCGCATGTACGAAAGCCTCTGCTATTGACTTGTAGGCATCTTTCAGCTCCACATATTTTCCAATCAAACCAATGTCGACGGTATCTGTCGGATTTTTTAATCTCCCGAGATACTCTTTCCACTGGTCTATTTTCGGTTCTCTCTTATGTGACAGCTTTAGCTTCGACAACACGCGCTCATCTAATCGTTCCTTCCTCATTAGTAGCGGAACATCATAAATAGTCTCAGCGTCTAGGGCCTCGATCACAGAATTCGTCGGCACATTGCAAAAAAGTGCCAGTTTTTTTCGAATATCATTGTTTATCGGGCGTTCAGATCGACAAACCAGAATATCCGGTTGAATCCCTGCTTCCAGCAGCTCTTTTACCGAATGCTGGGTTGGCTTGGTTTTAAGTTCCCCGGCAGCACTTAAGTAGGGAACCAGGGTCAAATGGATAGAAACAAAGTTGTTGGGCCCTAACTCGAATCTTGCTTGTCTTGCGGCTTCAATAAACGGCAAGGATTCGATATCTCCAACACAACCTCCAATCTCGGTTATCACGATATCGTATTTGCCGGTTTCTCCCAGCTTGTAAAAATTATTTTTGATCTCGTCGGTAATGTGTGGAACAACCTGAACCGTTTTCCCAAGAAAATCGCCAGACCGCTCTCGTTGTATTACATCGTAGTAAATGCGGCCAGTGGTGACATTGTTGTCCTGCGAGGTGGGTGTGTTCAAAAAACGTTCGTAATGCCCTAAATCCAGATCAGTTTCTGCTCCATCGTCAGTGACGTAGCACTCACCATGTTCATAGGGGTTTAGTGTGCCTGGATCAATATTGATGTATGGATCGAATTTTTGAATGGTTACTGAAAAACCTCTTGCCTGAAGGAGTTTTCCAAGTGATGCTGCGATAATGCCTTTGCCGAGAGATGAAGTAACGCCACCCGTAACAAATATGTACTTCGCTTTGGACATGTGTGAAGACGATAGTTAAAGTTACGGGATGCAAAACTAGCTCTTTCCCCTGATTAATTGCGGGATAGCCGATAATTAAATGATAGTGAAAAGTAGCCTATTGGGTCAAACGTTGTTTCTTCACCAGGCAGCTTGATGGGAATACTGTAAGTGTAGGCGATAAGTACGATCAATTTCTTTGTGGCAAGCGAAATAGGGAGACTAAAATTGTAATTAAGGACGCCAAAAACTTTGTCGTTTTCCTCGATAAATACAGCATCCAGCAGTCGCTCGTATTGTTCGTCTGTGAGATTGTTTATCCTACGACGGATTTGCATGGCTTCGTCGCGGGTTAGCCGATCGTTGAGAACTGCCAGCAGCAGTACCTGGTCTAATTCCTCACTACTCAGTTGTGTCAAGAGAAACAGATTATTTAGGCGTTCATTGGTAGAAACGCTAAACGAGGTGACATTATCATTCCCAACAATCGCGGAGGCCATGGGGTTGATACTGATTTTTTTGAAGATCCACCATGCTTTTAGGTTGAGGTTTCCTGATACCGTACCTATGATCCTGTTGGCGGTCTCTTCACCAAACAAAAAGGAGTAGTCCAGGTTGGTAGAGATTGGCCCAAAGTTGTACCCGGAGGCTATTCCCAGGCTGTTTGTGAAAATGGTACTACCGCCATTGGAGATCCATCGTTCATAAGAGATACCATAGGACCACTTGGGTTTGACAAAATTTATAAACCCTACAGAGGCCACACTGAGGTTGTATTTAGGGTCGGTCTCACTGTTCCAGTAACCACTTAAGTCACCCCACAAACCCGATTTATGATAAAAGCTTACGCCCGGCGAGAGCCCATGTTGGTCGATGCCGTAATTTCTTCCTGCACTCGAAATGTTACTATTATAGCTTAAGTGGAAGTTGAATTCTGAGGGTAGGTTTTGTTCTGCGCTTAATAGACTGTCAATGGCATTAAATATGGATATCGAATCCAACTCGGCCTCCAGCAGGGCCCATTGCTCTTCCAGGCTCAGTGTATCCTGGCCTTTGGTAGAAAGCCAACAAATGAGAATCGCAAGGGCGAGATAGACTCTTTTCATGTTCAGGTAGGGGAGTAAGAGTCAGTTATTTCGTCTACGATTCTTCAGCTGTTCATTGTTTTGACGGTTGCGTTGCATCTGAGCCCTTCTTTCCCGAACACGTTCGAGTAGCATTTGCCTGAAATCTTCCTCTGCCCTTCGAAGATTGAGCAATTGCCTGTCCGAAATCACTTGTCTCAATCGATCCCCGTATTCTCGTTCCAGGTTAAGTTGACGTTCCTTTACTCTCATGCCGAGATCGAGCATTTTTCTTGTTTCTTCGTCTGTAGCTGCTTTAGGATCAAAGTTTCGGCGGCGTTCGGCAAAATCCCGATGAATTTCACTCCTTCGTGAGTCATATTCCCGGTAAATAGGCCAAAACTTCTCTGCCTGCGCAGGAGTAAGGTCCAGCTTCTGAGAGATCATGGCTATTTTCCTGGCCTCAATCTTTTGACGTACATCATCCTGAGTGTGGCCGATTTGCCAAACCATGATGACTGGTAGCAAGGTAATTAGGATCCTTTTCATATTTCTAGCATGTCTTCAGGATTTTGATACTCCAGATACAGGTCTTCCAACGCTTCATCATCCATATCTAAGTTTAAGAATTCGTCTTCGATTTCAGGTAGACTTTCAAGGTCGGAGATCTCTACAAGTAGAGACAATTCGTCCTGGGTCAATTCATAGTTTGACAGATATATGAGAATTTCTTCGTCTGTGACATCAGCTAAATAGTTGGTCTGGGTGGATTCATTGCTAAAAAGTAGATAGAACAACCCCGCAGATACGACCATGGCCATCATAAACGCCAGTCGCAGCTGGGGTGCCAATTTGGAGGTCCACGAAATGCTTTGCGGTTCGGACGAAACTCGTTCCTGGATCGACTGGTTCAGTTTGTCGAAAAATCCGGGCTCGACCTGGAAAGGATGGTCTTGCTTTTTATGCTCGTCCAGTTTAAAGCTTTTCATGTTTTCCTTAGACACGTTGATGACTTCAAGGTTTAATGTTCATTTACGTATTTCTCAATTTTTTTGACAGCCAGGTGATAGCTTGTTTTCAAGGCACCCACGCTGGTGTTTGTTATTTCTGCAATTTCATCAAATTTCAACTCATCGAAATATTTCATGTTGAATACGGCCCGTTGTTTGTCCGGGAGTGTTAGTATCGCTTTTTGAAGGATTACCTGAATTTTGTCACCATCCAGGAGTGCGCCTGCGTCGATTTTTGCGGATAACTCTCCCTGCAAATCATGGATCGGAAGCATAAATCTCCGCTTCTTCTTGTTGAGGAAATTCAGGCATTCGTTCGTGGCAATCCGGTAAACCCAGGTAAACAACTTTGATTCTTGCCGGAATTTGTCGAGGTTGTTCCAGACTTTGATGAAAATTTCCTGAACCAGGTCATTGGCATCTTCATGATCGATTACCATTTTTCGAACATGCCAGTAGACTCGTTCCTGGTAAGCGCGGGTCAGAAGATTAAATCCGTACCTCCTGGACTCAGGATCCAGAATTTTCTCTATGATAAATTCGTCTTCCAAAATTTCAGGTAGTGGTGTCCTTTAGACCCGTCAGATAAAGGTAGGTTTAATCTTCCATTCAATTTTTGATGACAAACTTGAACCACTCATATTTAAATGTCGTTACATTAAATGTAGTTGTAAATTTAGATTGTGAGTTTAGAAGAAGATATCAAGCAGGAGCGTTTTGCTTCCGAGCATAGCAAGGCCATCATCAATATCATTTATACCAATGGCTGGTTGAGTCAGCAACACCAGATAGTGTTCAAAAAGTACGGCTTGACTACTCCTCAGTTTAACATTCTTCGGATTTTGAGGGGGCAATACCCGAATCCTTCAACGGTTAATCTGTTGATTGATAGGATGTTAGATAAGAGCAGCAATGCCTCTCGGATTGTTGATAAACTAGAATCTAAAAACCTGGTTATACGAAAACAATGTCCCACCGATCGGCGTGCGGTGGATGTCTTTATTTCCGAGCAAGGCCTGGAGTTGTTGCGAGAAATGGATGAACACCTGGACCAGTGGCAGGATAGAATACAGACACTCGATGAATCAGAGTGCTCACAATTAAATTATCTACTTGACAAACTAAGAACGGGTGCTAAAGTTCCTGAAGGTACTCCATAATTCCGGCTCTTTTACCCTTGGGCCTGACCACCAACAATGGGATGTCTGCGTCGATTTGGATAAGTTTTTCCGCTTTACTTCCAATGAATAACGCGGTAGCACTGGACCGACCCTTGGCTCCGATGATGATCAAGTCCGCTCCTGCTTCTTTGGCTCTTGCGTAGATACAGCCGATAATGTCGTCTTTGTCATCGTGTGAATAAACAATCTCAGGTGTGACAATGCCGAAATCCATGTTTTGCGTAAATTTCTTATAGTCCGTTGCCGCGTGTTGTCCCATGATTTCAGCAAACTCCTCGAACGTCTTACCTGTGTAGTGATAGCCGCTAGGTACCTGATAAACATTCTGCACTATTACTTCAGGACCTTGGGGCGCTTGGCCGGCGAACTCAACGGCTTTCTCGAGCGCGCTTTTTGAATAGTCGGAAAAATCCGAGGGAACATGAATTTTGCTGAAGTTCACATGATGCCCTTCAGGTAAGATCAACAAAGAACAGGCCGCCCGGCGTGCCACCCTTGTGAGTATTACGCCACCATTGTCTTTGTCTTTTTTTCGACCCAGAATGATCAAGTCGATCTTTTCTTCAGCCGAAAATTTCATTATCTCCTTAGTTGGCTGCCCCTGCCTGACAACAAACCTTGTTTTTACACCCGGGCACGTGAAAGTCGCGTTTACCACTTGCTTGATTTCGTCTTCCCGCTCCTTAATGGCTTTGTCCAATATATCCGGGAATTGATTTAACAACTCCTCAGGCATTTGAAAATCCCGAATGAGGTTCATGAAAATCACTTCTTCAGAGGAAGAAAGCTGGCAGATTTTACATGCGGCATCGATCAATTCAGCATCCATATTGCTTTGATCCAAACCGACAAGGATTCGATTAAACTTATACATACTAAGGCAAAGGAAAATGGTACCGCAAAGCTAGCGGATGAAACAAAGAAAACGGATATTTTACCTTTAAATAGTTCAAAATAATATTAGGAAAATATCAAAAATAGCGCTCTCATCTTCTTGAAGATAAGCTAGTGGTGCTATTTAACAAAATGGTGTATGGACTAATTGAGCTTTTTCAGCTCATCGCACAACATTTCAATGTGTTCCTTAGAGTGTGCGGGGAAATTGGCAATACGTATTTGATCCGCTGCGCTTTGCCCATATCCTTTGCCAAGGACGAAGCCCAGTTTGTCAAAGTGATTCAGTATTGACCCCTGGTGGGAACCGCAATCTGCTACAATGACGGTCTTTGATTGGTTTACCTTATTAGCAATGGCGGCTTCAATTAGCTGATGATCCTTTAGTGCCTGATAAAGTAGAGTGCTTTTGTAGATGGTCTCATTGCGAATGATGTGCGCGCCGCGATTGATCATTTCCTCAGCGATCTTTCCTAAAAGATAAATGTTGAGCACGTTGGGCGTTTCTGGCGTTTGGTTTTTTGCTGCGTATTTCAACATAGATGGGAGGGAGCGATACGTTCCTTGTTGGTGACCATCGACTTGGAGTTTCTTGGCTCGTTCTATTGCTCGCTCGTTGATGATCCAAACTCCTAATCCCGCCGGGAGCCCAAAACACTTTTGGACTGAAAAGTAGGACATGTCGATGCTGGAAAAATCGATTGGTACTGCCGCTGCAGAACTGACCACATCCAATGCGATTAGTTGATCAGGGTTTGATTGACGGATACTTTTAAGAACTTGCGGATCGAATGCATAACCGGTGCTTGTTTCATTTTGAGTGATGCAGATGACTTCTGTTGATACCGGGATCTCAAAGGAGCTAAATTCCTCACCCTCAGTAGCTTTCGCTACCGTGCTGGACTTTCCAAGGTCCAGGGCAAACTTGTGAAAACGTTCGGAAAAAGCGCCATTCACAAAGTGATGCGAGTGTTTAACTACGAGGTTTTGAATAATTCTCTCCCAAATATCCGTGGCGGAGGAAGTGAATAAAATCTTGAAATCATCGGGAATTTGAAGCAGTTCCCGAAGAGCCTTCTCGGTAGCTTGATAGAGGCCTTGGAAGGCTTGGCCCCGATGCGAAATGCTCCCAATTTGGTCCTTTACGGCTTTGCGCAGGTGGAAATCATAGGTATGGTGCAATTGCGATGGACCCGGAGTAAAATAAACCTTCATGCTTGATTAGAAAAATGTACGGAACGGTTGACTTATGCGTATGACTAAACGCGCGTTTCCATCCACCTAAAGGTGCGATTAATGATCTTTAGTGCAATTTTGATCTTTTTGTAATTGATGAGTTCGTGTGACTCGTCGTACATCGTCACGCCATCTGCGAAGAGCAGAACTTGAGGTAGGTTATTGTCCACACCGGCGACTTCTGTGACCAGATTAGCCAGGTCCCTGTGCTGATTTACGTCCACAAGGAACAAGTCGAGATCACTGGCTGGAGTGGCCCATTGAGCGTCAAGATTTCGCTTTACCAACTCGCTCTCACGTGATCCTGGGTGATATTTTAGGATCAATGCAGGCTTGGACTTGGAATTACGCAATATTTGATCGAACTGCCGGGTCTCAGTTAGTTGTCTCCATAAGGGTCGCTGCTGGCGGTTGTCACTCATATCCCTGTAAATCTATCTCTTATCATAGAATCTGCCCAAGAAGAAATCATTTATTTGTTGGCGATCTTTTGAAAAAGATCAGTAAAGCACCCTAAATCTAATTGTACCTTTGATTTGTCTCATTTCCTTGATAACCTCCTCTTCATAGTCTTTATTGATATCGGTGATCACGTAGCCTATGGTTTCGTTAGTTTTCAAATATTGACCTACGATATTTAAAGCGTGGGAGGCGAGAACTTTGTTAATCTCGGCCAAAACGCCAGGCTCATTGGCATGTACATGGATCAAGCGGTGGGCATTTTCCAGCTTAGGAAGAACCAGATTTGGGAAATTCACGCTGTTGGATGTAGATCCGGTATTGATGTAATCGACGATTCTGCTAGGCACAAAGTCGGCGATATTCTCTTGCGCTTCAGTCGTACTGCCACCTATGTGCGGGGTGAGGATCATGTTGGGAAGCCCTTTCAATTCGGACACAAATTCGTCCTGATTGCTGAGTGGTTCTTTCGGGAATACATCCACGCCAGCACCACGTACTTTGCCACTTGTTATGTTAGCTTTTAGCGCTTCAATATCCACTACATGTCCCCGACTTAGGTTTAAAAAGATGACCCCTTCTTTCATGATGGAGAATTCTTCTTCTCCAATCATTGATTGGTTGTCGGGTCTTCCGTCCACGTGTAGGGAAATAACATCGCTGGAAGACAGCAATTCGAATAGGGTCTTGCATCGGGTTGCGTTACCCAGGGCAAGCTTTTCCTGAATATCGTAGTATCGGACATTCAGCCCCAGCGCCTCAGCTACGACAGACAGTTGAGAGCCGATGTTTCCGTAGCCGATGATACCCAGGCTTTTTCCTCGGATTTCAAAACTGTTCTTTGCAGACTTATCCCATTCGCCCTGATGCATGGCATTTGCTTTGTCCGGAATATTTCTTAGTAGCAGGATCATCTCGGCAATAGCCAGTTCCACTACAGATCGCGTGTTGCTGAAGGGTGCGTTGAAAACGGCAATTCCCTTCTGCAGGGCCGATTCAAGATCAATCTGGTTGGTGCCAATACAGAATGCGCCAATGGCATGAAGCCGCTTGGCATGCTTCAGTACCTTTTTTGTGACCTGCGTTTTTGAGCGGATTCCCAAAATAGAAACCTCTCCGATGGCTTCACAGAGTTCTTCCTCTTCCATTCCCGCTGGATGAATTTCTACCTGATATCCTTCTTCTTCCAGTTTCTCGATACCATTGGGGTGGATGTTCTCCAGGAGCAGAACTTTGATCCGGTTTTTAGGATAGGAGAGTGCTCTTTCCATTTTATTCACATATAAAACTTCGTCTAAAGTGGGTGCAATATGGTCAGCTTTCGAGAGAATGCTCTCTCTCCTTACATTCTCAGTGAAAGCATAGAATTTATTGGCAAGTCCTGCTTGTTTTATTTCATAGTCGGTGTATCCATCGCCTAAGACAAACACTTCTCCAGCCAATTTCAAAGACGCTATAAGTTTAGGTTTGCCTCCGTTCGAAGACAAGATGTTGTCCTTGTTAAAGCCGATAATATTGCCCGTTTCGTCATAAACGAAATCATTCGCAAAAACATTCTCTTCGGAGATGCCAAACGGTGCGACAATAGGAACAATGAAATCCTTGAAACCATTGCTCAATATGTAGATATCCTGTGCATGCTTCTTCAGAAATTCTTTGTTCCTCTTGAATGACTTTGAAACTTGCTTAGACAAACGTGAAATTAGGGAGGGGAGGTGGTCCCTATGTGCTTGTAACAGATCGATGCGTTTTTCCAGGGATTCGCGGAAGGAAAGATTACCTTCCATGCCCAAATCCGTGATTTCCTGAATTTTATCGAGTGTCTGCTGTTTTTCCGGTTTGCCTTCAAGCGCGATTTCACATAAAACATCCAATGCCTCTACTTTCGTGAAGGTACTGTCAAAGTCAATTATAAAATGTTTGGATTTTTGCATAGGTTCGTCCAAAAAAGAAGCTGCAAAGCTAACTGCTCGTGTATTTGAAATCTACTCTCGCATCCTTAACTATTTTCCTCAGCGTACTATTTGCAGATGCTCAAAAAAAAGACACGTTAAGGAGAGAATTTTTCAAAATTGATAGCCTGATCACTGAAGGAATTAAAAGTTTCGCATTTCCTGGCGGAGTGCTCTATGCCAAACTTGGCGATTCGGTGTTAGTTCATCGTGCCTATGGCTACCATACTTACGACAGCCTCCGTGAAGTCAGCACGGAAAATTTGTACGATCTGGCTTCAATAACCAAGGTTACGGCGGCCACGCTTTCAGTAATGAAAATGTACGAACAGGGCTTATTCCAACTGGAAGACCCAATCCGCAAATATTTCCCTGAGATTAAAGGCAAAAGAGGTAAATCGACCTTTCGGGAACTGTTGGCACATCAAGCTGGCTGGCGGAGCTGGATACCTTACCACATGGAGATCCGGGACAAAAAAGGAAATCTGCATAAGCGGTACGTAGCAACAGAGCAATCTGAGCAATATGACTTCTACCTGGCTGAAGGGAAGTACCTGCACAAGGACTTTTACAAACGAATCAAAAAATTTATCAAAAAGGCAGAATTTGACAAGGACCAGGGTTACGTGTACTCGGGATTATTCTTTTACCTAGTTCCGGAATTGGTTCAAAAGCTGACTGGAAGAGCTTATGTCGATTATCTTAATGAGGAAGTTTATTCTCTTGTCGGGGCAAAGTCACTCGTCTTCAACCCGCTTTCGGCCTATGCTGAATCACAAATAGTGCCCACGGAGATCGATACATTTTTTCGAGAGCAACCGATACACGGCTTTGTTCACGATGAGGGTGCCATCATGATGCGTGGAATTTCAGGAAATGCCGGACTTTTCGGAACCGCTGAGGATCTGGGAAAAGTTTGGTCCATGCTACTGAATAGGGGTCGGCATGAGGATACAGTCGTTTTTAAGCAATCCACGGTGGACCTTTTTACCACGGTGCAGTTTCCATCAAATAATAATAGGAGAGGGCTGGGTTTCGACAAGCCACTGCTGGAGTACGATGCCAGTAAAAGTAGTGTGGCTGAACAGGCAAGTCCACGCAGCTATGGACATACTGGATATACAGGACCCATTGTGTGGGCTGACCCGGACAAGCGACTGCTGTTTATTTTCCTTTGTAACAGGGTATATCCCACACGATTGCAACGGATGCTTTATGAAATGAATATCCGTCCCACAATCCACTCATGGCTTTATGATGCCATTGAGTAAGTCACTGGACGAAAATCTCGAAAACTTCGCTGGATGTTTCGTTGCCTAGGTTGTCTATGGCGCGAACAGAGTAGGTAACGATCCCTGCAGCACTGAGGGTGATGGGCATATCGTAAACTTCTTCCGTGGCGTTATTGATCGTATAATAGATTGCTTCTGTATCCACCACGTCATCGGTGGCGGCCAAATACAACTTTACGCCTTTGGTGTATACTTTCAACGCCTGCGACCTTCCCTCTGGAACGATGGACCCGATGGGTTTCATGCTTAGAATAGACTGAATCTGGGGTCCGGTGTTGTCAACAGTAAAGAAGAATTCCTTGGAATTTCTGTTGTTAACTTCATCGGCTCCGAAGAAGTCTACCACGTAGGTGCCTTCATCCGTAATTCTGAACGGGCCTTCGTAAGGAGTACCCTTACCGCCATTTATTTTGTAACCAATGCTCTTAATACCCGACTCTTCATCAAATGCACTGAGACTGATATCCGTTTCACTTGTAATGAAGGCGGTATCTCGCGAGAAATATTGATTTTCGTCGAATTCGAAATTAATTATTGGTGCATCCACATCAATATCCAAGGCCTCCCGGCCGCTTGCGCTCTCATCAAATAAGGACCTGTAGTCATTATTCACTCTATCAGAAGCATAATACTCAATGATATGTTTTCCGGGAGTTCGTGGTAGCTCAAACGGTTCTACATAAGGCGTCTCCTGGCCATCATCTATTTTGTACCATATTTTGCTGATCCCGGCTTTGTTGTCTGTTGCAACGAGTTTGACCTTGGTTCGCGTAGATATGAAGACACGGCCCCGGTTCTGATATTGTTCACCTACAACGCTGGCGACTACTTCCGGTGCCTTTCGGTCTAGGTAAAATTCATAGGTGTTGGGAGCCTCTTCATTGTTAACATTGTCGGTGCTATAATAGGTGAGTACATGTTCTCCCTCCTCAAGCGACGCAACAGAGATGACATCTCGAAATGGTCGCACCTCCTGATCATCAAACTTATAGTAGACATCATTGATGCCGGAAGAATTATCCCGTCCTTCCAGGCGGATTTCGGTTCTGGGAGATAGTACTTCCTGATATTTATCACCTCTAACGCCATAATTGGTTTCTGGCTGGCTCAGATCGACCGTAAATGCAAAGTCTTGATTCGATTCGACATTTCCCACTTTATCCACCGCGTAGAAACTTAAAAGATAATCACCGTCGGTCTCATAAGTCAGTGAGTTGGTGAATGATTGGAAGTCGCCCTGGTTTTCTGAGTAATAGGTGTCAGTAACTCCTGAAAGGGCGTCTTCGGAAGAGGCAGACACAGTTAAACCTCTACCATAATAAATGCCACGTTCATCCTCAAAGCGATTGGGGGCCCTAAAATCAATGCGCGTTCTTGGCGCTAAACCATCGCGGTATACCTCAAATTCAATATCGAGTTGGGGAGTGATTGGCTTTCTCGTAATAGTATCGACAGCCCACCTTGTTACAATGTGATTCAGACCCTCCGAATCGAGGTATAGGGGATCGCCGTATTCGGGCGTTGATTCGCTTTTTAGTAAGTTGGCATCTTTACCGTCCGGATGCTCCGAAAGAAATAAATATACTGGTTTATCAGCTTGCCAATAAAGCTTGCCATCTTCACCGCGGTGAAATTTTTTTGGATGCTCCTTTGGCGCTTGGCCAATGAGTTGGAACACACCTAATAAACAAATCAGGGCGCCTAATACGCGAAAAGTCATGCTGGCAACGGTTACGTGGCTGGTTATGCGTGAAAGTAAGCTGAAAAAATAGATTTAAGGAATAATTTCGTAGGGAATTCAAAATTACCCAGCATAGCCATGACCAGTAGATACCTCCTTTTAATGATATTCATTATTGGGTCCTTTTGGGCTCGGGCAACCGATCCTGATAGCCTTCGAGCAGAGCAGTACTTCCACAAGGGAGATACATTTCTCCTCTTCAATCGCCACGATAGCTCCATCTTCTTTTTCGAAAAGGCCTTCTCCGAGTTCAGGAAAGTTCAGAGCTGGGAGGGTATGGTTAGTTCGAAAAATAAGATCTCGGAGAACCTGTGCGCTGTGTTTGAATTGCAAACAGCGCTTAACGCCGCAGAGGAGGCCCTGCAATTAGCTGAAGATCATTTGGGTGTTGATCACCTGGAACGGGCTAACGCCTTGAGCAACATCGGCAACGTTTATTACTTAACCGGGCAGCATGAGAAGGCGCTCATCGAGTATAATGAAGCCCTGAGAATCACTGAGTCGGTGCAACACGATGAAAAGCACCTCTACTCAGCTCCAACAAACCTGGGCATAGGCAACGTCTACTATGGAAAACTTCAATATGAGGAGGCATTCCGATACTTCAAAAACGCACTTGAAACGAATCGGGAGATACTTGGGGACGATCATCCTTATGTGGCAAATTCCTACTTGAGTCTGGGTAATCTATATCGGAACAAGGGCAGCTATAATCTCGCAAAAGAAAATTATAACAAGGCCTTGGAAATTAATCTTGGCGTTTTTGGCACGGATCATCCGGACGTGGCTACCACCTATGTAGGCATAGCAGACATATTTAAAAGTAGTGGTGGCTTGGAGGTTGCTTTGCAATACTACAATCAAGCATTGATCATTTATTCTAAATTTCTTGACGAAAGAAATCCCAAGTTTGGATCGATCTATCTTGGATTTGCAGATGTGGCGAAGAATAAGGGAGATTATGCCGCGGCTATTGACTATTACGACCGTGCGCTAAATGTATTTAAGCAAACCGTCGGAGAAAATCACCAAAGTGCGATTCGCAGCTATTTGGGCATAGCCAATACCTATATCTATCAGGAGAAATTCAGAGAGGCCCTTGAATTCTATGGGGTGGTGCTGGACATTAACTTCAACCTGGTAGGTGAAAATCACGTGAATACCTCAGCGGCTTACAACAACCTGGGAAGCTTATACTATTTCGCCGGGGATTTTGATCTTGCCATTACTTATTTCAAGAAAGCACTGGCCATTGATCGTAACATCCATGGGGACAAGCATCCCAATATTGCCAATGCGTATTACAACATCGCCAGGGTGTATGGCGAGCAAGGAAAAACCAGGCAAGCCCTGGAATATGTGCAGTCCGCCATTAATTCCAGCTTAATGGATTTTCATGACGACAACATTTTTGTCAATCCCGCTCTGGTTAATTTCTTCGATAGCAAGGATTTGCTATGGTTTTTGCAATTCAAAGGGGAGCTTCTGGAATCCGGATTCAGCAAAAGCGGAAACATGAAAGGCCTGGATATTTCCTTGCACAGCTTTGTATTGAGCGACAGTCTGGTCGATAAAATACGGGAATCCTACACGGATAGGAGAGACCAGGCATTGCTGGCCCGACAATCAACGAAGATTTACGAGTCTGCTGTGAATGGTGCTTACTCCATGATTAAACAGCTCAATCCGGAGAATGTCAAGCAGATCGGACGCGATGCGGTATACGAGGATAAAAAGAAAGAGTACCAAGAATGGTATTATTATTTCACCGAAAAAAATAAGGGATCCATTCTATTCTCTTCTCTCGCCGAATCGAATGCCAAATCCTTCGGAGGCATCCCTGATACGCTCGTTGCCGAGGAGGAAGACCTAAAGCGAACGATCAATCAAATCACCCAGGAATTATCCGCCAATCCTGATAGTGCGCAAAGGGTATATTATCAGGATCAACTATTTAAGGCCAATCAAGCCTACAATGATCTTATTCACCGGCTGGAAAACGATTTTCCGAAGTACTATGATTTGAAATACGACGTAAGCGTGGCTACCATCGAGGAGTTGCAAACTTTCTTGCCGGATTCGACAATGTTTCTGAGCTATTTTCTGACCGAGGACAGTTTGTACGCCAATTACATCACTAAAGATCGTTTTGAGATCCACAAAACTGTGAAAGATGTTAAATACGAAAAGAACATTTACGCTTTTCGGAAAAGCCTGATCTACAAATTTGACAAACTGTATAAACGTTATGGTCGACAGCTATATGAGCAACTGTTCCCGGCGGATATCCCAGAGGGTATAAACTCCCTGATTGTGGTACTCGATGGGGTAATGTCAACGATTCCGTTTGAGGCATTGCTAACCGCCGATTCGGAACCGGGAACCCCGTATGACTCTCTTCCCTATATGATCAAAGACTACTCAATCTCATACACATTTTCAGCCAACTTACTTTACAAGACCTTTAGCAACGAAAAAATCGTGCGGAACAAGGCACCCAAAGACATTATGACGATCGCTCCGGTGGTTTTTGAAGCGCCTTACCTGGAAATCCTAGCTGGTAAACGGAAGTCGTCCTATGACGAGGAAGGAGTTGCGCAAACCTTACGGCATGGCATCTCAATCAATCATGCCGAGATTAAACCACTGCCGGGATCTGAAGAAGAGGTAATAACCATTGACAGCACCTTCAAAAACGCTAGTAGGAATTCAAATTTGTATTTGAGAAATGACGCCAATGAGCAATTGGTAAAAACCGGTGGTATTCAGGATTTTAAATACCTGCATCTGGCCAGCCATGGTTTTGTGAATCAGGAAGAGCCGGAATTTTCGGGAATTTTTCTTTCCGTGGACAGTGCCGGATCGGATCAGGATGGTATCCTCTTTTCAGGTGAAGTGTATGATCTTAATCTCAATGCGGAACTTGTAACTTTATCGGCATGCGAAACAGGCTTGGGTAAGATTTCCACGGGTGAAGGAATCATAGGCCTGACCAGGGCCTTACTCTATGCCGGGACGAAAAATGTAAATGTCAGTCTGTGGAAAGTATCCGACGCATCGACAAGGAACCTGATGATCAGCCTTTATCGGAGGCTGGCTGTCACAAAAGTGCCGGAGGAAAGATTCGCCTCCTTGCAGTATTCCAATTTCCTCCGCTCAGCTAAACTGGATTTGATAGAAAATAGAGAGTATGCACACCCCTATTACTGGTCCCCTTTTGTACTGATTGGAAAGTAGAAAACCAAGAAAAAGTTGCTATTTAGAATGATTCTAAATAGAAAGAAAAAATGTGGCCTGAAACGATACTAATATATTGATTATAAGCTACTTAACCTGCCGCAAAATAGGTGCTTACGATGGTTTACTAATAAGGTTTCTTAAACTGTTTGAAATCCTACACTGCGATGTTAGTTTTGTACGCGTTTGAGCCAAGAATGGTAATTAGAATACATGTTTAAACGTTTTCGACCTAACCTGAATAAGAAGTTCCACCTGCTTATTCTCCTTGTTTTAAGTTTTTCCATTCAAACAACCTCGGCTCAGGACGAAGCACCTGACGATGGTATCCCCACCGACGAAGCGATCATTTCGGCTGGAGAAAAACTTTATAAAAACAATTGTACCCAGTGTCACGATATCAATGAACTTGTCATTGGTCCGGCACTGAAGGATGTTCATACGCGACGACCAGTTGAATGGTTGATCCCATGGATTCAAAATTCACAAAAAGTCATTCAAAGCGGAGATGAGTATGCGGTAAGCCTTTTTGAGGAGTACAACAAGACCGTGATGACCGCTTATCCGTTCTCGGATGATGAGGTTCTCTCCATCCTCGCCTATATCAAGGTCGAGTCCAACAAAGAACCAGAAGCGGCGGTCGCTGCAGCTGGCGCAGGGGCTGGCGGTGCTGGTGTTCAGGCGTCATCTGGAGTATCTGAGCAATATCTGACAGCCGTGGTAGTGATCCTGGTTGTCGTGCTGATTTTAATTCTGATCACTTTGGTACTGGTGGTGAACGTATTGTCGAAATATGTTCGTGGTAACAAAGAGCTAAGCGAGGAGGACCAGGAACTCGTTTTTCAGCGATTTGACGTACTGGGTTTCCTGAAAAGTGATTCTTTCATTGGGTTGGTTGCCTTTGTTTTTGTGGCTGTGCTTTTGAAAACGGCCATTGACGGAGCCTTCACAATAGGCGTTCAGCAGGGTTACCAACCGACACAACCAATTGCATTCTCCCACAAAATACACGCTGGACAATACGAAATAGATTGTCAGTATTGCCACACAGGAGTTAGAAAGTCGAAATCAGCCAATATTCCATCCCCGAATATTTGTATGAACTGTCACACGTCGATCAAAACAGAATCTCCTGAAATCCAAAAAATTTACGCGGCGATAGATTATGATCCATCGACAGGCGAATACGGTAATAATACACAACCGATAGAATGGGTCAGGGTGCATAACCTTCCCGACCTGGCATATTTCAATCACTCACAGCACGTGCAGGTGGGAGGGCTTGAATGTGAAACCTGTCATGGTCCAATAGAAGAGATGGATGTTGTTTACCAATATTCAGAGCTTACCATGGGATGGTGTATCAATTGCCATCGTGAAACTAACCTAAATACCAAGGGGAATGACTACTATACCAAGTTGGTTGAGTTGCATTCCGAAACTTCCAAGAAGCCTATGAAAGTGGAGGACAATGGAGGTCTGGAATGTTCGAAATGTCATTATTAATCCCGGAGCTTAGATAATATATGGAGTCTAAAAAGAAATACTGGAAAGGCCTCGAGCAACTACAAAATACTACAGCGTTTTCGGAGCGAGCCAATAAAGAATTTCCAGAATATCTTCCCCTTGAACGCGAAGGAGGGGAGGAGCCAACACGGCGGGACTTTCTGAAGCTGATGGGCTTTGGAATTGGCGCTGTGTCGCTAGCGGCCTGTGAAGCTCCGGTTCGAAAGGCCATCCCTTATGTCAAAAAACCAGAGGCAATAGATCCGGGCATTGCCAACTATTACGCTTCTACTTTTGTGAGTGGTAGTGACTATGCCAATGTTGTAGTCAAGACCCGGGAAGGACGGCCCATAAAGGTCGAGGGCAACGAGTTGTCGAAATTCTCAGGTGGCGGGACCACTGCCCAGGCTGAAGCTTCTGTTCTTTCCCTATATGACAAGCAACGTCTTACAGGCCCACGAGTGCAAGGAGAAAAGGCATCATGGGAAGATATAGATAAGGCCGTTAGACAGCTCTCAAGTGATACACGCTTCGCAATAGTGTCAAATACCATTGCGAGTCCTTCCACCTTGAAGGCCATTGAAACCTTCAAATCCCGATTCAATAATACCGATCATATTGTATACGATCAGGCTTCTTCGCATGGAACTCTAGAGGCCAATGGTGCCACTTTTGGGGTAAGAGCGTTGCCAACCTACGATTATTCGAAGGCAAAGACGATTGTATCTTTCGGATACGATTTTCTGGGGAATGCCGCAAACGGCAACCTTAATAATAAGCAGTTCGCTGCCAGTAGGAAATTAGGCGACGGCAAGAAAGATATGTCAAGGCTCTATGTCTTTGAAAGTAACCTTTCGCTGACCGGAGCCAATGCTGACTATCGTTTTCCGGTGAAGGCCTCGGAACAAAGTCAATTTGTTCTTTCCTTGTATCAAGCCATTGTAGAAGGGCAGACACCTGCTCATCCAAACTTGAAAAAAGTAGTTGGGGACCTTCGAAAGAGCGGTACGGATTCAATTGTTCTGGCAGGCTCCAACGATATCAATGTTCAAGTCCTGGTCAATGCCATCAATGATAAACTTGGTGCTTATGGAAATACTATTTCCATGGATAAAACCACTAATGTGCGAACTGGCAATGACGAATTGTTCGGACAATTCGTAAACCAGCTGAAAAGTGGTGCGTATGGCGGAGTGATCTTTTATAACTGCAACCCAATATATGACCATTCGATGGGCTCAGACATTGCGGATGCAATATCCAAAGTAGGTTTCAGTCTTTCTACGTCTGATCGCATGGACGAAACTACTTCTGCTGTGAAGTATGTAGCTCCTGATCATCACTATCTCGAGTCTTGGAATGATTTTGAGCTAGCTACCGGAAGCTACAGTTTATCGCAACCGACCATATCTAATATTTTCGACACCAGACAGGCCCAGGAATCTCTTTTGAAATGGGGAGGTGCCCGGGAAAGTTATTACGATTTTATCAGGTCTAACTGGCAAAACGACCTTTTCGGAGGCTCAGAAGAGGGTTTTGATAAACGTTGGGACCAATCGCTGCACGATGGTGTTTACGAGAATGAAGGTAAGACATCTGGAGCAACAGCTTTTAACAGTTCAGGAGTGGCAGGTGCTGCTACCACCGTTGCCAGCGCACAAGCCGGAAGCGGTCTGGAGTTAGTCCTGTACTTCAATAATAGCGTGGGCAACGGCATCCAAGCCAATAATCCATGGCTTCAGGAAATGCCAGATCCGATTACCAAGGCGTGCTGGGACAATTACCTGACAGCTTCTCCAAAGCAAGTGGAAGAGTGGGGTATTGAGATTGGCGATATGTCCACCCAAAAAGTAAATCTTTCTGTAGGAGGAAAAACTATCTCAGTACCTGTCTTGCCACAACCTGGACAGGCTTATGGTACCGTCGGGCTCGCGCTGGGTTATGGACGCAGCAACGCTGGAAAAGTAGGTGACCAGGTAGGTGTAAATGCTTATCCACTCTTAGGTGCCTCCGGTTCTTCTGTGAGCTATGATGTGACCTCAGGTGTTTCTGTCACTCCGACCGGTGAAGATTATCGAATTGCTCAAACCCAGACTTCCCAAACATACATGGGGCGTGAGACTGTGGTGCAGGAAACAGTACTAAAAGCTTACCAGGAAGATCCACAGGCAGGCAGGAACTTCCCAAGAATTGCAACGGCCGAAGGCTTTAAGAAGCCAGCAGCAGTATCATTATGGAAGGGTCATGAGTATGCCAACCACCATTGGGGCATGGCCATCGATCTCAACGCCTGTACCGGATGCGGTACCTGTACAATTGCCTGTCAGACGGAGAACAATATCCCTGTTGTCGGAAAGCAGGAAGTTCTGAATCGCCGAGAAATGCACTGGATCAGGATTGACAGATATTACAGTTCCGACGCGGATGAGAGTGATCTGGCGGCAATGGAAAAGGCCGCGGAGAATCCGGAGGTCACTTTCCAACCCATGATGTGCCAACAGTGTAACAATGCGCCTTGCGAAACTGTTTGCCCTGTAGCAGCGACTACACATAGCTCGGAAGGGTTGAATCAAATGACTTACAATCGATGTATCGGAACAAGGTATTGCGCCAATAACTGTCCCTATAAAGTACGTCGATTTAACTGGTTCAAATATCATGACAATGATCAATTTGATTCGAACATTGCCATGAACAACGATTTGGGCAAGATGGTACTGAATCCGGATGTCACTGTTCGGGCAAGGGGAGTCATGGAAAAGTGTACCTTCTGTGTTCAAAGAATTCAGGCTGGGAAACTCGAGGCTAAGAAAGAAAATCGCAGGCCACAAGACGGAGAGGTACAAACAGCTTGCGTCAAGTCTTGCCCTTCAGAAGCATTGGTGTTTGGTGATATGAAAGATCCGGGAAGCAAGATTTCCAAGCTTTTGAAAATAAAGTCTATGGATAAGGGTGTCGAAGCTCAGGAGCCAAGGGCTTACCACGTGCTTGAAGAGCTGAGAGTGATGCCAAATATTTGGTACTTGACCAAAGTAAGAAATAAAGATGAGGTGAAGAAAGCTGTTGAAGCTGAAGGCGCCCAGTCATAAAAATAACCATCGGAATACATGACCTCAGAATCAGTAATACGAGATCCATTAATTACCAACGGCAAGACACTCCATGATGTCACGGAGGATATCGCTGGTAGGGTGGAGGAAAAACCACATAAGACCTGGATTATGGCGATGGCCATTTCCCTGGGCCTTCTGTTTGTAGGTTTCCTTGCTGTTGCCAAACTGCTTTGGGACGGCATTGGTATGTGGGGATTGAATAAGACAGTTGGGTGGGCCTGGGACATTACCAATTTCGTATGGTGGGTTGGTATTGGACACGCTGGTACACTGATCTCAGCTATACTGTTGCTCTTCCGCCAACGTTGGAGAATGTCTATTAACCGGGCGGCAGAGGCGATGACAATATTCGCGGTAATCTGCGCTGCTATGTTTCCGGTCTTGCATATGGGTAGACCCTGGCTTGGCTTTTACTGGGCATTGCCATTACCCAACACCTTTGGTTCATTATGGGTGAATTTCAACTCTCCACTATTGTGGGATGTTTTTGCGATCAGTACTTACTTCTCAGTTTCGCTTGTTTTCTGGTACATCGGTCTTATTCCCGATTTTGCAACCATCCGGGACAGAGCTACCAACAAAGTATCAAAAGCCATCTACGGAGCGCTGAGTTTTGGATGGACAGGAGCAGCCCGTACCTGGAATCATTATGAAACAGTGGCGTTGGTATTGGCAGGCTTGGCAACACCGCTCGTACTATCTGTTCACACTATTGTGTCTTTCGACTTTGCCACCTCGGTAATTCCGGGATGGCACACTACGATTTTCCCGCCATATTTTGTTGCTGGAGCGATCTTCTCGGGATTTGCCATGGTGCTTACCCTGTTGCTCGTGATGCGGAAGGTATATAAGCTGGAAGATTATATCACTATCGGTCACATAGAGCTGATGAACATTGTGATCATCATCACAGGTTCGATTGTAGGTATTGCCTATATCACCGAGTTATTTATAGCCTGGTATTCGGGTGTAGAGGCAGAACAATATGCTTTCCTTAATCGGGTGAGTGGACCTTACTGGTGGGCTTATGCTTCGATGATGACTTGTAATGTGATTTCACCACAACTATTCTGGTTTAAAAAGATCCGTACAAATCTGGCAGCCACATTTGTTTTGTCGATCGTCGTGAACATCGGTATGTGGTTCGAGCGATTTGTGATTATCGTAACCTCGCTACATAGAGATTTTCTACCATCAAGTTGGGCTATGTTCTATCCAACAATATACGATGTGGGAGTCTATGTATTCACCTTTGGATTGTTCTTTACGGCCTTCTTCCTTTTTGCAAAATTCTTCCCGGTAATCAATATGGCGGAAGTCAAAAGCATTGTGAAGGCCACAGGTGAAAAGTCAGGTGCCTCCAAAGAAACAGTTTCAGGAACAACAGCAAAAGAATTGGTCTAATGTCATCGGGTGATAAATACGTACTTGGCGTTTATGAGGATGAAGATGTCCTATTAGGAGCCATCAAAAATGTCAGAGAAGCCGGAGTAAAGATCGAGGAGGTTTACTCTCCTTATCCTGTACATGGTATTGAGGATGCCTTGGGTTATAAGCGATCCTGGATGTCGATAGCCGCATTCATGTTTGGGGTCTTGGGTACCTCATTGGCGTTGATTATGCAAATTGGTATGATGGGTGTCGATTGGCCGATGATCATCGGGGGAAAAGATTATATCCCATTCCCTTCGTTCATTCCTGTGACATTCGAATTAACGGTGCTCCTGGCCTCCTTTGGCATGGTGGGTACATTTATGGTAGTCAGCAACCTTAAACCTTGGGCGAAGCCAAGAATATTTGACAAGCGCATTACAGACGACAAACACGTCATGGCGATCGACCTTGCTGCGAATAGCCTGGAGCAGAAAGAATTGCAGAGCCTTTTAGAAAAAAATGGAGCTTCTGAAGTAAATGAGAAGAGTTTCGATGATTAAAATGTCAAACACCCGTATTTCAAACTTTTTGGCGGTGCTAGTGCCGGTTGTGCTGGCAGGTTGTACTGCTTCTGGGGATAATCCCGGGCTGGAATATGCACCCCAAATGTACCATTCCACTCCTTATGAACCGCTTTCTCAGATTCAGGATGAGGAAATTGGGACATGGTTGAGCTCCACGGAAAATGAACCTCACGGTGAATTTTATAATTCGAATCCTTACAATCCTTATAAAATGACCATGCGCGAGCCTGTACCAAACACAATTGCTCGTGGCTCATTTTTGCCAAATCATATTGAAAAAGACGACTATGAACTAGCAGATGCTAGTCTTATGAGCCCTTTAGATTCCACCAAGGCAGTTGTAGCGGATGGCAAAGTATTATACGAGCGTTTTTGTGACCACTGCCACGGCGCAACTGGTCAGGGTGATGGCTCGGTGGGAGCTGTGTACAAGGGTGTTACTTCTTACACCTCCGCCGCTGTAAAGGACAAAGGTCCAGGTCATATTTTTCATGTAATTACTCATGGTAAGGGGAGGATGGGTGCTCATGCCTCGCAGATAAGTGTGGAAGACCGATGGAAAATCGTGAGCTACGTTCAAACATTGCAAAATCAGTAACCAACAAACCTAGTGGAGATTACAGAAGATAAATTTGATTTTACCTCCCGAAGCAAGAAAAACCTCTTCATATTCATTGCAGTAGGTATTTTGCTCACGGTAATTGGAATAGTACTATTGAATACCGGGGGGCATCACGGCGAGTCGGCTGATGGGGCCCACGCTTTTCACTGGACCAAGAGACTCTATGCCAACATATGGATTAATAACGTCTATTTCACGGGGATTGCAGTTATAGGAGTAGCTTTTTTCGCGATACAATACGCGGCGCAGGCAGGCTGGTCAGTGGGTTTGAAGCGAATAGCCCTCGCTTACGGGTCCTGGCTACCTTTTGCCGGAATCTTGATGTTGGTTTCTTTCCTAGCCTTTAGTCACGATATTTTTCACTGGACACACCATTCGCTGTACGATCCATCCTCCCCTGATTTTGATTCTATTATCAACGGGAAGAAAGGATTTTTCTATTGGCCAATGTCTGATCACCCTTCAGTGGCTGTGTTCTTCTTAGCGAGAATGGTTGCCTTTTTCGGCCTTTGGTATTTCTTCTTTACAAAGTTGAAGGGCCTTGCACTTCAGGAGGACTTTGATGGCGGTACGGATAAATGGTTTCAGATGAGAAAATGGTCCGCAATTTTCCTTGTGATCTTTGCAGTGACCTCTTCGATTTCTGCCTGGGATTGGGTAATGTCTATTGATACGCACTGGTTTAGTACCATGTTTGGTTGGTATGTATTTGCAAGTTGGTGGGTTTCCGGATTGGCATTGACAGCATTTATTGTAGTTCTGCTCAAGGATCGTGGCTATCTGTCCATTGTAAATGCAAACCATGTCCATGACATAGGTAAGTTCATGTTTGCCTTCTCGATTTTCTGGACATATATCTGGTTCTCTCAGTTTTTGCTGATCTACTATGCCAACATTCCTGAGGAGACTATTTATTTCGTGGAAAGATGGCAAAACGATCATTATGCGCCATTGTTCTTCCTAAACCTGATAGTGAATTTCTTACTTCCGTTCCTTGTGTTGATGACACGCGATGCGAAGAGACATTCCAGGTTTATCAAGGTCATTGCCCCGATAATTATGGTTGGGCACTGGCTGGATTTTTATCTAATGGTTACGCCTGGAACTTTGCGGGAAAACGGAGGATTCGGATTCCTAGAGCTGGGCATCATGTTTGTGTTTGCGGGAGCGTTCATTTTCGTAGTGCTGAATCAGTTGTCGAAAATGCCTCTATATGGAAAGAACGACCCCATGTTACAGGAAAGTTTGCATCACCACATTTAATGAGTAAGGAAGCATGTTGAATTTGATAATTTTCATCGCGGTTGTTCTGATCCTGGCTATTCTGGTTACGATATTCCGAGTATCCAAATTGGTTCAGGTCATAAAGGGTGATGACGAGATTGAAAAGGGACCTGGACGTGATAATAGGATTCAGGCGATTCTGATGGTCCTGTTTTTGGTGTTTGGACTCATAGGGTCTTTCTATTACTCTTTTGGTGGACTGGATGAGAGCTTCAACCAGCCTATTGCGTCAGAGCATGGTGTGGTCACCGAGCGATTGTTCTGGATCACGATGGGGATCACGGGTTTTGTTTTTGTAGTTACCCAGATTTTCCTGTTTGGATTTGCCTATAAGTATCAATATAAAGAAGGGAGGCAAGCCTCTTTCTATCCCCACAATAATACATTGGAAATTATATGGACCGCTGTGCCCGCGGTGGTTTTGGCAGTGTTGATTATTTCTGGCTGGAAAGCCTGGAGTGACATTACCGCTAAAGCTCCTGACAATGCCGAAGTGATAGAGGTTATGGGTTATCAGTACTCGTGGGCTGTCAGATATGGTGGAAAAGACAAGAAACTGGGCGACTATGACTTCCGAAAAGTGGATGTAAGCAACGTTTCCGGAGTGGACTTTACTGATAGAAGTTCTTTCGATGATTTTTACGGAAGGGAGCTCCATGTCCCGAAAGGGAAGCCAGTGCTTTTGAAAATAAGGGCGCGTGATGTGATTCACAGTGTATATCAACCACATTTCAGACTTCAAATGAATGCGGTTCCCGGAATGCCAACACGTTTTTGGTTTGTACCCACAAAATCCACCGCCGAAATGCGGGAAGAAACGGGCAATCCTGATTTCAATTATGAACTTGTCTGTAACAAAATTTGCGGAAAGGGTCATTTTGGGATGAAATATCTTATAGTAGTGGATGAGCCGGCAGATTATGAAAAATGGAAAGCCGAGCAGGAGCCATGGCTTAAGCAAAATCCCGATTATTTAGCACAGGTTCCGTTAGAGCTGCGGGAGCAAGCGCTCATTACTTTAGGTATAGATAACATTGAGGTTGATCAGGAAGTTGATCAAGAGTTAGTAGGTAACGTAACAAGATAACAGGTCATGTCAGTAGCAGATATCCAAGTAGAAGAACATCAGGCCCATGATGATGGACATCACGATGAGCATCATGAACTAGGGTTTATTGAAAAATATATTTTCTCGACTGATCATAAGACCATAGCCAAGCAATTCCTGATCACAGGGATATTGTGGGCGATCATTGGTGTCGCGTTTTCGGTAATATTCAGATTGCAACTTGGTTTTCCGAACATGGATCTGGAGTGGCTTCGTCCAATGTTAGGTAAGTGGATCACTGCCTCCGGCAAGTTAGACAGTGAGTTTTACCTGGCTTTGGTGACCATGCACGGTACCATTATGGTATTTTTCGTACTAACCGCCGGCTTGAGTGGTACTTTCAGTAACTTTTTAATACCGCTCCAAATTGGTGCCAGAGACATGGCCTCTGGGTTTATGAATATGCTTTCATACTGGTTCTTTTTCCTTTCCAGTGTGATCATGTTCATTTCTTTGTTCCTTGAGACAGGACCCGCGGCAGGTGGTTGGACAGTATATCCGCCGTTAAGCGCGTTACCACAGGCGATTCAAGGTTCAGCGGCTGGGATGACCCTCTGGCTTGTAGCCATGGTATTTTTCATTGCCTCTTCCTTGCTTGGGGGGATCAACTACATTACGACAGTAATTAACTTAAGAACAGAAGGCATGTCCTTTTCGAGATTGCCACTCACAATTTGGGCATTCTTTATCACGGCAGTCCTGGGTGTTCTTTCTTTTCCCGTATTATTTGCTGCTGCATTGTTACTTGTATTTGACAGGTCGTTTGGAACCAGCTTTTACCTTAGTGATATTTACATAGGAGGGGAGGCCCTGCCTAATATGGGTGGTAGCCCAATTCTCTACCAACACTTGTTCTGGTTCTTAGGTCATCCTGAGGTCTATATCGTGATCCTGCCTGCATTAGGGATTACCTCTGAAATTATTGCTACTAATTCAAGAAAGCCGATTTTTGGCTATCGCGCCATGATTGGTTCCATGTTGGCAATTGCGTTTCTTTCTTTCATTGTTTGGGCGCACCACATGTTTGTATCCGGGATGAATCCATTCCTGGGATCAATTTTTATGTTTTTGACACTGATCATCGCTGTGCCGTCGGCGGTGAAGGCGTTCAACTATATTACGACACTTTGGAAGGGAAATATTGTTTTCACTCCGGCAATGCTCTTTAGTATCGGCTTGGTTTCGTTCTTTGTTTCCGGTGGCTTGACTGGTATTTTCCTTGGGAACAGCGCGTTGGATATCAACCTTCACGATACGTATTTCGTCGTGGCTCACTTCCACCTCGTGATGGGAAGTGCCTCGGCCTTTGGCCTGGCTGCAGGAGTTTACCATTGGTTCCCGAAAATGTTTGGTAGAATGATGGATGCTCGATTAGGGTATGTGCACTTCTGGTCAACTTTTGTTGGTATTTACCTGGTATTCTTCCCTCTTCATTATATCGGAATTGCCGGTTTTCCCAGAAGATATTATTCGTTTACAAGTTTCGATGCCTTCAGCACTTTTACCGACCTGAATGCGTTTGTTACGATTGCGGCAATCGTAACATTTGGCGCGCAATTTATTTTCTTGTTCAACTTTTTCTATAGCATCTTCAGAGGGAAGCTCGCACCAGCGAACCCTTGGAAATCCAATACTCTTGAGTGGACGACTCCAAGGTTCCCTGAGCATGGCAACTGGGTAGGCGCTATCCCAACGGTTTACCGATGGGCCTATGACTACAGTAAGCCGGGCGCGAAGGATGATTTCATTCCACAGCATATCCCTTTGTCGGAGACACCTGAATCAAACCTTCCAGAGGAAGTTGAACTTGCGAAAACAGAGGATGCAGCGGCTGTGAAGGCCACCGATGAAGGATAAGGAACGACGCTTTCGGGTTGCTAACCTGGTAACAGTCTTTGCAGTTTTTTTTTCTCATACTGGTGGGTAGTATCGTTCGGGTAACGGACTCGGGTATGGGGTGTCCTGATTGGCCCAAGTGCTTTGGTGGTTACCTTCCACCGGCCAGTGTTTCGGAGTTACCTGAGGGTTACGAAGCGCAATTCCGTACCAAACGATTGAAGAAGAATGAACGGCTTTCCGGGCTTTTGCAATCACTAGGGTGGACGAAATTGGCCAATAGGGTGAGAAATGACCCGCAGACCTTCGCAACACATGCATATAGTCCTTGGACAGCCTGGATCGAATATGTGAACCGGTTGATTGGCGCCCTTATTGGTTTGTTCATGCTGGTTTATACTTACTTTTCATTAGCCTATTGGAATAAGAAGAGGTCAATTACCTTACTTGCGCTGGCCGGACTAGTTCTGGTAATATTTCAGGGATGGGTCGGTTCGCTGGTTGTTTCTACGAATTTGTTGCCAGGTTTTATTTCTTTTCACATGAGCCTGGCGCTTCTATTAGTTGCTTTCCTGATGCATACGTATTACCAGGCGATGGAAAACAAGCCCAGATCCGATGGGTCATTGAGAATGGTGTGCCTCGGGCTTTTTATTTTGGTGCTTCCGCAAATATTACTTGGCGTAAACGTCCGGGAGGTAGTCGACGGGCTGTTGGATTCGCAAGTACTTCGAGCTGACTTAATAGACGCATTGCCAGCCGTCTTCTACGTCCATCGATCATTTTCTTTGCTGGTGTTGGTATTGGCCATTTATGGGTTAAGCAGGCTACGAAAGAAGGGATTAAACTCGAGCCTTATTGGTCAATTGTTCATGGTCGGCGTGTATTTGATTTCACTTTTGATATTGGGTGGGGCAGGTATGGCCTATTTTGCGATGCCAAAGTTCCTGCAACCCCTGCATTTGCTCTTCTCGTCCGTGCTGTTCGGAGTGCTTTATTTCTTAGTTTTGCTGTCAAGAAGAAACGTAGCCAATTGATATCAGACTCTTCCATATCGGTCGCCACAAAATCAAAAGTTCAAACCTATTTTGAGCTACTGAAACCCAGGTTATCTGGTTTGGTAGTATTTTCTTCGGCATTCGGCTACATGCTTGCCAATAGGTCATTGCTGGATTGGGAGCGATTTGTGTTATTCCTTGTTGGAGGTTTTTTCATAAGTGGGGCCTCTGTAACTATCAATCAGATATTGGAGGGTAACTTGGACAAACTGATGAAGAGGACCAGCGCTCGCCCGATACCCACAGGGCGGGTTACGTCCAGGGAAGCGATGGTTTTGGTTGGCATTCTGATACTGATCGGAACTGGCTTGCTGCTGTGGAGTTCTAACTGGTTCACAGTTGGTATTTCATTGCTTTCGTTGCTGCTCTATGCTTTTGCATATACACCATTGAAAAGAGTTGGACCCATTGCCGTATTTGTTGGGGCGATTCCGGGCGCCTTGCCTCCCCTTATCGGATGGGTGGCGGCTACCGGACAGCTGAGTCATGAGGCATTGATCATATTTGGTATTCAGTTTATTTGGCAGTTTCCTCATTTCTGGGCTATTGCCTGGGTAGCCGATGAGGATTACAAAAACGCCGGTTTCAAGTTGCTGCCTGGTGGTGGTACAAAGGACCTGAATACGGCGATAAATATCATGGTCTATACCTTGTTCCTGCTGCCACTTGGACTGTTGCCTAGCTACTTCGGTCTGACAGGCCTAACCAGTGGTATAGTGGCTACTGTTTGCGGTGTGCTGTTTTTGGCACAGACCTTTCAGCTGCTCAAGGATAATTCGCGAAAGTCGGCGTTGAGAATCATGTTTGGCTCGTTTGTCTACCTACCGATTGTACAGATAGCTTATTTGTTAGATAAAATTTGAAGATGGAGAATAGTGGGATTTTAACAGTGGCAGGAAGGGTGAGGTCCATGAACCCAAAGAAGTTTGCGCTTTGGATCTTTATGATTTCGGTGTTGATGATATTCGCCTCGTTGACCAGTGCCTACATTGTGAAAAAAGCGGAAGGGGATTGGCTGCTTATAGAGTTTCCCCAAATGTTTAAGATTACGTCATTGCTTATCATTTTAAGCAGTGTCAGTATGCACTTTGCTTATTTGTCGGCGAAGCGCAACAATATCCAAAACATTCGCATCGGGCTTGCTATCACAGGCGTGTTAGCAATAGCATTTTCACTGGGTCAGTATCTCAGCTGGGGTGAATTAGTGGAACAAGGAGTATTTTTTGTTGGTAATCCGGCTGGATCCTTCATTTATGTATTTACCGGGTTACACGTTGCACACCTTTTGGGAGGGCTGATATTTCTGCTAATAGTAGTGCGGAGAGCCTTTGCTTACCGGGTCCATAGTAAGAATATGCTTAGTATCGAGCTCTGTGCAACGTATTGGCACTTCCTGGGTGGACTTTGGTTGTATTTGTATATATTTTTGATTGTAAATAATTCTTAACCTAAACGCTTCTATGTCTAGTACAGCAGTCGTTGTTGACGAATCTAAAAAGGGCCTGTGGGCAGGTGGGCTAGAGCCCATGAAGGCGAGCTATGGAAAGCTAATGATGTGGTTTTTTCTGCTCTCCGATGCTTTTACGTTTTCGGCCTTACTAATTACTTACGGAGTGATCCGTTTCAGCCATCCAGCGTATGACGGAGCTGTTGAAGATTTCGTCTTCTCTCAGGCTTACTGGCCTATCCCAGAGAAGGTGTTTGAGGCGGTGCCATTTCTACATGGGGTTGAAGCACCTTTGGTTTTTGTGGGGATTATGACATTCATACTCATCCTGAGTAGCGTTACCATGGTTCTCGCGGTTGAGGCCGGAGAGCGTATGGATCGCAGGGATGTTGAGAAATGGATGCTGTGGACCATAGTTGGTGGATTGATGTTCCTCGGCTGTCAAGCGTGGGAATGGTCTCACTTTATTCATGGTACCGAAGGCGGGGGCCGGTTACTAGATGGCACGCTGGCATTCGGTGCCAGTTTGACCCAAAACCAATACGGCCCATCCAATTTTGCAGCGTTATTTTTCTTTATCACAGGCTTTCATGGGTTCCATGTTTTCAGTGGCGTGGTGATCAACTTTGTCATATTCTATCAAGCTGTCGTGGGCAAATTGGAGCGGAGGGGCCACTACGAAATGGTTGAGAAAGTCGGCCTTTACTGGCACTTCGTCGATCTGGTCTGGGTCTTTGTATTTACATTCTTTTATCTGGTATAATTTCTTTTGCAGAATAACATGGAACAAACAACAGAAATCGAAGTAAAGCCGGTCAATAAGGACAAAATTAGAACCTTTATCAGGGTCACTTTGTACCTGGCTGCTATCACTGCATTGGAATTCGCCATTGCTTTTACTGTACCCCATGCATACAAATGGGTACGGATTGTGGTTTTCATTGTACTTACAATCTTTAAGGCATATTATATCGTTTCGGAATTTATGCACCTGGGGCATGAGAAAAGATCGTTGAAAATGAGCGTCGTTTTGCCGATGCTGTTCATCGTCTTTTTAATTTTCATTCTCCTGTTTCAAGCTGACGCTATCTACGAGGTTCTGAATTCGTAATTTGAGCAGGGCAATTGTTAAGTCGGCGTTGCTGACAATAATATTTGGGGTACCCGTTTGTTGGTACCTTTTTTTACAATTCTTCGGGCAAAATGAGTTTTCACTTCCGAGGTTGTCTAATTCACCAATCTGTGAATTAGAAGGTCCAGGTATTTTTGTTTTACTCCATAGTGATCCTGCTGCCGCAAATCACCTGAATAGACTGGAACAAAACGCCTTCACCAGAGATTATATTAAGAAAGAGCAAGTTGGTGTGGTTTGCACTGAGGTGAACTTACCGCTGTTGTTCATTGATGAAGAGGGTTATCTGTTGGGTAAATATGATTTTAGTGTGGTGGAAGTAGATCGCCTTATTACGGAAGTGGAGCTTTATAAAAAGATTTTGGAAGATGGAGCCAGTCTTGACCAGTAATAACCAAAGTCGCTGGACAATTATTTTGGTCTCAGTGGTTATTCCATTAGTCGTGGCTTTGTTGTTGTTTACTCCAGCGAAGTTTGATGCCGGTACTTGGGTGTATGAGTTGCCAACGGTTAATGCCATCTTGAACTCTTTGACGAGTGTTTTACTGGTGTCAGCCTTGATAGCGATAAAACTTAAAAATATTAGCCTGCATAGGTCGCTTATGACCTCTGCACTTGTTCTTGGCATTCTATTTCTGGTTAGCTACGTCTTGTATCATGCTTCTGCGCCATCTGTCAAGTTTGGAGATGCAAATTTCGATGGGGCCGTAGACAGTTCGGAGTTGTTGGCGGTGGGGTCCAAAAGGGCATTTTATTTCTTTGTTTTGATTTCACATATCCTGCTTTCAATTGGAGTAGTGCCTTTTGTGTTGTTTGCTTTTTACTATGCACTGACCGGTAGAATTGAAAAACATAAAAAGCTGGTAAAATGGACCTTTCCGGTCTGGTTATATGTTTCAGTAACGGGAGTAATTGTGTATCTCCTGATTAAGGAATACTATCCTTGGGGTTAAATTTGAAGAGATGAGGAAAGCTTACCTTCTGATCCTGGTATATCTGATTCCACTGGCAATGCATGCTCAATGCGCCATGTGTCGGACGCAGGTGGTGAATAATGTAAGTCACGGCGAGACATCTTTGGCAGCCGGACTCAATCTCGGTATCCTTTACCTGTTTTTTTACACCGTATGTACTCATAGGTGTAGTAGTGTTTTTTGTGGTTTAGAAATAGCAAGGTCAATGAGCGAAAGGAAAGCGTTATCAGCCGTATTAAGCGGCAAATGTCCGAGATGTAGGAAAGGTGATGTGTTTAGTCACCGTACCTGGAACCTGAAAAGGTTTACCTCTACCCATCAGCAGTGCCCTCATTGTGGTTTGCAGTATTGAGCAGGAGCCAGGCTTCTTTTATGGTGCCATGTATGTGAGTTATGCCTTTTCTGTTGGTGTATTTATTGGTACGGTCCTGTTGCTTTACATCTTCGCAAATGACCCGGACTTGATTGTTTATATCCTTAGCGTGGCCCTGATATCGGCTATCACTTACCCAATTAATTTCCGACTAAGCAGACTGGTCATGTTGTATCTCTTCAGTGGCGTTCGTTACGACCCGGCGAGATAGAGACAGTTTCCTTAATTTCATGTTATGAAAAATGAGCATGGAACAAGAAAATGCATTTAAAGCTGGGAGAGCTGGCTTTCATCGAATTTTCGTACTGACTCACTGCTAGCAATTTAAAGTGTACACACATTCATGAAATATTTGAAGTGGGTTGTGGTTGTGACAGTTCTTGCCTCCGTAGGTCATGCCCTTTACGAATGGCGCCGCGACTCGAAGGCGCTTGACATAGTAAGGGCTAATTTGGTTGCGGAACTACAAGCACATGAAAAACATGCTGTTGGAGGCGCCGGGTTTTGTTTATGACCGTAATGCTTCAGTGGACGAGCCAGGGATGCTGGTCTATGAAAACGGGAAGTTGGTTAACTGGAATACCAACCATTTTTTCCCGCAGATCTCAATCAATGGCTTGTCCGCCAGTCCATCTATTATATTGTTGCCCACCGGTGATTACCTGGTGAGTCGGCGTATGGAAGGCCCGGTGCTGCAGGTGGTTTTTACCACCTTACATAGAGACTACCAGGTAGAGAATCAGTATTTAAGGGAATTCTACAATCCCCGTATTTTTGAAAATTTCGTCATTACCGGGAGGGAAGAAAGAGAAATTGCCTCCATGACCCAAGTAGATATTGAAAACTATCTGGCTCTTTTAGAGGTGACCGGCACTGACTTTGGAGCAAAGTCCAATACATTATTTCTCATCGCCATTTTCTCCACTTGCTTGTTCCTGTTTGTCTACGCATGGAGGTTTCGGATTAGGTCGTTGGTGTTCTTGGTGCTATCTGTCTTCGTTATTTTCTCAATAAGAGTGGTTCGAGCCGATGACGCTGTGATACTTACCAGCGCACTATTACTCACGCTTCTTTTTCTTATTTCTCTCCACAAGACCTTTCGAACAAGGAACGTGGCACGAGTGGCCTTAAACTTATTAGCCAATCGTCACCATGCGACCATCATCATCTTGTTCTTGGTTATGCTAGCACTTAACGACTTTTACCTTTTCTTCTTAGGGATCACACTGGGCCAGACTAGCTTCGAATTGGATATTGGGAAGAGCCTGGATCTTTCATTTCAGAAAGGATTGCAATATGTGTTGCTGATTACGTCGGGACTCTTATTGATGGTCCTCAACCACCATTTGTTAAGGTTGTTCAGTAGATATGCACGAGCTCTGACTATTGTAGCGTTGATGGGCCTTCTTTTAGTGCTTGGCGCGTGGTTTCTCGAACAGGATCATCTCATATATGCCACTGCTGGATCGCTGTTGCTGGTTAGTGTAAACGCCAAATTCAGTTTATCTGCCACAGTTAGGAGGTTTTCGTACCCCACTTTTTTTTATGTGCTCTTGCTGCTGTCATTTGCAAGCTTTGTGCACACTATCGCGATTTATAAGAACCACGAGCGACGGGAAATAGATCAAAAAACGCAATTTGCCAGCACAATACTCAATCCGGAAGATTTTCATCTTGAGGCGCAATTAACGACGATTGCTGATAGATTGGCCAGAGACCCCAATATCAGAACACGTTTCCTAAGCCCTCGACTCTCTCAGGGCACGATAAAAGGTTTTATAAAGCGAAACTACTTTAGGGATTTCCTCAGTAACTATGATACTTTCATACACCTGTTTGCCGGTGGTGGTAAGTCGGTCAATGACGCACCTAATCTTCATGCCAAGCTATCTAGTCTGGAGCCGAAAGCGCAAAAAAATGGCCGGCTATATTTCATAAAAGACTGGGAAAACCAGGGACGACATCAGTACGTCGTTCATGTCGTAATCGAAGGTGCCAGTCGGGTATTGGGACATGTGATAGTCGAGCTGACATTAAAAAAAGTGATTCCAAAAACAGTCTTTCCTGCACTTTTGGTCGACCAGGGGTCTCAGGAATTAAATTTTGATCATATTCTATTTAAGGGGCCGGAATTGGTGTATTCGAGAGGACAGTATTCCTTTGATTTTGTTGAAGATGCGAATGAGTGGGAGCGACTACTTTCAGCAAAAGAAGGGATCGAAAGGGAAGGGTTCCACCTATTTGCTAGGACCGAAGGACAGGATAGAGTTATTGTCATATCCGATTTATATCCTTTTCGTGGAATGGTGGCCAACTTCAGCTTTCAATTCCTGTCCCTTCTTGCCATGTTGGGCCTCTTGTTTCTGTCCTTCCGGTTTTTTGGAGGGACATTTAAACTATCCCTTTCCAACAAGATTCAATTGTACCTGGGCGGATCATTCATTTTGCCATTATTGCTTGTTAGTGCGGTAATACTCAATCTTCTTAATGTGTCTTACCAGGAAGAGATAGTTAGAAACTATCAGAAGCGGTGTACAGCCGTTTCCGAAAATTTTTATGAGGAATTGCAGAGTTACAGAGGCAATACCATGAATAAAAGTGACCTCTTCGAAGATATTTCTGCTGCTGGGGCCTTTGTTCGGGCAGATATCAATTTGTATGGCCCGTCTGGTTTTGTGATGTTAAGTAGTCAGCCAGCTATTTTTGAGCGCGCATTGGCTTCAGATAGAATGAATCCAGCGGCATTTAATGCCATTGAGGAAAAACCAGAGCGAACGCAAGTTTTCGAGGAGCAAATTGGTGGCCTAAGCTTCAGGTCCGTGTACCGTGGTGTGATCGATCACAGGACAGGGGACTTGTTAGGCATCATATCTATTCCTTTTTTCGAATCAAAAAATCACCTCAACCGCCAGCAACTTGAGGTATTTGGAAACCTTGTGATTGTTTTCACGATCGTTTTTCTGTCCAGTGTTATTCTGGGGTATTTCGTGCTTAAGAGTATCACTTTTCCCATCACCACGATCTCCCGAAAGTTGAGAATGACGAATCTGGAAGGTGACAATGAGCCTATTGCTTACGAGGGTGAAGACGAAATAGGACACCTGGTAGCTGAGTACAATCAAATGATCTTGAAGCTGGAAGCCAGTAAGGCGGCACTTGCCCAAAGCCAGAAAGAAACGGCATGGAAAGAGATTGCCCGACAGGTGGCTCATGAGATTAAGAATCCGCTGACTCCCATGCGACTGAAGATTCAGCAAATCCTTCGAAAGCTTTCAGAAGGAGATAGCAATGCAGGTATGCTCAAATCCCTGATCTCGCAGATTGACTCTCTGTCTGATATCGCAGACTCTTTTTCCGCATTTGCGCAAATGCCAGCACCTAACAACCAACCAGTGGACATCACCGCTTTGATTCAGGAGGTCTGTGACCTCTACCGGACAGGCGAGGTGGAAATAAAATCTTCAATTGCTCCCGGGCTCTATGTTTTTGCCGATCCGAAAATACTTAACCGGGTTTTGAACAATCTTGTCCTAAACGGAATACAGTCCTACGAAACCAACGCCCAAATTAGCCTGAACATCACGCTTGAAACAGAGGGAGAGAAAATCAAGCTGGCGGTCCAGGATGAAGGACTCGGCATTTCAGATGACCTGAAACATAAGATATTTTCACCCTATTTTAGTACAAAAGAAAAAGGGAGTGGTATTGGGTTGGCGATCGCAAAGAAGGGAATTGAACAAGCTGGAGGCAGTATTTGGTTCGATTCAGCTAAGGATTGCGGCACTACATTTACCATTTTGCTACCCCGGTTTCTTCCTTAGTATTGTTCTGTGTTTTTGTTGTTTCGCTAGCATTGGACAGACTACACTACGTTGTAAAAAATTGCCTCTGGGTGACCGGCATATATTGCTCGATACAATCCCGGTAGATCCGGCAAGTATTTCCTTCTCACAGGTGATCAACTATACTTACGATGAGGAAAGTCGAGAACTTACCTGGGAGCAAGCAACTGACTCGATAGAATCGTTGGAAGTGTGCTACAAGGTTTTGTCCCCGGCTTTGTTGAAATCCTTTTTCCTGCGGGATATTTCCTATTATGACCCTAGCGATACCAGACCAAAGGTCAACTTCAACCCCTTAACCAGAGAGATCAATAACGAACTTTTTGCCAGCCCTCGCTTATCGAAAAGTGGCTCTATTACAAGAGGAATTTCGGTAGGGAACAGACAAAATGCCTTTGTCAATTCCAGCTTAAATCTTGCGCTTGATGGCTATCTAACTGACGATCTCAAGGTCTCAGCACTGATCACCGATCAGAACATACCTTATCAGCCGGAGGGAAATACGCAGCAACTGAGGGATTTTGATAATGTATTCATTCGTCTTTACAATGACGCTTTTGACTTGAATGTGGGTGATATTGTCCTTACTAATCCGGAAACAGAAAGTTATTTTTTGAAATACTACAAAAATGTCCAGGGTGCGGCAGTCAGCTACAAAGGAAACCTGGGTAAGCAATGGGCAACAGCGTCAAAAATAGCTGCCTCTGCCGCAAAAGGGCAGTTTGCATCGATCGTAATAGATCCGATCGAAGGGGTGCAAGGTCCATACAGGGTGAGAGGTCCCGAAGGTCAACGGTTCATCATCGTTCTGGCAAATTCTGAACGTGTATTCGTAGATGGCAAAAAGTTAGAAAGAGGTTTCGATAGAGATTATGTGATTGACTACAACCTCGGGGAAATCATCTTCAATACCAATGTGATTATTACCAGGTTTACCCGAATACGAGTAGATTTTGAGTTTTTAGAGCAGTCCTATGGCCGATCCAACCTGGCGATCCACCAAGCGGTTTCGGACAGGAATCACCGAATCTATTTTTCGTTTTACCGGGAGCGGGATAATATAAATAGTACACCCAATCTCGATCTTGATGACGCTGGTAGGTTGGCACTTTCAGAGTTAGGCGACGCTCCGAACGGGGCTTTTGTCTCAGGAGCTGATTCAATTGGTTTCATTGAGGAAAGAGTACTTTACAGTAAAGTGGATACGCTTGTCGACGACAGCTCCGAACAGATTTTTGTGTTTTCAACAAACCCTGAGGTTGCTCGCTATCAGGTCCGTTTTACGGAGGTGGGTATGGGAAATGGCAACTATGTGCTTACACAAAGCACGAGTAATGGGAGGGTTTATCGATGGGTGGCGCCAGAACAGGGTGTGCCGCAGGGCAACTTTGAACCCGTAATCCAACTAAACGCACCGGACCAAAGGCAAATGCTCACAGTCGGAAGCAGCTCAGCTTTGGGAAGAGTTAAAATATCACAGGAGTTGGCGTTATCAAATAGAGACCTGAACCTGCTTTCCTCGATGGACGATGATGATAATCAGGGAGTTGCCTGGAATGGAAAGGTTCAAGTGGACTCTTTAATTACCATTGGGCCTTACTTTGGGTCTATTGCTACTGGCTTTGAATTCAATCAGGCGACTTTTCAAGCGATAGATAGATTCCGCTACATCGAGTTTGATAGAGATTGGTCTTACCAAACTGATAGCTCGCAGACGCATCAATATATCACCTCTTTTGGTTGGTCGTTGCGGCGTGACCGCTCACACTTTCACGATTATACTTTCCAAAGTAGACAAAGAGGGACTTTTTCAGGAACTCGCCATAAGTTCAAAACTGCCGAGAAATTGGGTGCGATTCACTTTAATGGTGACTACTTCTTGCTGAACAGTAAGCAGCTGACAACATCCTCACGATGGTTTCGGGCTAATTCTACTATCAGGTTGGAAAATAACCTGATTGTTCCCGGGTACAAATTGCAGTCTGATGAAAACACGATCAAGACACTAGATAGTGACAGTATAATTGGGACAAATATGTATTTCCGAGAAAATATGTTTTTTGTCGAGAATCCTGATTCCTCTGTTGTCAGTTACCGGATTTCTTATTCAAGGAGAAATGATGAGCTTCCGGTCGATGGCCGTCTTCAGCGTTTTACAGAAGCCCAAAACTATCAGTTACTTCTTTCCTCACGTTTGTCCCGTCAGCAGTTTCAAGTGGATTTCAATTATAGGGACGTGAAAGATGTCATAAACCGGGAGCGTACGGATCTTGTCCAGGGGCGTCTGCTATCTATTAACAGTATGTTAGATGGCCATGTCAGGAGTAATTTATCGCTTGCAATTTCAAGTGGACGAGAGTTGAGAAAGGAGTTTGTCTACATACTCGTTAACACGGGGGAGGGAACGCATACCTGGCGTGATGAAAACGGAGACGGTATCCAGGACCTTAACGAATTCTACGAAGCGGTGAATCCTGACGAGAAAACGTACATCAAGCTGTTTGTACCCACGGATGAGTACATCGATGCTTTCAGGAACCTGTATGTTCATACCCTGGATGTGAGTATGCCTCGCGGTTGGAAACAACGGGAAGGACTGCTGAAATTGCTCTCCAGGATTAGTTATCAGGTGAACTTCAACCTGGATACCAAGACTTCTGATGCGTCTTTTAAAAAAAGGATCAATCCTTATGCGTCACTTACAGCCGATGAGAACGTGATTAGCCTCCGGAACAAGAGAAGGTATTCCGTATTCTTTAACCGAGCCAGCCCAGGCTTCGGCTCGGAACTTTCCATCAATCAAAATGAGCGAAGACAGCTATTAACAAATGGTTTCGAACAATTGGAAGAGCGAAATTTCAGTCAAAGCACCAGGGTTAGTTTTTTTGGCGAGTATACACTACGGGCAGGCGCTCGCATAGGTACGATCAGCAATAGATCAGATTTTTTGGTTACAAGAAATTTTGAGATCGCTACCAAAGAAATCTCGCCGGAAGTGAATTGGCAGCCTTCGACTTCTTTTCGCTTGAGTCTGGGATACAAATTTTCAGATCGTCGAACTCCCGAGCAGGAGGATCCTGACAAATCCTCAACACGAGAATGGAGCCTGGAGGCCACTGGCTCTAAACTAGCGAAAGGCAATATCAATGGAAGGTTCACCTATGCGAACATAAATTTTGAAGGAGAGGAGGATTCTTTCCTCGGTTACACGCTGCTCAATGCCTTACGTCCCGGCCGTAATTATTTGCTGAACCTCAACTGGCAGCAGAAATTGGCCAATGGATTGCAGTTGACACTCCAGTACTTCGGGCGCAAGTCTGGCCAACAGGCCTTTATACACACAGGGAATTTTCAGCTCACTGCTTTTTTCTAGTCCTGATATTTTTCAGGATAAAGTACCATGCTGATGCTGTTGTCGGCATCAATATACTTGGTCGCAACTTCTTGTATGTCCTTGGCATTGAGATTGGCAACAAAACCTTCGTGCTGATAAAAGTTTTTCAAGTCTGATTTGTGAAAATAATAGGACCTGATCTGCGATAACCAAAATTGATTCTTCTCAAGGTTTTCCTTTCGGTTTTGAAGATCTGCCTCGCGAACTTTGGTTACCTCTGCTTCTTCAACTCCGTTGGTCTGGATGTCTATTATCTCTTCGTAGGCTAGCCGGGTAAGTTTTTCGACATTCTCCGGACTACATGGAAATCTAATGGATAGTGAATACTGGTTGTAAGGGAATCTCTTTCGTGATTTTCCAACACTTACTGTGTAGACACCACTTTCCTCTTCACGCAGAATATCAATTAATCTATTCTCAAGGACATCAGCAAACGCTCCCAAAACGTAGTTCTCTTCCTTGCTTATGTCCTCAAAACCAATGTAGTTGATGACAACTGAACTTTTTTCATCGGCTCCCTTGTAGAATTTCTTGTCGACTTTGCCACTCGGAGGTCTAATTCCCAGGTCCACAAATTCTTCTTTGTTACGGGTCCCCGGTAGACTTCCAAGGTATTTTTCGATTAAAGGTTTTGCTGTCTTTATGTCCACGTTACCCACAAAAAAGAAAGTAAAGTCACCGGCATTATTGAAGCGTTCGCGGTAAATGGAAAGCGCACGGGACATGGAAACTTCGTCCATTTGCTCGGGAGTGGGTAGGCCCCCACCACGTGGGTGTTCCTGCGTCATTACCCGTGTTACCTGATCGCTGAAATAGAACTGAGGGTTTACCAATAAGTTTTCGAATAGCGCTTTATTTCGCGATTGGATCGATTGAAAGACCGCAGAATCCTCCCGGGGTGAGGTGAAATATAAGTGCACCAGTTGCAATAGGGTTTCAAAATCCTCCGGTGTGCTGCTGCCATTAAAGCCCTCCTGAATGGACGTGACAAACGGTGAAACTTCCACTTTTTTCCCTGTCAACAATTTGCGTAGTTCAATTAGTGAGAATTCACCAATGCCGCTTTGGTTCACAAGGCCAGCTGCCATTTTCGCCGACTGAAAATCTTCATCCGGGTACAGGCCGTGCCCGCCAGGACTATGAGCTGTCATTAGGATTTGGTCATTTTTGAAGTCAGTCGGTTTTATGACGACTTTCAAGCCATTGGATAGCTTCAGTTCTGTTACTCCAACTGTGTCTATTCTCTTCGTGAACAATGTTTTGCCGGTAGCCGGCAGATCGCCGATCAGGGGACTGTCGCTAACCTTGTCGTCGTAGGGTTCAAGCGCATCTGTATCCACGTTGTTGATAGCCTCCAGAATTTGTTCTTCAGAAGGCAATGTGACATCTTCCTTGTCGATTCCAGTGATGATCGCGACGCGACTCTCGTCTGTGATCCAGTTCTTCGCCAATTCATTGATCTCTTCTACCATAATGCCTGGCGCAATGTCATTCAGAAAGGATAATTCAAAATCGATTCCTGGGGAAGGTATTTGCGATAGAAAGTGGCTAACATATTCCGAGGCGTAATTGCCAGATTCAGTCTTTCCTTGCTCTTTGGCGATACTTTCCAACTGGATCTTCATGTTCTTGATTGCGCGCTCCAATTCAGTTTCATTAAAGCCAAACAACTTGACCCGCTCATTCTCCTGGACCAGTGTGGCCAATGCGCCAGTGATTTCATCAGGGGCCGCCACAGCAAAAGAAGAATAGGTATAAGTACTTCGAACCAGGGATCCGAAACTCGAAGCACCAAAAATAAACGGAGGATCTGCCTGCTGGGTCAGTTCCTGAAGTCGACTATTAAGCATCGCATTATAGAGCGCATATAGATAGTTTTTTCTTAATTGACCCAGGTTTTTCTCAGGTCGGATCGGTTGCTTGTAAATCAATTGAGCGGCCGTAAAGGAGTTTTCCACGTCCTTGGTGATAGCAACCAAGGTCTCTTCATGTCCGGGCACCGCGTTGCTTTCTTTAGTCCTGGCAGGAGCTCTGGCCTCCAGATCTGAAAATTGATCTATGATTTTCTTTTCCAGTGCCTCCATGTCCGTATCACCTACGGCGACAATAGCCATGAGGTCGGGGCGATACCATGTATCGTAGAACCTTTTGATATTTTCCTGGGGGGTCGTCTCAATAGACGCTTTCGTTCCAATCGGTAGGCGCTCGGCATAACGCGAATTTTTAAAGAGAATCGGAAAGTATTGGTCACGCATGCGCTGTTGAGCTCCTTGTCCAAGGCGCCATTCCTCCAAAACCACACCTCGTTCTTTGTCAATTTCTTCTTCCTCCAGCAGCATGTTGGAGGCCCAGTCCCTGAGAACAGTCATGCCTACGGAGAAGAGGGAATCATTGTCAGATGGCAGGGGTAGGATGTAGACCGTTTCGTCGAAACTGGTATAAGCATTCAGGTCAGCTCCAAACTGCACGCCAATACTTTGAAGAAAGTCCACCAGATCATTCTTTTCGAAGTTTTCAGTGCCATTAAATGCCATATGTTCCAGGAAATGCGCCATGCCCAATTGATCTTCGTCTTCTTGCATGGAGCCGGCATTGACGACCAACCTTAATTCAACCTTGTCAGCGGGGTAAGCATTTTCCCGGAGGTAGTATGTCAATCCATTCTCTAATTTTCCAGACGGACTTTTTCGTCGAACGGAACAGGTGCATTGTAATCGGGTTCCTGAGATAATCCAGCATGGAAAATGGACAATAGAATGGTAAAAATGACTAGGCGCTTCATTTCGGCAAAATTTCTTTTAAGGTTAACAATCGGCTTCAGTTCATACCAGCAGAACTTGATAAGTGGTCAGCATACTAGGATTCGCCGTTGAATATTCTTTTCATGAGACGAGTGGCAAATACAAAATCGTTTAACGCTTTTACATCGGATTGGGTGATCTGTTCGTTGCTGCCTTCCCACAATTTCTGTCCTTTGTATAGGAACATTACCTTGTCGCCAATCTCCATGACCGAATTCATATCATGAGTTACCACGACCGTGGTAATGTTATATTCCTCTGTGATGTCTTTGATGAGATTGTCAATTCGAATAGAGGTTTGAGGATCCAGGCCTGAATTGGGTTCATCACAAAATAGATAATTGGGTTTGTTTACAATCGCCCTGGCAATACCCACGCGTTTTTTCATTCCACCACTGATCTCGGAAGGCATTTTCTTGTTGACGCCAGTAAGATTAACCCGATCTAAGCAAAAATTGACACGGTCGATTTTTTCTTCCTCCGACATTTTGGTCAAGACATTCAGGGGAAACATCACGTTTTGTTCCACATTCTTGCTATCAAACAAAGCACCCCCCTGAAACAGCATGCCTATTTCACGACGAATTTCTGTTTTGGTCTTAAGATCTCCATTTGTGAAATCGCGATTGTCGTAGTACACTGCACCCTGATCCGGCCTTACTAATCCTACAATATTTTTAAGCAAAACGCTCTTTCCTGTGCCACTGGCTCCAATGATCAGGTTGGTTTCCCCTCGCTCAAAGGTGCCTGCCACATCCATCAACACGGATTTGCCTTGAAAGGCCTTGCTTATATTTTTAACCTCGATCATCCCGTTAGTAAAAATTCAGCGAATAGCTGGGCCAAAATATAATCCGCGGCTAGAATGCCAATACAACTATTGGTGACGGCATTGGTCGAGGCAACACCAACTTCCAGCGCGCCGCCCCGCGTATAAAACCCCTTGTAGGACGAAATGGACGACACTACAAAAGAAAATGTGTATGCTTTGATCATGGCGAAAGCCACACTGAAGGGAATAAATTGGGTCCTGATTCCTAAAATATAATCCGTACTTGAAATCAGGCCAGAAAGTGTTCCGGCTACATAACCACCCCACATAGTCAGGAAAATAGAAATTACGACCAGCATGGGGAACATGATCATGGATCCTAAAATCTTGGGTAGAACCAAATAGGAGGTAGCATTGATCCCCATCACTTCCAAGGCATCGATTTGCTCTGTGATCCGCATCGTACCCAACTCACCCGCAATATTGGATCCGACTTTACCCGCAAACACTATCGCAATAATGGTTGGGGAGAGCTCCAAAACCGTCATATCTCTGACGACCAGGGCGATGATCGGGTCGGGAATGAATGGATTTACCAGGTTGTAAGCAGTCTGGATGGTTGTGACCGCTCCCATGAACAACGAAATGATAGTGACAATGAAGATAGAGTTCGCTCCTACTTTTATACACTCATCCACAGTGAGCCGAAAGTAGGTCCGAAAACTCTCCATTCTTTTAAAAAGCTCTCCGATAAAAATTAGGTATGACCCTATGCTTCGCATTCGCTGTTACTTACAATAATTTTTGACGACTCCAAACTAAGCCATTCTACCTAAATCGATGCTCAAAATGGATATAACTTTGCAGTGAAAATGGAGGATGCACATCAAAAACTGGTGGTAGTGACAGGGGGGACCAAAGGGATTGGTCGGGCCATCGCAGAATTATTTGTAAGAAAAGGGTATCCGGTAGCGGCATGCGCACGAAATGATCGAGATCTCGCGTCACTTGGGGCGGAGATGGAGGCCATTGGCAGTGGAAAAGTATATACCATGCGGGCTGACTTGTCGAAGAAAGAGGAAACTGTCGGGTTTGGCCATTTTGTCAAATCCATCGGAAAGACACCACACGTCCTGGTTAATAATACCGGTACCTTTCAACCCGGATCAGTCAGAACGGAGGAAGAGGGTCTCCTGGAATCGCTGATTGAAACGAACCTCTATTCAGCGTACCGATTGACAAGAGAATTGTTGCCCGCAATGTGCGCAGAGAAAAGCGGGCATATTTTCAATATCTGTTCAATCGCGAGTTTGATTCCCTATGCACCGGGAGCCTCCTACGGTATATCAAAATTTGCTTTGTACGGATTCTCCAAGGCCCTAAGGGAAGACCTGAAAACGGAAGGGATAAAAGTCACCTCGGTTTTGCCTGGTGCGACATTTACGCCAACCTGGGAGGGGGTGGAGGTTGACCCGGAAAGACTGATGAAGCCCACGGATATCGCCGAAGCCATTTGGTCTTGTTATAACTTGAGCAGCCAAACTGTGGTCGAGGACCTATTACTTCGTCCACAATTGGGTGATTTGTAAGAATGTAAAACCAAGACATATACAAACCAGTTATTGCATCAGAAAAAACAATATGGGTAGCGACAAAGCACTAAGCGAATGAATGACTATTGCGAAAGCCTCACCAGATATCAGCGAAGGGTGACCCGGGAAGTTCAGGTTGGGGATGTAGGCGTTGGTGGTGCCAATCCAATTCGCCTGCAGTCCATGACCACCGTTGACACAATGGATACGGAAGGTTCCGTCGAACAGTCCATTCGAATGATTGAGGCAGGCTGCGAAATCGTACGTATTACAGCGCCCTCTTTAAAGGAAGCACAAAATCTGGAGGCAATTAAGCAGGGGTTAAGGAAAAGAGGGTACTCGACACCACTCGTAGCCGATATCCACTTTACCCCCAATGCTGCTGAACTTGCGGCAAGAATAGTAGAAAAAGTTCGGGTCAACCCTGGTAACTATGCCGACAAAAAGAAGTTCGAAGAAATCGATTACACTGATAGTAGTTACGAAGCAGAGCTAGACCGTATAAGAGCGAAGTTTATGCCCTTGGTGAAAATCTGCAAGGAGTATGGAACTGCCATGCGAATCGGCACTAATCATGGCTCTTTGTCCGATCGTATCATGAGTCGTTATGGCGATACACCTATGGGTATGGTGGAATCGGCCCTGGAATTCCTGAGGATTTGCGAGGATTTAAATTACTATGATTTGGTGATCTCGATGAAGTCGAGTAACCCGCAGGTAATGGTCCAGGCATACCGCTTGCTCGTCAGTAAATTGAATGAGGAGGGCCTGCAACCTTATCCGCTCCACCTGGGGGTGACCGAGGCTGGAGAGGCGGAAGATGGAAGGATCAAATCCGCCGTTGGAATAGGTACGCTGTTGGAAGATGGTCTGGGAGATACTGTAAGAGTGTCTCTTACGGAAGAGCCGGAGGCGGAGATCCCAGTAGCGGCGGCTTTGGTAAAAAAGCTGAATGGACGGGCTGATCACGCAGCCATCGAATCTATGACTACCCCAACCATCAACCCGTTTGAATACAATCGACGAGTCACCAAAGAAGTGGCAAATGTCGGTGGGTCTAATGTCCCACGGGTGATCGCTGACTTCAGCGCCGACGGGGTGGGGGAAATGAAAGACCTGAAAAGTGTTGGACACTTTTACTTACCCGAACTGGATAAGTGGAGTATGAACGATTTCGGCGTTGATTTTATCTATACAGGTCAAAAACCGGTTGACTTCATGCTGCCCAATGGCCTGAAAGAAATCGTCGATTACACTCAATGGAGTTTTGTTGAAGATAAGTTAAACAAAATTCCTTTAATTCCTTTGAATGAGATAGATAGCATTACTGACTTTCACTATCAATTGAATTTTATAAGCGCAAAAACGGAGGATTTGCTCGCTGATATCTCGAATTTCGATTACACAAATTGTGTGCTCGTATTGGAAACTTCCAATGCACATGCACTGGCGGACCTACGACGTGGTATAGCAGAATTGGACAGGCAGGGAGTAGCGGTTCCGGTGATTTTGAGAATGAACTATGCTGACTTGGATGAAACAGAATTGATGCTTTTTTCCTCTACAGATTTTGGTGGGTTACTGGTAGATGGCTACGGTGATGGCCTCATGTTGGGACGGCCCACGACGAAGGATTGGTCGCAGAAAGATCAAAAGCTCTATAACGAGACTTGCTTTGGGATACTGCAGGCCACGCGAACACGAATCACCAAAACGGAATATATTTCGTGCCCGTCATGTGGCCGAACCCTTTTCGATCTTCAAGAAACTACAGCCATGATCCGAAAGCGAACCGATCATCTCAAAGGGGTCAAGATTGGAATCATGGGGTGCATTGTCAATGGCCCCGGAGAGATGGCCGATGCTGATTATGGGTATGTCGGATCAGGAAAAGGCAAGATCACTTTGTACAAAGGAAAGGAGGTGGTCAAAAGGGCGGTACCTAGCGAAAATGCATTGGACGAATTGATCGAACTAATTAAAGAGGATGGGGCTTGGGTGGAGCCAACAGAAATTTTGACTTGACATGGGAAGTTTAGAAGAGAATCAGAACGGTAAGGATACTAAAAGAGGACTAGGTCATTACTTTGGATTTCGAGAAGTCCTTACTTATTTCTTTAGAAAAAAAGATCCTGATCGACCCTCGAATTTTAACATCAGGGCGATGCATCGGATCAATAAGATCAGCATTATCATGTTTTTGATTTGCGTGATCATTATCATTATGCGTCGACTATTTTAATCGGTCTTGCCATCACTCTGACCGCAGTACCTCGGCCGGGTTGCTGTCAGCCTTGCGGATCAGGTATACCAAAACAAGGCATAACAAAGACAATATGATGGCGGAGCTTTGAATGAATATGGTCCCGTTGAGGACGATTCGGTAGGCGTAAGCGCTCAGCCATTCTTCCATCAAAAACCACACGACCGGGATCACTACAAAGAGACTAATTACAATTGCCCTTAGGTATTCTCTTGCCATTAATGTAGCAACTGACTTAAGACTTGCTCCCAGGACTTTTCTCAGGGCGAGTTCCTTTTGTCGGACCTTGAGTGAGTAACCCAAGACACCAAGTAAGCCTAGTATTGCAATCGTAACCGCGAGCGCTGTGAAAGATCGAAGGAGAATCCCCAGCTTTCTTTCCTTGTCGTAGAGTTGTTGCCACTCTTTTTCAAGAAGAGTTATGTTGAGAGGGAATCCGGCATATTTCTCTTTCCAAAAGTCTTCTATTTCTGCCAGCACCTCTGCCGTGTGCGTAGTATGGGTTCGTACGAGTAAATGTCTCAGCCATATTGGTTCTTGAAGCAGGACAACCGGGTCTATTTCGGATCGAAGACTTTCCTGGTGAAAGTCTGCTATTACCCCCGTAATGTGGCCTTCCTGCAGTTGATAAAGTGGGTTCCAAAGCCGAATGGGCTGACCCACAGCCTCCCTTGGATCATCCCAGCCAAGTAGCTCTGCCGCCCTTGTATTAATAATATACTCACGTGGCCTGGAAGATAAATATGGTAGCAGCTCGGCAAAAGGGGTCCCGGGTGCTGGCAGGTTGTGACTTGGCACTAACTTGCTAAAAGGTGAACCGGCAGCAAATGCGACTTCCATAACATCGAAGAACTGCCCCTCGACAATTTGAATATCCATGGGCGTTCCTTCCTGGGCCTCGGGTGATTCGCCTGGTTTTAAAGCGATGACCCCATCTCTCACTGCGGACCCTGGCATTTCCATAATTGCCGTTACGTCACTTATACCTGGCATACCGCCGATTTGCTCACGAATAATTTCAAATTGTCTTTTGGCCTTGTCAGGTATGTCATGGATCACCAATACATTGTGCTGAGTCAATCCCAGGCTTTTATTCTGAATAAAAGAAAATTGCCTTTCTGCGATGGAGCAGTGTGGATATCAACCCCAGCGCAAGTGCAAACTGCAGTGCAATTAAGACCCTTTTTCCTGAGAATTTTCTATTGCCAATGCCGAAAGAACGCAGGGCGGCAATTGGGGATAGACCTACCATTACCTTGACCGGATATATGGTGGAGAGCACCGACACAACTATGGCAAAAACTAATGTGAATAGCAGGATTACTGGCTCAGTTCGGATCAATCCATAACCTAGAAATTTTTCAAATAAAGGAATTGATAAACTATAGAAAACCAGGGCAGAAGCGGCGCTGATGGACGCAAGGACCAGCGATTCCATGTAAAAGGTACTGGCCAGGTGTTTACGTGATCCTCCAAGTACTTTTCTTACACCGATCTCTTTAGTGCGGCTAAGAGATTGAATAGCACTGAGGTTAGCAAAATTCACGCTGGCAATGAATAACAGTACCAAAGCCGCCGAAAAGAAGATCCAGATATAGCTCATCCTGCCATTGGGAATTATCTCCCTTGAAAGATGGGAGTGAAGGTGTATGTCCTGAATGGGCTGAAGGTTTAGTTTTTGAGGTGGATCATTGGTCGATTGAGACGCTACAAAATCAGGAAGCGCTCGAGCCAGTTCTTCCCCTGATTTCTCTGAACGGAGCTTGGCGTAGATATAAGCCCAACCGGTGCGGTCTTCCTTTTTGTTAATTGAGGTGAGCAAATGAATAGGCAAGTGGGTATTGCTGGGTGTATCTTCAATGATCCCGGTCACGAGGTATCTTTCCCGATTTCCGGCCGGTGAGACAACAAAATAGCTCCTGACCAAGCGCGGACATCCTCCTTAAAGTATTTCTTGGCATAAGATTGGGTCAAAACAACTGTAAATGGCCTGGAAAGTGCAGATGGGTCACCTTCGACAAAATTCAGATCAAGGACATCAAAGACTTCAGCATCCACCGCGTAGGCGTTAGTCTCTCGGTAAACATCATTGCCGACGACAATATCTCGGGTCCGGAAAGACTGAAATCGCGCGAATGCTTCAATTTGCGAAAATTGTTCGGGTAGGAGGTTCACCCAATCTACCGGTACCCTGGCCCAATGGCCGTCGACGGGTTCATTGGCGTTTTCCTGGTAGGTCACCCGAAAAATTCGACCGGCATCGGTATGGTATCGGTCGAAACTTAACTCATGACTTATAAATGCCAGGATCAACAAGCAAATGGTTAATGAAGAAGATAACCCGAAAACATTCGTGATTGTAAAAACAAGCCGTCGCCTAAGCCCACGGAATATCATTTTGAGAGTCAGTTTTCTGGTGGACCCGGGTGTGTGCCTGCTTCGTCGCTCCATGAGGGCTGGCCTCATTAAGCCAGAAAGCTCTCGCATCATAATAGCCCCATCGAATGATAGCATTTCTGTGACTATGCTCCTCAAGCACTTCTCTGATATCTCCTTCAATCACTTCCTGATCCTTCCCTGAAGAAATGAATCTGATCAGCCATTTGGCAACGAATGGTAATTCTTTCTTCATGACATTCCTTCTATCAATTGATACCAAGACGACCGGAGTTCGAAAGCACGCTTCAAGGCTTCCTTGCCCGCAACAGTTATGCTGAAATAACGCTTTCTTCTGCCACCCCTGGTTTTGGTGGCGCCCCCTTCCTCAGAAGTGACGAATTGTTTATCCTCAAGCCGGTTTAAAGCAGCATGCAATGCCCCAATACTAGGATTGCGACCTGAAGATTTCTTTAGTTCTTGCCGAATACTAAGACTGTAAGCTTCGGAGCCCAATGCCCCAACAATAAGTAGGACTAACTCTTCGAACTCCCCTAAATGCGTTCTTTTCATACATGCAATATAGGGTTATTGTCCTAATTGTATATCATATATGTTATCACCAAGTTTGGTTTTACACTTTTTTAACGTTATCTACTAGCTATTTTGGCGTAAAGTCTCAGTAGGGTTGGTTTTTGTTGTACGAATCGCCTGGAGCGAAACAGCCAGGCTGACCATGGCAATGGTACTTACGAGAATAGTTGACGGTAATACTAAATCGAGATGAATTCGCTCTGTAAAACCGTTGAGCCACTCCAGCGCACTGTAGTAGGCCATAGGCAATGCCAGCAGATTGGCAGCTAAGACCAGTACTACGAATCGAGAGCTAATTAACCGTAGGAGCGCAGCTTCGGAAGCGCCCAGTACTTTACGGATAGCAATGGCTTTCAGTTGATCCTTGAGCTGGATTTTCACCATCGCCAGCATGCCCATCACAGCAATCAGCACACTAATGGCGGCGAGATACATGAGTATTTCACCGAGCCTGGACTCTCTTGTCACCAGCTCCTCGTAGGTTTGATCCAGGAAGAAATATTCCAGCGGGGCCTGGCTTTCCACTTTTTGCCACTCGTCTTCTATTAGGCCAAGTGTCTGTCGAAGGTTGTTGCCGTTTACCTTGACATAGGCAAAATCCTTTGGGTTTTTCCCTGTAGAAAAATGCGAAAGGCTTTGTTGCCAATTTGTAATCTGTAAATCTGAAATCCGCTACAACACCCAGGATTCTACCGTAAATAATGGAGTCGTTATCCTCAGTGATGGGAATACTGGTCCAACCTGGTCGTCAGTCAAACCCAGTTCCTTGTAGGCGGTTTCGTTGACTACCATAGTCCAGCCCTTCGCGATCGGCTGGAGAAGCAGGTGAAAAATTACGGCCAGCTATCAGTTTTAAATCCAGTGTTTCCAGAAAATCTGGATCGGTAACCATATAGTTCATCACGAACCGATCAGGATACCCCACTCCGGTGGTCCAGTTTAGTTTGCCAATGATCCCGTCTGACTGGGTTACCGACTTGATATTCGGGTGGGCAAGTAACGCGTTTTTAAGTGGCTGGAAGTTTTCCATAACGTCCGCGTTTTCAATGACCAGCACCTGCTCAGGGTCAAGACCTTTGTCGAGGTTTTCATAAAGTCTAATTGCTGGTAAACCACTACGGTCGCAGATAAGATGAATATCGAAAGAGAAAACTGGAGGATCAATAACAGTTTTCTTACGTCGATTTTCTTTGCGTGTCCAAACAAGCTTTTTTGGTTCATAGCTTCCACGATCTGGCTACGGACCAATTTTGAAACAGGCGCGATACCTGCAATAAGTCCCAACCATTAACACAAAGCAGCTGGTTGTTCCAATAGTAAACCAGTTAGTTGGATGGAGGAGGGTGATATCTCTGCCTAGCAGGTCCGCCAAACTGTGTAGGAACAATTCGGCCATTATCCCTCCGGCAATTATTGCCAGCAAGCATACCAACAGTGTTTCAATTAAAAATTGCTGGGTCAAAATGTTTTTAGTTGCGCCAAACACTTTGCGCACACCTACTTCTTTGAGCCGTCTCACCGATTGAGCTAGCGTGAGGTTCAAATAATTGATACAGGAGATCAATAGAATGAATCCCGCCAGCAGGGAGAATATGTAAAGGTTGTTGATATCGCCATTGGTACCCAGTTCCCACTTAAGATGTGATTTCAGGTGGATATCAGTTAGCGCTTGTATGTAAATTAGGTTAGGTACCTCCGCATCTTCATACGATTCGTAGAATGGCTGAAGCCTCTCCGCGAGATGACCAACGTCTGTGTTTGGATGAAGCTTTATGTAGGTATAATAGTTGTACCATCCCCAGTTTTCATCGATTCCCTGGAATGTAAGCCGTGAGAGAAAATCAAATTGAAAGTGTGAATTTGATGGTACATCTTCGATTACCGCAGTAATTGTGTAGCCCGGATGATCTTCTACGTCCGGTCGCAAAATTGACTTGCCCATAGCATCAGTGGGTCCCAAAATACTTCTCGGCCATGGACTTGGTAATGACCATGTCGTTGATACCATCCAGTGCAGTCTCAGGATCACCGTAGATAAAATCAAAGGTGAATATTTCGAAAAAAGTGGAATCCGTCCGATAGAAACCGCTTTCAAAAAACCTCTTGCCGTCAGCAGTGGCAAGCAAAAATCGATTGCCCCAGTTGGGAAATATACGGACTGACTGAGCTACCTCCGGGAAGTCATTCCGCATGGCTGGAGCCAGCGCAGGAGGGGTAGTGGCGTCAGGGATGCGATTGCCTTTTTCGTCTACAAAGTCGATGGGAACCCGGTAAATAAGGTCTGCATCTTTATGAAAGTTGTCATATGCGAGCTCGGAGGATACGTAAACAGCTACCGCCAGCGTGCAAGCAATGCCTACGGATAGGCTCAAGACATTCAGGGTCGTGTTTAGCTTGTGCTTTAAGAGGTTTCTCTTGGCAATTTTCAGATGATTGAAGATCATTATCGTGGATTTTGAGTTTTTTCCTTTAAATGCAAATGGGCGTAAGAACAGCAAGACTTGCTGCCAGTAAAAAAGCTGCGCCCGCCAGGCAGGCAGCTGTGCGGTTTCATACTGATAGGTTTCAAGCAGATCACCTTTGATCTCTTCAAGCAGATCCTTCTTGCAAAAGAACCTTAGGAAATAATCAGCTGACCTAGGGGGCCTACGCATGGTAGAGGCCTCTGAATTTTAAGCCCTTCCATGCCAGGTTGGGGAATTTGCTCCCAAAGCCGGTTACGGATGTCGCGATTGTGTTCGAGCGCTTGTTTACCCGTATTGGTAACTTGGAAGAGTCGCTTACGTCGACCGCCACGTTCGTGTGTTTCTTCGGCAAGCGCAGACGAAAGAAATCCCTTTTCCTCAAGTCTGTGCAGTGCACTATGGATGCCACCAAGGGCTACTTTGCGACCAGTTTGTTCTGCTATTTGGATCCGGATGCTTGAGCCATAAGCCTCCGGATAGAGTGTGCCAACCACCAGCAAGATCAATTCTTCAAACTCTCCGATTTGGGTGCCTTTCATATTTCAATTTTGTATAAATCGTATATACAATTACTACAAATATGAAAATTGGTTACGAAATTTTTCGTTTTTTTAATGCCTTCTTGGCGATTGTCTATTAATTGGCCGCCTTCAGGGCCGCCAATGCAGCTACTTTGTGCTGGCGCATGTTCAATACGGAATCGTAGCTGCCCAGGATCTTTCCACCCCGGTCGACAACAAAAGTCACCCGGCCAGGTAGCAGACCAAGGAATGATCGTGGTACATCAAATGCTTTTTGCGCTTCTTTCTTTGGGTCGCTTAGCAGATCGAAGTTCAGACGTAGCTTACTGGAAAATTTTTGGTGACTATTGACCGTATCGGCACTGATGCCGTAAACTTTAGCACCCAATGCCTCAAATTCATCATAACTATCCCTGAAATGGCACGCTTCCGCCGTGCACCCAGGTGTATCGTCTTTAGGGTAGAAATAGACGACCAGAGGATGTCGGCCTATGTGATCCCGTAATGTCACCGACTGCCCATTTTGGTTGGTCAAGGTCAAATCTGGAAGGTCGTCTCCGATGGTTAGCATGTGGAATCAATGTTTTTCAAAGCTTGAAAGATTTAATTAAAAGGGGCAACAGCAACAAGTCCGTGAATAGGGCAAAGAGCAAACTGCTACTTAGGAACAACCCCAGGTAGAAGGTAGCTCCGAAGCTTGAGAGTGTGAGAATGGCAAAACCTGAAACCAGGATCAAGGTCGTGTTCAGAATACCGCTACCCGCAGAGTCCATTGTGGAAGCCAACCGCTCCTCGATGGTGCCGGTTGCCCTGAAGTAGGTAGCCAGGAAATGGATGGTATCATCCACGACGATGCCAAAGGTCAAAGCAAATATGATAGATGTTGAAAATTGTATAGGAATATCCAGGGCGTACACAATACCTCCAACCACTACAAGTGGTAACAGGTTTGGAATAAGTGCAATAAAAGCTACCCTTATTGATCGAAAATACAATGCTAACAAGACAGAGACGATACCGATGGCAATCAAAATACTCTGCATCATGTATCTAGCCAGAAGTGCATTGCTCTTGTCGATCAGGTAGTTAGTTCCTGTCAGGCGATAAGATATGATGCTCTGGTCAATATGCTGGTCAAGAAACCGGATCAGTGAATCATTTTTCGCGATGGTGGCTCTGGAGCCTGTTTCAGGTATCAGGCCCGTGATTCTTACGGTTCGTTGATCAGGTGCAATCAGTTTGAAATCCTGCCTTCTTAATATTTGCCTGGTGGTATTAACAGATTTCCTGGAGAATTGTGTTAGCTCACCTCCGAAATGGAGATAGTCCGCGTAGGATAGCACCTTGGAGGGGGATTTGATGGCCGCTAATTGATATGTTTCTTCTAAGTAATTCGTGATTTTATCGACCTCCGCGATGACTTGCGATGACCAGATGTTGGACCCGGGATCGGTGATGGATATGGCCATTTCCCATGGCTTGGAACCACCGAGGACCCGATCCCCGAATTCGAAACTTTGTCTCACCCGGGAAGTCTCGGGAAGGTCCTGGAGTAAAAAAGCGTTGCTTTGGAGTCGAATGGTACCAGAAACACCAGCGATCGCCAATAGTCCGAAGCTGAAGTAGATGGCTTTCCGGTTGGATGTGATGGTAGCTAACAGCTTCTTACCGTGGCCTTCGCTTCCGGGCTTGCGGAGGCTATCATGTAAATAAGGAACAAACAAATAAGTGACGACAAATGCCACCATGGTACCGATGCCGCATAGTATGCCTAATTCTCCTAAGGGTGCAACCGGGATCCACCAAAGACTGATGAATCCACAGCAAGTAGTCAGGGACGTGAAAAATGTGGGCAACAAAACCTTTTTGACGGCTTCACCTTTATTGTCGCAGGTTTGTAGGGAGGATAGTAAGTGTACCGAATCGGAGGAAGCCACGAAAAGCATCAAGGGAGGAATCAGGGAAGTCATGATGCTGATCGGAATCCCCAACATGGCCATGGCCCCAAACACCCACAACAGCGTGAGCATGCAAACCGTGAGCGGCAATGCCACACTTGCCAGGTCTTTAAACAGTAGCCAAAGAACCGCAATACATATAATGATTGATAAGGCGATAAAAAGGCCAAAATCACTCCGAATGTAGTTGTTGAATTCTTCCTGCGCGGCAATCTTACCCAGCAAATGATATCGGAGACCCGTGTTTTCCAGTATGTTGACGATGGACTGATGGAATTCTTGGATTTCCTTTTGATCTGTAAGATGGTCGTGTTCTAGTGAGATCGGTAGGAAATTGCCATAACCAAAGGATTCGGACAGAAAAGGGTCATTCAGTACATATAAGCTGTCAGACTTGGTATTTGACACAGTTTCGAACAACTCAAAGCTTACAATTCCGGTAGGAGTGGGAACAAGCCTGCGGAAATTTAACGGAGACCAAACGACCTTGACTCCATCAATGCGTTTTAACGCATCTGAAGTCTGTTTTATTAGTTGATGATAGCTCGTATCAAAGGTGCTGGTTGGGGCAATCAGTAAAGCAGACAGGTTGTCATTGTCATACCCAAAAGTTTTCACGTGTTCATTGAAAAATTTCAGGTCCTCGTCCTGTGTGGGGAAGAGCTTTTCAAGTTCGAAATTGAAAGATAACCGGGGTAACCACAGGGCGAATATCAGACTAGGCACCAATATCAGGAGGAGGTGTATGAGCTTGGCTTGTTTACTGGTTAGCCAGGATACTATCGATTTTTCTAACATCGAACAGCCAAAATAATTTCTTTTCAGTTTTCCACACCCATCTATTCTTGCTACCTAATTTTTAACTTCGCCAAAAAGTAATAGAACTTACACAGGGATGAGGCAATACCATGATTTGATGAAGCACGTGCTCGAAAATGGCTTCGAGAAAAATGATCGGACCGGAACGGGAACACTGAGTGTTTTTGGTTACCAAATGCGTTTCGATTTGAGCGAAGGCTTCCCGTTAGTTACCACCAAAAAAGTTCATACCAGATCTATTATTCACGAACTGCTATGGTTTCTGAAAGGGGACCAAAATATCAAATATTTAAAAGATAACGGTGTATCTATCTGGGATGAATGGGCGGATCCGGAAGGGAATTTAGGGCCAATTTACGGTGTACAGTGGCGGAGTTGGCCTTCTGCCAATGGAAATATCGACCAGATCACCGACGTAATTGACCAGATCAAAAACAACCCCGATTCCCGAAGGTTGATCGTGAGTGCATGGAATGTGGCAGCAGTTGAAGAAATGGCCTTGCCACCTTGTCATTCATTTTTTCAGTTCTATGTGGCCGACGGAAGGCTCTCCTGTCAATTATACCAGCGTAGTGCTGATATATTTCTGGGTGTTCCCTTTAACATCGCCTCCTATGCACTTTTGACCATGATGATTGCGCAAGTCACTGACCTGGAACCAGGAGATTTCGTGCATACCTTAGGCGATGCTCACCTTTATAGTAATCACCTTGACCAGGCTGCTCTGCAGTTGGAACGAGATTTTAGACCATTGCCCAAAATGGTTCTAAACCAGCAAGTGAAAGATATTTTTGAATTTAGCTATGAAGATTTTGAGCTGCTTGACTATAATCCTCATCCCCACATAAAAGCGGCAGTGGCAGTGTGATGTAATATTTCAGTGTGATCTTGCACTTATAGACAATAGTCATTTTCAACTATGGCGGAGCAAAGCAGTGTTTTTGATATGATTGGCCCTATTATGATTGGCCCTTCGAGTTCGCATACAGCAGGCGTGGTGAAAATTGGCCACGTGGCTTATTTACTGATGGAAGATAAACCGGAAGTCGCCAATATCACTTTTTACAATTCCTTCGCCCGAACGTACGAGGGGCATGGCAGTGACAGGGCTATCCTCGCAGGACTTATGGGTTTTGAACCCGACGATAAACGAATCAAGGATGCACTGAAATTGGCAAAAGATGCAGGCCTGAAGTATCAGTTTAAATCAATAGGAAGTGCCTCAACCATGCATCCAAATACCGTTCATCTGGAAATGAAGTTAAGGGATGTCACCTACACCCTTATTGGCGAAAGTCGGGGAGGAGGAGTTATCAGGATCAGGGAAGTAAATGGTTTTGATGCGAATTTTACATCTGCACTTCATACGATGATCATAGAAGCTGACGATACTAAAGGAAGTATCGCATTTATTACTGACATTCTTTCGCATGATGATTGTAATATTGCGACCATGACTGTTTCAAGAAAAGGCAAAAACGATCTCGCATGCCTCATTTTGGAAATGGATAGCGCGCCTACCGAAATCTCTATTCAATACATTGACCACCTGAGTTGGGTCAAGAATACACGTTTCATCCGTAGTATGGAGTAATAACTTGTCAGACCCTATGAGAACATTACTAATATTTTTTCTTGTCTTATTTCAAATAGCCCTCTACGCTCAAGATAAAACTACCTACACATTGGAGGAGTGCATTGCAGTTGCCATTGAAAACAATCTGAGTGTGAGACGGGCGCGACTTACGCTCGAAAACAACAAAGTCAACTACAATCAGAGTCGCGCTTCGCAATTGCCCAATGCCAATGTGAATTGGAGTCTGGGCTACAATTGGGGTAGATCGATCGATCCGACGACTAACCAGTTTGTGACGCAACGGATTAATTCATCAGGACTCAATGGCAATTCGTCAGTGACACTCTTCAATGGGTTGCAGCAGTACAATACCGTCAAGCAGGGAAAGGCAAATATCCAGGTCTCTGAAGCGGATCTTGAGAAAGCGAAAAACGACATTTCCCTGAACATTGCGACTTTTTATTTGAACGTGATCCTCAACAAGGAGCTCGTGGAGAATGCCAATTATCAGCTTCAAAACAGCAACTCCCAGTTGGAGAGAACGAAAATTCTGGTCGAATCCGGAGCAGCACCCATCACCAACCAACTTGAGTTGCAAAGTCAGGTGGCTAGCAATGAGGTAGCTTTGATCAATTCGCAAAACAACCTTGATTTGGCCCTGCTGAGTCTCAAGCAAGCTATGCTTCTGCCAGCAAGCAGCCAGTTGGATATAGTAGTTCCGGAGATTACCCTGGTGGGAGAGCCGGATGTGGGCATGAGTACGCAAAGTGTTTTTGAATCAGCAGAAAGCAATTTGCCAGAAATCAAAAGTGCTGACTTAGGTGTTCAATCGGCTGCTTTAGGCGTGAAGATCGCGCAGGGAGGTATGTCCCCAACTGTGTCCTTCGGAGGCGGATTCAGCACCAACTACTCTTCGGCATTTGACCAGCGTTTCATCTCAGATGGAAGTACTTCGACGCAGACAGTGCCAACCACCTTGGCTACTGCAAGCGGAGAGGCTATTTTTCTGACGGAGCAAGTGCCTAACGGTGCTTTTGAAGATTTTCAATATGCTGACCAATTCGATGAAAACCTAAGTTGGAACCTGGGAGTGGGAGTTTCCATTCCAATTTTTAATGGACTGAGAACACATTCCAACATACAGCGGTCTAAGATTCAGTTGCAACAGGCAGAGATCGTGGCGATCGAACAAAGAAATGTACTGCGGCAGCAAATTGAATCAGCTTATGCCGATGCTACAGCGGCAAGCAAAAGTTATGCTGCCTCCTCGAGGCAGGTTGAAGCGCTAGAAGAAACGTTTCGGGCTGTCGAGAATCAATACAATCTTGGCGCTGCCAACTTTACGGATTATCAAATTTCCAGCAATAATCTATTTCAAGCTAAATCGGATCTTGTGCGGGCGAAATACGACTTTGTTTTCAAAAAGAAAATCCTGGATTTTTACCAGGGCAAACCGCTAAACCTAGAAGAATGACAAAAAAGAAAAAGAATAATAAACTGGTTTACATCCTGGTTGGTGCAGTGGTGCTGCTACTTGTTTTTGCGGTAGTTGGAAAATCAATGGGATGGGTCGGGCAGAAGAAATCGACGAAGGTAGAGGTTTCGGAAGCATTGAAAACCACGATTGTCGAGAAAGTAAATGCCTCGGGAACCGTGCAGCCAGTGATAGAAGTGAAGATCAGTCCGGAGGTTTCTGGTGAGTTGGTGGACTTGTTTATTGAAGAAGGAGATTCGGTGGCAGCGGGGAAGGTTTTGGCCAAAGTGAATCCTGATAATTTCATTGCAGCCTTGGAAAGAGCAAAAGCAAATCTCAATCAGCAACGGGCCAATTTGGCTGATTCGAGGGCAAGACTGGCTCGCGGTAAAGCCACGCTTACCAGGTCGGAACAAGATTTTAAAAGACAAGAAAGATTGTTTCAAGAGAAAGTAATCTCAGAGGCGGACTTTCAGCTGGCAAAGGCTAACTATGATATAGCCATTCAAGACCTGGAGTCTGCCAAGTCCAATGTGGAGGCAGCACGATATATTGTTACCAGCTCCGAAGCTACTGTCAACGAGGCGCAGGAAAATTTGCGTAGAACAACGATCACGGCACCAATGTCCGGAATTGTTTCAAAGCTGTCTGTTGAGAAAGGCGAAACGGTTTTGGGTACATCTCAATTTCAGGGCACTGAAATGCTTCGGATCGCCGATCTGGCCAATATGGAAGTTCGGGTAGATGTCAATGAAAATGATATTATAAAGCTGTCTACCGGTGATGAAGTACTAATTGATGTTGATAGTTATTCCTATCAAGAGCGTGAATTCAAAGGGGTGGTTACCCAAATTGCGAATACTGCTAATGACAAGATCTCTGCTGATGCAGTAACCGAATTTGAAGTCAGAATTAGAATTTTGAATGATTCCTACGCGGATCTGGTGAGTGAAGGAAGCAAGTACCCTTTCCGGCCAGGAATGACCGCTAGCGTGGAAATAATCACAGAGACAAAAAATGGTATTCTTACCGTGCCTTTGGCGGCGGTCACTACACGTCAGCCGGGAAAAGATGGCGGGGAAGATGATGAGGATGAAGATGCCGACAACAGTAATGACGAGAATGATGCGGAGGCAGAAGAGGTCGTATTTAAGTATGAGGATGGAGTTGCCAGGAAAGTGCTTGTAAAAACAGGTATTAGCGACTTTGATAACATTGAGATACTCGAGGGTGTTACTGAAGGCGATCTTATCATTTCCGGACCTTTTTTAGAAGTGTCCAAAAGGTTGAAAGACGAGGATAATGTTGAGGCTGATAAATTACCCGGAGAGGAAGAGCAGCAGGAGGAGGAGAAAGAAACCGACGAAGATTAAGGAACCGGAGAGAGTCCAAAATCTTTGGTCAGGCATTGATAGACTTCACGAACGGGGAGTCCGACCACATTGGAGTACGACCCGGTAAGGGATGAAATGCCAATAAGCCCAATCCACTCCTGGATGCCGTAAGCGCCGGCTTTGTCAAATGGCCGAAAGCTCTTAATATAATATTGAAGCTCGCTTTCCGTTAGCGAGTCCATCACCACCGAAGTGGTTACGGTGAATGAAAGCGTCTTGTCATTCGAGGAAATGCAAACTCCCGTATGAACCTCATGATGCCGACCAGCCAGTTTTTGTAGCATGCCAAAGGCTTCATCGGCATGATTAGGTTTGCCCAAAACTTCAGCATCTACAACCACGGTAGTGTCGGCGGTTAAGATTATTTCATCTTGGCTCCCCCTGTCTCGATTGGCCCTGTTTTTGAGTTTCGCGAGGAATTCAGCTACTTCCTTGGCAGGTATCGTCTGCGGGAAAATCTCCTCTACCTCTTTTACCCTCACTTCAAAGGTAAATCCGGCAGATTCAAGCAATTGTTTCCTTCTGGGGGAATTCGAAGCCAGTATCAAGTCCTTGGTTGAATTCATGGTCGTTGATAGAATTGAACAAAAATCCGCATATCACTTTTGGATAAAAGTAGGTCGACTTTTGCGGCATTGTGAATCCCGAGTAACAAACTTCTTTCACCGTTTCAATCGGGATGTCCTTGGTGATCACTGCAAATGCCGCTTCATTTCTCAGTACTTTTCGCACGCACTCGGTGAAATTCCGTTCAAAAGTCAACACCGGTGAGACCGTCTGCTTTGGACCTGGTATTCCAAGCACCTTTTCAAAGATAAAATAGTGCATCACTGTCAAATCCAATTCCTTTATTACTAGAGGAAAATTCCATGGGATCTCCTCCAGCCGGTCTGACTTTAACCTGATCTTGTAGGCATTGTCACCCACCAGCAAACCAAAAGCTCTCTTTTTGCCTAAAATGATTTCATGTATATCCTGTGGATTCTCTACTGGTTTCACTTTAAAATCCTTTGACAGCCTGGACAGTAACTCAGCTTCGGAGATATCAATTTCTGAGCCTACTAATCTGTGCGTTGGCAGGATCCGCAAATCTTCCGCCTCAGTATTGGTGAGATACATTGCATGGAAGTTGTATCCTTCGTTTCCGGTATGATCTACATTTTCCTGTCTCATTTTCTTCATATGCTCCAGGGAACCCTCATACCGATGGTGGCCATCTGCAAGTATGACTTGCTTGTCCTTCAAAATTTCGATAATTCTTTTGATAACACGGGCATCATGTATTACTGCTAGCTGATCCGTAGCGCCTTGATAATCTTCAAGTTCATATATCGGATTTTGCATGCTTTCGTCGAGGTATCTTTCTATTTCGAAAGAGTCATCCGTGTAAAGTCCATGTGTCGGGCTGACGTTAAGTTCTGTTTGCTCTAAAATGGCTTGTCGGTCATTTACGGAGTGGGGCATCGTGCTTTCATGCCTTAAGATTACTTCCTCGTGCCATTCGTAAACCCTAATGTTGCAAATGAAGCCTTTCCGGGTATATGTCTTTTCACTACCGGGCACAGAAAAATGCTGAAAATAGACGTAAATCGCAGGAACCCTGTCTTGGACGATAGTGCCTTGCTCTTTCCAGACTCTCAAGGTTTGTACTGCGTTCTCGGCTGGATTTGCTCCGGCCGGTACTGAGAGGTGAATGCTGTTGTAGGGATTCTCATACAATGCTTGTCGCTGCCGATGGGACACGACATCAAACAGAGGAGAGGTCAGTTCTTCAATTTTGTCACCAAATTCCCTGCTGTAGCGCCAGGGCTGAATGGGTCTAATTTCTGCCATTTTCGTCTGGGGTGTATCCTTTTTATTTCTGATTCAGCGCGAATTTAGAACTTTGCTTTACGATCTGTTTCTAAAGGCCTATCATTTTCAGTCGTTATGAACCAATTTGTAGCTGGTAGGGTCAATATTTGAAAAAGTAGACGAAACTCTAGCAAAGTGATGTTTTGAAAGTCCTCAGATGGTTGCCATAACTTAAAATCCTGTTAATTTTGCAATCAATTTTTGAGAGAGGAAAAATAAGGAAGTCTTCATGGATTTATTCGAAAAGTTGCTGAGTGACAGAGGGCCTTTGGGGCGGCATTCATTCATAGACGACAATTTTTACATGTTCCCGAAGCTTGAGGGCGAAATAGCTCCTCGAATGCAATTCAAGGGGAAAACGGTGTTAACCTGGAGCCTAAATAACTACCTGGGTCTTGCAAACCATCCTGAGGTGAGGGAAGTGGATGCACAAGCAGCCAAAGATTGGGGGCTGGGTTATCCAATGGGAGCAAGGATGATGACTGGCAACACGGTCTATCATGAGCAATTGGAAAATGAACTCGCAGCATTTGTGAGCAAAGAAGCTGGCATGCTGTTGAACTACGGTTATCAGGGGATCATGTCGGTGATCGACGCATTGGTGGATCGAAAGGATGTGATTGTTTACGATGCTGAGTCTCATGCTTGTATCATCGATGGCCTGAGAATGCATTTGGGTAAAAGATTCGTCTATCCTCATAACGATATCGAAAACCTTGAAAAACAGCTGGTTAGAGCAGAGAGAATTACGAAAGAAACGGGAGGTGGCATCCTGGTAATTACCGAGGGTGTATTCGGTATGTCAGGAAACATGGGTAATCTAAAGGATATTGTACCTCTGAAGAAAAAGTATAATTTCCGGTTGTTGGTTGACGATGCGCATGGATTTGGCACGATGGGAGAGAAGGGTGCTGGAACAGGTGAGGAGCAAGGCGTGCAAGATGAAATTGATATTTACTTTTCCACGTTCGCAAAATCAATGGCCAGTATCGGTGCTTTCATAGCTGGAGGTAAAGAGATAATGGACATATTAAAATATAATGTCCGCTCGCAGATTTTTGCGAAATCACTGCCGATGCCAATTGTCATAGGAAACTTGAAGCGTTTGGAGATGCTTAAGTCCCGTCCCGAACTAAAAGATAAACTTTGGACCATTGTTGATGGCATTCAGCAAGGCTTGAGAAGTAAAGGATTTGACTTAGGTACAACTAAATCACCTGTGACACCTGTCATGTTAAATGGTGATACCTACGAAGCAGCTAACCTGATTCGTGATTTGAGAATGGAGTATGACATATTCTGCTCTATGATCGTTTATCCGGTGGTTCCTAAAGGGGTCATTATGCTAAGGATTATTCCGACGGCCATGCATTCCATGGATGACGTCAACGAGACGATTTCAGTGTTCGAGAAAGTCAAAGGAAAACTAGACAATGGGGTCTATCATGCCGCCGGAGTTGAAGGAGCAAATCTTTCTGTTTTAAGCTAAAAATGTGCGTTTTAGCGCAGTATTTAAACATTTTAATTATATTGCCAAATCTTATAACTATCAGTAACCTTAACAGATTATAACATGAGTAGATTCGATCAAATAAAGGATCATGTAATGGCGTTGGAAGAGGACTTCAACAAGTTCTACGACAAGAAAAACCAAGCCGCAGGTACCAGAGTACGTAAAGGCATGCAGGATCTTAAGAACTTAGCCCAAGAAATTCGAATTGAGGTGCAAGACATGAAAAATCAGGGATAACACCGCAGTAAAAAGAATTATTGGAAGGGATACTAATCTAGTATCCCTTTCTTTTTTTATCCTGATACCAGTTTTCAAATTTCGCAACGAGTTCTGATGAAGCTTCGGCCAGCGGAAGCCGCACTTTACGAGCGGTTATGCCAAAGGATTCCAGCGCCGCCTTGATCGATGTGGGATTGCCCTCCAGGGTGCTGAGTCTATACCCCTCCAATAGTTTCAAGTGAAGGTCTAATGCTTGTTTATACTTTCCTTCAAGACCGAACCGGATCATCGATGAAACATCCTCGGGAAGATAATTCGCAAGAACAGATATCAGGCCGTCTCCACCCAGGCACATAGTATGAAAGGCCAGGCTGTCTTCTCCAGAGATAAGCAGAAACTCGCTAGGCTTCAGAGCGGCAAGATTTGCCAGTTGCGTCAGGTCTGGAGTTGCATCTTTTATGCCAATGATGTTATCGTGGCTCGCAAGTTTTAGGGTGGTGGTAGCATCTATATTGCTACCTGTTCTTCCAGGTACGTTATATAATATGATGGGATAAGGGGTATTGTCAGCTACCTGCATATAATGGCCGTAGATACCCTCCTGACTCGGCTTATTGTAATAGGGGGAAACAGATAAAATAGCTGCTAGATTCAACTCGGGCAGTTTTTCTAGTTTTTCCAGCAACTCCTGGGTATTGTTGGTCCCTAAACCTAAGACCACCGGTATGCGGCCATGACAGATGTCAATGGTTTTCGAAACTATCTCCATTTTTTCTTCCCAGCTCAGTACCGGGGCCTCACCAGTTGTCCCGAGAGTCACCAGATAATCCACGCCATTTGAAATTACATGTTCGATGAGTTTTTCGAGACCACCGAAATCTACTGAGCCATTGCTACTAAAGGGAGTGACGAGAGCTACTCCCGTACCCCTAAGTTTTGCAGATACGTTCATCTAAGCCACCCTTCTGATGTATTCCAATAAGTCCATAAGTTTACTTGCATCATTTTTGGGTTTCACAAGCAAATCTAGGTGCTTAATGGCCGATTCATCTTCGAAAAACCCGATTTTCAATGCTTTGCACCGGGAAACGACAAATGAAGTAAGCAAGTCAGGGCGCCTTGGTAGCACCAAAAGCATATCCAATGGTTGATTGATGAAATTCCTCAACGATTCAGATTCGATACTTCCGGTTAAACCAATATCCCCGCTGTAAAAGAAGGGGTGGGTGTATTTTCTGTCTTTTTCTGGTTTCACAACCCGCATCATCATTGAGAGCTTTTTCCCATCTGTCAGGAGTTGATCCTGCAGATACCTCAAATCATTGTCTTGTTCTGTTTCCTCGAAAATGATCCCAATACCGGTAACCTCAGCGTACGGGCAACAGCGTTGCAAGGGGGGGCTCTTTTTTGTCAGTTTTTGTTTGATCAGGAGGTTTTTAAGCATCAGGCTAATTTATCATTTTTAAGAATGCTTCTTCGTCTAAAATTTCAACAGCCAGTTTTTCTGCTTTCGCGAGTTTGGCGGGTCCCATATTTTTCCCCGCGACCAGGAAGTCCGTATTTCCCGTAATACCAGAGCCTAACTTGCCACCATTGGATTTGATAAGCGCCTTCAATTCTTCTCGGTCCAGTTGCTCAAATACGCCGGATATTACGAATGTTTTGCCCTCCAAAATGTTGCTGGCGGGGGCCTCCTCCGGGGCGGCTTCAAGCTTTACTCCCGCCAGTTTTAACCGCGCTACCAATTCCCTATTCTCTGCCAGATTGAAGAAATCGACCAGACTTTCTGCAATTCGTTCTCCAATTTCATGAACCTCGATGATATCTTCAAAGGTCGCATGCTGTAAGCGGTCGATGCTTTGAAAGTGCGTCGCTAGTTTCTCTGCTACCGTTTTACCAACGTACCGGATGCCGAGACCAAAAAGAACTACAGGGAAAGCAACTTCCTTTGATTTTTGAATAGAGTCAAGAATGTTGTTGGCGGTCTTTTCCTTGATAGACCTTTTCTTAATCTCACCCGTTTTGGCATCTTCTTCTTCAATTTGCAATCCATTGAGTTGCTCAAAAGTGAGGTCGTAAAGGCCTGCCAGGTCTGTAATCAACCCCGCTTTAAGTAGCCCCTTGATGGTCCTTGGCCCCAAGGTTTCTATAGCCAGGGCATTACGGGATATAAAATGCTCGATCCTCCCAAGGATCTGTGGTTCGCAGCCGCTGGTATTGGGGCAGTAGTGCACGGCCTCATTTTCTCGCCGGACCAATGGTGTGTTGCATTCCGGGCAATGGGTAATGTAAGCAATCGGAGTTGCGGAGGCAGCTCGCGAAGAAGTGTCTACCCCAGTTATTTTAGGTATTATCTCACCGCCTTTTTCCACAAAAACCTGATCCCCTATATGCAGATCAAGCCGAGCTATTTCGTTGGCATTGTGCAAAGAGGCCCGTTTGACCGTTGTTCCCGCCAATAAAACTGGTTCTAACTCTGCCACAGGTGTGATGGCTCCTGTTCTACCCACCTGATAGGTCACCTTTTTCAAAATCGTTTGCCCGGATTCGGAAGGGAACTTGTACGCGATTGCCCAACGAGGACTTTTGGCGGTAAAGCCCAATTCGTTCTGTTGCGCCAATGAATTTACTTTGATCACAACTCCGTCTGTTTCCAGGGGAAGTTCATGTCTTTTGGACTCCCACTCCTCGAGATAGGCAAATACCTCTTGCATTGTAGTGCACTTACGGTAAGTGGGGGATACATTGAATTGGCAGGATTCTAGAAAGTGCAATGCTTGTTCATGGCTATTGATGGCTTGATTGTCACCGTAAACTGCATATAGGTAACAATCCAGTTTTCTACTGGCCACAACAGAGGAGTCTTGCATTTTCATAGTGCCTGAGGCGGTATTTCGCGGATTTGCCAAAGGCGCTTCCCCTTTGCTTACCCTATCAGCGTTGAGATTTTTGAAAACTTCAAGGGGCATGAAAACTTCGCCGCGTACTTCGAAGGAGGCGGGCAAATCAGCGGCATTGATGGAGAGGGGGAGTGTCCTGATGGTTTTTGCATTGGGAGTAATGTTGTCACCTTTCACACCGTCACCCCTGGTTACTGCTTTCGCCAATATGCCATTTTCGTAAATGAAACTCATAGCCAGGCCATCGAATTTTAACTCGCAGATGTACTCGTAACTGTTTGTTCCCAAACCTTTCTCTACGCGCTTGTCAAACTCTTCCAATTCCTCTTTTGAGTACGTATTGCCCAGGGAGAGCATAGGGTATTGGTGGAATACTGTGTCGAAAGTCTTTGTGATTGCACCACCGACCCGCTGCGTTGGAGAATCTGGGCGCTTGAGGTCGGGAAATTTGAGTTCCAATGCCTCTAGCTCCTTCAATTTTTGATCAAACTCAAAATCCGAGATCTCACTACGGTCTTCTTGATAATATATGTGGGTGTGGTAGTTCAACTCATCTGTGAGTTGATCAATTTTCTGCTTGGGTGTTTGATCAGACATTTTTACTAAATCGGGACGCTAAAATTAAGTCGCCGTAGCCGCACTCTGGCCTCGCTATGATAATATTTATGATTTCAAATTTTTGATAGAATCCCTTGTGATAATTTTGGCAATTGATGAGTCAGAATTTTCATTCTCATATAGCAGGTCACCCAATACTGTATAGAATAAGTCAGGTCGTTCGTGAATCGGAGGTCCGGGCGTACGTGATTGGGGGGTATGTACGTGATTTGCTGCTGGGGCGACCCTCTAAGGATCTGGATATTGTGGTTGTAGGAAGCGGTATAGACCTGGCGAAGAAAGTTCAATCGGAGCTTGGCTCCGGAGCCCACTTGGCTGTCTATCGCAATTTCGGCACCGCCGCTATTACCATCAATGATGTCCAAATAGAGTTTGTGGGTGCCCGAAAGGAGTCCTATCGACATGATTCGAGAAAACCTATTGTGGAGAATGGCTCCCTGGAAGATGATCAGAATAGAAGGGACTTTACTATCAATGCCATGGCCATTAGCCTGATGCCACAAAGTATGGGAGAGTTGCTGGATCCGTTTGGAGGGCTGAATCACCTGAAGCAGAAAACGATCCAAACTCCTCTGGAACCCGGGGCCACATTTTCGGATGATCCCCTTCGGATGATGCGCGCCATTAGATTCGCCTCCCAATTAAATTTTGACATTGAAGCGGACACTTTTCAATCGATCCTTCAAATGAAAGACCGATTAAAAATCGTTAGTCAAGAACGGATAACAGATGAGCTGAACAAGATCATTTTGTCCCCTGTACCCTCATATGGCTTCAAACTGCTGTTTTCATCGGGTATCTTGTCTGATATTTTTCCTCAATTGGCTAAACTCCAGGGCAAACAGACCCGTGAAGGCAAGTCGCATAAAGACAATTTTTATCATACCCTGCAGGTCCTCGATAATTTGAGTGAAACCTCTGACGACTTGTGGCTACGTTGGGCCGCACTCTTGCACGACATTGCTAAGCCGGCCACTCAAAGATTTCATCCAAAAGTAGGGTGGACCTTCCACGGTCATGAAGACCTTGGTGCCAAATGGGTGCCACGTATCTTTCGTCAGTTAAAGTTGCCTCAGAATCAGAAGATGACCTACGTACAAAAGCTTGTCAGGCTGCACCTACGGCCAATTGCTCTGGTGAGTGAGAAAGTAACGGATTCGGCAGTCAGAAGGCTACTTTATGAGGCAGGAGACGATGTGGAAGACCTGATGATGTTGTGCAAAGCCGATGTTACTTCTAAAAACCATGACCGGGTGCGACGTTATTTGGCCAACTTCAAGAAAGTAGAGGAAAAGATGCAGGAGGTGGAAGAAAAGGATAGCCTCAGAAACTTCAAGTTGCCGGTAACGGGGGAGCAGATTATGGAAACTTTTGGCTTGCCACCCTCCAAAATCGTAGGGGATATAAAAAATGAAATCAAGGAAGCGGTGTTGGATGGTATCATTGCCAACGACGAGCGGGCAGCACATGATTTGATGTTGAAGATTGGAAAGGCGAAAGGACTGGAACCTCAATAATTCTACTAGATTTGCGCACGGAAAACTCAAAATCTATGAGAAGAAATATACTTCTGGTGCTAGTACTATTCAGTCTGGTCCATATTTCGTTTGGTCAGGGTGACCAAGAGGCTCCACCTCTCGATAGCTTGCCCTTCGATATTCAAAAACACGCCTTTATATACACAACTGCTTTGCGGTATAATGACCCCATCATTGCACGTATGGCCTTATACAACCTGCTGGCTTACAATCCCGGTAACACGGCTGTTTTGGATTCCCTGGCCCTGTCCTATATTGACAATCGACAATACCCATCGGCGGTCCTGGCAGCACAGGACGCTCTAAAGATCAACCCACAGGACATGTTGGCTACAGAAATTGCTGCGGTGAGTTTCGAGAGCTTGGGATTGAAAGATCGTGCGATCTCGTACTATGAGACCATGTACCTGTCGAGAAATGAGATCTCTGTACTGTATAAGATAGCCTTTATACAGTATGACCTGAAAAGATTTACTGAGGCAATAACATCGGCGGATATTTTAATTGCCGACGCATCTGCAACCACGGAAAGTATCATTTTTCAGAAGAATGAACGGGAAAATCAGCAGATATCAATGCTCGCCGCTGTTTACAGACTAAAAGCGATGGTCTATGAAGCGCAGGGGAATACGGACCAGGCACGAGAACAGTATAACAAAGCCTTAGAAGTCGCGCCAGACTTTGCCGTTGCGAAGTTGCAGTTGGAACAGCTAGACAAGGGCTGATTCCTTCTCACACGCGACCTTCAGTTGATCTAACCAATTCAGAAGGTTTTGGTGAAGGGTGCCATGGTTCATGAACAAGAACAGGAGAAACCCCTTGAGCGACTGTTCTATTGTCACCACGGTCTGATTTTCATCTGTTTTATCAAGTGACCACAGATAGATAGATTTTGCAAACCCGGCTTTTCCCACAAAGACAAACAAGCTGGGAGCTGTGGAGACCTCTAAAGTTGACTGAATTTTTTTCCCGTGGTGAACCCATGAAAAACTTTCTCCTACGGACGTGGGGTTGCCTTCGATTTCGGTGACATGCTCATTCCACTCACTCCATCGTGACACACTCGTGATTGTGTTCCAGACTGCTTGAATGGGTGCATTGATAATGATGGATTGCCTGTCAGTCAAACTGGCATCCTCATCGATCTTACCTTGCTTAGCAATTTTTTCTAGTTTTTTCATTTTTGAATTGACGGTAAGTAAACTTAAGAATTTCTCTACTTATCTGCCCAATTCTAGGTTTGGAAAGTCCTCCTCAATTGCGCCGTAGCCCGATAATGGTATAGCAGGGAGATGATTCCACCTACGATATAAGTTGCAGCCAAGCCAACAAAGACACCTTGGGTCTGAAGGAGCATCCCACCCAAATAGATAGAAGGAACCCCAATGACTAACATTTGAACGACAATGATGAGTGAACCCGGGATGGGTCTGTCGATCGTATTCAAATAGCTATTGACAATGCTCAGCACTCCTTGCAGTCCGAACCCCGCCGGTAATATTTTGAGAAACATTTCTACCACCTCGATAGTCATCGGGTCGTCCGTGAAGACAGTGGCAATTGGCCTTGCAAACAACCAAAGCAAAGCCCAGACTGCCAAACCATACAATAAACTAAACCTGTTACTTTGAGTGATACTGGCCTCAATCCTTTTCAAATTTTTGTTGCCCAGGTTTTGGCCAACAAATGGTCCGATAGAAGCAGCAAGTGCAAAAAGTATGCTGCTGGCCAAAAACTCGATACGGGTCCCCACACCATAACCTGCTACAGCAGCAGGACCGTAGGACGCAAGTATCGCCGTGATAATGCCAGTAGCCAGCGGAACGACCATGCGTGATAATCCTGACGGTATGGCTATGTAAAGGATTGATTGCCAACAACCAAATAGTACTTGTTTACTGGGGATTTTGAAGGTGATGAGCTTTTCCCGAAACCGCAGTATGTAAAGTGATAATACCATGGTCATTCCCCTTGAAATGGCTGTAGCTATCGCCGCTCCACGCAGGCCCATGGGCTCGATAGGCCCCAGTCCAAAGATCAGGATTGGATCAAGTATGGCATTGACAATCACTGCAAAGATCATGATCATACTGGGGGTACGAGGGTCTCCGACTGCACGTATAGCAGAGTTGCCAACAAAGGGTATGGTTACAAAAAGGAGCGCGTAATACCACACTGATATATATGACTCAATGAGAGGAATCAGCTCTTCCTCAGCTCCCAACAATCTGAATGTCGGCACGGTGGTTAACACACCTATAATGACGAAGACGCCAGTTATGGCAATGGCCAAGGCCAAACTGTCTGTTGTTTCTCTTGCTGCCTTTTCCCGGTTCTTTTGCCCAATGGAACGTGAAATCAGCGCGGTGGCGCCTATACCAAGCCCCTGTACTATACTAAAAATGAACATGATCACCGGGAAGGTGAAGCTAAGGGCCGCTAGTTCTTCTGTGCCTAGTTGACCCACAAAGTAGGTGTCAATGAGGTTGAAGGCCACCATACTTATGATGCCCAGCATCATAGGACCGGTCAACTGGACCAGTCTCTTGGAAATAGGTCCCTCGGTTAAGTCTAGGTTTTTCAATGTGCGAGTAATAAGGACTTGGTTGTAATTTAGTAGCCAAACGTAGTAGAAACTTCATGGATCGCAGATCATTCCTTCAGTTTTTAGGTCAGGGAGCAATATTAGCACCGGCTGTGCCAAGTATATTATCGTCGTGTACGGGCGGCGGTAAGGAGTATTTAACCTCGACAATAAAAGGCATAACGCCTCAAGCCCGGGATGAGGTGATTTTGGCCGATGGACTTGAGTATCAGATTCTTGCGAAATGGGGTGACCCCATTGGAAATGGCTTACGTTTTGGTTACAATAATGACTTCACCGCCTATCTGCCTCAAGGTGATCGGGAAGGTCTTCTTTGGGTTAATCACGAGTATGTCGACCCTACTTTTGCCACAGGTTTCGATCCCGAAAAGGCCAGACTTAAAAGTCAAATCCTCGCAGAAATGGAAATGGTGGGAGGTTCGCTACTAAAGTTGCGTAAACGGGAGCAGTGGAGTGTGGCTATTGGTAACGATGCCAATGATCGGTTAACGGGCTCGCAAAGAATACCATTTGAGTGGCATGAGAAGGTTGCAGGTGCTGAAGAGGCGGTAGGAACGCTGGCCAATTGCTCAGGAGGCATTACGCCCTGGGGTACGATTCTCACCTGCGAGGAAAACTACGACTACTTCTATGGGGAACGCGATTTCGAGACTGGCCAATACTATCCAAGCGAGTACCAGTGGGAGTTGTTTTTCCCTAGAAACAGAACGGAACATTATGGTTGGGTAGTAGAATATGACCCGAACACGAAGACCGCAAAAAAGCACGTGGGATTAGGCAGGTTTGCCCATGAATGCGCGACGGTACAAGAACTAGAAGATGGTAGGGTGGTGATCTACTCAGGGGATGATAAAAATGATGGCTGCCTCTACAAATACATTTCAGATGAACCTGGGCAGATCTATCCGGGGCAGCTATATGTGGCGAATGTGCAACAAGGCACATGGAATCCGCTGGAGATGAGCCACCCGGCGTTGAAGGCGCGATTTAAGGATGAAACAGAAATGCTTATAAGAGCCAGAGAAGCGGCAATGTTAGTAGGAGGGAGCGAGTTGGACCGACCGGAAGACATAGAAATCGATCCCGCCGATGGCTCGGTCCTGGTGGCTTTGACGAATAACAAACCCAAAGGCAACTACTTTGGTTCGCTGATGAAGATTGTTGAAACCGATGGTTATGATGGTTTGTCTTTTACAGCCGATACCTACCTGACTGGTGGAGAAGATACAGGCTTTGCCTGCCCTGACAATCTGGCCTTTGATGCTTCAGGCAACCTATGGTTTACATCTGATATTTCAGGTAGCAGCTTAAACCTGCCTCCGTATGATAAATTTGGAAACAATGGACTCTTTGTGGTGGCAAGAGAGGGAGTGAATGCAGGCAAGGTGATCCAACTAGCGAGTGCGCCGAATGATGCGGAATTCACAGGCCCTAGTTTTGCTCCTGACGGCACCTTATTTCTTAGCGTCCAGCACCCTGGAGAAACATCGCCAGGTACTGATGCGCTCACCTCCAACTGGCCTGATGGTCCGGGTAACCTTCCAAAATCCGCAGTTATTGCTGTGACAGGTTCGTTGATGGATGACTTTTTGGCTTAGCTGCGTCTTTTTTCTAATGTGCAGGCGAAACTTTATTAGTACGAGGCTGGTTTCTCTCAAACTACTATGACAAAACAAATAACATTTGGCTCAGGATGCTTTTGGTGTACCGAGGCTTTTTTTCAGCGTCTTCAGGGAGTTACGCAGGTCAAATCAGGCTATAGCGGTGGAAACACAATTGATCCAACTTATGAAGAGGTTTGTAGTGGCACCACAGGCCATGCGGAGGTAGTGCAGGTCGACTATGACACAGATATAATTTCCTTTGAGGAGTTACTTCAGGTCTTTTGGAAGACCCATGACCCTACTACCTTAAACCGACAGGGGAATGACGTAGGTACGCAATATCGCTCAGCAATCTTTTACCACGATGAAGAGCAGCGCAAGCTTGCAGAACACTATAAGGAGGAATTGAACAACTCAGATGCTTGGAAAGATCCGATCGTTACTGAAATTGCTCCCTTTACCACATTCTATCCGGCGGAAAATTATCACGACGACTATTTCAATCGAAATGGGCATCAGCCCTATTGCTCCTTCGTCGTAGCACCAAAAGTCAAGAAATTTGAACAGGTGTTTAAGGAAAAGTTGAAAGATTGACCTTTAGCGCGATGTTTTGTGGTAATGACCATCTGGGCGTACAATCTATTTTGCTCGATCAATTACGATTTTTTTGGTGAGTAACAGTTCTTTAATCTGCATTTTCAGGATATAAAGACCATCATTGAGGGTGACGAACATCGATGCAGGAATTTCCCTCCGAGATGGAGTTTCTTAAGAGCTCTTTTCCAGCCAGGTCAAAGATGGATACCCTAAAACCAGAGACCTTGTTAAAATTGATACAAATCTCTGAATTTGCTGGATTGGGATAAACCGAAATTCCGTCATCAAAAGCCGTTTGAAGCACAATCGGTTGCGTTGTTGTGGGTTACTTCTCCCTGGCTTTTCAGGCTTGCTAATTTCCAAGCATAATCGACAAAGCGAATTCTACCTTCAATTTCGCTGTAGTGATTTTCACCGGTAAAATAGGAGATTAGAAATTTTGAGGGAGGTCAGTGGTACGGCATAGTTACCATATTCCGTACTGGTTGGTGTATACCTTGTGGGTTCTGAAATATTGATGTTGCCGTCAGAGGAGACTTCCAGCACCCTTGCAAAAGCTGGTTGGACCAAATGACCAGGAGTATAAAGAAGTACAAACTTGTTTTCGGATAGCTGCGCCAATGAAACGTTGGTAACACCTCCACTCGCCGTTGCGAGCAGTAAAGAATCAGAATAACCTATGGTGCCATTCCGTATGAAACCCACCTTAGCGTACAGATCACCCATCATAAATTCCTGCCAACTATAGATTAACAAAAATTCACTTTCCGAAATTTTAGCTACCGTTTCAAAATTACACGCGTCTCCATTTTGTTCTCTGCTATAGACAAAGTTGTGATCTGGAAAAGTTTTGATAATCGACCCATCAAGTTGTGCGAGTTCGCATATCCCGATATTAGTTGTTTCCGGATCGGCGGGTTCACCATTTAGGCCAGAAGAACAACCAACTACATAATCAACTGAGCGAAAAAATTGCCTTCTATAGTGGTCAAAAGTCGGAGCCTCACCTTCTAGAGGAATAATCTCTTCGAGGTTAATCAAATAGAGCCAACGATATCCGTAATCCTCCTTCATCAGAAGTGTATCCGGTCCAATAGAAGCGATGATGTCATAATCTCTCACCTCCTCCGGTACAGAAAGATGCCGGAGCTCTCCATTGTCTTGAATTTCAAAAAATCTACTGCCTATGGCGAAGGTGGAATCAGAAATTTTGAAGAGTTCTCGGTCATAATTTCTTCGAACATCATTTGGTAGCAGGATTGTCGATGGCCCGAAGATGAGATTGTTGCCTGCATCTATTGTGATCACGAACACGCTATCCTGCGCGGGATTTTCTCCAATTTCATGCACCACGACGGTGCTTTCATTTATTGGTAGTGGTCTAATCAGATTTAGATTCGGGGAAAATACCTTTATCCACTCTCTGCCGAAATAAATTTTGTTATTCTCCTGACTTTGCGCCGGTAGAAGGGAAATTAGATACAGGAGGACTAAAGAAAGTGCCCTAAACGTTGCCGATTCCATTCGAGCGTAAAATAGGAGATTCTTCTCGATTGGTGGTAGGTAAAGCGTTCGAAAACATATTCCTGATCCCTTAGTCAAATTCAACAGTTGCTATTGAAATTTGAACAGGTGTTTAAGGAAAAGTTGAAAGATTGACCTAGAAACTGACCGCCACTTCCTCTTCAATTGAGTTAACATGGGCGGTCCAGATCTCGTCGATCAAGAAAGAATCGAGCTCACCATCAAGCGTTCGGGGACCATATCCGAAATGTTCCCATTGATAATCCGTCAGGTTGAGTGAGAAGTCAATTGTAGTGCCAATTTGCCCGCTTCCTTGAGGAAAGATCATTTCTATATTCTCCACGTAAGACTGACCATCAAAGCTGTAGGTGCCGGAACCGGCATTGTAGATCTGATCACCATCTTTGTCATATTTTACCCATGCGAAATGAGTAGGGGTGATCAATTTAATATAACCGGTCATCTCCGGGTATTCGTAATAAGAGTCAGTGAGCTTGTCTCGATATCTTCTCAAATCCCAGGTGCCTGCCAGGTCCATATTTGAAGCGCTTGCTTCACTTGCTTTTATCCATATTTCTTCGATCTTATTTGAGTCGCCGGCGACCATCTGTCCTGTGTTAAAATCTATTTCCATTTCCTTCGCATAGCCGGTATGATACCACTTGCCGTCCTTGAACGCTACATCAAAAGGGATGGACTGACCCAACTCACTACTTGCCGGGGGATAGAAAAAATCTATATTCTCAACATATTTATCATCTTGCATCTGGTAATTACCACCCCCCATTCCCAGCATCAAGTCTTGATCCTTGTCGTACATGACCCATGTAAAATGTGTTTCGGTTACATGTTTTTGATAAAGAATGTTTGATGGATAGGATTGCCATTCGGTCTTGTTGTTGGGGTGGTCGATGTAGGAAATCAGATTCCATGTGCCAATGAGCGAGATACCCTCCTCACTGCTCACAGTCGCCTTTTCATTGGTGGAACTACATGATAAAAGAGCGGCGGTGAGGATAAGAAGAATAAAAAATCTCATTTTGGATAGGGGTTTGATCTGTTAAAGGAATATAAAATTTTATTGGGTAAAATGCAAGAATGGCGAAATGATATCTGCGTAATTGTACTTTTCTATCATGAGTAAAACAGAATCCTATGGGACAAATTCTTCGTAAAATGCAATTAAGCTTTAACTTTAGTCCCAGGAAACTCTAGGAAGCGGATGCTCTTCTCGAATGTCATAACGTTGATTCTACTTCTGTTCAATGCCGGACAGAGCATGCCTTTGGAGAAAACCTTGGTCGGTGTATATCAGGGGGAGTCTGTTTTTTATTCAAAACCCGTTCCGACCGGAGTTGGGGAAATTTTGTGTGGAAGGCGTTTTTTTGAATGACCGTAAACTCGACCTGAACTATAGATTGAGTGCATTGAAAATTGATTTTAAAGAGACCGATCTTTTCACTCCAGTTTCCATTAGAATCGAGTACTCAGATAGCTTGTGCTCTCCCGAATTTGTGAACACCCAAGCCATATTTTTCCATTCTTCTTACAAATTCTTATCCGTGAATCTTTCTGATTCCGCTTTGTATTGGACCACCGAGGGTGAGCGTGAAACTGGTATCTATACTGTCGAGAAGTTGGAAAATGGCATTTGGATTGATCAGGAAGTTGTTCCGGCGGAGGCAAAATTTGAATTTACTGAGTACACACGCACTATCCAATCTTTGAAGAAGGGCCCAATAAGTATCGAGTTAAATACGATTTTGGTAACGGACGGTATCTTTATTCTGAGGAGGTGGAATATGAGCATTATCCCGATCCCGTCACCTTCGAACCGTTTACCACTAACTATAAATTGAAACTATCTCGATCGGCTTTTTTTGAGGTCTTCAATCAAAAAAGTGAAATGGTGCTTTCTGGCAGTGGGGTAGAGGTAGATGTTCGGTTTCTCCGGCCAGGAGATTACGTCATATACTTTGACCGCAAACAGCCTGAGAGTTTTCGACGGAACAACATGCCACCGCCAAAAGACTAGTGCCGTCGCAAAGCGTACTCTACTTTTCTCTTTGAATTGATTAACCGCAACTCACCACCGTAAAACCTAAACTTCCAAGCAGTATCATAGCCTTCGAAAAACAGCTTTTTGTAACGCGTGTTAATCACAAGTTGACCGGATTCTACAAGTGAATCTTTTTCGTGTATGTCATAAGATTGCTGACGGATGGTCAATGATGTGCTGTTTTGAAGGCGATAATTACCATTTTCCCGTATCTTGTAAAGCGACCACCGACCAAGAACCCGATCCTCTATTGACTGGTAATCGGGCACCACAGCGGTTTTCTTGAAAATGAGCTTCGTATTGAGTTTGGCGTCGTTCACGCCGCGAAAGGCCAGGTCTTCACTATAGTCCCCCCGACCTGTAAGTTCGAGGCGATTTTGATATCTCATAGCACGCCAGTTACCGTTGAGCCAGCGTCTGTCTGCACTGGAGAAATTTATTAAACGTCCGGTGAGATTATAGATTCCGTGCGTATCCCCTGATTCCTTGGCAATAGCAAAAGTTCCATCACCGTGGATATCGATGAAATAATCTGAGGACTCCTTGAGACGGCCGTCAAGCCAAAACTCTTCTAACTCCCAAAGACCAACCAATTCATCCTCTTTCAATTGCTGCTGACAGGAAACCAGAAGAACCGTCCAGAGGGACAAAAGGCAGGCTCTCATGACACGTTAGATCGTATCCACGCCGAAGAAGTTGCTCATGATGACCAGAATAAACATGATGAATAAAAGAAATGGCGGTAAAGTAGCTGACAGCAAAATTGAGAAGCTTTTTGATTAAACTGGCGTTGTAGCCGTCGTAACCTTCGGCCAGTTCGTTGTGCAAGTTTTCTTTCTTCCAAACATAGGCGGCAAAAAAGACAATAAGACTGCCTCCTAAGAGCAGTAGAATATCCGCAATATGACCCAAGGAAGGTCATGAAGTCCGTAGCCGAGGAAGCGCCAAAGTAGGTTACGAAGTTGGTGAAGAAGTCGCTATACCCATTTCCAACCAAGGATGGCAATCCAGCAACAAATATGATAATTGCCATCACCCAAACCGCTTTCGTCCGCTTCATATTGTACTCATCCACCAGATATGATACCGGGACCTCCAGCAGAGAGACCGTGGAGGTCAAAGCTGCGAAGGAGAGCAGCAGAAAGAAGAAGGATCCTACTACAATACCGAGGATAGGTCCTAACGAGGCAAAGACTTGCGGAAGCGTAGCAAAGATCAAACCTGCGCCACCACTGACATTAGACATGTCCCCTCCGGAGTTATAAGCAACAAGCGGAAACATCATCAAACCAGCAATGAAGGCAATGCCTACATCGAAAAAGGTAATGTAGACGGCAGAAGAGAGTATATTTTCTTTTTTCGATAGATAGCTGCCATAGGTGATTAATGCCCCCATGCCAAGTGATAGCGAGAAAAACGCCTGTCTAAGTGCTCCGCCCATGACACGGAGGTTCATTTCGGAGAAATCGGGTATCAAGTAAACCTTTACTCCGACCATTGCATTGGGTAACGTAAATGAGTAAGCCACAAGGGACAAAATCATAACGATCAATGTAGGCATCAGGATCTTTGCGGCGCGCTCGATCCCGCCGGAAACTCCCTGAGCGATGATAGCCGCCGTTGCCAGCATAAAAATAATAGCGTATACGAGAACGGTGCCTACGTCGGAAACGTAACCGCCAAAGTTGTTGCCAACTTCAAAGTTCCCTTGGATCATTTCAATAAAGTAGCCGAAAGCCCAGCCTGCGACGACATTGTAGTAGGAGAGTATGATCACACCTGCGACGATTCCAAAAACTCCGACAAGCGACCACCTCTTGAAGCCAAGAGCCAGGAAAGCTCCGGCAGCATTCTTTTGTGTTTTCCTGCCAATGGCCACTTCCGTCACCATCACCGGGTAGCACAGAACAAAACAGAAGATTAAGTACATGATCACAAAGGCGGCTCCTCCGCCTGCTTCGGCCTCAAATGGAAAGCGCCAAATATTGCCCAATCCAACAGCTGATCCCGCTGCTGCCAAAATGAAACCCAAACGGCTTGAAAAAGCTCCTCTGTTCTGCATATTAGTTCTTTTTTAAACCGCCAAATATAACCGAAAAACGGTAGGGGCGTGGTTCTTGTGATAAACGGAAACCAGAACTATAAACGATGCTTCTTGACCAACTACCTGCGTTGGTTACTTTCAAAAAATTGAGACACTTTATCACCATATCGGCAAGGAAAATTGCGCTTTTATCTACTTGTATCCAGACCAACTGTTGCTGAGGTCGGTTACTACCAGTAACGGTATACCCGGTGTTGGCCAAACTGTAACAGTTGAATATCTGAATTGTACTGAGCTCCGAGTCGCTCAGCCAGGGATATGGATGGCTGATTGCGAGCATCAATGTAGCTGACCAGGGACGGCAGTTTTAATTGTAGCCTGGCGAACTGGAGTACGGCCTTGCCCGCCTCGGAGCCATATCCTTGGCCTTGAAAGGCTGGTACCAACCAGTAACCCAGTTCCGGTTCTGGCCAGGGGGCTGAATTCCATAAACCCACGGTACCTATAATTTCGTTGCTATCCTTTTCTACAACGGCCGTATAGCTGTACCCCATAAGATGGTAATGACCAATGTACGTAGCCATCAACCGCCAGGCCTCTTCGGGACTTTTTTCGCCGCCAACGTACTTGGATGTTTCGGGGTTAGAGAAGAAATCCCGGAAAACTAGGAAATCTTCATTTTGCCATTGCCTGAAAAATAGGCGATCGGTCTCGAGATGTAACATGTGGCTAAAACTAGAGGTAAATTTACTTGTACACCCCCTTCGGACCTTGAAACAAACATTGAGTCGTTATTAATTTTATTTCCTTTTCACCCGAAATCGATTCCTGTGCAAAAAGTATTTCCTCAATCTTTGCTTCTCCTTGTGGGGTTCCTCGCGACCTTTTCTTGTGGTCAGACCAGCACTGAAACACCGAGCGTGGATGGTCAAGACCTTGATGATCAATCAGAAGTGTTGGAAGTCATGACCAACCATTTACAAGCTGTTTCCGAAAGGAACCTGGAGGTACTCGCTAAAACGCTCTCCCCGGGAGGTAAGATGCAATTGATTTTGCCAGGCGCTGAAATGACCAACTCTGTGAGTCAGTTTTTGAGTTTTCACGAAACCTGGTTTCAGGACAGTCGCTGGACTTTTGATGCCAAAGTAGTCAGTTACGTGGTGGGTCGGGTATTGACCATGGTGATTGTGGAGGCGATGTACCGCGAACCTGAACGCAATGGAGTGCCCTATTTCAATAGGATGCTTGTGAGTTATACGTTACAAAAAATAGATGGCAGTTGGTATGTAATTAAAGATCACGCCAGTTCGATAGAGAAGTCTACTGACAAATAAAAAAGCCCCAAAAAGGGGCCTTGTATTCTTCTTGATTCCGGTGCTTGCTAGCTCGCCGATCTTTTCGTTCTTCTCTTCGGTTTCACTTCCTCGACGATTTCGTCCTCTACGTCCGACAAGATTCTACCGCAGTGTTCGCAAACGATTATTTTCTTCTTTTCTCTGATTTCGGCTTGTTTCTGCGGAGGTACAATGTTGAAACAGCCTCCACAAGCACCCCTTTTCACGGGCACGACAGCCAGGCCATTGCGCATGTTCGTTCTGATCTTGTCGTAAGATTTCAATAACCTTTCTTCGACATTTTTAGCCGCAGAGGCCCTTGATTTTTCGTATTTCTTTTCGTCAGCTTCGGACTCTTTGGTAATGTTCTCGAGCTCCCCTTTCTTGCTTTCTAGATCTTTCTGACGCTCGTCGTGGATATTGACTGTTTCTGCAATCTCCTCTTTTTTGACTTCAATTTTCTCGAAAGCCTCTTTTATTCGCTTCTCTAGAATCTGAATTTCCAGCTTTTGGAGTTCGATTTCTTTCGTGATGGCATCGTACTCTCTATTGTTTCGAACATTCATCTGCTGCTCCTCGTACTTTTGGATCAGCTTTTCGGCATCCTTGATGGCAACCCTGTTTGCGTTGATGCCCTCTTCGATTTCCTGTTGTTCTTGATTTTGCTTTTCAATTCTGGTCTGGTACCCGGCAATTTCATCCTCAAGGTCCATCACCTCATCGGGAAGTGCCCCGCGCACCTTAATTATCTCGGCCAGTTCTGAATCTATGGATTGTAATTTTACGAGTGCTTCGAGCTTTTTCGCTACCGTATTTTCCATTAAAATTTACAAGTATTTAATAGGATTTGTGTCCACTTGTGACAAACGAAGTGCAATATTAGCGAAATTTTCTCGCAAACGTTCACCGATTAAATCCTTTGTAAACACTTCGCTTTCATAGTGGCCTATATCTGCGACGATGATATCTTCTTCAGCTTCAAAGAACTCGTGATATTTGAAATCCGAACTGACGAAAACATCGGCTCCTGCACGTTTGGCAGCGCCAAGAAGAAAACCGCCAGCGCCCCCGCAAACAGCCACTTTTTGAATTTCTTTTTTAACAAAGGGGGTGCATTTCACAACGTCCAGTTTCATCTGTTGCTTGAGTATATTAATGAAATCACCAGGAGGCAATGGCTCCCGCAAGTTTCCGATCGCTCCTGAACCGACTTCCTGGTTTTGATTTGTCAAGGGATGAAGATAGTATGCTACTTCCTCGTAGGGGTGTGCCTTTTTTAAGGCTCCCAAGATGGCGGATTGCCTGTGTTTTGGGAGGAGCACCTCCAGCCGGGATTCTTCCACCGATTCATCCTGATCGATGGTGCCAATAGTTGGGTTAGCTTTTTCGTTTGGCCGAAATGAACCAACCCCGCTGGTTTGAAAACTGCAATGATCGTAGTTGCCAATCTCACCGGCACCAGCGGCATAGAGCCCGTTTAATACAGATTGGGCAGCATCCGACGGTGCAAAAGTCACCAGTTTCAGCAGGGTGTTGGATTTAGGCGACAAAATGCCAACGCTTTCAAGGTCCAACAGTTCGGCGATCTTCCAATTGACCCCTGAAACTACGTTATCCAGGTTGGTGTGGACGGCATAAACACTGAGATCATGTTTAACGGCCTTGATGATGCATTTCTGTACCCAATGCGTTGGCGTCATCTGTTTGATTCCTTTGAAAATCAAAGGATGGTGTGCCACAATGAGGTTACAATTATTAGCAATAGCTTCCTCTAGTACTTCCATGGTGACATCCAGCGTAACCAGTACTCCGGAAACAGCATCCTCACGATTGCCAATAAGCAATCCGGTATTGTCATAGGACTCTTGATAGCTCGGAGGAGCCCACAGTTCTAATACCTTTAAAATATCTTTGACCCTCATCTGCATTGTATGGTTTGGTGGCAAGTTATTTTATTTCCATTTGCAATACTCTATGATCTGATCACAAGGTTCAGGAATCACCTTTTCAACATCGGGTATACCAGAAGCTTCGACTTTCAGGTCAATGTCATTAGAGTCGGTAATCTTAGTGTTGGGGGAACAGGCAAATCGCCTATGGTGTGCTTCTTGATAGCATATTTGGAAGAAAAGGGTTTGAGTGTAGCGACACTCAGTAGAGGATACGGCCGGTCATCAAAAGGTTTTCGCCTGGCCCAGGAGGGTGATTCGGCAGGGGATATTGGGGATGAACCTTTGATGTTTTATACAAGATTTGGAAAGCAAATTAATGTGGCGGTCGGGGAGGACCGGGTGCTAGCCATACCTCAGCTGCTGCATGAACGGCCGGATACTGAAACAATCCTGATGGACGATGGCTTCCAACATAGAAAAGTACAATCGGATTTCGAGATATTGCTTTCGACTTACGAAGCTCCTTTTTTCTCTGATTATGTACTACCTGCAGGTCGCCTTAGGGAGGCGAGAAAAGGCGCTGCGAGGGCTGATGTGATCATTTTCACAAAATGTCCCAAAGAAATCAATGAGGAGATGAAAAGGGATTACAAAAACTTGGCTTCCGGATATGCAGGAAGCATTCCGGTTTTTTTCACCACCGTGGAATACGACGATATCAAAGCCTTTGGTAAAGGAAATACGCCCAGTAAATTCATAATTGTATCGGGTATAGCAAATAATCTTTCCTTCTCGGAACATTGCGCTAATACTTTCGATATTCTCAAAACCTTCCAATTCCCGGACCATCACAATTATACAGACAAGGACATAAACATAATTGCCAGCATGCTCGGAACGCAGGTAGGTTTGCTGACCACCGAAAAAGATTACATGAAGTTGAAGGAGTTTTCAGAGCTCAAGCACTTCCCTTGCTTCTATGTCCCTATTAGAACCAAGTTTTTAGAAGGTGAGAAAGACTTCAAAATGCTATTAGATCGTTCATTATCTGAAGTCGATATGTCTTCAGTAGGTGGGGGGTATTAGTTTTGCGGCCGTGATCAGAAAAATCATTTTTTTATTGTTGATGTCCACTTCCGTGGGGCAAGCGATTGCTCAAATCACAGATGATTCAAGCAAGCTCGTTTATGGGCCTTCCACTACTCGGATTATATATGAGGCTGATCTCAAGAACAACTTGGAAATAGATCACAGGTTGGATACGGGGCTGTACGAATTAGAAAACTTTACTTCCTACGACCGGCGAGGACGCCAATACCAGGACCTTGGCAATAATGGTACGGCGATGGGTGCCATTTTTCCAATTATACCCAGGCAAATTGGCAAAACATCCGGTTTTCACAGCTATGACTACTTTTTTAAAACACCTGATCAGCAACGGTATTTTGATTCTAAGTCGCCATTCATGGACGTCAGTGCCGTATTTGGATCCCAGGGGCGTTCGACAGTGGATTTTACTTATACGGCGAACGTCAGCCCAACCTGGAATGTTGGCGTTGACTTGAATAGAATCACTTCTGACAAGCAAATTGGAGCTGAGCGAACGCAAGGGGATGCCAATGTCAGAAATACGCGCTATGATATTTTTACGTATTACCAACACGATGAAAAGCCCTATAAATTAATGTTCAATTTCACCGGGTTTTCACACAAGGTGGACGAAACGGGCGGGGTACTCGTGCTCACAGAAGACCCCTTGGAGTTTGAATTCTTTCAGTACCGGGATTCTGAAATACAGTTAGAAGACGCTGTATCGGAGGTTAATTTCAACAACGTACATCTTTATCATGAGTATGGGTTGCTGAAGCAGTTTCAGATCTATCATCAATTGGATAGGGGCCGCCGCCGGTTTCGGTACGCTGACAATACCGACGGTTCATCAGGTGGAGATTACGATACCTACGCAGATGCTTACGATCAGTTTCTTTTCGACACAGATTCCACTCAAGAGCAGGCCGAGTTTCGTGAGTTTGCAAATGAAGTGGGTTTAAAAGGAACGATCTCCTCTGTGTTTTATCGATTTTATGTGAGGCGAAGGGACCTGGATTTTTCCTACATTTTCCTTGATCCCGGGGCCGTGGGTGAGAATTATCTGGGAGGCATTACCCGATTTACCTGGAAAGGATTTAGTGTAGAGGGTTCAACCGAACTTTTGCCAACAGGTGAGTTCTACCTGGAGGGTAAACTGTCCAGTGGCTTTTTAGAAGCATCCTACACTACCAGCAGGTATAAACCAAGCTATTTGCATGACAGTTATTTTGGCAACCATTATGAGTGGCGCAACAGCTTCTCACAGGGTTTCAGTAACCGCCTGTATGGTAAGTTGAATCTGAAAGTAGGCAAGTTGGAATTTCAGCCAAGTGTCGAGTTGATGAACATGGATGATTTCTTATATTTCGATGAATCAAAGCAGGCTGCACAAGCCGTTGGTTCTGCTTTGGTGAGTCGGTTTGGGGGAAATCTTAATTATTTTCTGAAGGCAGGAAAATTGGCTGAAACTGGCTTTCATTTTGACAATGAATTCTACTACTCAACCTCGACTGGTGGAGCCGGGGATCTGATCAGAATTCCCAGGTTCTTTTACAATGGACGTCATTTTTGGAGCGGGAAGTTGTTTCAGCAATCCGTGCCAGTGGAAATAGGCGTCAACGTCCATGCCAAATCAGCATACTTTGGTAACAGGTACGATCCGGTGACTCAGCAATTTTACCTTCAAAATGATTTTGAACTTTCGCAATTTGTCGCTGCAGATTTCTTTATTAACATGCGAATTGACAAGGTCTTTGCATTTTTAAAAGTGACTCATCTCAACCAGGCTGCAAATAGCGGCTACTTTGTGACCCCAGAGTATCCAGGTCAAAGCAGGGTCCTGGATTTAGGCGTGAGGTGGCTGTTTTTTGATTGAAAATATGACAGATAAGACAACACTAGGACTCAATCTTCCCACTGATCCCAGGTGGGTCAACATCGCAGAAAAGAATATAGAAGATATCCTTGTGGATCACGCATATTGTGAGCAAAAAGCCGCGTCATCTTGTATCTCCCTCATTGTGCAATATCCCGATAAGGTGGAGATCACCGAGATGCTCACACCAGTAGTGGCAGAGGAGTGGGCTCACTTTGAGCGAGTCCTTGAACACCTCAGAAAGCGCGGTTTCCAACTTGGCAAGCAGCGGAAAGATGAATATGTGCATGCGCTAACAGGAATTCTCAAGAAAGGCGGGAGCAGAGAGCAGCAGTTAGTCGAAAAGCTGTTGATGAACGCGCTTATTGAGGCCAGGAGCTGCGAGCGCTTTAAGATCTTGTGGAAGAATATTCCCGACCCAGAGCTCCAAACATTTTATTATGAACTTATGGTTTCGGAGGCTGGACATTACAGCAATTTCCTGGAGCTGGCTAGAAAGTACATGCCGGACGAGTACGTGACCAAGCGCTGGCAGGAGTTTTTACATGCCGAGGCAGAAATAATTGCCGGTTTGGATGTGAGAGGCGACCGAATGCACTGATAAATTAATTGGCAGGTGTATTTTGAATAGCATAAAGCAGACTTAACTGTTTAAACAAGTTACCATCGGATATTTGGCAACCCCCCTGCACCATATCAAAAATTTCTCTTTCCCGGATCTCCTTGTAGGGCTTCTCCTGAGTCATGATTTTCAAAAACTGCCGATTTTGATCAACGGCATCGGCAATTGACATCTTGGTAAAATCGATACGATCAGAAGAGGTGGCAACCGACACCATCACCAGCTTCCTTTCTAAACATTGAAAGGAAAAAACCTGATCCTTCAGGATCATATCCAGATATTGCGTTTTGCGCATAATTGATTCAAAAACCACGTCACTAAATGCGGCCACGATTTCGTTGGCTTTATCTTTATTCCCCTCCAACAGTGCTTGCCACTCATCAGCAGCAACACCGTTTACAACTAAGAAATCTATGAATTCCTTCTCAAGCGGTAGAAGTTCTTCTCGGGTGAGTACGCGATACTTCAATGCTATGTCTTTTGCTTCTTTTTCTTGGCCGCCGGAAATAGAATATTGTTAAGGATCAATCGATAACCCGGTGAGTTGGGGTGGAGGTTGAGGTCTGTCGGTTCTTCGCTCACAAAATGCTGATAGTCCTCGGGATCATGACCGCCATAAAATGTCCAAAAACCCTTTCCAAGAATTCCATGGATGTATTTGGCCTCGGATATGCTTTTAGTTTCGCCCATCACAAGTACGTCACCCTTGATCAATTCTTTCTTGAAACCGGTGGTTTGACCCATAAATCCTTTAATTAATTCCTGGTGATTCTGGGTTAGCATGGTCGGGATCGGATCCCACTTGGCTGAAAACTGAAATAATTGGAAATAGTCGATCTCCTCCCGCAAGCTTCTTTCCTGCGGTTGATTGTCAATATTGGAGAACTCGTACTCATAGGGATTTCGCTCTATTTTGAATTTTTCAAATGCCAGAGTTTTGGAATAATCCAGCTTTTGCTGTGCTTGTGGGTCGGCCGGGTCGCCATCAAACATTACCTCGCATATGTCGACACCCTCTGCTGCCAGGGCAATGTCGTAGGTGTCAGTGGCCGAGCACATGGCAAACAAAAAGCCACCGCTGGCGACATAGGTTTTAATCCGTTGGACGATGCCCAACTTCAGGTGCGATACCTTGTTAAATCCATGCTTTTTTGCCGATTCTTCGTATTCCAGCTTCTGCTGTTGATACCAGGGTAAATGCCGATAGTTTCGATAAAACCTGCCGTATTGGCCAGTAAAATCCTCATGATGCAGGTGCAGCCAATCGTACTTTGGAAGCTCGTTGTACATCACTTCATCATCAAAAATCACATCATATGGTATCTCCGCATAAGTTAAAACAAGGGTCACCGCATCATCCCAAGGTTGTTTGCTCTTGGGGGAGTAAACCGCAATTTTTGGGTATTTCTCCAGCTTCATAATGTCCATATTGGACGATGGACTGGCGATCAGGTCGATAAGTTGATTTACCTGAGCATCAGAAATGATCTCATAGGATACGTTTCGAACGATCAGCTCATTCTCGATCTGCTGCAGGTAACCCGTCATGAAACTACCTCCTCGGTAATTCAACAACCAATCAACTTTTACCTCCTGGGTCAAAGCCCAATAGGCAATTCCGTAGGCTTTTAGGTGATTGGACTGATTCTCATCCATTGGGATAAGGATGGATGAGGCCTGCGACCGCACACAAATCAACAACAATGTACCCAGCAAAAGCGTCCTTACCATAGTGTAAATTTTCGAAGTTATAACGACTATCACCTCAACAAGATTTCAAAATTCCGCAAACGGAAACGCAAATTTCCAGGCAAACCCTAAATTTGGTCGAAGATGAACATCAGGGAAAACATAAAGGAAGGGCTTAAATCTGTAAATGCCAACAAGCTGAGAACGATTCTTACGGCTTTGATCATTGCTTTCGGCATTACCTCTCTTGTCGGAAGTCTGACGGTAGTTGATGGTATTCAGGCCTCCATCAATGATAGCTTTTCGAATTTAGGGGCCAATACCTTTGATGTTGAAAGGAAAAGAGTCGATCGCGGCAACAGGGACGGGAAAGGCGCCAAAATCTATCCTCCGATCAGGTACAGTGAGCTTTTGCTCTTCAAAAAGAAATACAATGGACCGGGAACCGTGAGCCTTAACACCTGGGTGACTGGTATCGCGGAGGTAAAAAGGGGCTCAAAGGTTTCAAATCCTAATCTCTTGATCCGGGGAGGCGACGAAGATTTTCTAGTCGTGGATGGTTATGATATCAAAGCGGGTAGAAATTTCTCCAGACCGGAAGCCGAAAACGGGGCCTTCGTATGTATAGTCGGCACGCAAGTGCTGGATGCGCTTTTTGAAGAAAATGAAAACCCGGTGGGCGAATCTCTGGTCACCCAAGGAGTAAAATTTAACATCATCGGAACACTGGCAGAGCAAGGAGGGGTAAGTGGTAATTCCTCTGTGGATAGAACAGTGATGGTACCAATTGAAACCGCCCGTCGAATTGCCGGTCAGAGGAATTTGCGGTTTGAAGCGACCGTATCTCTGGCGGATCCCACGCAAATGGATATGGCAGTGGGTATAGCAACAGGGATCATGCGAGGTGTTCGGGGCGACCGTGTCGGTGAAGAAAATTCCTTTGATATACCCGTCAGCAAGTCCCTGGCCGAACGTTTGGGTGAAATTACCGGCTATCTCAGGGCGGCAGGTTTCGGCATTGGCTTTATTACATTGATTGGAGCGTCCATTGCCTTGATGAACATCATGCTCGTCTCAGTAACAGAAAGGACCAGAGAAATTGGTGTTAGGAAGGCATTAGGCGCTACACCATTGAAGATACGCCAGCAGTTTATTATCGAAGCGATTGTGATCTGCCAACTAGGAGGGCTGGCGGGAATCCTATTTGGTTTGGCCATAGGTAATATTCTGGCCAGTACCGTGTTTAATTCGCCCTTCGTAATGCCCTGGGCCTGGATCATCTTTGGACTGATCGTGGGTACGATCGTGGGATTATTTTCTGGTTATTTTCCTGCACACAAGGCGTCCAAGCTTGACCCTATCGAGTCGCTTCGATTTGAGTAGACTCAGTCAGCTCGACATTAGCTTCCCGTAGTTTTCCCAGTGCATCAAATCGCAACCGCAATTGCTGAACATTGCCAAGGCTATCTGGACAAGTCAGGTTGTAGAAGAAAAATTTTGGTTACGACTAAATAGCTGGTGCCGTTCCGCTTTCCCTAGCAAAAGCTGTATTTCGTTCTGACTGCTTCCCTTTATTTGGGCAAAATTGTCCATCAATAGTCTGGCAAGGGCTTCCCGATTATTTTGGCATGAGGCCAGGGACTTTTTCCAGGTTTCGCTATTAAACCCTTCAATTTCCGGAGCCTCGTAACAGGAACATACGATCAGTAGCAGGGCAATAACAAGCTGCTTCGTTTTCATGTTCCAAATTTATTTAAGAAGCCATCGATTAAGTCATACATTTGCAGGCAAAATTTGAGAGGAATGATCAAGGTTGTTGGAATTGTAAAATTTCTGTCGATTGTACTATTTCTTGGAATATTGGGTCTTTCATATGCCTACTTACCGGTAAAAACGGCTGTCTTGCCTGATAGCCGAGATATTTTGATTGATAGAGGTACTTTCTTCTATATGGCGGCGGGTTTCTTCACCTTTGTGAATATCATTTTTTCTTACCTATCTCGTACACTTTGGAAAAAAATGTCTGCGGGTCCATCTGTGCAGGCCTGGCTACTGTTATTGACACCTGTGGTTAATATTTACCTGGCCATGCTCGTGGGGTTTGTGGCTGTTCTGAATAATCCCATAGATATCCCACCTGCTAGCTATTCCTACCTCAATTACCTGGGGCCAATATTAATAATGGCTTGGTTAGTCGGACTTATTGTCGTCTTTCTGAAACGAAGGAAGGCAACTATTTAACAGTAAAACCGAATCCTGCCGTAATAAAATGAAAGGGTACATCATACCAATCCTGGAAGGTGTATCCTGCATATACTGTATTTTGAAAATGTTCCCTGGAACCAATGGAATAATGTATTTTGGCAGCGATCTCGTTTCTGGGATATCCGTCATCTGACCACCGAACGATCGCTTGTGGCTGCAACCGCCGCTGTAAAAGGAATACATCGACCTCAATGAGCGATTCGAAGTGAGATTGATCAATCTCTACCTCGTGCGATAACCCCACGCCATAGACCAGGCGAAAATACTCATTGTGAGCAATGTTGAATTGCATTACCTGCCAGTCGAGTGTCGTGAGTGTTCCAGTGGCATCAAAAAGCCGGTTGTACCTGAGCTGGGTAGAAAATAAGCCCAGTTCACCCGTGCAGAGGGCTCGAAAAAATAGGTGCCTCTTGAGGGTTCCCACCCACCTCCAAAGTACCCTTCCGCACTTACTCTCCAAGCCTCGGATCTCGCTCGGTCCAGATGATCCTTTTGCCAGTAATAGAAGCCTCGGAAGGGGAGTTGGATCAGCTCCCAGCCGATCTCCGCAATCACGGCCGCCAGAAAATCGTTTTCCTCGGCGGAGCCTTCATTATCACTGAATGAAAAGCTACCTGGGGAACTGCCACTGCTTTTATGTTCTCTGGCTCTTTCCTTGACTTTTCCTACTTGAGCTTGCACGGAAGCGATCAGAAAACAAAACAATAAAATTGGGAGCAGGCAGCGTACGGTCATGTCCACTGTGTTTCAAAAGCCGTGCCAAGACATTTTCAGGGCAAATAATAGCCGCCAACTTTAGTATTTTTTGGAGACGTCAACAAACAGATATTCAATGATTTATATCGATTTAAATAAAGAAAAACTCGATGATGTGTGGAAAAATGACCGGCTCATGTGAATACATTTTTGTATAATTTCAAGATTTAATTACTCGAAAAACACTGCTATTCTTTTATGGCAAATACTGCTGTCGAATACACTGAAGATAGTATTAAATCGCTGGACTGGAAGGAGCACATCAGGCTTCGTCCAGGGATGTACATTGGAAAACTTGGCGATGGTTCCGCACAAGACGATGGTATCTATGTATTGGTGAAAGAGATCATTGATAATAGTATCGATGAGCACATGATGGGGCATGGCAAGACCATTACCATCAAGATCACAGAACACCGCGTGGAGGTCCGGGATTTTGGCAGGGGTATTCCTCTGGGAAAAGTGGTCGATTGTGTATCCAAGATCAATACCGGAGGTAAGTACGATTCCGGTGCATTTCAGAAGTCCGTGGGCCTTAATGGGGTCGGTACCAAAGCAGTCAATGCGCTATCCAACTATTTCAAGGTCCAATCGTTTCGAGAAGGTCAGACAAAGATTGCGGAGTTTCAACGTGGAGAGATCACACTAGACGCGAAAGTCGCGAAAACTACCGAGCGCAATGGGACGCTCATGGTATTCGAACCGGATGGAGACATTTTTAAGAATTTCCATTACATACCTGACTACCTGGATAACCTGATATGGAATTATGCATTCCTGAACGCTGGTCTTACGATAAATCTGAATGGTAAGAAATACCATTCAGAGAATGGCCTACTTGATTTACTAAAGCGGAAGACCGATGAGGAAAACCTCCGATATCCGATCATTCACCTGCGGGGCCATGATATCGAGTTGTCACTATCGCATTCCAATCAATATGGTGAGGAGTATTACTCCTTCGTTAATGGTCAAAATACGACACAGGGAGGTACGCACCTTGCGGCATTTAGGGAGGCAATCGTCAAAACGATCCGGGATTTTTATAAGAAGGATTTTGATGCCTCAGATATCCGTGCGAGCATTGTTGGTGCCATAGCAGTAAGAGTACAGGAACCTGTGTTCGAGAGCCAAACGAAGACCAAACTGGGATCTCAGAACGTGGCACCGGATGGGCCAACGATGCGGACTTTCGTCAATGATTTCATCAAGACGAATCTTGATAATTATCTGCATCGAAACCAGGAAACGGCGGATGCTTTGTTGAAAAGGATTTTGCAGTCGGAACGCGAACGGAAAGAGATTGCCGGTATCAAAAAACTGGCCAATGAGCGAGCCAAAAAGGCGAACCTGCACAATAAGAAATTGAGAGATTGCCGAATTCACCTTCAGGACAAGCGTGTTTCAGAGGAGCTGAAGGATGCTACGATGATTTTTATCACCGAGGGAGATTCTGCCAGCGGCTCGATTACAAAATCGCGCTCAGTACAGACTCAGGCTGTATTTAGCCTTCGTGGCAAGCCTTTTAACTGTTTTGGCCACACGAAGAAAGTGGTCTATGAAAATGAAGAATTCAATTTGCTGCAGCATGCGTTGAATATAGAGGACGGGTTGGAAGGGCTACGGTATCGAAAAATCATTATTGCTACTGATGCGGATGTCGATGGAATGCATATCCGACTTTTGCTACTGACTTATTTCCTACAGTTTTTCCCGGAGTTGGTTAGAAATGGCCATGTTTATATTTTGGAGACACCTCTATTTCGAGTCAGAAATAAGAAAGAAACAATCTATTGCTACAATGAAGAGGAGAAACAAAAGGCCATGCGGAAATTGGGAGCAAAGCCCGAGATAACACGATTTAAAGGACTTGGTGAGATCTCGCCAGACGAATTCGCAGGATTTATCGGTGAAGAGATTCGCCTCGAACCGGTTATACTTCAGAAGGAAACCAAGATCAAGGACCTCTTGTCATTTTACATGGGCAAAAACACACCTGATAGACAACAATTCATCATAAGTAAACTCCGCGTGGAGAAAGACCTGGTGGCCGAAGAATCCCAAACAGAACAACTTGAAGAACCTGCATTGAGCTAACATGGAGGAGTACCACGAAGACGAACAACTACAGGATGTGATGCCGGTTTCCGGCATGTATGAGAACTGGTTCTTGGAATATGCATCTTATGTAATACTTGAGCGGGCCGTTCCGGCAATTAACGATGGCCTTAAACCTGTACAGCGAAGGATCCTTCATGCCATGAAGGAAATGGACGATGGTCGCTACAACAAAGTGGCTAATATCATCGGAAGTACCATGCAGTACCATCCCCATGGAGATGCATCTATTGCCGATGCCATTGTTAACATGGGACAGAAGGAATTGCTTATCGATATGCAAGGCAACTGGGGGGACGTACGTACCGGCGATGGTGCAGCAGCCCCGCGATATATCGAAGCCCGGTTGTCGAAATTTGCGCTCGAGGTTATTTACAATAGCCAAACGACAGAGTGGCAGCTATCGTACGACGGGCGGAAAAAGGAACCCGTCACGTTCCCGGTTAAGTTCCCACTGCTACTGGCTCAGGGGGGGGAAGGTATTGCCGTTGGGCTCTCCACGAAATTGTTACCACATAACTTCTGCGAGCTGCTTAAGGCAGCGATGGATCTGCTGAAAGGTAAGCGCATCAAGCTGTTTCCTGATTTTCTCACTGGCGGAAAGGTGGACGTCTCCGATTACAACGATGGTCATAGAGGTGGTAAAGTACGGGTCAGAGCCGTAATTGAGGAGCTGGATAAGAATACGTTGGTAATCAAGGAAATCCCTTACTCTACAACCACGACTTCCCTTATCGATTCTATCGTCAAAGCCAATGACAAAGGTAAGATCAAGATCAAGCAGGTTATAGATAATACCGCCAAGGACATTGAGATCCAGGTGAAACTGGCTTCCGGAACGTCTCCCGACATCACGATCGATGCATTGTATGCATTTACGGACTGTGAAGTTTCCATTTCGCCGAATGCCTGTGTGATCATCGATGATAAGCCAAGGTTTATGTCTGTCACGGACATACTGAAGCACTCCGTGGACCAGACGGTTGAACTATTGCGACGGGAGTTGGAAATCAAAAAGAGCGAGTTACTTGAGAAAATACTCTTTTCGTCATTAGAGAAAATCTTCATAGAAAACCGTATTTACAGGGACATAGAGGAGTGCGAGACTTGGGAAGCAGTCTTGGAGACGATCGACCGTGGCTTGGAACCTTTCAAACCGGAATTCTACCGAGAGATCACTCAGGAAGATATTGTGCGGCTTACGGAGATTAAGATCAAACGTATCTCGCGATTCGATGCATTCAAGGCAGACGAGTTGATGAATCGGCTTGAAGAGGACCTTCGCGAAACTGAACATCACCTGGCCAATCTGATCGATTATGCCATAGCTTACTATCAAAATCTCCTCGAGAAATATGGTAAAAACAAAGAACGTCGAACAGAGATAACCAACTTCGAAACCATTACAGCAACGGTGGTCGCCGCCAACAACGCAAAGCTTTACATTAACAGAAAAGATGGCTTCGTAGGCTACGGGTTGAAGAAAGATGAGTTCGTTTGTGATTGTTCCGACATTGACGATATCATCACATTCCGTCAGGATGGAAAAATGATAGTTACAAGAATCCAGGATAAGGGCTTTGTAGGAAAAAACATTCTGCATGCTGGTGTCTTCAAGAAAGGAGACGAGCGTATGGTCTACAACCTGGTTTATCTTGATGGTAAAAGTGGCCGGTCCATGGTTAAACGGTTTTCTGTCACCGCCATTACCCGAGACAAAGAATACGACCTTACAAAAGGCGCGAAGGGGAGTAAGGTGCTATACTTGACGGCTAATCCGAATGGTGAGGCTGAGACCGTTACCGTGTACCTCACTGCGTCCAGCACAGCCCGGAAAAAAGTATTTGACTTTGACTTTTCGGAGTTAGATATCAAAGGAAGATCTGCGGGTGGAAATATCTTATCCAGGTACCCGGTTCGAAAGGTGCAATTTAAGTCAGCAGGCGTTTCAACTTTAGGGGGTCTTGATATCTGGTATGACGAATCAATAGGACGGCTTAATACCGACGAAAGAGGAAAACACTTGGGCAACTTCAAAGCGGAAGATCGAATAGTCGTCTTTTACAAGGAAGGGAGTTACGAACTAACAGGTTTCGAGCTGACCAACAGATATGAACCCGCGCAGATGCTATCGATTGAGAAATTCGATGGGAATAAACCCATTGCGGCCATCCATATGGATGGAGCCAATAAGGTTTTTTATGTAAAGAGGTTTCAAATTGAGACGTCCACTGTCAATAAGCGCTTTCCATTTATCTCTGAAAACAAAGGATCAAAGCTGCTTTATGCGACGAACGAATTAGAGCATGTGGTAAACGTTACTTATCGCGTGAAAAATAAGCATGTTCATCAAGAGTACTCGCTTGATGAGCTTATTGATGTCAAAGGATGGAAGGCCATGGGCAATAAGTTTCCTCTGCAGGGGCTTGTGAAAGTAGAAATGACGAGAATTAATGAAACAGAGGCTATTGAGACCGGGAAAGGCTCATTAGATTTGGAGGATCTCAAGAATGAGGTAAAGGAGGAGGTAGAAAAAGAAGACAGTCAATTGGGTCTTTTCGGGGGAAAGAAAGAAGAAAATGATTAAAATGTGAATTGAATTCATTCAGTTCCCGTTAATAGACAGAATACTCGCCAGGCAATGCAAAGTGTCTTTAGGTTTCTTGGGGCCCTGACTTTAGCAGTGCTGCTATTTGCAGTACTTAGTAATGTCTTGATTCTTGTTTCTTACGGGGGATACGTAGCTGATCAGCCCGAAGAACTCTCGCTACCCATGGACGTGGGGCTTGTCCTTGGAACTAGTCGGTGGACCGAACACGGAACAGAAAACCAATTCTTTGCTGGTAGAGTAAAGGCTGCCGCGAGGCTGTATGAACAAGGCTACGTTCGCCATCTGATATTGAGTGGAGATAATGCCCAAAGGGAATACAACGAACCATTGCAATTGCAACGGGCACTTCTTGCCATGGAGGTAGAAGAAGAAGATATGACACTCGACTATGCCGGTTTTCGGACCTTGGATTCTGTAGTACGCTCCCGTGAAGTATTTGGTCAGGATAGTGTTCTTATTATTTCGCAAGGCTTTCACTTGCCCCGCGCTATTTTCATAGCCAGGAAAAACGGTATCAAAGCTTACGGGTTTGCGGCCGAGAGTGCGAGTTCCTCACTGTGGGTAAGGGTCAGAGAATATTTAGCCAGACCACTGTCCGTCGCTGATATTTATTTGTTTCGTCGCAGACCAAAATTTCTGGGTGAACAGGAGACTATCACCATCCGCAAAAGGAAGTGAGATCAACAATTCAAATTCTGTTCTACGGCACCAAATAAGAGTGCTTTTTTTTATAATTTCGAGCGACTTTAATTTTAGCAATTGATGACAGTTAAGGAATTTGAAAATCTTCGCGAAGATGAGATACAGGTAATGCTGGAGGCCCCCATCTACGTATCTATTTTGATAGCAGGTGCTGATGGCAAAATTGACAACAGAGAGCGAAAGGAAGCGATAGATGTGGCTCGAAGCAAGCAAAGTCGGGCCAGGGAGCAGTTGGTCGATTATTACAAATTGGTGGGCGAAGACTTTGAGCAGAAGTTCAACAAGTTCATTGACGAACTCCCGGAAGATGCAAAAGACCGAAATAAGGATATCGAGCAGGAACTTAGAAAACTCAATTTCATCCTGCCAAAGATTGATAGACCTTTTGCCATTAAATTTTATGCAAGTTTGAAGGATCTGGCAAAGCGAATAGCAGAAGCTTCCGGGGGAATTTTAGGTTACCTCTCAGTGAGTTATGAAGAGCAGACACTCATGGATCTCAAAATGATCAACGACCCGGAAAAGGTCGGAGCATAAGAAAAAGATAGTAAATTGAGAAAGCCACTTATTGAGTGGCTTTTTTGTTTATGGAAAAAAAAGACAGACGTAGTTCATTTCTGCCACCAATTCGGTTCACTTTTCTAATGTGGCTCTTTTTCTCAATCGAGATCACCTTCGGTCTTGATTTTGGGTTTCTGGGGATACTGCCTCGTCAGACCTCCGGGCTTGTTGGCATCTTAACTGCGCCACTAGTTCATGGGAACTTCCAGCACATTCTCTCCAACACGTTCCCACTACTTTTCCTCGGTGGTGTGCTCTACATGTTCTACAATAGAATCGCGAATCAGGTCTTTATCCAATGCTACCTAATAACCAATTTCTTCGTTTGGTTATTGGCTAGGTCCTCCTATCACATTGGTGCAAGTGGACTGGTCTATGCCCTCGCTGCATTCCTCATAGCCATTGGCCTCTTCAGAAAAGATTTTACCTCCTTAATGATCGCGGTGATTGTTATTGGGCTCTATGGAGGCCTCATGTACGGCATACTGCCAGTCAACAATGGCGTGAGTTGGGAGTCACATCTCCTGGGCGCAATTGTGGGGGTTGGAACGGCCTGGGGCTTTAGTAGAAAGCCGAGGTAGATATTTCTAGATTTACTAATATTTTTAGCTGAATACTATTTAAATTAGTATTCATGGAAGACTACTTGAAGGGCAAGGGAGCTCAAATCAATACCAAGAATAAATTCCTGAAGCACGAAATCGCGGCCATGCACATTGAGGGGTTGGATGAGCCGCTGGTTGCGGGGAGACCCAGAACAGAAGTATTTCACGAAACTCCTCGAAAGATTATATCTAAAAATGACAGCCCTGATCTTTCATTTACACATTCCATCAACCCGTACCAAGGTTGCGAACATGGCTGTATTTACTGTTATGCCAGAACCACGCATGAGTACTGGGGTTTTAGTGCAGGGTTGGACTTTGAAACCAAGATCATAGTTAAGAAAACGGCCGCCGAGCTGTTGGAGCAACAATTTCTTAAGAAGGAGTGGAAACCGGTAAGTATCATGCTTTCTGGTAACACCGACTGTTATCAACCGCTGGAGAGAAAGCTTCAAATAACCCGTAACCTCCTAAAGATATTTGTAAAATACCGCAACCCAGTGGGCATTATTACAAAGAATGCATTGATTACGAGAGATATAGACCTCCTCCGTGAGTTGGCTAAGAATCAGTTGGTGCATGTCTATATTTCCATCACGAGCATGGACGAGTCGCTGAGACGAAAGATGGAACCCAGGACTTCTTCGGCACGAAATAAGCTGCAGGCGATCAGGGAGTTAACGGCGGCGGGAATTCCGGTGGGAGTCATGAATGCGCCGATTATTCCCGGGCTCAATCATCACGAGATCCCGTCAATATTAAAGTCAGCAGCTGAGGCAGGTGCCAGCCGTGCGGGATATACGATTGTGAGACTCAATGGTCAAATCTCTGAGATTGCTAAAGATTGGTTATCAAAAAATTATCCAGGTAGATTTCAGAAGATCTGGCATCAGATTACGGAGATCCATGGAGGCAATGTAAGCGACAGTGAATGGGGCAGAAGGATGAGTGGTGAGGGAAACTATTCCCTGATCATCAAGCAACTGTTTGATCAATCCGTGAAAAAATATTTTGCAGGGCGGAGTATGCCGCCACAAAACCTGTTAGCCTTTCGAAGGGGGGGCAACTACCAACTCTTTTAGTCGGCTGCCTTGCTGCCAATGAAAAGCGCAGCACCAGCAAGGGCCATATCCCTGATGAACAGGCTGGAAGCCAGTGGATTACCTTTGAGGAAGCCATCCATGTGCACCGACAAGGCAAAGAGAAGTAGCATTATACCGAGCATAGTGCCACTTAACTTCATTTTTTTTCCAATCAGGATACTTATTCCAGCGAGTATAAATGCCACGCCAGTGACATAAACCCAGATTTCGGGAACGGGGATGTATTTGGGTACCAACCTCGTAATGATATTGGGTTTAGAAAAATGCACAAATCCCGACATCATCATCGGCACGGCAAAGAGTATTCGTCCTGGCAGGTCTAAAAATTTCATGGGTAAGCGTTCATTTCAATCACCACCGTAGCGGTGGGCAGATATATGTGCATGAACATGGCCATCTTCAAAGTAGGTGTCCGACCAGGTGATGCGCATCATATAGCATTAGTTTCTCGCGACTAATTTATACTCTTTTCGATTTAAGGTTGATACTATTTGGCCGGAATAACGTGAGGAAGGTTTTAAGCCGTTGAGCAGATTTCCAGTTCAAATATGTTTATAAATATATTTCAATTTATTATTTAAATAGTTATATTTGAAAAAACCGTAAAAGCTATGAAAAGAAAACACCGGTATTTGAAGTCATTGATTCTGATATTGCTGCTGTCTTTGTTCGGTATTGTCACATTTGAAGAAGGCAGGTTTTATGGCCTTACTGACGCACAATTGAACGAAATCACCATGGAAGCGCGCTAATTTATCGCGAGCAGCGCTAGCAATTGTCGTTCGGATTCTTTTGATCTCAGCACAAAGAAGTTGAGACCATCCATCGTCACACTCAATTTTTTGCTTTTTGGCTTTGTGAGCGGAGTTTCATCTATCTCCAGGGTTTCTAGTAGTAGTAGTACTTCACGAAGGTATTTCCAGGGCCTGGGAGCTTCATTTAAAAATACTGTACGGGTTTCAAACTTTGCCGTAAGTTCGTGCGTAACGTTTCCGGATTGCCAAAGTTGCAACGTGAACGGAGCTTCCTGACCGTTAGATTCTAATATTGCTTGATGTAGCTCCTCCAAAAGGTATTCCCAATCTGATAGATTCTCTGGATAGCCCTGGGTTTGGTCATGGATAAGGTGCAATGCACTACCATATTCCGGCGACTCTTCCTGCAAATCTGTTTTATGAACTAAATCGCTGATAGCCTCCTGCCAATTCTTGTTCATGGTCCCTTGCCACTCTATGTCATCATTGGCTGTGAACCCCTCCTCTACGATTTCCTTATCGGTGATAGCTTCCCGATGTAGGTACTCTCTTTGATAATGTACCGAAAGGTGCTCGGCTCCAATTTCAATAGCTACAGTACTTGCATAGGCAAAAGGAGGGGGAGAGTCCGTGGTTTGAAATGAAATGGTTATTGATTTAGCCATGTGCCACTAGTTTCATTAGTTTTTTTCTATCAATTTTTCCGGATGCTGTCAGAGGTACTTTTGTATTCCAAAGCAATTCTTTAGGTCTTTCGTACCGCGCTAGTTCGGATAGGTCTAAGTTTTTCTGCGTTTCTTCCGTCACCAATATTACCATGTTTCCCAGACGCTCGTCTCTTTTGCTGGTAATGGCATGTGGCTTGCTGAATTGTGGGGCAAGGAGGCTTTCCACTTTTTCAGGATCCACTTTGATCCCACCCGTATTAATGAGAAAATCAGATCGTCCTTTCCACAAGAAGGTTTGGTTATCCTCCAAAATGACCTGGTCGTTGGTGTGTAGCCATTTCCCGTCGGTGACGGTGCCGGTGATGCTCAAGTTGCCGTCCTCAATTTTGAAGCGCGCATCTCCCACGGCTCTGTATTCCGATTGAGCGATGGGCCTGATGGCTACGTGTGAGGCGGTTTCGGTCATGCCGTAGGTGTGATAAAATTTTGCCTTTACGTCTTTTAGCTGACTTTCTAATTCTTTGGATATTGGGGCACCTCCGATTAGTACCTGCTGTATATCTTCAAACAGTGAAGGGGTGTTGACAAGAACCTTTTGAACCTGCAGCGGAACCATTGACGCGTAGTGAATCGGGCTTTTAAGACCTGAAAAATCTGATTCGGGCGGAATTACGATCAGATCTGCCCGAGACAATAGTGCTCTGACAATCACCATGGTACCACCGATAAAACGGGGGTTGATGCAGAGCAAAAAGCGAAGATTAGATTGTCCTTCTAAGCCCAGTTCTCTGAGTGTTTGTTCTGCACTATATGCAAGTACTTCTCTCGATAATACAATTTTCTTAGGTTTGCCAGTGGAGCCAGAGCTCTGGAATGAAAATTGCTCAGTTCCATTTGTCCATGAGTGAATAAAGTTTAAAACGAAATTGGTATCATCTGACAAGTTTGATCCAACGGGAGCTTTTTCTTTTATTTGTTCAATGTCAAAGACTTGATTTTCGACCTGAATTAACATAATTCACCAATTGGCTGACACAGAAGTAATACTTGTAGAGAGACTAAGAAACAAAGATAAGCGCGCATTTGAACTAGTGTTCAATGAATATTACGGAGCCATGGTTTCGTATGCTATGAGGTTCATGGACATGAGAGAGGATGCAGAGGAAATTGTGCAAGAAGTCTTTGTGAAGTTCTGGGAAAAATGTGAAATGCTCGCTTTGGACTCTTCTATAAAAAGCTATCTATACCGCTCTGTACACAATACTTGTCTCAATCACTTGAAGCACGAAAAGGTGAAAGACTCCTACCGGCAATATGTGGTGCAGTTTATGGAGGAGAAGGCTGAGAGTTCCTTTTTTGAAGAAAAAACTGACGACATTCAGGATCGGATAATGGAGGCTGTCAATAATCTGCCACCTCGATGTAGCGAAATATTCAAACTGAGTAGATACGAGGGACTGAAGTACCAGGAAATTGCCGAACACTTGGAAATATCTGTAAAGACGGTTGAAGTACAGATGGGGAAGGCGCTAAAGGTTCTACGGGAGAAACTTAGTGCGTACAAAAACCTACTTTGATGCGGAAAGTCTGGTTGGTCTTTCTAATTATTATCGCGAACCTGGCTCAAGCTCAAAATGTCAATAGCAACATCACATTAAAAATGACCAATCAGCCCCTCGAGCTGATTCTTGACAGTATTTCCCGCAAAACAAACTTTTTTTTCTCCTATAATTCGGCAATTGTCCCGGACGATCGAAAATTCACCTGTGATGCTGTCAGGCAATCACTTCCTGAATTTCTGGATGAATTGTTCGCAGGTTCGGGCATAGGTTACACATTTTCAAATGATCAGATCATTTTGAAGAGGGCCTATGACAACAAAGCCAAGCCACCTCCGGGACCGAGCAAGTTTACCCTGTATGGTTGGGCCAGAGATATAGAAACCGGAGAGTACATACCTGGGGTGAACGTTTACCTGGACGGTACCTCAATAGGTACCGTGACCAATATCAATGGTTATTACAAATTTGAAAATGTTCCATATGGAGTATATATGGTCGTTTTTTCACACGTGAGTTATGAGAAATTCTCATTCGATTTCACGGTAAAAGAAGCCGGAGCTGCTGTGGTTAATGGTGAGTTGAACCTGAGAACAAACGAGTTGGAAGGGATTGAGATCAGGTCCACCAAATGGATCAGGGTTCCTCCTGAGGCTCGACCCCAGGCGTATGATATTTTCCAGCGAGAGTTTCTCGGAGATACCTACAATGCGCGGCGATGTGCCATACTCAACCAGGAGGCCATTGAGTTTTACACGGACGAAAGTAAGGACACACTTTTCGCCGAAACAACAGCCCCGCTTCGTATCAGAAATGAGGCCCTTGGGTACATGATCATTTATGAACTGGAATTTTTTCAAAACTTCAGTGATGGGGTTGTGTATTCGGGAAATGTGCGTTTTGAGCCCTTACCGTTGCTGGAACCCAGGGACCGGAGGAAGTGGAAGAGAAACCGGAAGCGAGCCTATCGGGGATCGATGAGGCACTTCCTCAAAGCCCTTGTGCAGGACGAACTAAGGAAACAGGGCTTCAAGGTTTACGCAACGGAAGATCTCACCTTTATTAGCGATGATACTTCGGACCCTTTGAAAAGAGAGGATATCTTGATCAAAAGCAAGTCCGCGGAATGGACCTTGTCTTTTGATGGGTATATCTACGTCGAATTTGTGAAAGAAAAAGAAAGTGATCTCTACATGGTCAATATGAGCCGCGAAATTCAGCAAAGAGCCCTGTTAACCGGTGACAATATTTTCTTTTTAGCAAGGAAACCTGATGAACAGCGATCATTGCTAAAATTGAAACAAAAAGCGGTAAACGTCGACGCCAACGGACATATTACATTGCCATTGGCGGTTTCTACCGTAGGATATTGGGCTTGGGAAAGGTTCGCTGATTTATTACCAACAGATTATGACCCAAAAAATGATATTATCCGATAAATTTGATAGAGGTATTGACATCTTTAGGTGTTATGCCAGTAATTTCTGCAGACAAAGAAATGAATGAACAATTAGCCAAATATTTTTCGGGCGATTCTTCTGATCAGGAGAGAGCTGAAATCTTATCCTGGAGAGGAGAGAGTCCGGAGAATGCAAAAGCGTTTTTGGAGGCAAAAGAGGTATGGTTGGAATCGTCGAGTGGGCACATTGCTGCACCTAGTGCAGTGTTGGAGGATATCCTCAAAACTCATTCGATCGATACGTCGAGGCGCTCTTTTGGATGGTTGCGATATGCCGCGATGATAGTTGCAGCGGGAGCTATGGCTGTCTGGTTCTTTACAATGGAACTGAGGAGCGGTTTTGACTTGCCGATGGCCAGTACTTATGAACTAGAGGATGGTTCAAAAATCATTCTACATGGAGAAAGTACTTTTGAGCTGGCGGACATGTCAGATGAACAAAGGAAAGTAATACTGACAGGTAAGGCGTATTTCGATATTGCCAGAGACGAGCAGCGCCCCTTTGTTATACAGACTGAAGATGCTGAGATCGAAGTGCTGGGAACTTCCTTTGTTGTGGATGCTTACAGCCCTACCGGAGTGACAGAGGTTTTGGTAGAAGAGGGTAAAGTATCTCTGGCAGGCAAAGACAATACGGCGCCACTCAATATTTATCTGGAGCAAGGAGATAAAGGCTTGCTTGATGAGAGTTCCGGATTGATCCGAAAAGACAGAATCAAGAATGGTAATTATCTTTCATGGAGCAATGGCTTGTTGAGTTTTATGGAGGCAGACCTTAAGGAAGTGGCTACTGTAATGGAAGATGTTTATGGCTGGAAGATCAAATTGAAAAACGACAAGTTGAATAAGTGTCAACTTACTGCGCGTTTTAATAAGAAAACTCCTAGAGAAATTGTAGAAATCATTGCCGCGACTTTCGAATTGCGCTATGAGATCACTGGTAACCAGGTGACATTTTCTGGAAAAGGTTGTTGATAGAGGTCCCCTCAGGGGGACTTCTTTCCTTTTGCTGCCTTCAGATTCATGAAGGCTTTTTTATTTGCATCCGTGTTGGTCTTAATCTCTAGCAGCCACTTTCCCGCTGGCCTATTCTGGAGTGTATTTACCAGTCCTTCCAAGTCTTCAGCTACATCATATGTAAAGCCAAATTCCTCTGCAAACAACTTAAAACTTCTTTTGTGGGTGGTTTTCAGAAAGGTTTTTCGCTCCGCTGCCTCCATAGATTCTGGTCCCTTTATAAGATCAAAAATCCCGCCTTCACCATTATTGAATACAATGATCCCCAGATGGTAATCCTGGTGATCGTGAAGAAAGGCATTGCGGTCATAAAATAGGCTCAAATCTCCGGTCAGGAGGATGTTTTGGGCCTTTTCTGCAAGGGCGACGCCAACTGCAGTAGAGTTGGTTCCATCTATTCCACTCGTACCTCTGTTAGCATATATCTTTCGCTTGCTGGCCTTTGGCCTGAGCATGTTAGCATATCGAACTGCCATGCTATTGGCGAGGTGCAAATTGACCCCTTCTGGTATCCATTTAGATATTTTATCGAAAGCCAACAAGTCGGAGAATGGCTGATCCTTCACCACTTCGGAAATGGTTTTCGCCGCTTGTCGTTCACTGTTCAGCCAGCTGGATGAAAACTCTGGGTCGTTTTGCAGGTGTCGTTCAAGCAATTCCAGGCCCTGTTGTTCGGTGGTCGCTATAGTCCCTGCCAGACATTGAAATGTATCGGCCGATCCTTGTTTGCCAATGTGCCAATGGGGCGCCTTGTTCCGTCTTAAAAAAAGCTTCAACGATTTGGAAATCAATGATTTACCTAGCGTAATTACCAGGTCGGGAGCTAACATATCGTTTTGCTCGGAATCCAGGAAAAGGTCGTGATGCTGAACGATATACTCACCAGACAAATTTGAGGTGATATCAGCGACAATAGGGATGCCTTTGCTAGCGGCAACACCGGCAAGTGCTTGTTGGATCGAGTTCTCTGGCGCCAGTTGACCTACGACGATGATTGCTTTTTTGCTTTTCCAGGGATTACCCGAGATAGCTATTTCCTGAGGAAGGAAACTGCTACTTACCACCCGCACTCGCTTTGAAACTGTTTTGCTAAAAGATAAATGCTTGCCCGCTTTCGGGTAAAATGGTTCCCGAATAGGAATGTTGATGTGTACAGGGCCTTGTGGTTCAGTAGTTGCTAGCGCCACCGCATCTTGCAATTTTCGTCGGTATTCCCATTGCGCATCCGTGTGATCCAGGTCAACAGGTAAGTCAAAAGAGCCTTTCACATGATTGGTCAAGGCTCCGGATTGCCTTATGGTTTGGCCATCTTGCTGATCTATCCAGGATGGGGGTCGATCGGCCGAAACAGCAATGAGTGGTATGTTTTGGTAAAAGGCCTCGGCTACTGCCGGTGCGAAGTTGAGCAAGGCAGTGCCGCTCGTGCAACATACTACGGTAGGAGCCCCCGTAGATAACGATATGCCCATGGCCATGTAGGCGGCTGATCGCTCATCGAGGATACTGTATTTTTCAATTCCCTCATTTCGGGCAAAACTTATCAGCAAAGGCGCATTTCTGGATCCGGGACACAGCACCGCTGATTTGATCCCTTGCTGCCTCAGGATTTCGGAAGTATCGAATAATTGCTGATGCATATTAGTCAGCCAGCATTACATTTTTCATTGTCTGAAGTTTTAGAAGTGTTTCCTCTAGTTCTTTTTCGGGCTTAGAACCTTTGGTAATACCCGCACCAGCGTAGAATCTTCCTTTTTCCTTCAGCAATTGCATGCACCTTAGGTTTACAAACAAGCTGGTATTGTTTTCAAAATTCACCGGACCCAAAAATCCCGCATAGAACTGTCGCTGGTACCCCTCATTTTCTCGAATAAACCTCAGGGAAGCGTCCAGCGGCATGCCGCAAACTGCAGAGGTAGGGTGCAGTAGCTCGAGCATAGTGGTCCCAAGCAAAGGAGAGTTGGTATCTGTCATATCCACAAAAAACTCTGTCTTTAGGTGCGCAAGGTTGCCTGCTTTGGCTGTTCTGGGACCTTGTTCCGTGAATTCCCTCAAGCGGATTTTCTTAAAACATTCAATGATATATCGGGAAACCATGGCTTGTTCCTCAATTTCCTTCTGTTTCCAGGCTACCTCGGCAAGATCATCATCGTCTTTAAATGGCTGTGTACCCGCCAACGCTACCGTTCGGAAATATCTATTGTCGGTTATGGTCATCAACTCCTCCGGGGTGGCACCGAGCCAGGTGCCAATGCCGGGTAAATAAAACGCGTACTTTAGGGCATTGGGGTATTGGACACAAAGGCGGTTGAACCGTTCGTAGATGTCCAGGTCAGCCGGTAGCGGGTGATCCTCAAACCGGGAAAGTACCACCTTTTGGAATTGTGACTTTTCAATCATTCCAAGGCTTCTTTCAACCAGGTCCAGGTAATGTTCGTGTGCGTCGAAAGTATCAGGTGCTTCGTACATTTCAGAAGCCGGTGCACTTAGGGTCTGCTCTAGTCGGTCCAGGTCTCTGGCCGCAACACTTGGATCAACGCTGTGATCCCATCCGTCTTTCGTGGAGGTAATAACTATATCTGCCTTGATGAAATAGGGTTTCGGCGGATGCGTTTGTTCAAATGGGTTGATGAGAAACCCGGCAGGCAGCGTTTCTATTTCCCTCTTGGTCGGATTCTCGTCAAAATTAAGGTCCAACAAGGTCAGGCGGGTACTATCATTTGGCAATTGCCAGCTGACAATTGGAATATCAGAACCATGGATTTTCTTCCATAAACCCCTGGGAGAGATGTCTTTCGCGGACTGAAATGCGGTTGATTCTTTCAATAGTCTATTTGTTCTCAATGATTGCGGTTGTTAACCTCGAGATGCACACTAACTCGTTGCCGTCGTTGTGTATTTTAATTTCCCAAACATGGGTTCTTTTGCCCAAGTGTATTGCTGTCACTGTGCCGTAAACATAACCTTCTCGCGCCGACTTAATATGGTTGGCATTAATTTCCAGACCCACCGGACTGTGTGTGGCCAGGTTTATCACGAGCGTGGATGCCAAACTTCCCAGGGTCTCAGCCAATGCCAACGACGCCCCTCCATGCAACAGACCCATGGGTTGTTTTGTTCTGGAATCCACCGGCATTTTGGCTTTTAGGTGATTTTCGCTTGCCTCAACTATCTCAATTCCCAAATGCGAAATCATGTTTCCATGGCCGACGGCATTAAGGTTTTTCAGAGACAGGTCTTTTGGAAACATTCAGTGGATTATTTTCGCCGCTAAATGTTCCAAATTTATGCAGGGAGTGTCAAAATCCAAGCGATTATATATTGTCAGACATGGTGAAACTGACTACAACAGACAAGGACTGGTTCAGGGGAGGGGGATAAACGCACCACTTAACGATTTTGGAAAACGGCAAGCCAAAGCTTTTTACGATGCCTACCACATCTGCCGGTTCGACAAGGTGTATACTTCCAATTTGCTTCGGACCGAACAGTCAGTGGCTGCTTTCATTGCAGCGGGAGTACCCCACCAGAAATTGGAAGGACTAGACGAAATTAGTTGGGGTAGCCAGGAAGGAGTGGCTTTTTCTGAAGAGAGCAAGAATCTGTACCTGGAAACGGTCGCGAAATGGCGAGCAGGGGATTTAGATGCGACAGTCGCCGGCGGAGAATCTCCTAAAGAGGTGATGAAAAGACAAAAGAAAGCCATGGACGTAATCATGTCTGAAGAGGGTGAAAGAGATGTGCTTATCTGTATGCATGGCAGGGCAATCAGAATTTTGATCAGCTGGCTGCTTGGCTACGATCTTACCCTGATGGATGAATTTCCGCACAGTAACCTGGGGCTTTATTTGTTGCATGCCACTGGCTCCATGTTTCAAATCGAACGGATAAATGATACCAGTCACCTGGTTGAGCTTTCTGAAGCGGTATAACTTCCAAGCCGTAATTGTCATATTCTGGGCTAAAATGTCAACAGAATACCTACCTGGAGGCAATTATTTGATTTTTGATACATCGTGATAGGAAAAACCCCTACTTTTACGATGTTGCCTCAGTTGGGCGGGTTCCTGGAAAGTCTCTTTTGAGATAAGTTCTGGTCCAGACTGGTTTGGCGATCATATTAATTATTACTTTCTAATGAACATTTTTGTAACAAAGTTGAGCTACGGTACTTCAGAAGAATCGTTGGTACAACTATTTGAACAGTACGGAACAGTTGATTCCGCCAAAATTATTATGGATAGGGATACAGGTCGTAGCAAGGGCTATGGCTTTGTAGAAATGCCAAACGACGCGGAGGGCAGTGCTGCCATAAGCGGGTTGGACAGCACGGAACTTGACGGCCGTACTATCATCGTCAAAGAGGCCAGGCCACGGGAAGATTCAAATCGAGGTGGAGGTAGGCGATATTAAGAGTACTAAAAAACATTTAATATCAGGATATTTAAGGTTGCTTCGGCAACCTTTTTTTATTCCTTCAGAATGGCGAAAAAGAAAGTTCATGTAGAATTAGGCAAGCGTAAATTAGACCTGTCAAATCTGGAAAAAATCCTTTATCCGGAGGATGGCGTGATTAAGGCGGAGGTGATCGAATACTATATTAACATGTCGCCAGCTATTTTGCGTCATATAAAAGGACGCCCCTTGTCCTTGGTTCGATTTCCGGATGGTATTTACGGTGAGCAGTTTTTCCAGAAAAACAGACCCGACTGGACCCCTGATTGGATCGACTACATTCGCTTGGGTAGTGACCGTAAGAAGGAATATGTGATGGCTAATGAAGAGGCAACCATCGCATGGCTCGCCAATCTTGCTTGCCTTGAGCTTCATCAGATGCATTGCATCAGTCACAATACCGATGCCCCGGATTATATTGTCTATGACCTAGACCCGCCCGAGGCGTATGATTTCCAAAAACTCAAAGAAATTGCCTTTCACCTGAGGGAGTATCTTGAGAGATTTGGATATCACGTGTTCGTAAAAACCACTGGCGGGAAAGGCTTACACCTAGTCACGCCGGTGGCAACTGATTATACATTCGAGCAGTGTTTTCAAACTGCCAAGTTGTTAGCCTCGGGGTTTCTACAAAAAAACAAGGATGTAACACTAAGCATCAAAAAAGAGGGTAGGCAAGGACGTGTACTGGTTGATATTTATCGAAATCGACCTTCCCAGACAATTATTGGCGCTTACAGTCTGCGTGGTAAGCAGGGTGCCACGGTTTCATGTCCCATTACCTGGGAGAAGCTTACGGAAATTTCCAGCAATCAGGACCTCAATATTAGGTCTGCCCTGCAGATGATCCAGGAAGAAGGGGACCCATGGGAATCCATTCGGGCCTGGGCAATAGCACTTCATACGGATAAAAAGGCCCGGATCGCGAAGGAGCATGGCCCTAACTCCAGGCGGAAAACGGAGCAACAATTGAAGGAATATGAGGAGAAGAGGGATTTCGGTAGGACACCCGAGCCAGATATTGTCTCCGATGATGGTACTGGTAACCGATACGTTATTCAAAGGCACCATGCATCCCACCTTCATTACGATTTACGTCTTGAGCAGGATGGGACACTCAAATCCTGGGCTGTGCCAAGAGGTATGCCTCCGGCTCCCGGGGTTAAACGACTAGCTGTACAAACAGAGGATCACCCCTTGAAGTACCTCTCATTCGAGGGAGAAATACCGAAAGGAGAATATGGGGGTGGAATGATGTGGGTTTATAATTCCGGCCGTTATGAGATCACGAAAGAAAAGAAGAACGGCTTCTACTTCCGATTGTCCAGTAAAAGTCATTCTGCTGAATATCGGATGCACCTCATGAAGGGTAAGGAGTGGCTACTGGAACGTGTGGATGCACCGCAAGTGAATTTCCTTGAGAAGGAAGTGCAACCTATGCTGGCAGACTCAGCCAAAAAGCCACCAAAAGGTGATTATGTGTATGAGGTGAAGTGGGATGGTATTCGGGTCATTATTACATTAAACGAAGGCAAATTGACCATTAGATCTCGGAATATGAATGACATCACCGCCCAGTTTCCGGAGTTGGATGTGCCAGAGGAGGCGTTTCGGGTAAATAACGCGGTTTTTGATGGTGAAATTGCTTGTCTTGATGAGCATGGCAAGGCAGATTTCAAGAAGGTGATTAGGAGGTTGATGACAAAGAATGTGCGCGATTTCGAGTCGGTTAGCAGAAGAAACCCTGCTTACTGTTATCTCTTTGATTGTTTATACATGGATGGGAAGTCGCTCTTGACTGAACCACTTTTGAGGAGAAGAGAGTGGCTGTTGGATTCCGTCAGGAGAGAAACGAACTACCGAATTTCCGAGATCGTGGAAGATGGCGATGCGCTTTTTGCAGCTGCACAGCAGTTGGGTGTCGAAGGTATCATGGCCAAGGATCCGGGCAGCAAATATTACCCGGGAAAACGTTCGGACGGCTGGATTAAGGTTAAGGTCAAGGAAACGCGAGATTTTCAGATTCTAGGTTACTCGGAGGGTGAGGGGGAACGTGAAGCTTACTTCGGTTCATTGCAGTTAGGAGAGCTGAAAGACGGTGAACTCATTTATCGGGGGAGGGTAGGAACTGGCTTTGATGAACACTTGCTAAAACATATTTCAGCCCTCTTTGCAGAGTTGCCGAGTGCACAGAAACCCTTTGAAGGAGAGGCCCATGAGGAGAAAAAAACAACCTGGATTCCTCAAGGGCTTGTCGCGGAAGTGGAATTTTCAATGATCACCAACAATGGAACATTACGCGATCCGGTATTCAAAAAATTGGTTGATCACTAATTGGTTTGTAACGGTTCAATAGACTATTCCACTCCTTCGTATAATATTTTCATAAACTCAGCCAACTTCGAAGGCTCAAGCCATCTGGTGACCACCACCAGGTCTTTTTGCTGGTCGACTACAATATAATTACCACCGAAACCAGCAGCATAAAACAGATGATCAGGCACTTCTTCCCATGTTCTCGGTCCTTTATTGAGCCACCACATATACCCATAACTTTCCATTGCCGGAGTTGGCTTCTGGATCATTTGCGTCCATTTTTCTGAAACAAGCTGTTGATCATTCCATTTTCCTTTTCGAGCAAACAGCAAACCGAACCTGGCATGATCTTCCGCACTGATAAAAACACCACCTCCGTGATGACCGCCACCACTTACCGATTGCATTTTTACTCCATCAATAGTGGTCCAGGTGTTCTCATAACCATACCATCTCCAGGTGGTGCTGGCGCCTATTGGGTCCATGATCCTTTCCTTAAGTACTTGAGGCAGTGGCTTTCTCCAGACCTGCAACAGCGAATAAGCCAATAGGTTGACGCGTACATCATTGTATTTGAAGGAAGTTCCAGGGGTCTTTAACTCTCGATATTTCCAATCATCCAATGTTTTATCTCGCGCTGGTCTGTCTGCCCAGTCATCAAGTCCAAAGAGTGTTCCTGACCAGTCGGAGGTTTGGTGTAGCAGGTGCTCCCAGGTGATCTGCGAATTATGGTCTCCATCGAAAGTACCGTCCCACACGTATTGATCGACTTTATCTTCCACTGAATTGATCAGTTGATCGTCTATGGCCAGGCCAGCCATGGTGGATAGGTAACTTTTTGTAACACTGAAGGTCATATCCACCCTTTTCGTATCTCCCCAAGAGGCGATGACATAGCCATCTTTGATGATCATTCCGGCTGGTCCACCCCGACGTTTGGTGGGGCCGGCCAGCTGATGCCCAGGTTCGCGGCTAAATGCCTTTAGGATAGCTAATCGAAGGTCTTTTTCACCACTGTATTCATTGTCTTGGGCAAAGTCTATTGACTGGTTGATCGCATTTTGCGAAACCCCCACGGATTCAGGGGATTTGGTTTCCCACGTTTTATCAGGGTAATAAGATTGCGCCAGCAAGACGCTTGACCCGAAAAATAGGAGCAGGATGGCTAATAGGGATTTTTTCATTTTGATTAATGTATATCGTCAAAACTAAACACTTCATCCGCTGGAGAAAAGTTGGCTTCGTTACGTTCAGGTAGTTTTTTTTCGGTTTCGGTAGGCATTTTTTCGCCAGTAGTATTTTTTAGGTAATTTGCCTGCCACAACTAGAGCTAACCTAACTGTTTTAATCGTGTCCCGACTTTTTTTAGCACAATGGACTGCCATGCACGGGATAACTACATCAATTCCGTAATATTTTTAAACTTTAATCTATACAATTCAACATGGCAAACATTTTCTTACTTTATGATAATGGCCTTCAATACTCAACCGTAGATAAGGAAGGCACTTTTCAACCAATGGGTGAAGAGACCCGAACTGGCTGCAATTCTGGTGAGGAGGTAATATGGCAAATCTCCCAATTTGACACGCAGATTGACAAATTGAAAGGAATAGACACCAAAAACAAAAAGAACTACTCCCTGCCCAAAGGTCACTGGAAAGATACCTGGCAGGAAAAACCTAAGAAGAGTGGTGACACACTTGTCGGAATACCAGTGGCTCCGGATGCCACCAAGGAAGATCCTGCTGTTTTTGCCTATGACATAGTCTTTAAGCTGAAATCGAAAGATACGGATACGACTGTAGACCCAGGGGTGAACATCCCACCGGAATGAGTTCGATAGCAACAACCGATAACCATATTTTAATAAGGGTAATAATTGTTATTACCCTTATCATTTTCTGCACATCTCTCTACGGTCAGAACCAGGCTCGAGCAGACAGTGCTCTTAATATCTTGTCAAAGCTGGAATCCCCTTCAGCAGACAGAATAGAGATGCTCAATATTGTTTCTAAGCACTCGACCTCTCCTCGTCAGCAAATCGAATACTCCAATCGTTTGCTAGAGGAAGCAAGAGCCTTGGGCCATCATCAGGGCATACTGGCAGGTTACAAGAATATGAGTTATGGATATGTTCGAGCAGGGCAGATCCCGCAAGCCATAACGACCTATTTTGGGCTTTTGAACTTTGCCGATTCTATAGGGGATGGAATTTCGAAGGGCGATGCTCTAGCGAACATTGCAGTAGCTTTTAAATCCAACCGAGAGTATAGCAAGGCGCTATCCTTTGAGTTGCTTGCCCTGGAGACATACCAGAACCTTAAAGACACAGCTCGTTTAACTGGTATTTACATCAATATGGGCAATTCCTACTATTACCTTGAAAAACCGGATTCAGCTTTGTTGGTTTTGAGTGAGGCCTTGTTGCTCGACAACACAAATTTTGCCCGCCCCTACATTGAGGGCACGACCGCCCTGGTGTACGCCCAGAAAGGCGAACTAGATACTGCTCATTTTTTACTTGGTAAGAGCATAAGACAATGGGAAACTTATGAAGATTATTATCCAATTGCAGATTGCAAAGTGCAGTTTGGAACAATTCTGGCAAAAAATGGGAGATTATCGGAGGCGGTTAGATATTTATCCGAGGGATATGACCTGGCAAAACGTGAGGGTTTGAAAGAGCAAATTCAAGATGGCGCCCAAATGCTTTCTCGAATTTACGAGCAGCAAAAGGATTATGTAAATGCCCTGAAATACCAGACCGAATATTATACATACCGTGACAGTTTGATCAACGCTGAATCAATCCGACGAATAGGAGACGAACGAACGGCTTATGAGGTAGGGTTGAAACAGGCCGAACTGGATCTGGCGAATGTGCAAAAAGAAAACCAGCAATACTTCCTTTTTGCTGTGGCCGGTTTCGCGTTGCTGATCCTGATCATTGCCATCATTGTCTATCGAAACTTTCTGGAAAAGAAAAAGGTGAATATCCAATTGGAATCACAAAAGGAAGCCCTGGAAGCCCTCAATAATACCAAAGACAGGTTCTTTTCTATTATCTCCCATGACCTGAGGGGACCCGTTCAAGCCTTTCATGGCGTGTCCAAGCTGATCAAGTTCATGGTGCAGCAGCGCCAGGTTGATCAACTCGAAGAGCTTGCAGGTCACATCGATGATTCAGCCGATCGTTTATCTTCTCTGTTAGACAATCTGCTGAGCTGGGCCGTCCAACAGCAAGGGCAAATTACTTATTTGCCCGAGAAGATGGATATCAGTGTGCTGTGCGAAGACCTGGTCATGACCTTTGGTAATATGGCCAATGGCAAAAACATCGAACTCATTGAAGCGCTTGCTCCTAATCTCTACTTGTGGTCAGACAGAAACACGACCATGACGATATTCAGGAATCTCATCAGCAATGCCTTGAAATTCACGCCAGATGGTGGAAGCATCACTTTCGGAGGCAAAGAGGTTGGTGATATGATTGAGATAAGTGTCGCGGATACGGGGGTGGGCATCCCTGAAGACAAGCTCGGTGACCTTTTCAAAATGCAAGCGCGCGAGAGCACGTGGGGCACTTCCGGGGAAAAAGGCCTGGGACTCGGGTTGCAGTTGGTAAAGGAATTTGTTGACCTTAACCAGGGAAGTATCTCTGTTGAAAGCGCAGAAGGTGAAGGAACAAAATTCACGATCCTGCTGCCATCATATCAGGAGGAAACTGTCACTGCCAGGACCTGAATTGTCTTCAATCCGCCTTATCTTGTGACAAACGGGCTCTTTTGTAACACAAACCATGTAGCCTTTCAGTAGTTCTTCCCGTAAAACATAGGTGGTGCGCAACCTTTCCATCATATTTCTTTTTGTGACCTTCGGTGCTTTGGCGCAACAGCAGGAGTTGCCGGAGGGGCAAATTTTGATGAGTATCTACTTTGGTGGGGGTAGTTATTACGTGGATCCAGTGCAAATGGAAAAGGTGTATGAGTTCCTGGAGTCCATACCGGATATCTACCAATATCATATAACCATCCATAGCCACACGGACGATATTGGTGGCGCTTACTATAATCAATGGCTTTCCGAGCAAAGAAGTATGTCAGTAATAGAGAAATTACTGGATAAGGCCATCCCCGAAGAACTTATTCAAATCAAGGATTTTGGGCAGTACAACGCCCTATATGACAATAACAGCTGGGTAGGAAAATTAAAAAACCGCCGGGTGGATATTATATTCTGGCCCATTGTCATGTAGCCGCAATAGCTAAAATGCTAAATCTTCCTGGAGACCTTTCCTGATCTCTTGTAGTGCGCGTGCTTGCTTACTCTCGGCAGTCAAGCGCCGTAGCTCGATCAAGTGTTCCACAAAACCCAACACGTCCTTCTGATCCGCCTCAGGTAATTGATAGCACTTCTCTGTAATTTGTCTAACTAATTGTTCCATAGCAAAAAAAATCGTTAGGTGCTCTAACTCATTATGCTACAGTAGGTTGCAAAATTGAGAATAAAATGTTCGGTGGGGGACAATCCACCGGATCACTTCCACTTGATGTTACAGCCCAAGCTAGGTTTTTGCAATTCTGAAATATTACGTCCATCTACCAATGCATCCATCGCGCGTCTGAGGTCTTTCCCATCAACAGGAAGACCATTACCTGGTCTGCTGTCATCCAACTGGCCCCGATAAACCAGGCTAAGATCCTTATCAAATAAATAGAAGTCCGGGGTGCATGCTGCATCGTAGGCCTTGGCTACCTCCTGTGTTTCATCGTACAAGTAGGAGAAAGGGTAACCAACTTGCTTTCCGTGAACGGTCATTTCGGCAGGACCATCCTGAGGATAATTGGTTACGTCGTTGCTGCTGATGGCGACAATAGAGATTCCCTGCTGTTGATATTGATTGCCTAGTTGTACCAATTCCTCATTTACATGAATAACAAATGGACAATGGTTACAAATAAACATAATCAGGGTACCTGCCGGACCGGCTATGTCCAGTGAGACAAGCTCATTGTTGTTCAGCGTATCAGGTAGATGAAATTGAGGGGCTTTTGTGCCCAAGGGCAACATATTGGACGGAGTACGGGCCATGTTTTCAGAATGTGTTGTGTACAAAAGTAATTGCCTATCTTAACAAGATGCCGGTTACCTATGATTACATCATTATTGGCGCAGGGTCCAGTGGGTGTGTACTAGCCAACAGACTCTCGCAAAGCGGAGAATTTAAAGTGTTGCTCCTGGAGGCCGGCGGTCCGGACCGTGACCCGCTTCTGAAGATACCAGGTGCCTATGGTAAACTTTTCGGCAAACCCTATGATTGGGCCTATTGGACGGAGCCACAATCACATGTCAACAATCGAAACATCTACATTCCAAGGGGCAAAACCCTGGGCGGGTGTAGCAGCACAAATGCTATGGCATATGTTCGAGGCAATAAACGGGATTTTGACCAATGGGCAGAAGTGGCGGGAAATCAATGGTCCTACGAAAATGTATTACCATATTTTATCCGTAGCGAACGGAATCAGGTGATTTCCAAGATGGATCATGGATTCCATGGAGCGGAAGGGGAATTGTACGTTTCGCACAACCATCGTTTCGAATCACCTTTTTCTCGAGCCTTTCTGGAGGCTGGCAAGGCTTGGGGTCTTCCCTACAACAACGATTACAACGGAGCTTCGCAAGCAGGTGTCTCCAGGTTTCAATTTAATATTAAGAAAGGTAGTAGGCACAGTGCGGCGACGGCATTTCTCAAACCTGCCTTGTTGAGAGCGAACCTGGATGTCCGCACCAATTCCCCGGTATCACGTTTGTTGATTAGTGATGGCCGGGTCACGGGCGTGTCAGTCAAGGGGAAAGCAACGGAGGAGATTCTTGAGGCAAATAAGGAGGTAATCTTGTCTGCAGGCGCGATCAATAGTCCACAACTGTTATTAGTTTCAGGAATTGGCCCGTCGGAGGAGTTGAAGGAAATAGGGATTGAAGTCAGGGTCGATCATCAAGAAGTGGGTAAAAACCTGCAAGACCATTTATTTTACTCCGTTTCGGCCACCTCTACTTCCCAGGAGGGTCTGAATCATGTGATCAGCACTCCCAGCCAGCTTTGGAACCTTGGAAAGTATCTCATCTCTAAGCGGGGACCTTTGACGATTGGCCCGCTGGAGGCCGTAGCCTTTTTTAACCTGGAAGATCCGACCAGTGAGGATTGTAATTTCCAGTTTCATTTTGCTCCCTTACATGTTGGAAAGGGCTATGATTACAATGTCTACGATTTGAGTACTTTTCCGAGGACCGATGGTTTTACAATTCTTCCGTCGTTGTTACACCCTAAAAGTAGGGGGCAAGTGTCGTTAAGATCATCCAAATCGACTGATGTCCCTGTAATTCAGCCTAATTTCTTATCAGAGGAAGATGATCTCAACCAGTTGATAAAAGGCGGGAGAATTGCCCTGGAGTGGCTTCAAAGTGACGCATTTGGCGAGTACAGAAAAGAGATCGTGGCTCCTCTAGACTCTGATAGCGCCGACGATTGGGCTACACACATCAGGCAATCTGTGGAAACCATCTATCATCCGGTTGGGACTTGTCGGATGGGGGATGACGAAGGCTCGGTGGTAGATCCGGAATTGCGGGTTCGGAATATTGCAGGTCTCCGTGTAGTGGATGCATCGATCATGCCATCCATTGTGACAGGGAACACAAATGCCGCTTGCTACATGATTGCGGAAAAAGCTGCGGACATGATCTTCATGGATTCATAAGACTCGCCGCAGCTTCATCCATGAACCAGAATACCCGCTCGCCTTTGATGTGAGCTGCCGGGAACAATTCACTGCCAGGAGTCTCATTCAGTATGGATCTTACTTTTTCTGCCTTGTTTTCGCCAGTTACAAGAAAGACGATTTCGGAAGCATTTTTGATCACCTGACCCGTCATGGTTACACGCTGCTGACCACTTACCGGATGGTTGGCTACTTCACAAATTCTCTCGGAACTTAGAAGTTGCATACGATTTGGAAATATCGACGCTGTGTGTCCATCATCACCCATTCCCAGAACCATCAGATCTATCGCAGGTAGTCCATTTTTTTCAGCGCAGACCTCTTGCAAAAGCTTACCATACCTGTTGGCCTCTTTTTCAGGATTTGCTTCACCCCGGACCCGATGAACATTATCCAGGTTCAGTGCTAAGGGACCAAAGAAAAAGTCGTTGGTCATTTTAAAATTACTTTCCTCATGATCTGGAGGTACACATCTTTCATCTCCCCAGAAAAAATGCACTTTCTCCCAGTCTGTGGGGGAAGTTGATGAAGACGCCAAATGCTGAAAAAGCAACTTCGGGGTAGATCCACCGGAAAGGCTAATGGTCGGTTGCGGCAATCGGTTTACGGTCTTGATCAAGAAGCCTGCAAAGGCTGCAGCTACTTCGTTGGGGTTCTTATAAACTCGAATTTCGGGTGTCATAATTCGCAATATTCTCCATCGTCGGTAAGGTTCTTGCACGGATATCGCCAGTGCATGTTGTCATCATCGATCAAATCATCGACGTGCTCAGGCCCCCAGGTGCCTGCAGGATATCCAAAAACGGGTATGTCGTCCTCGTTTTGCCAGGCGTCCAGTATCGGATCTATAAATTTCCAAGCAGCTTCCACACTGTCTCCACGGGCATAAAGTGTAGCGTCAGATTGCATGGCGTCAAGGATAAGTCGTTCATAGGCTTCAGGAACGTATGCATCAGCCAATTCATCGTAGTGGAAGTCCAAATTCACATTTTTGACGTTGAATCCAGCTCCCGGAATTTTGAAACCCACTTTCATTAGCATGCCCTCGTTTGGCTGGATCCGGAGTACCAGCATGTTTTGGGAATTGTGTAGTTCGGACTTGGGAAAAAGGTGGTGATGATTGGGTTTGAAGTGTATAACCACTTCGGACACCCGGGTTGGCAGCCGCTTTCCGGACCGTATGTAAAAGGGAACTCCTGCCCATCTCCAATTGTCGATGTAGAATTTCATCGCCACGAAAGTCTCTGTTTTGGAGTTTGGGTCTACTCCTGGCTCTTCCCGATAACCGAGCATTTCTTCTCCGCGAATCTTTGAATGCATATACTGGCCCCGAATTACGTTTTTGCGGATATCCTCGGTCGTGTAAGGACGAAGCGATTCAAACAGCTTCAATTTTTCATTTCTTATGCTATCCGCATCGACCCGCACTGGTGGTTCCATGGCCACAAGAGAAACCAATTGCAATAAGTGATTTTGGATCATATCTCTCAAGGCACCTGAGTTGTCATAGTAACCACCTCGCTTTTCTACCCCAACACTTTCGGCGGAGGTAATTTCCACCCGGTGAATGTAGTTTCGGTTCCATAGGGGCTCGAAAATGCTATTGGCGAATCGGGTGACGAATAAGTTTTGTACCGTTTCCTTGCCCAGATAGTGATCTATTCGGTAGATCTGATGTTCACCAAAGCATTGTTTCAATGCGCTATTTAGCTCTTGAGCAGTGGCCAGGTTGTATCCGAATGGCTTTTCTATGATCAAATGTTTCCATCCATCGTCTTCCTTGTTAAGGCCTACATTGGCAAGCCCTTGGCTTATCGGACCATATAAGCTGGGAGGTGTCGATAAGTAAAAAATGCAGTTTCCGCCAGTATCTTTTTCTCTTTGAATTTTTTTGAGTCGATCACGCAGTGTGCCAAATGCACTTTCCTGGGCGGTATCGATGGTTTGGTACTCGAGTATCCCGGCAAACTTGTCAATGTCTTCTTGCGATAGGGCTTCCATATCTAGAAAATCGCTGCTATATACGGCCTTGTCCCTAAAGCCCTTGTCTCCCAGGTCCGACCTCCCAACACCAAGTACGACGAAGTTTTCGGGTAGTAGTTTGCCTTTGTAAAGGTTGAAAACTGCAGGTATGAGTTTCCTGGCCGTAAGGTCTCCGGAAGCACCGAAGATCACAAGTACCTGGTTTGGAATTTTGGTGGACATATGTTTTTCTCGAGTAGGAAGAATTTAAACGGGATTGCGTCCAAATTTGCACGCTACTCGAATATAAACCAGTTTTCCCTCCCAATGATTAGATCGAATTAAGTTCGAATAATCACAGCCGAATTTATAACTTGGCAGCGTACTTATTTTGGATAGGAAATGTCTTACGATTTTGGTTTGGTGGGCCTCGGAGTTATGGGCCGCAATTTTATCTTGAATGTCACCGACAGCAAATTTTCTGCAATTGGTCTGGATACTGATCCGGAAAAGGTGGAGGCACTCAAAAATGAGGGAGCAGGCAAAGAAGTAGACGCAACTACGGACAAAGCAGAATTTGTAAAAAGCCTCAGTCAACCAAGGAAGATCATGTTGCTGGTTCCGGCCGGAGGCCCGGTTGATGCCGTTATAGCGGATTTGTCCCCTCATTTAGCAGAGGGAGACTTGATTATCGATGGTGGTAATTCGTTTTTCAGTGATACCGATCGCCGGTTCGAGCTATTGCAGGAAAAAGGGATCCATTTTATGGGTTGCGGGGTGTCCGGTGGTGCCAAAGGTGCGCGTTTTGGTCCAAGTATGATGCCTGGGGGTAGCAAGGAATCATGGGAGATCGTAAAGCCGATTTTTGAGGCAGCTGCCGCCAAAGTAGGGAACGACCCCTGCGTCGCCTTTCTTGGCAACGGCTCCGCAGGAAATTATGTAAAAATGGTTCATAATGGTATTGAGTATGCCATGATGCAATTGATTTCAGAGGTATATGATATTATGCGCACGGGGCTTGGAAGGTCAAATAACCAGTTACATGAGATTTTTGACTCCTGGAACAAGGGGCGTCTTCAGTCTTTCCTGGTTGAAATCACAGCAGAGATTTTTGAAAAAGAGGATGATCAAGGTACGGGCGACTTGGTGGACAAGATTCTGGATCGCGCCAAGCAAAAAGGTACTGGCAAATGGACTTCTCAAAATGCCATGGATTTGGGTGTGGCCATTCCTGCAATTGACTCTGCGGTAAGTATGCGTCAGGTGTCTGCATTAAAAGAGGAGAGAGTCAAGGCTGAAAACATGTACGGTCGAAAAGCGAGCCCCGGCGGTTTGCTGAATGTCGATCAAGTAGAATCGGCGCTTTATGTCTCCTTCATCATTTCATATGCACAGGGAATGACCCAACTGGCGGCCGCTTCGCAGGAATATGATTATGGCCTTGATCTTGAAACGATTTCTAAGATCTGGAGAGGAGGCTGTATTATTAGGTCGGCAATTCTGGAGGATATGAGAAATGCTTACAAGGCCAACCCGACCCTTTCAAACTTACTTTTTGACGAAGATTTTGCTTCAGGGGTGAAAGGGGGGCTAGAAGACCTCAAGCAAACGGTTGCCTTTGCAGTTAACAACAATATCCCTGCAATGGCTCTGAGCTCGACTTTAAATTATCTGCAGGCAATAACCACCGGAAGATTGCCATTGAACCTTATCCAGGCACAGCGCGATCATTTTGGATCTCATACCTACGAACGGCTGGACAAAGCGGGTGTTTTTCATTCAGAATGGTAGATTACTAAATTGTTTCAGCCGCTGATAACGCTGCACCAATGATGCCAGCATTGTTTCGTAATGTTGCTGGTGCCACGTCACATTCCAGTTGGAACTTATGACAATAGTTGTCATATTTCTTCGAAACGCCGCCGCCAATAATGATCATGTCTGGCCAAAACAGAAATTCGAGCCTTTGTAGATACTCGTTAACTCTTGAACCAAATGTATCCCAGTCGAGGTTTTCCTTTTCCCTGGAAGAGTTGGCCGTATAATGCTCTGCTATTTTGCCGTGTAGCCTCAGATGTCCTAACTCGGAATTTGGTACCAACCGGCCTTCTGTAAAAATCGCGGTGCCAATCCCTGTCCCAAAAGCTGCCATGATGATCGTACCATGATGGCCCTTGCCAGCTCCAAAAGCTACCTCTCCGTGTCCAGCTGCATCTACGTCGTTGAGCAAATGGGCATCGCAACCAGTAACTTTTTTGATTTCTTTGGCGGCATTGACACCTACCCAGGAAGCGTCAATATTTGATGCGGTTTTTACAATCTCATGCTTAACGGCAGCTGGGAATCCACAGCCAATTTTCCCTTTCCAGGCAAATTGCGTCACCAGTTCCTTTACTGTTGCAATTACAGCCTCTGGCGTTGCGGGTTGAGGAGTCTTGATTTTTATTCGTTCGGTGACTAGTTCTCCTTTCTTGATATCTACGATGGCACCTTTGATACCCGTGCCGCCAATATCAATACCTAACATTTCCATGGCGAAAAATTAGAATTTTCTCAGGACTCCAATGTTAAGTTTTTGGTAATTCGAATATTAATCAAGGGATTGCCTGCTTTTGCCTTTAGTTTTAGCCGTGATGCGCTTGCCTTTTATTTGTTTGCTCCTGGTTTTCTCCAGTTTTTTGAAAGGCCAAACGCTGCATCGGGCCTTTCTCGCTTTCAACCCCGAAGAAGAGCGAGTTAGAATCTGTGCCGATGAACAAAGCGTCTTTGTACTTAGGAATCTCAAGGGAGAAAGATTGGATATTATCCACTTTGACCAGGAACTTCAGGAACAATGGGCGGTAGGCATCACGGTCCCGGGGCTGGAACTTACCGTGGCAGAAATATTCAATGACCAGCTAACACTATTTCTGACCGGTAAAGGGCAAAAAAGATTTCAAGTTTTGGAGATAGCTCGGCTCAACGGTCATTATGCCAAAACTGGCTATCAACTTAAGCAACCCTTCTACGCCAACAGACTCACCGGTTTTAAAGACACGCATTGGGTCAGTGGTTTCGTTGGCAACCGACCGGTGGCTTTCGGTTTGGATGCGGAGACCGGCACCATGAAGGCTTTGCCAATAGGACATGCCCAGCCTGTTAAGTCCATCGATTACTTACATTTTGACGAAAACAGTCGAACGCTTGATATTTTGTTGAGAACCAGTTTTGGCAGTTATCAGGGCTACGTCCTACGATCCATCAACAGGGATGGCAGAGTGGCAGCTAACTATGAACTCTTTTTGCCTGAAGAAAGCCTGGGTCAAGTAGCTTTTACGAAGAATTCGCGTGGTATTCTCACCGCAGCAACGGTTGTAAAGGCCAATTTGGAGACGGTCAAAGCAATTGCTACAATAAAAGGGCCTGAGAATGAATTGGAACACCGATTGTATCCTTTAGCGGAATTTGAAGGGGTAGAGGATCAGTACACATTGACTACTGATTTTCCGATCCAAATAAAAAAGCGCCCAAGGCACTTAAAAGGTCGACTTGACGCGGTAAAGTTTGATGAGGAGGCTATTACTATTTCCCTCGAGGCTTATGAAAAAAGTTATGAGGTGAGAGGTCAAATGCAACGAGAATCCGATCAGCAAAGTCTTGTCGATCAAATCGATCTCAATCGTTATGGGAGAAGGGATTTTGACGTAGATGAAGGTACACTAAATGATCGGGTAGACAATTTCTCTAATACGGAGGCCTCGGCTTATCGTTTCCGGGAGCTTATAATCGATAGGGTGCAGGAGCAGGGGGTAGACTTGGTAGCCAATTACTTTCTTCAGCTTGATTCCGAAGGTGCTAAAGGCCTGAAGTTCAGAATGCCAAAAGCCCTAGATAGCCCATTTCATATTTCACAGCAGAATTTTCGAGGCCCACTGTATTTGACCAGAACGACTAAGGATTGGTTGCTTGTGGATCTAAAGGAAATAGGGAATCCAAGACTGTTAGGGACATGGACATCATCGGGCTTACCTTATACCCTCTTAACTGATAATGAATCTTCCGTCCTAACCTATGGGTTTGTGCTAGTGGAAAAGAGGCTTTACCTGGTATTAGAGAAACAAACTATCGACTGATCCGGCGCATAAGGAATTGTATGTCCTGATGGCTTGGTAGCGGCGGCTCATCAGTGATCAAGTGGCCGTCCGCACCATAAAAGCAGTAGATCGGTAAAATGTCTGCGAATAAGGTTTCTATAATATCGGATTGATACTCAAAGTCTATGCGTTCGTGAATAATATGAGCTTGATTCAGTTGATACAACTCCCGATTGCGCTGCCAGGAGTACTCTGGATCCATTGAAACCATTACGAGCTGCATTTTCCCTCTTTTTAGTTTACGTGACATAAAACGGTGTGGAGTCACGTCGAAAAAATTCGGTGGAGAGTCTACGGACCAAATGATAAAATAGGTAGGTGTTTCCTCATATTTTTTTACCAATCTTCGGAACTGTGGTGATTCCATAATTGATTTTCCCCCTTCTTCCACTGTTTTGAACAGTTTGAATTGTTTTTGCAGGTCTAGCTTACGCGAAAGGTCTTTAATAATTTGAGCCTCAAGTTTGGTTGGTGCCAGCGTATTGTATCTTACCCAAAATGTGGAGTCAAACTCCACCGCCAGTAGGTCCTGAGCCGTAGGCTCACGGCCACTTTTGATTCGGCTGTTGTTAGTGAGGATGTTAGTCACTTGCAATTCGATATGGGAATTGTGAACGACAGAATCCAAGACATTTTTTAGGGTGTCGAAGGACAGGTGGAGAGCATTTACGTCTACGTTTATTCTGTCCAGGTAATATTTTTCATCAAATGAGCGATAAAGGGCAATTCTTCCTGCTTGTATTCCTGTGCTGTCGTAGGTCGAGGTTTGACTGTTGTGCTCATATACCTCCGTTTTTATGAAGGCCAGATCATCTGATTTGATGTATAGCTTACCGTGGAAGGACCTCTGTTTTGTTGGTACTGAGGCCTTAAATTGTATTTCATAGACTTCATCACCTCCAATCGATGTGGTATCGATCATGGTGAATTTAGCACCGGGATGTTGAAAAGGATGATTGTAGTTGTAAGCTGTGAAATCTCCAATTAACAGGTAGTTTAACGAAATGGGAGGGTGCGATAACCGTGCGTTTTCGGTGAAATCGAAGCTTCGACGTAACTGCTTAACATCAAACCCCAGATTATCCTGGGGTAATAGCACCTCGTAAGGAGATCTGCCGTCTTTGGCTAAGGTAATGGCCGCTTCTATAAGCCTAACGTAGTTACCGTTTTCTGAACAGTAATGCCTGTAAAAGGTCGGAAACCTTTTCGGGTCATTGGAATAATTCTTCTTAATTCTGCGTATTGCCTTTCGCACGATCCGCTCGGCCGGGTCTCTCTTAGTTGTGCGGTCTGTATTTGCCCGGATAGTGACGGTGCCGAGTTGGGTGGTTTGTGGGGTGAGGCGGAATTTGTCGATTGTTTGCAGGTCCGCAGGTTCGACAATTCTCGACTTATAGCCAATACATGATATAACAATGGGAATGTCGTTTTTGGCGTTTAGTTTGAGCTCAAAATCTCCATCGAGATTGGATGTGGTGCCGATAGCCTTGCCTTGAAGCTTGATATGTGCAAAAGCGATAGGCTCATCAGAAATAGCGTCTACGACTTTTGCCCGGAGTGTGAACGTTAAGGTTTGGCAACTACCTAATTCGTAGATGATGATGAAAAGAAGCAAAAAGACGTTCCTTAGCACGAGTTGACAAGCCAGGGGTAAGAGGTATTAAGTACAAATACGAAGGTAGCCGCGGGGCGACACTGTTGATAGGCCGGAAGGCCTTTTTTTCAAAAAGTAACACTGTGATCAACGGCTGCTAATAGGCCGGTAAAACATGATTTTCCCTTTTTTTACTCTCGACAGTTTAAAAGTGCTGACACCCACCTTTCGACCCCATTTTGAGGTGTTTTGATGAGCTATGCGGTAATCACCGATACCATTTACTTCATAGACTATGGCGGTATGATGTTTCATCTCTTCTCGAAAGGTGGTGTATTGTTTTTTCCACTCCAACTTGACGTTCTCAAACTGGATCAGATCTCCCGGAAGAATGGCCTCCACATCAGGATTTACAAGTCGACCATAGACGTTGAGGTTCTTTTTGGAAGACCGGTCAAAATAAGCTCCTGAATAGGTCAAAGCTCCAACGGCCAAATCCCAGCATTCCCCACGGTCCACCCGTTTACCCATTACACCGTCTAGGTACTCAACGATTTTTGTATTCAACGTTGGTTGCTGATGAACTGAAAACAGAAGAAGAATCGAAGAGACCCAGATAAGCACATATCAAAGGTAGTTCATAAAAAAAATGACAACATGCTTGTCCCAATACGGATGCTTTGGTCGTCAAAGTAGAAATATTAAAAACAAACCTTACAATTATGGCAAAATTTATGATGTTGATTCGAAATGTCGGTGATCCCATGGTGGGCTTAAGCGAAGCGGAAAGAGGAGCAGTTATGGAATCCTGGGGTGCTTATATGGGCGGTCTTGGAGAAAAACTTGTTGATGGACTTCCTTTTGGTGACGGTAAGATTGTGAAAGCTGATGGTGTCACCAATGGCAGACACGAGCAGGACAATATTAATGTGGGTGGTTACCTCATTGTCAATGCCAGTTCGCTGGACGAGGCCGTTGAATTGTCTAAGGCCTGTCCCGCTTTGGAGAACCCCACTACTACCATGGAAATCAGGGAGTGCCTCAATATGTAAACTAACAGGTATATTCCACGAAAGACGTTGTTAGTGTGCGATGCGCAAGTTTCCGTCCTGTAGGCTGAACTTTCCTTAAAGTGTTCGTTTACCTATTTTGTGTATCGCATACTTTTCATTATTTCACTTTTTCTCTCTTATTCTACTTCAAGGGGGCAGGAACTCACTGACGATGAGGCAAGGAAGGACCTTGATTTCCTCGAGGAGCAACTGCTCAAATTTCATCCGGGCATAGACAGGTATACTTCCCCGGACACACTCAGCAGGCATTTCGATCTAGCCAGGGAAAATGTGGGTAATACCTCATTGTTGACACTATTTGGATCGGTTACGTCTCTGATTAGTGATGTGAAATGCGGACATACCAGGACGCAAATACCTGAGAGACTCATGAGGACCCTGCGTGAGGAAAGCGTTTTTCTGCCGCTTCGAGTTCACTTTGTTGGCAATCGGGTATTTGTTGCAGATGCGAGTTTAGCATCGGAAAAAATTACTACCGGCGCTGAGATTTTAAGTATTAACAATCAGCCAGTGCAAGAGATCGTCTCGGAAATCTTCGGCCACCTCAGTGGTGACGGCTTCATTGAAAGCGGTAAACGGTTGCAATGTCAGCGGTACTTTCATGTATACTACAACTTGTTTGTCGACCCTGTATCTGAAGATTTTGATATTGTCACGGTTTTTGATTCACACCAGGGCCGTGAGGTTAAACTGAAGGGCAGGTCGCTTGAGGAAGTGGAGAGGCTTCCACCGATGTATCAACCGGATACACAGCTCCTGCTCCGTCACAGAGAAAATTACAGCTACATGAAAATTGGAGCCTTTTATAATGTTCCAAACTATGAATCATTTTTATCGCAAAGTTTTGGTGAACTGCGGGAAAGAGAAGTTGAAAACCTGGTGTTGGACCTGAGACAAAATGGAGGGGGTACAGACAATTACGGAGCACTTTTGGTTTCATATTTTGCCCGTGAGGAGTTCGGGTATTTTCATGAAATTGAAGTCACGCCGAGTTACAAAGGCTATGGTAGGGTGGTAGTAGAAGATGAAAAATACCTTATGATGAGTCACCAGGGGTTAGGTATCTGGAAGCCGCAGCAAAACCGTTTTCGTGGTAAAACCTACTTGCTGGTCGATGGAGGTTGTTTTTCTACTTGCGCCGATGTGGCTACGCTTTTAGACTTTCATGAGCTGGCTGTTCTGATTGGTGAGGAAACCGGGGGTGGTTATGATGGCAATACAAGTGGTTATTCGGAAAGAATTGTTTTACCTCATTCCAAAATCAGTGTGAACCTTCCCATGTGGAAGTACACCACGGCCAATTTAGGTCATCGGTATTTCGGCAAAGGGGCATTACCAGCTTACCGAATTTTACCGACGGTAGAAGATAAAGAACAGGGCCAGGACCCGGCTTTAGAAAAAGCTAAGATGCTAATGTCTGAAAACTGAGCAGTTATTGCTCAAGTGCTGGCTGCAGTCTTATTTGTCCGGACATGCAAAGTTTGACTTCCTCCACGGAGAGATAATATTTCCGAATTATTTCCTTGTACCTTTCCTTCAGCAAGTCGTGTTCCAGGATAAAGCGTTTCGTAGCGATGATCTCCTCATGAAAGCCATTGGCGATTGCGATGTGGTCTGCCGTATGTTCGGACTGCTTTTTGAACTTTGGCCAGTACAGGTACTTCAATCCGTATGCGACCATTTCTAGGTTAGAATAGGGTAGGTAGTCTACCACATGTCCAAGCTCATGCGCGAACCACCCTGCCAATACATCATCGGGAAGATCCGCAACCTTCAGATTTTGACTATCCTTTAGGTAAACCGCCAGCTTTACCTGGTAACGCTTTCCAGGGCTGAAAACATTGCTCAGGTCGATGATTGGCTGAGCCTGCATGGTGGAAGATTTGACAGGTCGTTGCTTTAATACTACTTCAAAAGGATGTAAAACCTGAAACTGACTCAACACCTCTGTAAAACTCCGTTTTACGCGCTCGTCATCTACCTGACTGAAGGCAACTCTCATGAGAATTCAATTCGATGGGACTGCAATATTAACTGAATGTTAAGCGTCATGTTGCATTATAGTGTGAAAATTTTTAATTATTCCGATAAATGGTAGTCGGAAATTGGCTTTAACTTACTTTGAGTAGCCCTACGGCGATTATAAGAATAGAAAAATGATGTGTCTCTACCCGTTCGGCAACGTGACGGTAATAGTAGTTCCAAGGCCTTCTTGAGAGTCTACTATTATTTCTCCACCGTGCTCCTGAACGATGTTAAATGCTATAGTCATGCCGAGGCCAGTTCCTTTTCCTACCTCTTTGGTGGTGAAAAATGGATCAAACACTTTATTGATGAGTGCTTTCGGGATACCCGCGCCATTATCAATTACCTGGACTTGACTGTGATTGTCTTTGCGAATTATTTCCACAGTTATCTTGCCCCCTTCTTGTGGTACAGCATGAATCGCGTTGGTCAGCAAATTGGTAAACACCTGGTAAAGTTTGTTTTCAATACCCTTGACCTGAACTGTTTCGCTCGGAAATTTTTTTACAATCTCAATACGACCCTTAATTTCATGTGCCAGGATCGTTAAAGAGTTTTCAATGATGTCAGGAATATTGCATGCCACCAATTCATCTTGGTCAGTGCGACTAAAAGAATTGAGGCTGGAGACTATTTTCTTAATTCGTGTAGTCCCCATGCTCAGATCATCAAGAATAGTCTTTAACTCTGTTTTGGTTAATCCGTTTCCTACACCAGCGTTTTCACCATTAAGTAAGACATTGTTGAGTAAGTGTGAGCTGCCTAATATAAAATTGAGGGGATTGTTGATCTCATGGGCAACCCCCGCCGCTAACACGCCAAGCGAGGCCATTTTTTCAGATTGAATCGCTTGCTGCTGTGCAGCGGAGAGTTGCGAAAGTGCCTCACTCAGCTCCTCTTTCTGCTCTTCCAGTGCCTTGGTACGCGCAGAGACCATTTGCTCTAACCGGCGGTTTTGTGCACGAAGGGTCTGGAGTCTCAACCGGTTGATGATAACTCCCAACGCTACCAGTGCCAGTATGCCCAATACTTTAGCAGAAAGCGTTTGCCACCAGGCTGCCTCGATAACGATCGTTGTTACGCTAGGGGAGTTTTCAAACACTCCGTTGCTGCCTGTCTGCAATTCAAATCGATAATTCCCTGGAGCCAGATTTGTGTACTGGGCGTTTCGCTCATCATTAGCCAAGACCCAATCCACTTCGAAGGGTTCGAGTTTGTACCGGAATTGCATCTTTTCAATCTGCTCAAAGTTGATGCCTGTAAAATCTATGTTGATCCGACTTGTGCGAGGAGGTATCTGAACAGTACCCTCGCCGGAAATTTTCACACCGTCGGCGTAAACGGCCTCTATGATAGTTTTTGATACGCCTAAACTTTGACCGGCCAGTTGAGGGTCGATGTTTACGGCGCCACCAAGTGTGGGAATCCAAAATCTTCCCCTGTCATCTCTGAAGGACCTAACCGCTCCAAGGCAATGACTATTTTTCACACCCTCAGTACGGTCATATTGCTCCACAGCCACCCTAGTACCTCCCTGATCGGCCGCAGCCTCTAGCTCCGCTAATTTAATTTTTAGAATTGCCGACTTACCGGGTAACCATAAGTTTCCCTGATCATCGGCTAAGATGTCGTAAACGATATTAAAAGGTAGTCCATTCTCTGTGCTGAAGGTTACAGTTCTATTTTCACTGTACGCTATAAGGCCGTCGTTGGAAGAAATCCACAGGTATTTGGTCGTGGGGAAGGTGGTGAAAGAGAAGTTGGAAGGCAGTCCATCGTCAACTGTTATAGACTTCACCACACGGTCCTGTTGCATAAAGTTGATCCCGTTGAATGTTCCCACGATCAATTCATCTTTGTGATTTTCAGTTATGGACATGATGTAGTTAGAGGTAAGGCCCATTTCCTTATTGATCACCTTCCAATTTAAGTCACGGTCAAATTTGATGAGTCCAGCATTTTTGGAACCAACCCAGATGTTCCCTTCTTTGTCTTCATAGGCCATCCGGATGTAATTGTCCGGAAAACCGTTTTCCACGGTGAATTTTTTGAAGTTGTTGCCATCGATTAGGTAAAGTCCAGCGTAAGTACTTGCCCAGAGCCTGTCATCACTGTCGGTGAATAGATGTTTTAGTCTAGCGTTGGGTAGTGGATATGGTATGGCGTACTCCGAGACTTCACTCTCACGGAGGACATTCAGTTTACCATTCTCATTGCCTAGAATAATGCCACCATCCCGAAGTTGAGTAATGCCTGTGATAATGTTCGAAAAAAGCCCCGTCGACTTGGAATAGCTGGCAATGGATCCGTCGCTGATGTAAAATATGCCGTTCCTGTAGGTACCACCCCAGAGATTTTGCTGGTCATCGAAAATCATTCCCCGTACGATGTTGTTGGGTAACCCAACTTCCTCTGTAAGCGAGTGGAGGCTTGCTGTTTCAAAATTGTAGCGATGGAGGCCATTCATGGTGCCGAGCCACAAAATGTCTTGCCTTTGGCTAAGTAGGGATATGATAGGAATGTGCGCCAAAATGGGTAGCTTGGTTAGCCTTTCTCCGCTTAGTTGAAACAGCCCTTGGCCCGATCCAACCAGGACAGAGCCATTCTCTTTTGACAATAACACGTTGATACCGCTCAGCTCTTTGGTGTGGAGTATGGGCCGCAGTTTATCGTCTTCGAAGACCAGTAATTGAGAGTCATCCGTACCAAAGTAGATTTTCCCGTTGGGCGCTTCCTCAATTGTTAAAACAGTGCTATTGGGAATGCCAAAATCCGCCGTAAGCTCGCGTAAAACATTTTTGGAGTATAGAAAAATGCGGTTATTCTTAGTGCTGAACCAAATTTCATCCAAGCTTGTCACTAACATGGCCTCGACGGCTTCGTCCTTCATGGTCAAAAGAGGCTCGGGAACGTGGATTGAATCGTGATCCCAGACGGCCAGTCCATGGAGCGTGCCTATCCAGACTCTGTTTTTGCTATCCGCACTAAGTCTGAGAACATTTGACGATGGAATCTGACTATTTTGATTGTTGAAGATCGTAAAGTCACGACCATCAAACCGGTGCAATCCATTGTAGGTGGCAATCCAGATGTATCCGTTGCTCGACTGGAGTATGTCATTTGTAGATTCGGAGTTAAGTCCATCTTCCGTATTCCAGTGCCGGAGTATGTACTGACTTGGGGATTTCCTTGGGTTCAACCCCCTGTCACTTGGGCCTTGTGCCTGAAGGAAGCTGGGAAAAGCTAACAATTGGTATAGCAATAGCACGAGGCCAAAGCCACGTACACCATCGGTGCCGCTGTACCAGGTTAAACTTTTACTTCGCATGTCTATAGTTGGCTGAGTCTAAGAAGCGGATGATTCGAATTTAGACAAACAACTGAACATTTGTAGCCTGGTAAAACGCTAATTCGACATATGGGAAGCTATTTTTCTTAAAAGCGGCCTTTTATGGTTTTTTGGGATTAACCGGATTCTTGTCCAGAAAATAGTTGGTAATGAGCGTATACAAATGTCTTGTCGTATTTCGACCCTCGAAAATTCCATGCGATCGATTTGGATAGGACATCATGTCGAATTGTTTATTGTTTGCAATTAACTCATCGACAAGCATTTCCATATTTTGAAAGTGCACATTATCATCGGCTGTGCCATGGATGACCAGTAGGTTGCCCTCCAGGTTTTTTGCATGGGTCATGGGGGAGCCAGCCACGAAATCCTCCTGATTTTCCTGTGGTAATCCCATATACCTCTCCTGATAAATATTATCATAGGTAAGCTGGTTAGCCACGGAGGCGACTGCCACCCCGGTTTTGAAAATATCAGGGTGTTGAAACATCAGGTTCAGCGTAGATGAGCCTCCGCCACTCCATCCCCAGACGGCCACTCTTTCCGAATCCAAGTAAGGCTCTTTCAAAGCTTCGGCAGCGGCGGCCGCCAGGTCTCCAATGTTGATCCTCCCGATATTTCGATAGATCGATTTACGCCATTCACTACCTTTCAGACAAGGTGTCCCGCGATTATCGATATCAATGACTATATATCCCAGCTGCGTGAGCATCACGTTCCACAGTCCGATCCAACTGTCGGTGGCTACCTGCCCCCAAGGTTCCCCGTAGACATGAAATATAACAGGGTACTGCGTTGAGGGGTCAAAATCATGAGGTTTGAGCATACGTCCGTCGACCACCAGGCCATCCCCAATTGGGAGTTCAAAAAATTCTACACTAGGTAGATCCAAAGATTTTAACTGATTGTTGTAAGCGGCGTTGGAGATCAGATTTTTGATCACATCGTGATCAGGTAGCTTTATAAGTGTCACTTCCCGGGCTTTCAGCGCACTTCGGTTTGTGTGTAAAGCATATTTCGCATTGGGGGATATATTATAAGTATTGATCCCTGCATAGGAGGTTGGCGTAAGCCTCTTCGCTTTTTGCTTGCCTTTGAGATCTACTTGAAACAAGTATCGCTGGGTACTGTTTTGTGGCGAGGCGATATAGAATAAGTGATTTTCAGAAACACCTGCAAAGGAAGCTACATCGTAATTCTCGGGGCTTATGAGCACGCTGTTGCCGGTGGTTATATTGATCTTGTGGACACTTCTCCAGTTGTCTTCCCGCATTCGCAGGAAAGATTTACCCTGGTCGACGAGGACCAGATCGTTATTCCCCCAGTTGGAAGACGATACATCCGGATATTGAATATCGACCCAGGTTTCTTCTTGTTCTTGATAAACCAATCGCGTCGAACGATCATCGCTGTTGAGTGCCCATACTTTCAAGTGGTTCTGCTTGCGATTCATCTGCTGTATGAGCAGTGTTTGATTGTCTGACCACTGTATGCCCGGAATGTAATTTTGAATAGCGCTTCCCTCCAAATCAACCCAGTTAATTTCACCTGTAGCGATGGTTACGATGCCGATTTTAGCTGAAGAAGGATCCTGACCTACTTTTGGATATTGTACAGGTATTACCTGGGAGTAGATCGAGTCGGTATTGTTGATCATACTAAAGTTCCCTATTTCAGTTGCATCCAATTGCCAGAACGCGATCTTCGTACCATTCGGATTCCAACGAAATCCGTCGCGACAACCAAACTCCTCTTCATAGGCCCAGTCAAAAGTGCCATTGATTATGTCACCGGTGCCGTCTGTTGTCAACTGAGTTACTTCACCTGTGGTAAAATCTTCCAGGTATAAGTTAAAGTTCATTACATAGGCCACAAATCGATTGTCACCGGAGAATTTTGCAAACATGAGGGAGGAAGCGCCAAAATCTTTCCCTAACTGCGTCAGTTGGTTGGTTGAAAGGTCGTAGACCCAGAAGTCACCTTTGGTGTTGCTGCGCCATACGCGCCTGGAATTGGTAAAAATTAACACCTTGGATTCGTCACTTGACATGGAGAAATTTTCCACATTTAGAGGCTCTTCGGCTCCGGCGGGCGTCAATTGCTGGGAAGAAAGCAATATGCCGGCGGTTGCAGATGCGCTGTTGTATTTGACTAACTCCGAATAACCCTGGTCATTAGCTTCGATAATCACATACGAATCGCCTTGTTCTATCCAGCTAATTGGGGCCTGGAATTCTTGTCGAAACTCGCCCGACGAGAAGATCCTGTCAATCGTTAGCCTCCCTGGGTTTGAAGTCTGACTTTGGCAGACCCGTTGAAAAATGAGAATAGTGGCAAGCAGTAGGAGGTATTGTTTTTTCATCGAAATGGCAGAAATATAATTCGCTAAAACTAGCGGATATAGATTTTCATGCCAAAGGAATTATTGCCGATGGTAAAGCGTCCCTCTTTCCACGAAGATCACCAGGCACTTTGTTCTTAATAGTTTAGGAATTGCTCGAAAGCTGACGGTCTTCGCTGATTTCGCCATCGATGTTGTAATAAGCAACAATCTCTTTGATCAAGCCATCGGAAATATAAAACCATTCGCTTACCTCCATTGTAAAGGCCTTGTTTTTGTTTTGAAGTGTGTATCGGACAGCTGCCTTCTTATCCTCAAAAAGTTGATCATGAATTTGGATTTCGTTCCCCAGGAATAACTGCAAATTCGCTTCGGCAATACCCAGATATTTGGCTTTTCCATTGATCGTACCATAGGGACTTGTGTGTTGAAAGTCATCCGATAGCGGAAGGTTTTTGAAATCGCCGCTATCCCATTTAGCAAACCAATCGAGCACTAATTCTTTTGTAGTCATTGAATTAAATTTTCCTATTTTCTCAAAGTAATACTGCTTATTACGCTGATAATCACCCCAATGATGAACATTGTCAGCCCCAGCATGAACCCATTGAACCAGGAGGTTTTTGCGAAGCTGGGCATGGAAGCCATTTGCTGGTCCATCGCAGCAATTTCCTCTGGCGTGGCCCACGACCTATTCCATTCCAAAAACTGATCTCCGGCTAGATGGAAGAAGAGAAACCCGTAAATGAAAATTACGAGCGCGGCAATTCCTGATATCCCAAAGCCTACGGTGATCCCTTTGAGAAAGGTGATCACACCACCGTTTATATGATCCCGAAAATATTTGATACCCAAGGGTACGCACATCAGCGCTGCGATCATGGACAAATAGCCGAGCGCTTGGGAGGCAGCGGGTCCGTACCACCGCGAAACTGTGAACCAGTTGATCAGACCAAGAGAGATCGAAGCTGTGGCTCCCAATACACCATATCGGAGGGATATATTCTTCATCTTTAAGGGTTTTGATTTTTGGCTATTCTAAACCCTTTTTGATGATTTCTACCTCGGTCGAAAGAATGATTTGTCGTGCTATTTGAAAATTCCTTCTAAAGTACTAGTTGGCCGTTAGGCGATCAACTCCAGGTCTCTACCGATTTTTATGGCCTCAGTCCTTCGTTTTGCTGCAAGTTTTGAAAGAATATTCGACACATGCGTCTTGACGGTGCTTTCGGCGATGAAGAGCTTTCCGGCGATTTCCTGATTGGAGAGACCATCATTCATAAGTATAAGAACCCTAAGTTCCTGATTGGTCAAGGAAGTATTTGGCTTGGGTGGCGCACTTTTGTTCGGCTTATGATGAAAAAACTTGCCCAAGAAGAGCCCTAAGCCCACGAAGGCAAGTCCTGATATCACCACATACAAGTCCACCAGGTCGGCTTGACTTTTCACTGATAGCTTGACCAGCTCAAACAACAAGGTAATGATAGCAGCAAGGCTGCCAAATATGAGAATGGTCTTTTTCATCGCCTAGCAAACCGAAAATACACTTTTCGAACGAAACTAGGCCTACTTTGACGTTTTGATCAGGTCCCCGGTGTTGCAGAATTGAGGGGCGGTCACCTCCTGGCCGTTAATTGTCATAATCCCTGAAAACGTAGGAGGGAATGTGACAGCATTAAGCGAATGCTCGTTTTCTAATTGATAATGTAAATGTGGATACGTCGAGTCACCGGAGTTGCCGATTCGCCCTATGGACTCTCCGGCCCTGATATGTTGGCCTAACTTGACTTTCACACTTCCCTTTTGAAGGTGGGCAAATAGGCTCATTTCACCATTTCCGTGATCGAGGAGGATATAATTGCCAGAGGCGAGCTTAGGGTTTTTTAGAAACTTGAAAAAGCCATACGGAGGACCCTCATTTACTTCATTGTCTGGGAAGCCGGTAGCAACTTCGACCACCGTGCCATCGGCTGTGGCCAATACCTCCTGACCGAATCCAGGATAGTCGGTCAGGCTAGACCCATCGTTGTGGAGCACCACACCAGCTGCTGTTGCGGGCATAAAATCTATCGCATACCTGGTAATGTTGTTTCGTATTTTAAGAAGTCGCATGCCCCAGTGTGCGGTATTAATGCGGCGATGATGTGCATAGTGATCATAACCACTATCGATGATGACTGTTCCTGATAGAGGTATTTGTAATGATGTTTTCTGCTCGAATTCCTTTGGTTGGACCTTGGTCGAGACGGTCTTCGTACCTTTTGAATGGGTGAAAGTAAACTCGTAAATGAGCTCTTCCAGCGGTGTGTTCGAAGGAAATAGATAAAAAGGATTGAAAATGGAGATTTGCTTGGACCGTTTCAATTTTGTATTGGGGAACATGGAAAAAGGGGATACCATGCCTTCGTCTTCAATCTTGTACCGTTGGATAGTTTTTCCATGATGGGTCACGTTTAAAGTGATTTTGTCCAGGAAATATTTACCCTTTCCCGGGCCGGTGACGATAAAATCAAAATCCAGCATTTGAAGCCCATTTTTGACGGTGATATAAGGTTGTTCCAAGACAGCAATGGAGGGTTGGCAAAAGGCGACGTGTACCCAGGCAGTTGCTAGAAGCAATAGACATAATCTTTTCATTTTGTGTTTTTAGTACAAACGTGAACTGGTATCATCGCAAAAGCGCCTCACCCCATGGGTGTGCACTACTCGAATCGAGATTGCGATACCTTTTGGTACGCGGAGGGTGTGGTACCCGTGATTTTTTTGAAAGCTTTGTTGAAAGCGGATTTGGATTGAAATCCACATTCGGATGCAACACCTAAAATAGAGAGGTGATTATGTTGCGGAGACGCTAACATTCTGGTCACCTCAGCTATTCTGACTTCAGTGATCAGTTCGTGAAAAGACTTTCGGAAGTGCCTACTTAGCGTTTGGGAGATCTGGTGTTTGGGCACGGCTACTATCCTTGAAAGTTTATCAACATCCAATTCTGCGTCCTTAAAATTTCTATTGTCCTGAAGTTTCAGTTTGATTAGGTTGCCGATTTGCTTCACTTGTTGTTCCGAGAGCCTTGATTTTTGATATTTCAAAGTTGATTTCAACAGCGTTGGCCTATGGATCAGCTGGTAGGTCATCCAATAAATTGGGCCGAGGGCGCCGACGTAAACATAATTGTCAAATGCACTTAGGTCCACGGACAGCACCTCTGTGCATATTCGTCGAATGAACAGGAGCAAGGCGTATAGAAGAAATATGTACGCCAACCCATGACCCCAGACGCGAGCGGCGGCAGATGGAAACGGCTGTCCGAACCACGCGACGCGAACAATGAGCAATCCATAAATCAAATGATATCCCGCGAGAAATAGGTTGAAGAACGAGGAGGAAGCTTTCACAGAAGGTAGCTCGTGGTATCCTGAGGTAAACAGGAAGATCAGCATAATCTTAATGACCAGGTATAGAGAGAAATGCCTGAAGATATATGCGATGGTCACCTTCCGATGCGCTGTGACTATTACAAGGTATAGCAACAACAGTGGACCGAAGAGGAAAGCGTTTCCAGCCCACAACCAAATGAATACCTCTTCTGAGATCGAAACCAAATTATTGTCGATCAAGGCACCTAAAGCAAGCAATAGGATGAACCACGCGAGGTAGATATTCGCCGCATGCTGTTTACGCTTCAACAAGATGAGGGAAGAAAGCAACCCGCCCTGCAGCCCGCCCAATAGTAGAAGAGAAGTAATAGCCATTGAATTAGAGATTCAATGCTTCGATAGATAGTTGCTTCCTTCCTGCAATAATTAGATTACTGACTAAGCCTGGATAGACTTAGAAATTCAAGATCAGGATCTGGTTTTCCTGAAGCTACCATTTGGGCGATTTTAAGACCGAAAATGCTTGCAAATTTAAACCCATGACCGCTGAAACCGGCGGCAACGATCACCCGCTTATCTGTTGCCGGCAAAAAGTCTACCACACAATGTCCATCGCTAGAATAGGTATATAGGCACGTCCCCGCTGAGACGAGCTCCAGTTTTTCTGTGGCTAAAAACTGTTCCATGAATCCGCTGAGTAAGTTGATTTCTTCTTGGTCGACCTGTCGAGCGGGGGTATTGGGAGTGGTCTCGGCGCCCGGCGCATGTAGGCCGACTTTATAAGCATGTACACCCTGAAATGATCTTCCGGGAAACCCGTAAAAGGAGCCCTCGTTCACGGGAGAATCAACAAGCCAGCAGGGCAGCTCCGGAGGGCTTTCACTTTTTACTTTAAACCATCCGAGAACCTGTCTCGTGACTTTCAAGTCCAGGGAACGCTTAGGTATAAGGTCGGAGGTTCCTGAGCCTGCCGTGAAAACAATGCGCCTCGCGCTGTAGGTACGGCAATCTGTTGTAACAGTGATGTCTTTTCCTTTACCTTCCCAGCTCACCAACTTTTCGCCGGTGTTGATCTGAGCGCCAGCGCTTTTCGCAAGCCTGGCATAGAGCGAAATGGCTTCCTCTGCAAGGAGAAACCCAGCTTCCGCCTCAAAGAGGATGGTTTGATCACCACTGATATGAATGGCTGGAATTTCATTGGACAACTGCTCCTGAGACCAATTTTGGATTGAAATACTGTGTGCTGAGGCAGAGGAGCGAACACCGCTGATTACTTCCGAATTGGCCTCCCCAGCATACAGGAGACCTGTTTGGTGATATATTTTTTGCCCGGTTTCTTCCTCAAGCTCCCTCCAGGCCCCGTAAGCCTGGTCCAGCAACGGAACGTAAGCCTCCTGTTCGAAATAGGCTTTTCGGATGATCCTGGTCTTACCACCATGAGAGCCATGGTTATGGACAATGTCGTATTGTTCCAATCCCAAAACGCTTAATCCCAATTTGGCCAGATTGTACGCAACCGACGCACCCATGGTGCCTACACCGATGACTACCACATCAAATGATTGCTTTTGACTCATGTTATCCGGTTATAGGTTTTATACATAGATATCAATTTTTCCTAATCCAAACTATCATGTTTTCTTTGAGCTTGAGATGTTGATGACGGTTCTAAGATATATTTTGCTATTTCAGGGGCTCCTGGGCATCTTTATTGCGGGAGGAGTATTTTTCAAGCAAGATGATTTTCGGAACAGGTCGATAGCGGCCTTTATCTTTTTATTTGGCATAGAGATTTTTGAATTTCTCTTCTCGACGAGTGCCATGGCCCATACTTATCCGGGGTGGATAGGCATCTACTATTTTCCAATTGGCTTCTTATACGGTCCTATTTTCTTTCTGCACCTGAGAAGTTATCTATACGGTACCTCGCCAGGCCGAAAAGATGCCTTTCACCTGCTTCCCATGCTCATCGTGATTTTCCTCATGTGGGATATGTTCATGTTACCTGGAGCCCAGCGAATTATCTACATGGGCGATAACTACGTCACTCGAATTTTACCGATAGGTATTACCAGGGCACTGCATATTTTTTGCTACGGCATGTTCTTGTTGCTATATGTTAGAAGGCACTTGGCTAAGGCGGAAAGCAATGAAAAAATATACATCATCGCCATGGCTGCCATCTACTCATTTGCATCAATCAGTACGGCTGTGTTGGCTTATGTTGATGGAGGCTGGCGATCATTGGTCTATTACTACCTCTTTGCCAATTCGATCGCATTTTTTATTGGTTACTCGCTGTATTTCCACCCCGAATTTCTGAAGAAGGTAGGGGGCAAATACTTACGGTCGGGCTTGACCAAAGAGGAGATGACGACCATCGAGTCAAAAATTCGGAAGGCTATGGATGATCAGGTTTTCCTGGACCGGACATTGACGGTCCAATCGCTTGCCGAGAAAGTAGCGGAACCGGCACATCGTTTATCTCAAGTATTTTCAGTTGCGATTGGAGCCAATTTCAACGAGTATGTCAATGGGTATCGCGTGGAACATGCGAAGAAAATGCTTCTGGACCCGAAGTTTCAACATTACAAGATCGAGGCGATAGCATTTGACTCGGGTTTCAATTCCAAGGGTACTTTCCATAAGTCCTTTCATAAAAGCACTAACACCACTCCCAAAGCATTTCAGGAGCAACACACAAATAGAATTGAGTCTTAGATAATTATCAGGTACCTGTTACCAGTTTTTACGAACTAAAAATTGGCTTTTGGCTCCCTAGCATTGTGGCAAAAGCAAAAGCCAAACATGAAGAAACGAGCCTTTTTCAGAATAGTCCTTTTGGGCTTAGCATACCTCGCTGGTTTTTCTGTTTTCTCACAGCAAACCGCAGAAGAGCGTAAGTTGTGGGAGATGGAGATAGCCTATTGGGAAGGAGTAAAGAGTGCTGATATCGATGCTTACATTGGTTTATATCACGAGGATCATATTAGCTGGCCCAGTTTCCGGGAAACTCCCAGTTCGAAAGCTCAAATTGAAGGATCGCTAAAGGAGTTTGTTGGCATGATGATTCCAGATGCTACTACTTACAGGCTAAGGCCCTTGTCAGTGTCAATTGACAGAGATCAAGGTCATGTTTACTATCATGCGCAGTGGCATATGACCACCAGGGAGGGTATTTCTTCAGATTTTGAGGAAAAATTTTATCATGTCTGGCAAAGAACAGAAGCAGGATGGAGACTGAAAGGAGGGATGAGTTTTCTAGAACAGCAAAAGCAATAGATGTTCCAGTGCTTAAGATGAAAAACATACTTCTTTATGGTCTCATATCTGCCCTGCTCTCGCATTGTGCTGTTCCATGTAAGGATAACATGATCACTACAATCGCTGGGAACGATCTGGCTTACTCTGAATGTGGTGCAGGCAATCCGATAGTCTTCGCTCATGCAGGGGGCTTAAACAAGGAAATGTGGCGGGCGCAGCAAGATTTCCTAAGCAGAGACTTTCAAGTACTTAGTTATGACTTGCGTGGACATGGCAACTCCAAAATGTCAAATAATTCCACCAAGGATTTAGAAGACTTACATTTCTTTTTGAATACGTTGGAGATTGATCAAGTGACTTTGGTCGGTTCATCGCTAGGGGCGATTATAGCCCTGGATTATGCAATTGCACATCCCGAGAGGATCGATCGGTTGGTCCTGGTCAGCCCGGGATTGGTGGGGTTTCAAGAGAAAAATATTCGGTATCTGGCAAACCTGAAAAAGTATGTCGAAGCGGTTAACCAAACGGATACTTTGGCGCTTTTGGAAACATTGAAGTTGATGACTACCAGTGGAGAGGCCGAATCGCATTTGTTGGCAACTGTTGACGACTATGTGGACCGGTCGCTCAAACATTTTGTTCAGCATGGATTCCATTTGCGTCCACCTCAGATTCAATGTTTGGACCCTCTCGGTGAAATAGGTAAGTTCAACTTTCCGATAGCGCTGTTTTACGGAGGCCAGGATTTTTCCTATATCCATGACAATGTCAATGCATTGGCGCGGAGACTGGATCACGCACAAATCTTTGAATTCCCACAAGCTGGCCATTTGCTGAATATGCAACAACCGCATGATTTTAACCTAAAGCTGCTACAGTTTCTGGAAACAGCTACTAACGTTTCTAAGTAAGAAGCACGTCTGAGGGTACAAGAATTATAACACTAAAACTCAATTTTTTAATATGATGAATACGCTTAACAAAATTTCTGCTTTTGTCTTGGTTGGCATCGGCATCGTTCACATTGTATTCGGGATCATAGATTTTAACGCATTAAGTGCCAGGTTAATGTGGTTTCTTGGTTCTGGATTGGCGATAATCTATTTGGGGCTCATGAACATGGTCTGGAGCAGGTCACGGACTGAATTTATGTACAAGGTGCTGCTGTCTTGTAATGTGTCCTTGCTCTTATTTATGGGTGTCATGATTTACGTCTTACCAATGCTGCCGGCTTTCATTGGATTAGGTGCCTTGTTGGTGGTCCTATTCGCGAATGATCGTTTAAGAAAGATGACCTGAAAGTAGCGGATTGTCAGTCGTACCTCAGCACTTTTGACGGGTTCACTCGAGCCGTCCGAATAATGATGATTACCGAAGTGCCAAGTGCACAGGCTAAGACAAGTGCACCGGCGATAGGGTAGGTAAACCAATTAATGGAGACACTATATGAAAAGTTTTCTAGCCACGAACTCATCCACCAGTAGCTGACAGGGGTGGCGAATAGCGAGGCAATGACACCTGCGAGCACATACCGCCGTGAAAGAGACATGGTTATTGCCCAAGATCTTGCACCTAGCACGCGACGAATTCCCATTTCACGTCGTTTGACAGAAGCAAGTTGTGACACCAATCCTACGAGGCCAAGGATCGCGATGGTGATCGACAGAGCGGTGGCCACGGACAGGGCCGTGCCTAGCTGCTTCTCATTTTCGTATAACTGTTCAAATCGATCTTCCAGGAAATCATACCGAAAAGGTGAATTAGGAGCTAACTGCGCCATGGTGTTTTCTATGTCCGAAAGCGCCGTTTCATATTGATCAGTCTTGACGCGACAGGCGATGAAGTGAGACCGGGGAAGTTGGATGTCCATCACCATTCCTGCTACTTCATGATGAAGCGATTTCATATGAAAGTCCTGCACAACGCCAATGATACGACCTTGCCGCAAATACCGTCCATTTTCTCCCTGCGTCAAGTAGGTGATCGTAAGATCCAGGGCCTTTTCTTTCGATACTCCCAATAGGGATAATGCCGTTTGATTCACAAGGAATGCAGCTGTATCCGATGAATATGATGCGTCAAAGTTTCTTCCCGAGACCAGGTTGATACCGTAGGTGTTTATGAAACCTTCGTCAATATGTAGCCTGCCGAGGGCCAGGGTATCTGGTTCCATTTCGCCGCCGGAGAAAATATAGGATCCACGATATCCCTGATCTCCTGCAAGCTGGTGTGAGGTGATAGAAACATGGCTGATCTCCCGGACACGTGCTAGTTCATTTTTTACCGTAGGGAGCATGCTGGTGGGTAGATTGCCCGTGGGAAGCAGTATAACCTGTTCCTTGTCGTAACCAACGTCCTTTGTGAAAATGTATTTCTCCTGTGCCTTTATTATCAGTATAGAAGCCAATAGGGCAATACAGATTGCAAACTGTAAAACCAACAGGCCGTCTCGAATGGAAAACTTCGAAATCGATGCCTCGAATCTACCCTTCAGGGCATTCACCATTTTAACCCGACCTGCCAACATTGCCGGGTAAAGCGCAGCGATAACTGTGATACCCAAACAGGTAATGAGTATTGGAAACACCAGGAACCAATTACTGGCGTCCCAGACTTTCAATGTTTTGCCTATCAAGGTGTTAAAGTGTGGTAGCATCAGCGTACTTAGCAATATTGCCAGCGCTAATGACACCAATACCAGCAGGGCACTTTCAATTAAAAATTGGATCAGCAAATCTTTCTTGAGTCCCCCCAGGGCCTTTCTGATGCCTACCTCTTTGGCTCTCTGAATGGAGCGAGCGACGTTGAGATTGATGAAATTCATGGATGCCAGCAGTACGATGACAAAGGCTACTGTTCCCAACAAATACAGATAATTGATATTGGTATTGGCCTTCAACTCACTGTCCAGGTTCGAATGCAGGTGTATGTCGCTGACTTTCTGAAGGTTCGCGCTCCGGGCGTCGTTCCATTGTGGTCCGATATGTTTCTCAAAGAATTCGGGGAATTTTTCCTCGATTGTGGCTACCTCAGTGCCCGGTTGCACCTTGAAATAAGTGTAATAGTAAAGAATGGTCCAGTTGTCAATGATTCTCCAAAAGCTTTTTAGTGTACTGAAAGAGGCAAGAAAGTCAGCCTTAAAATGCATGTTGTCCGGCATGTCCTTCATTACACCAGTCACCTCGAGATCCACGCGGTTTTCGTAGGATAAAAACTTGCCAATTGCGGACTCATCTCCGAAGTACTTTTGGGCCATTGACTCGCTTATCACTACGGTGTTGGGTCTAACCAGGGCCTGGGAAGCCTGGCCATTGACCATGGGTAAATCAAAAAATCCGAATACTTCGGGATCAGCCCACATGAGGTTTGGTTCATAATAGCCGTTATTATCCGCCTTATTGGTTACCAGTACATCGAGGCGGTATTTCATAAACCGATTCGATCCTAGCAGCTCGGGAAACTCATCTACCATGATAGGAGCCCAAGGGGCTCCTGTAAGCGCCGTAGGTGTGGTTTTGCCACTTCTCTCATGGAGTGTCGATACCAGACGATATAGGTTAGACTCGGGGTGTTGCTGATCGTGACTGGCCTCGTATCTTATAAAAATCAGAATCAATATTGTAATACTTAACCCAAGTGAAAGGCCGAATATATTCGTCAAAGCGTGTCGCTTGTGCCGCAATAAATTTCTATAGGCAGTCTTTAGGTAGCTCCTTAAGAGGAAAACAGAACTGAGTGTTCGGATTGTTTCCTTTTGAGTATCCATGACCTCTGCATACCCAAAGTGCTGAAGTGCTTGACGGTACGCCTCTGCGAAAGGCCTGCCGCCTTCCATTAGCCGTTCGGTTTCAGTCGAAATATGATCCACCATATCCTCCTGGAGGGGGTCGAAATGCAAGCCTGCGGCTCGGAGATCTTTTTGGATCTGCTTTACTTGTGCCTTTTTGAGTTTCATACTAACTGATTTGAGGGAAAAAGATGGATTGCATGGTGCTAACGAAACGCTGGAATTCTGAAAGCTTTTCTGCCAATACGCCTTCACCAGTTTTGGTGAGGGAATAATATCTGCGTACGCGATTTCCAATGTTGATCCGCTCGGCAACCAGCCAGCCATCTTCCTCCATCTTGTGCAAGATGGGGTAGAGGGAACCTTCGGTAACCACAATTTCATCTTCGGAAAGCTGCCGTACACATTGGGTGATCTCGTAACCGTACATGCGATCCCGGCTTTCCAGTACCTTAAGAATGATCGTTTGAAAAGTGCCTTTTACTAACTGTGATGAATACATAGTTTTTCAATGCATCGTATAACAATGTAATGATACGGAAGAATTTTCTTTGAGATGCAGTTTGCCCCAGATTTTTCGCTGACGTATTTTTCGTTGGTTCTTAGGTCTCAAAAAATTAAATTTCCATCTCAGGCCAACCGACTAGCATGCAAAATATCAGAGTGCTTATTGTAGAGGACGAATTGATTGTTTCCGAGGAGATTAAAGAGCTTTTGACGAGCAAAGGTTTCGAAGTAGTAGGGCAGTGCACCAGTGCGGAAGAGGCTTTGTCAGTTTTGAATGGAAGTCCTGCCGATATAGCATTACTCGATATAAATATTGAAGGGTCCACGGATGGAATTGACTTGGCGCACAGTATTTTGAAGTCGCATGAATGTGCCGTTATTTTCCTCACAGCTTTCGCCGACGACAATTTTTTCAATCGAGCTAAGGAAGTGAAGCCAGCAGCATACATCGTGAAGCCGTTTGAAGAGCGAAACCTACAGATGGCCATTGAGGTCGCCTTCAATAATTTGGTGGAGAATGGGGGTTCACCAAAATCTGAGGCTTATAAAATGAGAGACTCGATTTTCATTAAAGAAAGTACCCGATTCAAAAAGATAGCGCTGGAGGCCATACAATATGCAGAAGCGAGTGGCAGCTATACGGACGTCATTACCGAAAGGGGAGTGACAACACTGGCTATTAACCTCAAGCATTTCGAAGGACATTTGGAAGCGCCGTATTTTATGAGAGTCCACCGATCCTATGTGGTAAACCTCACAAAGGTGGACGAATATGAGGGTAATCGAATCTTTATAAATAACAAGACTATCCCGTTAAGTACGTCATACAAGGAGGAATTTCTTCGAAAGTTCACATTTATCTAGTAGCGATTTCTGTTCGTACGCATTTTGGCGTATTTCACAAAGAAATCAGGGCATTCACAAAACCAAATTCTTTTACAGAAAGTCATTTTTCAATTTGGTAGTGCGATTAAACCAAATTGAAGAAGCACATGGCAGCAGTAACAGAACTTACGGAAAGAGAAATAGAGATAGTGGAGGAGCTATCCAGAGGTCTGAGCAGTGATGAGATCTCTACCAAGCTATTTATAAGCGTTTTTACAGTAAATACCCATCGGCGGAATGCGATGACAAAGGTGAATGCCAGGAACACGGCTCACCTCGTACGGATGTGTTTCGAAGGTGGGGTTTTTGAAATGCAACGTCCCTTGGCACTTGTAAGTTGACTAATACCGGTGCATTAAATACCTAGAAATCAGTATTTCATTGTTGATGGAAATGGGTAATTTTTGGATTAAACATATTACCAACTAACTAAACCGAATTTAAAAATGGCAAACGAAAGTAACGAAGAACTGATCGAGTTCTCCTCCAACCTCAGCCTTTGCGATGATGATGACAAGAATCGATTTCAATTTCTATATGGAACGCATTTGTACGGAACCCTCTTTGGTGTTTTTATCAATTTTGGCTGGCATGAACAAAGCAACGCAAGCACCCGCACGCTTGATAAAATCACTTTCGTTGGGGTGAATTACAAAGGGCCGGTCAACCTGGAGCTCGTTCCTGATCCCCATAAGCCAAACGAAATTTTTATTGAGTCAGGCAATGAGCCGGCATGGAAGGATGGCGAGGTAAGCGGGTTTCAAATGAATTTGTGGGTCCGCGCATCGCAAAATCAGACAAATCCTAAGTTGACCCGATTGGACCTGGATGTTGCGAAAATCAGGAATTTGCAACCACTCCAACATGGAAACTACATTCGTGTTGATCGGAAATTGCAGCGTATGAACCCCGCCATCACGACTATTCCGGAAGAACCAAACGCTAGGAAAGATGCTTTAAGGAAGGGCGCTTTTGTGAATGGTCAATTTGACAGTGAATTCTATGAAAGGGATGGAGCGTATGTGAGGCCTGCTAGAGGTGCTTCCACAACTATCGCGTCGGGTCCCATGTTAGTTCGGGATTCTGACCCCTTCGGCCCCAGGGATTTCTATTTGGACGAGAAGGTGAAAGCGAATGTGTGGGATCCGGTGGCGGCTGATTCTACCGGCGGCGGCTCGGATATTACGCTGGGTTGTACTCCTGCTGTACATAAGCTGCTCATTGGGTCTTGAGGAGACTCTTCGCCACTCTCTTTTTTGCAGCCTTAGCGACAAGAGGTTTTAGCGAGCAAATTGGATCGCAGTTTGTGCAGTCACTGCTGCGGTTCGATTTTGAGCGTAGTTATCACTACCTGCCAGCAGTGGATAGCGATAGTGCTTCTCGTGAACACCTGGAGTTCGTCATTCAGTTGCTGAAAAACTATGGGCAGAAGCCACTTGACGACCGAATAAGGCATATGCAATTTGCCTCAAAACCATTACCCGAAAATTATAGCTATAACCTGATGGAAGGAGTTTTCCTGATATTCAATGACCCAGGGAATGGCGAGGCATTCAGTCGGCTGACAAACGCATTGGTGCTAGCTGGCGAAGATGAAGAAAGGCAGAAGCTGGTTTACTTTTTTATACTAATTCTCTATGAGCAGGAAATTGTGCAAAGCAGTGACAATTATTTCCTGTATCTGGAAAAGTATAAAATGGTGGCTAAAACTGAGCTTGATTTCGCCTGGTGGCACATTCATTATGTCAGATACATTTTGAAGATCCAGGACCGGGCAAAAGCCTTGAGCCTATATGACGAGGCCATGGATGGCTTGAATGGATACCTCCAGGGAAAGGACTGGCCGCTGATAGTGCAGGCCTATTATCTCTATGTAAATGCGATTTACCAGCGCAATAACTCGGAAAATGACAAGGCATTGGAGTTATATCAACAGGTTGCCGAACTACCCTATGAAATCGCAGCTCTCCGCTATTTGAAATTCACAGGCTTGATCCATCAGTGCAAAATATATTCTGATCTGGGTGATTTTGACGAAGCTGGCAAAGTACTGGAGCTCTCCAGAAATTACTGGAATCGTTCGGATTCCGTGCGATCGGCGTATATATACAATCGGCACTCTGCCGTCTGGTACTATGCAAAAGTTGGCGCATTTGATTCAGCTTATAAAGCCCTGCGAACATCTACCATCAACGAACGGAAATTGGACTTTCGTCGCAATACCTTGAAGATTTCCGAACTGAATGTGCTACTAGAGAGTACCCAAAGGGAAAATGAGCTATTGGAGGCAGAAAAAACCGTCAGTTCGCAGAAACAGTGGTTATCGCTGACTGCAGTATTTCTGACCATGGCCATGGCCCTCGCTTCAGTTGCCTGGGTCTCTGCGAGGCGGATAAGGGGGAAAAACAAGAAGATCGAAACACTTATGAAAGAGTTGCATCATCGAGTGAAGAACAACCTGCAGGTAATTTCCAGTCTGCTCGGTCTTCAATCGATGAAGTTGCAGGATGAAGCCGCAAAGCGAGCAGTGGTTGAGGGAAAAGGAAGGATCAGAGCAATGTCCTTGATTCACCAAAAATTGTATCAGGATGCCGATGTGACTAGTATTGATATCCGCGAATACCTCGATAATTTGATCCAGGAATTGGTTCAATCGTATGGTATGGCTGAGAAGCTAAAGACGTCTGTCCAGGCACCAAAATTAGCCTTCGATGCGGATCGTGCTCTGCCTTTGGGCTTGATTGTAAACGAGCTGGTTAGCAATAGCCTGAAATATGCCTTTGCAGATGTCACCAAGCCCGAGCTGAGGATTGACCTTAAAGAAATAGCACCTGGAAAATTTGACTTGAAAGTGAAGGACAATGGGCCGGGGCTGCCAGAAAACCTGGATTTGGAAAACCTGGATTCCTTTGGAATGCGCCTTGTAAAGATCTTGATCAAGCAACTTAAAGGGACGCTGCAACTACGAAATGATCTTGGGCTGGTGGTTGAAATCGGATTTAAAATATAATGAAAGGATATGAACGCTTTGATTTTAGAAGATGAGTGGATCATTTCCGAGGAGCTTAAAGAAATCCTGATGGCACTTGGGTTTAATCAGGTGTTGCAGGTAGATAACGAAAGTGACTTTTGGTCGGGATCCCGGCAGATGCATTGCCAACTCATCGTAGCGGATGTCAACATTTCGGGGGAGATGCTTGGGATTCAGCTGGCAAAAAAAATGTCTTCCGAATACGAGGACGCTGAAATAGTGTTTATCACAGCGCTCAATGCTACACTTTTAAAAAAAGAGCTGAAAAACGTACCCCATGCGGGCTACCTCGTCAAGCCATTTGTCGCCCAAGAGGTGAGAAAAGTGATACAAAGTGCGCTAAAAATGGTGCCATAATGGAAAGAGAATTAAGTGGAAGTTACAGAAGCAAGTTCCATAATGGCGATGTTGTGCGCCTGGATGTGGATGGTCCTGATGTTCAAAATATGGTCAGTGGCACCACATTAATTCAAGGCACTTTCTTGCATTGGATCGCTGATATTTCCCAAAATACCGACAATAATCTCATTGTGGCAGTGGTTCGCAATATTCCCGCTATTGACTTGGTTTTGAAAGGGAAAACAGTAGTGCTCACCATCGAGGAGGGTGTCCTGACGCTGGAAATCGCCCTGCCGCGAACTACCTTGAAAAGGTCCTATGATCGGTTTTGTCCATATTTCAGGAAAGTCGAGGTAGAATTTGACTATGACAAGGGCGTTAGACCGGTGTTAAGTCACGATACCGGCTCAACAAGGTTCAAGCCTGCGGATTTGAATCCCGAAAAACTTCAGTTAAAAAAGGTATTCGAGCGAGTTGGATTCGATATCCAAGTTTCGCGGCATTCTGGAGTAATTACCCATGATGAGCTTATTGGGAATGATGAGTCGTGGTTTCGACAGGAATTGAGTGATTTGATGGAACTTGAGTGGAGTCACTTCGGACCAGGTCCGCAGTGGAGGTTCTGGACCTTCTTCGCTACGCGTTCAGTGAACGACGGGGAGCGGGGCCTGATGTTTGATAAAGGAAAGTTCAAGAGAAGAGGAGTAGCAATTTTTAACAACTCCCCCGGGTTTGGGCATGAGTGTATGGATTTGATCAGTGATGATAAGGAGTGTCGGGCTTTCATGGAAAAGATGCGTTTTTTTGTTGCTTGCCATGAAATTGGACATGCATTGAACCTGCCGCATGCGGATGACTTTGGCGGCCGGAACCCATGGATTGATATGACTAAGGGCGATAGCGGGTTGAGCTTCATGCATTCTCTGGGTGGACGTTCGCATTGTGAGTTTTTCAAAAATTTTTACTTCAAATTTCTTACTAACGAGATCCAATTCCTACGACATGCCCCGGACAATTTTGTGATTATGGGCAATGGCAATTGGGTAGACGAGAATAGGAATGGTGCCACATTTTTTCCTGACATGACCGAGGACAAACTCAAGTTTAGTATTGAGCCCGAGCAGTATGTATTTGAATTTTTGGAGCCAGTGATGATGAAACTGGTTTTGGAAAATACCGGAGATCAGGAGCTCACCATAGATGAAGGTGTATTGGAAAAACTTCATCATGTAGAAATTTATGTTGTCCGAAACGACGGTGCTCCCAAAGCGTATCGTCCGCCGGTGCTTGCAGAAAAAGATCCTGTGATGAAGAAGCTCCTTCCGGGTGACAAACATGATACCCCGGTTTTCCTGTCGGTTAGTAGTGACCAGTGGCTATTAGCCGAACCTGGCCATTACAGTATCCACGCCGCCATTACGATCCACGGACAATTTCTCGTTTCCGATACGCTTGAAGTTCAGGTGTTGCCGCCAAGAGAAAGGTACCGTGAGGAGGTGTTTGCGCAAGACTTTTTTAGCTTGGATGTTGGGAGAGCACTGGCCTTTGAAGGCTCCTATACACCTAAGGCAGCTTTACTGAGACTCGCGTCCGAAGAATTCTCAGAAAAGAGAGGGGCTATTCATGCCAAACTCGCACTCGCAATGCCCAAGACTTTCAACTACAAACACGTTGAAAACAGGAGGTTGCTTAGGTCAAACTCCGACATAGAGGGAGCAAGTCAACTAATGTTTGAGGCCTTAGTCAGACCTGAAAGCATACAAACATTAGGGATGAAAACATACGACCGTTATTTTAAAATTCTCGAGCGCCTGGAGCTTGAGAGACACCAGTAACGTGAGTATCCAAGGACCAATAATATAACTCAGGGAGTCAGATGAAAACTGAAATTTTTAGGTACATGACACAATTGACAGGATTTCAAGTCGCCTGCTGTTCCCGGGTATTGCCCGGCTTTCCGCTTAAATCGAAGTTCTTTTTATTCTTCGCTTTGATGCTGTTTTCGATAGCGGGTTATTCGCAAGGCTGTATTCGTAAAACGATAGAGGTCAATGGGAGTCGAGAGTTTAAAACGACTTTACCGTTCGATCAATACTTTCGGATCAAGCTCACAGGTGACAAAATCAAGGACGTTTATTCGGCATTTGTCTATTACTATGACCAGGGAACCAATAAGTTGGATGATTCACCTCAAGCCATTACGGAAGATTTAGGTAACCTCACCCGATTTGAAAAAGAGATACACTTACAAGTAGCTCCATTAGAGCCTAAGCGCGAAGTATATATTGCCATCGTCTATAAGCCACATGGCAACTTTTTGAAGAAACTAATGAAAGTCAATGCCCTGATCTACGATGAGAAGCGCGATCAAGCCAAAAAGGCTCTTGACAATATTCGAAACAGCGTTATCTCGCCGTTGGATAATGGAACTACATTCTTTTCGGAAAGATTTCAATGCCTATCGGCTGATGATTCTTGCTATGAGCGGTTTTTCTTCGAAATACTATTACCGAAATATGATACGCTCCAATCAGAATCGTACCAATCGCAATTTAGCGAGAGGTATCTGATGTACATGGATTCAGTGATGAGTTCTCACAAGCTGGCTACAGGTGAATTGAACCAGGTGAGAACTGCAGGTGCGCTTGAGTTGATAACAGGAGTAGAACAAGGAACGATCTCGCTTTCGGACATTTACAAGAGAGCTGCCGGGAAAACGGAAATGGACAAAAGGATTGAAAACCTCGATACCTCTATCAAATTCTCCAAGAACGTCTTAAAGGCCATTGACCAGTTGGTTTTGAAAGTACCTGAGAATGAAATTGTCGCTGACCAGAGATCGCTTTTTGCTAAATTTTTGCTTCAGCTACAAGGAAACCATAAGATGTTGAGTAGTGCTAATAAAGCAATACTGCAGGCCATGCGAGCTCGTAAACAGTTGTATCATCAAGAATTCGTTTATGGCAATAGTAATTTCACCACACTGAAAATCGAGAGTTCCTATCGGGTTATTCCTGATTTTGGAATTACCTACATCCCTATTTTTGGCGATTCCGACCGCAAAGGATTTTTCAGAACGTATGCTGGAGCAAGCATCTATTTCAGACCAGTCGACAAAGAGGTGCCCTTACAGTGCTTTGATCGCTCCTTCTTGCATCGGTTTTCGTTGAACTTGGGGGTTACTTTAGGCCCCATTAATGAAAATGGCTATGAAGACCTGTATCGAGGGGTTTCTCTGCTGGTTGGTGGCAATTACAAGTTCCAAAGAGCTTTCACCATTTCGACTGGCTTGGCCTTCTTCAAGCAGCCTTCAGAAAACCCGGTCAATCAAAAAAAGCCACTGGCGATAACGCCTTATTTCGGAGTTGCGGTGGATGTCGATTTAATTAGCGGCTTTGGAAAAGTCGCCTCAAAACTCTTTTAAGATGAAATTGAGATTGGAAAATACAATGTGGCTTTTTGGACTGGTGGTTATCCTTGTCGGTTGCTCCTCCGAAATTGAGCCCTCGCTGTTAATAAGGCAGCTGTCAGTAAAAGAAGGAACTGATTTAATTGCTGATGGACGAAAAGTCGAGATCATTGCTGTCATTAATGAGGATGCAGGAAAGGACTTTAGGAAAGTTCTGTTCCAAACTTCAGTTGGCAACTTCGAGGGAGGTGAAAATGGCCAAGTGGAAGTCGAAGCGATCAAAGAAAATGATTCCATTACCGCTAAAGCGGTTTTGATTGCTCCACTTCTGCCGAGCGATGTAACGATCGCAGCCGAAATCGTGATTTTCGACAAAAAAGGAGAATACGTGGTTGAGGAGGTGTTGCGGTTTTCGGAATCAATCCCTCATCAGCTAACCCTTGAGGCAGAGAACCTCTTTATAAGAAATGATTTTGAATCACAAGTGAACTTCACAGCAAACTTGATCAATTCAGATAAAGGTTCGGTGAACTTTGGGACCCTGGTTTTGATTCGTGACATAAAGACGTCAGACACGTTATCTGCAGCAGGTGTCTACAAAGACTCACTGATTGCTACCGGCGCACTTTCTCAAGTCTCAGGGGTCTACGCTACCGGTGATGTGCCAGTGGGAGAGGTTATTTGGTTGATTGCCTCTACTGTTGAGCCAGATGGTCTCCCATCCACCACAGTAGCTGACACTGTGGCATTGCAGGTAGTTGATTAGTATGAAAAGCAAAGGATTATGAACAAGATTAATACCGATAATATGGAAGCTGATAACGAAACAATGGTCGAAGTGCAGTTAATGCCCTGCGACCAACCCTGTGGTCCCAATGAGAAAAAGGTGAAAGTCCGAGACCCTGATACTGGTAAAGTAATTGGGTGCATTTGTGTCCCGAAATAGACCTAATGCCTGCTACTGTCGAAATAATTGAAGATTAAAATAAGTAACATTTAAAGTTATATTTTTTTGCGTCTATCTTAGGCGCTCATGAACGCATTGGACTTTTTTGTGCTCATAACCACGATGCTATTCATCGTGATTTATGGTGTCTGGAAAACCCGTGGCCAAAAGAATATTCAGGAATATTTACTAGGCAACAACAGCCAAAATTGGGCAACCATAGGCCTTTCTGTCATGGCGACTCAAGCCAGTGCCATTACCTTTATTAGTACTCCTGGACAGGCATATCAAAGTGGTATGGCATTCGTTCAAAACTACTTTGGAGTGCCCATTGCCTTGCTCATTGTCTCAGGCGTATTCATTCCTATTTTTTACAAGTACAAGGTTTTTACTGCTTATGAGTTCTTAGAACGTAGGTTCGATGTGAAAACCAGGGTGTTGGGGGCTTTGCTTTTTCTTGTACAAAGGGGCCTTTCTGCAGGCATCACAATCTATGCTCCTGCGATTATTTTGTCTACTGTCTTAGGGTGGGACTTGCAACTTACCGTGATTCTTACGGGGGTTATGGTAATTATCTACACCATGTCTGGCGGCACAAAGGCGGTGAGTGTCACGCAAAAGCAGCAAATGGCAGTCATGATGGGAGGTATGTTTGTAGCCTTCGGTGTATTGGCCTATTACATAAGTCAACATGTGCCACTGACTGAGGCCTACAATATTGCTGGTATTTTGGAGAAGACCGATGCGATAGATCTTGACTTCAATTTTGAAAAGAGATATACCATTTGGTCAGGCCTTGCTGCAGGCTTATTCCTGCAGCTGTCCTACTTCGGGACCGACCAATCGCAAGTGGGTCGGTACCTTGGAGGAAAAAGCACAGAGGAGAGTCGTAAAGGACTGATGTTCAATGCGATATTGAAAGTGCCTATGCAATTTTTCATCCTTTTTGTTGGTGTGACCATTTACCTCTTTTACCTCTTTCATACACCTCCGGTGCATTTCAAAGAACAGTCATTGGACCTGATCAGGAGCAGTGTTCATGCAGATGAGCTTGGGCGGTTGGAATCAGCTTATACGGAGGTACTTCAGGAAAGGAAAGACGCGGCAGTTGCCTACTCGAGGACGGTTGGGGAGGAAAAACAGACATGGGCCCTGGCGCTGGCAGATGCTGATTCCAGGTCAGAAAGCATTAGGGAAGATGTGAAACAATTGATCACAGCCGTGGACGTGGATGCCGAAACCACAGATTCTGATTTTGTCTTTCTGGAATTTATTCTGACATACTTGCCGCATGGTTTGATAGGCTTGTTGATCGCCGTGGTGCTGTCCGCGGCTATGTCTTCCACTTCGTCTGCACTGAATGCCTTGGCGTCGACTTCTACTGTCGACTTTTACAAAAGACTAGTTAATCCGAATGGCTCAGATGCTTCCTTTTTGATTTTCTCACGTGTGATGACACTTGTTTGGGGTTTGGTTGCAATCTCCTTCGCGCTGCTCATAGATAATTCAGAGAATCTGATTGAGGCAGTGAACATTGTAGGCTCTCTGTTTTATGGCGCTATTTTGGGTATTTTCCTCGTCGCTTTTTTCCTGAAAAGAGTCAAAGGTACTGCCGTTTTTATGGCTGCTGTCGTAGCGCAGGTTTTCGTCATCATCTGTCACTTTTTGACCGTGGCGGGGGTTTTTGAATTGGGCTACTTGTGGTACAATGCGATAGGTATGGTCATTACCATAGTGCTCTCACTATTGTTTTCAATAAAGTCATCCGGAAACTGATTTCATCGTAAGAAGGGCAGTCATCCGTCCTTAGCAGATCCCTATTCGCCTTATATTGGTCACATTCCTGGCCGATACGCCGTAAAAACTCATTGTGGAAGTGAAAGAAACTGATCGAAGAACTTTCCTTAAGAAGTCAGCCATAGCTTGCTCGATGGCGTTCTCTCCATATGCCCTGTTTCAGGAGTCTTCTTCCAAAGTTCTTGAAAGAACCATTCCAAGTTCAGGTGAAAAGATACCCGTTGTGGGCATGGGTAGTTGGCTCACCTTTGATGTGGGCAGTTCGAAAACACGGAGGGCCCAGATGAAAAAAGTACTGGCGGCATTTTCCAGGGAGGGGGGAAGGGTCGTTGACAGCTCACCCATGTACGGTTCTTCAGAACGAACTATTGGTAGCTTGATGAGGGAGTTGGAGTTGCAGAATTTGTGGATAGCCACCAAGGTTTGGACGAATGGTGAATCCTCTGGCAAAAAGCAGATTGCAGATTCCAAGCAATTCTTTGAAGGAAATATTCAACTTCACCAAATCCACAATTTGCGTGATTTTCGCGTTCATTATGCCACATTGAGGGAACTCAAAGAGAATGACCAACTTCCGTACATTGGAATTACGCACTATGTAAATGGCCAGCACGATACCCTTGAACAGCTAATCAGGGATTACTCACTGGATTTTGTACAAGTAAATTTCAGCCTCGCCAATACCAATGCGGAGCGAAGCCTGCTTAGTGTGGCGCTGGATCAAGGTGTAGCGGTGATTATCAACAGGCCATTTCAAACCGGCAGAATCTTTGATACCGTAACCGGAAAATCATTACCCGAATGGGCCCCGGATATCGGATGCCAGTCCTGGGCGCAGTTTTTTCTCAAATACATCATTAGCCATCCTGCCGTCACTTGCGCGATCCCTGCTACTACCCAGGTGGCCCACGTGAAGGAAAATTTAGCTGTGGGCAAAGGCTACTTACCTGATCACAAGGAAAGGAAAAAGATGCTGGAATACTATCAAAATGCATGAATACCCCCGGTTGAATGCGCCCTGGATAAGGTACTTCGGGGAGAATATTTTCATGGTAAGGTTAAGGGATAGTTGACGCCTTTGGGTTCTATACCTAGCGTATTCTAAAAACGGTTGCTAACATTCCTATCATGAAAGCCAAAGAAATAAGCGCGTTTTTCTTAGCCTTGACCGTTTTTTCCTGCAGTAGCGATGATGAAGCACCCCCCGATGATCAACCAATGGCCGATCAGGAGGAGGTGTCATTTGTTGTGGCGCCAGCCACAAATATTAATGCCCGCGATATTGCCAATACAGGTACCATCAAAGACCTTGAGATAAGCTTTGACAAACCAGAGGACATTTCGGGCCTGGATCAGTTTAGAATATTTTTGGTCAACGCCGACGAAAGCGGAAACTTTGATCTCGACGTTGCCTTAAGTATCGAAGAGGCGAATTACAGGTTCGTCCAGGCTTTTGCAAGTAGCTCTCAACTAAACTTTGAGAACATCGACTTGACAGATGTAAATGGTCGCGCTATAGAAGATTCTACGGGTTATCGTGTGTTTGTCTTGAGCGTCCCCAAGGACGATACTGGTCAAGACCCGGTTCTTTCAGGTTCAAGCCCATTTGAATTGAAACACGTCAGTGCCGTCCGTACAATAGGGAGTAGCATCAGAGCGGGCTCTGGCGGCATGGATGTAGATGAAGCCGGCAACATCTACATGGCGGATTTTGGCCAGTCGCTGAGTGGCCCTCCTGGTCGTAATGTGTACAAGATTGGACCAGACCTAAGGGCGGAGATATTTGCCTCCGGACTGGTGGGTGCCTCCGGTAATGATTTTGACGATCAGGGCAATCTATTCCAATCCAATATTGGAGGTAATCGAATTAGTAAGATCACACCAGATGGTGCCGTTTCGACTTATGCTGTGGGATTAGTAAATCCCGTAGGTATCGTATTCGATGGTGAGGAAAATTTTTATGTCTGTAATTGCGGAAACAATACCATAAGCAAGGTAGAGCCAGATGGTACTGTTAGTCTGTTCAGCAGTGGATCTATGTTCAATTGTCCAAATGGCATTGATCGTGATGAGAATGGTAATTTCTATGTGGCAAATTTTAGCAATGGAAGTGTGATCAAAATTGATTCCGAGGGAACCCCCGAAATATTTACCACAATCCCAGGAGCCAACAATGGTCATTTATTGATTCAAGGTGAATACATCTATGTTGTGGCGAGGGGTGCTCACAGCATCTACAGGGTCACATTTGATGGTACAGCTACTGTTTTTGCTGGTTCCGGGATACGAGGGGCTGATAATGGTGGATTATTGGAGGCCACTTTTTCGTTGCCCAATGACATTGCCTTTAGCCCGGACGGTTCAAAAATGTATGTAAATGACGTAGGCAACCTGACCGGACCTACAGGAGACATAAGTCCTGTAATAATCAGAGAAATAGATATTGTTGACTAAGCCCTGATACTAAGATTCTGTTTCCACGCCTTTCAGCAGGGTCGACGGAACTAAAAAATTGTCTCCTTCTTCGTTAGTAATTGTGATTTTATCACCTTCGATTTTAGCGATGATCCAGTAGGTGAACTTTCCGAACCGGTCATCGAAACGAATCTTCATGCCCGCTTTGAGCTCGCTGAAGTCTTTGATTTTATTCCAGGTCATGGTACTTGGTGGTTAGGCCTTTCACCTTCAAATAGAAGGGATTTGTCTGGCATTGTCAATACTTGGGCATCAATTTGGCTTCCACGAATCTCAATAGAACTTCTTTGGAGGTTCTGCGTAGCTTCTAACAAGCCTTATATTCGCACGTATGAACAGAATTATTGCCTCCTTGATGTTTATTGGATCAGCAATACTGACTTTTGGTCAGTCTATTCCCGCGGATTCACCCCTCAATAACTTGCCCTCCTACATGCGCCAGTTGACCTTCTTTGGTGAGCGAGCGGACTGGTCACATGATGGTACCCGGGTGCTTTTCCTTGAGAAGACCTTCGGAGATGTATTTGAAGTCGAGGTGGCTACCGGAGAACTCAGACCACTGACCCATCATTACTTTCATGAAGGCTATACAAGAGCTCTGTACTTATCAAATGGCGATATTCTGTTGTCTGGTGCGCCGACATTTGATGCCCAAGATCCATGGAAGAGCCGTGATGCGCGAAATGCGGAGTTGTGGGTGCTGAAAAGAGATCTATCGTCTCCCGCCACGAAGCTTGGTGTCCATTGCAAGGAAGGGCCCGCCGTTTCCAGGACGGAATTGCGAATTGCCTGGACGCTCGGTGGGACCATCACTTACGGGGAGGTCACTTATGAGAATGGGGTTCCGAAACTTGCTAATGTAAGCGCCCTTTTTTCATCTTCTGATATGCCTTCTCCGGTGACCGGGTTCAACTTGGAAACGCAGAATTTTCGGCCAAAAAATGAATCAGAACTAATTTTCAATGCTTTCGGCGGTGAAGGTAAACTCGGCGCGGAGGTGATGGGGTTCAATATGGAGACGAAGGTCTTCAAAAACTACACTAACGCGACCGAATATTATGATGAGCCTGAAGGGACTTTTCCGGACGGTGTTGAAATCCTTGTAGAAAGTAACCGGCATAGACCGGAATACAAGGAGATGCAAGGCTTCCTGACGTTGGATATTTATGTGATGAACCTCGATGGCGCCGGAGACTTGAAGCGAATCACCTATTTCAACGACAATCCCAAGTACAAAGCCTCCAATCCTGTGGTGAGTGACGATGGCAAATTCATAGCCTTCCAATACGCACAAACTGAAGATATGGCGGGCATGGGAAGAGGTATATTGATTCTCGATTACGAGGCCTGGAAAGCTCAACAAACTGACTAATTGTCGGAGGGTTTCGGCTTTGAAATGTAGCTGACGCCTTCCTGCTCCGGGAGAAGGCCTACTTATGTGATGCTTAATTGTTCAGCGTCACACTAGGTTCGATGGATCCGCAGGCAATCTTTGGGTTGGCGGCATGCTCGTGATTATGATTGCCAAAACATTCACCTACGAAATCCTCACCCCGCTCGTGAATGATGATGACAGCCCCGGAAACATCCCGATGGTCTAAGGTATTTACAGCCCAAAGGTCAGATTCAACAACGAGTTCTCCATTACCATTCTCGTCGGTATTGATATTGCCGACATCCCCCGCTTTAGGTTTTGCCCAGGTAACGCCCAGGCTGGTCGCGTTACAAAAACTATCTGACACGCCTTGATTCCAATGGTGTCCGGGTTGTTCGCAGTTTCCCATGTGGATATGAATAGCATGCCTGAAATTTGGGGTTAAACCCGACATGCTGATGGTCATTTTTATCCCTCCGGTCGGTATATCTTCCAGTATTACGTTGCCCATTATGGTAGAGGTCGTTTCGTAGGTGCTGTCCGTCAGCGTCTCAACTTGATAGATGCTGGCCTGCGCCACGGGTATTTCCGGATCAGTTTCATTATCACATGCAATCAGGAGAAAACCCAACAAAACACCGCACAAAATGGAAAGCCTGTTCATTGTCCCTTAATAGTAAGCCCCAAAGAGCATCATCATCTCATCAGTACTTAACAATCCAAATCCTAAATCCCTATCCTCAAAATTGTCATATGTCGTCTCCAGGGTATATCCAGTTCCGGCTGGCATTAGCATCGGTGGATCTAGCTGCAGGATAGGGGGGTGTTCCCAGTCATTAGTATAGTATACCAACTCCCCATCTCGGGCACCCCCGGAGATAAAGACCTTGAATTCCGTCATGTGCTCGTGCGCATGAGACCAAAGCTGAACTATATGACGATCCTCATCAAATATGAACGTCCTTCTAAGAGTGGTCACTTCACCGGCCGGTAAAGTAATATTCTGGTTATCAAGCCACAATATTTCAGCGACATGCTCAACCTCTTCAGCTTCCACTGTGTGAATATTGGCGTAGACCTCTCCCTGGATCGTTTCATTAGTTCTGTTTGCATAATGACTGTTCAAGTCGAATCCAGTGTTTGCCGGCAACCTGAGTGCGACACCCTCCGGAAATTGATAAGTCGTGTTCGGCCATTGTGTTCCCTGCACAAACTGATGGAACTGCATCGTAAATAATGTACTCGTAATGAAGTCCCCACTGGTATCGTAAATATCCCTAATCTCTCCAGGTCGCGGCAAAAATGCATCTAGCAGCGTTTCCGGGAAATTGTAGAGAATGAAATGATGTGACCCGGGGGCCATGGTGATTTCGACCTTTTTGATATAGATGTCTTCGGGATTGTTCAGCTCCTCGTAGATAAATATTTCTCTATCTCTATTCGGCAATATGTCAAAGGGGCCGACATGGAATTGGTACCCATTTTCCGGAGCGTCCAGGGGAGCGAAGGGAATTTCTTCAAATCGGGTCTCGTCTTCCAACAAAGACAGGTCGGCAACTTTGCCATCTCTTGGCGCCCCTTCGATGATCCATTTTCTAATAAACTCCAGTTGTCCATTGGTGAGGAAGTCATCGCCAAGAGGCATGAGTGATCCGTACTCCGGATGATCGGAGTAAAAATGTTCTTGATCCGGTGCGTTGATCTTTTCCCACAGAAAGCTTTTTGGTAAAGATTCAATGCCCTTGTCGCCCACAAGTTGCAAACCATCAGCAACTGCTGCTGCATTACTCGGAGTTCTGTTCAAAAGCTGATCATAGGATATGTCTTCGGTAAGAATCAGGTCGGACTGCCTGGCAAAAGAGGTCCCTGCACTATGGCAACTGATACAACTTTTGTCCCAAATCTCTCCTTGGATCAAATCGTAGGTGGAGGCATAACTAGCCAAATCCACTTCCGGTGGCGCTTCATCATCGTTTGATCCGCAGGCAGCGAGGATTGCTACCATCGCTAAAGTTGAAAAGAGACCGAGGTGCGATTTCATTGATGTCATTCGTGATTTTCTTTTACCTATGGGAGATTAAGTCAGAAACAACTTTCCTGCCAGTTTGTAAATATAAAGTTGAATTACTTCCTGTATCTTTACGTATTGCCTTCAACACCAACCCTTCAGATTGCAGAAAAATGTTTTTTCTATAGCATTTTGAATATTTAGAGGTGATAAACATAAGTTTTTCAGTAGCTACGTTCTCGATGCAACGAGATTTCACAGCCGAGCGTTGCCCAATAGCGTTAGTAGCAAAAGATCAACAGCCAGCCCCTTTCCTACGCTGGCTGCTGGCAATTTCTTGCATGCTTACATGGTCATTGACGATGGGGCAGCCCACAAGTTGGAAGCAGACGCTGGATCAAGGTCAGGGGGAGGTTATCTTCTATTGGTACCCCAATAACATCAACATTGCCAATTCCAAAGACATTATAGATGGTGTAGAGCACGAACTAGCTGATGCCTTCCTGGCCTACACAAATGACTATTACGGGGTTGACTTAACATTAAAATGGATTCAAACTGGAGATTTCGATGAAGTACTCTCAAAAGTATCTTCAACGGCACATGGTGTTTTTGGAGCTTCTTCCATTTCTATAACGGATCAGCGAAGTGAGTACCTCTCTTTTACACCACCATACCTGGCTGACGTGGTGGTACTGATCAGTAATACAGCAATACCGGCAGCCCAAACAATACAGGAATTCGTTGCTATTTTGGAAAATCGACAGGCCATAACCATATCTGGAACTACACTGGAACAAGGACTATTGGAACTTCAACAAGGAATTGACTTTTCGATGAATTATGTACAAAATAGTGGCGAAATTATAGAGTCAGTAGTAGGTACCCCTGACGGATTCGGCTACATCGATTTACCCAATTTTCTGGTGGCATTAAATAATTCAGTTAAGATTCGGCGGCAGTTCTTTGCTCCAATGAAGTTGGAGGGACTGGCCTTTGTGTATCCCCTTGATACTGATTGGCGGATACCTGTGGAAGCATACTTCACAAGCGATCAATTTTTGAAAGATAGGGAACGGATCATCGCGAAATATATTGGAGCGGATGCCACAGCTGTAATCGAACGAATTGCCAGATCCGCCGACATGGGCCCAATGGAGGAACTTGCTATTTCCAACCGGGAGAAGGAATTGCAATATCAGAAATTACTGGCGGCGGCAGATAGGGAGCAGGAGCGGATTCGATTCGTCGGGTGGCTAGTGCTCACTACGATAGTGTTAGGCATGGTTGTTCTGGTACTGTACCTCAACTACCGTGTCAAAGTAAAAAGCAATAGAAGACTGGAGGAGAAGCAAACCGAAGTGGAACGAAGCAATGCGAAGTTGCGTCGGCTCAATGAGGAAAAAAACGAGCTGATACAAGTGCTCGCACACGATTTAAGATCTCCGTTGGCGAGTATTCTGGGGATGAGTCAATTAATATCAGAAAACCGACACCTGGATGATGAGGAGCGGGAGATGACAGGCACGATCACCAGGTCTTCAAAGAAGATTGAGAAAATGATCTCTAAGATCCTGGACGCTGAGGCTATTGAGTCAGGCGATTATAATATGACATTAGAGACTTTTGTGGTGGGTAGGGTCGTCACACAAGCGATTGAAGATCTGTCGTCCTTTGCTTCCAAGAAAGAAATAAGTATCCGGGTGCAAGGGCAATTGGAATGTACAATCTATGGAGATAAGTTTTATTTCAGACAAGTTGTAGAAAACCTGGTTTCTAACGCCCTGAAATTCAGCCAACGACAAACGGAGATAGTTGTCAATGTGGTCGACCTGGGGGGCAATACCAGTGTGTCTGTTACCGATCAGGGTCCCGGAATTAGCAAAATTGACCAGAAGAAGTTGTTTCGAAAATACCAGCGACTTACTGCTCGGCCGACCGGTGGTGAATCTTCTGTCGGACTAGGCTTATCCATCGTCAAGCTTTATGTAGAGTCGATGGCTGGAAACATTGAGGTGGCTTCTAGCCTTGGCGAGGGGTCGACCTTCTCTATCACCTTGCCCTCACAATCCCGCCTTAGTCCATTAAAGGCAACCTCCTGATGATAAGACCCTGCTGTTTTTCCTTGAGAAAATTCTTGTTCTCATCATAAAGCGACCAGGGACTATTAGATATATAGTACAACTGGTTTTTGATGACTGTCCCGAGTGTTGGTTCATTCATTCCCGGAATAGCCTTATCCAGGTATTTGTAGCCAGTTATTGCCTTTCCATCGCGTTGAAGGTCGTATTTTACCACTCGAAAGGGCCTCAGTCCATTATGAATAGCTACCAGTTTACCCTCATTGAAATACAAGCCATCTATCCCCTTTAGTGAATGTTCTGTTTTGTTTTCGATTGTCTCATAAGTTTTGGCGGATAAGTCTAGTCGAAGGATTCCATGTCTATAATCGGCCAGATAGAGGTGATCTTCCTGGTCGCCGAAGGTAATTCCCTGAAGAGAGATCATGTCTGATAAGTGAATGAATTCTTCGAATTTCCCACTGACTTGGCTACGCTTATAAATAGCTGGATACTCAGCAGAGCTGGACGAAACATATACATCACCATTTTCGGCGACGGTCAAATCGCCAAACCAGATCCCCGGTGCCTCAATCGCTTGTTTCACTTTGATAGCATTTGACTTGAGATCAAAACCAATCAGATAGGCCTTGCCGCTCATTTCTTCATCGAAATTCGACATTTCCGGGGCTGGTGAGGAGCATATCCACAACATATCCCGTTGCTCATCCACGTCCATCCCCATATTTCCAAGCAGGTCGTTGCCTTCAAGCAGAACTGCTGGTTTGAAATCTTTTCCTACCACAAGCACTCGTCTTTTCCTGACATCACTGATGTAGAAGCTCTGCAATTTCTGCGAATACGCTATGCCCTCCGCATGGTCTACAAATTCTGTTCCTACTGAAAAATGTTCCTGGCTAACTACTACTGTATCATCCAATTGGTCCCGCAATTTTTGGAGGTGAGAAAAGTATGCTGTCTGCCTAATTGGTGCCAAGGTGCTGTCGGTATCAAAGGGAATCTCCGCATTTTGCCGCAGCAACGACTCCAGTGTAGCTGATGCCTCCGGTAGTTTTTGGTTGATCGCCTGAGCTCGGGCTAGATATAACAACACCGTGGGGTGATTGGGCAATAGCTCATTCAATTCATTCATCTGATCCAAAAATTGCTCATCGTTGCCGTTTTGAAACGAACCAATTGCTGCTTGAAACAACTCTTGTACCGACTGTTGCGCTGAAAGCGCTAGTTGGCCGAGCAAGAAAATCATGGGGAGAGCTAGTCTTTTTTTCATAGGGATTTGAAGATGTCAGAAATGGTGTTCAAGGAGTTTTCGTCAATATTTTTTTCGTAGGCCACGTTGTAGTCGTAGTGCTCCTCCGGATAGATGGAATGGAAAATCACCCAAGCCGCGAGGAAACTTCCTTTTCGGGATGGGTGAAACAGATCAGATGCATAAACACTGTTGTCCTCGGTGCCATCAACATAGGCTTTCCAGACTCTGCCTACCTCAAATAGCTCCGAATCCGTAGCACGGGCGGCTCTCGCATAATTGTTGATTACATCAGAAAAGGAAAAATACCGGGCTACCGATGGCCAAACTTGATAAAAGGAAGTGATGGCACCGTGTTCCTGGGCCAGGTCTTTGATGAGTTGACCATAGTCCAGCAATACCATCGCGCCGTATTCCAAAGAGGAGGGGCCTTGCTGCAAGATTACGTAATCATAGTTGCCGGTTTCGATCAGGTTTTTCAACTCTGATTCGTCCCAGTGATCCAGTAGCGCGTAATTTGGCTTGCAGAGACACGTGGTTTTAATTTTTATTTCATGGACGTACCCGATCTCTTCAATCATGTCGGGCATGCTATTCGAATAGCTCAGACTGTTTCCAACAAATAGCAAGGACAAATCCACCTCCCCTGGGAGACTCGGCGGCGTGCTGGTTCCTGTTGGTACACCCGTAGGTGTTGGAGATGGTGGCGGCAAGTTATCACCACAACCGAGGCAAAAGAACAGGACTATTACGGCTAACATCGCTTTCATACACGAAAGAACGAACCCGGCATAGTAAACCCTAATGCCCATAGACACTTGACAAATTTAGAGGTTGAAAAGCCATTTTGGTCGATGTAGTCCTTTCGTCGATCAGCATCGGCGGTGCTGGAACTACCTGTACCTCTCAATAATATTGCTGATATGATCCAGGGAAGTCTGGTCAATATACTTTCCGTATGACCTGCTGTATTCCAAACTCTTACCGGGGTAGAGGGTATGGAATACAACCCAAGCTGTAAAAAAGCTTCCTTTTGGGGAAGGATGAATGCCATCAGCCAGATACAGGCTCTCATCATTTGTTTCCTCCAGGTAGATTTTCCAGATCTTTCCCACTTCAAACAACTCAGAATCTGTAGCAGATGCAATACCGGCGTAATTTTTCAATACATCGTCGAATACCTCGTAGGTGTTTAGAGAGGCCCAGGGCTGCAGAAAAGCTGTATTTAGGTCGTTTTCAGCCGCCAGCTCGGTAATGCGATGACCGTATTGAAAAAGTACTTGCACGTTTTCTTCTGTCCATGCCGATCCCGATTGTAGGATTGCCAGGTCATATTTCTGGGACTCGAAAAGGCGCGCCAGGTCTGGTTCTGCCCAATGATCGTTGAACCAATAGTTGGGACTACATAGGCAGTCAGCGACCAGTTTGATCTGGTGCTCCTTTGCAATTTCCTCCACCATCGATGGCATGTTATTGAAGAAAGTAAGGCTACCTCCAACGAAGAGGATAGATTTGTCCACGGGTTCATTGGAGAGGGCAGAAGTGTCAGTTGGAAGCGCACCTATTTGATTGCCGGAGGCGGGACCAGGAACGTCCGTATCATTGCAACCAACAAGCCATATCCCCAGGCAGAAAAGCAAAAGTAGTGGGGTTGTTGAATAGACTGTTTTTGGCCGGTAGGTCTTACCAATTTTCATTTGGGATCAGCTGGTTTTTTAAAAGTTTTCATTCAATTAATGGTACCGCTTAAAAATTGTTGTAATCTGATTCAGGGAGGCTTCGTCAATGTGCTTGCTGAAAGCACGGCGGTATTCCATATCTTGTCTGGGGAAAAGTGTATGAAATATTACCCAGGCAGATAAAAAGCTACCCTTTCTTGAGGGATGTATGCCGTCACCAAGATAAAGTGCTTCATTCTCAACCTCGTCCATATAGCCTTTCCATACTCTTCCCACCTGATATAATTCAGAGTCAGTCGAAGAGGCCACCCCTGCATAATTCCTAATGACTTTATCGAAAGCGAAATACCCCTCAACAGAAGGCCAAACTTGGAAAAAGCCGGTCCTGACGTCATTTTCTTTGGCAAGATCGGTAATGAGTTTCCCATACTCGAACAGAATATCCGCATCATTATCTCTCCACGCCGAACCTGATTGCAGGATGGCTAAGTCGTACTTTCCCGATCTCAGCAAGCGAGCCAGGTCTGGCTCCACCCAATGGTTGTCAAACCAATAGTTGGGACTACAAAGGCAGTCCGTTTCGATATTCAGACCGTTTTCGATGCCTATGTCTTCGACCATAGATGGCATATTGTTGTAGTAAGTCAAGCTGTTTCCAACAAAGAGAATTACCAGGTCCGGATCTTCGCTTATTTCCGGAGTAGGATCTGGCGTTGTTGACACTACAGGAGTTGGTGTCGGTTGGTCGTCGTTGCCTCCACAGGCGACCAGCAAAAACAGAAAGGTCAGGTATAGGAGATTTTTCATAACCAATTGAAAAGGCAATGTATGCGACTCCCTTACGCAGTTCCAGATAAACTGCCTGCGAGTAGATCAACAACCGCAACAGTCGACCAACGGTTTTCGTCATTCGTTAATCTTGGTGATTTCGGCAATTGGTACTTTTGACCGCATGGACACTGACTCATTTCGTTACAAGCACCCCTGGATTGCACATGTCCTGTTTTGGGTCGCTTATACCGGATTTAAAGTGTACCATGAGTTTGTCTGGACGGTGCAGCAATATGAGGAACTCAGTCGAAATGAGATCCTCAGAAGTTCGATCATCGCCCAGGTTTGTATCCTTCTTCCAAAGGTTCTTTTCACTTATTCGGCACTTTATGTATTGATTAGACTCAATAAGAGCGCGTGGCAGCGATTTCTAATCATCATTTCTTTACTGGTCGCTACCATTCTCATCTACAGATTGGTGGTATTCTACATGGCACTTCCCTGGGCATATGCCATGTTATCCAGTAATCAGGATTTACTATCGTTGGAACGAATATCATCAGCGGTGATAGATATTCTGCTTGTGGCGGGTATCGCTACGGCACTGACGCTCTTACGGCGTGAAAGAATGCTGCGTGAGCAAGCGAAACAGTTGCAAATGGAAAAGATCACAGCGGAATTGAAGTTCCTGAAACAGCAGATTCACCCTCATTTTCTTTTCAACACTTTGAACAACCTGTACGCGCTTGCCAGGAAAAAGTCTGAAAACGCTGCGGAAGCTATCATGTACCTTTCTAAATTAATGAGATACATGCTCTACGAATCGGCAAATGCATCGGTTTTTTTAGAAAAGGAAATAGAGATGATACAAAACTATTTGGCCCTTGAGCGGCTTAGATTTGGTGATCGCTTGACTTTAAAGACCTCCTTCGATTGGGAATTGAATGACGTGGAGATCGCACCGCTTTTGCTACTGACACTTGTGGAAAATGCCTTCAAACATGGTGCTGCAGAGTCCAGGGGTGCGGCGTGGATAGATATCTCAATGATCGTTAGGAATCATCAACTCACATTTACTGTGGAGAATTCTATTCCTGAGGAGAGCGCTGAGACCGCTGGAGGTGTTGGATTGGCTAACTTGCAGCGCCAGTTGGAGCTTACCTACCCGCGCCATGAGTTGAGAACTTCGCAAGCCGAAAATAAGTTTATCGCCTCCCTAAATCTTCCACTAGATGATATCCGCCAAAGCTAAAATTAGTTGTATGGTCGTTGAAGATGAGCCACTCGCACAGGAGATCTTGCAGGATTATATTTCGCAGATCAGACATTTGCACCTGAAAGCGACGGTTTCCACAGTTAGCGACGCTTTGGAGGTCCTTCGTAGTTGCAAAATCGATTTGATCTTCCTTGATCTTCATTTGCCAGGAACAAAGGGATTCCAATTCCTACGGTCGTTGCAGCACAGGCCTGATGTGATCGTTACAACGGCACATCATGAATATGCTGTGGAGAGTTATGAACTCAACGTAAAAGATTATTTATTGAAACCCATAGACTTTGAGAGGTTTCTCTCTGCTATCAATAAAATTGATGCGGACCATTTGCTCATTGACGAGAAGGAAGAAGAATCCATAACGGTGAAGGTGGGTTACAATTTTGTTCAAATGAGTGTATCAGATATTTGCTGGGTTGAAAGCCAGCGAGATTATGTCACAGTTCACACTCGCGTGGATTCAATCAAGTTCAAATCAACGCTATCGGGGTTTCTGGCGAGGCTTTCAGAGATTCGTTTTTTGAGAGTTCACAAATCTTTTGCTGTCGCTGTTGAATATATCACATCCTATGGCGCCAGATCCGTGAGTATAGGAGAAACCACGCTACCCATTGGTAGGAATTATTTGGAGGCCGTCCGGCGGAGGCTTTCAAAACGCTGATGTAGTGATGCATGCAAAGGTGGATTGGTGGCGGCCGTCTATCTTGTGAAATGCAGCATTCGTCCCAATAGGAGATTCACCTGAGCTCAGGCTGCGTACTATCTTTCTATGTTACGCATCTTATTGACGGCATTTTCTACATTTTTAATATTGGTCATTCAAGCTCAAAATATTTACAGCGAATACAAATGGGAGGAACGCGATCGTTGGCAAAAACCCGAAAAGATCATAGAGTTGCTAGCCATCAGGGCAGGGGATGTGGTGGCTGACATTGGATGCCATCAGGGTTACATGACCGTGAAATTAAGTAAGGAGCTGGGTGAAACCGGTCTTGTCTATGCTGTGGATATAGATAACTTTCAACTGTCCAAGCTTAAAGAAAACCTGAGGAAGCGCGAAATAACTAATGTACGGCCCATTTTATCCCTTCCGGATGATCCGAAACTGGTTGCTAATAGTTGCGATGCGATTCTGATCCTGGATACATATCATGAAATTGAGGCCTACAAAAAGGTACTTCTAGGCCTGAAAAATGCTTTAAAACCATCGGGGCGATTGGTTATTTGTGATCCCGTGGCTGAAGCCCGCAGAGGTCTTTCCCGAGAACAACAAACCGCTCGGCATGAGTTGGATATGAGTTACGCGGTGCAGGAACTCGAGGAGGTTGGCTTTCGAATCCTGAGCAAGAAAGATCCGTTTTTAGATAGATCCGAACCCAAAGGGGATGTGCTTTGGGCCGTAGTAGCGGTAAAAGATTAAAAAAGGGGCCGTGGCCCCCTATGTTATCTTGATTGCAAGGAGATATAATCCCGCTCTGTTGCTCCTGTGTAGACCTGCCTGGGTCGCCCAATCGGTTCTTTGTTTTCCCTCATTTCTTTCCACTGCGCAATCCACCCCGGAAGTCTGCCAAGTGCAAACATTACCGTGAACATTTCAGTAGGAATACCCAGAGCACGGTAAATGATGCCTGAATAGAAGTCCACATTTGGGTAAAGCTTACGATCCACGAAGTATTGATCACTCAAAGCTTCTTCTTCAAGACCTTTGGCGATATCCAGGACCGGATCATTGACTCCCAGCGCAGTAAGGACCTCATCGGCGGCCTTCTTGATAATTCGAGCTCTAGGATCAAAATTCTTGTAAACCCTGTGACCAAAACCCATAAGCCGGAAGGGATCGTCCTTGTCTTTCGCCTTGGCCATCCATTTTTTGGTGTCACCACCATCTGCTTTTATGCCTTCCAGCATTTCGATGACGGCTTGGTTGGCACCGCCGTGGAGTGGGCCCCAAAGTGCATTGATGCCCGCAGAGAGTGAGGCGTATAAACTTGCCTGGGAGGATCCCACAATCCTCACAGTACTTGCTGAGCAATTCTGTTCATGATCCGCATGGAGGATCAGTAATTTGTCGAGTGCCTTGGCAACTACCGGATCCACATCGTAATCCTGTGAAGGTACGGCAAACATCATTTTCAGGAAGTTGCTGCAATAGTCAAGCTTATTGTCAGGATAGTTCACAGGATGACCTATCTGGTTTTTGTAGCTCCAGGCCGCAAAAGTTGGCATTTTCGCCATAATGCGGATAATGCTGAGGTCCACTTCGTCAGCTGATCTCATGGGGTCGAGACTCTGCGGATAAAATGCAGTAAGTGCTGTTACCAATGAGGACAACACGCCCATTGGGTGACTCGAAGAAGGGAATCCGTCTAAGATCTTTTTGAAATCTTCATGAACCAACGTATGATTAGTGATCTCCTTCTGAAAGTTTTCGAGTGTTGTTTTTGCTGGTAATTCGCCATAAATCAGCAGGTACGATACTTCCAAAAAGGTAGACTGATCAGCTAACTGTTCAATAGGGTAGCCCCTATAACGTAAAATCCCTTTTTCTCCGTCGAGGAAGGTGATAGCACTTTTTGTAGACCCGGTGTTCTTGAAACCCGGATCAATGGTAATCACCCCTGATTGCCCTCTGAATTTGCTAATATCTATCGCTTTTTCTTGTTCCGATCCTTCAATGACCGGTAGCTCGTAGCTTGCTCCGTCTATGTTAATCTCAGCAGTATTTGACATGTATCGTACCTAATTTTAAATGATTGTAATATGGCGCTTCGAAATTAATAATTTATTCCCACCCTGAATGGTTTAATTTCCTCCTAGAATTAACGGTAATCCGTCTTCGCCACTACCAATAACCACAACTTTGGCGTTTTCTGAATTGGCTAGCTGGCTTGTTGCCTCGATACCTCTCATTCTCAACAGATTGCTCGTAAGGCTGTTGTTAATGATGTTGTTAGCCCGAGCTTCTCCTTCGGCCATTATGCGCTTTCTTTCCGCCTCACTGCGTTCTTTGTCGAGCCGAAACTGGTAAGCCAGTGCTTCCTGCTCTTGCTTTAGTTTGTTTTCGATTGCCTGACGGATTTGCTCAGGTAATTTGATGGAGCGTATAAGCAAAGCTCGCATTACCACGTTGTTTCCAGGATTACCAAGGATCTCCTCGGTTTCTTTCTTGATGGAAGACTCAACTTCAGGACGTTTTGTGGAATAAATCTCTTCCGCCGTGTATCTTCCCATTACCTGGCGAACTGTAGAACGAACTTCCGGGATCACCAACCGACGTACATAATCGCGTTGGAAGGTCTCATGAATATCGCCGATCTTGTCATACATCGGGTGAAAACGTACGCTGATATCGACGTTGATGTTCAGGCCGTTTTTATCAAGTACGTCCATCTGTTCCTCTACCTGGTTTTCGGATACATCATATACGTAAATGTCATTCCAGGGAGCCTTGACGTGAAAGCCTGGCCGTATGATATTTTCCTTATCTAGGCCGCCACTAAACTTCATAAATATCACTGCTCTTTCCGTCGCCTGAATGGTGTAGAAAATACTATTGGATAGAGAAAATACGACAACAAAGGATATGGATAGAATAAGTATCAGAGGTAAGTACTTACGGTTGTTCATCAGGTTTCAATTTTGATTTGTGTAAAGATAACATCTCGGATCAACGATTGTAAGTGAAAAAATGAAGCAATCCATAAAAGGCGAGGTGTTCCATTTGAATATCCTATTTCCCGATTTTAATCAGCAAAAACCCTGCTCCAGGTAAAATGCCGTCAACCACATCAAAAAACCGTGGTTGCAATAGGTATGAAAATAATCGAGGAGTTGTTCGACAGAAACTTTATGCTCGCATCTTTTGGTGCGATCGCTTTCCTATGTGCCATTGTATGTTTGGTGTTGGCGAAATTCACGACGAACCAGGTCCTGGGTATCAGCGCCTGGATAAAACCAGGGAAATTCTATCTTTCCACCGCCATATTTGTATGGACAATGGCTTGGATTTGTCACTACCTATCCCAGGAGCAAGTCGTGGCGGTTTATAATTGGTCGGTAGTGGCTATCCTCTCATTCGAGTTAGTCTACATTACCTGGATGGCGGGTGCGGGCGAGACGTCCCATTTCAATGTGTCCAGTTCATTCAAAGCCACTATGTTTTCGCTGATGGGCGTGGCTATAGGCGTGATGACCCTGTTTACCGCGTACATAGGTATCCTTTTTTTTAAGAGCCATTTCTCCGAATTGCCAATTGCCTACCTCTGGGGTATTCGATTGGGTATACTCTTGTTCGTCATTTTCGCCTTGCAGGGATATGTCATGGGAGCTCGCATGAGTCACACAGTTGGGGCATCGGACGGGGGCACAGGTCTAAGGTTTCTTAACTGGTCAGTGCAGTATGGCGATTTGCGCGTCGCACATTTTTTTGGGATGCATGCGCTGCAGATATTGCCATTGGCGGGATTCTACTTGTTCTCAAGTAAAAAGGGACTTTTCCTCATGGCCACTATGTACCTGGTGTTGGCGGTGACCACCCTGGTCTTGGCACTTAGAGGCGTACCGATCGTAAAACTAGGGGCCCAAAAAACTGAAGTGTATACGAAAGCAAAACCCAACCTGTAGTGGTCAAGTTTTGCCTCGATAATATGCGTTACTTCTCGAAAATGCCTTTGAAATGGTCTTTATAAGCAAAGGCCAGGAATATATTACCCGCGAATACCAGGATGGAAACAGGGTTTGGAGGCAACAGGAAGGTATGCACCAGGAAGATATTCAAAGTGATAGGGCCGAGCACAGCGACCGCCAAGGGCACATAAAACCCGGTAAGCAGCAAAATGCCGCAAAGCACTTCGGTAGCTTTTAATAACGGGAAAAAATAGCCAGCTGCCATCAGGCCACCCATAAACGAAAGCGCATCTCCCTCCATGGGAGGTTGAGGTATAAAATTGAGGAATCCGTTTAATCCGAATACCAGAAATATGACTCCCAAGAGATACCTAAGTACGGTTGCAGTAATTCGTAAGGGTTTGGAGAATGAAGAAGTGATTGAACTCATGATAAATTATATTTATATACATTAAATGTAGGTACATAGACGTATAATAACAAATTCTGTTGGTCAAAGAGTCGAAAGGTTATTTTTGCGACAAATAGCAACTCTATGTCGTACCGAGTTTCCCTTGTAGTTCCTGTGATGAATGAAGAGGATAATATCGAACCCTTATTTGAGAGTATAACTAATTCACTTCAAGAAATTGATTATGAGGTGGTTATGGTGGATGATGGTAGCCGCGATAAGACGGTGCAAGAGATAAAGAGATTGGCTAATGATCGTATTCGTTGTGTTATTCTGCAAAAAAACTATGGCCAGACTACTGCCATGGCGGCGGGTATAGAAGCGGCGACCGGAGATTACATTGTCACGTTGGATGGTGATTTGCAAAATGACCCTTCTGACATACCAACGATGATACAGAAGTTAGAAAATGAAGAGCTGGATGTTGTGGCAGGGATTCGTGCTAATCGGAAGGATGGCATGTTTCTGAGGAAAATTCCAAGTGGTATCGCCAATGCCATGATACGCCGACTAACAGGAGTTTACTTGCATGATTATGGTTGCACTTTGAAGGTTTTTAAGAAAGACGTGGCCAAGAATTTGGGTCTTTATGGCGAGCTTCATCGATTCATCCCCGTGCTGGCACAGCTTCAAGGTGCTACGATGGCAGAAATGCCTGTCAAACATCACTCCAGGAAATTTGGCAAATCAAAGTACGGCCTGGGCAGGACTTTCAAAGTACTCAGTGATCTGTTGTTGGTGGTTTTTTTTCAGAAGTACTTGCAACGACCCATGCACCTGTTTGGGGCGGTGGGGCTCATTACCTTCGGACTTGGCCTCCTGATCAATGCCTATTTGCTGATAGTCAAGTTGTCTGGTGAAGAAATTGGAGGTCGACCATTGCTGGTATTGGGGATTACGTTGGTCCTTGGAGGTATCCAGCTTGTTACGATTGGAATCGTCGCTGAATTGATTGTAAGGACTTATTTTGAGTCGCAAAATAAAAAGACCTATCGGATAAAGGAAACTTTCCAGGGTGGCTGAGTCTAGGCAAAAATCACTTTGGAAGCTGCTAGCTAAAGTTGCCGTTTCCCTTGGAGCCCTGGCATTTGTCTTTAGCAATATTGAGTGGCCGCAAGTCAGGGAAGCCTTCGCTAACCTAAAGCTGATCTGGCTTGTTCCGTCACTGCTTCTTTTTGCTATTTCGAAAGTTTTTTCCGCGATCAGATTGACTTATTTCTTTGCATGCATACCGTTGAAAATCAATCAATTATATAATCTGAGGTTGGCTTGGGTGGGTATGTTCTACAATCTGTTTTTGCCGGGAGGCATTGGTGGAGATGCCTATAAGGTCTTTGTTTTGCACCGTCAGCAGGGTACAGACCTCAAAAAGCTGGGAGCGGCGGTGCTGTTAGACAGGATCAACGGAGTGGTAGCACTTGGCTTCTTGGCTTGTCTGGGGCTGGTTTTTATTGATCGGTCATTGCTTCCGAATTACTGGTGGGTATTAAGCTTGACTGGCGCGTTTTTGGCATTCCCTCTATACTATTTGGGTACGACCTTGCTATTCCAAACTTTCAAACACGAATTTTGGCGACCGCTCGTTTTGTCGCTGCTAACACAAGGCTCTCAAGTTGTTGCGGCCTTTTTCATTTTAGGTGCGCTAGGGGTTGAACTGCAGGTTCTCGAGTACCTCGTATTGTTTCTGGTATCGTCTATTGTTGCGGTGTTGCCTTTTACGATCGGCGGTGTGGGAGCCAGGGAACTTACGTTTATTCTCGGGCATGATCTACTTCAAATTGATCAGAATACTGCGGTGACTTTCAGTCTACTCTTTTTTCTGATAACCTTGACCGTATCAGCCGTGGGAGGATTCTTGTCGGCTGAGAAAGGCAATTAGTCTATTTCCAAAACCTCAAGGATATCCATGACCACCCCGTAATCTTTGAATCCGGGTCGTTCTTCAGCCACGGCAGTGAGTTCGATGCCCTGGAAGGCAGGCAGTTGACTGGCATTTTCTACAGTTACACCGTACGCCTTGACAAGGCGAAGGTTGCCGCTGTGATATTTCAAAAGATCATCCAATTCATCGAAAAACGCTGGGTCCGAGGCGTTGATGACCACAGCGGTTGCCAGTTCATCCAAATAGGATAATCGAGATTTCAGATTTGATATGTCATCTTTTCGGTCAATTTGCAGTCTTACGACAATTGACTTGCCAAGTAGGTGTGCAGGTTCTACTAGGTCTATCTTTGATATCTCTATCGCATCCAGGTTATAGGTGACTATGGCATTTTTGATATCTTCGATTCCGGCCGCTCCAAGTTCCCCAAGAAATTTGGGCCCACTGACCCATCCCACAATTTCATTGAAGGCCTCCGGGCTCAGCGAATCGGGATTAGTCGGGTCAATAGGAAAACCCAGCATATCTACGCCCATACCTGCGCAGTAGCGAGCGTCACTTAAGTTGGTTATATTGGCTATTTTGACAAACGTTTGGAGGGCCATTCTTTGAGCTTGGTTTATTGATTTCAACTGCAAACATATATATAGGTGGAGTTAGTCCTGATATCTTCATTTCGAATACCTAATTTTGCAGAAATTTTAACGTCAACCAGGCTGTGAACCTGGCGAAGCGCTATGAGTAAAGGAAGAGTTTTAGTGGCCATGAGCGGAGGAATAGATAGCTCTCTGGCCGCCGTGTTGTTACACGAAGAAGGATACGAGGTGATAGGCATGACCATGAAAACTTGGGATTATGTCACATCTGGAGGTAGTAAAAAGGAAACCGGCTGTTGCAGTCTGGATTCAATTAACGATGCGAGGAATATAGCCGTAAGCCTCGGATTCCCGCATTATATCATCGATATACGTGACGAATTTGGCGACTATGTGATAGATCATTTTACCAATGAATATCTCGCCGGGCGAACACCCAATCCATGTGTTCTTTGCAATACCCATATCAAATGGGATGCATTGCTGCGAAGAGCGGACAAATTGGGTTGTGACTACATAGCCACAGGGCATTATGCCAACATTCGGAAGGAAAATGATCGTTTCGTGATTTCCAAAGGGATCGATACGCATAAGGACCAATCGTATGCCTTGTGGGGCATTTCTCAAGAAAGCTTGAGCCGTACCATGTTTCCACTTGGAAGGTTGAAGAAGAGCGAAATACGGGCGATGGCAGAGGACAGGGGTTTTCATGAGCTGGTCACCAAATCTGAATCCTACGAAATATGTTTTGTTCCGGACAATGACTATCGCGGTTTTCTGAGGCGAAGGGTTGAGGGACTGGAGGAGCAAGTGGCAGGTGGAGAATTTGTCTTGGAAGATGGTACCGTAGTAGGTACTCATGAGGGCTATCCGTTTTATACCGTAGGTCAAAGAAAAGGTCTTGGAATTGCTTTGGGTTTTCCTGTTTATGTCACCGAAATACAGAAAGAGCAGAACAGAGTCGTGCTTGGTACTTTCGACGAACTGAGCCGCGACGGGATGTACGTGAAACAGCTCACATTACAGAAGTACGAGCACCTGGAAATGGGCCAGCGCCTGGATACCGTAACCAAAGTCCGCTACAATGACACGGGCAACCCGGCAATAATTGAGCAGGTAGGAGATACTATGAAGGTGTTTTTCGGCAATGGAGTTTCCGCTATTGCTCCCGGTCAGGCGGCAGTTTTTTATGAAGGAGACGATGTAATTGGAGGTGGTTGGATACAGGCCAGCTTCCATCAAAATAGATTGGAAAATAAAATCGATACCCAGTCCGTTTGATGAAAGTGAGGTGCCCGCTGTATATCCTCTTGTTTCTTTGGCTGTTCTCATGCGGAGAGGAGGTAGCTCCTCCGGACCCGGATCTGTCCGGTCCTGGATTTTACCCGTTACAAGTGGGGAATTTCTGGGTATATGACATGGAACGAATCGACTTTTTGGCCTTGGCAAATGACACATCGGTTTTTCAGCTAAGGGAGATCATTACCGATAGCATAGTCACGGGAGCTGGTCAAGTGACCTATCTCCTCAATCGCGAGACACGACTCGACCCGGAAGGGGCCTGGCGTGCCGATTCACTCTGGACAGTGCGCTCGGGTGCACAGGGTCTGGTCATCACGGAAAACAATATTCCCCTTGTAAAACTGGTGTTTCCAGTGGTTGCTGGTCAGACCTGGGATGGAAATTCATTTAACAATCGTGGGAATCAGACCTTCGAGTTTCGGGAAGTCAGCCCTTCGGAATTACCTAACGACTTCCAGGCAGCAGCGGATTCCGTAGACTTTATTCGCACTGTGATCAGTGACATACAATCCTTGATCACCGGAACCGACCGGCGGAGTGAGGTCTATGGGAAAGGTATTGGCCTGGTGGAAAAAGATTACCTTGTTGTTTCTTTGTGTACAAATGACTGTGAAACGTCCGGTGACACTTTAGGTGGTTTTGTGTTATCGCAACGATTAATTGAATTCGGTGAACAATAGGCTCTTTTTGCTGGTATTGGCTATGCTCCACGTCTTTGGCGCGCTGGCACAGAATCGTTATATGGTTTTTTTCAATAGCAAGGAAAATTCTTCCTTTAGTGTCGATCGGCCATTGGAAATAGTCTCAGAAAAATCACTTGCTCGACGTGAGAAACATGATGTGGTGATGAGCGAAGAGGATTTGCCGGTCAACCAATCCTTCGTGGATCAACTCGCCACCATGGACATTCAAACCTATTTTACTACCAAATGGCTCAACGGGGTATTGGTCCAGGCAACCAGTGAGCAAGTGCAAGAAGTGCAGGGTTTGAGCTTTGTAGATCATGTGGAGTTAGTTGCACCGGGGATTCGACTTACTCCCGGCAGGAAAAAAGCCCCTCAAGCTGATAGCTTTACCCAGCCAGATACACGGGACTTCAATACCACTTTACAACTGAATGTACTGGGGGTGGACGAAATGCATGCGGAAGGAAATTTTGGCCAGGACGTGCTGATCGCGGTTATGGATGGGGGGTTCGGTGGAGTTCATGAGTCTTCAGTTTTTCAACACTTATACGACGATGAGCAATTGTTGGCCACTCGAGACTTTGTGACCAATTCCTTTGATGTTTATAGATTCTCCACACACGGTACCTCGGTTTTATCCTGTCTGGCGGGTTATGTAAATGAGGAGGTAAAGGGAGTAGCTTATGGTGCAGATTATGCACTTTTTTTAACGGAAGAAATCGGTTCGGAGTATCGGGTCGAAGAGTACAATTGGCTTTTCGCAGCTGAAATGGCCGATAGCATGGGTGTTGACATCATCAATACCTCTCTCGGTTATACCGATTTCGACGACCCGAATATGAACTACAGCTATGGAGACTTGGATGGCCAATCAACGGTCGTTTCAAGAGCTGCGCAGATGGCCTTTGAAAGAGGTATGCTTGTGGTTACCAGTGCAGGGAACCTGGGCAACAGCAGTTGGAATTTTGTGTCCGCACCTGCCGATGGAGAAAATGTACTGGCAGTTGGTGCGGTTAATGCAGATTTTGACAAGGCTGGTTTTAGCTCCGTTGGCCCTACACCAGATGACCGGATCAAACCCGATGTTGTGGCCTTGGGGGACAATGTCACCGTATTTAGCAATAACGTTTTCCGACAAGGTGATGGTACCAGTTTTGCTGCACCATTGGTTGCAGGATTGGCCGCGGGATTGTTGCATGCCAATCCCGAAAGAAAGAATAACAATTTGCTAGCAGCCTTGAGAAACTCCGGTACCCTGGCGGACGAACCCAACAACGAAATAGGCTATGGCATACCAAACTTTCGAGCAGGAGAATCGGGTGCCGCACTCTCAGTTGAAAACCCATCACAACTGGTAAAAGCTTATCCCAATCCTGTTTCCGGTACCTCGTCTCTTACTTTGGAAGTAAAGAACTCACCTTTTCGAAAAGTAAAACTTACTGACACCAATGGCAGGGTGTTGACCACATTCAAGCTAAAAAACAAGGATGTGTACAATATTGATTTTCAATCGTTTAGATCTGGATTGTATTTTTTGATCCTGGAAGGAAGAAATGTGCGCGAAATGCTTCGCATCCAAAAAATTGAATGAATGAACGACCTACAAATCTGCCCATCCATACTTGCTGCTGACTTTGCTAACCTGCAATCCGAAATCGCACAGATCAATGGGAGTCAGGCGGATTATGTCCATATCGATATCATGGATGGGATGTTTGTGCCAAATATCTCCTTTGGGTTTCCTGTTACCCAGGCCATGGCAAGGCATAGCCAGAAGCCCTTGGATTTTCACCTAATGATCGAACAACCAGATCGTTACCTTCAGCACTGCAAGAATAGTGGTGCACAGATCATCTCTGTTCACTATGAGGCCTGCACGCACCTGCACAGAACAATTGGCGCAATTCAAGAACTTAATATCAAGCCAGGTGTGGCGATCAATCCACATACACCAGTAGAAGTATTGACCGACATTCTCCCTGAGCTGCACTTGGTGGTGATTATGTCGGTAAATCCAGGTTTTGGAGGTCAGAAATTCATCACCAATACCTACGATAAGATCAGACGACTTAGGGAGCTCACTGCCTCATCCAACCCAAATCTCCGGATCGAAATTGACGGGGGTGTCACGATGGAAAATGCGCCGGAACTTCGAGCTCAAGGAGCGGATATGCTGGTTGCCGGTAGTTTCGTGTTTTCGTCGACCGACCCTGCGGCTACCATTAAGTCCCTGAAAAGCATTGGATGAATGCCTTCAGGCTAATACTGCTTTTGGCATGGCTGGTGGCGCCGTTGATGGCAACTGCGCAACAGCAGGTGAGTGGCAAAGTAACCGACACTTCTGAAACTCCGCTCGTGGGGGTCAATATTTTTCAGAAAGGGTATTCCCAGGGTACTATCACTAACAATCGCGGAGAATTCAGCCTACCTGTCTTCGGAGAGAACCCAAGGCTCGTTTTTTCATTTGTGGGGTTTGAACCCATGGAGTTTTTGGTCGATAGCCTTCCTCCGATACTACGTATGGTTAGCAGTGAGACCCTGCTCAAAGAGGTGGAAGTGGTGGGAACGGAGGAGGACGTAGAAACGAGTAGCACCCCGAAGATTTCAGCAAAGTCGGCGCAGCTGCTCCCTTCCGCGTTCGGTGAGTTTTCGCAAGTACTTGCCACATTGCCGGGAGTAGCCAATAACAGTGAGCTATCGGCCACCTATTCAGTTAGGGGAGGAAACTTTGATGAAAATCTCGTGTATGTCAACGATATACCTGTTTACCGACCATTCCTGGCTAATTCCGGAAGACAGGAAGGGCTGAGCTTTATTAATACGGATTTAGTAAGAAATATCAGCTTTTATGCCGGAGGTTGGGCGCCCAAGTATGGCGACAAATTGTCTTCAAGCCTGAATATTCGATATTCCGAACCACAGCAGACAGAGGGGAAACTCACCGTTGGATTGCTTGGCGGAGCCGCCTATTTTGGTGGAAAAATACCGAAGGCAAGGACTACACTGGCTGTTGGGTTCAGGCACCGGGACTCGCGGTATCTTTTGAATACATTAGAGGTGGACGGACAATACTTTCCAACTTTTACTGATATTCAGGCCTTTTCATCTACAGACCTCACTTCCACGAATCAGACAAGAACAGGTAAAACGGTACTATCCCTACTGATCTCCTATGCAAGGAACAGGTATTTGACAGAGCCTGCTTCGCTGAGGACAGAATTCGGGTCAGTTCTTAGAAATTTCAGAATTGAAACAGCCTTCGAGGGGCGTGAATTGCTGGATTACGACACCTTTCAAGGAGGCGCCAAGCTGACTACCAAGTGGAACAATCGCTTCAAATCGAGTTTCATCATTTCAGGCGTCCGTACGATGGAACGCGAAAACTTTGATGTAGAAGGCGCTTACCGGTTGTGTGACGTTGATAACGATCCCAGTTCCGGCTCATTCGAGGATTGTGTGGTTATCAGGGGCGTTGGAACCAATTACAATTTTGGACGAAACGAGCTTGCGGCCAATATCTTGGATACTGAGGTTCGAAACGCCTGGTTGCTCAATGATATGAACAACCTGGAATTTGGAGTAGGGTGGAGCCATCAGGAAATTGAAGATCAGATCAACGAGTTCTCATTCATTGATTCAGCAGATTTCGTCACCGTAAATGAGTCTATTTTCAACCGGTTGGCTATTTCCGCCAATCAATTTACCGGGTATATTCAGAACACCACTTTTGTTGCAGATTCCAGCCATATTTTCACCTACGGTTTACGGTTCAATTATCGCGATCGGAATCGGGAGTTGCTTTTTAGTCCCCGGGTACAATATCTGTTTCGGTGGAGCTCGCGGACTAATTTGAGATTGGCAGCGGGTATCTACAGCCAGCCTCCTTTTTATAGGGAATTGCGAAGTAGGTCCGGACAGTTAGTCGATGATTTACTTGGCCAAAAGTCACTTCATTTGATTGCAGGTTTGCAGCAGACCCTGACTTTTTGGGGCAGGGATTTTATTCTCACCGGGGAAATTTATCACAAGGAACTATGGGATGTCGTCGCCTACGACGTAGAAAATATCCGCCTCCGGTACTTTGCGAATAATAACACGATGGCGTATGCGCAAGGTGTCGATTTACGAATCAACGGTGAGTTCATAAAGGGGGCCCAGTCATGGTTCAGCGTGGGCATACTCCGAACCATGGAAAACCTGCCAAATGATGGCCTTGGATTTATTAGAAGACCGACCGATCAACGCGTCAATATTGGGAGTTACTTTGAAGACCATTTACCTGGCGATCCGTCTTTAAGGGTCTATTTTAACCTGAACATCGGTTCCGGCTATCCATTTGGCCCGCCGGATTTCCCACAACTTCGAAATGCCTTCAGCGGTGATGAATATTATCGTGTCGATTTGGGACTTTCAAAGGAATTTAGCTATGGACAGTCAGTGATTAATTCTTTAATCGTCAGACTTGAGATGTTGAACGCCCTTGCCGCAGACAATACCCTGTCCTATACCTGGATAGAAGATGTCACTGGTGCAACTTTCGCGGTACCCAATTCATTATCGGCAAGGTTTTTGAATGTCAAGGTCACAACGAAATTTTAATGACGAAAAAAGCGTTTAATCGTAAATTTGTGAAGAGTTTTAATACCGTGAAAATGAAAAAAATGCATCAGCCTTTGATGGCTTTTCTTGCTTTATCCATAGTTCTGGCTTCTTGCTCAAGATCCGTGACTAGGGTAAGCCCAGATCAACAAATTGACCTTAGTGGGCGATGGAATGATACTGATTCCAAGTTAGTAGCAGAGGAAATGATTAGAGATGTTCTCAACCGGCCCTGGAGAGGCGATTTCTCCAACGCGAAAAATCGTAAGCCAGTGGTTATAGTTGGAATAGTATCAAATAAGAGCTCCGAACATATACCCTCTGAAACGTTCATCAAGGACATGGAAAGAGAATTTGTTAACAGCGGCATGGTTCGGGTGGTTCAGAATGCCGAGTTTAGAGAGAAACTTAGGGAAGAGCGTGCGGAGCAAGGAGAATTTGCTTCACCGGAAACACAGGCAAAGTGGGGAAAGGAGCTCGGTGCAGACTTTATGATGTTCGGAGTGATCAACTCCACAACTGATTCTTATAAAAAGGAGAAGGTTGTTAACTATAAGGTCAATCTGGAGCTTGCCAACGTGGAAACCAATGAGAAGGTCTGGATCGGGGACAAGGAAATCAAGAAATACATCAAGAACTAGTCAATAGTATCGAAAGGTCCTCAGAATCTGAGATTTATCAGGTTTTTGAGGGCTTTTTACATTTCGCCTATTCAGTATGAAACTAAAGTCAAGCTGGCTTTTTTGCACAGCGGTAACACTGCTTTCCGCTTGCGCGACGTTCTACGAAATCAACTATGAATTCAATCAGAACTTCGAGGAAGGCAACGTCGAGAAAGCAGGACAGGTTCTCGACAAGAACCGCAAGCGGCTAACAAAAAAGACGACATTCCTATATCATGCCAACAAGGGGGTGGTCCATCAGATGCTAGGTGAATATGAACTTAGCAATGAACATCTTGAGAAAGCCTACCTCTATGGGGAAGACTTTCAACGCAATTACCTCAATGTTGCAGCCTCTTTTCTTGTCAACCCGACACTGACCCAATACAAAGGGGAAGATCACGAGCATCTTCTATTATTGTATTATAAGGCTATCAACTTTTTGAAGTTGGGGGACTTTGAATCCGCCCTCGTGGAGTGTCGACGACTAAACAATAGGCTGAACACATTGTCCGATAAATACAAATCTGATCAGAAGTATCAGCGGGATGGATTTGTGCACAATTTGATGGGCATTATCTACGAGGCCAGTGGTGATTACAACAACGCCTTTATAGCGTATCGAAACGCCTATGAGATATACAAAGACGATTATGCCCGGCTTTTTGGATCCTCAATTCCTGAACAGTTAAAACAAGATCTTATGCGATCGGCCTACCTTAATGGTTTCTCGGAGGAGCTTGCTTTTTATGAGCGAGAGTTCGGAACGACCTTCCAGCAAAAAGGAAAAGGTAATGGAGAACTGGTGTTTTTCTGGCACAATGGACTGGGACCTATTAAGGCTGAATGGAGTATCAATTTTACCGTTATCGATGGTGGCCCGGGGTTTGTGACTTTTGCCAACGAGGAGTTTGATTTTAGTTTTCCTTTCACCTACGATTATGATGACGATGATGGAAGTTCTTCCCTTTCGGATTTGGATCTTTTGAGGATAGCTTTCCCTAAGTATGAAGAGCGAATGCCAACACATCAGCGAGCCGTCATATCATCTGCAGCAGGGTCGAAAGAGCTTGAGTTGGCAGAAGATGTAAATGACATTGCTTTTCAGGTCCTGGAGCAACGCATGGTACTGGAATTCAGTCAGTCACTACTTCGCGCGGCATTAAAGAAAGCAACCGAACAGGCGGTGGAGAGCGAAAATGAGGGGCTAGGACTTATCGTAGGTCTTGTCAACGCGCTGACCGAAAAAGCCGATACAAGGAATTGGCAGACGCTCCCTCACAGCATTTACTACGCCAGGTTACCCTTGGCGCAGGGGAGCAACAATGTCCAATTACGTCTTACTTCTGATCGAGGCACCCAAACCGAAAAATTCACCTTTGAAGGGGTAGCGGGGAAGACCGTCTTCCAAACCTTTCAGACATTATATTGACCAGGGGCAGGCCGGTGACGATTGTTACTCTGGTTTTCTTCGAAAAAAGTGTTGCACACCGCCATCATCTAGTGCATCCAGGGAGAATACATTAGCGTTTTGGACCCTGATTCTCCCGTAATTGATATTTTCTACAAAGAAAGAAGGGATGCCATTGTCATCATCGAAAAGAAAGTAATCGTGGGTGCCGGAAGTGAAAGTATGTTGAGGTAGCAAGGATTTACTGTTGGTAACTACCAGGTGGTCGGGGTTTCTTGCTATTTCCCATATTATTTCGGATGGTTCGAGTGCAATGTTGAAATCCGATCCGGCGATTCCAATCAGATTCCAAATACCAAAGATCTCGAATGTATCCAATGTGGCATAGGGGTAGTTGATTGGAGTATCCCAGCCATCAATATTCAAGAGCAGGCTATTATAATGTGAGACCTGAATTGGATACAGGTCAAACGACAGCTGTTGTCTTATCACTGCAGTGCATTCTTCTGGGTTAGTAAATTTCAAGGCAACGTTTCTTTGGAGCGGAAGAGATTCCAGAATAGTGCCGGAATCCACCAGGTCGGCTGACCAATTTGTCCCATCGCAGCCAGAAGCGGCGATTTCAAGGGTCAGGCAATCATCCGTGATAACCGCCTGCAGAATGGTGAAATCATCGCTGCTTTCCAAAAAACGGCTGCTACTAACCGCTACGGCCGGACCACAAGCATAAGCCAATTCTAGCGAGGCGGTTGCTCCTGCCAGCCGATTTGTACAAGAGTTCATGGCACTGGGATCGACGTTGGATGAGCAAAGAATTTCACCATCGCAACTAAAAAGTGTGAGTAGCGGATAATCACAATTGGGACACTCCCGTAACAATATGAGCGACTCACCACCTTGCTGGTAGGCTATGAGTTGAAAACCACCGGCTTTGTTTTCCATGCGAAGCCTGAACTCTAAATCTTCGAGCCAAGGGTATTCCATCAGGTCTCCGGAGGGGCAGGCAGCAGTCAGTGCGTCATCGGAACGCTCACAGCTTGGTAGGAATGCAACCAGTAGGGCCCAGAAGGCCGAATTGAGAACATATAAAGGATTACACCTCACCTGTAGATAAGTGGATTATTTCGATAATCGACAGGCAATATTATTACTTTGCCGGGTCAGTACACAATTATTACTTGCTGTCAGATATTCTTCGGCTTCTAATAACAATTCTTTTTGTTATCGAAAAAGTGCGCTAGATTTAAAAAATTCTAAATAACAAAGTTCATGTTCACCGAATTTGAGATCGAAACCATGATGGAGATCCCTGAGATCAGGGAAGCGACTTTTGAACTCAAAAAAGAATTCATTAAAAGCGAGGCCCCTTACCTCGAAGTTTCAGACCATGATTTCTTTTCGTTGGTGATGATGACACCCACATTGGGTATGGCACTGGCGGACGGCAATGTCAGTTTGTTTGAAGAGCTGGCGCTAAATAAAAAGGCAAGAAAACTGTCAAAAGGCGGGTACTTTATGAAGAAGGATCCGGTGGTATATGCCATGAAATTCCTCCTGAAGGGGTATGACAAATGGTCTGAGAAATTCCTGTACATTTTGCGTAAATCCATTGAGCACTCTTTTCATTACGAAGGTCTTGAGAAGACGGAATCGTTTGATGACAATATTGAAGTGACCTACGAAAGCTACAAAAAGGAGGTTTTGCGGACGCCCTATATTCTTATTCGCTTCATAGCTAGTTTCTTTCTGGAAAGTGAGGAGGATATCATCAACGACAAACGACATATTCGCAAAAGCGAATACAAACGCATGTTGGAAATAGGAGACCAGCTAGGGTTGAGTCTGGTTCCGGTTTTCCAAATGTTTTGTAAGACATTTCAGGTTAAGTAAATCAAATGTACAATAGTGCCTCGAAGAGGCCGTTCTTAGAGCTATGAGGCAATTTTTTTCCATTGTCTGTTACTTAGGTCTTGCGACGGTATTGTTGAACTGTGGAAGCGACGAAGGAATCCAGCCTATCGATGAGAGCCCACAGGACACCACCATTGTGGACTTCCTCGCTGCTACTGAAAACGATAGCTTTCTGATAGATGAGAACGGCATTTATCGATGGCCAGTAGCATTCAATCCGGGTGGTACCCCTGCTGCCAACGGTGTGGTTTCCATCTATTACACTGCCTCATTACTCGACGGGACGGTGATCAATACACACGATGAGGCCGATGGAGATCCTATCGTGATGAAACAAGGGGCCAGTGCCATATACCCGGTAGGCCTTGATTTAGGCCTTGCCAACATGAATGAAGGTGAAACCTATGGCTTTATTTTGCCTAGCCAGTGGGCTTACGATACCCTTTCATTTAGCAGTTTGATTCCGACCAACTCGATTGTTCAGTTCGAGGTTCGGCTCATGGATGTTCGAACCGAAGCTGAGATCCTTGATGAGGAAACAACTACCATTAATAATTATATTGAAAGCGCTTTTTTGGATAGCCTGGAACTTGTGCCCTTGGACTCGTTAGAGCGGATTGGCCAGACAGGTGCTATCATCTATAAGCGGCTAAGTGCAGGAATCACCACCGCTCGCCCTACTCCGGGAGAGCTTATTCGCATAACCTACGAAGGCCGATTTCTGGACGATGACAGTACGGTGTTCGATCAAAGATATTTGAACCAGGCTTTTGAGTATTCTTTTGACAATCAAATGGTTATACCCGGATTGGATATTGGTATTGCGGAGATGGAATTTGGCGAAGAGGCCCTGATTATTATGCCCTCGTTCTTTGGGTATCGAGAGAGTGCTGCGGTAGTTCCGGCATTCTTCGCCGAAACGGCTGTGGAAAATAATATTGTTCCAGACTATATCTTGCGGGTTGGCCCGTATCAGCCGCTGGCTTTTGAGGTTACGCTTAGAAACCGCAATTAACTGAACCAAATGGTTATTTTTGGCCGGACAACAAGCACTTGACAAAATTCTTAAGGAATATCGCCCTGATCACCTGTCTCTCGTGCCCTTACTTCTTAGAGGCACAGAACAACGATGATATTTATGAGCGCTACAATATCTATCGCAATCCAACCAGGGTTTTTTTGAACAAGTTTTCTTTGACGCTCAGCCTGGGCTACGGAAATACGAACTACCAGCACGACCTGGAAAATGTCTATTTCTATCAGGACGATACCCGCCAACTGATTTTGGGCAACGGATTGGAGTCACTTCCGGTTCGATTCATTGGCTATAGCGACTGGTTGAATAATCCAACGGCCTCAGACACGCTAATCAATGATAATTTTTTTGATGTGCCCTATAATTATCTGCCCAATCCGGTATTTAATGACACGTTGCGGCAATCAACCTTCCTTCTGGACACGGATACTGCTAGTTTGGGATTCTCGGGAGTTTATCACAGCATACCAATTCAGTTTAGCGTTCACTACGACCATAAGGAGTTTCGGTTTGGTGCAGGATTCAATTGGGAGAGGCAATTTGTTAGGGAATTGACACCCAATGCCTTTGCTACAGAGGTCAGACCCTACCAGCCCAACTTCAAATCCACACAATTCACTCGGATATTTGGAATGATTGGTTATCAGTTCTATGAGTATTGGGACTACACATTTGTTGCAGAGGTCGAGGCAGGCCGTATCAATGCAGGCAAGCAATTCAACGACAACTTCATTACCCGGGGCCTTTATTACACTATTGGTGTGAGCATCGAGCAAAACTGGTCCGAGTATTTCCGGTTGATCCTTAAGCCCTCCTACGAATTTAAGAGATACACTGTGATGTTACCCGATGGAGCAACCGGTATTCAGCACGGACAAAACAGCTTCTTTCTGAAGTTTGGTATAAGCATAAATATCCCCGAAATACCAAGGAGTCCCATGGCCGCGGACCATGTGCAGTTGAAGCACGTAATTACCGATCCTGCGACGGGAAGACTGATAGAGGTGAGAGGTCAGCCGATTTGGAAAAAACAAAATCCCAAGGTAGGAGAGAACCATCGAAAACTCTGGCGCTACAAGCGAAAAAATAAGCGCAAATTGAACCCCTATTAATGCTGTTCGCGCACGCAAAAATTGTTTAAATTGCGAGCTGTTTTACCTAAATATTTATTCGATCTTAATACATGTCAGACGGAGATATTGAGCAGGATCAGGAAGGGTCAGGAATAGCAGATCATAATATAATCCCAATCAACATAGAGGATGAGATGAGAGGCGCCTACATCGACTACTCGATGAGCGTGATCATTTCTCGAGCTTTACCCGATGTAAGGGATGGCTTGAAGCCAGTTCATCGCCGAATTCTGTATGGCATGGACGAATTGGGTGTTAATTACAATCGACCTTATAAGAAATGTGCTAGGATCGTAGGGGACGTGCTTGGTAAGTACCACCCGCATGGCGATACCGCAGTTTATGATACGTTGGTACGAATGGCCCAGGAATGGTCACTTCGCTATCCCCTGGTCGACGGACAAGGCAATTTCGGGTCTATCGATGGGGATTCTCCTGCAGCCATGCGATATACTGAGGCAAGGCTTAAGAGGATTTCTGAGGAGTTGCTGGCTGATATCGGTAAAAATACGGTTGATTTCCAACCCAACTACGACGACTCGGCGAGTGAACCTACCGTGCTTCCAGCGAAATTCCCTAACCTCCTCTTGAATGGTGCTTCCGGGATTGCTGTGGGTATGGCTACAAACATGCCTCCACATAACCTTACAGAAGCAATTAATGGAGTCATTGCATACATTGATAACAGGGACATCACCATACCCGAATTAATGGAGCATGTCACCGCTCCGGATTTCCCTACCGGTGCAAGTATCTATGGGTATCAGGGTGTCCGCTCCGCATTCGAGACAGGAAGAGGTCGAATAGTCCTCCGAGCAAAAGCAGAGATCGAGCCCATGAAAAACGACAAAGAGCAAATTGTCGTTACCGAGATTCCCTATCAGGTGAATAAGGCTTCAATGATCGAACGAACGGCGCAGTTGGTCAATGAGAAAAAGCTCGAGGGCATAGCCGACTTAAGGGACGAGTCTGATCGCCAAGGGTTAAGAATCGTCTATGAATTGAAGCGGGATGCCATCCCTAACATTGTCCTTAACAACCTCTATAAGTATACCCAGCTGCAAAGCTCCTTCAGTGTCAATAATGTGGCCCTTGTCAAGGGTCGTCCTAAAACATTGAATCTGAAGGATTTAATACACCACTATGTGGAGCATCGTCACGATGTAATCACACGTCGCACACAATATGAGCTGGATGAAGCTGAAAAGCGTGCCCACATCTTGGAAGGGTACCTTATTGCGCTGGATAACCTGGATGCAGTTATTGAACTGATCCGGAATTCCAGGGATCCGGACGAGGCAAAAGCTGGCCTAATCGAGAGTTTTGGGCTAAGTGAGATCCAGGCAAAGGCAATCCTGGAAATGCGTTTGCAGCGGCTTACAGGACTGGAACGAGAGAAAATCCAGCAGGAATATGAAGAGATCAAAGAACTCATAGAGCGTTTGAAGGCAATCTTGGGTAGTGAGGAGCTCAGAATGGATTTGATCAAAGAAGAGTTAGTAGAGGTCAGAGATCGGTATGGTGACGAGCGAAGGACTGACATTATACACAGTGCCGATGAGTTCACCGCGGAAGACATGATCCCGGATGAGGAAATGGCGATTATGATCTCTCACGAGGGGTATATCAAGCGCACGCCGCTCACCGAATACAGGACACAAGGCAGGGGAGGAGTCGGCTCGAGAGCGGCAAGTTCCAAGAACGACGATTTTACAGAGCATCTCTTTGTGGCCACTGCTCACAATTACTTGTTGATTTTCACCGAGTTTGGAAAAGTCTTTTGGAAAAAAGTATGGGAAATACCTGAGGGAAGTAAAGTTGCAAAAGGCAGGGCCATTCAAAACCTAATCAATATTGATCCAGACGATAAAGTCAAGGCAGTTTTGAATGTGAAGTCTTTGAGTGACCCGGACTACATCAACAATACCTTCATTGTGATGTGTACGAAGAAGGGTACTATTAAAAAGACGTCCCTGGAGGCTTATAGTAGACCTAGGCAAAATGGCATCAATGCGATTACCATCAACGACGGTGATTTACTCCTGCAGGCCCGACTTACTAATGGTGATAGTCATGTGGTAATTGCTACCAATAGCGGGCGCGCCATTCACTTCCATGAGTCTGATGTGAGGAGCATGGGCCGCACAGCCGCCGGAGTAAGGGGAATTTCTATAGACGAAAAGTCAGAGATCGTCGTTGGTATGGTCTGTGTGAGCCATGAGGAAAACCCTACTTTGCTGGTAGTTTCTGACAAAGGTTATGGTAAGCGTTCTGACCTTGGAGATTATCGAATTACCAAGCGGGGAGGAAAAGGTGTCAAGACACTGAATGTGACGGACAAGACAGGAAAACTTGTCGCAATTCAGGATGTTAACGACTTAGATGAGTTGATGATTATCAATAAATCAGGGATCGCCATTCGAACACCAGTATCGGACTTGCGGGTAATGGGAAGAGCGACGCAGGGTGTTAAACTCATCAGGTTAAACGATAATGACCAGATATCAGCGGTAGAAAAAATAGAGTACATCGAGCAAGAAGTAGAAGAAACGGAGAAAGCTGACGATGGAAATGTTGAAAATAGCGAGAAAAATGATGAAAATTGAAGTAAGAAACCTAACTAAAATGAGATCTATACTTACCATATTAATTTGCGGCTTTGTTACGGTGGGTGCGGTAGCCCAGAAAAAACCCAAACTAGGAGCAGGGGAAAAGGCACTCAAAGGCGGTGATTATGCCACGGCCAGAGACATAGCAGATCAGGCATCTGCTTATGATAAGCTGAAAGACGACCCTAAAACCTGGTTTTTGCGAGCAAGGGTATACATGGCCATCGACACAGCCAAAGCGAACTTGGTGGATAATCCCCTGGAGGAAGCCATGGCGTCCTTTGAAAAAGCGCAAGAGCTTGGTGATGTATCAAAAATGTATACCACCGATGCGCTTGGTCTCCCCGTACCTTTTGATCAGCACATCAGCAATTATTGGGCATATTACTTCAATGCCGGAGCCAGTGCATATGGCGAAGAGGAGTTTGCAGCAGCCGTCGAAAGCTTCGAGCTGGCACAATTGATTCAACCAGAAGATACCAATGCATTTACCAATGCCGCTCTGGCGGCACACAATGCGGAGATGTGGGAATCTGCCGCTAAAAATTATCAAGGAGCTATAGACAATGGGGTCCAATCAAAAGACATATGGAATCTCTATGTTTCTGTATTGACTTCAGATGGGTTGAAGGATTATGAAAAAGCGCTGGAGACAGTACGTCTTGCACAAGAATTGTTCGTTGGAGACCGTGACCTGGCCAGGAATGAGATCAACCTTTTGATCCAAATGGAGAAAGTGGATGAAGCAAAAGCAAACCTTGAAAAGCAGCTGGCGGATGACCCAGGCAATGCTAATTACCATTTCATTTACGGGGTACTTCTAGAAGAGTCTGGCGATGGTGCAGGAGCCAGGGATGCCTATGGCAATGCCCTCAAAGCAGATCCTGCCAACTTCAACGCCAACTTCAACCTGGGTGTGATGCTCATCAACGAGGCCACTGAAATCATCAAGGAAAGAAATAATTTGGGAATTACAGATGCGGACCTCAAGAAAGCAGCAGAAATGGATCCTATCATTGATGGTAAACTTCGAGAGGCACTGCCCCAATGGGAAAAAGTACACGAGTTGGAGCCGAATGATCAGACGGCAATGACCACTTTGAGATACATCTATATTCAGCTAAAAGAAAATGATAAGGCGGAGGCAATGCAAGCAAAAATTGATGCAGCCGGCTTTGAGGAAGATGAATAATCACTCCATTTACAAAAACATTAAGAGCCGTGATTATTCACGGCTTTTTTTTTGCCCATTCAGCAGTCGAAATTCCTGTTGGTTCAGGTAGGCTAGGTGCTACAGTTGCTTATTTCCAAATTTGATTTGAGTATAAAACAAAACGCCTGACAAGTTTATGATCAACATCAGCTCATCGAGCATGGATGAATTGAAATCCTTCTGGAGAAAGGTGGAAGGAGATTACGAATTAATCGAGAAGATTCACTTAGATCCTAAAAAACTCGACTATCAAATGACGGTTAGCCGACTGTCGAAAAATGAGATCAGCCCTGTTTTGAAGAGTATCGCGGAGAAGGTATTCGAGGCAGATGAATTAATTCACGAATCTTCCTTTTTCGAGGATTTCAACTACCAGAACTTTTTGAAAAAAGTGGAAGCAGAAACGGCCGGGGCCAATGAATATCCAGGTATTAGTCGCCTGGTTTTTATTTGGAACAACCTGCAGCAAATGGAGAAACGTATGCTTTTCGACTATTTCCAAGATATGCTGGACGTGGCTGGTCGATCCGAAAAGGCGGCGAAAGTGAGTTAGAAACAGAGACAACCAAATACAGATGCTATGAGAATTTTGAGGTACATTATCAGTTGCTTTTTCGAGAAGCCCTCGCCCTATCAACTAAGGCGAAATAAAAAAGATCCCGATTTATATATGATCTTTTTCCAGGGCAAAAGAATTTTTGAAGGGAATTACAAAAGATGTCAGGAGTTTATAAATGGTCAACGGCTTGAAGTAAGCCCTACCATTTACGGAGAATAGTAAGCAGGTGGGTATACATGTCAAGAGGTTTTCGCATGCGAAAACCTCTTTTCATTTGTGGCCTGGCTGACAATTTTCTTCCATTTTTAGTCTCTGGAAATAAGGTTTTCATTTCCTCAGTAGTTATATAATCGTATTTGCATTGTGAACTTAGACTTTGAGGGTATGAAATTTGTTAGTTACATTATCAATTGTTTTTTCGGATCCAACTCTGAATATAAATTACAAAAGCACAAGGAAGACCCTGAGCTTTATCAGGTAGTATACCAGGGTATGCCAATTTATGAAGGCAGTTACTCAAGCTGCCAAGACTATATAAGTAAATAATATTTTTAGAGTCAGCTATGTAGGACCCCCAGAAATGGGGGTTTTTTTTTGCCTTTTAAATCACCCCATGCCTCTCCATCAAAGCAGGCTAAGCTCAATGCACACATTTGAGTAAATTGAATTTGATTTTAACCTAATCTTAGCATGACACAACGAAATCCAATCTACCTGCTGGTAGTCCTTATTGCCTTTACAGTCTACTCTGCGCATGGTCAACGGAAAAACCGTCGGGCAACAACACCAACAGTTAATTACGACCAATCCCTCTATAGTAGTATGAAATGGCGATCCATTGGCCCGTTCCGTGGCGGTCGCGCTGGGACAGTAACCGGAGTGGTCGGCAATAGGGACCTATATTACATGGGTACTGCCGGTGGTGGTGTCTGGAAAACAGAAGATGCCGGTAGCACCTGGAGTTGTATTTCTGATGGCTTCTTTGGTGGATCGATTGGTGCTGTAGCAGTTGCCGAGTCCGACCCTAACGTAATTTATGTAGGCGAAGGTGAGCAAACACTCCGTGGAAACGTAAGCTCGGGCAAGGGAGTTTGGAGATCAACTGATGCCGGCGAAACGTGGACATTTATTGGCCTGGACCAAAGTGAGCACATCGCTCGAATCAGAATTCACCCTACGAACCCAGACATTGTCTACGTCGCAGCAATTGGAAATCTTTGGAAAGCAAACGAACAACGGGGCGTCTTTAAATCAATTGATGGAGGCAAAAGCTGGAGAAAGATACTTTACGTCAGCGACGAGGCGGGAGCAGGGGATCTAATATTGGACCCCAACAATCCAAGAATCATATATGCGGCTACCTGGCAAATGAAGCGTAACGGCTACCGAATGGATAGTGGCGGGCCAGACAGTAAGATTTTTAAGAGCAAAGACAGTGGCGAAACTTGGGAGGAGTTATCCAAAAATTCAGGGCTGCCTCCAGGACCATGGGGGATCGTGGGATTAGCCGTGTCTCCCAAAAATTCACAACGGGTATACGCGATTATTGAAGCGGAAAAAGGTGGTGTCTATCGATCCGATGATGCAGGCAAGACCTGGAAGAAGGTCAACGAGAATCGAGCCCTACGCCAAAGGGCCTGGTACTACAGTCGCATCTATGCCGATAGCCAGAATGAAGATATTGTCTACGTGATGAATGTAAGCTACGGTGTTTCCAAGGATGGCGGCAAAACATTTCAACTGAAAAACGCACCCCATGGCGATCACCATGACCTTTGGATTGACCCTCTTGATAATCAGCGCATGGTCATTGCTGATGATGGCGGCGCTCAGGTATCCAACGATGGTGGAGAAAACTGGACCACTTACCATAATCAACCCACCTCGCAGTTTTACAGGGTCACCACGGATGATGTGTTCCCATATCGCATTTACGGTGCCCAACAAGACAATAGCACCGTCAGGATCAACCATCGGGGCAAAGGCAATAGCATCACCGAGCGAGACTGGGAGCCATCTGCAGGAGGTGAAAGCGCCCATCTGGCACCTGACCCCCAAAACCCGGATGTGGTCTATGGAGGTACTTTCAAAGGATATATGATGCGACTGGACCATCGTACCGGCCAAATGAGATCCACTAACGTCTGGCCTGACAATCCCGCCGGATCTGGGGTAGAGGTAATGAAATACCGATTCAACTGGAATTTCCCCTTGTTTTTTAGCCCCCACAACAAAAGCAAACTATATGCAGGTAGTAATTTTCTGCATGTAACCACTAACGGCGGGCAGTCCTGGAAGGTAATTTCACCGGATCTCACGAGAGGAAAACCCGAAACATTATACTCTTCCGGTGGACCTATCACTCAAGATAATACGGGTGTCGAATTTTATGCAACCATTTTTGCCGGCGAGGAGAGCGAACAGGAAGAAGGGGTGATCTGGATTGGAAGTGATGATGGTCTGGTACACGTAACCAGAGATGGCGGCGCGTCCTGGGAAAACGTAACACCACCTATGTCGCCGGAGATGAATATGATCAATTGTATTGACGTTAACCCACATATAAAGGGAGGCGCGTACGTCGCTGCCACTTCTTACAAATTTGGCGACTATACCCCTTACCTGTATAAAACGGAGGATTATGGCCAAACCTGGGAACTCATTACATCTGGAATCCCCAGCAATTACTATACTCGGGCTATTCGGGCAGACTTGAAGCGCCCGGGGCTATTATACGCCGGGACAGAATGGGGTATTTATGTAAGCTTTGACAATGGCAGTAGTTGGCAAAGCCTTCAACTCAACTTGCCCATTGTCAGTATTCGTGACCTTCATGTCAAAGACAATGACCTGATCGCTGCCACGCACGGCCGATCTTTTTGGCTGATAGATGATCTGACACCCCTGCATCAATTGTCAGAGGAAGTAGCAAATAGCAGCTTCTACCTGTTCAAGCCGGATAAGAGCTATCGAATGAACCAAGGCGGCTGGGGGAGACCCAACTTAAAACTTGAAGGCCAAAATCATCCTAATGGCGTGATCTTCCAGTACGTCACTAAGTCCTTAGCAAGTGACACGAAGGTTCAACTCGAGATCCTGGAAAAAGATGGAGACGTGATCCGGACCTTCTCCAATAAGGCCAAAGAGAAAAAGGATAAAATGACCGTGAAGGAGGGTGGTAATCAATTTGTTTGGGACATGCGCTACGATGGATTCAAAGCTTTCAAAGGCATGATTCTTTACAGCTCCCCCAATCGGGGACCCAAGGCCGTTCCTGGCTTCTACACGGCGCGATTGACCATAGGCGAAGAGTCAATGGAAAAGGAATTTGAGATAGCAAAGGATCCGCGTCTTCCTAACACGCAGGAAGATTACCAAAAACAGTTTGACTACCTCATTGGCGTAAGGGACAGAGTATCCGAAGCAAATCAAGCGATTATTGATATTCGGGATACACGGGAAGACTTGGATTATCTGCGCGAAAAAATAGGAGACAATCCTGACTATGAGGAGATTAAGAACAAGGCCGATGACTTGGACAAGGCGATGAAAGTAATTGAAAACAACATTCATATGACCAAGAATCAGAGCTATCAGGACCCACTCAATTACGGCATTCGAATCAATAATAGGATCGCCTTCTTGTTGGCGGACCAACAGCGCGGGGACTTTCCCCCGACGGACCAGGCGGAAGCGTTTCTGGAAGAAGTGACGAAGGAGCTGGAAAAGGAACTAGCTGATCTCTCGAAATTGATCGATACCGAACTTGGATCTTTGAACGACCTGGTGGAAGAAAAAGGATTAGAGCTACTCAGCAATAAGAAGAAAAAAGAAGACCTGTGATCGGCCATGTATTTTTCGGCCATGTATTTTAGAACATTGGTACCAATAGCGTGACCCTCAAGGCCCTCCTTTGTTTTTGCATGATAATAGCCTTGTTCCCAAGCCATGGGCAAGACGAAATCACAGTGAAGGAGGGTCGGTTGAGAAATCAATATGGACTGGAGAAGCTGCAGAATCTGGTGGAATTGGCCCGCTATTTTGACGAAAAGGATAGTAGAAAGTGCTTGCGCTATTCCCGACAGGGGGACCAATTGGCGAATAATATACTCAGGACGAGTGACAAGGAGCTGGGTAAGTCTGATTGGCAATTGATCGTGGATGCCAAGGAGGTTTATGGAATAGTACAATATAAACGCCGCAAATACCTTGAATCAAGGGAGGCATTTTTGGAAGCCTATCAATTTGCTTCTGCTCATTCGGCCGTCAATAGTTCCGAAGCAGCCACCTACCTGGAAAAAATTGATTCACTTGCCAGTGTAGGGGTGGTAAAGGATAATTTGTTCAAAAGTGCTCTCCGAGAGATCAACCTGGACGCGGCCTTTAAGAATTCCAGTAATAATATGTCGGTGACGGTAGAACTCCAGCGTGCAAAAAGTGCAGAAAAGGAGGGCGATACCGCCGCTGCTATTGGGTATTATCAGCAAGCTGCCAGGTACTTGCGAAATGGGCGCTCTGTAGCAAAGGCAGAACAAATAGAGGCGAAGATCAAGCACTACCAGGATATGCAAGCCCTACGTAACTCAATGATGGCCTTGCCCGAAATCAGCCCGGCCACGAACCTTCCTCTTTCTGACGTTCTACGGATAGATTCGGATTCTAGCAAACGCGTTGTGGAACAGGTCCAAACACAGGCAAAGGCCCTGGAAGCGAAAGGCGATTACAAGGCAGCGCTGGATTACTATCAGCAATACCTATCCATGCAACTGAAGCTGCAAAAAGATAGTGCGCAGCGCCTTGCCTTATTGAAAGAAACGGAGGTGGAAATGGAGCGGTTGAGGCAGGAAAACGAGTTAGCAGATTTAAACATTGCGACAATCCAATTGGAAAAACAATCCGAGGAGAACCAGAAAAATGCAATGATGGTAGTGACGGCCACCGTTGTACTCGCCATAGCGGTTATCACTTTTTTTTACCTTGGCCGTGTGAGAAAGCATAGGGCCCTCTCGAAGGCTTACGAGTCGTTAGACAAGACCAGAACAGAACTTGAGGAAGCTGAGCGTAGTATTTCAAGGTTGTTGCAACAACAGGTCTCTCCGGATATCGCAGAAGCACTTATAGGCCAGAGAACATCTAATATAAGAAAGGTTGTGACGGTAATGTTCCTGGACATTCGAGGATTTACTCCGAAAGCGGAAGGCATGGCCGCTGACCAACTCATCGACTACCAGAATCGCGTGTTTGGATTCATGATCGACATAGTCAACACCTGCAATGGAAATATCAACCAGTTCCTTGGAGATGGTTTTATGGCAACATTTGGTGCTCCTAAATCCTATGGAAATGATGCCGAGAACGCCGTGAATGCCTCGTTACAAATATTGGAGCGATTGCATGAGGCCAATGACACAGGGAAGATTCCTTATACCGAGGTGGGGATTGGTTTAAATACCGGTGAGGTCGTGACAGGTAATGTTGGCACGGAATCTCGCAAGCAGTTTTCTATCACAGGCAGCACGGTCATTGTTGCCGCCCGTATTGAGCAATTGAATAAAGTGTACAATTCAAATTTGATTTTATCCGATACCACGATGAAGGCATTAAAGACCTTGCCTAACGCGGAGCACGAGTACGCTCCCAACGAGGTGAACCTTAAAGGCCGCTCAGGAAAAACACTTATTCATGTGATGAAAAAATCATTAAATCAAATTCAAATCAAGCATGATGAACGAGCAAAGTAGGTATAGGAGCATTGTCGGGTTCCTCATTACAATGGTTGTCTGTTTGTGCACCTACGAAGCCAGTAGCCAGTCCATTAAGGCCATTAGTTTTAACATTCGATATGACAATCCGCAGGATGGAAATAATCGTTGGGACCTGCGAAAATCAAGTATTATTGGCTTTCTGTCCGCAGAAAACCCCGACTTTGTAGGTATGCAAGAGGTACTGTGGCGCCAGTTGGTCTTTTTAGATTCTGCGCTTGCCGATTACAAGTACATTGGAGTAGGGAGAGATGATGGTGCCATGGAAGGTGAATTTTCACCCATATTTTATCGAGGAGATACATGGAAGCTCCTGAGGAGCAAGACATTTTGGTTGTCTGAAAACATAGACAAGCCCTCCAAATCCTGGGATGCTGCGTTACCTCGTATTTGCACCTGGGGGCTTTTCCGACACCAGCAAACAGGAGAAGAATTGTATGTATGGAATACTCATTTCGATCACAAAGGCAAGGTCGCTCGGGTTCAATCTGCGCAATTAATCGTCGATCAGGCAAAAGAAGTCGCCGGCAACAAGCGAACCATGATCTTAGGAGATTTTAATGCTGAGCCGGGTGATGCCCCGGTGAAAGCCATACTTGCGGGCGGTTTTAAAGACGCTTATACCGCCGCAACAGGGAAGGTTGGAAACCGAGGAACTTTCAACGGGTTCGATTTGAACCAAACGGCTAACCGTCGAATAGACTACATTTTCGTCAGTTCTGATCTGCCTGTCCAGGAGTATTCTGTGGCAAGTCAGGTAATTGAAGGACGATATTTGTCTGATCACTTTCCTGTTACCATTCAGACGTTCCTGGATTTAAGATAGAGCCATAACTGTCTATTAAATAGAAACTTATGTGCTTTTGATGAAATTAAACTTTCATTTAATAACGGCTGTCAACTCTTCTTGACTACACCAACAGGCGCATCAACATTCAATTAATCACAGCACCTTTAAGTAAGGTCTAAGGCATTTCAGCCTGTTATTACAGAAGCAGCTGGCTACCAGCCACCTCTTCACCTTACAAAGCACCTATAAGGGGCGTTGACCTGATCGTTTATCCCTAAAAACATACTTATGAGAATATCTTTGATATGGGCTTTACTCTGCCTAACACTTGTTAGGTGTGGTTCGGAAGATGAGCCGGCACTGCCTGCAGATGACACAACAGAACCGGAAAAGGTACTGACAGAGCTGGTTGTTACCAGTACCAAGTCAAGAATTGACCTGGGGGAGACAGCTGAGGTAGCTGTTACAGGCCGGGATCAGTTTTCAGAGCCTATAGCCATTGAAGGCCATATTACCTGGGCAGTAAATAATGATCATGTTGAAGTGGACACTGAAGGAACTGTCACAGGTATTTCAGTGGGCAATTCTACCATAGAGGCAACTGTTGGCGCTGTTTCCGGTACAGTGGAGATTCAGGTGTGGGACAGCTCAGCTCCGAGAACAGAGATTTTTGTCTCGGATGCAGGGAATTTTGAGCAAGGACCCTGGCAGATATTGAGGTATGACGGAGAAGGTGGCAATCCCGAGGTATTTGCGACTCGCAATATTTCCTGGCCCCAGGATATCTTGTTTTTGGAAGACCAGGAACTTGTCCTGATATCAAACCTTAATTCTGGTGCAATTACTAGCTACGATATCAATAGCGGTGAATTCAAGGGCAATTTCACCTCAGGAATTAGTGGCCCAACCCGTATGAAAATGGGTCCGGATGGTCTGATATATGTATTGCAATGGAGCGGAGACGGTCTTGTCCGTAGGTATGACACAGAGGGAAACCTCGTTGATCGCTTTACAAGGGTGCCTGTGCGCCAAAGTATAGGTATGGACTGGGATGCAGATGGCCTCCTGTATGTATCTTCTTTCAATGATGGGTCGGCAGGATTCGTGCGAAAATTTGATGAAAACGGGGGTTCAACAGGATTCTTTATTTCCAGTAACCTGCAGGGACCAACTGATATTTGGTTTGACTTGGAAGGCAACCTTTTGGTAAATGACTGGCAAGCTGGCAGGGTTCAGCGTTTCGATGGCGAGGGCAATTTTTTGGGCACGTTTATAGAGGGATTGCGGCAACCGGAGGGACTGGTGGTGTATGATGGGAACCTGCTTATTGGGAACGGTGGCACTGCCTCTGTCAAGATGTATGACCCGAGCGGAGCGTTTATTTCCGATTTGGTCCGAACCGGTTCAGGAGGGCTTGTCCAGCCCAATGCCGTGGCCGTAAGGAAAGTCAATCAATAGTCGTCAGCGGGCATACGCGATTATGCTTGCCTGTCATTTTGGCCAGAGTGCCGGGACAAGTAGTTTATTCTTCAGCCAGAGGGAGTAGTTTTATCTCATGATCGAGGTAATTCTATCCGTCGGCGTTATCAATGGCTTGACCTTGGGTGTCCTGCTCATGGTTATCAATAATGGTAGTCCGGTAGCGACGCGTCTTTATGGAATGGTACTGGCCACCATGGCCTTGATCATCCTGGAGACGTTGCTGATCAAGCTTGGACTGCAATTTGATTTTCCACATTTTCTACGATCCACAGATACGCTGTTCCTGCTGATGCTCCCGGCATTGTATCTGCATGCCTTGCTCATCACCGAGAGGAAGCGAAAACTGACAAAGTGGGATCTGCTGCATTTGATACCTTTCCTGGGGCTATCAATGTCCTTGATTCCGTTTTATAGCCTCGATGGCGCCAGCAAGCTTAGCTATCAGAATAGCACGGAGGTGGCTATCTCAGGTTTTTTCAAGGGAGTCGTAGGAATTATGTACTTCACGCTTACACTGGTACACATGATCAAAGTACGTAGGGGAGGCATGTTGCGAAGCATACCAATGGCCAACCGGCAGAATGTAACATGGTTTTACCGGGTACTTTTATCGCTGATAGCCAGCGGGACGCTGAGTTTGCTCTTATTCACGCTACAAACCCTGGGATTCCAGTTGCCTATAGATTCAGACACGTTTGTCAGTATCTTGTTGACAGTTATTTTTTATATCCACGGTTTTGTGTTGCTCCGAAACCCTTACTTGCTCTGGGGAACCTCAGAATTTCAAAGACCTGTGGAAGAGGCTACGCCTAAACCTCAATACAGAACCTCACCTTTGTCAGCAAATGAGCTCGAAATACACTTAGGGAAATTAATGGAAGCCATGAGAAGCCAGGGAGCGTTTAAGGACCCACAGTTATCGCCGAAAAGCCTGGAGGACCTTACTGGCATCAGAGCCCATTACATTACCGAAACACTAAATACGCTTCTCAATCGCAATTTTTATGAGTTCGTAAACGCATACCGGGTAGAGGAGATGCAGCGCCTGTTGAAAAATCCCTCCAACGATCATCTGACGATTCTGGCCTTGGCTTATCAGGCAGGTTTCAACAGTAAGGCTTCATTCAACCGGATATTCAAACAGTACGTGGGCAAATCACCAACACAGTTTAAGAAAGAGTGCCGGGCCAATCAGTAAAAAACTAGTCTCACTCATCTAATTGAGGCTCCCTACTTGTGTGATCGACCTATTCTTGGCAAAAAGGCTATGAATCTGAGGAAAGACATTTCTTTATACGGAGTTCTTGTTTTGCTGTTGTTAGGTATTGGTTGCTCGGGTGATGATGAGGTTTGTGTCTGCGGACCAGGTGTTTTTGTCTCACCCGTGGAAGGTGGGGCCATCGAAGGGGAGCTGTTTCTGCCAGAAGGTACCGGCCCTTTTCCCGCCATCATTATTGTGCCAGGTAGTGGCTTAGAGTCTCGGGAGACAGACCGGCCTTTTGCCCCCATATTCAATTCCATTGGCTCAGCGGTATATATCTATGACAAACGAGGTGTTGGGAATTCAACAGGGAGCTACCCGGTCGAGACTAGCGATGGAACCGAGTTTTTAACGGCAAGGGCTGAGGATATCCTGGCGATTATAGAAACACTTAAACAACACGACGATATTGACGCCTCCAAAATTGGTTTGCTCGGTGGAAGTCAGGGTACCTGGGTCAACGCGATTGTCTATGACCGGCAACCCGAAGACGTGGATCACATGGTCATGATCAGCGGCGGTGCGGTCCCAACAGGGTGGGAACAATATTTTGATAATTTGTTGTTGGACCACCCGGATTTGACAGTTGAAGCAGGTCATGATTCACTGGCTGTATATCAGGGTAACCTGGGTTTTGATTCCAGGTCAATTTTCGAAGGCATGACCATTCCGGTGTTGTTTGTTTTAGGAGGGAAGGATAGGAGTCATCCTACACTTTGGGAGGTCGACTTTGTTGAGGAGCTTAACAAGCCCAATTTTGAAATACATTTTTACGAAAACGCAACCCACGATTTGATTGATGAGTCCACGGGGCAATTTCCTGAGGATCTTTTGCCGAGGACATCTCAATGGGTACAAGAGATCGTAAATAACTAGGTACAAGACCTTAGGCTTCTACCGATTTTACAGATTCCTGATTGAACTCAGCCTTCTTCCGCTCCTGGCCGTCAAACCAGAAGCAAACTAGCGTGTCGTCACTTTCGTAGTTGCCATGCCATGCGTAGCTGTCAACAGTCATTTTTGGTCCACCAGACTTGAGAACGACCAAGTCTCCCTTTGCGTATTTTCGTTCCATTTTCTTTTTGCTTAAAGGCTAAAACAAATTTCATAATTTGATTTGATCCTGTCACTGAGAAGCATCAGGAGGCCAGGTGATTCTGGTCATGAGCAGGAGTGAAGCCGCACGGACTAGGACTATCCGCACAGGACTTTATCTATCTGGCGACAGAGAAATACGTAAAAGGGCTGCCTAATTTGACTATCGAAGCAGTTGCGTAGGGTTGGATTCCTGAATATGAATAATAGCGTCAAATGCGCCAGTAATTCTCATGGGAATCAAATAGTATGCACCATTCGCCAAACCATTGCCTGCATATCGCTGGCCGGGTGTGTAGCAACAACCAATTACCAAGAAATGTGTTACCAGGGAAATAGAAGTAAGCAATTCAGGGGAAGTACTTGCATGATTGAAGATCAACGAGAAATTTTCAGATGAAGCAGACGCAAATAGTTCATTGAGGGATCCTTCCAGCGAAGTGGCCAATTCCTGTGGAACTACACCGGTCCTGCCGTCATAAGCTTGGAACCACCCCTCGCCAAAACTGAAGCCTACGGCCGCATATTCGATAAAACCAATGGTTTTTCTCATGATCTCTCCCACACGGCCACCGTTGTTGCGAATGTGCTCATTGTGAGCCCAAAAAGCGGATTTAGACCTGTTGTCATCCAGGCCAACCACCCATTTCAGGTTTTCGGCCATCGCTAGATCCCGTTGATACCCTTCGCCAATGGCGCCTCTGTATTGACTGGTCACTGTTTGAATCAGAGAAACAACCAGGCGCTTGTGAATTTCAAATTCCAGGTCTGAACTAGCTTCTGCTAAACGCTCCCGGGCCTGATCAAAGCCCGCTAGAAACAACTCAAGGTTGGTAATTATATCCTCAAATTGCATTTCTGAAAGCTGGCCGAAACCATCAAACCCAATTTGGTCAATTTGCTCTAGTACGTCCTGATGCGCCTTATATAGTGTAACATCGTGAGCCTCTAGGTATTCCTTTAACCAACCATGCTGATATTCCGTGAATTGTGCATCCACGCCAACATACCAGAGTTTCTCTTCATCTGACGCACTTTCATTGTACTGCCGCATCCACTCTATCATTTCCAATACCTCTCTGGTCTTCCAGGTCCAAAAGAGCATTTTTTCGTTCATGATCTGCGTTAGATCCCCCTGACCATGGTGAATATAGTTGTTGATAAAAATGGACTCGCCCATGTCCGCTTCAATTGAAAACACCCTGTATCCATGATTTTCTACCATATATCGGAAAAGGCGGAATTTCATAGAGAAAAACTCACTTGTACCGTGAGTAGCTTCCCCCAGCGCAACGATTCGAGCACTTTGAAACAGGTTATCGAAGTACCGCAATTCGCTATCCTCTAAAGATAGAGGCGATGTTGCCAGCGAAGTGATCGATTCGTTAAGTGACTGGGTCTCAAGCTGAGTGTCCGTCGGAATAGAAGGTCCGTCATCCGAACACCCCCCAAGCAAAATGAGAACCAGCAATACCTCTCCAACTCTTTTCATAATGCCTTGATAGTTTGATCCTGGGCCGAATGAATTTAAGACAATTATGCGAGAAAACCCCCTATTAAATCGGCTATATGCGATATTCCTACGACTATAATCGTTAACTTGTACAAACACCTATTCAAAAAATAGAAAGATGAGACGGCTACTACCTTTATCATTGTGTTTGGCTGTGTTCGCCACCGGTTGTGGAGGTGATGACACTACCGAACCGGCTTCCGCTGAAAATATTTTGGGAGACTTTTCATTCGCGGAGGGAGCAGAAGACCTGGTAAGTGGACAGACACCCGGAACTGACTTTGACATTAGCTGGACGAACACGGAAAGCTTCGATGGTGGAGGTGCGCTAAAGGTCACCAGCACCACCCTTGACAACCAGGGTGTGGGGTACTGGAAATTTGAAATATTGAATCCAACTCCCGGAAGTCAAATCAGCCTGATGGTGCGGGCCAAAGCCTCGGATGTCGAAGGGGTCGGTTTCAGTGTAACCATGGGTACGGTCACTACACTAGACGATGTAGCTACGGAAATTGTCGGGCTTGAAAATATGACATCTACGAATAATGAATGGCAGGAGTTTTCACTAGCGCTTAACAACCCGATCCCGGAAGGAACCGACTCCTTCAAAATATTCCTTCTTCTTAATCGCGAGACCCGCGGGACCATCTATTTTGATGCGTTAAGGGTCATGCAAGAATGATTCAATCTTTGCCACGCCTTTTTTCACAGTCTGCTTCCGACCTGCCTGCTATCCTGGTATCGTCTGATGTTTTTAGTAATAGGATGAAGAGGATCTGAACCGTAAGCAAGACAAGTGTGACCATGAGCTCCTGAAAATCGAGCTGGCTGTCAAACAGCGAAACAACGCACCAAAATAGTAGGAGTATGGTAGCAATTGATAAACCTGTGGGGAATAATCTTCGGAGAGACATGTCAGACTCGCAACTACAGATTGCTGACAAAATCAATCACTTCCTTAACTAACTTCTCGGGTGCGGTAAGTAGCAGATCATGTGTCGCACCAGGTATGATCCGGTGTTCGCTTGTTTCCGCTCTAGAAAGTAGGTCGTGTTGCAAGACCATCCAAGTGTCGTTGCAGGCTTGCAAAGACAGGTTGGGAACATTGGGAAAGGCACCAAAGCTATTGTCCGCGGTGATCACCAACAGCGGCATGCCGAAGGACCGGGATGATGTTGAAGACAGATAGGTCAGCGGAAGTAAATCCATTTCATTAAGCATGGCATCATAATAAGAACTCCTGGTAATTGCCTGCTGGTAGTCTTGCCAATGTGCTTTAGCCAGGGTAGAATCTATCGGCATCTGATTTGGTTTTAATAATCCCGAACGGGCCAGGGTTCCCGTTTCCCTGAATTGTGCTTTTGCCCCTTCCAGGATCATATTCACTATTTCAGGAAGTTTTTCAAATTGATTTTCCGAAGCGGACTCTGCCAAGATCAGGCCAGCCACTTGATCCGGGTATTTCTTAGCATAAGCCCGCACCACCAATCCGCCATAGGAATGACCTAGTAGTATGATTGGCTCGGTTATGCCAACTTTTTGAAGCAGCAAATGTAATTCCCGAACTATGTTTTCACCGGTCCGTGCATATGGAGATCTGTCACTCCAACCGTAACCCGCCCGATCATAGGTTATGACCCTGAAATGTTGTGCAAGCTCATTTTGTACATTCATCCATTGCAATGACCAGAAACCAGTTCCAGGCTCGATGACTATGGTCTTTTCTCCTGTGCCGATGGCTCGGACGTGCAATTCGTAACCACCAAGGTCGACCCTTGTACCGGGCATTGTGGTTTGGCCATAAATGCTGGTCAATACCAGGGCCTGCACTAGGGTGAGTAACGTTTTGTATTGGTAAATTTTCATTTTTATTGTTTGTTAGTCGTGGTTTCTTTGCTGCATTACCACCTCCGGATAGCTTGGCATCTCTGTGCTCTCGTCTTTTAAGAGGTGCCGTAAGAAGAAAGCCAGCGTATAGTCATTGATAATCCGATTCATTCTGTGCTTATCGACCGTACCTATGAGACCAAACTTGGAAAACAAGTCCGGGGCGATCAGATTTAAATCACAGAAATCCAGATGTTTGGCGCCGTTTACTTTAAGTAGGTATGCTTCACTTCGGCACCGCTGAAAATGTGTATTGTTGAGAAAGCCATGGTCTCCGCTAATCATAAAAAGGAATGGCTTATCTATTGATTTTTGCAAAAGATCTCCCCGTACTCCACCATCCATATTTAGTCCGGCTTTAACCCGGTCATCCTGAACAATCAGTTGGGCAGTGGCAGCACCACCGAAAGACATCCCCAGCGCTCCAACCTGACTCATGTCTAGTTTTCCAGCCAGGAAATGCGCATTCTCCCTATTCAGGAGGGCCAGCTCATCCAGCAGGAAGCTCGCATCATCGGCCCAGCGCTTTACACTTACCTGCAAATTAGGTGTAAGAGCAAGCATTTTTTCCTCGTGCATTCGATTTTCAGCTAAGGACTCTGTATCCATTATCAATCGGATAAGTTGGGATACGTCGCTGTTAAGGATTTCCTGCCACCTGCGCTGAAGTCCTGCATTGGCATATGAGTAAGTGACCAATTGACCTTCTCGGGTGTAGGTGAAATTGGTTTCGTAGGGATGAGCCACGCTTAATACGATGAAGCCATGACTGGCCAGGTGTTCCATCAAAATTGTATTCTGACTCGACCAGAATGAGTAGCCATGCTGAAACAGAAGCACCGGAAATTGCAACTGATCAGCAGCCACCTGGCTATCCAGGACGCTGTTGGTTTCAACAAATTGCAACTGGTCGAAAAATCCTTTGGGAAGTTTGAATAAGGCCGTAATAAGCTGAAGAGCTTGGGCAGGTCGCTGCAAGTATGGTACGGGAACTTCACCCTGGTGCTCACTCGGATACCAGACTTGTGCATAGATCTCTCGGTAGGCAATCGTATCAACAAATAACTCCTGCCGGCTGGAATCGGTAAGGTGAAGGTAAGTGGTTCCGATCCGGTAAGGCCCCTGCGGAGAAGGGATATCAAATGTTGGAGAAAACCAGGGCAATTCGCCAAAGGAGACAAGCGTCACAGCCAGCAAGGCGAAAAATATGAATGGTCTTGATTGACGTTGCATAATTAGGGAGCTAAGGTCAAATCAGCCGTAGCCACGGCATCGGTAATGGCTTTCTCCCAGTTATCCAGCAAGGTCTTATCTCCCTTGTCAAATACTTTATGAGTATCCTCACTGAAAAGCCAACTCATCCATCGATAGGGAAATTGGTACTCGAACTGGATGCGTATTTTTGAAAAATTTTTGTCTAACCTTTCCACCGTCCAGGTCCCAACCATTTTCTTGAAAGGATAGGGAAAGCCGGAGCCCGTATCAACCTGAAAACTATAACGCTTTCCCTCGTCCCAGAGGGTGCACGTTTCTTTCCAGGCACCAAGTTCATCACTGCAGGAGCGTACCATGCCCTGTCCGGTACCTGAGATAATGGTCACGTTGGACAGGCCGGTAGCATATTCATGATAGTTGCCGACATCAGAAACCACCTCCCAAACCAGTTCCGTAGGCGCGTTGATCACGCGACTATTCTCGTGGTATTCGATTGCCGGCGGGGTAAATACAGCAAGTACCATAATTGCAAGTACCAGGGCAATCCCAAGAAATATCATTCGAGTCTTTTTCATGTCTTGACTTTTTGGATCAAGGTTATCCTACGCCATGGCTGAAATCGTCTCTAATAATTAGGAATGACCTATTCCTGGTGAGTTTCTGTAGGTTGGAGCGCTGAGTTATGTGCTTTTAGAAATTGGGAGGGCGTCTTGCCACTGTGCTTTTTGAAGACTTTGTTGAAAGTATTTTTGTTGTTGAACCCTGAATCAAAGGCGATAGCCAGGATGGTCATGTACTTGTACTTTGGGTTGAGGAGCCGCTCTTTAACTTCTTTGAATCGGTATTCATTTACGAATTCATAGAAGTTCTTGCCTAGTTCCAAATTCAATACCTGCGACACCTGATGAGAGGGTATATCGATGGAATCGGAAAGTTTAGTGAGAGACAATTCCGAGTCCAGGTAGGGCCTTTCACTTTCCATGTACTGGGTGATTTTTCTAAGGAATTGGAAAACGTCTGCTGCTGTTAGTGATGAGTTACGATATTTTTCGCTCATCGCATTGAGTAACACTTTACTGAACTCCCGGTTGTTTCTTATGGCGAAGAAAACCAGCAAATTGATGAAAAGTGTGGTTGATAACATGGTCAGATAAAAAACTTCGGGATGGATTTTACCTTTCACGGCATGCCAACAAACAGCCACGAAATCCAAGGCCCAATAAATGAAAAAAAGCCACCCGAACTTCAATAGCCAATGACATTTGTCTCGAAGTTGTTTTGAGTGGTCTAGTGCTGAACCTTGAATTAGTCTGTTGGCCTGAAAAATGTAAACGAAGGATTGTATGATCTGAGCCGAAATGAATACAACAGTCTCAGGAGGGAATAGCTGAGGTGTGTTTAGGTCTTGGCTTTCAATTGCGTGAACTTTGTCCGCTCCTGTTAGTAGGTAAAACGGCATCATGGCTACGATTGACAGAAAAAAGGGAGTCGAATGAGCTAAGATCCTTCTTGCAGTAAGCCGCGTTGGAGGGGCTACTATGGACCTAATGTATCCGTAATAAACCGGCCCGATGAGGTACATTAATGGGGTAAATGCATGAGTGACATGAGGAAACTCTAAGTACAAATTGGTCCTGATAATCAGGTAATTGAACAGGTTGAGGACCAGTATGAGGAGTAACCCGACAAGAAAATTGATAGAAGTGTTCTTCTTATAACTTAAGAGTATCAATATGAGCACCAGGCCCTGGAATATACCGAATGCCAAAAACGATGACCATAAATCAAATCTGACGCGTACTAAATCTTCCAAAACCTAAATTTTTTCTCCTCACCTCAGAAGCCAAATCTAGATGAAAAATGAGCACCGCGTTTTCTCTGAGGACCTTCATTAAGGCTGTATGAGTCACGCTCCATGGGGAGTGACACCATTGATATGAGATCATTGGGCAAACTTGTAGACAGTATTGCTACTGTTCAATGAAGTGTTTGACTAATCAGCGCCTGTGATAACAAATGGTAAAAAGACGTTCGCTATATATCTTGTAAACAAACCATTATTTTCAATATAATCTGCTCCAGGGTGTCGCTGGAAGAATTCTGTGACCTTCCTTGTTTATACGACAAATTGATAAAAACTTTAGGTACAATTCGCCGTTTGGCCTACTCATGAAAACACCGGCATTTTTAGAAGCCATTTGTGGTAAACTTTGCATTACTCCGGAGCAAACCAGGCATTGGTTATGGCTGCTTGTGATCACGGGGTTACTAGGATCGGCTCAAGGCCAGGATATCCGCAGCCGGGTGGATTCTTTGAATGAGGCGGCGTATGAACTTAGGGTATCTGATCGTACGCAATCAATGCAATTGGCGAAGTTGGCGATACAGCTCAGCGAGGGCCGGTATCAACGGGGTTTGCATAAAGCGTATTTAAATCTGGGTATCAACTACACTAATTTATCCCGTTTTGATTCTGCCATGATATTGCTTCGGACTTCAGAGGCCTATTTCAAGGAGTCACTTGACGCGGCTTTGGTGCAATATTATCTGGGAATAAATTTCAGTAACCTGCGTGATTTTGATAAGGCACTTCTCCATTTTTCAACGGCAATTTCGTCTTTCCAGGAAATTGGTAATAAGAAATATGAGGCCTTCGTAGAAAACAGCCTTGGAATTGTATATGGCCGCCAGGCAGATTATGATGTTGCATTGGGTCATTTTCTTAAGGCCTATGAAATAAAACTCGCTGAAGGGTTACCCTATGATGAGGAATTGGCCAATATTTCCATTGTTTATCGGTTGATGGGAAAACCTGCCAAAGCGCTGGAATTTGCCAAGCTCTCATTACAAATGTGCAAGGATTTGAAAGATACACTGGGCATAGCACAGACCTCTATAAGTGTGGGGAAAATATTTCAAAATATGGCTGATGCGGATAGTGCCATCTGGTACTACGACTCGGCGCTGGAACTATCGCGAAGCCAAAACTTCTACCATCAGGTAGCTTCGGCTATGATAAACAAGGCAGATTTACTCAACAGCCTGGGTGCGCAGGATGAGGCCCTCCAATTACTATTGCAAGTATTGGATATACCCGACAATGTGGAATCTCTTGAGTCTGTATATGAAAAACTGGCCTCCAGCTATATGCTAGCAGGAGATTTTCAAAAAGCTTTGAATTTTGGACAGAAGGCCTATTATACGGCGAAAAGTAACAAGAGTCTTTCTCTCATAGCCAATTCCGCCAAACTCATTGCGGAGGTCCATGCCCAAATGAACCGTCTGGATAGCTCGAACCACTACCTGGCGCTTTATGCTGAACACTTAGATGAACTCAACACCCGCACCAACGAGTCGGAAGTCAGTGATTTACGGGTAAGGATCGAAACACTTGAAAAAGATCATGAAATATCTCTGCTGAGGAAGGAAAATGAACTTGAAGAGTTGCGTCGCCAAAGGCTACGTCTTTATCTAATTTCTCTCTCATTAGCAGGTATAATCCTTGTCTCTGTTATTTTGCTTTTGTACCGTCGGAAGTTGCGTCGGCAGCGAGAGGAGAAAAGTGAGTTGCAGAAGGAGATTGAAAAAGGGAAATCGGACCTCTACAAGCAAACTTTGCACATGATCCATATCAACAACTGCTTGAATGATATCGAGGAAGAGGTCAATAAACGTCAGGGACCCGAGGCGGTAAATTCTAATAAGAGAATTCTACAGACTATCAAACTCAACAAGTCTCTGGATCGGGACTGGCAAAATTTTAATGAGTATTTCGGCAATGTACATGCAAGTTTTTACAACAAGTTGGCCGATGCCTCAGGCCTTTCTACCCATGATAGGCGTGTATGCGCCCTGTTAAAGTTGGGCTTATCAAATCGGGAGATGGCCACCATACTCAACATAGAGGTCAAGAGTGTGGCGATGGTCAAATATAGGATCAAGAAGAAATTGAACCTCGAGGAGGAAGTGGATTTGCTTCAGCACATCCAATCATTGTGAAGAGCGAGGTTTTTTAGTTGAAATCCTACCTTGTAGATCACTTGTCGATCTACCTAAGTTGCTTTGGACCATGTCAATTGAGATCATTGAGGAATCAATTTTTGATTCGCCATGGGCAGCTTACCTCTTTCTGCGGAATATTATCCGACTTCAGTTCTGACACCTGATCAGGTGGCCAGTGTTGTGAGCCACGATCTTGTGGAATTGCTGAATCACAACCTATCCGAAGCAGTTTTCCGCTGTAATATGAACGGAGAAGTTCTTTACTTCAACGATGCACTTCAACGGCTCTTCGATATTCCGTTTGATCAGGCGGCGGGCCTCAATGCCTCAGATTTTTATATGAGAAGGTCTCGGCTTGCAACGGTAAATCGGCATTTGAATGGCCGGGCCCAATCCTTTGAAGGGGAGGTGGAGTTTGTCAAGGCTTCAGGCGAAACCTTCTACGGATATCTCAATTGCAGAAGAGTAGGAAGGGGTGCCGTCTTTTATATCGATGGAGCCATCCGTGAGATCACACATGAAAAGTTGGCCAGAAGGTCCATGAAGAAACAGGCAAGAATGCAGAAGTTGCTATTAGACGTTTCAAGTAGTTTTCTGAATGCCGACCTTGATCATATTGGAGAGACGGTTTTGGAGGCCCTGGGCTGGGTAGGCAGGCTTTTAGCCATCCATAGGATCCAGGTACATACTTACGACTTTGAAGCCAGCGTATGCAATCTGACTTTCACTTGGGTTCATGAAGAAGGAGTGCCAATAACCACGCCTGAACCGGTATCGCTGGATTACCTTCAGGAGATGGTGTTATTACATCAAAAAGGCGAAGTGGTCGGTGTTGCCTCCGTTGAAAGTATGGAGGAAGGCCAATTGAAAGAAGAGCTTCAAAGACAGGGTGTCCGGGGCTTCCTCACTGTGCCAATGAAATCCAGCACTGATTGTGCGGGCTTCATCTCCTTCGAAACGCTAAAGTCACCCTTTCCTGAGTTTGATGAATCGGTCTTGGGGATGTTAAAGCTTTTCTCAAATATGGTTGCCAACCTATCGAGTAGGTCTGCTTCTCACTTGCGCCTTACTTCTTTAGTGGAGGAGGTGACGATGAAAAGTCAACAGCAGAAGGACTTCTCCTTTATTACCTCTCATCACCTTAGGGCTTCCGTGGCAAATTTGGTTGCGCTGGCAGACCTGATGCAGCGCAGAAATTCCAGCAGATACCTGGATATGTTGGCCATCACCGTTGAGAAGCTCAACAGCAGCATCAACAGCATTACCAGCATTTTGCAACTCGAACAGTACGAATTACTACGGAAAAGCCCAACCAGCATACAAGCTGCGCTTCACCGTGTTTGCGAAAGCCTCCAACCAGTTTTGGATCAGGAGCAAATAGATTTAATAGACAGTGTAGCACCCGATCTGACGATCAACGCTTTACCCAACTATCTGGACGACATCCTTGCGGAGTTGATCAAAAATTCAATTCGTTTTGGCACCAATGAATCAAGTAAACAGATATTGGTCGTAGCCAAGCAGGTCCGTGATCAGGTACGCATAGAAGTCACGGACTTTGGCAAGGGTTTCGACTCGAAGAAGCATGAGGCCAAGTTATTTCAAATTGGTACGCGGTTTCAAAACGGGGGCACAGGGCAGGGAGTAGGGCTGTACTTGGCAAGACGACAGGTCGAAACATTAGGTGGTAGCATCGAGATCTACAGCCGTGAAAATGAGGGAACATCCGTGAAAATGACCTTTTCTGCTTGTGAGAAGGAACTGTAGTCGGTTTGTAGACCATGTTTTGCACCGGTCAATGAAGTCGCTCCGTAGATTTAAGCAATGATTTTTAGACTCTTATGGAAGTCAAATACAACGCAATATTTTTAAAGGCCTGGCTGATAGAGAACCTATCCCCGATGGGATGGTCCGCTCTGGTATCTCGGGCGTTACCCGAACTGCTGGAGGTAAATGGAAAATTCAGCGCCTACAACATCCATAAGTATACAATGTGGAGCTCAGGGGAGGTATTTGTTCTCCGGTGGTACTTAAAAAAAATGTACGATAGAGAATTTCCACAAAAAATACTTGATGACGCAATCATGATGGATGTTGGATTTTGGGAACTCCATGGGGTCTCTTTCTTTGATAGAGGCCGGAGGAACCCATTCAGCATCAGACAAGCATTTAAAAACCTATTAAATATAACCTAGAAACCATGACGACAGAACAGATTGATCTGATCACGCACTCTTGGGAAGAAGTTTCACAAGACCCTGAAATTATCGCAAATTTTTATCGTAAACTGTTTCAGATTGCACCACACACCAAGCGATACTTTCCGGAGGACCTGACTAAACAAAGCGAAAAGCTGGCCTATACGCTTGGCTTTGTCGTAGGCAATATCGATCGAATGGAGACCATCGTAGAGTCCATCCAGGATCTTGGCAGAAAACACAGACAACTGCGTATCAGGGATGAGGAGTATGTGTATGTGAAGGATGCGCTGCTAGCTACTATAGATGAAGCGCTTCCGGGAGACAATGAACAAGTACTTGCGGCGTGGGATGAAGCTATTACTTACCTGTCACAAGTGATGATAGACGCGCCGGCAACCAGAACCACAGGTCGCAGAACGCTATGGGACAGACTTTTCAACCGGCGTGGGGAGTCGAGCGAGCTAGCCATGGAAGGCTAGCCTCGCTTTTTTCAAAGTGTTAGTAACAACTAAGGTCCAACCTGAAACATAACCATTGACTAATTAAGCCGCCAGTCGTGTCTGCATGAGATACGGGGGTGTTGAAAAAAGCAATTCTATGCGGAGGATGTTTTCTGGCGGTGGCATCCTTCGTGAATTGCCTAACCATTCACAACACAGGCTAAACACGAACTATGAATCTCGTCAACAGACTGGCGTCAACATGAGCAGGGTTGGGGTTCGCCCCCTACGAGAAGGATCTACGGTAGCGCAGGGTAATATTGAAGAGGAAAAATTCCCGGAACCTGATCAGTGGACTCAAGTCCTATTGCGGGAATTGTTGTTATGAAGACTGGAAGATCAACGGTCAATCAGACCACTCTCAAGCGTCTCAGCAATCGCATGAAGCTGCTTTCGTTCGTCGCAGAAGTTTGCGGAGCATTTATCATAATCGCTGCCGCAAAACTGATGTAGGTATCCCATGCCTGACCAATGGCCTCCGTGTACAATGGCCCAAGTGCATCTTTGAGCGTGTGTAGTAACGCATCCTTAACAAAGACGTACTCAGGGGGTTCGATCCCCAAATTGCGATGGGAGCGACCCAGTTGCTCCAATACGGTCCGGAGATTCTCGGGATTGTCGACATGTGCTACCAGTGTATGAATGGTATCTGCTAACTTCTGAGACATTTTTGTCATATCCACTCTTGCAAAGTGGACCTTGGTTTCCGGGTATTCGTCAAATAATCTTTTGTAAAAAACCAACATGTTTTGCACCGGGTCTACGAGGTAGTCCCAGCTCTTGGCAATCAAAGATTTTTGTTCTTGGGTTAAAAGCATTTTCTATTTCTTAAAGGTTAGGATAACGATTAATATTGGTCACGGCCAAAAAGGCGATGAAGGAGTTCTTGAAATTTATTGAGCTTTCGTTCAGGAGCACTCTTCATATAGGACGACACCTCCGACAGTAGTTGATACCAGGCATAGCCGATTTCATCGGTGAATTTTTCGCCTAGCGATTGCTCAACCGTTCTGATGATCGTCTTAGTGATCAGATCGTAGTGCGCATTTTCCACCCGTAGCTTTTTATGTATACTCCCAAGGTCAATGAGCATTTCCTGGGTTTTTTCCTCTCCCAGCCTGTCACAGTTTTCGACCAGTTCCTTCATGGTGTATTTAAATTTTTTGCTCAGACTTTCCACAACAGGAGGGAAGAGATCTCTTATTTGGGGCTCTGCGTCAAAAAGGTTATTGTAAAAGAGCATGGCGTTGAAGGATCCATTTTTTGAAACCATTGTTTGCCAAGAGCTTTTGATGATATCTGCCTGTTCAGGTGTCATGTGTTTTTAGAATTGGGGTTTCGAGATAATTCAAGACGATGCAAGAATGGAGATTACGCACTTGGCGAACAAGCTCCGGAAGCCCATGTAGATGATATGTAGAGGAAGAAGGCACGGTACCGAAGGTTTCATGCTCGTTGCCTGCTATGATGTAGAAAACCGTGTTTTTTGAACGGCCATGGCAGTAGTAAAGAATAGCAATCGGTGGTAAGAAGGGGAACCAGCGACATTTTGAAACCACCAAGGGGAATGCAACTACATTTTATCTACATCTTCTCACAGAAAGTCCTAAATCTGACTTTTTTGACATTGCGCAAGAAAAAGCTCAGGAGATAAATATCTGCCAACTTCGGTTGCATGAGATCGTTTTTCTGACAATTACTAACTTTCGCATAATGCAGTGGATCACACGAGAACGACCCAAGATTGATCGGTTGGCCTGCCCATGGCTTATCCGAAGATTTATAGACAAGGACGCACATATTCATTTTGTGCCTTTCGAAGAGGTTTTGATCAAGTCAAAAGAGTTGGACGCCATTCCGTTTGATATACCCGATGTTGAGTTTACACATTATCGAGACCAGTGTACATTTGACTATTTCGTTAAGAAATACCAGCTAGATGAACCCCCGATACTTGCCATTGCAGATATAGTAAGGGCTGCTGATTTGGATCAGTACAACGGGGTACCCCAGGCTGCAGGCCTTTGGGCAATCACTTCGGGACTTTCTCACAACATCACTAACGACCATGAATTACTGGAGATAGGTATGGTTCTTTATGACGCTTTGTATTCCTGGGCCAAATTCCACAAAAATGAAAGACACACGGAAAACCCTAAGGAAGTCCTTCTTTTAGAGGTATATAGGAAGTTTTTGAATCAAAAAAAGCAGGAGCAGAGGGTCCCGGAATGGGTTGGAGAGCTTCGTAATTTAATCCAAGATAATATAGATTCAGACCTAACACTTAGTCTGCAGGAAGTCTCCAAAAGCTTGGAAGTGCATCCAGCATACCTCTCCAGGGAGTTTTCGAAGTACTTTGATAACCAAAATTTTGGAGATTATCTAAGAAAGCTCCGGATCGACCGAGCGATTAAACTAATGCGTGAAACGGATTATAACATGGCTGAAGTAGCCTATTTGACAGGGTTTTCGGATCAAAGCCATTTCACACGAATATTTAAGAAACTGTGGGGAATGTCACCTTCTGCCTACAAAAAATCAAAAATCAAACCCGAAAAGAGTAAAATAGATCCAAAACGTAAATAGAATTCTATCCTTCCTCTGGTCTTGCTGATAACATTGCCACATGGCAAAGTTTTTGGTCAAAATCATTTTCCGCACGCTTCTTAAACATCGCTTCTCCACCCTTCTTACCATGGGAGGACTAACTGCGGGATTATTTGCCTGCTACGCTATTACTATCTACACTTTTCATCAACTGAGTTTTGATGACTTCCATGGGGATGCCAATCGAATATATCGGCTGCTCTCCTCCACAAAGGACCGAGTTGCTGCCATAGTACCCTATACCTGGGGTCAGGCGATGAAAGATGAGATTGCTGCCATAGAAGAGGTCGTTTCCTTTCAAAACATTACCATCGGGCTTACGGTGAAACAGGGGGACCGGTACTTTTCGCAACATGGTTTTATTGGTGTCGATTCGTCATTTTTGGAAGTTTTTGATTTTCCGGTGATCAAAGGTGGAGGTGGAAGACATTTCTTGCATGACCCTACCAAGATGCTTTTGACTCATGAAATGGCAGTTAAGTATTTTGGAGATCAGGATCCTATAGGAAAAATGCTTGCGGTTAATCTGTGGGGCACTTTTGTTACGTTCGAAGTACAAGGCCTTGTTGACTGCCCGGTCAATTCACATATTCAATTCAAATTTCTCCTTCCCATTGAGTCAGTAAAGCGTCATTTCTTCAGTCAAACCGCCTTTAGTTCGTGGACCACACATTTTGCTCACACATATTTCCTACTAGCAGATGGTTTCGATCGAGGCAGGTTAGAAGAAGACATGCAAGCGGTACTCGAACGCCATGGAGGAAAACAGGCTATGGAAAAGTATGCACCTGACATTCAATCACTTGAGGATATTTACCTTAAGTCTGATGTCAAATTTGACTTTCAGCCTAGGGGCGATATTCAGCACCTTATCATCCTTCTTGTAGTGGGGCTTGGGATACTTGCCATGGCTATGATCAATTTCGTAAATCTCACTGTGGCCAGGTCGATTTCCTCCATAAGACAAACTGTTTTAAGTAGGATTCTGGGGGCCTCAAATAGGGCAGTGTTCTTTCAATTTTTCATGGAGTCGACATTCATACTGGTCATATGTTCCGGTATTGCGATGGCGCTACTTATGTTATTGCTTCCTGCGATTAATTCGGTGGGTGGTACCTCCATAGACATGGTTCAGTTTGCTACGCTTCAGCATTGTCTCTTGCCAATCGGCATTTCATTACTGCTTAGCGTCGGGGTGAGCTTATACTCGGTCGCTTTCCTCTCGTCATTCAAACCAACAGTGGTTATCAGCTCAAAATCTGGAGATGGTTTAAAGAATCGTGAGCAGCAGCGGATGCTGGTTATAGTGCAGTCTGCACTATCCATCACACTAATCATCGCCACTACGACCATTTTCGAGCAGGTGAAGTTTATGACCAACAAGGACCTGGGCTTTGAAAAGGAGCAAATAGTTACTATTGACGGCTCCAGCGTAGTTGCAGCTGACAAGCAGAAAATGCAGTTGCTCAAAGAGGCAGCATTAAAGCATCCCGGCATCACATTTATAACTTCCAGTTCTTCGTATCCAGGCGATATGGGAGGTCACTCGTCGCAGTACTACCATCCGCAGGGATGGCCAATGGGGGAAAGCACACCAATTTGGACCTTCTATACTGATCATGATTTCACAAAGACCTTTGGCTTGGAGGTGGTCGCGGGCCGTGAATTGGACCGCACCTTTTCCTCAGATAGCAGTGCGGTAATAATCAACGAAGCTGCGATGGATTACTTTGCCGTTCAGGATTCATCCTGGCATACGGATCCGGTTGGTAAAGTTTTGGACCACAGCGGAAAGACAAGTACAGTGGTAGGGATGGTTAAAAACTTCCATTTTGAACCACTGAACCAGGCTATCAACCCCCTTGTCATTCAGGTAGATCCTTCAAGTGCTTTTTCGGTCCAAGTCCGGTTGGCTAGTTCAGGGTTTGCCGAAAGCCTCGGTCACCTGGCCCGTATTTGGAAAGAACAGTTCCCCTCCGTTCCTTTTGGATATCGATTCCTTGATGATGAGTTTGAGCAGTATATGGAAACTGATAGGAAGTTAGCAGCACTGCTGAGAGCTTTCACGATCTTGTCAGTCGTAATAGCCATTTTGGGGCTAACAGGGCTTGCGACCTTCGTGACCCTTCAGAGATCCAAGGAAATGAGTATTCGCAAGGTTATCGGCGCATCGGAAAGTGAAGTCATATGGTTGATTTCAAGCTACTTTCTAAGGCTTGTACTGATTTCTAATTTGGTTGCCATTCCGGTTGGCTACGTGTTGATGGTTGAATGGCTGGATGGCTTTGCTTTTCGCACTGAAATATCGCCCTTGTTTTTTGTGCAAGCGATGATCCTAAGCGTACTTATTGTAATTTTTTCTGTCGGCCTTGAGGCCAGAAGGTTGGTATATCAGAACCCCGCTGAAATACTGCGCAAAGACTGATTTTTTCGAAATGGCTGTGTCAGTAGTTAGGCTGGTTTAATTAAAAAGCAAGCTGGTTCGGGAGATTCGAATAAATTTAGTGTCAGAGATGACAACAACCTTCAAAATACTCTATGCCTTGACCATGCTGCTAGCACTCTGTTGTCTGGCGATGTTCTTCTTTGGATATGGCAAGGAAATTGGGTTTCCCTTAACTATTCTTTTTGTGACGCTGGCATTCGCGATCCGCTCTCATCAGGTTTTGAAGGGGTTTACATTTACGATTTTGATATTCGCGGCTGTATCAGCTGCTATGTATTATCCTGCAGCTTTTTCTGAAGTCGCCGGTTTCAGCCTGAAAGCACTCATCGTTCCCTTATTAATGCTAATAATGTTTGGAATGGGTACATCTATGAGTCTCAACGATTTTGTGGGAATAATAAAGATGCCAAAAGGTGTACTGGTGGGAATGATATGCCAATTTACCATTATGCCCCTCGTAGGCTATGGATTGGCTTACCTCTCCGGACTGCCCGCTGAAATTGCGGCAGGAATCATTCTAGTCGGCTGTTCGCCTAGTGGATTAGCGTCAAATGTCATGTCGTATATATCGAAAGCCAATTTGGCGCTTTCATTGACGCTCACGGCTGTCGCCACGCTTGTTTCTCCGATCATGACACCCTTTTTGATGAAACTGTTGGCGAACCAACTAGTGCCAATTGACTTTATGGGTATGCTTTGGAGTATTATGAAGATCGTTATTTTACCCATCATCGCCGGACTAGCTTTCAACAGATTTTTTCATGGAAAACTGCCCTGGCTGGACAGAACAATGCCCATAGTTTCTATGGCCGGAATTGCCATCATCATCACCATCATTACTGCGGCCGGACGGGATGCTTTACTCACTATCGGCCTGACGCTCATCGGGGTAGTATTATTACACAATTCATTAGGGTACTTTCTCGGTTTTAGCCTTTGCAGAATGCTGGGGATGGACCAGAAGTCTTCCCGTACCATAGCTTTCGAAGTAGGTATGCAAAACGCGGGTCTGGCGTCGGGAATAGCCCTGGAGATGGGGCGAGTGGCGACCATGGGGCTGGCTCCAGCGGTCTTCGGACCGCTCATGAACATTACGGGTTCCTCGCTGGCGACCTGGTGGCGTGGTAGGCTTCCAAAGGCCAAACAAGAGCGTGGCTAGCTTAGTTCAAGGGAGGCCTCGTACATCGTGAGTGGGCCCATCTCGGGCCAATACCGCACAATTTCTAAAGTCATTATTGCCCTCTGCTAATATCATTGGGGCATGAATAGACAGACTACAAAATGGTTGAATCGGAGGTACTCATTTCCCCTACGTACGATCCTGGGGGCCTGGCTGCTCCTGGGATGCGTGGAGAAGGATTCTCCCCAAAGAACGGCGATGCAAATTGTCAAGAGAAGCCTGGAAGCTTCCGGGGATTTGGCAGATAAGTCTTTGAAGGTCTCTGTAGGTGTGATCGCCAACGAAGGTCGTAATCGAGGGCAGTCCTATCGGCCAGATCCGCCCTACAATACCTTTAAGATAGAAACCAGGTTCCAAATCGACCGCCCAAATGGTGTAGAAAAATCCATGAGTATTAATCCGTTCAATGGCTTTTTGTTTCAATCAGCAACGGTTTTGGACAGTAGCGGAGGCCGGACTTATGACTACCTGTCCAGGACCTACCACGCGTCTCAAACAACAGGATTCGAGCGATATCGACATTTTCCCCACAGGTATTTAGTTGAAGCAATGCGGGATTCCTCCCGCCTTACCTACGAGGGGTTGCAGCAACTGGCCGATGACCAGGTGCATGTTGTAACCGTTAATGGCGAGTTCAAAACCCGCCTATTCTTTAGGGTCCAGGACCTGCTACTGAAGAAAATCGAGCGGGAAATATCAAATCATCCTTATGGCAATGGGTTGCTAGTCAAGGAATTCAGTGTGTACCGCAGGTTTGGGGGCGTCAAACTCCCACAAAGAATCAAGTCTGGAGGAATTTATGACTCCTGGGGCACATTGTTTAATGACTATGAAGTGGCATTATTGACCGACGATATCCGAATTCCTGAGAAAGATGAAAATTTCAGGTTTCTACTAGGAGATAACCCGGCAATATCACTTGTCGAACTGGCAAAGGATATCTATTTAGTCAGGAATGTGAACAACGATAAACTCGGTACCGGAGATTACAATGTTTTGGTAGTGAGATTCGAGGATTTTTTATTGGTCGGAGAGGCTCCGGTATCGAATGATGTTTCATTGAAAGTCCTTGCGCTTCTTAATCAGGAGTTTGATGGTCTTGAGGTAAAGTACCTGGTACAAAGTCACCATCATCAGGATCACATTGGAGGTATTCGGGAGTACATCGCCAGGCAAGTATCCTTGGTTGTGCCGAAGGACTCGAAAGCGTTATATCAACGCGTGTCTTCAGCTGATTGGTCCAGGCATCCGGATACGCTATTCAAAAACCCACAGCGACCCAAATTCGTCCTGGTAGATCAATCCCACACGATTCAGGACGACAGGAACCTTGCTCATGTAATAAACATTGGACCAATTCCCCATGTACAGGATATGCTCGCGATTTACTTTCCAAAACAAAAATTACTATGGCAGGCCGATATGATTGCTTACAAAGCATGGCCTCTTGATTTGGAGCCTTCCAGAATTTTAAAAGATCGTATAAGGAAATTTGGGTGGGAGCTGAACATGATCGCGGGGGAACACGGCGAGGTACTCGCAGGTCCGGAGCTTTTGGGCTATTTAAGGGATTAGTTTGGGTTTCCGCCGAGTGTGTAGACCTTTGTTGCGTGTCTCATGTAAGTTGTTGGCGATATCCCGAACTCCCTTTTGAAGGCGTAGGAAAAGTGCTCCAGGCTATTGAATCCTACCTGAAACGCTACGTGACTAACGCTGGTTGTGGATTTGAGCATTTCCCGAGCGTTGAAGAGCCTGACTTTTACAAGGTATTCATAGGGTGAAAAGCTCGTGGCATCCTTAAAAATTCTTCCGAAATGGAAGCGACTCACGCAACTTACTGATGCGATTGCTTCAATGTTGATGGCTTGCGAGAATTCACTGTGAATGTACTCCTTGGCCAGGTCAATTTTCTGCAGGCTCATCCGACTTTTGACACTAGGGCTGGCATGGTACAGCGGCCCTTCAAAGATCTCTTCGAATAGTATTTGATCAACGAGTTCGTCCAGGTATAAACTATCCGAACCTGGTGAAGAGGAAAGTTGATGAATTCGGGAGTTCAGACTTGGCGTACGCTTAAAAAGCCCGACGCATTTGGATCTTGTCAGCTCCTGAAAAAAGGCATGCTTCTTTTTGAACTGCATGCATATGGTCAAGTCTGAGCCAAGGTCTTTGTATTTCTTCAGGTCAAACTCATTGGACTGACTTTCAACTAGAAAACTATTGCTTTCAACAAATCGATCAAAACCGGTAGTTCTGTAAGCAAACCCTGACTTTATCGGGAACGAGAGACAGGGATTGGCGTTGTAGTCCCTCATGACAATGTCTTCATCCACCCGGGATTCGTACACGATCACTTTTAGCAATGAATTATCATGAAGTAGAGTAGCGGTTATCAAATAGAAAGTTAAGTCAGGTTCTTGCAGGTCAACGACCAACTGATAGTTGCGTTGTTGAAACCCGCCAGACGGTAAATAGCGTTGGACGAATCACACCCATAACGCTTTGTCGAATGCTAATTCTTGACAAGATGCTCGATAATACCTCCTTGGAAGGCAACGTAGGCATCAGCGTCACCATAGCTAACAATCACTGAGGATGATGCGACCCGGTTTTTTAAATTAAATACCAGGGTGATGAAGTTCTTTTCGTCTTCTTCGTGCCAGTTTACAAGGAAAATATCCTCCGCAATGAGCCGCGATTGATAAGCGTGGGTCTTCGCAGGATTTCCCTGGCTGGGCCCAGCTATCCATTGATAGGTCAATTTTCCACTATTGAATTCAATGAATATGGCAGATCCTGTTTGGTATTGGTAGTTAAAACTGTATCCATCAAGTAGATGCTCCGGTTGCTCTAACTTGTAATTCTGCGAATAAGCACTATAACAGGCTATTAAGAACAAGAATGAACTTGCTATGAACCTTTTCATGATTTTGTTTTAAATTCAAATTTGCCGTGAGTTCAAAACGCATGAAAGGTCAATTTTGAATATTACAGGTCAATTTTAATGAACACATCAATTACTGGTTTTGATTTTCTCAAGAACAAATATGGGAAGCCATTGCTAGTGGACCTGGGTCGGATAGAGCGCCTGAAGAATTACATACTTGGTAAGGAACTACACTACATCACTTTTTATGAAGTTCTGGTGATAACCGAGGGTTCGGGTTTTTATTCGTTGGATGAGGAAACAGTCAACATAGGCAAGGGCATTGTGGTAGTAACCCTACCCAACCAAATACGGCAGTGGAGAATCCAGAAACCTGTTCGGGGCTATAGCTTTTTCTTTGAAGGGGAATTCCTCAACAGCTACTTTCGGGACGAAGTATTTCTGAATCGCTTTGCCATTTTTGAATATGACCGGCCGTTCATTTTTTCCCAATTGGGGGAGGAGTCGTTGAATAACCTATTATGGGTTCTGGCGGAAGTTGAGCGGGAATTTACCACCCTGAAAGGGGATAGTTCGCATGTCTTCCGTTCATTGTTATACTATGCTATCAGCTTAATTGATCGGAAATACAAGGAAGCGAATCGTTGCAAAAAAATCGACGCACACCCATCAATATACCGCTTCAAAAAGTTAGTGAACAGTCACTTCAGAAACTGGCACACGGTAGCTTCTTACGCGGCTGCCCTGGATATGAGCCACAACCATCTGAACCTGCTAACCACGACGCATTTGTCCAAAACCGCCTTAAAACTAATCCATGAGCGCATTTTGATAGAGGCTAAAAGAGAGCTTCATTTTTCTCAACAGACTGTGAGTGAAATAGCCTTTTCGCTTGGCTTCTCCGATGTTTCCAATTTCAATCGCTTCTTCCGAAAAGTGCAAGGAACCACCCCTAAGCGCTACAGGTCAACAATGAGGCAACTAGGTAATCACTAATTCGGAAGTAGAGCAACATTGCATTGCCAACCCCCATTACTTTGTCAGCATTTTACCAACAAGAATCACCATAAATAGTTGAGCGAACATTGATTCGATGGCTGCTATATTTCGAATGATTGGGTTTACTTCTTCCGGTAGATCAATACCTGCAACTGCAAAGCAACTGAAGCGGGTAGACAGGAAAAATGTCTCGCTGACAGTCAATGACTCTGCACCACCCAGCAAGTTCATACTCGAGCTAATACTGAGCACCCAAATAAGAAAGGAAAACATCATTGGAATAAACAGGAACGCATTGGCTGCGGCCAAGAACCGAAAGTGCGAACTGGATGAAGAAAGACTATCTATTAAAACCAAATTGAACAGAAAGAATATCTGGAGAAATTGCGTTGCCAAGACTATCAGCAATACTATGCGGTTTACCGACAAAGCTTTAATGTCTATAACCATTTGATCCAAAAAGCTGCCCGCCACGAAGAAACAGGCAAACAGAATAACGGCATAAGCAAGCGTCACATTCCTTGAAGCATAGAATCCTACAAAAAGTACATGGGCCGTATGCAGTATCAGTCCCCCTAGCAAGGATAGTGTAGTAATCATACCGAGCGAAACCGGGACTAACCCAGCATTGGAAAATTCGGAAACTACAAGCATATTGACAATGGCAATGGAAGCGGCGATTATCATGACGGTGTGCAGCTTGGCCTTGTCCGTGGCTATTGAGCGGAGGTATTGTATGCCCATGTTACGAATCTAAGCTGTTCTTTTTTTCGAGAAAAATTCCCCTTTCCAGAAATTGGCTTAATACACCCTGAGCTTTTGCATGCTCCGCATCTCCTGAAAGAAATATGGTAACCTTCCAGTTGAGTTTTCCATATAAAGACTTATGAGAAGCCTCGTTGCACTTTTGATTTTCTTTTCAGGGCTAAGTGGTTTTTGCCAATCCGGTCAAGTTGAGATCGTTGAAGAATGGCAAAACTTTGATATTCTGGCTGACTACCTGACAAGTGGCGGTGGCGTATGGATTGGTGAGAACCCGAACCACGACCCGGACAATGCTCGTTCGCCAAAGCAGTTTGGATTGTGGTTTAAGCGACCGCTTCCGGTGCTGATGACCCTGACCATCGTTGCCTATATAGGAGATTCTGTGGTTACTAGCTCCCAAGGAACATTTAATTGGCATCCTGTCGAACAGAAAGTCGTCCACGCTATGTCGGATAGGGGTGATGGTTACTCCCAAGGCATTACGACATTTCCCAATGATTCTTCCTTCATTTCAATTATGAAAATTTATCGCCCAAGTGGGCAGGTGTATGACCACAAAGACGAAAATTTCATCGTCAGCAAAGATCTCCATCGCAATACGTCATATGGTATGGATGAAAGCGGCAATTGGGTGGAGCGAAGCAGCTGGCTCTGGAGGAGGCAACCCAGATAGTCATCTTCTTTGCAAAGGAAACTGGTGAGCTAGGCTGTCAGTTTTCATCTACGACAAGAGTTCTCAGCTTTTCATCCTTATATCTTCTCCATACCCGCTGTAGCTGACGAGGATCGCTAAAACCGCACTCGGCGGCAATTTGTGATAAGGTGAGTCCTTTATTGTGAAGTAGGTGGCCTGCCAATTCCATCCTCAACTTGTTTTTGTATTCTGTAATCGTTATCCCCAGTGTCTTTTTGAATGTTCGGGTGAGATTTCTTTCGCTGGTATTGGTCATCTCCGCCAAAGCAGCGTTTGTATGGTTTTTGCTAAGATTGGCGCTTATGATGTTTTGGACTTTGTGAATAAGAGGGTCAAAGTGGGTTTTATAATCCAAATAAATACTTTGCTGATTTTCATCTCCGTATCGTCTCATATATACTAACAACTCCAAGGCTAACCTGGCAGTAAATAAAGGACCATGATCCTCCTCGACGATGGCAAGTGTAGTATCAATATTGGAAGACATCCCTGCGCTGGAAATGATGTTCTGATCCTTAATAAAGATCTTACTTTCAATGAATTTTATCCGCGGGTATCCTTCTTTTATGTATTTGGTACATTTCCAGTGAGACGTGCAGTATTTACCGTCCAGAATTCCAGATTTCGCCAGAATGAGGGTCCCTGAACCAATGGAAAAGAACCGCACACCGCGTGCATATTGAGTGCGAAACCAATGCGCTTCATCGCTAGGCTTGGTTAGGTCGTTTTCAATCAGATATGAGTTCAAGGCTACACCAGGTATAATAATAATGTCGTTTTTTCCGGGTTGAACCTCTTCCAGGGGTGTAAGGTTAGTCACTTGGAGCCCCTGCGCGGTGGTAATGGTGGACGAAAGCGCTACGTAATGCAATTTGTAGACCTCCGGGACCAAAGCGTTGGCCTCCCAAAACACCTGTGCCGGACCTGCAATACCCAGCAGGTGATTCTGGGTATGCACATAAACGAAGACCTGGCATTTAGTATGGCTTTTTGCATCAAATTGAGGATCGATCAGTTTTGTATGTGGAGTCTTAATAATTTGTCCTAATTAGGCAGTTTTATGTCTTATTTGGGAATACGATTATACACCGGGGTTGTTGCCTGAATTTCTAGCTTAGCACAAAGAACACATGATTAGGTGCTTCAAGAAGATATTTTCTGGCTTTGCCATCCTGCTAGTGGGTATTTACTATCGACTGGATGTACTTTTCAAAAGTGGCCTAATTCGTCAATTTCTTCTGACGGAAACTACTAAATCATTTGATATGAAAATCCTTCCAAGAACAGCGATTACTTGCACTATTTTTCTCACCATGTTATTTCCATTGGCATGTGCCCAAAATTTTACTGAGGATATAATTGTGCAGACACTTGTTGACTCTTTGCCCCAGCAATCTGTTGGCGGGCTTTCTGTCGATGCCCTCGGGTATCTCTATTCGACTGATTTTGCGGAACGTGTCTGGAAAATCAATCCATATACAGGTGCGGTGACTGTGTTTGCCGATGGGCTATATGGTGCTTCTGGCAACTGTTTTGACAAGCAAGGAAACTTGTACCAGAGCAACATAGATGGTTATTATATCAGCAAAATCAGCAGGGATGGGTCTAAAGAGATCTTTGCTGATTCCCTTATCTACGGCCCTGTTGGGATCACGGTAAATTCAAAAGGAAATTTTTTCGTTTGTAATTGTCATGCCAATTCAATTACCAGAATTTCGCCACAGGGATCCACGGAGATCTTTGCCAAGTCCGATTACTTCCACTGTCCCAATGGTATCACCGCAGATGCCAATGACAATTTGTATGTTGTAAGTTTCAACAACAACGTGATAGTTAAGATCACTCCCGCGGGAGAAACCTCACTGTTTGCACGAACCCCTGGCAAAATGGGTAACGGGCATCTTACCATAGTCAACGGCAACTTGTACGTCACGGGGTTTCACGGTCATGATCTGTATAAGGTCGGATTGGATAATCCGAAGGTGGAGGTCATTGGGATTGGACAAAAAGGTTTGAAAGACGGAAGATCAACAGAGGCGCAATTTTCCTACCCAAATGGCATCGCCAGCAGCCTGGATGGCAAAACGCTGTTCGTCAACGAAATGCACGGCGAGATTTTCAACCCTGTAATTATGCCAGGCAAGGGTACGATTCGTGCCATAAAACTTGTCTCCCTCAGTGATTTGGTCAAATCACGCATTGCTGAAAATGGCCTGGAAAACCTGGCAGAATATTATCATGAACTAAAACAGGGCCGGTTTAGTGAAGTTAACACAAATAACCAGCTCAGGTCCCTGGCTTATAACTACATGACGACCAGGCAATTCAAAGTGGCGGAGATCCTGTTCCGCTTGAACCTCGGGTCGTATCCAGATGATGTGCCGTCCTATTCCTTTCTAGCCAGAAATATGTACTTGAGTGGCCAGGTTGAAGCGGCAAGAGCCTATTACAAGAAAGCCTTAGAGCTAAAACCTGAGAGTAGGGTGCTCCAATTCAGATTAAGGGATTTAGACAATGAATAAGATGAAATTCTATTATCCGTTTCTCCTTCGGTACCTGGGTATTGTAACGCTAGCCTTCTTGGCAGCGGAACCAGCACGGTCTCAGCACCGGGTCCCAAGCGCATTCATAGGCTTTAATAGGGTTTATTCAGAGGAGCTGTCCGCCCAATATGACGAATACAATTTCTGGAATGGTCACTGGAAAGCCAACTGGAAATCATGGAAAGAAAAGGAGGAGTATGTTTCAAGTGGTTATGCCTTGCATAGAGTTTTTTCTGTACTCGATGGCAAAGCCATGATTGAACTTGTGTACAGCGACTCCATCGTCGGTGGAAGTAAGACAGCCGGATTTAGTATCAGATATTTCGATTCCGGACTGAAGAAGTGGGTGATGCTTCAAAGCTGGCCAGGGAGAAATTCGCCAAATATCTCCTCATTGCAGGGTACACATCACCACGGACGTATTCAGCTCTATCAGTTTGGCCAAACGTCCACTTCCTTTCCTTACGCACCACCTGGAACTGAATTTGCCAATCGTTATACATTTTCCGATGCGGGTCCCGACTCATTCCGATGGGATTCTGCCATTTCTACAGATTCCATGCGAACCTGGTTTACCAGGAGCCTGGCAGAGTTCAGCAGAATCGATGACTTTCACACACTTGTTGATGAAGAAGCGAAATCATGGTACTCGTACGGTGATGGTTATAATTGTGATGACAGTGTGCTCCAGGCTATCCGGCCATTCTTAGGAGAATGGGAGGGTATGGTCACTCATTATGGGGAGAAAGAATCATCCAAAGAAAAAATCACAAGAGTACTGATGCCGTTTCTGAGTAATTGTGCAGTGATGGGTTATCAGACCTATTCCGAAGCTGGGGAGCTACACAAGGAAATCAATTTTGCCACGTACCTCCCCGGGCGACGGCAATGGGTTTTCTACACCCTCGACAATGTTCCTGGCGAAAGCCAGACATTGTATTTCTCAGACAACATAAGTAAGACGACAAAATGGCTAGCTCAAAAAGAGTTCTTTGATGTTCCGAGTTCAAAGAGGGGAAGCGAAACCATATGGGAAATATTGGATAATGGAAAGATGGCCATTCAAGAATTTGACGCTAACAAAGTGCTACTTCGTGAAATCCGTTTGGATATTGTAAAATGAGTATCTCAGGCAAAGTTCCACCATAGACCCAATTAATTGCCCCGGGTGATTCAGATTAGATCCTTTCCGGGTTTTTTGACTTTGAAGCCTACCTAGCTTGTTAGGTCGGGAGCAACAACCCTCGATCTACACATGCTTCCTTAGACGAATCTCCTCTGTTAGACCTATCTCATGATGTGTTAGAGGCGCTATTCAATTCTGGATTATGAAACGGTATATACTATATTAGTCTTTGTAGTATACTGTTTAAGGGTGCCTTAAAATGATGAAAATAGCATTTTCGAATAAAGTTTGCGAAACTCATTTCGATGAAATCAACAGCCAATACCTGAGTAAAAGTCAAAGTGAGGACAATATTAAATTTGACTTTTCAATAACTGAGTGGATTAGTACGGAGGAAATTGCCTTCGTTTTTGCCTGGATTCGTGAATTACGGGATTCAGGAAAAAAGGTAATCGTTAGCCTTCCATTTCCATATTCCAAGTTTGAGCAAGACACACCTCAGAGAGTAGAAAGAAGGAAAAGGCTTAATGTCTTTCTTTTAGCTGTGTGGGGGATGCTCTCTAAGCTGCACATGAGTAGCGATCTCTTTGAAAACATACTTGACGAATACAATCGGCACGTTGCGAGTCTAGAAAAGTATGGTGTTCACAAGATCATCCCATTTACCATAATTGACTGTTCGCGGCAAGGACCGGATAAGGTGCTCGTGGACAAGAAACACCAGGAGTTAATTGCAGGTGAGTTAACCGATTCCAACGAACCATTATTTCATTTAGAGAGTGAATTAGTTACTTTATTAACCGATAATCTCTGCTATTCTCCTTTTGAAAGTAAGATCATCAGCCATGTGCTCAATAAGGAACTATTCATCAATGCCATTGAGCATTCGGGCAAACCACAGTGCTACACCGCTGTTTCTATGAACGGAAGGTGGGATAATGTTCACTCGCCTCATTTCAAAGAGCATTTTACCCAAGAGAAGCATCCTGATGCCCATAACTTCTACAAGGATAAGAGTGTGATACTCAATAAGGCCAAAGCAGAGGTAGCAGGCTGGAATCTTGAGCAAAGGCAAAAGATCACCCAGAAAAGGGAAATCGACATTTCAAATTTTGAGGATGACTTTCGAAATTTATCATATTTGGAATTCACCTTCTTAGATTTTGGAAATACCATTCCAAAGACGCTAGAGACTCAATTCGATGAAAAAACTAGCTCCATTGAGCCTGCTCTCTCCAAGACCACTTCAAGTGCGCATAAAGATTCCAGGGTCCTGGAATTTGCATTTCTATTAGACTCCTCCAAAGACCCATATAGTCGGGAAATTGAATATTCGGAGCTGATCCCGAGAGGCCTGTACTTTGTAGTAGACATGGTGAGAAGGTACAAGGGCTTAATTACGGCCAGAAGCAGGTTTGGTAAGGTCACGTACGACTTCTCCGACAGGGTTTACATAACAAAAGATAATAGGGATAACGTAAGCCTGACGAAAGATAGGATCTACGATTGTGCGGATGCCGTGATTCCAAACGCTGGCCAATCTTCCTTTTTCCCGGGCACCATGATCTCAATAGTACTTCCTGAACGACCAAGTTCTAACTTAAGGAAGTCTTCTGTCCGTCTCGACAATGAACAGTTAAATCACTACATCTTCAATCGAGATAACTCGGATTTAGAAAATTTCCCCAAAAAAGTCTTTGAGCCTCAAGAATACCATTACCTGAGCATGGCCTTTCTACATTACGAAGCGCTGGAAAGTCTGTCGACCGAGGACATTCAAAGCAAAAATGGTGTAGAGTCCTTCATGTTCAAGAAAATTGATGAGAAGCTCTCAAGCCTGAAGGGCGTCAACTGCATTCTCTTCATAGATTTCGCCTTTCTTCCGGAAAGAGACAATTATCTCAAAATTTTGGCATACCTGACCAATACTCCCAAAGTGAATGAGTTCACGAAAGTGATAATAACCAATCTCTCACCCGAGGAAAATATCGTGATCAAGGAGTTTAAGCAGCGGCTCACCAATGAGCCCCTATCGTTTCTGTTCAAGCCGATTCCATGCATATCTTTTGATACAATTGAAGGAAGCGAAATTCTGATTAAAGCAGTTAGTTGGATTGGCTTGAAGGACGCGGCTGATGAGGAACTATTGACCCAGGTATTTTTTGGTGAAAAAGAAAGTATTCCTGCCTCCAGTTTTCGGGATTCGTGGGTGGCGGAAGGAAATACCACTGCCTCTTATGACGAACGCGTTTATTCTGTTTTTGACAGTTTCGCCAGCGTCTGCCAGCACTACATCAAAAGTAAAAATGAATTCAGTGTTGAATGGCTAAAAACTTCGATTGAGGACGGAGAGTATACGAAAGAAGCAGAAAAAAGAGAAAACCCCCATGTATTTCTGACAGCCAGAAGTAGCTATCAATTGAAGTACATTTCGCTTTACGAGACGTTGCACTACAAGTACATTGCTGATTTTTTCGCTAAGGCGTTACTTGACAACTACTTGAATCGATTTTATCGTCCGGCGACAGGCGAGAAGAAACCTGCCTGCACATTCAATAAAATTGTGGTGGTCACAGTGAGCAGCCAACTAATCGGCGTTGCCATTAGAAACCTCATCAAACGCAACGAGGCCTACAAATTTCTACGATCAGGCGATAAGAGCGCAGTGCTAAGTAACTGCCCTGAATTGATAAGGTTAGCAAGTTATTTCTCTTTCCAAGAAGAGAAGCCTTTTGAAAATATATCTGAAGGCGACGAGGTAATAATTGTCAATGATGTCATATCCACGGGATCACTTGTCCGGAAACTGATTGAAGGTATCAAAAAGAAAGGAGCAACACTTCAAGCTGTGATGTCGATGGTGGACTGCCGCGACAATTCTGCGAATGAAGATCAAATTGAATCGGAGGTATTCCATGAACATATTGAGCGTCTCATGATCACTTTGATGAGTTCGTCAGAGCACGATTTCGAGATATCCAAGTTCGCAAGCAACCCAAAACCAGATTATCAAATAAAGCGGATCAATCCGGTTTTGAACACGGTAGTCGAGCTTAACACCAAGCACTCCGAAGCGGACAAGATCTTGTTTTCGGATCCGAAGAAATTTATGCAGCAAGATTTTTTTCGTTCAGAATTTCTAAAAATTGGACACTTCCAGCAGAACATAACGCATAACAGTTATTACACTGATATGAAACACCTTTTCCGGGCGCCCAACGGCCAAAAAGTCCTCAGTGCCGTGAAGGAAAGAATCGAGGAAAATAGAGAGAATCTCAAGCTGGCAGACAATTATATTCTAGGCTCCGATACTTCGGATCTGGATACGTATTTAAGCAAAACGCTTCAACCTGATAATTACCTTAAATCGGAAGTTCACGTCGACCAAATTCGGGAATCTCTTAATGAAATTATGCTGCTTCTTAACAAAGAAAAGGGCAGTTCGTCCTATCAACCTGATTTTATTGTTCATCCGGTCTTCTCCGGAATAGAGGAGGTTGAGGATAACGTGTTTCAGGAAGTTTTTAAGACAGATAAAGACAACATTATCAGTCTCCAAAGGTACGATACAAATAATGGCTGGCGATTTCCTTTTCCTGCTAAGAGGTTTAATAAAATCACAAAGAATAAGCACATTCTGATACTAGATAGCGGCTCCCTTTCCGGGCATTCCCTGGTACAATTGGTCGATGCCATTTCTTTTTTGGAAGTAAGAAGAATCGATTTCGTATCCATCATTGGCAGGATTGACGACTTTCAGCGGGAATTTCAGTCACGGCTGCGGAATATTAAGGTTAAGCCTTTGAAGAGTCGGAGGGATGCCGTTATACCGGTCAATGTCTTGTTCGGAGTGAACCTTCACATACCTCCCTTCAGATCGCCTAATGAGTGCCCTTATTGTCAAGAAATTGAATCCCTGGAATTAATTAACCAGAAGCGAATAACCACCCCCACGCCAAAAGGTACATTGAAGAACGCCTTCAGAATGAAATATCACTTCAAAATAGAAATTCAGGCGAGTTTACTCCTAGTTACCTACCGAGGTACAAGGGTCAGGTTGATACCGCACCCATAGTCGAAATGCGGGACAAATTGGGGAAGGTCGAAAGTTACCGGTTTTACGAAGATTACTTCACAGATTTCGATGAGATGGCGAACAAATACAATCGAGGATGTCATCAGGAATAAAGACTTAACCAGAAAGTATGAACTTGTGCTCATCTGTGTCCTGCATGAGCCGAAATTGCATGATACGGTCAAAGACCTATTGTCGAATGTATACAAACTGATGCTCAGCTTTGATGCGGCACCTTGTACTGGAACAAGGAGACATGAAGGTCCTTTTCTATGATTGGCCAAGGTACAGTTTAGTCAGGCTACTCGTTCAAATGGAGAACGAGCAGATATTTAACTTGGCCACCACAGTGGATCTATTGACTTTTTGTCAAAATGACTCAAGGAGCATCAATTTCATGTCTTATATTTTTCTCGAGCCTCTTTACGAGAAAAAAGTAAGTCATCTCCACAAAAGAAGTCTCTTGGTGTTGACCCGCCTTTCAAGGACGTGGGACAAATCAGATGTACTCCAGAAGAAGGAAGTGAGCGAGTTTGTGAACGAGTTGCTGATGATCCACGAACCAGTCAAGGAGGGAACAACACCTCTTCAGGCACTTTATAATTTGCAAATCTTTTTTAACGGTGTTTACATAGAACAACACTATCGGCTTTTGAAACAAGATATATCGCATCTATCCATCATTATTGACAACAGGAATATTCATGCCAAGGACGATATAATTGCCAGGGCCCGGTCCATACTTAATAGAATCAAAGAATATCTCGTCCAAAACCTGAATGTGATCAAGAAATCAGAAATTTATGATGGCATTCCAGAAAGACTAAAAGGGGAGATCTTCGAAGAAGAGGATTCCGTTCTAGGCCAAATTCATAAGGTAGAGCGGGCTTTCGTTGAAGCAGATAGCCACAATCGAGAGCAGGTTCAATCTAGGAGCACCTTATTCAAGAGTTTCGAAAGTTTCAGAACCGAATTAAAAAAGCTTCAGAGAAACCACTTGACCCGGGGCCAGCAGTTTTATCAGTTTGCCAATGGCTATTCGGTTGAACTGAAAATGGTTGTCAAACAAGCCAGAGAAAACTCCATTGTTCAGTCCCACATTAACGAACGAAAGCAGTTTAAGATTGTCGACAATATTCCGCCAGAAACACTCGTGGCAGGAAATGAGCAACTACTGCTTTACATTTTTCATGAAATCTTTGAGAATGCCGCGAAGAGACCAGAACATGATGATACTACACTGACCTTATCCATGTCAGAGTTGATAGATGAACGCTTCTGGATTTTGACTATTCATCAGAATAAGCCTTGGTTGATCTCGTCAAAACAAAAGGGACAGGGTGGCCAAAATAAGATAATTGAGTCGCTCATTAAAGGGATCTACAACAAGGATGCTTTGGAAGAATTCAAAAACCCCGACGAGTACATAATGAAAATTAAACTAAACGAAAGTGACTTAACCGATGCAATCAAATAACAATACGATTACTTTCATTATCACAGACCGGACCGATTCGGGTTTTGTGAACAGTATTTATGCCGCCGACAACATCATGAAATATGGCAATGGTATTTTATTGCATGAGCCGGAGTATCTGCTCAATATTTTAAAATATGTCGTTGACGATTTTCGATATCGCATCATTATACACTATGGATTAGATTCTGGTAGGAACGGATTAAAATATTTGACCAGCCTGCAAGAGGCATTTGGTGGAAACTTGTCCGTGGCGATGGTTTCTCGTAATGAAGAGTTCTTCAAGGACGGAGAGACAAAGGCTGAACACAAGAATATGACTATCTACAATACCGATTTCATCAACACAAAAGCCTTTGTAGATAGCCTCGTGGTTTACGACAAAACCATGCAAAAAGTAGAATCAACGGCGGTTCAACTGGTACGGCAGGTTTTGACGGAGTTTAGTAATTCCGTCAGAAAAATAACTTCAAACAGACGAAAGAATCATCCAAATTTTGAAATTAGAGATGAATATGATGTCCAGGATATCCTCTACGTCATGTTAAAATCGGTCTTTCCCAATCTGAAAGAAGAGGACCCGATTCCTAAAGTGGGAGGCACATACTCCAAAGTTGACTTCATCATCCGGGAACACAACATTCTGATAGAGGTTAAAATGATTAAAGAAAGTGATCAAAACGAGACTAAATTCGCCAAAGAACTGAAAGAGGATCTTGAATCTTATTATGAGTGTCAATGGCTAAAAAAGCTGTTTTGCTTTGTATATGACCCCTACAAAAAGACGAGGGATAGAAATAGCCTGGAAGGATTTACTGGCCTTCGAACTATCAAAGGTCATGAGTATCACACTGAAGTTATTCTGGTCGAGTAAAGATGGACTTCTACCAACTCAGAAGAATTATCAATTGTACGATCTCTGCCTATGAGCGAAAAGGAATACTTCTCCAAACTGTATGAAATAGCCAGTCACCTGAATAAGGAATTTTCGCTGCATTCGGCCTTAAGAAAAGCGCTTGAAAAGACCGTCGAGCTGCTCGATTTGGAAACAGGGTGGATCTGGTTGGCGGAGAAGGACCTGAAATCCGTTTACCTGGCAGCTTCCTTCAATTTGCCGCCGGCATTGAAGGACCATCCTGAACGTCTTTCTGGTTGGTGTTACTGTATACAGAAATACTTGAGTGGCCAAATCGATGAAGCTACCAATATCAGTGAAATCAGTTGCTCTCGTTTGAAAGATATCCCTTTGGGCAAGTTGGATTTGAAGTTCCATGCGACCATTCCGATCATCACCAATGATCAAAAAGTGGGCCTTATTAATCTTCTAACCAAGGAAAAGCAGCAATTCGATGAGGCCCAGCTTTCGCTACTCAACACAGTCAGTGAACTCATTGGTATTGCCATCCAGCGGACCAGGCTGCAGGAAACATATGTACCCCAACAGCAGGTGGCTCCTAATCAGGTCTATGAGGTACTTGAAAGAGTGATTGCCCCCAGACTGGAGCAGATTCAGATAATGCTGTCAAAGTCCGAATCACAGTTTAAATCAGGAGATATAACACGTGCGGTAACCGGCCTGGATGAGGGCGTGAAAAAGGTGGACGAGCTTCGTAAACAAGTCGGCCTACTGCTCAAAGAATCGGAAACTGAGAGGAAAGAGTCAGAAGTTAATGACTTCCATTACCCGGCATCTCCGCTGACAGCCCGCGAACTGGAGGTACTTACGCTTGTCAAAAGTGGACGAACCAACAGTCAGATTGCTGAGCGGCTACATATTGCAGAAAGGACGGTCAAGTTTCACGTCACGTCTATCTTGTCAAAGCTATATGCCAAAACCAGAACAGAGGCAGTAGACATTGCGCTGAATAGGGGACTCATCGGCTCCTAAGTCCTGCCCAAAAGTACAGGTCGACTTCTATACCAAGGTGCGTTTTATCAGCCAGGTAGCTCCAACATATTTGCCGAAAAACAAAAGTAATATGGAAAGGACGAGAACAGCGCTTATTACGGGAGCATCCAAGGGTCTGGGTTTCGCATTGGCCCAACGGCTTGGAAAAAGCGGTTGGAAATTACTTATCACCGCAAGAACAGCAGTTGAACTGCATGAAGCTAAGAAGCATTTGGCTGGATATACAGAAACCATCGCCATCTGCGGGGACGTACGGGACGAAGTTCACTTGCTTGAAATTTCCCAACAACTCCAGCGATCGGGTTGGTCATTGGACCTGGTAGTCAACAACGCATCCACCTTGGGAATGACACCATTGAGACCGCTCCTGGACCATCCTGTGGATGATCTCCATGTCGTTTATCATACCAATACCTTAGCTCCGATCTCTTTATTGCAAAAAGTCAGGGAGCAATTACGCAAGGGGGCTAGAATTATCAACGTAAGCAGCGATGCAGCCGAACAACCTTACGAAACCTGGGCCGCTTATGGGGGAAGCAAAGCCGCACTGGACCATATGACACAAATTCTTGCCAGGGAAAACCCTGATTATCGATTCTACGCGTTTGACCCGGGGGATATGAGAACAGCCATGCACCAGGAGGCATTCCCTCAAGACGACATCAGCGACCGGCCATTGCCGGAAGAACATGCTGTACCAGCGCTTGAACGACTGATAGAAGGAAGCTTTTCAAGCGGAAGATACCAGGTTGAAACAACGAAAATGAATTTGGTATGAATATAGTCACAGACATTTTCCAGTTTGAATTACCCGCGCAATTGGCTTGTCCGAAACCAACAGAGCTAAGAGGGATTTCGAGAGACGATGTACGGCTTTTAGTTACCGATGGAGATATAGTCCGGCATGATCATTTTAGAAATTTGTCCGATTATTTAGGCAAAGGAGATGTGCTCGTTGTAAATACTTCGGCAACACAAGCAGCCGCGTTTCCAGTGGACCTCCCCGAAGGCCGGAAAGGCGTGGCGCATTTTAGCACCAGGGTGGATGACAGGACCTGGATGGTAGAAATCAGAGAAATAATTGCTGACAATACGGTTCGGTGGCACAAAGGCCATAAGGGCCAGGTTCTCCGACTACCTCAGGAAGCTTCAATTAGGCTCCAAAGCAAGTTCCACGAAGACCGGCAAATGCTGAACTTGTGGAAGGCAGAATTTGATTCTACCATACCAGTTGAAAAGTACATGGCTAGTTACGGGCGACCAGTTCAATACTATAACTTGACGAACGTCTATCCTTTGGACTACTATCAGACCTATTTTTCGTTTCACCCGGGAAGTTCAGAAATGCCTTCAGCCTCCCGCGGATTTACGCAGGAACTCATCGATAAGCTGCTGGATAAAGGGATTGTATTGGCTCCAATCCTCCTTCATACTGGCATTTCCAGTTTGGAAGAAAATGAGAAACCCTATCCTGAATACATGGAAATAGATCATGTATCGGCATCCATAGTTAACACGGCCTTACGAAAAGGTAATAGGGTGGTTGCTGTTGGAACCACCGCTGTAAGAGCAATAGAAACCGCCACCAATGGCGAGGGACTTGTCATGCCATTGAAAGGTCTCACAAACTGTTATATCAGTGCCGATTACCAAATGAAAACTATTAGTGGGTTGGTGACAGGTTTTCACGAGCCTCGGGCCTCCCATTTGCATATGCTGCAATCGCTCGCCGGATTGCGCCACATAGCGGGAGCATATCATGCGGCCATCGATCATGGTTACTTTTGGCATCAGTTTGGAGATATTCATTTGGTGTTGGTGTGATTAAAAATGAACGAAGTACTACGGACTGATATCAAATGGTGTGGAAGTACTTTTTATTTTATGATCACACTCGGATACGAGAAATGGGGAGGGTGGGATCCTGTGACATTACGGGACACTTTCAAGTAACCAATTGAACTCCTTCCTCGCCAATTGATAATCGCGAGGATCCCAAATCAGATCGACTTGCAAGGTATCTACGCTTTTGTAAAGGCCACGCAATCTGAGGCTGCGGTCACCCAATGTTTCGTAAGTCCCCCTAAACAACGCCGACTGGTCACCACCAGATTTTTTAATGCTTAGGATATTACTAATAGTGTCAAGATCATAGCTGAAATAGGAGCGACCATACCTAACTCGAAAGGCCTCATCCCGTAACCCGATACTACCTCTTGCCCGCGGATCGATGGCCAGGTCTTGCCAATGCAGTGACGATCCGATTTCCGGTACGATAGTATCGCCATTCACAATAAAATCACCAACAGCGTAAAACCCACTTTCAAAAGGTGGGGCGGCTTGACCACTGGCACGACTTGCGTAAGCATTGTAGTAAGTATAGAAAGGAGACAAAACAAATACTATGACGAATAGGGACTTAAGTGCAATTCTAGTCGGCCGAACCCAAGGCCTGAAGTTGGGGATATCCCACGAGGTATCAGGTTCTACTGACCTGTTGAGAGCGAAAAACCTCACAAGGCGGCCCAGGTTGTTAAAGCTGATGAATGCACAGGCAAATAGTAGCTGAAATGAAAAGATCTTGACGGGAATATCATAACTCATATTGAGAAGAAATACATTGGCAAAGACCCCAATGCCTAGTAGGGCACCAAGCAAAATAGTGCGCCGGTAAAGTAGAAAAACCCCTACAAAGACCTCCATCAATCCACTGAAGAATTCATAGCCTTTGGAGTACCCAATGAAGTTCCATGAAAATCTCATGGCGCTAAAATGACCTAGATCCGTTGCGTAGTAGCTATTGGATGGGGAAGGCATTTGTAAGCCATAGAGCTTTATTATGCCATAGATGAAAGCAAACAGAATAATATAGTACCTGACAACATTTCGGACTACCAGGCTTCCCCAACGATAATTTGCTCGCTTACGGTCCAATATCGACCAGAGAATGCAAACCATAAGGGATATGAACAACTGCGCATACAGCGTAGCCCATCCCATGGAGGTATCACCACTTCCTCGGGTGGGGACGAGTTCCGGCTTGATCTGAAAGACATAATCGTTGAATAACTCCGTATAGGTCACCGTGAATGTGCTACTAACACTGCTCAGGAAGGAAAGAAAAGGAATCGACCCGAGCCATCCCCAGATGGCAGTCGACAGCAGGAAGTAGGTCGTTATAAATCGAAACAGAATGAGTTGGGGGACAGGCCAGTTTGATTCTTTTGTTCGCAGTTCAGTCATTTTACATTCAGGCAGATTGATGCACAATTGTATATCATATCTATCATTTCATTCACTGAATTAACTTCGAAGGGCGGAATACTCAAATTATCGGTTTGATGAAACAATTATCCAAAAACGGAAGTAGCGACTTAAACTTGGCAAGGGTTATTCGCAACAGGCAAACGGCTCACTTCGAGCATATATTCTTTAAATTTCCTATATCAAAAGCGATTTGCCCATGAAAAATCTGTCACTCTCTATTCTCCTTGTTGCTGTTGCTTGTGCCAAGCCAGGTAAGACCGCCGAAGAAAGTACGCAGCTTGGTGACTTGAACCATCAATTCAGTATTTCCGAAGTAGCTCGTCCCCATTTCGATAAAGGCCTCCTTTTGTTACACAGTTTTGAATATGAAGATGCAAGGGCGGAATTTCAGAAAGCAAATGATGCGGATCCGAAGGAACTAATGAATTATTGGGGCCTCGCAATGACCCATTATCGGGCGTTGTGGGGACTTCAGGACGTGGAAGCAGGTCGGAGGGTGATGTCACAGTTGGGAGCTACCAAGGAAGAACGGCTTGCCATCGCAGAAGATCCGCTGGAGCAGGAGTTATGGAAGGGAATAGAGATCTTATACGGTGAGGGTGAACTCCTGGAGCGAAATGAGCGCTATGTCGGGCACATGAAGCAGCTGTACGAACAACATCCCAAAAACCTGGAGGTCGCCGCCTTCTATGCCTTAGGGTTGATGTGGGCTGGCTATGATAATCAGGAATACCTGGACACTTCTTCGAAAGTGGCAGCGAGTATCATGGAAGAAAACCCCACCCATCCCGGCGCGCTACATTATATGATACATGCCAACGACGATCCGGACTATGCACTGGAGGCGATAGACGCAGCAAACAAGTACGCACAGGTCGCTCCTGATGCCGCCCATGCGCTGCACATGCCATCACACATTTACGTGGCTTTGGGTATGTGGAAAGAAGTGGTCAACTCAAATGCTGATTCCTACCAGGCGAGTCTGGACCGCATGGAAAGAAAGGGCCTGAGTGGACATGCTCGGGGATACCACTCTCTTGCCTGGTTGCATTATGGCTATCTGCAACTTGGACAATTCGATAAAGCCGCTGATCTTTTGAAAGAAATGGTACAATTCCATCATGACAACACCGCTAACAAGAGCTACCTGATCATGATGCAAAACCAACAACGCATCGAGTCCGGAACATGGCCTTCAAGTGTTGATTTTCAGGATGTTGACGTGAGTGCCCTCCAAATTGGGATGGAAGGAAAGGCGAAAATTCACTTCCTCAAAAGTCTCTTGGCCTATGATCGCAGTGATGAGCAAGAAGTTCGCGATCAGATAAAGTCGCTAACCGCCCACATCGAGTCTGCCAAGTTACAAGTAACCGCGGAAGGCGTGGCCCTGTGTAGCGCCGGACCGACCCGGTATGCGCCTGATGACGAAAGTATTAATCGAACGCAGGTAGTTCTTTACCAGATGCAAGCCATTCTGGCGCTGATGCAGGCGGATTTAGTTGGAGCAGAAACATATTTTCAGCAAGCCGTAACGCTGGAGGAGGAGGTAGGGTATGATCCTGGACCACCGTTCATCGCGTACCCATCCTTTGAACAATATGGCGATTGGTTACTGACGCAGGAGCGATATGAGGAGGCACTTACCCTTTTCGAGAAATCCCTCGCGCAACGGACCAACAGGGTAAAAGCTTTGAAAGGTAAAAAAGCTGCTTTAGATGCACTTGATCGTGTCGAAGAGGCGCAAGTCATAAGTCGATTACTCGAAGAACTCGAGGTAGTATAATCACGTGAATTGGAAGCAGAGATTTGTTGCGGATCTCTTTAAAATCTGTACAGGCCTGAACAAATAATCGTTCAATGCCGAACAAGGACTATGGTATTGTAGGTTAAAAAGGCTGCTTTTCTGGCCTTATGTATACTTTTTCTCTTCTTGGCAAAGTATTTGTTCTACAGAATTTGAAATAATAGAAAAATGCGTAAAACCTATATTGGTGAACTAGAGGAAATCGTGCTATTGGTCGTGGCTATGCTACAGGAAGAGGCCTATGGTGTAGCTATCACACAGGAAATAAACGTCCAGCTTAAAAGAGCCATTAGCGTCAGTGCTGTTCACGCTACGTTGCATCGGCTTGGTGAAAAGGGCTATTTGGATTCTTTCATGGGAGGTGCGACCACTGAAAGAGGAGGTAGGCGAAAGCGGTACTTCCAGGTTACACCGGCAGGAAGTCGTGTTTTGAGAGATATCCAGCACGCCAGAACATTGCTGTGGGACCAACTACCACCCAACGCTTTACCCATATGAGTCGACCACATACACCTCCGCAGTGGATAAGCAACTTTTTGCGTCACCTATGTCGGTCCGAATTTCATGAGGAAATATTAGGTGACCTGGAGGAATTTTACGGATTATGGGTAAAGACCTATGGTGCCTCTAAGGCCAAACGACTCTACTTTCTCCATAGTATCAAATTCCTGCGCCGATACGCGCTCAAATCAATATTACCTACATCTAAAATACCAGTTTTTATGTTTGCTAACCATTTCAAAGTAGCCATCAGAAACCTGCGGAAGAACAGGAGCTACGCCTTTATCAATATGCTTGGTCTAACCCTTGGATTGGCCAGTTTCCTAATTATCAACCTCTGGGTTCATTCAGAATTGAGTAGGGACCATCAACACGGGGATAGGGTTTTTAGTGTCTACGATCGTGAGGTATTTTCTGGCGGCATGGCGGCTTATCGTAACACTCCAGCCAAACTTCCTGCGGAATTGGAGAAGGCCTTTCCCGAGATTGAATACGCCACTGGTTTTGCCGTGAGCTTTCGGCTAAGTCTTGCGGAGGTAACAGCGGAGACATTTGAAAGAGGAGATAAGATTCTGAAGCTAAAGGGCTCCAGAGGCGGTCCTCAGTTTTTTAATGTATTCAACTTCGATATCATTGAAGGGTCGCGGGACAATGCCTTGTTGGACCCATCGCACGTGGCCATATCCCGTCGGATGGCCAATATCTTCTTTGGGAGTCCTGCTGAGGCAATGGGGCAGTCTATTCGCTACCAAAATGAACGTGATTTGATCGTATCACTGGTGTTCGAGGATATCGGTAATGAATCATCCTTGCAGTTTGACTATCTGACGCATTGGGATACCTGGGTGGATAATGACGAATTTAAAAGTGATTGGGGGCACTTCGGGACCCAGGCCTATGTCAAACTCCGACAAGACGTGGACGCGCAGGCAACTGAGGAGAAAATACGCGAATTCCTTGGTAACTACATCGACTATGAGGATGCCGATATAGTAGATGAGCTGGGGCTTCAAAAGTTTGAAGATCAATACCTCTATGGCGAGTTCGAAAATGGCCAGCCCACGGGGGGTAGGATAGCGTTTGTCAGGATTTGGCAAGGTGTAGGCATTTTCATTTTGTTGATTGCCGTTTTCAATTTCATTAACCTTACCACTGCATCTGCGTCTGAGCGAATCAAGGAAATTGGGGTCAGAAAGGTAGTGGGTGCTACCCGCTTTGATCTACGGTCCCAGTTTTTAACCGAATCCTCGCTGATGACGGCTATAAGTGCGCTCGTAGCGCTGCTATTTGTTGCCGCTAGTCTGCCTTCTTTTTCCCAATTGGCAGGCAGTCAATTGCATGTCCCCTGGACGGATCCCTTATTCTGGTTAAGCTTATTATGCTTTACGATACTCCTTGGTCTTTTGGCCGGTGGCTACCCCTCGTGGATACTTGCACAGGCGAAACTCATACCAGCACTCAGCAAAAGAAACAACGACTCCAGAAGTTCAGGTTACCTCCGAAAAGGTTTGGTGATCATGCAATTTGCGATATCGATTTTATTGACCGTTGGGACCGTGGTGGTTTCCGGGCAAATGAATTACCTGCTCACCAAAAGCCTTGGTTTTAATCGGGAAAACCTGATCTATATCCCCATTGAGGGCAACTTGATCACAAACTATGCCCTCTTTCGAGAGAAGGCCGTCGGCGTACCTGGCGTACTGAAGGTAGATAGGAGCAGCCAGACGCCACACAATATGGGGTTTTCAGGTTCCTATTTGAATTGGGAAGGCAAGGAAGAGGGGAATAATACCGCTTTTACTCCGAATTCTGTGGGGTTTGATTTTTTGGAAACTATGAAATTGGAGGTCATTGAAGGGCGTGATTTCGATCGGAGCCGCCCAGCTGATGAGAACAATTTTATCGTTAACGAAAAGACGAAAGAAGCGCTGGGTGGTGACGTCTTAGGTAAGACTTTGCAACTTTTTGGCAAGGAAGGTCAAGTAATAGGTGTGGTGAAGAATTACCATTTCCAGTCTTTGCACACACCAATCAAACCACTGGTTCTGGATGTTAAGGAAGCACTCAATTTTGGCACTGTGGTGGTCAGGCTCGATCGATCCCGGATGACACAGGCACTACTGGGACTTGAAAAAGTGCATCATACAGTAAATCCGGGATTGGCATTTGAATACAGTTTTGTAGATGACCAATATGCAGGCATGTATGGTGCGGAAAAAACCATGTCATCACTTATACCCTTTTTTGCCGGCTTGGCGATTCTTATTTCTTGCCTTGGCTTATTTGGATTAGTGACTTTGTCGGTACAGCAGCGGGTTAAAGAGATCGGTATCAGGAAAGTCCTGGGTGCTTCCGTCGGCCACCTGTTGCATTTGCTCTCGAGACACTTCACCAGTCTAATTGCGATCGCAATAGTATTATCTATCCCACTCAGCTACTGGGTCATGAGCATGTGGCTGGTGGACTTTGCCTACCGCATAGATCTTGCCTGGTGGATCTTCGGTTTAGCGGCTTTGATAGCGATTTGCATATCATTTGTCATTGTGAGCATACAGGTACTGAAGTCGGCATTATCAAACCCGGTGGCTAGTTTGAGAAGCGAATAAACTTGGGGGACACCTGGTTTAACCAGGAACTTTGATTGTTTCAGTAAGGACGTAGCCGTCACTAACATTGCCACTGACTTGTGATGCCAAGTTTCGGTTCAAGCTGTTTCCAAACTCCCCATCTTCAGCGTTTGAGGTGTCGAAACTCCCATTGTAGCCATTCGTGGAATATACTGCATTGGAAATATCTTCCGGAAAAGCCGTCTGTGTTACCAGGAGCGATTGATTATCCGTTCTCAAAATCTCCAGATGTAAATGGGGAGCTCTGCCCGGATACCAACCTGGATAAATACTAACAAATGAAGCAACACCGTCAGCCCCGGTGGTCTGTCTGCCGCGCAAAAAGTGCTGGGTGGTAAAATCTCCCTCGAGTTGGCCGGAATACTCTGAATAGTTGCCCTGTGCATCACAGTGCCAGATATCGACAAGTACACCAGCCAAAGGTTGGCAATTATTGTTGCTGTCTTCCACCTTGATTCTGATAATCAGGGGAATACCCGCTCGGTCTCCAACGATATTCTCCCTTATTAGCTCTGCCGGACTTTTGATGGGAAAAGGTCCGGCAGTCTCCACAGGTGAAACCAGGCAAGCGTTCGGATCAACCACCGGCTCGTCATCATCGTCGCAAGATGAAATTGCAGCAGGAGTGGCAATCAAAGTTCCCACACCCAACAGTCCTTTTCTTAAAAAAACTTTTCTCTTCATGCAATAAGTGTTTCCAGTTATGAATCAATACAGGCAGATGCGGCTATTCCCTACCACCATCCGGTGCCCGAACTGCCTCGCATGCTTCCGACAATGATCCAAAGCCATATCTTACCCTATGGATTAATTTGTGACCAACCCGTAACGCGCTATTTCCTCGTCAGTCATCCAGTGGATATCAAAGGCGGAAGCCGCATTAATCGTGAAATAGTAGAAATCCTCTGCCTGCTGCTGGGTGAAGCCCACAGATACATAATAATTGATGTAGGGCAAGTGATATTCATGACCTTCGGGAAAGTCTGTAGCCATGACCTCATTCCCGTCATCATCTTCTCCTCCCCAGGAATGAACCCCGATCTGTGTGTTGACACCCCTTGTTCGATGGATGCCCGCTAGGAAAAAATCGGTGCCGCCCGAGGCAATAACCCCGCCCTCGTTAATATGGATATCGATGTTTCGTTGGTGAACCAAGGCTGATAGTTCCAGGTTTACTTCATCATCCGAGGAGCCATCGCAATTGACCATGTTGATCGTATTGATGTCCGGATATTCTGCAATCAATTCATTGAAATTAGTCAGGGAGGCGCTGTTGATTACGCCATCTAATTCGATGGTTGATTGGTCTAACACTTTGAAAATACCAAATTGAACAACTTTTTGGTTCGTTCCATCGTCATCGCTTTCACATGAAACAAAGAAAAATCCCAGGAGTAGAAGGAAAGGAAGTGGTTTAGTTACTACTTTATTCGATATGATTGGATGCTTCATTTAATTGTTGTTTAGTACAAGTCTGTAATTTTTGATTTTACCCTAGTCAGGAATTCAATTTTTTGTCCAATAGAATTGCTCAAGCCATTCCCAAATAGGTTTTGGTTATCGATACCAGCACCGTTCATACGTTAATTAAATCTCATGCCGCGGACATTCGCACGGCATAACATTTGATAAAACTACTTTTTTGAAGTGTGGAGATGGTAAACTGGATAAATTTCATCTAACTATTTGATTATAAGGCCGATGAAAACTAAGGCGACTAGTGGATTCGGAGTAGAGCAGACAGGGGAAAAAATACCTATTCAACGCCAGAAATGCGCTGCCGTTACAACAGACGTTTTTAAATAAGCTCAGTTCTCTAATTTTGGATTATGAATCGGCCCGTGAAAAGGTTTTTTCTTATTCCGCTCTTTCTCATAAGCTTCTCGGCATCAAAAGGTCAGAACTTGCGGGTTATTGATTCCCTTTTGCAGCGAATAGTACAAACTGGAACTCCGGAACAGAAAGCTGATGCTTATGTGCAGATTGCCCTTGAGTACAGTGGTTCAGATTCTATCAACTCGCACCTATACCTTTCAAAGGCAGTATCTATTTCGGATAGTTTGGGCTATGCCAAAGGTAAAGCGGATGTGACCTATGTACTAAGCCGCAATTCGATGCTCAGGGGGGATTATACGCAATCTGCGAGCGACCTGACAAGGTTGATGGACTTAGTGGATAGTATCTACTATCCAAAGGGTGAGGCGAATGGGTTATTTGGCCTGGGTTGGCTGAGTTATTATCGAGGTAACTACGAACAAAGTATTGCTTACCATAGGCAGTCATTAGCAATAAGAAGGGTTCTCGGAGACCGGGTCGACATTTCCAGTAGCCTTCGAGGTATGGGTATTACTTACAAACTGCTTGGCGATTTTGATCAGGCGCTTCTCTACCTTAACCAGTCTTTGGAAATAGAAAGGGCCTTTCATAACAAAAGCGGCATTGCGGAGTGTCTTAATCATATCGGCGTGATCAGTGGGCTGCGGGGCGATTATCCGGCGGCACTTGACGCTTACTTCGAAGCACTTGCGATCCAGGAAGAAATTGATGATAAGAGCGGATTGGCCTACACACAGCAGAATATTGGATTTGTGCATTATCGACAAGGAGATTTTCAGAAAACCCTGGAGTACTATCAGAGATCACTGGAAATTCGAAGGGCCATCGGCGAAACGAGGGGTGTAGCCCAGGTCACACAGTACATTGGCGGTGTTTATCACGAGCAGAACGAATACAAGAAGGCGTTGACGTTCTATTCAACAGCGTTGGAGATCAAAGAACAGTTAGGGGACAAGAGAGGGGTAGCTGACGGCTATTTAAGTATTGGGAAGTTGTACGCTGATCAAGAGGTTTATGAAGAAGCGATAGCCTATCAAAAGAAGTCATTGGAGCTTGCAAGGGAGATCAACTCAGATTGGGGAAAAGTCAATGCTTTGATTGGCCTCGGAAGCTCTCATGCCCGACTTAGACAATATGCCAAAGCCAGGACACACCTTACCAGCGGTATCCAACTGGCTAAGGCCTCGAAACTACTTGAAAGTGTGCGGGAAGCTGCGAAACTGCTGGCGGAAGTGGAGAAAGGCCTGGGGCATTATCAGGATGCCTATGAGGCGCAAGTGCTGTTTCAACAGGCCTCTGACAGCCTTTCCAACGAAGCAGTTACCAAAAGAATTACCTTGCTGGAAGCGGAATATCAGTTTGCGCAAGAGAAAGATTCCATTCAGTTTGCGAATGAAAGAGAGAAGCTGCTGCTTGATCAAAAGATCTCCTCGCAACGCAACCTGCAAATCGCGTACGTGACCGCCGTGATCGTCCTGGTGATTGTATTGGCCATCCTATTTGGCTATTACCGGCTGAAGATCAACTCTAATCGGCGGTTGTCACTGCTGAATGAGCAAATCAATGAACGCAATGAATCGCTTACCAGGCTAAACAACGAAAAGAACAATCTCATCAAAATCGTAGCGCATGATTTAAAAAATCCACTGGCCAGTATTATAGGAGCCAACGACCTGATGGATGAGCGCTCCATGAGTGTGGACGATCAAAAGTTGAAGGGAATAATCCAGAAAACAGCGACTAGAATGTCCAAGATGGTTTCTGACATTCTCAATGTCGAGACGATCGAAAAGAGCGCTGAAGAAATCCGGGTCAAGCCATTCAATCTCTCATCTACCGTGGATAGTATTTCCAATCAACTATCTGGGCAGGCGGCTATGAAGGAGATCGAAATCCAAAAACGAATCGAGGAAGACCTCATGGGTCTGGTAGATGAAAGGTACATCGTACAAGTGGTGGAAAACCTACTCTCAAACGCTTTGAAGTTCTCTCCTCCAAGAAAAAAGGTCATTGTGGAACTCACCAAAATCCGGGATCATTTGGTGCTTCATATCAAAGATGAAGGCCCCGGTATTAGTTCCGAGGATAAAAAGAAGCTCTTTCAGCGTTTTCAGCGACTTACCGCCAAGCCCACCGGCAACGAAAGCTCCACAGGCCTGGGACTGTCGATCGTAAAACAATTCGTGGAGAAGATGGAGGGTCAGGTTTGGGTAGAAAGCGAACTGGGCAAAGGAGCTAGTTTCTTTGTGCAGTTGCAGGCCGCGAAGGGGTGAGTAGTATATTGTAACGAGGGTGAATAGTCTCACGTAATAAAGAGACCGGTCAGGCCGTGGATGTTTGGTTTAATAGATATTGATTAACTTCACGGTTTTTATAATTTTTAATAGTCGTTGATTATATGGATTTTCTGAAAATTACAGAGAAAACAGAGTTGAAGCTCAAGAAAGAATTGCAACTTCTAAAAGTCAAGGACCACCAACAATTAAAGGAATCCGCTAACCTTAAAAGTAGTGGCTTCAATAGAACAACCGAAGGCTTAATTGCTAACTGCATCTGATAAGAAATTTGTTGTTATCGCGGGTCCCAATGGAGCTGGAAAGTCTTCGACTTCCAAAACGCTGCTTTCGGACCTAAATATTCCCACTGATGCATTCAATTGGGACGCTCGCTTTGAAAAGAATTGGAGGCAGTTTGATTACGATTCAAGCCCACAATTGATAGATGGAATACGTAATAAAACTAATCAGGAATTTTCAAGGTACCTGAATCGGGGGTTTAAATCTGATACCTCGGTAGCCTACGAAACAAACTTTCATCACCGCTACAACCTGGAGCGAATCGAAGAAGCCAAACTCAATGGATATATAGTGATAATTCACTATTTATACCTGGACTCAATAGCAACTGCTCTGGAAAGGGTCCAGAAGAGGGTCGCGCTCGGAGGTCACCATGTAACCGAAGAAGCTGTGAGGGACCGGTACTGGAACGGATTCAGCATTCTCAATGAAGCCATTATACTTAGTGATTATATAAACGTATGGGACTACAGTGAAGATTACGATTCAGCGATTATGCTATCAAAGCTCCCGGATAGCATTAAGGTGTATAAGAAACTTCCTGAGAGGTTATATGACAAAGTCCCAAATTTAAGAGATTTAGGTATCGACTCATCAATGGTCAGGGCGCGGGTCGATAGATTTGACTAGAAGTAAATTACAGAGCCCCAATCAACCCAATAACTGAGGCGGCCAGTTTGAGTTTCTTCAAATGGTGAACTCTTCAATTAGATTACCAAGCATTTCGTAATCTCGGTTAAGGAGATTTTTCCCGCCAACTTAATCACTCCCAACTAAAAAAATACTCGCACTGCCTTGCCGACCGCTTGACTTCTACTTTGACATTTCTACCCCCCATGAGTTCAATTCCTCGTTCGAAGTAGCCGGCCGTACTTTCATCGTCTTGCAACGTAAAATCGGAATCCTCCAACTTCAAATGACCACTTTTTTCACCGGTTTTCTCATAAGTGCCGGTGCCATCGGTGTAGTATGTTCGCCGCACAGAAGGGTATCTTTTTAGCACTTTGTGGGGGTTATCTCCAAAAACAAATGTTTTGTGCACTGAAGTTAAATTGGCCTCAGCTGATTCCCTACCTAGTCGTCGGTAAGCTTCGACGGGGTTGCCCGGCTCGATGACTTTTGAAATAGCCTCATCAAGCCTGGCGTTTAGCTCCAGCGGATAAAAGGAAAGGGGAGATATCTGTTTTCCAAGTGATTCTTGAAAATCAGGTTTCAAGGAGGAGATAATTTCCTGAAGTATGTCCTCTCCGTGATTTTTCCGCACGTATTCCAGTCTCGCTCGAATGGATGCGCCTTTAATTCTTGTGAACATTTCGCATGCTTTTCAATATAAGTTAAGGCAATAAAGTGTTGATAGATAGTGGCATACAATGTTGCATTGACGTGAGTTGTCACTATTTGACTCCTCGAGACACGGACCTGAGAAGTATTTTGAATGAATGGCTATCTTAACCCTCTAATGTCCGAACGACAAAAGCCTTCCACCACATCTGTCATTAAAACTTATAGTGCGCAGCTACTGAGGTTTATTCGGGGACGGGTTCGTTCGTTGGAGGACGCGGAAGATATTCTTCAAGACGTTTGGTTGTCACTCAATACCGTGGTGGACCTGGAAGCTATTGAGAATATTAGCGCATGGCTCTTCCGAAACGCCAGAAACAGGATCGTAGACAGTTACCGAAAACAGAAAGAGGAGACACTTGATGACCCATTGCTACTTGAATCTGACGAGTGGGTACTTTCAACTGAGGCATTTGCAGATGATGAGTTCCTGCACGAGTTGGTTTGGGAACGTCTTACTGCTGCGCTTGAGACATTACCGGAAAAACAGCGGAATGTCTTTGTAAAAAACGAATTGGAGGGACACACCTTGCAAGAGATCGCCGACGAGGAAGGTGAAAAACTGAAAACAATTATTTCGAGGAAGAGGTATGCTGTGCAACAGCTTAGGAACCAATTGCAGGAAATTTATGATGAACTTAACGAACTTTGATTATGCCTAGATCATCCCATCACTGGAGAAAGAAGGTCCCTTTTGTTATCCTTTTCATAATTGGTCTTGGCGGCCTATTGTCCTTTGCCGTTATGTGGTTGTGGAATCAGGTGCTGGTACCTGTTACGGGAATAAGGGAGGTGGATTTTTGGCAGGCCTTAGGACTTCTTATCCTTTGTAGAATACTCTTTGGGGGATTTAGGGGAGGGCCTTGGAAAAGGGGACCAGGTAGTGGATCACGTCACTCAAAATGGAGGGAAAAATGGCAAAGTATGAGCGAAGAGGACCGGCAGGAACTGAAAAAGCGTTGGAAAGAGAAGTGTAATTAATAGATTGTCAGTTAGTTATAAGAAAAGTCGATTTTTTTCTTCATGATTTAAAGTAATTGACAGACTGGCTCGTCTTCCAGGTTGAAAATCATTAATAATGAAAATCCAGAGAAGATGAATCGACATTTAATAAAAATGCTAACCGTGGGTGTTGTACTAGGTGCGGCGCTTTTCTTTTTACCTTTTTTTGTTTTGAAGGTACTGGTGATCTTCGTACTCTTTGGCCTGGTTTTCCGATTGTTTGGGAGACATAGAGGTCATTATGGGGGGGCATACCGAATGGCTTTCGCCGATAAAATTCGGGAAATGGACGATGAGGAATATGCGGCCTTTAAGGAGCGGGGGATTTATTCACGGTGTGGATACCGATACCAGAAAGTGGCAAATCAATCAAAATCCGAAGAATCATGAAGCGGTCATCAAGGTTGATCGTAGTGTTGGCTGCAGCAGCTGTCACTTTTGGTAGTTTGTATGCCTTTGTAGGTACGGGTCATTGGGATCGATACGATCGATATCAGCACTTCCCGAGTGGGCCTTGTGCACAGTCGGAGGCGGATAACTCAAACTGATACTTAATCTCAAATCAAAACCCTGGTCAATTGGGACTGGGGTTTACATTACATTGTCTTTAAGATTAAGCAGGGCTTAAAGAGATGGTCTCCCGACAATCTTGCCATGTCCTTTCAACGGACCATCTTCAAAATTTCTGTCCCGGCAAGTAGAAAAGCGCCAACGCCATATACTTCCGTCATGTCCTGAGTTACATTCCTTGGGTCTTGTCCTACAGGTTGCACCCAGCCCAATTTTCCGTCTGGATAGACAGCCCTGACTAACGCTCGCCAGCCTTTGTCCACCACGGGCTGAAACTTCTTCTTTTTCAAGTATCCATTATTGACACCCCACGCCAAGGCATAGGTGAAAAAAGCACTTGAGCTGGTTTCTGGGTTAGGGTAGCTTGCAGGGTCTAACAAACTTGCATGCCAATAGCCTTCAGCATCCTGAAGTGAAGCAACTTTCTCCGCCATCTCAACGAATAGCTTTTCATAAAATCGTTTTTCGTTCCAGTCGTCCGGTACCTCCGAGAGGATAGTGGGTAGCCCGGCGATGACCCAGCCATTTCCTCGCCCCCAGAACACTTTTTCACCATTCGCCTCTTTCTTGCCAAAGTAACGATCGTCCCTAAAGAATAAATGCTCCTCCTGATCATACAAATAGTCGTAAGTGTCGGTGTATTCCTTGTGCATAAAGTCCAGATAATCCTGGCGGCCCAATTCATTGGCCATTTTTGCCCATACAGGCGGCCCCATGAACAATGCATCACACCAACTCCAACGCTCGGTTGGAAATGAACCAGGTTGCCAATCAAAAACCAGGTTTCTAGTCGAAGGATGTTTTAGGATAAAATCCAGGTAAGTGGCCGTAGGCTTTATCATCTTCTCCTCCCCAAAAACACGGTACATTTCCACAAACATTTGTCCGGTAGCATAATCATCTGCGTGATAGCGGTAATCGGGATTGGTTCGAGTTAATCTCGCCCATTGAATGCTATTGCCTTTATCTCTTAAGTAATCGAAGTACACGCTATCCTCGGCAATTTTTGCCCACTGTACCATTCCAGCATATAAAGCAGCATTTGTCCAATCTCCAAGTTCATGCCTCAATGGCTCCCCAACTTGCCAATCTGCTACAGCTTTCATTACGGTTCTCACTTCTTCCTCTGATAGCTTCGGATCAAAAGCGTCTTTTTCCACACTTATTTTAATTCCTGTATCGAAATCTGTGTATTCAGAATACCTGTCATTATACATCCATGTCACCTGTCCCGGGGCTTTTGCAGTTCTTCTGATAACATGTGGACGTACATTGTCTTTCCTGGAGTTGGCAGTCAAAGGTGTTTCAACCCAGGATTTCCCCTGGTCGGTGGTTTCTGACCGGAAGACTTCAAAGATGTCCCCAACAGGTTTCGAAAAATAGACAACATTGGGTTCGTGCTGATCAAGACTGATACCTCCGGAATAATGCGGTTCGGGCTCCTGTTCGCTCTTCGATTTTACATATCTGGGAAACCAGCTTCCCGCGTCCGATATCTTGCTGTTTAGCCATCGTTGGCCATCCCAGTAAGCATACCAATACTGATGTTCGGATTCGGTAGGAAGTTTAGTATAAGCGATGACAGGGTTTCCGATAGAATCTACTGCGATATCCCATATCCATGATCTTACACCGAAAGCATTCTTCTTAAAATGCTCCGACGCATCGTACACTAAATCACAGTCCTCATGATTTAGGGGTAAATCCTGTGTCGTCCCCAACTCCGTGCCATCGGCCTTGAAAAATTTCCCTTTTCGATATTTTAGATAGTAAATACTATTGAGCGGTTCGTTCCTGGGGTGACCATCCGTGAAGGCAAAGTGGATCTCGTCTTTGCCGTTGCTACTTACTTTAACGTAGGGTCTTTTAAAAACATTTTCGGAGGATTTCACCAATGAAAAAATATTTGACCAGGACTTTCCGCGATCGTCTGTGTACCGGAAGGTGGGCTTCCAATCTCCACCTCGCCAAAAGACATAAATTCTATTGCTTTCTTCCGACAGCAAGACAGGATTGGTGTAACAAAAAGCCATTGGGCCTTCCGAATTTTCGGTGATTCGTTGCAGCGGCTCCCAACTGGTTATATCTCCTGATTCCTTAGTAATCGCGTACGAAATTGCCGGTTCCTTTTCGCCGCGCCCTTTAGTCGAGTGTGCTGAGAAAAAAGCCATGATCTTCTTGTCAGGTAACACGACGAAGGAAGGATTGGCATGATCATCCTTATTGAATTGCGGGTACAAATTGAACTGCTGTACCGCTTTGCTTTTGATGTCATAACTGGCAACCATGACACTGCCATCACGGGCAACCCAACCGGTGATTATCTTATCATCGACTGACACAGCTCTGGGATCAGAAAACCAACACCACGCTCCATCTTCGCTTAAGGTTTCATAATTCCGTGCTGCTTTTCCCGGTGATGACTGACCGACTACCACAGAAGTGGAGAGGAGCGTACAAAGTAGACCCAGGACAAAGTGAAAGGTTATAAGGTTGTAGGGTTTCATTGGTAGTTCTTTGTTTCCACCGAAAGATAAGCATGTGACGGTTAGTGCTCGTTGGCGTCGTAATCGATACAGTTCTATCTACTAAAAGCTGGTCGAAAAAAGTGAAGTGATACCCGTTCTTTTCTTTCCAAGCGCCGATCTGCTGACTAATGACGGTCTCTAAATCTGAGGAGGGTGAGGGGTATATGTCGGTAAAATGGATGCACTCGGCAGAGCGCTAAACTTATAACAAAAGAGGTATGACCTAATGGCCATACCTCTTACCCAATCATGTGTTGTGGATTAAGAATTTACTGCTTACGCACTTTGTATATTTTGCTTTGTCCCTGGTAACTGGTTTGGATCAAATATGTGCCTGACCTGGGAAGTGTGTAGCTCATCTGCGAGGGGCCAGACAACTTTTCCTTCTTCAAAACCTTCCCATCCATGCTCATAATGGTTATGGTATTTTGTCCGCCAAAGGGAACTGAAACCTTTATCTGACCTGCGGTCGGGTTGGGGTAGATCATTACTTCAGGGTCTGGGTCAGTGCTCAACACAGTTCCCTCTCGACTTACATCGAAGCAATCCGTTTGGATGGTACAAAGGCCATTTGAAATCTGAACGGCGTAGTTTCCATTTGCGCCAGGCGTGAAATCTCGATTCGTTGCCCCTTCAATTTTTTCTTCGGTTGTGCAATCAATCCACTGATAAGTCAATCCCGGCGAACCATCTTCAGCACTGAGAACCCAAGCATTCCTGACAATACCGGGCTCAGGTTCCGGCAATATGCCAATCGTGAGTAAGACGGTACTATCACATCCATGGGCATTGCTGAACGTTTCCTGGTAAAGTCCTGATTCAGTAATCGTCTGTGATCCGAAGGTGTACTCCCCGCACGCGTCGAATGAGACTTCCTCCAGTTCGTCCTGGCCGATAGTTAGATCTAAGGTGGCAATACTATCACATCCAGCCGCGTTGGTAAGGATCACTTCGTACTGACCGGAGCTTTCGTACCTGGTGCCATGCCACTCGTAACTTCCGCATGCTACCACTTCTTGCTCGCCACTGGTAGCTCCCAAAATCGTGAGGTTCAGCGTTGCCGTACTATCGCATCCCGCAGCATTGGTTAGAATCTCCTGATAGGTGCCCGAAGTGGTATAGGTGGTTCCTTCCCAGACGTAGCTTTCACATACCTCCACATTCTCATCCCCGGAGGTGGGTTCGAGAATGGTGAGGTTTAGTGTGGCTGTGCTATCACAGCCTGCAGCATTGGTCAGAATTTCCTCGTAAGTGCCAGAAGCGGTGTAAGTTGTACCGTTCCAGGCGTAGCTCTCACAAGCCTCCACATCCTCATCCCCGGAGGTAGGTTCGAGAATGGTGAGGTTCAATGTGGCGGTACTATCGCAACCTGCGGCATTGGTCAAAATTTCCTGGTAGGTGCCCGAGGCTGTATAGGTTGTACCGTTCCAGGCGTAGCTTTCGCATGCCTCCACATCGTCATCACCCGAAGTAGGTTCTAGGATTGTGAGGTTCAATGTGGCGGTACTGTCACAACCGGCGGCATTGGTCAAAACTTCCTGGTAGGTACCAGAGGTGGTATAGGTCGTACCTTCCCAGATGTAGCTCTCACAGGCTTCCACATCATCATCCCCAGATGTGGGCTCCAGGATGGTGAGGTTCAGTGTGGCGGTACTATCACAACCTTCGGCGTTGGTTAGAATCTCCTGATAAGTGCCTGAAGCGGTGTAGACCGTGCCTTGCCATGTGTAGCTCTCACAGGCTTCCACATCATCATCACCGGAGGTGGGTTCCAGGATGGTGAGGTTCAGTGTGGCGGTACTGTCACAGCCCGCAGCATTGGTTAGAATCTCCTGATAAGTGCCTGAAGCGGTGTAGACCGTGCCTTGCCATTCATAGCTCTCGCAAGCTTCCACATTATCGTCTCCTGAGGTAGGTTCAAGGATGGTGAGGTTCAGTGTGGCGGTACTGTCGCAGCCCGCAGCATTGGTTAGAATCTCCTGATAAGTGCCTGAAGCGGTGTAGGCCGTGCCTTGCCAGGTGTAGCTCTCACAGGCTTCCACATCATCATCACCGGAGGTGGGCTCCAGGATGGTGAGGTTTAGTGTAGCCGTGCTGTCGCAACCTGCGGCGTTGGTTAGAATCTCCTGATAAGTGCCTGAGGCGGTGTAGACCGTGCCTTCCCATTCATAGCTCTCGCAAGCTTCCACATTATCGTCACCGGAGGTGGGTTCTAAAATGGTGAGGTTCAGTGTGGCGGTACTGTCACAGCCCGCAGCATTGGTTAGAATCTCCTGATAAGTGCCTGAAGCGGTGTAGACCGTGCCTTGCCAGGTGTAGCTCTCACAGGCTTCCACATCATCATCACCGGAGGTGGGCTCCAGGATGGTGAGGTTTAGTGTAGCCGTGCTGTCGCAACCTTCGGCGTTGGTTAGAATCTCCTGATAACTGCCTGAAGCGGTGTAGACCGTGCCTTCCCATTCATAGCTCTCGCAAGCTTCCACATTATCGTCTCCTGAGGTAGGTTGGAGAATGGTGAGGTTCAGTGTGGCGGTACTGTCGCAGCCCGCAGCATTGGTTAGAATCTCTTGATAAGTGCCTGAAACGGTGTAGACCGTGCCTTCCCATTCATAGCTCTCACAGGCTTCCACATTATCGTCACCGGAGGTGGGTTCTAAAATGGTGAGGTTCAATGTGGCGGTACTATCGCAACCTGCAGCATTGGTTAGAATCTCTTGATAAGTGCCTGAAACGGTGTAGACCGTGCCTTCCCATTCATAGCTCTCGCAAGCTTCCACATTATCGTCTCCTGAGGTAGGTTGGAGAATGGTGAGGTTCAGTGTGGCGGTACTGTCGCAGCCCGCAGCATTGGTCAGGATTTCCTGGTAGATGCCAGAAGCTGTATAAGTGTTTCCTTCCCAGACGTAGCTTTCGCAGACCGCTACCGCATCATCTCCAGAGGTAGCTTCGAGGATGGTCAAGTTCAACGTCGCTGTGCTGTCGCAACCCACTGAATTCGTCAAGATTTCCTGGTAAGTGCCGGAAGCTGTATAAACTGTTCCTTCCCATTCATAGCTCTCACAAACGGTTACATGATCATCACCGGAGGTCGGTTCCAGAATGGTCAGGTTCAACGTTACCAGGCTATCACAACCATTGACATTGGTAAAGGAGCCAAAGTACTGGCCGGAAGCAGTCAAAGTATTTCCGTCAAACTCAAAGCTCTCACAAGCCTCCAAATGCTCTACGAAATTATCCACTAAACCGGTAGAAACAGTAACAGTCCAATTTTGTGTGGAACCGCCATCTTCCGATGTGACCTTATAAATCAACGCAGATGAGTAATCATTGGCGGTCACTCCACTTTGCTGGCTGACAGAGGATACGGTCGTTGTTGCTTTGGAAGACAATTCAAATTCAGGAATAAGGCTGGTAAGGTCCGTACAAGCGACCACATCGATTGAAATGGTGTGATTATTAGCATCGATGACGGCAGGTGCAAGCTGTTCATCCATGCTGAAACTCTTGAAGTCCGTACCAGACCCGAGGTTCCTCTTCACTTCCACAAAACTTCCGGAATGATTAAAGCCGGGCATGATCAGGTCAGGTTCACTGTCATTGTCCAGGTCAGCGGTTACTATAAAGGAGGAAGTCACTTCAGGTGTGTCGCCATATTCGTCATCCAAGCTGAAGTTCCCGCCATTGTCAGGATTTCCCATCCAGCCTGGGCCAATTTCCCCGTCCACATAGGCAAAATCAAGTATTCCGTCGCCATTCAGATCGTCCAGGTCGACCCAATCTGCTGCTGTCCCAAGGTCGGATGACACAAAGCTCAGGGTTCCAGGTGTGCTTGTGTTGAGCAAAAAGATAAGACGTGCAATAGGAAAGTGAAGGGCATGTGCATTAGCTGCCACAACGATATCGGCCTTCCCATCTCCATCAATATCACCAGTCACGACATTGTCAGGGCGACTCGGAGTTGCAAAGTCTTGCTTGAGCGCATAACCAAAAGGCGTTCCATCTTTCAGGAAAATCGAAACGGTAGCGTCAATATCATTGCCAACTACAATATCCGGCCTACCATCGTGATCCATGTCTTCAACGACTACAGAGGTAGGACCATCCCCGGTGACCAGACTACTGTGATTAGAGAAACGGATAGCCGAACCTCGTATACTGGTGTTCTCAAAAATGAGTACCTGATCACCGTCGTATTCCGCAATAAGCAAGTCTATTTTTCCATCGAGGTTGATATCCGAAGCGGCAAGAGAGCTAGCCTCAGATATTGTCGCAAAATCCTGCCTGGTAGCAAAACTGATACTGCCATCGCTGGTATTCTCAAAAATAGAGAAAACGGGACTGCTGCTCCCTATGGCTACATCCAGTCGCCCATCACCATTGAAATCTTCCAGTATCACTTCACCTACAGCCGAAGCGGTTATGGCATAATCCACTCTTGTAGCAAAATTGATATCGCCGGGGCCGGAACTGGTATTTTTAAATACCGACATGGTTTGGCTGGTAGAGCTGTAGACCACCATGTCTGCCAGGCCATCATTGTCCAGGTCGCCAATTGCAGTTGCACCAGGATCATCACTAGAACTAAAGGTGAGTGATGCGTCGAAAGCGAGTTCGTCTAACGTGCCATCACTCTCAAAGGTGACCTGAAAAGGTGTAAGTGATTGGGCTGCAAGCCCGTCAGAAAGAACGGTGATAGGCTCATAGGTGGCCCCGGGGGGTACGGTTGCCACCAATTGTGTGCTGCTAGCGGAAACGATAGTGGCTCTTGTAGCTCCAAAAAACACCACGTTGCTTGCAGGTGTGGCGTCGAAATTTGTGCCAGTCAGGGTGACTTGTGTGCCAACAGGTCCGCTCGTCGGGGAAAAGCTTGTCAACGTCGGCGGCACCGGAGGTAGACAGGTGGGACTGCAATATTGATCTGCCCCAACATCGATGCCGTCGAGCACGTCTCTGTAATCTCCATCAATATCGCTGGTAATGTCGTAGATAGGAGTGCCAAATCGATAATTGGTCCCATCTGTGATGTGGTAATCATTCCCCCCCGGGGCTCCGGCAAAAGAAGGCGTGAAACTTCTCGAATTCTGGTCGTACAAGGCCTGGTTAGTCTGCCAGTCGCTCAGGGAAGCGGCATAGTACTGTAGACCGCTGTTACTTACGCCAATGGTAGCTCCCAACCGGTAGGCGGTGACGGTATAGGTATGTGCATTACCCGAATAGAGGTTATGATCAATCCGAATGTCGGAGGCCGTTACGTCTGTGATAGTCACTTCCGAACCAACCGTATTTTCTACATGAAACAGGTTATTGACTACTACCAGGCTATCGCCACTTTCCCGAAAGATGTACAAAGCCGGTTGGGTCCCACTGGCATAAAAGGTATTGTGCGCCAGTCTGATATCGGCGGGGGCACTAATAAATGCCGTTTGACGGCTGGAAGTGAAAATATTATTGATCACATCCAATTGGCCACCCAATTGGAGGTATAGCCCATAATTTGATGGCCCGTACACCTGATTAGACGCTAGCTTGGAAGAAAAACTACCGTCGAAGCGAATACCAAAACTACCATCATGGATCTCGTTGTTGCTTACTTCCGCATCTACCTGCCCCTGTGCATATATGCCCATGATATCATCATCCGAAGCGGCTACTTTGGTATCAATGAAATTGTCTTTGATGACCAGATTCGATGAATAACTGGAGGCAGTCCCTGCCCGTCCGAACAAGCTAATCGCTGCGGCTGATCGGCCGGTTGGGAACGGACCAGTGAAGGTATTACCGTCGATCGTTAGTGCGTCCGCGTCATTCTCTACAATCCTGGAGTGATAAATATGGGTCTGTCCTTCACTAAAGTCACTGTCGGTAATGGACACGTTCTGAAAGTCGTGGAGAAAAATCAAAAGCCCCGCTCCACTCAAGTTGCTGGAACTTATGGAAATATTCTCAACACCTTCCAGGGAAACCGCTGATGCGATGTACACGCGCTGGCTTTGGCTTAATACAAAACTGGCGTCAGACAACACCAGGCTTTCCAGGTCAATATCCGAAGCCCCAGAAATATGGATACCCCTGGTCTCATCTTCATCATAGAATACTCTGGAGCTGGAAATGTCATCCATTTCCAACGTGAAGTTTTTAAGTACCACATGATCGGTACCGGTAATCGATATCCCTGACTTGTCCGCGGTGATGTTGGTCAGTGGATGAATGGTTGTTGTGGTGTTGTCGACTCCATCAATTGTAAGGGTGAAGCTGCCATTATTCAGGGTACTCAGGTCTATCGTTTCCTGATAAGTCCCTGCTTCCAGTTGGAAAACCACATCGCCCGTTACCGTGCCCGATCTTAAGGCACCAATAGCGGCTGTAATGGTTGGGTAGTCCGCGCCTGCTGACGACCCGATCTGATAAGTCCCTGTGAAGTTTTGTGCAAATATTTCTCCAAAAAGTACTATTTGGAAAATGGAAAAAAATAAAGGTGACAAAAAATTTTTCATAGCTCTTTTTTACTGGTTGTTGCGCGATGGCAAGTCGATACCTCCTGTCAGGGGTGGTCACCTGGACAGCTTGCGCCTACACAAAGGAGAAACAAGAAGTCTTCAAAATATAGGATTGCCTGGGCGACAAATGGGAGACATTGATATTATGATCTGATTATCAGTTATTTACGTATATATTGTCCACCATTCGTCACCCTCCGATTTTGCACACTTCCTGGTGGGAATTCAGTAAAACCCGCATTACCACAGATTGGTCCTGTCCACTTTCAGTCACCCGAGTTTAGGAACGATGTGCTCACCAACCCCCTAATATTTTAAGGTTAGTTAGCTTTCTACAGGGCCTGGTACATCTCTCCGACGACCAGCCCATTGGGATGTGGGCTTGTGTTTGAAAAGGTAAGGGGAGCGGAAACAATAGGGTCAAAAGACAGTACCTCCTCAAAATGAAGATGTGGGATCATGGCCCGACCAATAGAGCCAGACGTACCTAATTTACCCAAGGTATCTCCTTGCAGCACTGCTTGATTTATTTCTACATCTATTCCGTTTTCCATGAAATGAACATAGAGGCTATAGGTCCCATCCTCGTGAGCTATTGTCAGGACATTCTCATTTCCGAAAGTATGATCGTCATCGGAGTTACTCTCATCCAAAAATGCTACTGTTCCAGACCTGCCTGCGGTGATGACTGCTCCGAAAGGCATTTTAAAGTCATAGGCATATTTCCTGGTTCCGCTATGGGTGGGATTGCCGGATGTGCAATTGCCGGTTAACACTTCATAGGCGACCCCTGCTGGCCAAGGTAGGACGTAAGGAGATTGCGCTTGGTCAGGGTAATCAGTGCATTGTTCTCGTAATTGATTGTCATTGGTGCAACCAGGGAGGGTCAAGATGAAAATTAGCGCGGGGGTCAAACACGTGAAGTAGGTAACCAGGTTTTTCATTGTTTCAGAATTGGATTGGAATTTCAAAATATGATTTTAAGTCACATTTCAACCACGTTCACAGTTCCAAACTAGCATGTTTCAGATGTCATGGAGATTGTATTTTTTCCTTTAGTTTTCCCATCTCATGTTTACATTCAAGATTCACGCCCCATCGAACTTCCTTCGAAGGCATGTCGCTTCAATTGTTTATTACGAAGGGTTAACCCAAGCCCATGCAATAGAGCGACTGTTACCCGATGGTACATTGAATTTACTAATTGAACTTGCCGACCAACCACAATACACCTACGAAAATCATGAGCTTACGAAAAAAAGAAAGTACGTAAAGTCCTGGTTTTCAGGTATACAGACCGGTTATATCTCGATCAGTTCAGCAAGTAGCGGTGGTGCGATGATGGTGGTGCAGTTTAAACCCAATGGGGCCTACCCATTTTTAAAAATTCCGATTTCTGAATTGACCAATAGCGTAGTGGATGCCGACACGTTATTTGGTCAGGAAATCGAATTTCTTCGGGAGCGCATCCTAGCTCAGCAGGGAGCTGACAACCGGGTTAAAATCATGGAAAACTGGCTCTGCGCAAGGTATACGGCTTATGACACGGTGCCGGAGGCGGTTGTCCAGTTTGCCATCGATGAAACCTTGCGTGACCCAACCAACGCTAAAATGCTAGCCCTCGCCGAGCAATCTGGCTATTCCCAGCAATATTTCATCTCACTTTTCAAAAAGTATGTGGGCATAACACCTAAGCAATATCAACGGATAGTAAGGTTCAACCAGGTACTGCAAATCATTGAGTTAAACCAAAAAGTAGATTGGAGCCAGTTGTCGCATGAGTTAGGTTACTTTGATCAGGCCCATTTCATCAAGGATTTCAGACACTTTTCAGGATTTAGCCCAAAAAAATACCTGGGTGAGAAAGGAGAGTACCTCAATTATGTACCAGTGGCGGTAGCAAAGCCGTGACACCTACACTTTAATTTTTTACAATACAATTGTTGGACTTCATTGAAATTTTGGCCAGGAAAAACGGCCTGAGCCCATAAGTGGAATTACCATGCTTGGTGCTCATCGGTGAGTACTACAAAAAACAACGCATTGTATGAAAATTCTCATCTTCCAAATCGTCGCTTTGCTTTCGCTAACCAGCCATGGCCAGCATCCCTTGGTCGCTTTTGACAATCTGGTAGGTAGTTCGTGGGTATCTGAAGGAATACAGCTGGGCGGATTTGAAGGCAGGACAGTTTATCAGGTAGCATCGGGCCTCGATGGAAAGATCATAAAAGTAAAGACCTATGCCACGGATCCAAATACGAAAGAATTTGGTCTTCGCAATGAAGGTATCAGAGCGTATGATGTTGGTCAGGCGGTGATCAAATTCTATGAATTTGATAAGCTGGGAGGTATTACTGTAGGTACTGTGACCGCTGACGACAAGAATTTGCACTTCGATTATGAGTACAAGGGTATGAAACTTAGAGACAGCTGGATCTTCGAAGACAAAGATCAATATCGTTTCATTGTCGGATCCTGGGATGGCAAGCACTGGATACAGAAATTTCACGAAACCAGATTGGTGAGAAAATGATTCTCCCTGCACTAAAAAGTTGCTGATGAGTCCAAGCTCTTGGATGACTGGAAGGCCGCGGCATAGTCCCTTTAGTACAGGTACATATTCTTTAGAGTGACCAAGTCCTGCGAAGTGAGGCCCAGGCCAGATTCCAGATAATTGTCGACGGATCCATATTCCTTTATTATGATATTTAAAGATGCATTGAGATAATTCGGTCTAACGTCCATTATAGCCCTGGAAGCCTCAGTTTCTATCCCCAGAATGTGGGCCCCAAGACGTGCATTTCGTTCAATTTTGTCGTGCCGATAGTAATTGGACAACAAATAATCCTGCATGATAACCTCCTCCGAAACCCCCAGGGAGTAGAGAATAAGGGCCGTGAGTAGACCTGTACGGTCTTTCCCAGCCGTGCAATGGTAGACCAGACCCGTGTTTTCCTCATTCAGTAGCAGCTCAAAAACCCTTCCAAAGTCCTGGGCGCCTTCTAGTGCAAACCTTTCCATGACCGTTTCCATTTTGCCTGCCCCATTAAAATCTTCAGCACGTTGCTTTTTGATATCTTTCTTGGTTCGTTGTAGGTCCGCATCTGTTATTCCGGAGATGGAAACGTGAAACCAATTCACCCCCTCGCCAGCCGGCAAATTATCAGGCGCATGCTCGACTTCACCAACAGTTCTTAAATCGACAACAGTCTTGACCCCCAAGGATTTTAGCGCCTTGAATTCTTTAGCTTTCAATTCTTCGAGTTTGCCGGACCGGTAAATTTTACCCCAGCGTATCTGTCTACCATCAGCTGCCCGGATTCCGCCGATATCTCTGAAATTGAGGACCTTTTCAAACTTGAAATGTCTGGTAGACACAACTATTCTTTGCGAACTATCCGGATGGTCCAAAAAGAAGTAGGGTCTATCCCTGGCCAACGAAATAATATCGGTTGGTAAGGATTGAAGCAACTCCTTCGGCGGTAAGGAGTTATCTATGAATTGCGTCCTTTGCAGTCGCCAACCGTTTGTGATCCAGGTAGTTAACGTTGGACTATCCAACGCCGGTTCATTTAGCCTGTAGGGTGGAACCGGAAGCGGTTCGTAGGGCTTACAACTAAAGCACAATGCGAGGATTGAAACGCAGAGATAGAGAAAAGGTCGATGCATAGTTTGCCAGGTACCGAGCTGGGGTTGAGGAAGACAAAATTTCGGAACTTAGGCTTGAACGAGCCCCGCTGAATTTATGTTCCTGAATTTTTGTCAAAAAAGTCTGGCTTTAGAGATAGGAATTCACTGCAGGTTACCGGACCCTTGATATGACTCAGAGTACTTGACAAAGTGCTGAAAGTCCGTCCATCAAAACGTGGATTGATGACTAAATCACCCTCGTTACTTTTGCGGTCACAAACCCCAAGATGAAGCACTTTTTACTAATTCTGTGGCTATTGAGCACGACTTACATGTCGCTTGCCCAATCCTCCAATCAGGAAACACATCGTTACAATATTAGTAGAATAGAAGCCCCGATAAAGGTGGATGGTGTGATAGAGGAGGCAGAGTGGGGGAGCCTACCTGAAGCAGGGAAGTTTACCTACTCCTTTCCTGTAGAAAATGAACTCGTAGAAGATGCACACCAGACGGAGGTAAAAGTGGCCTATGACGACCGGTTCATATATGTCTCGGCCAAGTGCTACGGTAAGTCGGAGGAAATTGTAATTCCAACATTGAAGCGGGATAACCGACAATTTTGGACTGGGGATGTATTTGTAGTCACCTTTGACGCAGTAAATGAGCGGACCAATGGCTATGGATTTGGAACCAACCCTGCTGGTGTACAGCTAGACACGCAGTTTGATGCGAATACCGGTACCAGGGGCGGTGGTGGCGGCGGTTTCAATACGGCTTGGGATGCCAAGTGGATTGTGAATGCCAAACGCTATAGCGATTATTGGACAGTAGAATTTGCCATACCCTTTAAGTCGTTGAAATACGGTTTGAAGAAAGTATGGGGCATGAATTTTATTCGGGGTGTGGCGGAAACCAATGCCTGGACTACCTGGGCGCCTGTGCCGATACAGTTAACATCATTAGACATTGGGTTTACCGGAGCCCTGATTTGGGATGAGGTGCCCCCCGTTGCTAAAAGCAATATAGCTGTGATCCCTTATGTTTTGGGATCAGGCATCAAGGATTATGAGGAAGGAACAGCTGTCGATTACAACCCTGAGGTGGGAGCGGATGCTAAGATTGCTGTTTCTTCAAATTTGACCCTGGACCTTACCTATAACCCCGATTTCAGTCAGGTCGACGTAGATCAACAAGTGACCAACCTTACTGCCTCGCCAATTCGCTTTCCCGAACGGAGACTCTTTTTTCTTGAGAACACGGATATATTCAGCAGTTTCGGTGTGCCTCCGATGCGACCTTTCTTTAGTCGACGGATAGGCCTTGATGACGACAATCAGCCCATCCCGATAGAATTTGGAGGTCGCTTAAGTGGCAACATCAATAAAGACCTTAGGATTGGTTTTATGAGCCTTCAAACAGGTAATACTCGGGAATTTTTAGGACAGAATTACACAAGTTTGGCATTGAGTCAACGTGTTTTTGGCCGCACCCTGCTCAGGGGATACTATCACAATCGGCAGGCCTTTCAAAATAGCGATATAGTTGATACGGATTACAATCGTACGACTGGTGGAGAAGTCGATTACCGATCGGATAATGGTGCTTTTCGAGCTAATGTTGGCTATGGGGCCACACTGACGGATAGTCTCAAAAGCAGCAATCATCTGTTTCAGGGGGTTTTGTCATACGACAAACGCAATGTTTCCCTTTACACCAACGTCGTAACCATTGGGGACAACTACATTCCCGACATGGGATTCATGCATTTGAATCAGCAAAGAGATTCTGAGCTTGACACCAGCTTCAGGGTAGGATACGTACATTGGTTTGCCAGAGCAGCTTATATCCATTACCCTGAAGTCAAAAGCATCGTCAATCAGCGTTTTCAGGTGAATGCCATTTACGACTGGACCCAAACGGGCGAACAGTTCGTGGGCACCAAGCGGTTTTCATATGCTTTGAGCTTTGTCAACACCGCCAGATTCGAAATTTCATGGACCCACGAAGACGGTAAATTGCTCTTTCCTCTCAGCTTCACGGACCTTGACGCGCTTCCCGCGGATAGTTACACCTGGAACTATGCCAACATCGAGTATCGCTCAGATCGGCGCAAGGACTTTTCGTTTCAAATTGGTGGTCAATACGGGGGATTTTATAATGGTGATCGGATCGAATTGTCAGGACGCATCAACTATAGAGTGCAGCCCTGGGGCAACTTTTCCATACGGTTTGTGCAAAACGAACTGACCTTCCCTGATCGGTTCGGCTCGGAATCCCTGACCCTTGTCGGGCCAACTGCCGAGATCAACTTTTCCCGAAACCTATACTGGACCACTTTTCTGCAATACAATACCCAAGCAGACAATTTCAACGTCAATAGTAGGGTGCAATGGCAATTTCAGCCACTATCGAACTTGTTCATTGTCTACACAGACAACTACGCGATCGAGGAATGGGGTGCCAAAAATCGCGGTGTGGTGGTAAAACTTAACTATTGGCTGAATCTGTAAAGCCTTTTAGGGTTTTGGTAGCTCCTCGAGCCTTGTTATGTAGCGACCATTAACGCTGAAAGCATGAACGTGAGAATTCACATACCAAAAAGCGAATCCTTACAACTGTATGTACAATTCTTTTTGTTCATAAAGCATTCGGGAGTTGGTCCCAACCGGCAGATATGCTATCCGAATACGAATCATTGCCTGGGGCTGTTATCAAGGAGTGAGATAAAATCTCTAGGTGCTGGAGCCTTCAGGATTCTCCCCTCCGAAGCAAATACCAGTTACCTTACGGGCATCTATAATAAACCCATTTCCATTACCGCTGACCTTCCCTACAATGAGGTATGTATAAATTTTACTCCTCTGGGGTTAGATGTTTTATGCGGAAAGAAGGTTTCAGGCCAAAAATTCAAATCCAGAATTATTGAGGAAGTACTAGGCAATAAGTGGAGTGACTTGTATCAAATGGCATTTTCTAGCCGTGATGAAGAGCGGTCTATCCAGGAAATTGAGAACTTCCTTATGGAACAGATGGCGGAACCTCCCAGAGACTTGCTACTGTTTCAAAATACTCAGCACATACTGGAAATGGCGGAGTTATGTGACCATTTGTGTAAGAGTTATCGGTCTACACATCGATTTTTCAAGCAAAACCTGGACATCTCACCAAAAGAATATTTACTGATAAACACGGTGCGAAGATCCATGAAAAAGCTGTTTGATTATCAGCCCAGTAAAGTGGCCGAAATAATGGACTTCTATGATGCCGCTCATTTCACGCATACATTCAAAAAGATTGTAGGCGTTACACCCTCAGCTTTTAAGTCGGTGAGTAGTTTGGAAGCAGATACTTTGATCTGGTCAGTCGAGTGATCAAATATTTGGCAGTTTTTTACAAGGCCAATAATCTGTAAAACGATAACATTACTGCAAACATCGATGACTTCTATGACCAGAGAGTTTTGGATTTTATTGTTTTTCTTTCTGCTTGTACAGGGAGCTTTGCAGGGACAGAACAGTGTCACCGGCACCTTGAATTATGACAATGAGTCCAATGAAATCAGCGCTAGCTTCAATTACAAATTCCAGCTGACAAGTGAAGAGCCGATTGACTCTATCAACTTCACTTTGAATGGGAAGGCTCAAGTGGTGAGTCTTTCCGGGGAGAACGTAAAGCAATTTGACTTTTCGAGGCTACGAGGTATTTTCAATAGTTCGATCTATTACCTCACCGTATACTTTGATGCACCTGTGAATCCTGGTGAGATAGTCAATCTGGACATTAAGTATACAATTTCTGACTATATAAGCAACATCTACAAAGATCAATGGTTTGAAATACACTCGGAATACTCCGCTATACCTATTAGTCGACCCTACCTTTTTGACTGGAACATCGATTTGACTTTTGCGGAGGACTTTACCATTATCTCCGCTGGGAGTCTAGAAAAGGAATCGCCGGGCAGATATAATCTGAAGCTTGCGGATGCCACTGATATAACGCTTTTTGGCGGGAGGACTTTATTCGAACGTAAACCAGGAGAAGGATCTAAATACGACCTGAAGATATATAGCTTCTATGACGAAGTGGGTGTCTTGGATTCGATATACACCTATTGTACAAAGGTCCTGGACTTTTACCATGACGCTTTCGCTAAAAACATACCTCGCTCAAATTTCACACTACTAGTAGCTCCTTCAGTTCACAACTTCGCATTTCGTCGCAACGACCTGATAATGATCAGAGACTTTGGTCACGGCGACAGGTTTCTGGAAAATTTAGCGGATAATATGGAAACGGTTTTCCATGAAATAGGACACTTATGGTGGATTGGTGCCGATAATGCCACTTTTGAAAACTGGCTTAATGAGTCTTTTGCTGAGTACGTTTCCGACATGGCAACAGGTGCAATTTTCGGGGAGGAATTATTCCGAAAGGAAATGAAGCGAAAGGAAGGGCGATTGCCTAATTACGGGCCTGTGTATGACTTTGAGAATGGAAAGTCGTCAATCTTTACGCTGTACAACAAGGGAGCTTTCATTCTGCACCAGTTGGACCACCGATTGGGTAGAGAATCTTTTAACGAACTGCTATCAGAGTTACTGCTTCGGGACATCAAAACCACGGAGGGCTTCCTTGAATTGTTAGGGGAAAATTTTGGCGAAGAGCATAAGTCCTGGTTGGATGATGCATTATCAAAATGAGGATACTGCCTGATCAGTTTACTTATGTGGCTTTTGCTTTCGTGAAGGTCGCAACCCTTTGAAAACATACTTCCTCGTCAGCTGAAGAGAATAAACGGCCATCTCTTGGGTAATCATCAGGATATTTTTGAAATTCACTGCATATAGAGATAAAGACAGCCTGATGGGTATTGGCATATAGAAATGGTGGCCTAAGGCCAATTGCTATTATAGCTCGGAGGGTTAAATTGTGCAACTAACAATATTGGGCGACAAATTGCCTTTCTGCGACATCTGCATATGCTTAAAAAACTACTCACAACCATACTACCTATTGTTTTCGCCGTTTTGTTAGCGCTTGCTTTAGATGCCTGGTATGCTAATATGAGGGCCGAGCAAACTGTTCAAGATACATTGACGGATATTGCACTGGACATCCGCAATTACTCAGGACTGTCTGGGGTTTACGACTACAATGCTGCCTTTCTGGACACCTTGACGCAGCAATTGGAGCAATATGGGCGTGGAGAACAGGTTACGTTCACATTTGGCTTTGGCAGGCCGGAGATCAATTCGCTAGCCTGGGACATGGCGAAGGACACGGGCATCGCATCCAACTTTGGCCGAGAACTTTATCGGGATATTGCAAACGTCTATACGGAATTTGATCGGTTGATTAATCTCTGGGACTACAACTATCAGTTCAAGTTGGAAAGAGATCCTAACATGGATCAATATACGCTTGCAAGGCACTTTCACCGGCAGATGATCAAGATCCAGGCGCGGCATCAGGAGCTTGTCGACAAGTCAACAGCTTTTCTGGAAAAATACAAAGACGCAGCTTTTATAGGTGTCACTGCGGATTAGGCCGCAAAAAATTAGCTGCGCCCGTGAGCTGTTTACTGGTTCACCGATAGAAAGTCAAAAGCCACTTGAAAGGTGGTTTCCTTGGCCTCTTCATTATAGTTGCGACCATCATTGAACAGTCTTTGGGCAAATGCGTGTCTCGCGTTGGGGTAGATGAACAGTGAGGCATATGTGGTATCCTTGTTCAGCGCATTGAAGAATTTGATGGCTCCCGCGGGGTTATCTTTTGACCCCATTACCATCAGCGATGGAAACGTCATCTTATCTAGCTGTTCGCTTTCCTGTGGCACATTTCCATAAAACAGTACCAGCCCATCAACGATGGTGTTGTTTCTAATAGCTGAAAAGGACGCAAACTGTGTCCCCAGGCTAAATCCCCAGATAAATACGCTTTTATAGTCCGAGTCTGCCTTCCGGATAACCTCATCGATGTATTCGTTGACATTTGCCATGTCGATGGAATTCATCAGTTGTCGTGCTTCCTGATTGGTTTTAGCAGATTTGCCCTTGTACAAGTCGAGTACCTGGGCGTCGATCCCCTCTTGATTGAGCCGTTCCATCATCTCGAAACTCAGGTCAGATACACCAAACCAGTCATGAAAAATGAGCACAACAGACGCTGACTTAGTATCGGTTCTGTAGTATTCAAAACTTGTATCGTTTACTGGAAGATCTATCTTGGTGTAGCTGGGTGGTTCCTGGCCCAGGCAGCACGTCGCTATCAAAATAAGTAGGAGGGGAAGCAGGTTTTTTTTCATTTCAGTTTGTCTTGTGTCGTAGCACTTTTTGCAGTCAATTAGGCAATAAAAAGCTGAAGAAACCTGAAGAGCCTTAAATTTCCTCGTTGGAGAAGGTTAATTTCATAGTCAGTCTGAATCCTGATGAACGCAGCCCATCGCAGTTTTGAAATCAATAAACGCATTACCGTCCATCCGCTGATGAACAAGATCACTATTGGAGGGTCGGATGTAATCTTAGAGCCAAGGATCATGCGTCTGCTGGTCGTACTTTGCTCCAAGCCGGGGGAAGTAATGTCAAAGGCTACTTTGCTTGAAACGATCTGGGAATCAAAACACATCAATGAAGAGGGGCTGACAAAGGCCATATCGGTACTGAGAAAAGAATTAAGAGACCCGCTGCTTATCAAGACAGTACCAAAGCACGGGTATTCACTGGTGGGGGAAGTAGAATTAGTGCCGCCATCAGGGCGCAAGAGGTCTGGCGCCAGTCGGGTGCCCTTTCTCACGGGTGCAGGTATCTTCATCGCCTCAATGACCGCACTATGGCTCTTTTCTGTGATTGATGCGGACCTTTCAGAAAGAAGGCTTTTGTTCGATTATAAATACATGACTGATACCAAAGGTCTGTATTCATCCCCGGCGATATCATCTACTGACTTGATCGCATTTGTAGCCCGTGAGGATGTCGATGGCTGGTTGCAATTGGTTATTAAATCCAGCGAAACAGAGGAAATTCTCTACCGGTCACCAGTAGAAATTGGGGATGCTTCGTACCCAGGCTTTTCTCCGTCATCTGATACCATTGCTTTCACGACCAAAAAATCAGGTCAGACCCATTTGAACATCTTGAGCCTTTCAGAACGGAAAATTAGAAGAATTCACACCTTGGGAGAGGGCGCAGTTTCGCACGTAGACTGGTCTCCAGATGGAAACTTTCTGGTATTTAGCGATAGGCCCGGGGAGTCGAAATATCACAACCTGTTCACGTACAATTTCCGTACTGAATCGGTTGCTCAGTTGACCGATGACGAATTCCATGAATTCAATCCCGTTTTCTCATCAGATGGAAATCAAGTTGCTTTTTTGCAAAGTCACCCGAACTATTCTCAGAGAAATTTAAGTGTGTATTCCATGCAATCAGGTTCAGTAAATACGCTAAGAACATTGAGCTCGAGAGTTTATGATCATGACTGGACCGATGACGATGAAAGTCTCCTTTTTACTTCCCGCGATGACTTTGGTTCCTACATACACAAACTGCACCTTGCTACAGGAAAGGAATCGATAGTCAGCTATCGCGACTTTTACCAGATATCTGTGTATGATGACAAGATCCTCGCCTGCAACTATGGAAGTGATCATAACCTTTTTATGAGGTCATTAGATCCTGAGGCGGAGGCACCCAAACCAATTGTGAATTCAAGCCGGCAAGAATGGCTTGGTGTACTTTCGCCAGACAACTCGCTGATGGCCTTTATATCAGATCGGTCGGGTAGCTTTCAATTGTGGCAATACAACTTTAAAAGTAAAAAGGCTAAGCAGCTGACTTCCTTTAAAGACGGACTTCTGTATGATGAGATCAGTTGGTCTCCGGATGGTAGGTCAATTCTTGCAGGGATAAGGGATGGGAGTAGAACGAAAATTGTAAGGATTTTCCATGAGACCTTGGAACTTGAGGTTTTGCTCGAGGATGATCACATTAGTCGGTTTCCTTGTTATGTGTCCGTCAATCAATTTCATTTCATTTCTGATCGCTCCGGTAAAAAGGAATTGTGGATGTATGATATTGGTAAGGGCAAAGCAACGAAACGCTCTTATCTACAGCAAGAGGTTGATTTTGCAAGAGTTGGTGAAGATGGCATGATCTACTATTCAAAGTCCACTGCCGATGGAATTTGGAGGTCCTCTTTGCGGGGCGAAAATACAACCCTATTAATTGCTAATGACCGAAGCGATTACGCTAACTGGGAGCTGGTTGGAAACGCTATTTATCACATAGATCGTAGCGAAAACCCGCCGAAGATTTCTATGTTCGATATAAAAAATGGTACCCACAAGGCGGTTCAGGAGCTGCTAACAGGTAATCGAAGCTGGTATGCCCGGTTTTCTGTTTCCGCGGACCAATCTAAGTTGATCTACAATCAGTCGGATTATTACAAATCGGACATTGTGTTGCTTGCCGGGAAATAGAGACGGCATCGCTCATTATCAGGATTAATTGGTAGCGCACTCTGGTCGCTGGCTGCTACAAATCAGTCCGGTCCCGAATTTCGGTTTTGTTACTCCTGCTATTTCACCCCAAAAAGCAGAAAGTCCTGAGACCCGCGGTTGCTCAAAAACAGATCTTTGACTCCATCTCCGTTCAAATCAACGAAATCTATATCGAACCCCCGGCCATCAATACCTTCAGGAAGGATGCCTTCCGACGTTTCAGTGAACTTTCCTTCTCCATCGTTTAAGTAGACACTGAAGGGCGTCATCCCGGCAAACCTGGACCCATTGGTATTTCCGGTCATAATATCAGGATCGCCATCATCGTCTATGTCCAGAAATGCTACACCAAAACATCGATTATCGTCTTTTGGCAAATGAGTTGCGGTGATGTCAGAAAAATACCCGTTTCCGTCGTTGAGAAGCAATCTATTTTGCCTCACTGCGTTTTCCACGAAGGCCTGAACGTTGCCATACAATATATCCAAATCACCATCTCCGTCGATATCGGCTACATCTACTTCTCTTGTCTCTTCCGGCGCATTACGGTAAGGAATCCTCTTTGCAGATTGATCATCAAAAAATCCATTACCATCATTGATCAATAGCCGGTTAGCGTCTTCATTTCCAATCAATAAATCCTGGTCACCATCATTATCTACATCAGCTAACGTCAAGTCCTGCGTCACATCCTTAAACTTGCCGAAACGACGGGTCGTTTCATTTTTAAAATTGCCCTTGCCGTCGTTGATCAGCAGGTTATTTTGGCCGTTATTCCCGATCAAAATATCCGGTGCCCCGTCTTTGTTGATGTCAAATACAACCACGGAATTGGATGTGCCTGCTACTGGAAGGCGTTTGCCACCGTCAGCGAAAGTGCCATTTCCATTATTCAGGTATAGTTCATTGGTTTTATCATCTTCACTCACCACTACAATGTCCAGGTCTCCATCCAGATCAAAGTCAGCGATACCAATGTCCTCACTGTCATGATTTACTTGTGGTATCCTGGAAACGCTTTCATTGGTAAACTTTCCCTTTCCGTCGTTGATCAGTAAAATATTGGGCCGATGCTCATTGGCAATCAGAATATCCATATCCCCATCTTGATCCAAGTCGGCGATTCCTGCATCCATAGAGAGCTTCTGTAGGTCTTCATAGGGTAAATGGGTATTCGTGACATTACGATAGCGCACTGCGTCCTGACCAAAGCCCAGGTACCCCATCGTCATCAGCGTGATTAAAAGAGCTGTCTTTCTCATCTGTTCTTGTCCTAAATTCATGACGAACCTAACATACGGCCAGCCCATTCCATAGTTTAGTTTTATATGTGGTCTAAAATAGGCGACAAACCGATGGCTTTTTAATTCACATTGTCTGTGGTAAGTCAAAGCGCCGGTCATATGATTCATCTTGATTGGCAAGCTGCCCTTTGCTATCATTGGCGAAAATATTTTTTGATGAGAATACTGTCATTTTTTGCGCTCGTATTGGTGGTTGTTTCCGCAAAAGGACAACTGACCACCCGCTACGAACAATCCGGTTTTACTGAAACGGCAACCTATGAGGAGGCTATGACCTTTTACCGTGCACTGGATGAAATGCACGAGGAAGTTTCGATTGTGGAACATGGACAAACGGATGTGGGAATTCCACTTCATGTGGTGCTGATCAACACCGGTAGTGAGAAGACCCCTCAGGCTCTGCAGGCGTCGGGGAAGGCTATTTGGCTGATCAATAACGCCATTCACCCGGGAGAACCGGACGGTGTGAGTGCAAGCCAGATGTTTGCCAGAGATTTAATACGGAATAAGGAAAAGTATCAGCAGGTATTGCAAAAAGTAGCTATTGCCATCATTCCATTTTACAATATTGGTGGTGTATTGAACAGGAACACCACGACAAGGGTCAACCAAAATGGCCCGGTAGAATATGGTTTCAGGGGCAACTCCAGGCATTATGACCTTAACCGTGATTTCATCAAGTCAGATACCCGTAACTCACGCTCTTTTCAAGAGATTTTCCAATTATATGATCCGGATCTGTTTTTAGATACACATGTAAGCAACGGCGCGGATTATAAGCATGTGATGACGCTGGATTATTCTCAAAAAGACAAGCTGGGAGGCAAGCTGGGAAGATTTGTCGATGAAGTATTGCTTCCGCATAACTACGCAGGCATGAAGGAGCGGGGTTTTGATGCTATACCTTATGTCAATGCCTGGGGACAAACACCAGATAAGGGTTGGCCTCAGTTTATGGATTGGCCACGGTATTCGACCGGCTACACGGCGTTGTTTCACACCATGGGTTATATGAGTGAAACACACATGCTAAAGTCTTATAAACAACGAGTGGAATCAACCTATGCACTGATGGAAACGATGCTCGACTTTCTGGACGAAAGAGGGGCACAACTGGTTGCAATGCGGGAAGAAACGAAGAATACCATCGCAGGCCAAAAGGAATTTGAGATTTCCTGGGCCGTTGATACCACCCAATACACCCCTTTGACATTCAGTGGGTATGAGCCGAGCTATGTGGAAAGCCAAGTGTCAGGGTTGGAAAGGCTTAAATATGATAGAGACAAACCCTTCACAAAAGATGTGAGATACATGGACGACTATCGGGCTGACAAAGTGATCACCGCACCTAAATATTACATCATTCCGCAACAGTGGCGTAGGCCTATTGAACTATTAAAATTGAATCAGATCAATATGTTACGACTGGAGGAAGATAGTACGATCAGCGTTGAGGCATATATGATATCCGACTATCAAACACTACGGTCTCCTTACGAGGGACATTACAAGCATTATGACGTCATGGTATCGGCGAATCAAGTGGATGTTGATTTTAGAAAAGGTGATTACCTGGTACCGGTAAACCAATGGCGTAACCGCTATATCGTTGAAACCCTGGAACCTGAGGCACCGGATTCATTTTTTGCCTGGAACTTCTTTGACGCCATCCTCCAGCAAAAAGAACATTTTTCGCCTTATGTGTTTGAAGATCATGCGGTTAAGATCCTGCAGGACAATCCCGAAATCAAAAGTGAGTTAGAAGCAGCGAAGGCTGCGGACGCTGCACTAGCGGAGAGTGCTTATCGTCAACTTGATTTTATCTATCAAAGGTCAGCGCATCGCGAACCTGAATATTTGCGCTATCCGATTTTCAGGGTGATGGAGTAGGCAATGAGCGTTGACCGCTGTATTGTTCAATATTGGACACTTTGGGTTGTGGGTAGTGGCCTGCTGAATCATTAATCAGCTGATTCACCCATTCATCCATTGGAGTTTGTCATTCGAATAATTCAAATTCGAGTGGTACAAATGTTGCAGCTAGTTTCCGCGAAACAATAATACTACTACACAATGCTCCTGAATTATATCTTTTTAGCCTATAGAAACCTCAAAAAGAATGGCCTAACAACGCTTATCAATGCGCTGGGCCTGGTCCTTGGTTTCTTTTCTTTCATTGTACTGTCTGTATATATTATTGATGAATGGTCATATGATCGATGGCACCACGATGCAGATAAGATATTTCGCCTGACTACCATTGATGAGGCATTGGGAGTGACCAGTAATATGGTGGGGATCACCAGCCCGCGGATGCCTCAGGCGGCTGCCGAGGAGCTTTCGGAGGTGACGCTTTCTTCCAGGATGCTTACCGCCGGTGAGCAGCGCATTATGAGAGGCGATCAGGCATATTATTCGCAGAACGCCAAACGCGTTGAAACGGATTTCTTTCGGCTGTTTGACTTGCAATTACAGCAACCCGATGCAATCGACAAGTTTGGTGCTCCCCACAAGTTGATCCTGACAGAATCCTTCGCATACCAGGTTTTTGGGCGAAAAGACAATATCGCCGGGGAGGTAGTGGATATAGATGACGACAGTTGGGAAATAGTCGGAACGATCAAGGATGTCACACGAAATACTCACCTTGAATATGACATGCTGATGTCTTTATATATGACCGAGGCGGACTCCAATTTCGCCAATTACATCAATAGTTGGAATGGCTTGGGAATGATAGGCTATGTCAAACTTGAAAACCCGGAGAGCGAAGAGAAGGTAGAGAGTAGTCTCAAAGAAATTGCTACAAATAACGGAGTTCCGGAGATGTGGATCCCTCAACTTCAACCACTTAAAGACGTTCACTTAAAGTCATCTGGAATCCTATTTGATGGTTACAATGCCAACAAGGGGGATATCCTCTATGTCTCAGCATTGGGTATCGTTGCGCTCTTTATACTCCTGATCGCAGCATTTAATTTCACTAATCTGACAACAGCTCAATCCTCGACCCGAGCGAAAGAAGTTGGGATTCGAAAGGTACTGGGGAGTGAGAAGAAAGATTTGCGAATTCAGCACCTCATCGAATCAATTGTGTTTGCGCTTATGTCCCTTGTCGTGGCCTTCGGGCTTGTAATAGTGGTTGGACAGAGCTACAATTTTGGATTGGATATCGAACCGTCCAGCTTCTTCTTTCAGAACTATTGGGTACTGGGCGTTTATGTGGCGCTGGCGATCGTCCTGGGCTTGTTGGCGGGACTTTATCCAGCTTTTGTTTTGTCTGCTTTTGATGCCATTCGGATACTACGAGGAAGGTTCGCTGGAAGTAGCCAGGGAATCATGCTACGGAAATCGTTAGTGACGTTCCAATTCGTAGCATCTGTTGTGATGATTATCGCGACGCTGATTGTAGGGAAGCAAATTAACTATCTCAAGAACAAAAACTTGGGTTTCAACAAGGATCAAATTATCAACTTTAATTTCAATGATAACACAGTGAGAGATGGCAGTGAGGCATTTATGCAAAAGGCGCTCAACCATCCCGCTGTGATCTCTGCTGCGTATTCCAGCAATATGCCAGGGCGAACATTCGGCAGAACGGGCATGAGGCTTCAGGAGAACGCACCGGATGACGAAATGTGGATAGTCAGCGCGCTAAGTGTCGATCAAAATTACTTTGGCACCATGGGCATTGAAATGGCTGCTGGTCGTAACTATAGTGAGGATTTTGGATCAGATGAAGACGAAGCCATAATCATCAATGAGACCATGCAGGAGCAGCTTGGATGGGAGGATGCCGTTGGCAAGAAGATCTTTATTGGTGGCGAAAGAACCATTATCGGTGTTGTGGAGGATTTCCATTTCGCCAACATGCGACACAAAATAGAACCCTTGACGATTTTCTACAATCCCGGTCCTGCTGGAAACTTAAATCTCAAGGTTCACGGTAACAACATTCAGGAAACCCTGAACTTCCTGGAAAGCGAATGGACATCACAATACGCAGGCTATCCATTCGAATACCAATTCTTTGACCAGGAGTTTGACCAAATATTCGAGTCAGACCAGAAATTTTCTGTACTTGTGAATGGCTTTGCTTCATTGTCAATTGTACTTTCCTGTCTGGGGTTATTCGGCCTCTCGACATTTACTGCTGAACAGCGCCGAAAGGAGATTGGTGTGCGAAAAGTCCTTGGATCGTCCGTATACCAGGTTGTTGTACTCCTAATGAAAGAGTTCATTATTCTGATCGGAATTGCCAGCGTGCTTGCGTGGCCACTATCTTTTTGGGTGCTTCGGAACTGGCTATCGGACTTTCAATACCGGATCGAGCTGCTAGATACTGCCAATATGCTGATGTTTGCCTTGGCAACAATTGCGGCCTTGGCTGTATCAATGATTGCTATCGGTTACAAATCGCTTGGTGCGGCCATGGCTAATCCCGTCGAATCCTTGAGAGACGAATAAAGGTGATGTTCATTCTTAAGTCTAAGTGCATTCCTTACAACGATCTATGCACCGCGGTGTTGGCGATTGTCTTGTCTAGTTGTTTTACCAGCGCCCGTTCTCAGTCGACGCAGCAGCCCGGAGCAAACTTGTTCACAGCCTTAGAAAGCAGCTGGCTGCAATTGGATCAAGGCCTGAGCAGGGGAGCCGCTTGGGGTGACATGGATGGTGATGGCTATCCGGAACTTTACGTTTCCAATTCCCAGGGTCAGGCGAATTTCCTATATAAAAACAGGGGTGGGGAGTTGCTGAAATTGCAACAAGAAGTTGGAAGCAATTTCTTGGAATCAGTGACTTACGGTGGCTCATCAGAAGGAGTAAATTGGGTAGACTATGACAATGACGGTGACCTTGATCTTTATATTGCAAGCAGAGGAAGGGAAGAGAATCTGCTCTTTAAAAATGACGACCTGAAGGGCTTCATCAAAGTTCAGGATCATCCGCTGACCGCTAGCGATCTTAGTTCGTCCATGGCCTGCTGGGCAGATATTGAGGGTGATGGAGACCTGGACGTACTGCTAGTGGGCTATCGCCACAATGGAAATTTCGTCTTCGAAAACCTAGGGAGAGGAAGTTTTAAGAGAAGAGATGATCATGTACTTTCTGCTGGCGAAGGTCGTGGTAGAAATTGCTCGTGCGGTGACGCCAATAACGATGGGCTACCAGAGTTTTTCATTGCCAATGGCAGAACTCGCAATGAATTTTATGCGAATAAGGGGAACTGGAACTTCGAACCGCTAACGGAAGGACTGCTCGTAGCGGATTTAGGTTATGCTTATGGCTCCTCCTGGGCCGACTATGACAATGATGGAGATCTTGATATTTTGCTTACAAATTTTGACAAGGAGAACTTCCTTTTTGAAAACGATGGCAATGGGAACTTTGAGCCCTTGATGGAAGGAGCGCTCTCTGGCAACCAAGGAGGAGCTTCCAAAGGACAAAGCTGGGGCGACTATGACAATGATGGAGATATTGATTTGTTTGTAGGCAATGGCACCTATGGGCCTGATATGTACAATTTCCTCTATCTCAATGACGGTGAGGGAGATTTCGATAAAATTATGGGAGGGGTAGTCACTCAACACGCCGATACCTCAGCGGCAGTAGCGAGTGCAGATTTTGACAGAGATGGTGACTTAGACGTCTTTGTGGCGAACTGGGGCGCTAATGACCCCAATCGATTTTACATCAATGACACACGAAATACCAACTGGATCACCTTTCGATTGAGGGGCGCTGATTCCAATAGCCACGGAATCGGTGCAATGGTTCAATTGGAAGCGATGGCTGCAAATGGTGAGACCAGTTCACAATACCGGTGGATGTATCCTGTGACGGGGTATGGGGGTCAGAATGACCTTGAAATTCACTTCGGGTTGGGTGAGATGTCTCGCATCCGCACTGTGAAGGTCTACTGGCCTTCCGGGAACGAAGACATTTTCGCCGAGCCAGCCATTAATCGTCATTACCTTCTGGAAGAAGAGGGTACAATCACCGAGATCAAATAGGGCAGAAACCTCGGATAAGCTGGTTTCCCCGGTATTTTATCAGAGGCAGATTCTGGAATATCACAAGGGGGGGACCAAGGGTTGTGCACTAGTCGAGCACTTCGCGCAGGGAGAAGAAATTATGGCTATCCCATTGCTACGGGTCCACCAATTGTCTACTGACCCCCTATAGATATCCCGAGATTGATCGGGATATTGCATCCAAAGAATCGCAGCAAGCCTCCGGCTATGGATCAGGAAATATGTTGAAGAAAAAAGTCACCTGGGTGAGTTTACTTGCCTTGCTATTTGCAAATGGCATTCAGGCGCAATACAACGGGCTCGTCCCTGAAAGTGTGACGCTGGAGTTGGGTGCGGGTACCGCTTTAATGTACGATTCTCAGCTACGAGGCACGCCCAACGTCGGGAGGCCAAAATTGATCTATCTGGCTTATTACCTTCCTTACTCGATTTTTTCCGTAAAAGGGGGTTATGATTTCGGCACTGCCTTCAAGGTGGGCGATTTCAACCTATCGTATGAGTTGGCCTTTTTGAATTTAGAAGCCTCCGTACCAATTGCGGAAGGAGGTGTATCGGATTTCTCATTTTTCGGCTTCCTGGGACCAACTTTTCAGAAAAACTTACTTTCGATCCGTACGGAGGACTTTTTGGTAGGTGATCCGGACCAGGTTGCCACCACAATCGGATTTAATACAGGTGCAGGCTTCAGGGGCAGGACCTCCAGTTGGACTTTTTCGCTATATGGCCACCTGATTTTCAATAATGCTGATTTCCAAGACGGAACGTCAGACGCGATCAACTTTCTCACCGGGGGTGAGCGAATCATATTTTCAGTAGGATACATCATTAAAAACGGAAGGAATGAGGTCGCGACGTGCCCAGCATATTATTAAATCAGCTTCACTTACCTTTTTATTCCTATTACTAGGTTCGTGTTCTGAACAGGTAGTGAATCCCGTTAATCAGTTTGCTGAAGAAACGCTAGATGCCTCGAATGCGCAAAGCTTTACCGTGGAGGGGTTAGGAGAGATATTTGTTAACGCTGATCGTTTTAGAGAGACTGCAGACGGCATAGAAATATTCGGGACAATTTTTACCGACTCGGAGAGTGGCTTGATTAGCATGGCTTCGGGAGATTTCAAACTAATCGGAGGTGCAGGAGGAATATATCAAAGCCTTGAAGGATATGGGCTCTCCAAGCTTCCGGAAGTAAGCTTTTTCGAAGAATTTATTGAGTTGGCCAATCCAGCTTCATACATTTCATTTAAGTCGGGAGCTGAAATCAAACTGATGGATCCGGAAGCTCCATTATTAGATGACATATCGTATCTGGCTATTTCTCCTGACGAGCTTCTGGATACCGCTCCTTCTTATGAGATAGGGGAATCCACCATTTCAATGGGGGCCTTTTATATGGATCCATCCGATCCTTCGATCTACCTGACCGGGTCTATTGACGGCCCTGTTACTATCGATAATGCGGGATTAGGACTATCAGCTAATGGCAAGTTGCTGTTTGAACCCTATGAGTACAGCGACGAATTGGTATCTATCATGAATGTGCCATTTTCCACCATTCAGGGCAACATTTTTATCAAAGGTGAGATTCCGATCCCCAAGTATTCGATCAAGGTGGTAGGTGATGCAATTGTGGGGTTCGTCCTCAATGAGAATGGTCCCAAGGAGTTCTTTGAGGAAGGATTGGAAGGCGCGGAGTTTAGGATGGGGGTCAATGGCTCTGTTTTTCTCACCAATAAGGTCTTGGACTATATGCCTGGTGATGTGGAGTTGGAGTTAGGTAGGAGTACCGTGATACTGAACGCGGAGGAAGATGGACAAAATTACATTCAGGCGGCTGGGCAGATGAATACTGGTGACCTTGCCACTAAGCTGTTAGCGGGAATTGATAATACCGGATTTTTAGAGAATGTAAGTTTCCCCGGGTCGACACTGGAAGCCTATGCTTACATCGGCGATGACCTTGAAAACTCGCAGTTTTTCATTTCCAATACCGTGGGAGTGAGCATACCGGGCATTGGGGAGCAGGAATTAGCAAAAGCGTTACTTGAAATCACCTCTCAATACGTTCGGGCTGAAGGAAAGATGAGGATCCCTGGAATTGCCGAAGCAAAACTTGGTGGGCAGTTTTTTTATGATGGGCAGTTTTTGCTAGAAGGTGAAGCCAGTTGTGGGCGTGGACTTTGAAGTGGCCAAAATCGAGTTGGTATTGGGCTTGGTCGCAGATAATGATGGATTCAGATTAGTGGTTATGGCGGCGCTATGCACGATTGGCGATAGCTGCACGAGCACCTCAGCTTCAGTCGAACTTGATTGGGATACAGGCAAAATGAAAGTTTGCGCCGATATCCCGGGGTTTGGAAATCAATGTGTAACAATCTAGCCTGACATGAAGAGAACGGTTGTCCTGTTTTGGTCGTACTGTTGCCTCTGTCTTCATGGGATGACTCAGGATGTGATCAGCTTTCCACTTACAGAAGACTTGAATGCTTTGGATGGGTCCCGTTCATTGGTGGCGTTGCCAAACGAAATAGGAGAAACAGGTAGTTTCATAACACTTGATTCCTCTTCGAGCTGCGCGGCCGTCAGTAATACAGGCGTCTATGCTTTCGCCAGATAATGCCGGCTTACAATTTACAGATGCCGGATTCATAGATCAGGCATACTCTCTTGAAATGACCTTTAAGCTGGATGAATTGAGGATAAGAAGTGGCCGCACTGTGGACTGGGTTAATCTCGTAAGTTTTAATCAGACGCTTTCAGATAGGGGTATTTTATTTAAGGATAGGAACCGAAGGCCAGGGTAGACTCCAGTTTTGGAACTCCTCCAGCTCCCAAACTAATATCACTGGCGAAGTATTTAACGAAACTGATCTTTTTCATCTGGTTTTGACCCGCAGTGCGAGTGGCCTTTTTAGCATATATGTCAATGGTACCGCGGCAACATCCGATTTCGAGGATAGTAGTGATTTTTTATGTACCTACTGCCACGGATGATGCTATCTACTTTTTCAAAGACTTTTCCTTTGCGACCTCACCCCCCGAGGGAGGTGGGTTTTTTGAATGATGTAAGCGTCACCTGGCCAGGTGCGATTACTGAATATTGCTAATACAACCTGGACTGCTGACGAAGTAACGGACCGCTACAAATGTGGTGTGTGGATCGATTAACAACTCCGGGAGTTTTCAGTCGCAGGAGTGTGTCTTTCCGATACATCTACCTTTACATTCACTACGGATGCAGGTAATGCCGATAGCATTGCTTGGAATTTTGGAGATGGAAATTCGCTCGTGGGAGCAGGCCTTACAACTGTTTCAAACACCTATAGTGCACCCGGGATCTATCAAGTAGAAGTCACTACCTACTTATTTGGTACCGGGAAATTCCAACTCGGAAACCATCGAAATAGTCGAACCGCCCGCTATCGATTTGGGCGAGGACCAGACTCTGGTTCCTGGCGATGAAATCATATTATCAGTATTCCCATGAGTCCATTCAATCATACTTATGGCAGGATGGTTCTACCGACTCGACTTTTGTCGTAACAGAAGCTGGCACCTATAATGTAACGGTGACCAACGCCAAGGGCTGCGCTGCCACGGATGAAATTGTAATATCTGACCCGTCGATCACTCCGGAGTTTTCAGCTTCCGACGTATGCTTCACGGAGGCTTCTACTTTCACCCTGACCTCAGCGGTGGACAATGTAGATAGTATCGCCTGGGACTTTGGAGATGGAAATAGCCAGGTAGGGGAGCGCCTAACAACTGTCACCTATACTTATAGTGCCCCGGGAACCTATGAAGTGGCAGTCACTACCTACATCTTAGGTACAGGCAGTTCACATTCGGATACCATAGAAATAATGGAACTCCCAATAGTAGACCTTGGATCAGATCAGGTATTAGCCCCCGGAGAGGAGATTATACTCTCAGCCTTGGATAATGATATTGTTTCATACGAATGGCAGGATGGCTCCACTGAACCAACTTTTACCGCGACAGCTGCGGGTACCTACAGCGTGATAGTAATGAATGCGTTTGGATGTACTTCCATGGACCAGATCCTTGTTTCCAGCGAGTTCGCCAATATTCCCAATGCCTTTACACCTGATGGAGATGGTATAAATGATGTATGGGTTATCCATGGGATAGAAACATATCCCAACAGTATTCTTCGGTTGTTCGACAGGCAGGGGAATTTCTTGAAAGAGTGGTCAAACTATGCCAATAACTGGGACGGTTCTATCAGAAATTCGGCGAGCAAACGAGGCACCTACTTCTATATTCTATGGCATGAAGGTCAAATGATTGCCAAAGGGTCGGTTTCTGTAATTAAATAAATCAGATATGAAGTTCCTTTTATCCTTGATTGCCTTCATCGCTACCAGTATGGTAACTGCCCAAAATATTTTGCTAGAGCAATATTTTTTAAACAATTACCTGCTGAATCCGGCCGTGAGTGGTATTGAGGAGTTCGTGGATGTTCAAATCGGGCATAGATGGCAGTGGACGGGGATTGAAGGAGCTCCCCAAACAACCTATGTTTCTGTTCATTCTCCCTTGGGTAAAAGCAGAGTATCTCCTGGCTTCTCGACTTACGAAACTGGGGAATACCGAACTTATAAATATGAGAAATCTTCATCCAGGGGTATCGGAGGTTACCTGATGAATGACATTATCGGCGCTTTTACGAGTTTTGAAGTAGGTCTATCCGTGGCCAACCACCTTCCCCTGGCCAGAAATAGCTTTTTATCATTTGGGGTATCTCCAAGCATATCTTTCGTGGGGCTGAATGATGATTTTCTTTCATCCGGACTTGCGGCGGACCCGGCTGTGATAGGCTTTCGGGGCGCCACTGAATTCAACCTAAAACTTGGACTTTGGTATTACGAGCAAAATTTATACTTGGGTCTTTCTTCCTTTCATTATGATATCAGTCAGGTCGATGATGTGTTATTAACGGGAGGCTATCGTATGCCTTTCTTAATTCCTAAGTGGGATATCATCCCTTTCGGGATAGCCAGGTATGTTAGCGGCGAGATCAACCTGGATATGGGAGTCAAAGCATCCTGGAACCAAAGACTCTTCGGTGGCGCGCTACTGAGATCAAACAGGACGATCACCGGTTTTGCAGGGTTTAACCTGAGCTCACTTTGGAGCCTTACTTATATGTATAACGCCATACCCGCAAGTTCCACGCGATTCTTTAGCGGTAATACTCACGAGATCAATGTACAACTTCGACTGAATAATTCAGGGGGCATACTATGCCCGCAGATGATGTGGTAAATCTGGTCGCTAATACGATTAATTGCGTTATAACTAATTGTAATACAATTAGTTAGGTATCAATTCTTGTAGCTCGCAGCAGGTCTCTTTTTGGGTCAACCAATTGTCCACAAGAAGTGTATAAACCTTCGACGATTAGTTCGGAAATTGAAGATTTAAGACCTAAAACTTCACCGAACATCCGCTTGCCAGATGGATACAGGAAACACCGGAAGACTTGCTGTAATCGAGGGAGGGCAAGGGGCTTTTCGCAATTAAGTACCAACAAAATGAAAAATCTACTCTCATATTCCTTTCTCCTTGGTGTTATTTTACTCAGCTGTAGTGATGATGGTCCGGAGGACGTTGTACCAGATGACGACAATTCCGAACAGGGCTTGGGACTCTTCAGAACGGAGCAAGATGATTTGTCGACAGTACCAAGTTCGACCAACTTTGGGTTCTCCAGTTCTGCCAACCTCCCTAGCAGCTACGATCTTACAGAAAATTTGCCGCCAGTCGGAAATCAAGGACGGTATGGTACATGTGTCGCCTGGGCTGTGGCCTACAATTCCATGACGATGATCAATGGGATCAATCAGGGCTACACCAGCAGCGAATTAAGTATACCTTCAAACCAATTCAGTCCCAAAGATCTCTTTACGGCGATTCCCGCATCAGAAAAGGGCTCGGATTGCAATGGCACGGGCTTCGATGCGGCGCTCGATATTTTGCAAACCAGAGGTGTCAATACAGTGGATTTGGTTCCTTATGAAGATCTCGGTGATTGCGATGTATCAAATACTTTTTCAGGCAATGCTAGCACCAATCGGATCAAATACTGGCGTCAAATTGAGGGCAACCAAGCGTCGGTTAAACAGAGCATTGCCAATAATATGCCTGTCATTGTGGGTGCGAAACTGGATGATAGTTTCATGCGCTGGAATACCGAAGAAGTCTACTCCAGTTTCACCACTTTCGACAGAGTTGGAATTCATGCCTATCACGCCGTAGCGGTCATAGGTTATGATGATAACAGAGGTGCCAATGGTGCCTTCAAACTTGTGAACTCCTGGGGAGAAGGGTGGGCAAATGATGGCTTTATCTGGATAGATTACGAGCACTTCTTCAACGATTTTGTTATTAGCTACAGTCAATCGGAATATGAGCTTTATGTGATGGCGATTGAGGAGACTCAACCCGAGCCTGAGGAAGAGCAATCAGAAATATTTGGAGTCGACCTGGCTTCGTGGGTTTTTGAGGATTATTCCACGGACAACTTCGAATATCCGACCGAACGATTCATTCGGTACAACATCTACAATTTAGGCAACGAGCCAGCGCATCCAAGCAAACAGTGGGCAGTGTATTACCTCTACTTCAATGCTTATGACGCCAATGACTATGATTTCCTCTTTTTTGACTCTTGGACAGATGCCTACAGTGAAGTTCCATTCGGAGAGGAGGGAGAAATTAACCTGTACGAATATGCCATAAATAAGACCTTACCTGCCAATTCGGATTATGCGTCAGCACTTTATGAACTGGAGGACATTGAATGGCTGTATTATATGCCACAATTAAACGGCGCCTACTATTTGTTACTTATTGCTGATGCGTACGACGATTTTCCTGAGAGCAATGAAACAAATAATGTCTTTTATACAACGTCTGACCCAATTGTATTTTCGGAGGGTCAAGCCGCTCGTTCATCAGGACTTTTACAAGAAAACGCTTTCGCCTTCAATAATCACCTGAAGCCAGATGTTGCAACATCACTTCGGGTCAATGATTTCCAATCAGTAGTTACGGAGAGAAACAGAAATGCCTATACGACCAATGAAATTCAAAATTTTATCAAGGAGGAGAAACGGAGTGGTCGGCTAGATCAAAAGCTAGCAAGTTTTCAAAGGCGTAAGAGACCGGAATAGAGCTGGTTTTACCCAGTTGGACTTTTCTATGAATCGGAAATTGAATGTTAACGCCGTGAGGTACTTGATTATTTTCTTGCTATCGTCCTGTTCAGCACAAGGCCAGATTTCAGAAAAGAAACTTCACAAGTCGCTCAGGTCTGCTAAAAGCGTCCTTATTGAAAACGAAGCCATAGCTGGGCTTGACTTCACAGACATTTTTGAAAATTATCAGGTGGGAAAAGACCTTTATGAGGGTACGGCCGATGTTTCAATTACTTTCAAAAATTGTGTTTTTGAGGGTCCCCTGGTAGGTTATAATCTGGCCGAAGACGGTACTCGCACCACATTGGCATTCAGAAGTAACCTGAGTTTTCTTGATTGCATTTTTCAGGAAGAGGTTATCCTAAAAGGCATCCACGTTTTGGGACGGGTCGACTTTTCGGGCAGTAACTTTCATAAAACGGTGAATTTGCAGCAAGCCACCTTCTCGCACCATGCTAATTTTTCCAGATGCAGCTTCAGGGGGAGGCTTCTTGCCCATCAAATGGTCGCTAACCATCAGCTTAGTTTCTTTGATGTGAAGTTTGAGCAGGATACCTATTTTCAGCAAGCCTATTTTAGAATGGACGCTGATTTTGATTTGTCTACCTTCTCCGAATACGCTGATTTCTCCCTAGTCAATGCGGATCAGAACATTACTTTTAATGATGCCTATTTTTCGAAAAGATCCAATTTTGGAAATGCCAGGCTTAGAGGTACCGCCAGCTTTAGCAATGCTAAATTTAAAGATATTGTGAACTTCAGGGGGACCCAGTTCTTTGAAGCACCTGAGTTCTCTGATACCCAATTTCGAGTCCAGCCGCAATTGCAAAAGCCAATCTTTCAGGATAACTAGGATAGCGGTTATGTAACCTATTTGCTGTGAATCGGTATTATAACTACTTCAATTAGAATAAAATTATTTTCATATATTTACTTCATTGAATAGTAAATAAGAACAAAGAGGAAACAGGCGGTAAATATGAGAGAAAAACCACCCAAATTTCCCTTTCACCTCGTCCGCTGGATTTGCAAGCAGGGTTATGTGGAAGAGATAGAAGGAGATATGGAGGAGCGATTTCATGACAATGTTGAAGTCTACGGCCGCCGAAGAGCCAGGCAGCTCTACACCCGTGACGTAATAAAACTTTTCAGGCTTACCTTGTTGAAAGACCTGGGTGGGGATTTACGATTAAACCACTATGGTATGTTCCGACACAACCTGCTCATTTCCTTTCGGAATTTTTTAAGGTACAAAAGCACCTTTTTAATCAACCTGTTTGGACTTGCCAGCGGCCTTGCCGCCTCTATTCTTATTTACCTGTGGGTAAATGACGAGTTGACCGTCGATAAGTTCTCCGAACCTGACAGTCACCGACATGTACAGGTAATTCACAGTTATAATACTTCAGGAACGTTGCACACCAACACCAATGGTTCCACGCCAAACCCTTTGTATGAAGCATTGGCAAAGGCGATGCCTGAGGTGGCATATTCTTTTCCGGTCAAGGCACATCCTAGTTATCACGGGATTGCCACGGTAGGTGACAGGCACCTAAGAGCCAGGTACCAGTTTGTTGGAAAAGGGTATTTCAATGTTTTTCCGGGAGACTTTATCCTTGGCGATAAACATAAGATCTTATCAGACATTAATGAGGTTGCGATCTCAAAGCGCCTGGCCACGAGTTTGTTCAACTCACCGGAAAGTGCCATAGGCCAGATCGTGGAACTCAAAGATCCGGGTTATGGCGGATCCTATCTCGTTTCAGGTGTCTTTAACCCAACACATACTTCTTCCTCGTTTGACATTTTGTTCAGCTACGATCTTTTTAAAGAACAGGATCTGATGCAGTGGTATAATAGTGGTACACAGGCACATCTGGTATTGAAACAAGGTATTGATCTTGTTGAGTTCAACGATAAAATTCGCACTTTCATGACCAGGGTATACAAAAACTCAGAAGATGTCTTGTACGCACAGCCATACGCCGAAAGGTACCTGTATAATCGTTATCAAAATGGTATTCCAACTGGAGGAAGAATTGCGTACGTCAGACTATTCTCCCTGATTGCCCTTGTCGTCCTGGTTATCGCCTGCATTAACTATATGAACTTTTCAACAGCTAAATCGGCAAGGAGAATTAAGGAAATCGGAGTGAAAAAGGCGATTGGCGCTCGTCGGGGTACCCTTATTCTGCAATACTTCGGAGAGTCTGTCCTGATGGCTTTTGTCTCGCTGATTATCGCATCGGCCATGGTCTTTCTGCTGCTTCCGCAGTTCAATTTGATTACCGGAAAGGAACTGGCAATTAGCCTGGAACCGAAGGTTCTCTTTTCGATTTTTGCTATTACTGGTCTCACTGGCATTGTTTCCGGAATTTATCCGGCGCTGCACCTGTCTGGCTTCGGGCCTGTTGCGGCATTGAAGGGCCGCGTCAAGCTCGAATCCCAAGGATTGTTTGTAAGGAAAGTGCTGGTCGTCTTTCAATTTACCATTACGGCGATATTGATTGTTTCGGTAGTGGTTATCTATCAGCAGGTCCAATACATTCAAACAAAAAATCTGGGTTACCATAAGGATCATATCATTACCTTCCCTAAAGAGGGCAGGCTCCAGGAGAATTTTGAGCCATTCTTAGAGGAGGTAAGAAGTATTTCCAGCGTTGTAAATGCTTCTCAAATGTACGGAGAGCTACCAGGTAGAATTTCCTTTTCGCAAGGTTACAAGTGGGAAGGTATGGGTGCAGCAGACAAAAGGTTAAGGTTCTACAGGATCCAGGGCGGCTATGATTTGATCGAATTACTCGGTATCAAAATGAAGGCAGGTAGGACCTTTTCAAAAGATTTTTCAATGGACAAAGATGCCATTATCCTCAACCAAGCAGCAGTGACGGCCACTGGCCTCAAAAACCCCGTGGGGCAGAAATTTGGAAATTACAATCCCAATGCGCCCACGAAAGAAGTAATTGGTGTTATTGAAAACTTCCACTTTCAGTCCCTGCAGGAAGAGGTTAGGCCATTCTTCTTTTCATTAAGCGATAGGGGCAACAATTTCCTGGTCAAAATACAGGAAGGCACCGAAAAAGAGACACTCGAGCAGCTCGAAATGCTTTATCTAAAGTTCAACGAGGGCTATCCCTTTGAGTATCGGTTTTTGGATGACAGCTATCAGGCTATCTACACCTCCGAATCCCGTATTTCGGTACTTTCTAAATATTTTGCTGTGATGGCTATCGCTATCTCGTGCCTGGGCCTGCTTGCCTTGACCGCTTTTAGCATTCAGGGGCGTTCCAGAGAAATAGCAATTAGAAAAATCCTTGGTTCCAGTGCTAGCCAAATAGTCAACCTGCTTTCCAAGGACTTTATGGTGCTTGTTTTCATGGCTATGCTCATTGCCTTACCGATTAGCTATTATGTCTTGCGCACCTGGCTGGATGGGTTTGCCTACAGGATCAGCCTGGAACCCATCTATTTTATCCTGGGAGGCATACTTATGGTCTCCACCGCCTGGCTTACAATTTTGACGCAGACGACAAAATCAGCTCAGATCAATGTATCCGAAAGTTTGAGGACCAATGACTGATCAACACCACGAATAGCCCCTGCGGTAAGACGAGAGGTTGAGGTGCGGCTGTAAATAACTGCAGAAAAGCGGGTCAAACTACTTAGAAGTTTTACCTTGCCGCCTCATTTGAAAATGTCAAAGATGAAGATTGAAAAACATACGGTGGCTTCTGTCACTTACAGCTTGGAAGTAGATGGAAACCTGATTGAAAAAACTGACGAACAAAACCCGCTGACCTTTTTGGTGGGTTTAGGGCAGATGATTCCTGGGTTTGAGAATCAGCTGGTAGGCAAAGACCAGGGTGAGAGCTACGATATTACGGTATCTCCGGCGGAGGGTTATGGCGAAATCGACCCGTCTGCGATCGTAGAGCTTCCTCAAGATGTTTTCAAAGTAGATGGGACTATCGACTTGAATGTCATGAAAGTTGGAAATGTGGTACCCATGCAAGACCAAAATGGGAACCGACTTCAGGGCACCGTGCAACAAATAAACGAGAGCACAGTGACCGTAGACTTCAATCATCAGTTGGCGGGGAAGACACTAAACTTTAAAGGACAAGTCCTGACGGTACGGACAGCTACTCCCGAGGAAGTAGAACACGGACATGTTCATGGGCCTGGAGGCCATCAGCACTAATTCGTATTGTGCTCCAGGACAGATGTTTGTAAGCAACCCGCCGGCTAGTTTCCGGAAAACTAAGCGATGCGCCCGTCCTTAGAATTCTGATAAATGCCGGACCTGTTCTTGCATTCCTTTAGTATCCAAATGCCAGTGGCAATTCGAACTGCGGGTTGTAAATAGCTGTAAACCCACTCGTACAGCCAGTTTACTACTCCATTTAAAAAGCTTAAGCCGAGATAGTATCTGAAAAAGGAAGATAAGCTCAGAACGCCTATAAACAGCAATACGTAACCTATCGTCCGCCCGAGGAGTTCTTCTCGGATCAAAGCGGTACCATAAAGTAGTGAGCCCAGTCCAAAACCATAAAGCAGTAAGAAGTAGTTGCTGTCCGAGATGCCTCCCACAGCCTTGATCAGCGCCAGGTAAGTGTTCTTAAGATCAGAAGTTTCAGCATTTATGTAACCGGGGCGCCACATCTGATTAAGTGCATCAATCAATAGCGACTGTTGGGACATTTCCGTGTAAGCCCAAACAGAGAGAAAAAAAGTGCCAAAAATAGTTGGTAGTGGATACTTGCGAATGAGAAGGTAGGCCATGCCCAAGCTCGCCAGAACGTTTACCTGCGGATGAAGAAATAGAATCCAAAGCTTCGTGAGATAACGGGAGTTATTATAAAGCGCAACCCTCGATTCGAAATCAGCGGCCTCGGGATTGGGTAGAAATATCAACAAGATGGTTGTCAGTGCTCCCAGAAAAGAGCATACCGCCGCAGCGGTTAACAGAGGTTTACTGTTCATACAATTGATCCTTGGTTATGGAATTACCGGGCGTTTACTGACCGGTGTGCTTATTGACCAATCAGTAGTTGCCTGTTCAATGATCTTTGAGTTGATCAACTTCGAGGATGCTACAAAAGGGATTTTGTGGCGAGATGTAGGCTTTTGTATGGTAAGTGGTGAATCCCGACCCCTAAGTGATCGCCATTTTTCGGTGTTTTCCTAAACCAGTCGCTTTGCAATACGTGCGGCACCCGAAGGATACGATAACAAATACTGTTGCTCCAGCCTGGGATTTAATGCAAGTCGGACAGGGCTCTGTCTCACCGCCGCTAAGATTTTGGCTTCGTCCTCGGCTGTCAATTCTCTGGAAGATACTATCCTAATTTCCAGCTTTTCCAGGGTGCTTGGAAAGCAAGAGAGCACCCGCTTAGGTTCAATTTGCAGGGACTTGAGAAGTTCCTGGTCATTAAAGCTTTTGGAGATGCTGGAACCGATGCAGGTGGCCAGGGAAAGTACCAGTAGTTCTGTCGACGAGAAGTTTCTTCCAGATCCGCCAAACTCCAGGGGGATAGACGTGCTCAGGACTGACTTACGCCTTTGATTTACAAGGCAGTTACCTTCGTTTTGGATGGTTACTGAAAATTCAGACATACGCCATGGAGAATAGTGCCAGGCAAAGGTGACGACCTCTCTGCAAGCGTGGAGGGAATTAGCCATGAATTATTGTCAAGTAAAGCATGACAGAAAGTAATACCTTCTAACTGCCTGCTTGGAAGTCATATTAGTATCTTGCATAGTGTAAGAAGTAAGTATTACAAATGCTAATAGATAGTGGAAATTAAGCACCTGCGCTTGATTAAGGCCGTGGCGGAAGAAGGAAACCTGACAAAGGCTACTCAACGACTCTTCCTATCGCAATCTGCGCTTAGTCACCAGCTGAAGGAGATTGAGACGATTGTCGGTACACCAGTTTTCTTAAGGCTAAACAGAAAGTTAACCCTGACAGATGCGGGAGAAGTACTCTTTGAAACGGCAAATAGAGTCTTGAAGGAACTTGAACAGTCCCAGGTGGCGATTAAGAGGAGCCTCAAAGATAACTTTGGAAGCATTCAGCTTTGTACCGAATGCTACACGTGCTACTACTGGTTGCCATCCATTATAAAGCAATACTCTATTGAGTATCCAAACGTGGAGGTGGAGATCCAAACGGATAGAATCGACAACCCCCTGGAACAGCTAGTGGACGCTGATCTGGATTTGGCCATCGTCTTAAGAAGAGTTGATTCACCAAACATTCATTACGAAAAGCTGATGGATGATGAACTCCTGCTGGTTGTATCAACAGACAACCCTTTAGCGAAGAAAAAGTATGCGTCCGCTAATGATTTCAAAGACCAGGTCTTGTTCACACACAATAGAAATTATCAGCAGACTTCATTATACGAACAACTACTTATTCCTGCTTCGGTTTTCCCGGAGCGAGTACATTATATTCAAATTACCGATGCGATTCTCGAGATGGTAAGCGCAAATCTGGGTATCACTGTCATGAGCCGTTGGCTTCTGAAGCCTAATCTTCAAAATCGAAAGTTGACCACTATATCAGTAGGTAGAAAAGGCCTCATCCGCTCTTGGTACTTGGCAACACATAACAAGAATGGCAATGATAGGTTCATCATGGCTTTTAAGGAATTGCTACACAAAAATTTAGGTAGTGAGTAGGTGGCGCCATTCGCGAATTTGATCGTATCCATGAGAGAATTTCAAGGCAGTCATGGATGCCGAGCCTGATCAATTACAGAACTTAGCAAAAACACCCGATGGAAGACGCGAAGAAAATAACCTGGAATTCTATTGATCAAGCCAGGAGATTGGAAATATTTCCTGGAGTTTACAAGCAGACTTTATGGCGGTCACCCTCTGGTTCCAAAGCTTTGTTCATTGAAATCGAGCCTAATAGCAGGTTTTTGGAATTGGATGTACATGAGCCCGGGCCCGAGGAAGTTTTTGTTGTCGAGGGCGTTTTCAATGACGGTGTGAGAGATTACGAGGCAGGATCATTCATTCACAACCCACGTGGTTCCAGTCATTGGCCTCAATCAAAAACCGGTTGCAAACTCTTTGTTTTTTTTCCAGAAGGATAAATCCAGTTGAAAGTCAGATGATGAACCCTGAAAAATATTTTATAGCACCCTCGAAGGAAAACAGGCTTCAGTCCGGGCCAGTTTTGAATTCCGTAGTGGATTTGATTCTTGACCATTACGCAAACGCCAAATCGCGAAAGCTTTTTCCTGAGCTTACTAAGAATAATGCTGAGCTCTTCAGCATTCCTGAGGAGGCACAACCCGTTGACTCGCTGTTGAGTGATCTTCGGCTTGTTTTTGATGGGTCCATGAATCATGTCAGTCCAAACTACATCGGACACATGGATACAATGCCAACGTTGATGTCGATTGTGGGCGAAATGTCGGCTGCCTCCATCAATAACAACATGTTGGGATTAGAGATGTCCCCTGTGTTTACCAGAATGGAGAAAGAGGTGCTCAAGTCATTCTGTGAGATTTTTGGGCTACCTGCCGCTAGTGGTGGTGTCATGGGCAGCGGTGGCTCGATCGTGAACTTGCAGGCAATGATCATCGCCAGGAACAAAATGCTGGACCGGACCGATGGAGATATCACCCAGCTTCACAAGAGGCCCATGTTGTACACCTCTGAACTGGCGCATGCATCGATCCGGAAAAACATGATGATAATGGGGTTGGGAGAGGAGAGCCTGATTACAATTCCTGTAGATGACCAAGGTAGAATGGACGTCAAACAGCTTAGAAAAGCCGTTTCAAGTCATAACGAGAGCCAATGGCCGTTCTGCGTTGTGGCCACAGCTGGAACTACTACGGCCGGATCCATCGATCCATTGAACCAGATTGCGGAATTATGTAGTGAGCATGGTATGTGGTTTCATGTGGACGCAGTTTACGGCGGAGCTGCAGCGCTCTCCAAAAAGCATCGTCCAAGACTAACTGGAATTGAAAGAGCGGATTCCATCACTTTCAACGCACAGAAATGGTTGATGGTCGCTAAGACTTGCTCCATGCTACTTCTTAGAGATTTTAACCAGTCTATCCAATACTGCAGAATGGCCATGCCTTATACTTCCACGGATTCAGAATATGACAATCTTGGGGAAATATCAGTTCAAGGCAGTAGGTCCGCTGAGATCCTGAAGCTTTGGCTTTCTTTAAGACATCTGGGAAGAAAAAACTATGAAAAACTCATAGACGAGTCATTTGAACTGACTGCGTATTTCCAGTCGATGGTCGATCAATGTGACTTTCTTGAGAAATATGCGGCCGCAGAGACGAATAACTTGTTGTTTAGGGCGAAACATGACAATCCCAATGAATTCAACAACAGACTGCAGCAGGTGGTGCTGGAAGATCAGGGTTTTTATTTTGGGCTTCAGCAGGTACTCGAGAACTCATGGTTAAAATTTATGCCCTTGAATCCCTTTGCTGACCGAGAAGTGATTTGCAAGGCCTTTGAAAGTTTGTGCCAGGCGTACGAACGACTAGAAGACATAGGGTAGCGCAGGCCTGACAACTCGACAAGACAATAGCTTAAAACGCGTCGCGAAAATTGCACGCTAATGGAGGTAACCTATTTCTTAAAGGTCCATTCTAACATTAATTAAAAAGTATTGTAAAGGTTAGGGTTACTCCCTACTTATTGAGATTGTCCCTTCATTCACGACAGCATAATAACCGGTCACGACAGTTGCCTATTCTCTAAGCTTTTCGAAACTAGCGGTCAGCTAATTTGAATTTTATTAATGAATATGAAATGTCGTTTTCTTTGGATGCTCATTTTCTTCCGGGTTGTCTCTGTCGCCATGGCTCAAGAAAAGGTTGAAGTACCCTGTTTTATCTATGTTTTGAATCTGAAGGAACCTTACCGGGATCCGAAAAACTGGAATGAAAAGATCAGGAAGGTTGCTCAAGACCACTACCAGTATTTTGTCGACCTGGAGCAGGAAGGAAAACTGTTGATAGCTGGTAGGACAAAGTACGAGGTGGATAACCCTGAAAACTTTGGTATTATGGTCTTCTATGCTGCTTCATTTGAAGAAGCCGATCATATCCGCTTAAACGATCCGGGGGTGAAGAATAATCTGATGAGTGCCAGGCTTCATCCGTTCTCAATCGCCGTACTGAAAACCAACTATGATTAGTAACTATGAGGAATAAACTGTCAATTGCGTTTATAGGGCTGTTTTCTTCTTTCTCCTATTGCCAAACAGAGACCATCGATATTGACAGACAGGTATGGTACCCTTTCATTGAGGCATATGCAAGCTGGGATTATGAAACCTTCAATGCTTTGCATGGCGATAGCATGATAAGAATAAATAGCAAGGAGATCTGGTCCGCTCAGCAGTACAAAAATCAAAATATCAGCTGGTTCAAAAAGGCAAGCCGGGAGGGTTACAAGCAATCAATTATGTTACGGTTTGAGCGTCGCATCGTAACCGGTCCAATTGCTTTTGAAACAGGATACTATCGAATTATCATCACCAAACCGAACGGCAATTCCTCCAATTATTATGCAAGATTTCATGTCACGCTCAATAAGGAAAATGACGCCTGGAAAATTACACAGGACTGGGATAGTACTGTTATAAATGGCGAACCAGTTACCGTCGCCGATTTCAACAGGCTGGAGCCATTTAATCAGTAAACACCTCACCGATGAAGACAATCATTGCCCTGCTTGTCGCTGCGGCTTTCCATAGTTCAGCGCAGCGCGTATTCCCCCTGAACGGTATTGGTATTGACTCCCGTGACTCGTTTGAGGACCTGACTCCCTTAGGCGAGGATATTGGAAAATCGTCGATTGTTGTGCTACAGGATTGGTCAAAAGCGGAAGATGGTGCAAGTTATGAGGCCATAGGCCGATTGATCCATTACCTGCATGTCAAAAAAGGATTTGATGTATTGATTTGGGACCTGGGAATTTTTGAGGGCATATTAATGGATGAGGCGTTCCGAAATGAGGATGTTGACACTGGGCTCAAAACCATGTACAAAGTATGGAGAGAAAGCGAGGCAATACAAAAAATAGCTAGTTACGCCTCAGCCAGCCATGAGACCAGTGCGCCACTGATGATGGCCGGCAGCAGTTGTCAGTTTCATCGTTATTCAAAAGATCGGTTAATCAAATATTTAGCAGATAATCGCGAACCCCTCGGCTTATGGAAGCTTACAGCTCAAAGGAAAAAGGCCTTGGCAGCGTTGTGGAGTGACCCGATACGGTTAAAGGGATTGCCTGAAGCAGATCTTACGAAATTAAGAAGTGAAATACAACACCTGGATATCGATCTGCCACCATCAAGTAGATGGTTGATTCAGAATATGCTTTGGTTTGTAAAGCTGGAGGGGATACGAACTTTTGCCGCAGACGATCAGGTTGCACATATGGTAGCGGAATTCATGGAACTGACGACTTCTGCTAACCTTGAATGGCTGTTTGAGCATGCCCTAAAGACCCGAAAAACCATTCTTTTTGGCGGGTTAACCCTTCCCGAAAAATGCAAAGAAGATACTTTCATCGTAGGAATTACCGGCTATGCTGGTGAGGTTGGACGACCCGGCCTAAGTAGCCGTAAACTGCTGCCACCAGGTGATCAGTCGATTGAAAAATTGTTAGCTGAACAAGGCCATTCGTATGCTTACCTAACCGATCCCACGCAACTGGCGCTATATGAAACAAGACTGCCAGGTAATCTGGAGACTTATGATGGAATAGTTTTTATAAAGGAAGTTCATCCTAATAACAAGGTTCATTGATCGTATGGAAAGCCAATAGGTGTTGTCCTCAATTTGCAAATATGGCCGAAGAAACCTGGCTAATTATTACATTACTCGAGTGTGACCTTACGCATTTCAATGGCCGCCTTTAAAAAACTGATCAAGTACATGTATCCCAGACCTGTTGAGGCAAGAATCTACAAGGCTTTAATCCTAATTGTTCTAATCTCGGCAACTACTTTTTTGTCACTCCGGCTATTCAAACTTTCCAGGGCTGGAGTGGAAATTGACTTAAGTCTGGAAGTGACCAGGGTGGCTGTCAACTTCGGTATGCTCATACTACTTGCGCCGATCTCAGTTGAATCTATGAAGCTAGCGCTTCAGAAAAAGAGGGCGAGTGTTCCCATTATGCTTAGTGCACTTCTTGTTTATCTATTTGCCTACGCTGCCGTGAGTAATCTCACCAATTACTTTATTGGTAATAGTCCCGACTTTGATATTCTTAAGAACCTCAGGAAACTGGCCATTAACTTTGGACATATTGCGATACTGGCCTTTTCGAGTATAGCTGCCGTTTCTTATTGGTCCCTCAGGCCTCTCACCCATACTCATCTGCTTTTGAAAGATCTTCAAGGTGCCAACAACAGGGTGCCGGTTGGTGATATTGTGTTGGTAAAAAGTGATGATCATTACCAGAAGGTATATACAAAAGATAAGCTCTTTTACATTCGTGATACCATTTCAGGGTTTCAAAAGCGGCTTAACGAGGGCCATTTCCAGCGTGTGCATAGATCGTGTCTTGTCAATCTCAGGGAAATCTCTCAGTTCATGCCGCATAGCAATGGAGAATATTTCCTGGAAATGACCAATGGAGAGAAGGTCAAGGTCAGTCGGTCCTATAAGGAAGAAATAAAGCGTTATTTACGTGGAGTCAAGTAACAGGTGCTAGTGACGAGTACTGCCTGTATTTCACGTTTGACATCCTCTTCATCTCGCGACAGAATAGCATCATGTGGCGATGTAGGCAGCAACTGTATTGAATCTTAGTAACTAAGCACCCAGTTTTAGAATCGCCCACGAATTCTGGTGATGAAGTTCCTAAAAAAGGCTGTCCTGACACTGCTTCTTAATCTTTTGATGATAGGAGGTTTTCTTATCTATCGATACTTTAATCTTTCTGAGATAATAGGCAGTGAACCAGCTTTTTATGATTCATGTAATCGACTTGTATTTACGTCGGAAAGAAGCGGTTCCAGTCAGATATATTCCATTGATCTGAAAAGTCGTCAGGAAACTCAGATTACAGAATCAGCGTCGGAAAAACACTACCCGGTGGTCTCTCCTGATCAAAAGTGGCTGGCTTTTGTAGAAAGAAATTTTCATAGTTGGGTGCTTTCAAAGTTGGATTTCAATACTGGAAAAACGACTGAATTAGTTGAATTAGGAACCTTCAATCCTATGAGGGCGAGTTGGTCTCATGATTCGAAACGCATCCTTTTCCCCGCGGTAAGAGATGATGTTATAGACATCTACAGTTTTGATCTCCGGAAGGAAAAGGAAACCTTGCTCATAGCGTCACCTGGAGATAAGACCTTTCCTGTCTTTCTACGGGGTGATTCATCTATCGCTTATGTTGAATCAATTGGCGGGGATAAGGAAGTCATGGTGACTGACCTTAATAGCCAAACTTGCAGGAGTATTACGGATAACAACCATATGGACAGCCATCTCTCTGCAAATGAAGATGGCACGTTCTTAACTTTCAAGACCAAGTATGATGGGTCCGAGTGGGTAAATACGTATGACCTGTCTACTGGGCAGGAAAAGCTGGTCAAGGAGATCAAGGGACTGATGTATTATCCTAGTACCTGCCATGGAGGGCGCTTTGCTTTCGTTTTAGATGAGAAGGCTGAAATCAGCATCTACCTGTGGGATGAAAATTCGGATATAATCACTAAGGTTACAGAATAGGTTGTCTATGGCCACCGCGTGCAGAGGCAAGGCCATCTGAAAGACGTACGGTTACCGTAACCGTACCCATGAAGGTCCAAATAATCGTTTCTTCGATGACCCGGGCCGTTAAGATTGCCCAAAAAAGTAATCTCAAAATGAAAACATTCAAACTTAGTATTGTCGTGCTATCTCTCCTGATCATCAAAGTAACAGCGGTCGCTCAGGAAGCTGCTGGTATGAAAACCATTTCCCTCAAAAAGGGGCAGGTCTTTGATCTGCTGCTGCTAAATACACGGACCGGTGTGGAAGAGAAGAGAAAAGCCTATTTCGACGAAGTGTTTCCCATGGCTACTGCTGGAGGATACAATTACATACCAGGATATAAAGTAACTGAAACGCCAACACAAGGTAATTACTATCCTGATTTCCTCGCCTTAGCCTCTTGGAACAGTCATGCCGACATGACTCAAACTATGAAGAAAATAAAGGATGGGGTGGCTGATTTCGACCAGCGAAGGCGCGAGATATGGTCTACCTTCAACATTACGCATTTTACGATGACGGAGGACATTATATTCACAACAGATCCTGGAAAATGTCAGGTCGTGACTATGTACTGGAGGAAAAGCGATAAGTCATTCAACGCCTTCAAAAAATCTTGGCTTGAAGAGGCTAAGAAAAAAGGTGCTGATGTGAAATTTGTCCTGACTGGTGGAGAATCGCCTATGCAATATTATCACAATCCGGATGTCGTATTTTTGACGGAGTGGGACGACAAGAATACTTTCGATCAATTTCTTGCTACTTACTCGGAAATGGATCACTCCGGGATCCTGAAAGTGAATGAATTCATTGTAAAATAAAACTGAATGACTTGGTCTGCTCCGGCGCTAGGCAGGAGCAGACGAATTGTCCATTTTGATGATGCAATTTTTCCTTGAGCAACTAGTTTACTTCGCCTTTTTTCAGTGCCTTTTCCTGATGCTGATCTACGCATTTTCAGTAAACTACCGGGCTCGTATCAATGCGTATGTGGCGGTTTTGATCGCAGTACTTTTCATTGGGTTATTGGGAAGAATCTTGTTTATGTCCGACATTTTCGGACGCAATTTTCGGCTAATATCGCTTTCGGAGTGCGCAACCTTGCTCTTTGGTTCGACGGTATATTTGTTTACAAAATCATCTCTGCAAAGCCGAAACTATAGCCGAGAGGAGCTTTGGCATTACCTACCTGCGGTATTTTATATCACCTTCGTATTCTTCGCATTTGTTTATCCTTCGGATGAAGTCCTGGGTGAGCGGATAGAAAGCGGAGAGCTATTTCGTACCATTAGCATTTTTGTCGGTTTTGGGTTGGTTTTTAACTTCTATTATTGGATAAAAAGCCTGCGACTCTTTATTCAATTTCGTCGGGAATTGGTCAATGAGGTCAGTTATACCGTCAAGAGCCGGTTCTACCTCCATTTCTTGATCACTATAGGACTGGTACTGTGCTTCTGGCTCGCCATCTACCTTCTTAGTCTTTTGGGACACGACATGTTGGAAAGATCCCTCAGGCCTTACATTTGGTTAAGCCTTGCGTTTATCGTCCTCTTTATCACTTTTTACGGGCTGCGTTCCCCTGAATTGTTTCTTGTGGTGCAGGTATTGGACACCAGGAAGTACGTGAGATCCAAACTGTCTAATGCGGACCTGGACAACCTGAAAATGAAACTGGATGCCTTGATGGAAGAAAAGAAACCATATCTCAATAGAAAGCTTCTTAAGGCGGAGTTAGCTGACATGTTGGGTGTGAGCAACCCCGAACTGGCCAGGCTACTCAATGAAAGAATTGGTATGAACTTCTTCGAATACGTCAATTACCATCGGATCAAAGAGTTTGTGGAAATATCAGGATCAGATCGGGCGAAGATGTTGACATTTTTTGGTCTGGCCCAAGAAGTGGGGTTCAACTCGAAGACAACCTTCAACAGTGCGTTTAAAAAAGTGATGGGGAAGTCGCCCAAGGAATATTTTAACTCGTAACTTCCGAGAAACACTGAAGTCGGTCATCAGCATATTTTGCCGAGCAGAGCACTTATTAAGGGAGAGGGCCATTACGGTTTAACTGGCTGTAAAAAAATATTGGGCGTTTTCTCCAGTTCATCCACCGACCTTGATCAACTCGACCCGGCGATTCTTTCTCCGCCCTTCGTCGGAATCATTGCTAGTCAGTGGCTCACGGGTGCCGCGGCCTTCAAAGGTTAAGCTGGCCGCGTCGAACCCCTTTCCAATAAAGTAATCATAGACGCTTCTGGCTCGTTTCCTGGATAGTTCTTCATTGAATTGTTCGGTGCCTATGTTATCCGTATGACCTACGATGTTGAGTTGCAGGAGTGGGTAATCTGCCAATACATCAATTAGACCATCCAAATAAGCGGTTCCTTCCGGTTGAAGTCTATAGCTATCGAATTCGAATTCAATAGGAGATAAATGTATTCTGCGGGAATGCGTATTTGGCTCTTGGAGATAATCGTCAATTTCATCCGTAGAGACATATTTATCGATATTAGAAAGTGGTAGCCCATAAACTCTGGCGACATCAAATCCAGGTGAAGCCCCATTAAGATCCAACCCTACGATTTTCACATAGTTTACGGCCGTTGTGAAGCCAATATCCGCTAAATCCAATGCATTTGTGGCACCTCCATTGGCAATGCCCAGCTCTTCGTAGGTAATCCCATTGGTGCTGACATATATGGCTGCCTGATCACCAGTTTCGCCAATCTCCTCAATAAAAAGGTCGTCCTGACCAGGCACATCTATGACAAAGTTGTCGGTGAACTGAACCGTGAGATAGCTATCTTTAGGGAGGGTGACGTAATAATAGTTGTTGCCAAGGACCATCTTTGGATCGATGGTCCTGAGTACAGTATCGGTAAGAAATAGGCTGTTGGCTCCGTAAAACGTATCATGTCGATCATTCCACTTAACATATTCTGCATCCACCAGGAGGTCCGCATACTTCGATTGTTCCAAGCCCAGGATCCTCTTCAATTCCCGAATGGAGTAGTTAAGCGAATTGATGAGCGCTGAACTGCTTGTAGACGCTTTGAATTGCTCCAGGGCGTTAACATGCGCTGCAGTCAATGCCTGATCTTCGGATATCTTGATATCAGGAACCACACCAGTTCCTTCCCAATTGGTTTTTGTCACCGGATTGATGGCTCGACCCTGCGGCATCCAGACATTGAACCTGTCGCTAAGTTGTACAATTCCTCCGGGGTGTGCACCGCCTCCGGTCGTTTCTCCAATGATAGTCGCTCGTTTCAGGTTTTGGAGGTTGTAGGCAAATTCTTCCGCCGCAGAAAAAGTACGGTAGCTGGTGAGAATGTACAGGTCAATATCTGGCCGCTTGCGGTTTCCCGCGATATGTGGTAACGTCCACGTTTCGGTGGTAACATTCGAGGGTCGCCAGTAAAAGCTATTGAGGTGCACGGGCGCTTCCCCAAAGAAGTAGCTAGACAGGAGCTGGATCATTGTCGGAGATCCTCCTGAATTATTACGAAGGTCAATGATAAGCGCATCTGATTTCATAAGAAAGCTCATTGCTTTATGCGCAGCCTTAGCGGCAAATTCCGTCTCCATGAAAGCCCTCAAATCCAAATATCCGACCCAGCCTTCTAACATCTTGACTGTCTCAAAACCAAAATTTTGATCTTGCATCTCCTTCATTTGCTTCTGGAGGCGACGCTCATGCTCACTTTCAGATTCGTTTGGCGCCTCCGTCGATTTAGTTGGCGTAGAAATGACCCGCAAATGTTTGTCCTGACTGATGGCCTGGAGGTCGGCGGTTAGTTGGTCAGCAAATGCGTGGGGATTCAAAAACTGGTCGTAGCCGCCAGTATGCAACTTTTCGTTGAGGTGCTTGGCCATATCCTCGGCTACCTCCGGAAAGACATATAATTGCTGGAGTTTTTCATCCAAGGAATTAACAATCCCTGCCTTTTCGGATTTAGTCAAGGCTTGCGCCGTGCATTTTATGAAAGAAAAGCAAAGTAGCCCCAATAAAATGGTGATAGTTCTGGGAAGCATGTCCTTAAAGATCGGTTGACTTACATCAAAAACGAAAGATCAAACAATTTCAATATGGTCTCCTTGGATTAATGTGGTAGGTATTCAAGTGCAACCAAGCTCCCAGATCTAGCAGACTCGTGCCTCGCATCCCGGCATCTGGCTGATAAAATAGGGCTGTGAAATTGACTTTAATCATTATTGCTGGACACGTCCGACGCTAGAATTGTACTGTGATGAGACGCTCGATAGCAATCATATTGTTAGGCGGGGTTTTTACCCATTTGTTTTATAGCTCCGGGTTTCTGATTGATTATTATGTGAATACCGATGCTTACAAAGAGTTATGTGAAAATCGGGACAAGCCCATGCTAAACTGTGATGGGAAATGCATTTTAGCCCAAAAGATCGAAGCCGCAAATCGGGAGAAAGGAGGGGACCAGGAAAGCACTGTTCCACCCATTCCGATCATCAGCTTACAGTACCTGCCAAGTTACTTCTGGCAGGGTTTTGACACGACTATATCCCTGATAATTCATCAAGGACATTGGCAGGAGCCCTTTCTTAAAACGCTAGTTTACACTTTATTGAAGCCCCCAACCTCTAGTATTTGATATCACCGACCCAAGGTTTGAGAAAGCCTTGATCACTTCTTTTTCGAACATCAAAAACTAGACAATGAAAACTTTAAAACCCATATTCATACTGCTTGCGGTAGCTTTTATCACTGCTTGCTCAGACAATGAAGACCCGAAACCTACGGTTGAGACCGACCTTAATGAGATTACTTCTATAACCCAGAATGGCATTACGGTAACTTTATTTGCCACGCAAGATTTCTTCGTAGGATACAATGCCATCACGGCCAAGATCGAAGATGAAAACGGTGGCCTTTTGAACGGTGACATTTCTGTAGTGCCCATGATGCATATGATGAACATGGCGCATTCATGTCCGCTGGAACTTCCAAACGGCGAAACATTTCAAGAAGGCACTTTCAGTTTCAATTCTGTGTTTGTAATGCCCTCCGGCGAAATGGGTAGTTGGAGTATAGAATTTATGATCAATGGGACGGACGTAACAGTTCCAGTGGAAGTATCAGCCCCGGAATTAGTCAGGTTGGTTTCATTTACGAGCATGATGGATGAAAGTATCAAATACTTCGTTGCCTACATTGATCCCAAAGACCCTCAAGTTGGTCAAAATGACCTGGAAATTGCCGTCTACACAAAGGCGAGTATGATGGACTGGCCTGCCGTGGCAGGAATGGAATTTGAATTGGAGCCATGGATGATGAGTATGGATCACGGGTCGCCCAATAATGTTGCTCCAGTACACATTGAGAATGGTCATTACAGGGGAATAGTCAATTTCACGATGACAGGTGACTGGCAGGTACGGCTTACCATGATGGATAATGGAAATACCTATGGTACACCGTACTTTGACCTGTACTTTCAATAGCAGCATGCCTTAAATCCATCAAAAATGAAAAAACTCATTGTTGGATTAATTGCTTTATGGGGTGTCCAGCTATGTTTCGGCCAGTCTGAAAAGGAATTGTACGAAGCATGGCTGGATTCCATGAAGAGCGAGAAGTACATTGGAATGGTCGAGCAATTGGACGAAGTAATCATAACTGACTCAGCATATCTGGTGCATATGCGAGATCCCAAAATGCAAATGAACATGCGGTGTACGGATCAACTGATGCATTGCCTGTCGGGAGTCAATATGATTAGAAGAGGCAACTTCGCCAACGAGCCGATGCTCCGGGGATTGACGTCCGAACGATATGTCCTGAGTATCGATGGCATGAGAATATATGGCGCCTGTACCGATAAAATGGATCCAGCTTCTTCCTATATCGAACCTATCAATTTGCAAAGTCTGGACGTGTCCTTTGGAAGCCAAAGCAACATGATGGGCTGTGGGACTGGGGGAAGTGTCAATTTTGGTTTGAAAAAGCCGATTTTTAATCAAGACGATCCGCTACGGATTTCTCTTCAATCTAGTTTTTCATCCGTATCTCGTGGGTTTGACAACTCATTGGATGTCAACTATTCAAAAGCTAAATGGGCCATACGCGTTTCAGGAGTGCGTAGAAAGGCAGAAAACTATAAGGATGGTAGCCGACAGGAGATCAGGTACAGCCAGTTCCAGAAGTTCAACTACGCAACTTCTATCAACTACAGAGTGAACAGTCAAAGCATCCTCGCATTTGATTTTGTGGGTGATGATGGTCATGATATTGGCTACCCGGCGCTACCGATGGATGTGGCATTTGCCAAAGCTAAGATGTTCGGCCTTTCCTACATGACAGACAGGCTATGGTTGATCCGAGAACCTGAAGTCAAAGTCTACCATAATTTCATTAGTCATGAAATGGACGATACCAACCGCGATTCAGTAGCCCTGCATATGGATATGCCTGGAAATACCAGGACCACAGGCGGGTTTGTGCGGGGGTTTCTGCAGCAATCAGATCAAACAACGGTGGAGATCAAAGCCGATTACCATCGGGCATTTTGGCATGCGGAGATGACCATGTATCCCAACGAATCTGGTCAACTTCCAATGTTCATGCTTACGTGGCCAGATGCACATAGGTCAATTGCGGGGATGGAGGTGTCCCATGCCAAAGAGTTGGTGCCAGGGCATCGCCTTATTCATAGCGGCAGGGTCGAATATGTGACTTCATTTATAAGCAGCGACTTTGGTGAGCGTCAGCTTTCTGTTTTTGATAAAAGTGGTGCCGACCGGAGGAATAGTACGCTGGCCAATTTGTCAAGTCAATACTTATGGGACTTTGTGGCATCCTCAACGGCGGACTTCACGGTTTCTTATGGTGAAAGAGTTCCATCGGTTTCGGAGCAGTATGGGTTTTACCTTTTCAATCGTCAGGATGGATACGATTACCTCGGTGACCCTGATTTGAAGAAAGAGAGAAACATCCATGTAGAACTTGGGCAAAAAACACGGAGGGGCAGCTTCCAACTTGAAACCTCGGTGTTTTCCTATTTCTTTGACAATTACATCATGGGAGTCTACGACCCGTCTCTCAGCAACATGACTATCGGTGCGCTTGGAGTGAAATGGCATCGCAACACCGGGCGGGCGAGAATGTTTGGCGGAGAGTTGGCCTTAAGCAATCAGTTCATGCCCGGCCTAAGCAGCCGACTGGACTTGAAATACGTTTATGGCGAAGACTTTGAGGGTGAACCACTTCCGCAGATGCCACCTTTGAAAGTAAGCTATTCGTTAAATCAAAATATCCAGGGTTGGAATATACAACCGGAGGTGGAGTGGTCGGCAAGTCAAAACAGAATCAGCGATAAGTTCCACGAGCGATCCACAAACGCATTTGCTTTACTCAATTTGCGGGTGAGTAAGATGTTTCAAGGAGATCACTTCAGCCTGATGTTAGGTGCCGGAGTAGAAAACCTTACCAGCGTGGCTTACCGGGAACACTTTGATATCGGTCAAATCTTGAGACCGGGAAGGAACTGTTATATGCAGTGTAAGGCAAGATTCTAATCATGATGACGAGTGGGAGACAGTCTAGCGTCGGGCCGGCTGCTCCCGTCAAATGAAAATACCTAGAAATGGGTATTGCTGATTTTCGCCACAACGTTTTATTTAACTGTTAGTATATCAAACGAATTAAGACATGGCGAAAATTAAGGAAAGCGATCTCAAATTGCTGCTTGACAATGAAGATACTCCAATAGAGGAAATTAAGGAGTTTTTCGAATACGATTATGAAAACTCGGATTCGTTCAGTCCAAGGATCAAGGTTAAGGAACGACGTGTGGTCTTCAATGAGTCGAATGCAGACGAAGGTATCATGGGGCTGGCAAACAAATTCTCAAGGAGAAGGCGCCAGAAGAAATATAAGAAGAAGGTCAACGATAATTTTTCAGGGATCAAAATAGTCTCGGAAGGTGATTCTTGGTTTCAATATCCAATTTTCTTAAAGGACATCATTGATCATTTAAATCAACAGGACGATTACGCGATCTGGAGCTTGGGCTTTGGCGGCGACTGGCTTTCGAATATCATGTATGAGCGTGAGTATGTGCGTGCTATTCAGGAAAATACGCCGGACTTTTTTCTGATCAGCGGTGGAGGCAACGATATGGTCGGAAAGAAACGCCTGGCCACCATGCTTAGATATTATGACCCGCACAGAAATGTAGAAGACTATTTGACAGAGGAGTTCGGAATATTTCTGGACGATATGAGATATTTATATACGAGGTTGTTTACCAACCTCACCCAGCAATACCCGGATATGCATATTATTAGTCATGGGTATGACTATGCCATTCCGGACAATGAAAAGTGGTTAGGAAAGCCTATGAAACTCCGGGGTATATCGGACCGGCAATTGCAGTATGAGTTAATCCGGTTGATGCTCACCAGGTTTAATGAGGTGCTGGAGGATGTCACTTCAAATTTTGAGAAAGTCCACAAAGTGGAGAGCCTCGGAACTGTAGATCCGAATGGGTGGTACGATGAACTTCACCCAACGAGTGATTGCTTCAAACTTGTCGCCGATAAATTTCAGGCAATCATAGAGGCCAACAGGTCCTGACAGCTTTTTATACTTATTAAACCTCGAACCGGGGATTGTTTCCCCGGCTCTACCTGCTCTCGTTAAGGGTTCGCTCTGTCAACTAGCATAACACCTCACCAGATGTTCAGATATTGCACTTTAGGGTTAGGTTCAGGGCTTAAGGTGAACCAAACGCTAAGCGTATCGTTCTTCCCAATCATTTCAAAGTATCCACGAAGCTGATTGAGCGGAATTATATCAGTGATTTCCCGGACGTTACCAACAATTGACATCAGCGAATCAGCTTCATTCTTGCGAAGTTGCCTATTCTGATCCAGATAGAAGTTTTCCGCCAGGATCCTCTGCCCAAGTGCGGGATCCCACGTTTGGATTAATTCTACAACTTCTGTTTGGCGTTGAAGGAGAATATCAGAAGCAGGTAGTTTTCTTGGTCTTAGATCTATTTCGTCAAAGAGTAGCTTTTGGATTTCATCAAATGGCCAGGGAGAGGTGTAGGTGACATTGCAAAAAGCCATGATACCAATTCCCAGCTCAGGATAAAAGGAATAGTTGCTTCCAAAACCAGGGAGTGCTCCTCCATGTGCAACCTGTTTCAGGCGCTTGCAATTTTCTGTAATCCTCAACCCATAACCATACCCCACCATCATGGCGCATGTTTCGTCGTTCCAATCCGTTGCCCTGCTAGACAACCGGGTAAATTGTGGTTGATGCATTTTTCGCAACGAACTTCTTTTCACCGGTCCTTCATCAGGTTCACTGCGAGGGGGCCAGGCCGAAAGATGAAAGCTTACATACTTGCTGAAATCCTCGATAGAGGTAATCAAGCCGCCCATGGCACCATAGGATCCGTCATGCAACATAGGTGCCACCGTCAAACTGTCTGGGTCATATCCAATTGCAAGTTGGTCCTCGGGCACATCGTCGTACTCCCAGTAGGTTTCATTCATGCCCAAGGGCCGAAGTATTTGCTCGGTAATGTACTGTTGATAGGGCACACCCGACACGTTGGAGATCACCTGGCCCAAGAGTGCGTAGCCCGTATTACTGTATTCGTACGCGTAGGAGGGGATATTGGAGAATGAAGGCCCTGCTTTCATCAGATTGAGCAGCATCGTATCTGGCTCATGTAGTTGGCGGTCTCCCCATGGATTGTCCTCCGGGAAGCCTGCGGACATAGTGAGCAGGTTTTCTACAGTGATTACAGAAGCATCGTTGGTGAGGTATTCCATGTTCTTCATCGCTGGAATATAATTGGAGGAAGGGTGGTGCAATGCAACCTTGCCATCCTCAACTAATTTCATAATGGCCATCGCCGTGAAGCTTTTGGTCATGGAGGCGATGCGAAAAGAAGAGGTGGTAGCCGCAGGAATTTCTCTATCAAGGTTGATGAAGCCAATGGCAGAATCCATCACAAGCTCATTATCTACCACAACGCCATAGGCGATGCCAGGAATGTTCTTTTCCCTTGCATAATTGGTCATGCGCTCATGAAACTGAGGTAGCACAGAACGGATTTGCTCAATGCGATTGTCCTCATCAAAGATCATTGGTTTGAACGTCTGGGACACATTCGTTACATCCATTTTCGGGAATTCCTCTTCAGGACTGGTACTACATGCAAGTAGCGCCAAAAGGAAAACAAATCTTGGTACTCGTTTCATGAAGCTGCATTTTACTTAAAGGTAATGGGAATTACGGGTTAGGAGCGAAAGCAGAGGCCCTTCCTAAACCGATACCTCAACAGAAGAATAGTATTCAGGCAAGAAAAAAATGAACCATAGCTAGATTAGGTTCACAAACCTCTTAAAACATTGGAAGTCAGGTAGAAATAGTCTTGTAAACATTCTTTCTAACTGTATTTTATCGATATTTTACTTAAGAGACCAACCCCTCCCAAAATGATCAGCATACCCTCGGACCTCACCGTTATCAAGAAGCAAATCGGAGATACCCTCTATTATTATGGTTTGGACGTAGTGCTTAACCAAAGCGAGCTACCGTATACGGTTCCGGCAAAAGGGCAACCCAGGCCGGCTTCAACAACCAACTTCACAGTTTATGCCGATACTGTTACGATTGATGGCTATTTGATGAACCCTGGCAAGGACGTGTCCATAATTGCCCGTAAGATCATTTTCAATCAAGGGGCGATAATTGACACATCCGGGCCAGTAGCAGCTACTACTTATGAACCCGGGGATGTAGTGCAACAGGCCAACCCGGCTTTGGGAGCAACTGGGACGACTGGTAACAGCGGCGGTCATGGATCCAACGGAGGTAATATTAGTCTGATCAGCGATGAAATTACCCAGGCAGATCCACCCTCAGGGAACCAGTTACCTATAAACTTTTCTATTGAATACTATATATCAGCGCAAGCCGACAAGGCCACGGCTGCCATGGCAAAAGCGTTTCCCGGTGGCAGTATTGCCATTCAGGATTTTAATGTTGATTTGAATGTATTGGGTCATGCTTCCGTTGTAGACGTGACCGCCAATAAATTAGCAGGGGCTACTGAATTCAAGATTGGAAATTGTGCTTGGAATCCGTCGACTTCAGAAGTAATTCTGACTATTCTCGCCAATCCAATAAGCTGGACCTCAACTCCGAAAATAGGCGGTACAGCCTTTGGTGATATTGTTGCCAATGGCATCGGCCTTGTGATCAATATTAAATGCGATGTTGACCTTATAGCCAAAACGGTGACCGGTTCTAGTACAAGTACTAACCTGATCAATTTCAATCCTGAATTTGCTCCCGGTTCATACAATTGGCCAATAACCGGCGCTAACGCAACGCTATTCTTTAATCCGCTAAAACAACAACTAGAGGCTGCTCTGAACCCCTATGTCGCTCAAATCAGTTTCGACGATTTATTCCAGGATAATCCGTTTAATGGGCTGTTGCTGGCCAAGGGTGGCCAAGGTGGAAGAGGTCAGGATGGTCATGCAGGCGTGCAAGGTGTTCAAGGCCCCAAAGGACCTAATACAAGCAGTAGTAACGTTATGGACATAATGCAATCGCAAGGTGGGACCGGAGGGCAGGGTGGACAAGGTGGTAATGCCGGTACCTCTGGCACAGGGGGCACCGGTGGCACCATTGCCCTATGCTTTATGGACAGCTGCTCGACGGTAGTTGGCTTAAATAGTGGGGCCGGCGATGGCGGGAATCCCGCTAGACCCGGCGTGGGAGGTCCGGGTGGGCAAGGAGGTCCGGGAGGAACGTTCACCTATATAGGGCCGCCGTTAAATGGTGGATACTCTCCGGTGCCGGTGAGGCAGAGTAGTACGGCTCCTCAGGGAGGCCCCGGGCCGCAAGGAAATCCTGCAGCTTTTCAGGGAGCTTTTGGTCAGAAGGGGACGGAAGGCACTGAAGTGGTCAATGAAAAACCATTTACGCCGGGGCAATCAAATCCAACGATTACGGCAGCTGCGTATGCTCAGTTCGCAACAATTGAGCAACTGGGCACTATTCAACGATCTATCACCTTTGCTTATTTAAACGCACAAACGGCAACAGATTACCAATATCCCATTGAGGTCGCTAACTGGCTTTTGACAATCACTTCAGCAATTACTGACACTAGCTTTCAATCAAGCAATTGGAGTGCCGAGGACATTGGACTGGCGAAGGGCATCCAGGCTTTTGCTGCCAACATGATAAGTCATTATCAAAAAGGTCTTGACTTCTATGGTCATTATTCCAATTGGGTACCGATATTGACCTTGACCAGCTACGAATCCAGAATTGACGAAATGTTGGATTTAGGTAAGAATATTGAAGATCAGTTTAATGCCTATGTCAATGAGCAGTCATCTGCTCAACAGAAATTGGATTCCGTCAAACAGGCTGCAGAAAAAATTCAGGCGGCCATCACCTCAGATGAAAGTGAGATTCAAAACCTTCTCCAGCAAATCGAGGAGGCCAATAAACAAGTCAGTTCGCTAACCAATATGGTCCAGACCCAAACGATTGTCGTGGATGCGGATGAGACTTTGTTTACGGAGGAATTGAGGGCTTATGTGGAAAAGCAGAATAAATGCACATTCAGCAAGACGTTGGGAATGATCACGGGAATTATCCAAATGGGTACGGGAATGGTCGATGGTGTTGGCTTGATTTCGGGCGCTTTTAATGCAGAGAAAGAAGCGACCAGCGCGCTTGAACAATTTAAGAACTGTATCACCATCGTCGAAAAGGTCAATGCCTCCGTGAGCGGTTTTGCCCTCGGTTTCAACAATGTTAAAAATGCTTTGAGCTCAGCACCCTCTCCAACGGATGATATAGGCCTTGTGGCCACGGACAAGAAGCAATTCGATCAATTCATTCAACAGTACCTTGGCGATTTTGGTGCTGCAGCTACACTGAAAACAGCAGTTGACCAACTTTTTCACATAATAAATACCCTCAACCAAACCATATGTAGTTACAATGCACTCTATGTCACATTGCACAAGAAGCAGGCGGAGTTGACGGAAAAGCAGGCGCAATTAGAGAAAGAAGGTGCGCTCATTGCCAAAGACCAGGAAGACCCGGGACTTCCGGGCTATGTGTCATTCATGCAATCAGCATTGTCGCATATTCAAATGGTGTTGGTGCGAATGTTGTATGAGGAAAACAGGGCTTTGGAGTTCTGGTCCTTGAAGAAAAGCCCCTTTCAGGTCAATGACTTGAGCATGGCCGCTTTGAGCCAGGTACATGAAAATATTCTAAATGAAATCGGGCCACTAAAAGACCGGACCAGTGCCATATTTGAACCTTTCACACAGGAGATATCAATCGCTGAAGCCGACTATGCCGTAGCCTTCAAAATGCTTCCTGAGACCAAAAGGCTAGTTTTCAACATCCCCGTAACGACAAAGGCGTTCCTCAATCTTTACCAGGTTATGGTCGACAAAGTGGAGATCAGTTTCCCGGATATCAGCAGTAAGACTAATACCTTGAGCGTCGAGTTGATTCATCCAGGATCAGGTTATCAGGTGCCCCAGCCGACTGCTAGCGGCAACGAACCGATTGAATTTGTTCATCTGCCCAGGGCAATTATTTACAAGATTGATTACGCTAATCCGACGAATACCGCAGGAGGAGTCATCGGAGACCCGGACCAAGGCTACACAGGCCTGAGTCCGTTGACCACCTGGACCCTGAATTTTGACCTGGAAGGAAATAACTGGCTATTCGATACACTTGACACCATCAAGTCAGTGAACCTGAAGTTTACAGGCACTTGCGTCGGACCCGATGCTGAGGCAGAGAAAAGCTAGTTTAAGGAAATCCAATTGCAGTTGTCAAATCGAGGTGCGAACCAAACCCTTAGGGCCTGACTTATTGCTCAGAACGGAGGAAAGTCTATTTCTTCCTCAAATAGTCTACTGGGTTGACCTATCAGGGAGATGGTGGTGTCAATTTCAACGCAGATTTGTCAAAAAAGAAGCGAGAAGGTTTACAGTGATGCGTACCAACGGGCGAATGAAACCAACCAGGGCTGTTCGGTAGCATTCGTCAGAATGATCGCTTGGATACCCACCATATACGCTAACAAAAACAAAAATATACCGCGATATTGAGGGCGCTTCCAGTTGGCCAGGAAGCATGTCAGGATCACTCCATCCACTACCAGGATGGTGAGGAGGTAGGAATGGTCGACCAGGCTTGGGGGCAGGTAATTGAAAAATAGGCGAATGAGCGATGGTTCTATCATCGGGATCATTGTTGCCACCATCCATCTGGCGTGACGCCCCGCATGATGTTTGAACTTGATAGCCAGGCTATAAGTGAAGGTCATGGCCATGATATCCTTGAACGGGATCAGAAGGGCGGCTCCGTATATCTCGTCGGCAAGTTTCAACTGACTATGGACGAGCATGAGTATGGAGATGATCATGATCGGAAAAACCAGATAGCTAATCCGCCCAACCTTGCGATGTAGCTGCATTTTCCCATACCTGATAAGTACGGGCTGGACGAAGGCCATACCAACCCAAAGAACCATGCAAGCGGCGTGAAAATGAAAATATAAGCTGAAGTCAGCTTCCGCTATGAATAACTGGTTGAAGTAGGAGGGACCAAAACCGAGCCAGGCTACCACCATCAAAGCTAAGACATAAATCCCCAGGTGGTCATGGGACATTTTCAGTGAACGGAAAGGCGATTTCATTTCATCAAATTCAGGTGATTGGTAGGTAACGATCCAGAGAATATTTGCCAGATCCCAGGAAGTAAATGCTCAAGTAAGCGCTGCTGTAGACCATGGCCAGTTCACGATCCGCAAGTGGATCTCCCGCATGGAAAAGAAACAAGGCAGCCAACAAAAACATGAGAGTAGGTAAAGCCGTATATTTCACCTTAAAACCAATCAAAACCAAAATAGGGCAGAAAAACTGTGCGAAGACCAGAAAAGAAATATTTAGCAAGGGGCCTATCCCCAGAGGATCTGGAAAGTTATCAAACTTGCCACTGATGAGAAGTGATAGTCTGTTCCAGCCATGTAGTGTTATCATCAAAGTTCCAAAGGATACTCGGAGTATCAAGGAACCAACATCTTTTGGGTCTGCCTTTATTTTCATTCTAATTTCTGACTTAAGTAATTATTTCTGGATGCTAATTAGCCAGTCCATTTTTGAAGAAAGTAATGAAAGGCACCGGAGCTGTTTGAATTACGGATTTAATGTACCCAACTATGGAAGATAATGTCCATATTCGGACCAGTTTGCTGCGTAACCCCTTAGTTATAGCAGGGTTTATGGTACTGGCCGTGATCCCTGAGACTGTGACGTACTGTGCTGGTTTTTTTAGCAGCGATGTGATCAGCGGATGTGGACAGGCGGCTATCAACAATTCCTTTCTTGACACGTCTTTTCTGTCATCTTCGATTGTTATTCTTGCCTTCGAGTCGCAAAGGCAGGGGCTCAGACTCTTCAAATTGGAGGCCATTGGTCGCGATCTGAGCTTTTGGTTGAAGGCGCATGCCGGCATGATTGGGGTCAGCTTATTTACGCTGTTGGCTTTTGTCTTGCTTAAGGTCCTGGTAGAAGTCGTTTCCGGTACTGCACTTGAGCAAGTTGATTTGATCGATACGGATCTGGCGATCAAGGCAGTGATCGTAGTGTTTGGCTCTTTTTATTTGTTGACAGCTTACTCAAAGGTCATGTGGAAGGTCCATCCACTGAAGCAAACTATTGCGGTAGGACCTGGTTTCAAGGAAAGTATCCAAATGGGAAGTGTAAAGCTCTTTTTTAAGCAGGACCGCAAATACTACCTGCGGACCCAAGACAACCGGGTGTGGCCTATACAAAAGACACTCAAGGAAATTGAAGACCGGATCAGTAATAAGTATTTTGTTCGCGTCAATCGTTCCACAATTGTGAGAACCTCGGAAGTGTTGGATTACAGCCACTGGGAGCATGAAAAGTACATCCTGCGTGTGCAGGGAGGTCATGAGTTGGTAGTAACCCGGCGACGCCTCAAAGAGATAAAAAAATATCTTCCCAAAGGTTGAGGTGTGCCGTTCTGTGGTTAGTTGTTAAAGGGTCATGGCAGTTTCTTTGATGTGACCGCTGAGAGATTCGTAAGTCCGAACTTCCTGTATTGCTATTTCATTTAGTAGGCAAAGTTGAAACAAATAGGTATTATTGTTGAATGAAAGGGACGTACTTGGGGGAATTCGAGGAGTTGGTTTTGCTCACCGTGGGTATTCTCAACAATAACGCTTATGGCCTGGCCATTACCGATGAACTGGAAGCTCGGACGAAACGTAATGTGATGATCAGCGCGGTACACAAGTCCCTGGTTCGGCTGGAGCAAAAGGGCTTTCTTACATCGCATCTGGGAGGTGCATCAAGCAAACGGGGAGGGAGAGCGAAGAAGCTTTATGCGCTTACAGCATCCGGCAAAAACGCTTTGCATGAGTCCAAATCTCTACGTAGCCAAATGTGGAATGACGTACCAAAAATCGTATGGGGAGGAAAGGATATATGACTCCAACACCTCCAAATTGGATGACGCGATTTCTTCGTTGGTACTGTAAAAAAGATCTTTTAGACGCGGTAGAGGGGGATCTCTATGAGCTTTATGCCAGGAGGGTAAAGAAATATGGCAAAAGACGATCGGATTTACTGTACTTCCTGAATACACTACATTTCTTTCAACCCTTTGCTTTCAAGAAAAAAAATCAACACCGAAGATTAAATACCATTGATATGTTTCGTAGCTATTTGATGATCGCTTATCGCAGCTTGTTGAAGTCCAAAGCCGTATCCCTGATCAACCTGCTGGGTCTTGCCATTGGCATCTCGAGCTTCATCATGATGATCGCCTACGTTTTTAATGAGCTATCCTATGATAAGTTCAATACCAAAGCCAACCGAATAAGTCGTGTGTATTATTCCTACGAATCCAGAGGGGCCACCACGAGTGTTTGCCGGGCTGCATTTCCCTTAAAGCACCGGTTGCTTTCGACGTATCCGGAAGTAGAAAAAGTGGTCAGGTTCCATAGAGACAATAGTGACGCGACGACACTGGCGTACGAAGACCAAATATTCACTGAAGAAAGGGTTTTCTTCACAGATCCGGAAGTGTTTGAAGTCTTTGATTTCCCATTTTTAGCAGGCGATCCGGCAGAGGCACTTCGGTCTCCAAACAGCATCGTTATCACAGCTGCTGCTGCCAAAAAGTACTTCGGTAATGAAAACCCAATTGGCAAGACCCTTCTTTATAAAAATGAAAATCAACTTATCGTAACTGGCCTTGTAGAAAGGTCCACGCATTCACACATCGACTTTGACTTTCTCCTTCCGTTGGAACTGCAACGCCAACGAGACATAAAGAGCCGGGGGTATGACCTGGAGAAAGATCATAGGTGGTCCGGGGCATGGATCTACGTACTACTTAAGGATGAGTCCCTTTTACAGCCATTTAATTTGCGTCTTCTAGAAGATGGAAGTGATTTGTTCGGTAGGGTCAAAAAACCACGAGTTGACTTTTACTATTCGTCAATTCCACTGCTGGATATTCACCTGACCTCAGACATGGTAGGGGAGATTGAGGTCAATGGTAATATCAAGCAAGTATATGGGTTTGCGGCTATCGGCCTACTGATCCTGATCATAGCCTGTCTGAACTTTATCAATTTAACCACTGCACAATCTACAGCTCGGGCCAAAGAAATTGGACTGAGAAAAGTAATGGGAGCATATCGCTCCAACCTGGTATGGCAGTTCATTGTCGAATCCGTGATCCTGACACTTGTCAGCACCCTCATCGGCCTATTGTTACTGGAAATAATGATCCCCTCCTTCAACACATTCATGGATCAGAATATCTCGGTTCCGTACATGAAATACCCGATTTTGATGCTTTTCTTTATCGCTGGCGCGGTGCTGGTAGGGGTTTTTGCTGGTTTCTATCCCTCCTTGTACCTGAGTAAGCTGAAACCCGTCAAAACGTTAAAAGGTGAATTCTATCGGGATACTAGCAATACCAACTTGCGCAAAATTTTTGTAGTTGGTCAATTCGTGGTGTCGAACATGCTTATCGTAGGTATTTTGGTGATTCAAGCTCAAATGAATTTCATCAAAAGCAAAGATCTGGGTTTTGAAAAGGAGCAAACTATCTTGCTGGAGCACGGGTCCAAAATTGATCAGCAATTTGAGTTGTTTCAGTCTCGTCTGAATTCACTCCCTGAGGTCGAGAGTGTCAATCTCGGCTATGTGGCAGGAAAAGAGGGATGGGTGCAATCCTACAATATCGAAGGCGAAGTGCGTGAAGAGGGGAAAAGCATGGGCCTGAAGATGGTCAGTTTTAATTTTTTGGAATTCTACGGGTTGGAGATGGCCGCTGGAAGGTATTTCTCAACCTCCTTTGCCACGGACTCTACGCGCGCAATTATTATCAATGAAGCTGCAGCCCAAAGCTTTGGATGGTCCAATGAAGAGGCCATAGGAAAGAAGTTTTCCTGGAGTGGGAGAAATAGCACACGTGAAAGCAGTGTAATTGGAGTGATGAAAGATGCCAATTTTGAATCACTCTACCGACCTATAAAGCCCAGCGTATTTCGGCTTGGCTTTTTTGGAGATGTCGCCGTTAAGCTACGGGCAGATGATTCGAAGCAGCTGATTGAAACGATCCAGAAGGTAGAGGACGCATGGGTTGGCCTATTTCCTCAGTGGCCGTTTGAATTTGTTTTCTTAGATAATGAGATCGTGGATCAGTATAAGAAGGAAGAACGATTGGGGCAAATGATTCAGTTTTTTGCCTTTCTGGCCATTTTAATTGCTTGCATGGGATTATTTGGACTGGCAACTTTCACTGTCAGGAAGCGAACCAAAGAAATAGGTGTTAGAAAAGTATTTGGCGCCGGGACATTGAATATTGTGGTTTTGATAATGAGAAGTTTCTTGCTTCTGGTAGCTATTAGCTTTATCATCTCCGTGCCAGTTTCTCATCTTGTTGTGAAAGACTGGCTTCAGGATTTTGAATACAGAATTGAACTAAGCCCGATCGTCTTCATTGTTGCAGGCATGATCTCTATCGTGGTAGCCGGCCTTGCCATAGTCACTCAAAGTTGGAGTGCTGCTAAAGCTGCTCCGGTGAATACCTTAAAGGATGAATGAAAGCAGATTAAGTCCCGAGTAAGACTTAATCAGTGCAGTAGGCGACAACCCGTGCCTGTCCACCTTTTGGTCCATGCCCTAACAAGCTATAAAATTCCACCTACTACTGTTTAAGATCATACAGGTCGCTGATTTTCAGCTATCGTTCGGGTCGAGGAGGTCCCTGCACTAAGGTAGCCCTTCAAGAATAGGCGTTTTTAGAGCAGTTCATTCATACTTAGAGCAGTTGATAATTTAAACGAGGTATGTCCGCAACGGCCGAGGGAATTTTGTGGTATAACCTTCAAAAATTCAATTGAGACCTATGACCATTTCAGTTAAGCATATGAGCCACATAGAGGATAGGAGGGCAAGGAAGATCATAACCATAACCTTGGTGAATATCATATTTCTGAGCACGGCCTTCACGCAGGACCGCAACCAAAACACTGCACCGGAAGCTACGGCGGCTGAGGCCTCCAGCGCATTTGGCGATATTCCATACCTCCAGGAAGCCTTTGTAGATATAGCTCCCAAACAGAGAAAAGACGGTCTCCCCGTTGGTGAATTGGGTATCGATGGGGGCGATAAAGGGTTGGTCATTCAATTGGCCGATGAGATCGCTGAAGGTAAGTACGGCAACTTCGACGGCCTTCTTATTGCTTACAAAGGAAAACTGGTCTTTGAATCCTATTATCGGCGGGGCAGGATTGACCTGCCACACCCGCAGGCATCTGCGACTAAAGCCTATACCAGCCTGGCGCTCGGCCGTGTCATCCAGTTGGGTTATCTGACAATGGACGACCTGGACAAGCCCCTGGTGAGTTTCCTCCCTGACCTGAAATCTAAAAAATTAGCTGAGGGTTCAGAACAGATCACACTGCGCAAGGCTTTGACGATGCGCTCCGGTATCCGTCTAAGTAGAGAAATCCGAGAAGATTGGGAGAAAAACCCGAAACGGCTAAAAGGTCAGAAGCAAGTTCAGCTATATCTCGAGCATACAACACCTATTACCTCAGATTCTCAGTCTTTTAAGTACCAATTTGATCCCATGTTGGTGATGCAAGTCATTGAGGCTGTGGTGCCGGGGACGGCCGAGGATTTTATTAAAAGTGAGCTACTTGATAAAATGGGTATCACCAATTACGGCTGGCAACGTGACATTAGTGATCTACCTAAAGCCGGCAGCCGCTCAAGCATGACATCCCGGGATATGATCAAGTGGGGTAGCCTGGTCATCAATAAAGGAAAATGGAATGGTGAGCAATTGATTCCTGCCGCTTTTATAGCAAGAGCGACCAGCAAAATCGTCGATCAAAGTGAAGAATATGACGACACAGCCAATGGTGTTTCCGGCACAGCTTATGGCTATTTATGGTGGCAAGCTGATTTGTCGGTGGGGAACAAAAGCTACTTAAGTAAAGGTGCCAGGGGTGGCAGCGGACAAAATATCATAGTGATTGACGAGCTGGATCTGGTGGTGGTGACTACCACCCATCGTGATGTTGATGATCCCACATCAGTGACTGCCACGAGAGTGCTGCCGGCCTTTATTCCAATGGATGCTCCAATCTCGGGAGAAGGAGGCGATGGACAAGGTCAATTATCACCTCAGGCTGATCGATTCCTCGGGCAAACACCGCCGGGTTTGACAGCAGAGCCTTTTGCCCCGGGGATACTCTCAAAAAAAGGATGGCAGTTGGGTGGGGATTTCGGGCCAGACTCCAAAGAGTTTTACATGGTCAACATCCAACAAGGAGGTTATGGTCCAAAAGTGATAGTCTTCCGTAAGGAGGATCGGACTTGGAAACAACACAACTTCTTACAGATCCATAACACAGGTGGCAATATCCTTTTTTGGAAAAATAAATATATAGAACGCACCGAGACGGGTTGGTCCAAAATGAAAAGCATTGGAACCATGTTTGAAAGGGAAGATTGGGGCATCATGCGCGTGTCGGCCTCCGATAATGGGACTTATGTTTTTGATGACTATAAAAGTAATGATGTGATCCGCATCTCCAGGGTTACAGATGGCAGGCGAGAGGAACCAAAACTTCTCGGCAAGGAAATTAACGTTGGAAAGTGGACTGCACATCCGAATATCGCGCCTGATGAATCCTATTTAATCTGGGATAGCGAAAGAGCCGGGGGCTACGGCGACTCTGACATTTATGTCAGCTTCCGCCAGTCAGATGGCTCATGGGGTAAAGCTATTAACCTGGGAGATAAGGTAAACACGGTCCATGCGGACTTTAGCTCATGGATAACTCCAGATGGGAAGTACCTATTCTTCTGGAGGTCAGAAAAAAAGACTAGAGCCGATGGAAGCACTTATACGGAAAGTGGCAAGTATTGGGTAAGCACTCAAGTGATCGAGAACCTCCGACCAGAATATCAATAAATCGTCATCGAAACAGTTAGCATGCTTAAAAACTATATAAAAGTAGCTTTCCGAAGCCTCCGGAGGCAGCCTGGCTACACGGCAATCAATATCATAGGACTTACTGTTGGCATTGCTTCCAGTTTAATCATTCTGTTGTACATCTTCCACGAAACAAGTTTCGACAAGCACCACACGAAGAGGGATCGGATTTACCGCCTCTCAACAGAATTTACGGAGCCTGATAAATCATTTAAGTGGGCAAATATGACGAGCCGGGCGGCATTTACGATCAAAAATGAGAATCCCGAAGTGGAACAGGCCGCCAGAATGCAAGGACTCAACGTTCATGGTGCCACGCGTTTCGAGTTCAATCAGGTCGACTACTATCAGGATAATGTCTTTGCTGCGGACTCAACAGTGTTTGAATTGTTTGATTATGAATTTGTCGCCGGAAATCCTAAAACGGCATTGGAGGCTCCCAATTCTATAGTCATCAATCAGTCCATGGCCAGGAAAATATTCAAAAACGAAAACCCAGTTGGCCAAACCATCCGAAGTGGAGGGAACAGGGAAATGACGTTAGTTGTGACTGGTGTTTTTAAAGACGTACCCAGTGCTTCTCACTTGATTGCTGAGGCATTGATCTCCTGGAAGACCATCTTCCCAGAGGGCGACAGAAGTTGGGGACTTTGGGGTGTTTTTTCCTATGTACTCGTGAATGAAGGTGTTACGCAGGAAGCGCTCCAAGTGAAACTGGATTCTACTGCTGCAAAATATCTGGCGCCCATCTTTGATCCGCTCAACATGAAGATCAAAATCGCGGCTGTCCCCTTAACAAGTATCCATTTGACTTCAGATTTTGAGCATGAGCCAGTGCCGGTAGGTAATATTCAATATGTTCGGATTTTCACAGCTATAGCAATTTTCCTCATAATTATTGCCAGCATCAACTATATGAACCTGGCCACAGCACGATCTGCCAGACGTTCCATGGAGGTTGGTTTACGAAAGGTAATGGGTGCTCAGAGAAATAGTTTGATACGTCAGTTCTTGACTGAATCAATTTTGATAACACTGATAGCCTTGATCGCGAGTATTCTCGTAGCAGTGGTAGCAGTTCCTGGAATCAACGGTATTGTGGGTACTAGCCTGGCCATAGAGGGACTGCTACACACTCAGGTGATCCTGGCAGTGGTTGGTATTGTCTTTGTTACCGGGTTTATAGGAGGTTGCTACCCCGCCTTTTTTCTGTCTTCTTTTCAGCCAGCGGCTGTCCTAAAGGGAAGTGGTGGAAAATCAGGCAGCAAACTATTGAGAAAGCTCTTGGTGACTGTACAGTTTTTCATTTCCATCTTCATGCTCCTGGGCACCTTGGTCATCTACGCCCAAATGCAGTTTGTCAGAAATAAAGACCTAGGTTTTGATAAAGAGCAGCTGATGTTCATCAACTTTCGAAGCAATGCAGACATGGAGAAATGGAATATCCTGAAAACTGAACTCGTACAAAATGCGAACATTGGGGGAACCGCGACTTCCAGCTCGACCCCAGGAGATGGCTATCCCACGAATGTGTTGCTGATCGAAACGGAAGAAGGGAATATGGACTACCGGGGAATTTACCATTATAGCGTGGATGATGATTTCTTTCCTACCCTTGGCGTTGAAATAGTGGAAGGAAGAAATTTCTCATGGGAATATGCCGCTGATTCTTCTCAGGCGGTCATGGTTAATGAGGCGATGGTAAGAAGAATGAATTGGACTGATCCAATTGGCAAAAGAGTCAGGTTGACCAGAAATGATTCCGTACCGCCCGCCCGGGTCATCGGGGTAGTTAAGGATTTCCATCAACAATCATTATATGATCCCATCACCCCGCTGATGTTTCGCCCGAGCCGCATCAATGGTTCGGCTATGGTCAAAATCACGGGAGATGTCACTGCCACGATTGACTTCATTGGAGCCGCGTGGGACCGAACCTATCCAACCACGGCTTTTGAGTATGGGTTCATCGATCAGCAATACATGGAGCATTACGAGGCCGATCAGATTCGAGGACGGTTATTTCTGGGCTTCTCGGCCATGACTATCCTCATTGCTTGCCTAGGGCTTTTGGGCTTGGCCTCCTATACTGCCGAACAGCGCGCTAAAGAAATTAGCATTAGAAAAGTACTTGGTGCGAATACACAAGGTTTGATTAACCTCCTCATAAAGGACTTTGTGGTTCTCATCGTCATAGCCGCTTTTCCTGCGTCCATATTAGGCTATTTTTCCATGATGGACTGGCTGGAAAGCTTCCAATTCCATATAACCCCAGGGTTTAAGGTATTTTCAACTGTGCTCCTGGGGACACTTTTTGTGACAGTACTCACCACAGGTTATCATGCGCATAAAGCGGCCACAGCCAATCCCGCGCAGAAGCTGAGGAGCGAGTGACAAAGGGTAACCAACTCAAGGACCATACAACAATCTACAATCTGTTAAATGCCAGTAAGAGAAATATGAAACTTAAATACGCCACATTGCTACTACCTGCTATGTTGATGATGAGTAGCGTCAGCCATAGTCAAGATGCCTTTCCGATCCTGGAAGGACCCTATCTTGGACAAGATCCTCCGGGGTTATCTCCGGAAGTTTTTGCTCCCGGAATTGTGACAACCGCCGATTGGGGGGATGCGGGTACGTTTTCCCCCGATATGAATGAATTCTATGTTAGCAGGTGGCGGGTGGTTGATGATAAATTAGAAAGACAAGCGGTTACATTTAGAAGAATCAACAATCAGTGGCATAAGGTGGCCGATCCCGACAGAAGTCGCGTACCTTCCATCTCTCCGGATGGCAAAACCATGTATTTTGGTAGCAAGTACAAGGAGCTTACACCATCGGGATGGTCAGCGGAAAAAAGCCTGGGTCCGGCATTCGAGGAGATACGGATTATGGGCCTTACAGCCTCTCGCAGAGGCACTTTAGTGCTTGACGAAATAGGGACCAATGGCAATGGTATACTTCGTTATTCGCTTATGGTCGATGGCAAAAGACAAGACCCGCAGCCGTTTAGCGAAGCGATTAACACAGGTACCTGGAATGCGCATCCGTTTATCGCACCTGATGAGTCCTACATCATGTGGGACGGTGAAAGAGAAAGCGGGTATGGGAGTAACGACCTATATATCAGTTTTAAACAAGAAAATGGCTCATGGAGCGAGGCAATTAACCTGGGTGCCGAGTTAAACACCGAGGCGGAGGAAGGCGGTCCAAGGATCACACCTGATGGTAAATATCTCTTTTTTAATCGGGTGGTGAAACCTGTCACTGGTGATGGAGAGCCAAGTTCAGATTTGTTCTGGGTGGATGCCGAGGTGATTGAAAAATTCAGACCCAGGCAAGAATCACAAAGCACAGCGCGGACACCCTATACCATCGCCTACGGTCCTATAACAGGGAACGTGGAAATTTACTCAGGTGACATGGTTAAGGCGCCTACGATTGAAAGAACCAATGGTAAAGGTGGCTACTTAGCCTGGTCTCCGGATGGGAAACAGTTTGCTTTCTACGCAAAATATGATGAAAGAAAGACCTGGTCTATCCATACAATGAATGTAGATGGCACGAACAGGAAACGATTGACGCATGCAAAGAATAAGTGGGATAGTGCCCCTGATTGGTCGCCAGACGGAAGCAAAATTGTTTTTGCCAGGGAGTACAAAGATTCCGGAGGCGACTGGCAGTACGAAATCTGGATTATGAATCGAGACGGTAGCGACCAGACCCAAATAAAGCCCCTGGTGGGAAGTAACCCTTATTTCACTTCGGACGGCAGGATTGTTTTTTCCTCCGAATACAAGGACAAAAACAGCGAGATTAGTATAGCAGATGTCGATGGTAGCAATATCAGTCACCTGACGGATAATGATGCTAAAGAATGGCACCCTGATGTTTCTCCTGATGGCACGCAAATCGCATTTATGTCCGACAGAGACGGCAATTTTGAGATTTACGTTATGAATATTGATGGGTCCGATCAAAGGCGACTAACTGACAATGCAGTCGACGATTGGTATCCTTCCTGGTCTCCTGATGGTTCCAAAATAATATTCTCCTCAGTCAGAGATTATGAAAATAAAAAAGACATCTATGTGATGGACAAGGATGGTTCTTCACTGAAGAAGATTATACCCAATAGTGGCTATGCTGTGTTTAAACGTTGACTAAAGTCGACTAATTAGTGGCTAGTTCATCCATTTACCCTGTTGCATTCCCTTCCGTGTTTATTTCCACAGGAAGTTTTAAATAGGTCACTTTTTATTCGATTTTTAGTGATTCCACCGGGTTTATATGAGCGATTTTTAATGCTTGGGTGGCAATTGTACTTGCTGTGACGGCTATGATAGTAAGTGTAGGAACGGCCAAATACCACCACTTTATTGGGACACGATAAGCAAAATTTTCGAGCCAACTTGTTGCGAAAGTCTGAGCTAAGGGCAAAGCCACCAATGAAACAATTAACAATAGGAAAATGTAGCTTCTACAAAGTGTAAGAACCATTTGCAGGGCCGAAGCGCCTAACGTTTTCCTGATACCCATTTCCTTTGTGCGGAGCCTTGTAGTAAAGGAGAATAGGGCCAACATGCCAACCAGGGACAATCCTATGCCTATAGCCGAGAATATTTTCAATACAATAAACATGTTGTTTTCGGTGCGGTAGGCAGCATTCATGTGAGTACTTAAAATCCGAGATGTTAGAAGCGCCTTCGGGACTATTGATTTCAATGTTTGCTCTATTCGATTGATTGTAGTTGCTACCTGTGAAGATTGGAATCGTACCAATAGGTAGTTGAGGGCGTTTTGATCCTCATGAGAGAGTTGTATTATCAGAGGTTCAACTTCCTGATGCAGTGAGGCAAAGTGAAAGTCATTTACAATGGCGACGATCTCGCCTTCTCGTTGCCTAAAGTCATTCACACCCGTTTCACCCAGGAGGTTTTCCATTTGAAGCATTTTCGCGGCTCTCTCATTCACTGCATACCTGCTTCCTGCAAAAGCATCATTTTCAATTTGCCCCTGGAGAACGGTGATTCCCATGGTTTCCAGGTAGTCCGGTGTTGCGGCAATTACTCTCGGTGCACCAATTGCGTGTTCAGGTGTGTTTTTGATGTAAAAGGGTTCGATGCTGATCCTGCTGCCTATCAAATGAGAGCTGAATGAAACATTGGAAACCGCCGGTAACTTTTTCAGTTCCGAAGCAATGGTATTCGAAGAAAAGATGGCTTGCACCTTCATGTCGCCCTGCAGTTGAATGGCCAAAATTTCATCACGTGCAAAGCCGGGACGCTTTGTATGAATAAAATCTATTTGTCTATTGACAATAAATGTGGCGATCAGCAGAAAGAGCGAGATCATGAATTGCATGCCCACCATGATTTTCCGGATAGCAAACCCCCGACCGATCTTCAACTCCTTTCCTCCGGAAGCTTTGCTCAGGTTGAAAGCAGTCATATAGGAGGAGATGATGAAACTAGTTAACCAACCTGTTATCAGAGGAACCAGAAAGGCCATTGTCAAGAGTGCCGGTGAGAACAATTTTTCTATTGTTAAGGGAATAGGGGCCAGCGTGTTATAATAAGGAAGTGCAACTGTCGCCAGACCCAATGCGAGGAAGACACTTATCAGGATGAGGATTGTTACTTCCAAAAGAAATTGGAGAATGAGTTGTCTTTTGGAACTTCCGATAATTTTCCTTATCGCCACTTCCTTTGTTCGACTGAGACTCTGAGCCATATTCAGATTTACGAAGTTGACAATAGCCACAAAAAGAATGAAAACACCCAATGACACAAATAGGTAGATACCCCTGATGTCACTGTTGATGCTTATCTCTTTTTCACGATGCGAGCGTAGGTGGATATCAGTAATTGGCATCAGGTCCAGCACTACATCAGCGGCTATAATTTCATCCCTGGTCATGAGCCCCTCAAGAAATTCAACCCTAAAATCCAGCAACTTTTCTCTTACTTTCTTAACATCCTCCTCAGTGTTGAACAACGTGTAAATCGAAACAGCCGCCCATAGTCGATCTTTGCTTTGCATAATACGAGTCCGCTGAGAAGAAATGATACAATCCAACTGCAAGTGAGAATTCCTGGGAGAATCTTTAACTACTCCCTTTATCGTCAGAAACCAGCCATCATCGAAGTTGATCACTTCGTTAATACGATTTTCACCTTTCTTAAATAGTCTATTGGCCATGGATTCAGTGATCACTACCGTGGATGGCGCATCGAGAGCACTGGAGCTTCCCTCAATAAATTCTATGTCGAAAATTTCTAGTATCGACGGATCTCCGAGAAAAGGCCGCTCCACAAGGATCTGTTTGTCCTGGTGCTCAACGGTTATCGTTTCGAAACTAAAAAGTCTCCCAACCTCGACCGCTTCAGGCATTTTCTTCTTGAATTCTTTTGCTAAAAGCGGGGAGCTCTTTGCCCAATGGGTGGAGCTTAGGCGGTAAATATTATTGTGCTTAGGGTAACTGTTTTCATAGCTCAATTCATCCAGCATGTGAAGGCCAATAAGGATGCATACACAAATGGCAACGGCCAGGCCCGAAACATTGATTAGCGAGAAGGATCGATACTTTGTTAAATTCCTAAAAGCGACTTTGTTGAAGTGTGTTAGCATAGAAGTTCAGCCTAGAATTTGTAGTGACAAATGCTTCCAAGAGGAAGACGAGCCAGTGACTGATCCAAAGCTACGAAAAACAACTAAGTTTTTAGTTGATTGGATTCGTTTGTTAAAACCCCGTACATATTCTGACTGATATTGGCTAGGAGATACGACCTACTAGGTCTGGAAACCCTTTCGGCCTGATGCTAGGCCGCCGAAACCGGGAGAAACACCGTAAACGAGGAGCCTTTGCCTTTTGCGCTTTCTACTTCCACGTTTCCTCGATTGATCTTGGTAAACTCATGAACTAATCTCAAACCCAGGCCTACACCTTTTTCGCCCGCAGTGCCATACCTCACATGACCCTCCGAAAAGGCAAATAGGTCCCTGACCTTTTCGCTCTCCATACCTAACCCAGTATCTGTGACCTTTATTCCCACATACTCGCCTTTTTTCTCAACAGAAATAGATACCTGGCCATCTTCCTGTGTGAATTTGATGGCATTCTGAATCAGGTTTCTAAAGATGGTAGAGGTACAATTCAAGTCCGCCCAGATAGTAGCGTCCTCTGTAATGGCGTTGATCAGCTGGATAGATTTGGCACGACCCATGGGTTCAAACATGGTGATCAATTGCTGAATAAGTTCATTTACATCGATCTGCTCCGGATTATAAGGAATCTCCTTCAACTCTTGGGAAGCCCAATTGAGCAAATTGTCCAGGAGAGTTGAAACCTGAGAAGAGGATTTTCTCATCTGTTCCATCATAACCATCAATTCATTGTACTCCTTTCGTTCCAGCAGGGAGGTGCCAACTTTACTCAAGCCAGAAAGCATGTGAATTGGCCCTCGCAGATCATGGGAAACAATCGCAAACACGCGATCTTTTAATTTCTTCTGTGCTGTGACCTCTGCCTGGGCTTTGATCAATTCAAGATTCTTGTCATGAAGCTCCCGTATCCTGGCGTTTCGGTTGTTTTCGTAGGCCAGGAGGATAATGAAAATGGTGATAGTTGTCCCAAGAACGCCACTGAAAAACAAATATTCTCGCAACTCCGGATCATAACCTATTTCGGGAGCTCCATAGGTGGACTGGTACATATAGAATCCCACCAAAATAGCCGTGGCAAGCACCAGCCAGGTGGTGGCTGCTCGTCTGCCCATCATCAGCATAGCCACTGCCGGAAGCAGAAAAAACGCCGCGCTACCCGGCGAGATCAGCCCTCCCTGTGCCCAAGCCTGAAAGCAAAAACTAATCGCATGTTGTGCAATAAAAAAGTGACCAATGAACAGCTTGTTGATCCCAAGCTTATAGAAATAAGCCAGCATCAAGCACATCAACGCGTTGGCAAGTACCAGATAGATCAAGATGGCAGATTGAAGGCTGGCGGCCAATCCAATGCCCAGAAAGTCCGCTACACAGCTAATTAAGATCACTGTGATGAAAATACGCTCAGCACGCAGGTCAGCAGCTTTTTCCCAGACCTCAGGAGGTATAAAGTATTTTACAATTCGTTTGAACATGGTCCTTAATTGGCCGAACCTAATAACTTGCCATGACGCTTGGAAAGTAAGTAAATAAATAGGCAATCAGCAACCAGGCAAGTCAATCCTAGTAACTTGATAAAACCATTCTCGGGATAAAATATGAACATGGAAACGGAAATCAGTCCTGTTCCCAGCATCCTGCTCCAGGCAAAAAGCAATGAAAACCTTCCGGTTTCCTGGGTTTGAACGAGCAACAAGAGGCACAGCAATGAAAGCGGTACATTAATGATGTATCCCGAATTGGCCCCAATCGCGGTATCATAACCGTCCGCCATGTAGAAATAACTGAAGAAGCCCCAAAAAATCAGGTTTAAAATACATAGGAGCTTAAAATGCTTTCGAACGATACCAGTCATGGGCTGTTTGGTGCCATATCTCAATACCGAATAGAAGATGAAGCAATCCAGCAGAAAAGCAGCCTGGTAGCTTAAGGAAAAAAGAGCGCCGGTATTAGGGTGATAGAAGAAACTCCATACAAACTCCCAGGCGATGTTGGCGCACGCGATGTATGCTGGCATCTCGACGAACTTGCGTTTGACAATTTCCCAGACCAGCACGGCATAAGCAACCACCCAAAAAAGGCAACCAATACCATTAAACACAAGTCCGGTGAGGGGGTAATCGCTAAAATTGACGAGTGGTTGGCCGAAGAGTTCCATAGGTCAGTCTGGTTGTTTTGCATTCCAGTCTTTAGTCAAAGACTTGGGAAGATAAAAATTAATGACTTTGGCCTTCGTTAAGCTGTTAATGGCTACTTGTAGCATGATCTGCGCCAGGAATTGCGATATGAATGCCAAAATTAAGCTGCGATCAAGCCAATTTGTGATGCGTGCTACTAGTCTGAGTCGACTTCTCAGCCTTCTTACACTTTCGTCACTGGCCGAGGGTACAGCCAGCAAATCCGATAGCTGGTCACCCATCATCATTCGCATCATCAAGGTATTGGTTTTTTTGCTGAAAATCGGCTTGGAAAGTTGGTCTGTAAAATCCAGCAAGGCGGCCATCAACTGTTGGCTATGTGCGCTTTCTGTGGTCTGATTGTTAAGAATGGCGTGTCCCAGCTTTAATCCATCTGCATAGTTATGGGGAATAAGGTCATCGTTTAACCCGACGATATGTCCAATAACACGCCAACAATGCACGTACGCCTCTTTTTCTACCGTGGTTAGCTTTATGTTCAGTGTTTCAAACCCTTCCAAAATCAGCGCGGAGAAAGCCATCAGGGTGCCTGCCATATCTTCTTGATTGATCGGCTCATCAAACGCTGCTGCATCCCAGCCCGCCTCTTTGATATAGTACCGGATCACCGCATGGATCAAGCGAACCTTCTGCGTGGCCCTTAGCCCATCTCCACTTGCCGAAAGCCCTTTTGGTTTCATTGAAAAAAACACAAATTGCGCCGTTTCTGCTATGCGCCTGGAGAATGTATTTAACGACCCATTTTCTTCGTTCAACCGCCCCGTCCTGAATAAGACCTCAGCTCCTTTGGCGCAGGCATAGCACTCGGGTAGCGATTTAAAGGTTAGCAGCATGCTGATCCACACACCATGACGTATGTAGACTTGCTGACCCAGTGCGATAAGATCCTGATCTGCCCATGGCGGTAGTATGGATGTCTCTCGAAAGTAGTCCTTTATTTCTGTCGGTGCGCCATCAGGTAGCTGTTGGTCATCATGCACGATAGACTGGAATAGGTGGTTGACCTCAGCTTTTTCTTTTCCTTCCATGATGGCCAGCACCACTTTGTCAGCCAATGGGTCAGTGACTTGCCTTTTGGATTCAAGAAACTCGGTGGTCCATCTTTCTGATGCTGTCAAATTAGAGCCTGCTAATTTTTTCTGGGCCTTCGAGCGTAAAACCTGTGACCAAACTGCGAATCTCAAAGACCAAAAAAGCAGTAGGCCTAGAAGCAGGTACCAGATAAAGTCCATAAGCTTAGGTTAGTGGTTGGATGATTAAGAACAGCCTTTTGAGGGTCGAATATAAGGATAGAATTAAACGAGACTCAAAAAATATGCAACTAACTCTCAGTTGCGCAAGAACTTAAAGCTAATTGGGTGGATTGGCACCCACGCTTTTCGAGAGTGTTGCTAGTATCTGGCATGGCCTTCTTAGTTAGGGGCCGCTATTTCTGATAACCGCCTCATCCACCAGTCCCACTCCAGTCTTGCATTATCTTGTGCACCACCGAGTGCCTTAGCCTTGGACCACAGCAACATCAAGGCACCGCAGAGCACGCCCGCTGCTTCTAGCCTGTTCCACAATTGATCATCTAAGGCCTGTTTCAGATGAGTTTCCAGTTTATCGCGATACTTTCGAAACACTATTTCCTTGGAGCCACATAGTCTGGTGGCATTGACGGCCAGGAACCATCCGATATCAACCGTACATGGCGCATGACCGGCAAAAGCCCAGTCAAGCAAACAAAGTTGACGAGAGGGCATCTTAGCAAAATTGGCGATTTTGGTATCTCCATGTACGAGGGTTTTCGGCAGGTCTTTCCAGCATTCTGCAAGTTTCTGAGGGTGTTGAAACAACAATTTCCTGACGGGCTCAGGGAGGTGCTCTTGCGCCTGTTTCCAACCTGATTTGATGGCATCTTGTACATTCCTGGCTGATAGTCCATCATTTTCGGCGTTTTCATGATCTAAGGGGCCCATGAGGTACAGAAAATCTTCGTATTGATGTAACCAGGGAAATGAAGCTAGTGAGGAGTCCTCCCAGAAGAAGGCATGCATTTCTGCTAGTTTTTCCAATATCAGTTCCTGGTCTTGATCTGAAATGCTTTTGCGTTCATCCGGAAATAACCCTGGGGACACATCTTGCATCAGCATCCCGACTTGGCAGGGCTCAATCCCAACATACAGGTAAGGCAACGCAAATATCTTATGAATTTCATGTAGTGCTGGCGTAACCAAAATGGTAGCCTCCCGGCCCAGGGTATCGTCACTTCTTCTCGAAAACCAGTCATTTTCTACATCCAGTTCTTTCAAAATAAGTTGATGAGTTTGACCATCAAGTTGATAGGTCAATCTTGTGAATGTGGCCCCTGAATAACCTAGGGTGTCCAAATTTCCCATACGCCATGCCGAGGTACCGGGAAACCATTGCTGAAGGGCGATGGGATCCTTTAACGCGGCATGAGGAATCTTTTTAGGAAGGCCCGCCATTTGTTAGGTTTATCGATTAGTGGATTAATTTACTAATGTCTCGGATAATCGACTATTGGAAGAAACGAGGTGCCAAATCATCCCTTCGTGTAAAGGCATTTTACCTTTTAGATGGAGCTATACTATCTTGGAAGCCACTTTAGAGATCAACCTATATGAAATTTCTGCTGCTATTTCCCCTTGCCTTCACCTTTGCAGGCGCTTTTTCCCAATCAAAAAAAGCCCTCACACCCAATGAAATGGATTCCTGGGTCCGGATTCGGGGAGTACAAATGTCTGGTGATGGATCGGTAATTTCTTATCACTTGACTCCCGGATTTGGAGATACAACGTTGAAGGTGGTTTCCCATGATGGAGACGAGTTGTTGACAACACGTAGAGGTGAAGCCTCCAGGGTTTCCTGGGATGGCAAACAAGTGATTTTCAAGATTGTTCCTTCACTAGACACGGTAAGATCATTGCAGCGCAAGAAAACTAAGAAGGATAAGATGCCGCAGGATACGCTAGGCATCTACCACCTGGCTACTGATCAGCTTGAGAAAGTCGCGCCAATCAAAGATTTTAAGGTGCCGAAGAAGTGGTCCGGGACTGTAGCTTATCGCTTGGCAACTATCCGGGATATAAAGAAACCGGGTCAAGCAGACACCCTAAGTAAGGAGGCCAAAACCCCAGTCAAAAAAGTAGGGAAGGACAATGGCTTTCACCTGGTGCTTTACAACCTGGTAAGTCAGTCCACTGATACATTTAAGTATGTGACGAACTACGTTTTTGCGGAAGAGCAACCAGCGATCGTATTTGAGTCTAAGGGGATAGATAGCACATTTCTCCCAGGTGTCTATCACTACGACATTGATAAAAAATCACTAACGGTGCTCCTGACCGGGGAGCATACCTACACACAACATGCCATAGCCAGGGACGGCAGTCAGGTGGCCTTTCTGGTGGATATGGATACAACGGAGGCGTTGATCCGTGACTATAAGCTGATGTATTGGAACAGCTCACTTCAGGCTGCCGAAGAGAAAGCCAGTCGAGCCAACTTATCTGACAACTGGATTGTGAGTCAGCATGGAACGGTAAGCTTTTCAAAGACCGGCAGTCGCGTTCATTTTGGAACGTCGCCGGAGCCACTAGTACAAGACACTACGCTGTTGGAGGATGAAATTATTCAGGTAGAAGTTTGGAATTACAAAGACGGCCGAATGATGACCCAGCAGGAGTACAATAAAGAGAATGACCTCAAGAAGAACTACCTGGCCGCTTTCTTGCCTGCAACGAATAGGGTCATTCAGATCGCTGATGAAACTACTGACCAGGTAACGTCCCTCGATGATGACAAAGCCAATTCGCATCGGATGTTGAGCAAGGACGATAAACCTTATTACCGAAATGTAACATGGGAGGGGTTTCCACCTCGAGAAGACATATATGTTTTCGATTTAAAACTGGACGAGAAAAGAGAGATAACTTCGGGAGTGAGGGGGATGGAAAGCCTGTCCCTTTTTGGTAATTATCTTCTTTGGTATGATGTGGAAGATTCCGTATGGTATAGTTACAACATCGAGTCCGAAAACCAGGTGGATCTGTCCAGTAAGATCCCGACAAGCTTATTTGACGAAGAGGACGACCATCCCGATTTTCCAAGACCTTACGGTATTGCTGGTTGGACGAAAAACGACGAATTCGTACTCCTCAATGACAGATATGACATCTGGAAAGTGGACCCTGATGGTAAAAGTGATGCCATCAATCTGACAAACGGAAGAGCTGAACGTATTCGCCATCGCGTGATAACATTGGATAATGAAGATCCTGTAGTCACTCTGAAAAGCGCAGTTGTCGGCACATTCAATGAAAAAACGAAAGGAACGGGTTTTGGGGTGCTTAATGATGAGCGGCCCGTAAAAATGCTTTATCAAGGAGATTTTGAATTGGCTGGACTGAGAAAAGCGAAGAACAGCGACCGTGTCATATTTACCCGCGCTACTAACCAGGAATTCCCGGATTTGCAGGCCTCGGACCTGAGTTTCAAAAAGGTGACCAGGCTGAGTAATGCCAACCCCCAACAGTCGGAATTTAACTGGAGTACGGTAGAATTAATGAATTGGACCTCCTTGCAAGGCACCGAGTTGGAGGGGCTGCTTTACAAGCCGGAGAATTTTGATCCAACCAAAAAGTATCCTTTGATGGTGTATTTCTACGAGCGAAATGCGCACCGGCTGCATGCCTATCATGGTGCTTTTCCTCATCGCTCCATTATCCGGCCGTCCTATTACGCCAGCAGGGGTTATATCGTCTTCATTCCGGATATCATTTATCGGGATGGGTATCCTGGCAAGAGTTGTTACGATGCCGTAATTCCAGGAGTGACACAGCTAATCGAGGAAGGTTATGTGGATGAGGAACGTATCGGCGTGCAGGGCCACAGTTGGGGTGGCTATCAGGCCGCTTACCTGATAACGCAGACAGATATGTTCAAATGTGCTGAAGCAGGAGCGCCAGTGGCCAATATGATCAGCGCCTATGGAGGTATCCGATGGGGCTCGGGACTGAGTCGAATGTTCCAGTATGAGCATAGTCAAAGTAGGATAGGAGGTACACTTTGGGAGTATCCTTTCCGATATATTGAGAACTCTCCGATATTCTATGTAGATCAGATCAACACGCCTTTGCTGATCATGCACAATGATAAAGACGGAGCAGTGCCATGGTATCAGGGCATTGAACTATTTGTTGCCCTGCGTAGGTTCAATAAACCTTCCTGGATGTTGAACTACAATGATGAACCACACTGGCCTACAAAGCGCGAAAACATCAAGGACTTCCAGGTCCGGATGCAGCAGTACTTTGATCATTATCTAATGGCTCAACCCATGCCAGATTGGATGGAACGAGGCGTTCCTGCGGTAGAGAAGGGCATTAATAAAGGGTATTGATTCAGGGGGAGGGCTGGTCAGCTTTGCTGGCACTCTTGAGGTATAGCCCGACCAGGCACAGGATATAGGGATTTCATTAATCGATTATATTCGTAGTGGATGCTTAACCTCATCAGACAGGCCTACGCTTTTTCGTCAAACCTGGCGATTGTTTCCAATGATAGATCCTATAGCTATCAAGAACTTCTTACTGGATCCCAAGAGTTTGCCAGCGTGCTGTTGGGTGGTAGCAATGATCTTGAGGAGAAACGGATCGGCTTTCTGGTAGATCCGGGTTTTGAATATGTAAAGGTACAATGGGCGATATGGCAGGCAGGGGGTATCGCGGTGCCACTGAATACAAAAGCTCCGGCAGCGTCCCACCAGTATGTGATTGCCGATGCAGCAATAGATCAATTGGTCTGTTCAGAACATTATGCTGATGAGCTTAGGGCCTTGGTATCCGATCAAGACATTTCGCTGGTATTTCCCTACGAAAATTCAGGAATGGATAATACATTGCCTGAGGTAGCTGCCCATCGGCGGGCTATGATCCTGTACACCAGTGGCACTACCGGCTCTCCCAAGGGTGTAGTAACAACCCACGCTAACATTGAAGCACAAATAATAGCGCTGGTCTCAGCTTGGAAATGGTCTTCAGAGGATCGCATCATCAATGTGCTTCCATTGCACCATGTGCATGGCATCATCAACGTATTATGTTGTGCGCTGTGGTCAGGTGCTACGTGTGAGTTCATGGCATTTGAGGAAGCTGCGTTATTAGATCGACTTGCCTCAAAAGAAGTAAATGTTTTTATGGCCGTACCGACCATTTATTTTAAGCTGATTGCCCGCTGGGAAACTTACGACAAGGACAAGCAAGAAGAGATTTCCAGTGGACTTCAGGAGATGAGGCTCATGGTATCCGGATCAGCAGCATTGCCTGTATCAGTATTGGAGAAATGGAAAAAAATGAGTGGCCATACTTTACTCGAGCGATATGGAATGACCGAGATTGGCATGGCTATTAGCAATTCCTACGAAGGAGAAAGGATACCAGGACATATTGGGGAGCCATTGCCTGGTGTGCAAACAAAGCTCGTAGATGAAATGATGAATCCCGTATTGCCCGGTGAGCAAGGAGAAATCTTAGTTAAGGGTCCAAGTGTTTTTTATGAATATTGGCGACAATCAAAGGCAACACAAGAAGCGTTCACCGAGGATGGCTGGTTTAAAACCGGTGACGTAGCCATCATCAGTGACGGCTATTTTAAGATTATTGGGCGCAGTTCTATCGACATCATAAAATCGGGGGGTTATAAACTTTCTGCACTTGAAATAGAAGAAGTCCTAAGGACATATGATGACGTTAAAGACTGTGGTGTCGTTGGCATTCCCGATGAAGAATGGGGTGAGGTCGTGGCCGTGGGGTTGGTTACCCAGAAGAGCTTTGACGAGTCGTCACTCAGAGCATGGATGAAAACCAGGCTTCCCAATTACAAGATCCCGAAAATCATGAAAGTGATTGAGGATCTTCCAAGAAACGCGATGGGGAAGGTGGTAAAGAACGAACTCAAGGAGGAGTTAAAAAAAAAGTAGATGAAAATATACGGCGTTGCATTTTTAGCGGCATGCTATCTGATAGGACAAACTACGGGAAAATACCTGGGTGAGCTATTAGGAATTGGGGGTAATGTAGGCGGTGTTGGTATCGGAATGCTTTTGTTGGTACTGGCCAACGATCGATTTTATAAGACTACCGATATGCATACTGAGACGAAAGCTGGCGTTATTTTTTGGAGTAGCATGTACATTCCGGTGGTGATTGCCATGTCATCAGTTTTAAATGTACAGGCCGCGCTATCGGGTGGATGGGTGGCTGTCGTGGCAGGTATAGTCGCAACGGGAGGGTGCTACGTGCTGATTCCTTTGTTGGCAAAGTGGGGTGGCATTAAACAAGAATCATGATGGCGATTTTACAAGACCTGCTTGTCAAAAATGGCCTGATCGTGGCCTTCCTCGCCGTGGGCATGATGATTTTCGTTTGCGATTGGATTTCCAGGAAGGTATTCGACAATCGCATTCCGGGGGTAGCACTAGCAATTCTTGGTGCCTTGGTTTTGGCTTACTTCGGTGGGGAGAAGGGGATCGCAAGTTATCCGCTACTCGCAGGCATGGCCTTGTTGGGAGGTTCAATGTTTCGGGATTTTACCATAGTAGCCACGGCCATGGGAGCAAGTTTATCTGAGCTCCGAAAAACTGGTCTGGCAGGTGTGCTTTCCCTTTTTATAGGCGTCACGTTCACTTTCTTTCTCGGTGGATCGATAGGGTATGCGATGGGTTATAGGGACGCAGTAAGCTTTGTCACCATTGGCGCGGGCGCCTGTACGTACATCGTAGGTCCCGTCACGGGTTCGGCAATCGGTGCTTCTTCCGATTTGATTGCTATCAGTATTGCAGCGGGTGTGGTCAAGACGATTTTTGTTACGATCATCACCCCAGTCGTTGCAAAATACATTGGTTTGGACAATCCTGGTACTGCTATGATTTTCGGAGGGATGATCGGTACCACTAGTGGTGTTGCCGCGGGCCTCGCCGCTACTGATCCCAAACTCGTGCCGTATGGGGCTTTAACCGCTACATTCTATACGGGCATTGGTGTTTTATTGTGTCCCTCTGTTTTTTACCTCCTTATGGTCTGGGTTTTAGGATGATTTAAAAGTGCTGTTTAACCACCAGTAAGGGGTATAATATAGCCTAAAACACACTCTAACATTCTTTTGGTGGAGCTGGCGTTGCCACCTTTTACGTCCTGCGACGAGCAAGAACCAAGCCCAGCGCACCATTTGGAATGGTCGGTCGCCGACGGTGTAAGTATCCCTCTTGGAAAGTATAATTTAGGAGGTTGTTGACTATATTCATTCGCACAATCATTCCCTAACCTTATGAACCGATTCCTAACTTATTTGCTAGCCCTGACGCTAGGCAGTTTCACACACACAATTTCCTCACAGCCCTCAAAACCCACGATCGACCCATCATTTTATTCAAATATGGAATGGCGGAATATTGGGCCAAATCGAGGGGGGCGATCACTAGGCTGCGCCGGAAGCCCGGGACGCGAACACGAATACTATTTCGGTGCGACTGGCGGTGGTCTTTGGAAAACGATCGATGGCGGCAATGAGTGGTTTCCCGTAACAGATGGTCAAATTTCCTCCTCCTCCATAGGCGCAGTGGCGGTGGCGGAGACAAATCCTGATGTAGTTTACATTGGGGGTGGAGAGACGCAGCTGCGAGGCAGTATCACACAAGGAGATGGTGTTTATAAATCAAAAGATGGCGGAAAAACATGGCGACACTTGGGTCTTAAGGAAACACAGGCGATTTCAAGGATTCGCATTCATCCGACTAATCCCGATATTGTATATGTAGCCGCATTGGGTCATCCCTACGGCGACAATGAAGAACGAGGGGTTTTCAAATCGATAGATGGCGGCAATACCTGGAAGAAAATTCTGTACGAGAGCCCCAAGGCCGGTGCCGCTGACCTGATCATTGATAGAAGGAATCCTGAGGTTTTGTATGCCACAACCTGGCAAGTGTATCGCAAAGCCTGGAAGATGTGGGGCGGCGGTCCATTTTGCAAATTGTGGAAATCCGAAAACGGTGGAGATACCTGGATTGATTTAACGGGCAACCCAGGAATGCCCGAAGGACCCATTGGTAAAATAGGTGTGACGGTCTCACCAGCAAATCCTGATCGCGTGTGGGCCGTGGTGGAAGCGAATGAGGGTGGAATCTTCCGATCCGATGACGGGGGTTGGACATGGACAAAGACGAACGAGGAGCGTAAGCTCAGACAAAGGGCATTTTATTACTCTCGTGTTTATGCAGATCCCATAGATCCCGAGACCGTTTATTGCCTCAACGTTGATTTCTGGAAGTCCACAGACGGGGGCAAGACCTTTGACATAGAGCTGAAGCCTCCGCATGGAGACTTTCACGACTTGTGGATAGATCCCAACAATCCTGATCGAATGATCAACTCCAACGACGGGGGTGGTAGCGTAAGTATCAATGGCGGGAAGACCTGGACACCTCTGGACTTTCCTACGACGCAGTTTTACCATGTAATGACAACCAGTGATGTGCCTTATCACGTAGCTGGTGCGCAGCAGGATAACAGTACGTTGGCGATGCCAAGTGATGGCTGGAGTCATATGCAAGCACGGGGCTTTGACAAATGGCATTATGCCGTGGGTGGGGGTGAGAGTGGATGGATTACCCAGAGCCCGACAGATCCTGATGTGTTTTATGCTGGAAGCCAGGGAGCCCTTCTGACCAGATATAATCGAAAAACAGGACAAATCCGGGATATTCAGGTGTACCCGCGATTCTTTTCAGGCGAACCAGCCAATTCACTTCCGGAGCGATGGCAGTGGACATTCCCCATTATGTTCTCTCCACTGGATCCGTCTATCATGTACACTTGCTCGCAGCACATTTGGAAAACCACAAATGACGGACAGACCTGGGAGAAAATAAGTCCTGATCTTACTTATGCGGATCCGGAAACTTTGGGTAAGACAGGAGGCATCATTACCATGGATATGAATGGCCCCGAGATTTATGCAACTGTTTTTGCTCTCGCACCTTCAAACCATGATGTCAATACCATATGGGCAGGTTCTGACGATGGCAAAGTCCATATTACCAGAGATGGAGGCAAGAAGTGGAACGACATTACGCCCAAAGACCTGCCAAAATATTCCAGGGTCAGCATCATAGAAGAATCAATCCATAACCCCGGTACACTGTATATAGCGGCGAATAGGTATCAGGTCGATGATCGACAGCCTTATGTTTTTCGCACTACGGACTATGGTAAGAACTGGACGAAAATCACAAGCGGCATAGCTGACGGTCACTTTGCCCGTGCAGTGCGAGAAGATTATAAGAAGCCGGGTTTGTTATTCCTAGCCACTGAACACGGAGCTTACGTCTCATTCAATGCCGGTGATCAATGGCAATCGCTGCAGATGAATTTGCCTGATACCCCCATTCGTGACTTGGTGGTCAAAAATGATGATGTGGTTCTGGGTACGCACGGTCGCGGTTTTTGGATATTGGATGACATTAACCCCCTGAGAGAAGTCAGCCAGAACATGATGGAGGAATCGGTCGCACTCTTCCAACCATCTGACCCTATTCGTGGTATCTACAGTCTCAAGGTGCAGTACTATTTGAAAGAGCAAATAGATTCTGTTCAGATTGAAATCCTGGATGCCAATAACACTGTGATCAATACTTTTGTCGGCGATCAATTGGAATATAAACCAGACCCCAACTTACCATGGTGGCTAAGAGGCGGCAGTACGGTTCCTACAGTGGCCAAGGGAGTCAACGAATTCACCTGGAATCTGAGATATCCAGGAGCCACCACATTTGATGGGATGATCATCTGGAGTGCCCGACCAGCCCGTGGACCCAAAGCGCCTATCGGAGCATACAAAGTGCGGCTAACGGCCGGATCCTATTCCAAGACCTTTGATTTTAACATTCAGATGGATCCAAATCTATCGGGGGTAACAGCTGATGATTTGAAAGAGCAATTTGAACTATCACTCCAGATAATTGGCAAAGAAACTACTGCTAATGAGGCAGTTATAGAAATTCGAAATATGAAATCCGAATTGATGCAGGATGAAGCCAATGAGTCATGGGTGTCACAACTTACTGCCATCGAAGAGGCCCTCTACCAAACCAAAAATCAGAGCCCGCAAGACCCTTTGAACTTTCCGATCCGACTCAACAATAGATTGAGCTCTTTAAGAAGGAGCGTAGAGACGGGAGAAGCGAAACCAACAGATGCCGCTTATGCGGTATATGAAGAGTTATCGGATGAACTGACTGTTTTGCTCAATCGTTTGGAAGAGGTCAAAGCTTCCTTGAAGTAGGTTTTATCAACGGTGCAACTGCTGTAAAAAGATGAAAACCATTCATAAGGCACTGATCCTCATAGGGATAGTCCTGTTTTCTTGTAGGCAAGAGGAAGCCCCGGAAACGGATTCCAGGATCGGAGGTCATCACACGACATGGCGTCATTATTTAGGAGATCCAACCAGTTCACAATTTTCCGTATTGGATCAGATCAATACTGGGAATGTTCAAGACCTGAAACCAGTTTGGACGTACACAAGCGGCGGTCTACAGGAAGGGCGTACTTCTCAAATACAAGCCAACCCGTTGATTCATGATTCATTGCTATTTGGTGTAAATGCCAGCAACAAATTGTTCGCACTCAATGCGCAAACAGGTGATGAAGTTTGGACATTTAAAAGCCCGATCCAGGATCAGTCAGGCCTCGGGATTTGTAGAGGGTTTATGTTATGGACTTCTGATGGAGTGGAGCCAGATCGCTTGTTCTTTTCCTCCGGTCCCAGGTTGTTTGCGGTTAACATAGCTGATGGGACGCTCATCAGGGCATTTGGAACTGATGGAAGCATTGACCTACGAGAAAATTTGGGAAGGGATCCCAGTCGGTTGACGGTGGTGCTCACCACTCCTGGCGTGATCTACAACAACCTGTTCATCATTGGTCTGCGTACCTCGGAATCACCTGGAGCGGCTCCGGGCTTCATACGAGCATATGACGTGCTCTCCGGAGAAATGAAATGGATCTTTCGTACCATTCCTCAAGCAGGGGAATTCGGTGCGGATACCTGGGCAGAAGGAGCGCTCGAATCAATAGGTGGCGCCAATAACTGGGCCGGGATGGCATTGGATACGGAAAGAGGGATTGTCTATGCACCCACAGGTTCCGCCGCTTTTGATTGGTATGGCGGAAATCGAATTGGCGATAATCTCTTTGCTAATAGTTTACTGGCCCTGGATGCCAATACCGGCAAAAGGATTTGGCACTACCAAATGGTCAGGCATGACCTGTGGGATCGCGACTTGCCTGCGCCTCCCAACTTATTGGAAGTCAAACGTAACAATGAAACCATTCCCGCTGTGGCTCAAATCACCAAATCGGGTCACGTTTTCGTGTTTAACCGGGAGACGGGTGAGCCTCTGTTCCCCATTGAAGAAAAGGAGTACCCTGCCACCAAACTAGCTGGCGACCAAGCTGCAAAGACACAGCCGCTCCCATTGCTGCCGAAACCTTTTGCACGACAAGAACTCCGCGAACAGGATCTTTATGCTCCCAATCAACCGGCTTTTGTGGATGATTTCATTGACAAAAAGCAGAACAACACGCGGAAGACCGTTCGACAAAAATTTAGGGAGGTCACATCCGCTGGTCAGTTCATACCGATTGATACCCAGGGTGTTATACTCTACCCTGGAGCTGATGGTGGGGGAGAATGGGGAGGTGCTGCGGTAGATCCCCGAAAGGGAATTTTGTACGTAAACGGAAACGAAATGGCCTGGATCGTGCGGATGTCAGAGGTAGGAACGAAGGATGGCTTGAAGCTTAGCCCCGGGGCCACGGTCGCCCAGGTACACTGCTCCAGGTGTCATGGCGGAAACTTGCAGGGCCTGGGCGCAATTCCATCCCTTCAGGGTTTAGAAGACCGATTGATGGCAGCGGATATATCCGACGTAATTGTCAATGGGCGGGGAGCGATGCCTGGCATGCCCAACCTCTCAGAAGAAGAAGTGCAGTCAGTGACCAATTTCCTAATGGGGATTGAAGCATCCCAGGATGACACAGGTGACCATCGTACGAAAGCCATTGGAGATACGCCGTATGCCATCTCAGGCTTTGGACGGTTCAAGGATGACAGGGGTTATCCGGTGGTCAAACCGCCCTGGGGAACCCTGAATGCCATTGATCTGAATACGGGAGACTTTGTTTGGTCGCGCCCGTTGGGTAATGATGATTCGGTGCAGGACCCGGCGTACCCCGAGACTGGTACTGAAAATTACGGTGGACCTGTGGTCACAGCGGGCGGTCTACTTTTTATTGCTGCTACCAATGACGAAAAGTTTCGGGCCTTTGATTCGGCGACAGGCGAGAAGCTATGGGAATTTGATCTTCCCGCTGGAGGATATGCAACACCAGCAACCTACGAAATCGATGGCAAACAATATGTTGTCATAGCGTGTGGTGGTGGAAAAATGGGTACTAAATCAGGAGATCAGTACATGGCTTTTGCGCTGCCATGAAGTATATGAATGACACAGACACGTTAGATCTTGCCACTACCCACATGCTAGCGTGCCGAGATATGGCTTGAAATCCACAGGAATTGGTTCTTTCGCAGATGTCGCCTCAATGTCGTGTCGATTATTCTTGATTTGTTAAGGCGATCAATAGCCTTGTCAACCAACGAACAGTATTGAAATGACAGGTACTAAAAACCTCAAGATCTTCGGCACCGCTCTCGTCGTACCCGCGCTCTTCTCTACATCGCTCATGGCCGCGTATTTGTTGAGTATACCGCCATTCTTTCTTGGCTTAAATGAACGATTCACCTACGGTATCGGGGGTAGTTCATTGGCCTTACTTATCATCTATATTTTGATAAGAATTGAGAAAAAATCTCACCACGTTTACTTTTTAACTACGGATAAGCGAACGCTGCTCAGGTTTGCAAAAGGCGCTGCGAGTGGGTTAGTCATTGCCATATGCTTCTTTTTAGCCCAAGCCTGGTACAGCGGTTTGGTCATCAGCCCGACGAATGTGGACCTAAGGCATTTCACGTGGATGTCATTATCCCTGATCCCGTTGGCGTTTATGGAGGAGTTGGCATTTAGGTCTTATCCTTTTTTCAAGCTTAGAGACGCTTACGGGGTGTGGCCGGCACAGATTGTGATTGCTATTCTTTTTGCTCTATACCATTATATAGGAGGATGGTCGCTTTTTGCATCATTTGCGGGGCCAGGCGTATGGAGTTTTGCTTTTGGCTTACTGGCACTGAGGTCAAATGGCGTTGCACTGCCAACTGGATTTCATTTTGGTTTAAACCTGGCTTTGGCAATCATTGGCAACAAATATTGGATTCCAGCGGTATGCTCGATTGACTTTGCAACTGACCCGACAGAAGAAATGCTAGAATCAAATGAGTATTTTGGTGCGATGGTGCAGTTCATAACCCTCGTGGCCCTACTCATATTTACTTATCGATATACGCATATTCGTGGAAAACAACAATCCAATTAGTCAGCCAAATCTTGGGCGAAAGCTCTGCGATCTTCGCATGGAAAGAGGATTGACACAGCTTGAGTTAAGAGAAAAATGCCATGTCAGCGTACGCACGATTCAACGCATTGAATCAGGGGCCGTCACACCTCGCCTGGCCACAATTAAGATACTTCTAAAAGCGCTGGGTGAGGATGAAAACCAATGGTTTGGCCCTCAGGTGAAGGTTAGAGGCGGACTTCTCATGGAGACCTTTAACAGCATGTGGCTAGTGAGAACGTCTGACTCAGCGCTTAAACTTGCTTTCATGCCCGCCTGGATTGCCGGTATCATCTACCTTTTGATGGTTTTGATGGAGCAGGGCCTGGGGGCATTCTCAGAACAGTTGAATGAAGATTATTTTATCATACCAGCGATGGCTATTGTAAAGGTCATGGCTGCTATTTCTTTCTTTCTCTTTACTCGAGGAATTCTGTCCCTCGCCTTGCTATTTGAAATACATTTATTGAAGGTAGCTGCGTATCTGTCAATGATCTTCGTTCCCCTTCTTTATTTCACAGAGGTGGCCATTATCCTCTATACGCAGGATATCAGCGGCTTCGTTAGTACGGTCAGAACCCTGTCAGTTGCTCCTCTTGGTGCGATTTCTGTAGTACTAGGCATGGGACTTCTTAAACTTCAGGATGGCATGGGGAGAGTGGCTAAAATCGCAGGTCGCCTGGAAATCGCCTTTGGCATCTCTTATATGAGTTTGGTGCTTTCCTTTGTTGGAGTCTTCCTGCTGGTGCCGTTGTTGGTAGTGGAAATTGTCCTGGTGTCCAAGGCCGATCAGCTTGTAAAAGATGGGGAATTGTGAACCGCGATCAGGTCAATTAGCTAAGATCAATTAAAAGCTATTACCTCATTCCTTATCAATTTTCGAGAACAATGCTCAAAAACCTCGATGGCTAGATTCTGAGATAAATCAGGTTCAATCCTTCTATTCATCACCCAATTAGGTCTACTTCTTAGAGAGCTTTGGGGAAAGTGGGTTGGCCTCGCAATGGCTGAAAAAAGGGGGTTAGAATGAAACAAGAAAGAAAATGAGCAAAGAAATGAGTACATCGCACTATGAAGTGGCAATGGTAGGGTTCGATCTGACTGAAATGGACGATCGGATTATCGCATACCTGGATGCGGTTCTGAAAATACTGCCACTGAGGCGGATCATTTTTGTTCATGTGGCTGAACAACTGGAGTTGTCGCCGGAGCTAACCGATAAATATCCTGACCTGCTGGCCCCACTCGATGAAAATATCGAAGATGGCATTGCCCACAAAGTGTCTCATCTCTTTGAGGGTGACGACATCATCCACGATATAATCGTACAAGAAGGTCCGCCACTTGAAACGTTTTTGCGCCTGTCCAAAATAAAAAACGCTGACCTGGTGATTTTGGGTCGAAAGAAAAGTCTTAAAGGTTCAGGCTTGCTGGCCGGACATATAGTTCGAAAAAGTCCCGCCTCTATACTATTTGCGACAGAAACATTTAATCCAGACATCAAAAAAGTACTCGTTCCGGTTGATTTTTCTAAACATTCAGCTCTATCCCTACAGCTTGCCATGCAAATGCAAGAACAGGCTGCGGTCTCCATTCATTTCTCACATTTATTCGAAGTGCCCATTGGTTTTTACAAGACCGGCAAATCCTACGAGGAGTTTGCTGAAATCATGAAAGGACATGCCATGGACGATATGAAGCGATTCATGGAAGAGCATCATGTCAAGGAAAACTACCCGTGCGAGTATATCTTATCTGATGATCAACCGAAGGCCACACTTATCAATGACTATGCACATGATTCAGGTGCAGATCTGATCTTAATCGGATCGCGAGGAAGAACGCAGAGTTCAGCGCTCCTGTTGGGCTCTGTAGTTGAGAAAGTGCTGCTGCTGGATTCGGATATCCCCATACTGGTGGTGAAAAACAGGGGCGAAAATATGGGCTTTTTCGAAGCGCTCATGAAGCTGTAAGTCACATTCTTGTATTCACGATAGGACCCATTGACATAAATCCTGTCACTCAGAATCCCCGGCTATCACGTATCATCGATGGAACTAAAATATTTACTCTATTATTAATGAGTTAAAGAAATTGAACCATAGACCTGAGGGCCAATGAAATCCTTCTACCGACTGATACTACTCACTGCTGGCATGTGCTACAGCGTTCTTTCGCAATCCAGGAAAAGCTTCCTTTAACATGGGAAAATATCTATACCAAAAATTACTCAGCAGGTAGGGCCGTCCTGTCTCCTGATGGAAGTAAAGTCGCAGTTACTGCCCGCACAGCCGACGCAGCCGGCATTTTTCTCATAGATATTGCAAATGACCAACCTCCAAAATTTTGGATAGCAGGCACGTCGCCATCCTGGTTCAATGACAATGAAACCATCACTTTCACGCACCAAAACGACGTTTGGACCATCAAGGTGGGGCAGATAGAAGCCAAGCGGATCACCAATGATGACTTGGATGAAAGAGCTCCGAAACCCTCCCCGGATGGCAGTCAAATTGCCTTTTACAGTGGCAGATCCGGGTACCAGGATATTTGGTTAGTTGCGGCCGATGGTGACGGAAAAAGCAGGCAACTCACTAAAAATGCCATGGAATTGGATGACTTCAGGTATTTCCCCTCCTGGTCACCCGATAGCAAACAAATTGCCTATTACTCTTTCAAAGGAGACTACTGGGAAGATGATATCTGGGTCGTAGATGTCGGTTCCGGCGAAGAACGCCAGGTTTCTCAAAACCTCATGGCCATGTCAGCACCTGTTTGGTCTCCAGACGGCTCCCAAATTGCTCTATTTGCTAACGCTAAGGACGAATACTGGTATGAGGATCTTTCTTATATATACCTGGTCGACCCGAACAAGGGTACAGACAAAAAGCTTCAAATGCAGGTCCATGCCACCGACTTGTTATTCAATCACACAGTAAGCTGGTCGGGCGATGGAAAAGAACTGTTTTTTCCCTATCAGGAGAGATCAGAGGTAGAACTTTGGCGGGTGCCAGCGTCAGGAGGGGTGGCCACGCGTGTTACCAATATGGGCGGTACTTTTTTTAATTACTCTGCCAATGCCGATGGGAGTGCTTTCACTTTTGTGCGATCCACGGCTACCAGGGGTAATGAGGTCGATTACATCAAGGCAGAAGGAGGCACTACGAAACGGCTGACGAACTTCAGTACGGACTGGGAAGGTTTGACTGAACCTGAGGAAATCAGCTACCGCAGTTGGGATGGCCTGTATATTCAGGGTTTTGTGTATTACCCACCTGACTTTGATTCTTCCAAAAAATACCCTTCCCTGGTCCATGTGCACGGTGGTGGCACCAACACCTATTACAAGCGCCTGAGCCCCATCGAGCAATACATGGCAAGGGAAGATTATGTTGTCATAGCGGTCAATTATCGTGGTGGTTCTGGCTTCGGGCGTCCATTTCAGAACCTCAGTATCCAGGATTGGGGCAATGGACAGGCCAAGGATGCGGCGGCAGCAGCAGACTTCATTCGTGCGCAGGAGTGGTCCAATGGGAAGGTAGGAATTTATGGTTATAGCTATGGTGGCATTACTTCCATGGCGGCGATTACCAGGGTACCGGAGGCTTTCGATGCAGCGGTTCCGATGGCCGGCATTTATGACTTTGGTGATGCCTATACCAATGCGGATAGAATAGGCAAGATATTCACAAAAACAGGGCATGGTGGGTCCCCGGAAGAGCGGCCGGAGATATATGCCGTGAGTAATGCGCTTTCCAGGGTTCGAAATGTAAAAACGCCGTTACTCATTATGCACGGAGAAGCTGATGTACGGGCACCTTTTCGGCAGTATGAGCTCGCGGTGAAGATTCTGGCAGAGGAGAACAAAGTGTTTGAAAGCAAGTCTTATCCCAACGAACCGCACGGTTTCCGAAACCCGCAAAACCGTATTGACATGTACACGAGATTGGAAGCCTGGTTTGAGCGGTGGTTGAAGTGATGGTTTCAGTTGTTCCTGCCTGAGCTACAGACTTGACCTATTGGCGTTACCAGTAGTGAGGCAGGCTCATGCTCCCTTTGAATATTCAATTGCTTCAATACGCCAGACGAATTGGGCTATTTTGGTTTCCACGATCACTTCTTCGCCGATTTTTTTATCTAGTAGGGCTTTCGCCATGGGGGAGTCCATGGAAATGTGGTCCTTGTTGCCAATCAATTCCTCATAGCCTACGATGCGCAAGCGCTTTGTTAGTCCCTTCTCAGCATTTTTGATAGTAACCCAGGCGCCAAACGAGACTTTGCCATCCATGTGGGGGTGATAGTCTATTACCTTAAAGCCGTCAATACACTTACGTAGGTAGAGCAATCGCTTGTCGATTTCGCGAAGGCGCTTTTTGTTGTAGTGATAATCAGCATTTTCGGAGCGATCTCCCAAACTGGCTGCCCAGGAAACCTTATTGGTCGTTTCAGGACGTTCCACCCGCCAGAGGTGATCGTGCTCTTCTTTCAGGCGTTCCATTCCTTCCGGTGTGATCAACTGCGATCTGATAAGCTTCTTTTTCTCCACGGCGCAAAATTAGGACTCAGCTAATTCAATGCAAGTCAGGATGGAGTTTCCGTGTTTATCGGAGAGGCGAGAGGCTTGATTAATAAATAACTTTTAAACAAAGTAAAAACGACTTTTAAACAAAGTTATAGATTTGACTTCTCCTGTTCTTTGTTTCACAATAACTGAAACATACATAGATGAAGAAGGAGAATCAATTTGGAAAACGAGGGTGGACACCTGACAGAATAGGGGATCTAACTGGAAAAATCTACATAATAACAGGTACTACAAGCGGCACAGGGTTTGAAGCTGCAAGGATATTGTTGTCCAAGGGAGCAAATGTCGTGATGCTCAACCGCAATGCCAGGAAATCTGAGCATGTGATTCGCGCTTTGAAAGAAGAATGTGGTAATAACGTTGATCTGTCTAATATCATAATGGACTTGGGATCTCAAGCGTCTGTACGAAAAGCGGCTCAACAGATACTGGAGAAGGTGCCACATATAGATGCGTTGATTTGCAATGGTGCCATTGCCCAGGTGCCCGATCAGCAACTTACTGTTGATGGTTACGAAAGTCAGCTAGGGGTCAATCACTACGGTCATTTCACACTGCAAGCTTTACTCTTTCCATTAGTTGAAAAATCCAAAGGTCGCATAGTGGTCGTAGGCAGTGAAGGTTATAAAATGGGACTGAAAACCATCAAGTTTGAGGATATGAACTGGGAAAAAGACTACACAGGAAATGCCGCCTACAGCCAGAGTAAATTAGCACAGATTATGACAGTCTATGAATTGCAAAATAGGTTGAAAAGGTTGGGAAAGACGGACGTAAAAGTATATGCATGTCATCCTGGTGCCTCCAGAACGTCACTTATCAAAACCAGCGGTAGTTTGATGACTCGCTTCATTTGGCAACTCATGAAATTATCTCCTATGGTACAATCCGCTGAAAAAGGCTCCTATCCGGAATTGATGTGTGCCACGGAACCAGACTTGGATCAAGGCGGCTTCTACGGGCCTACAGGACGAAATTACTGGACCGGACCAGTGGGTGAATGTAAATTGGAACCCCATGCGCTTGACAAAGAAGTAGCGGCTAGATTATGGGCGATCTCAGAAGAAGAAACGGGTCAAAAATTTCAATTGTGAAAAGTGAATGGAACCAACAGTGACGAACAAAGGCAGGGTATTTTTATCCGGGACAGTTGATAAGCAATATACATGGGAGCATGTTTCTCCCCAACACATTATCGTTTTCGTCTATTCCGGTGAATTGACTATGATCTATGGAAATAAAACCTTGATCTTTTCGGGTGGAGATACTGTTTTAGTTCCGAAAAATCAACTAACCCGAGTTGTGAAAGGGCCTGTTGACGGGCACCCTTTCAAAGCTGTGTCCATGCTCCTTTCGGAAGAGGAACTTCGTCAATTTTATCGTGACAAGGCGGTAACCGAAAATTGGAGTGAAAATATGGCGAAGCAAAGGCCTATAAATCCAAATCCTTTGCTGGATAGTTTTTTCGGGTCCTTGCTTTCATACTTTGACACCCAGGATGAGCTTCCAGCTTCACTGGTTTCAATAAAAGTTCAAGAGGTACTGACGATTATTGATGAAGTAGATAAAAGAGCAAGTTCGATCCTTGGCACATTTAGTGAAATAGGGAAGGTAGACCTTGAGAAGTATATGGAGGAGCACTTTATGTACAATCTGCCGCTGGAGCGATTTGCTTTTCTGACAGGTAGAAGCCTAACTACATTCAAAGCTGATTTCAAAAAGATATTTAAGAACACGCCTGGAAGATGGCTTACCGAGAAAAGATTGGAGCTAGCTTACTATAAACTCTCGGCCGAAAAACAAAAAGCCTCCGAGGTGTATCTTTCTGCTGGGTTCGAGAACCTTTCACATTTTTCATTTGCCTTTAAAAAGGCTTTTGGTTGCAGCCCAAGAAACGTCATCAATCAACAATCAAAAGGCATCTTGCCCCGAGGAGAAGCTCCACTGTGAGATCCTTTCGAGCTAGTATTCCGGTTCTTGCCACATAAATACGGCATGATCCGCGTATCGGTAAGGATAGTTTTCCTTTGTCCAACTGTTGTATTCCGCTGCTATCCGGAGCATATCTTCCTCTTCCTCCCGATAGCCATCGGTTTCATCTTTAATCTTCTGCCGCAGCGCAGGATACTCCTCCACCAGTTTCATCAACTTTTTTTTGAGAATTCCCAGGTAAAAGTTCTTTACCATTTCCCCCAAATAATAGGGGGTGAGCACAGATTCAATATTGTCCCTTGTGATGGGTGAAGTGTAGTATTCGCGGTAAAGGCTAATTGGACCTTTCTTATAGACAATCATAAAGTCGCCCGCTATCTTGTTGCCAACTTGCGGATTTTTGTAGAGGACACTATCGAAAACTATGTAGGTAAGATTTTCTTTTTCGTAGCGCACAAAATCAGTTGCTGTGAACGCTTCTTTCTTGTAGATCAGTTTATCCAGTCCCTCAAATGACCATTGAATGAGTCTGGAGGTTCCGTCGGAATAGATGAGCAATAATGGGTATTCTTGATAGGCAATGTAACTATCATTGATGTCCCAAAACGTCTCATCCGAAAATTTCAAGGCTTGCTTTTCGTAAGTCTTATTTTTAAAATATTCCTTCCATTCCGGAGTTTCAAGCGGATCTTGTTGAGCAAGAGCAACATAAAAACTGGCCAAATAGCAAACGGAAAGGTAGATGCGGGTCATACTTCAAATGTGCTAAAAACAGACAAATTAAGAAAACCGGTACCCATTAACTACCTCTCACTCGTAAACGAAGACGCAGGTAAGCCCTCGCCATTGAACAGTGTCCCTTCGACATAGTCTTTCCATCCATATCGAACGTACATTGGTGACGGGACTGATGAGGCGGAAACCTCGATGGTATTGCCCACAATATTTGCTTTGGCTTCAATAAAAACCTTGTCTTCGCCCGCAATTTCAAAATGGGTGGCACCTTTAAAAAATAGCCCATCCGCATAGTCGAATGAGACAATTACTTTGTTCCCGGCAATGGATTGTCCAGTGTGAAGCGGACCAGATGCGACAATATCCTGTTCATAGTCATTGGCCAGGGCCAACCTCGCCAATCGATCTCCAACATCTTGCTTATTGCCGGGGTGTATAAAAGCTGAAGCACCAATGTCCATGGTCACCGCCATCCCTGTTTTCGGTGTTGCCAGGCTTAGTCGTTGGGCATCTCGTAAAGCTGGGGATAGTCCATTCCCGTAATCGAAGGGCGCTATCTGAACAAAGTAGAATGGAAACTCGTAACCCCATTCATTTCGCCAATCTTTGATCATCGTGGGGAACAATTTTTCATATTGCCCGGCACGCCCAACATTACTTTCACCCTGATACCATAGCGCCCCCTTGATGGTATAAGGAACCAGCGGATTGATCATGGCATTGAACAACGATGAAGCCAATTCGTTAGGCCCATACTGAACCGATTGCGGTCTGCCCCTCAATTTGTCCTGATTGTCAAGGCCGTAGCTAAGCAATTCCTGTCCATACAGATCTGCATAAAATAACGCGGACCATTCCCCAGCCAGGTCGATGACCTCACCATCACGACCTTCCAATGTTATGGGGCCAACAACAGCAGAACCACCCCCTGAATCGTAATGCTTAATGGCTATGGTATTCACCCCACTTTTGAGAATACCTGAAGGCACATCATACGCTCTTTCCTGATTCCAAAGCAATGTCCCGCCGACCCTTTGACCGTTGACGTAGGTCACATCACCGTCATCAATCGCTCCAATTTTGAGTGTATAGGGCTTGGAGGGATCATCGATCATGATACTCCTCCGATACCAAAATACGCCATTCAACCGTTTCCTGAATCCAATGTCAGGGATAAAATCATCCGAGTAACATCCCTGATGAGGCAGCGAGAGTGTAGACCAGCCGGAATCGTCAAATGCTGGTTGGGCAATCTCACTATCGCCCATATCCAACCGTTCCAACTCTTCGGCGGACCCTGGAAGTGCTACCGACGAAAATTGATTTACCCAGGCCACAATTGCCGAATCATCATACGATTCTATTTCTTCAATAAATTCCGGAAATGCCCCCAAACTTTCTTTACTCGTCCAGGCTTCCGCCTCCGTACCTCCCCAACTGGTATGAATAATACCCACTGGTACTCCCAGGTCCTGATTGAGTTTGCGGGCGAAAAAGTAACCGGCGGCACTGAATGCACCTGCATTTTCCGGTGTGCACACCTGCCATACGCCACCCACCGTGTCAACCCTGGCATTCGATAGATTCCATTCGACGTTGAACATCCTGATCTCGGGGTAATTCGCATTGGCAATCTCCTCTTCATAATTGTCGATGGGTTCTCTGGGCATGTAGCCGTTCAGGCTCATTTGCATGTTGGACTGCCCCGAACCGATCCAGACTTCCCCGATCATCACATCTTGGAGTGAGAGGGTAGTATCCATCGTCGCAAATTCCAGGCGATAAGGACCACCGGCCTCAGGTGTTGCCAATTTCAGATTCCATTGGCCTTTTTCATTCGCAGTTGCCGTGGCCTCCGCACCCCAACTGGCTTTCACAGTGACTTTATCACCGGGCGTGTTTTCACCCCATAGGGCCACATCCTGACCTTGTTGGAGCACCATATGGTCCGTCAATAGCGAATGCAGTTGAAGCGCTCTCTTTTCAGGTGACTGGCAGCAAAAAGTGAGGGTGAGGAAGCCCGTTAGGAGGAGGGACAATGATTTATGCATTTCCCAATTTATGGATTTTTAAATGAATTTCGATTGATCACAATTAGCCATTGGCCTTGTCATGAAGAGCTTGACCGAAGGTACAGCGGAGTGCCTTCGACCTGGTGTTGGCTAATGAACCTAAATGAAGAAAATGACATGGCAGGAACGGTAACAGAACTAACTTAACCGTTGAAAATAGATATCCGTTTAGTTCAAGCGGAGTTTGGTAGTTTTATAAAAGGAATGAAAATATTTCTAAAGAATCGATTGATATGGGTCCTGGTTGCAACTGTTTTAATCAGCCTTGAAGTGGATGCCCAATCAGATTTTTTGGAGACCTTTTCGGGCTTCTATGGGGGTGCAGAAATAGGTACGATCAGCTACAATACGCAGATCACCTTTGATGGAGTAGACGACCCTGCGGGCAGGGGTGGCCTTGGGTATGGCGGGTTTCTGGGCTACAGGCGTGTCTTCAAAAAGTTAGTGGTCGGCGGTGAGCTTCGTGTCAACGGCGTGAATGAGCCGAACCCGTATACATTTGATCCGCTGGTGATTGGTTTTAGTGAATTAGACTTAAAGCGGCAAGCCAGTTGGGGTATGGACTTTAAAGGTGGCTACCTGTTCAACAGGCTATTGATTTTTGGAAGTGTGGGATACAGGCGCAACAAGCAGTCGGTACTGATAGATGGCACCCCGCTAGATCAGTTTGTTGGTGGTTCCGATCCAAAGGGATTTGGTCGTATCCTGTTGGGGTTAGGCCTTGAAGTGGCGGTGAATTCCGCATTGTCCGTTCGCTGTGCCTTTGAGCAAATGGAGGGCCATGACCTGGATCGATCCGATTTCGGCACTATTGCCACCAATGCAGCTTTACAGAGATTAGATGTGGAACCAAGCCTGCAGCAATTCTTTATAGGAACTGTCGTCCGCCTTTGAACGAGACCTTTTATTAATTAGGGTCTGCTCTAATTCGTACTTGCAGATAAAAAACTCATTTAACATCGGCAAAACAGAAACATATTCTGACCCATCTTCGTTAACTTACCAAATTCGGCAAAACAGAAAGATATGAAACGAGTCACGATTGGGGAGTTTGAAGAGCTGTGCCTGCTTATAGTAGGCGTGCTAAATGAACAGGCTTATGGCGTTTCTGTGCAGGATGAAATAAAGAGCCGAACCGGGCGAAATGTCACGATCAGCTCCATCCACTCTACATTGGTGCGTCTGGAGAAAAAAGGACTCTTAAAGTCCTACATGGGAGAAGCCAATGAGATAAGGGGAGGAAGAGCAAAGCGCATATTCGAAATGACCGCCAGTGGAAAGCAAGTCATCAAAGAAGCGCGAGAACTCCGGAATCAACTATGGACAGACATTCCTAACCTGGTATGGGAGAAATAAAGAGGCAAGAACCGCCCAAATGGATCAATCTGATACTGGATTGGTACTGCAGGGAAGAGTACGCCACTGAGATCCGCGGAGACCTATTGGAGCTCTATGACCGGTGGCTCCAAAGGGGGAAATTCTTAGCTAATGCCAAATACGTGCTGAATGTGATTCTATTCATGCGCATATACAACTCAAGAATCAATACAGGTCAAAACTCAAATCAAATAGACATGTTCAAGAACTACTTCAAAATAGGCTACCGTAACCTCCTGACAAACAAGGCTTACTCGGCGATCAATGTCAGCGGACTTACTGTCGGAATGGCCATCACGATGTTTATCGGGCTTTGGATAAAAGCAGAACTCTCTTACAATAAGTCCTATGATCATTACGACCGAATTGCACAGGTTTTACAGCATAAAACATATAATGGAGATACCCGCACGCAAATCTCCGTTCCCTTTCCGCTAGGTGAAGAACTAGCCACTAATTACGGCAGTGACTTTAAGTATGTAGTGATGTCTGCCTGGATCTACGACCATATCTTGTCGCATGAAAAGAAGAGGATCATTCAAAAGGGAACCTACATGGATGTTCAGGCTCCCCATTTGCTTACTTTAGAAATGAAAAAGGGCTCCCGTGATGGCCTGTTGGACCCTCATTCCATCTTGATTTCCGAATCGACTGCCAAAGCACTATTTGGGGATTCAGACCCCATGGGTCAACTCATGGAAGTGGACAATGAGCTAAAGGTTGAGGTAAGTGGGATCTACGCAGACCTTCCATCAAACTCCAGTTTTGGTGATTTGCATTTTATCGTGCCATGGGAACTGTATGTATCTGCTAATGACTGGGTACGTAGTGCCAAGGAGCGCCAAGCCTGGGATGAAAACTCCTATCAGCTATATGTCCAACTAGCTGATGAGGCGATCATGGCGGATGTCAGCAAAAAAATTATAAATGTGAAGTATGACCATTTGAATGACTATGAAAAGTCCTTCGATCCTCAAATATTCCTTCATCCTATGTCGGATTGGTATTTGCATTCCAATTGGGAGAATGGCGTTCAAACCGGAGGGCTCATTCAATACGTTTGGTTATTCGGTATCATTGGGGTGTTTGTACTCATTTTGGCCTGTGTCAATTTCATGAACCTGAGTACAGCTCGTTCTGAGAAAAGAGCGAAGGAAGTGGGTATACGGAAATCGATGGGCACATTAAAAGGGCAGTTGGTCCAACAGTTTTTGTGCGAGTCTCTCTTCGTGGTTTTGCTGGCGTTCCTTCTTTCTATGGCATTAGTGGCGGTTGTTTCTCCACTGGCGGGCAACGTGGTTGGTTACCCGGTAGAGTTACCTTTAACCGATCTTTATTTCTGGCTCATTTCGGGCGCTTTTATCCTTATTACTGGATTATTGGCTGGAAGCTACCCCGCGTTATACTTGTCCTCACTTACCCCGATCAAAGCTTTAAAAGGCACCTTCAAAGCGGGTCCATCAGCTGTATTATCCAGAAGAGCACTGGTGGTTTTTCAATTTTCTGTTTCGGTGCTGTTGATCATCGGCACCATCGTAGTGTTCAATCAAATTGAATACTCAAAGGACCGCCCCCTGGGCTATGATAAAAATGGCGTCATTACGATGGAGCTGAGTACTTCGGATTTTGAGGGAAAATACAATCTGCTAAGAAATGAGCTAATAAGTAGCGGTGGAGCTGTCGATATGACTGAATCGTCGAGTCCAATGACAGAGGTGCAACACTCCAGCGGTGGATTTAGTTGGCTGGGGAAGGATCCGAATTTCCGAACCAATTTCTCTATGATTTACGTCACACATGACTATGGAAATACCGTGGGTTGGGAAATTTTGGAAGGTCGTGATTTCTCACGAGACATTTCAAGCGATTCCAATGCTTATCTGCTCAATGAGGCTGCCGTAGCCTACATGGGTATTGAAAACCCTGTAGGACAAACCATGAAGTGGGGTAGAGGTGAACATAAAATTATCGGGGTTGTGAAAAACATGCTGATGGAATCCCCTTTCAAGCCGGTAGCACCCACCGTCTATGTCATGAATTATGACGAGGCGAATTTCATAATGCTGAGATTAAACCCGGAGCAAAGTATCAGTACTTCCCTGGATCAGGTTGAAAGCGCATTGGGTGAAATAGCGCCCAGGGTACCCTTTAACCCTGTCTTTGTTGACCTGGAATATGCAAAAAAGTTCGCGGCAGAAGAGCGCGTGGCCAAACTGGCCGGTACTTTTTCTATGTTGGCCATTTTCATCAGTTGCCTGGGTCTCTTTGGATTGGCCTCGTTTGTAGCCGAGCAACGGACCAAAGAGATAGGCATCCGCAAAGTCCTTGGGGCTACCGTCCTTAACCTCTGGCAAATGCTTTCCTGGGAATTTGTGGTGTTGGTGCTGGTGTCCTGCATCATCGCATCACCGATAGCCTATTATGGATTGTCATCGTGGTTGGACAATTACGAATATCGCATCGACGTGAGTTGGTGGTTTTTTGTTGCTGCGGCGATTAGTGCTTTGGTGATCACCTTGGCTACAGTTAGTTTTCAATCTATACGCGCCGCCCGGATGAGTCCAGTCAAGAGTTTGCGAGCGGAGTAAGGCTTTCTTTTACGATGGAGGTTCAGCGTAGAAGATCGAACCTGATCCTGTGTCCTGTAGCTATTCGGATTATATCCTAACCGCGCAACGCGCTACCAAAGGCATGCCAGTCAAAACCAGTTTCGCGACGATTGTGCCGCAAACCGGTGCTTTGGGTGGTGATCACGATCGTTGTACCTATTTTGGGCAGTTTGGCCATGTGATGTTGGGGTATTTTGCCTGGGATAGCGTTGATGGACGTGAATTTGACCCCAGAAAAATGACGTTGAATGGATGCTTTTAGGGTATTGATACCGGTCATGTCATACATGACGACCAGTTTTGGATGATACCGGTGGATATGCCCAAGGATTGTCCGCATACGAGCCTCATAGACATGTTCCTGGTAGGCAATGCGACTTTTAAGGAAATCCATACCCTTCAGCTCCAGCCAACTGTAGTACCAGGCATGACTATGGGCGGGTAAGGGGTACAGCCGGAGTAAAGCTTCGTTATTTGCTCCTGTAGCTAACGAATAGCGCTGGTACTCTAGAGAAGCTTCCGAGTGACTGATGTGTTGATTATTGTATCCAAGGACACATGATATAATACCTTTCCATTCACCTCGCTGTACGGCCTTGGGGCCAAACCGATAATCGTGCAGATTAGTAAAAACATCGGCCCTGGAACGCTCCGGGGTAAATCGCACTTGTTGATAGAGTGCCCGCAGATCACAGAGCGTCGGACTGTTTACATTCTGGTGCGTGTCCGTGAAATGATTTAGTTTGTCAGCCACTTCTTCTGGCATGTCCCCACTGGGTTCTTCATAGTTGATAAACCATAGGGGAGCGTCCCAAGACCCGTAGCCATAAAAATTCTCAATCCAATGGCGAAGGGCTGCTTCAGTGATTAATGAACTAGACACGACGTGAATGTATGACAATTATAGAGGTATACCCAGGGAAACAGGTTGAAACCAAGCGCCATTCTGAGGAATCCTCAATTAGTAGGGATGCCATGAGCGTAGCAGACCTAGAATCGCTCTCGCCATTTTTTCCATTGACCTTGCTCCGCCGAAGCGGCTACGCGAAGGCGCAGTGAAAAAACGGCTCCAAAAAAATCTAGGCCTGGATTCATTTTTTCACGGTTTCTCATGCTTCAAATCAGGGAATAAAAAAACTCGCCACAACGTCAGGGTGATAATATCATCTTACTCGATGGCTCAAACAGCTTTTATTCCTGATCTGATTTCAACCATTCAAAACCTAAAATGAATCAGGGCCACCTTGCATACCGGCCATAAGAGTTTCTCGACACCAGTTTTTGGGTGAAGAAGCCTTATTTCGTGTCCGAACGCGTCGAACTGTCGACAGTTGCGATACGAAATTCAGCTTCTGGCCCGAAGACGAGGCCCCGCGGCCTGAGCGACATTGTCCTCGAAAGTGAGGATAACCATTGTTCAAGGCAATAGCCCTGTTAGTTTGATATTTATCTACTTGTCATCAACGGAGAAATTCCCCCATTTCAGTGCTCAAAAAAGAAGGAAAACACCTGAACCACTTTCCCTTACTTTCTGTCTTGACCGAGGCGTCGGACCGTACAGAAAGTAACAAAGAAATCAAGCTAAAATCATCGTCGAACCGCGGATTTTAGGCTCCGACCCTCCAAAGCGTAGGAAAGCGTAAGAAGCGAAAAATGGCAACAATTCATTTAGGCCTCCGGCATACCTTTTAGGAGAGCGGCAATAAAGGTTTTTTGACAACAGTCTTTGGGTGAAGAAGCCTTATTTCGTGTCCTGACACGTCGATCTCAGATGATTGCTATACGAAATTCAGCTTCTGGCCCGAAGACGAGGCCCCGCGGCCTGAGCGGCGATATCCTAGAAAGAGAGGATGTCTCATGTACAAGGCAACGACCTTGCTAGATTGGAGTATGTTTACTGGTTCATCAATAGAATATTAATTTTCCTGTTTTAGTTGTCAAGTGAGAGAAGGCGCTTGACCCATTTTACCTTACTTTCTGTCTTAATACAGAAAGTAACAAAGAAATCAAGCTAAAATCATCGCTCGAACCGCGGATTTTAGCCTCCCACCCTCCAAAGCGTAAGAAGTGAAAAAATGGCAACGATTCATTAGGCCTCCGTCATACCTCTTGGAAGAGCGGCAATAAAGGTTTTTTGACACCAGTCTTTGGGTGAAGAAGCCTTATTTCGTGTCCGAACGCGTCGAACTGTCGACAGTTGCGATACGAAATTCAGCTTCTGGCCCGAAGACGAGGCCTCGCGGCCTGAGCGGCGATATCCTAGAAAGAGAGGATTTCCAGTGTACAAAGTAATTGCCCTGCTGGACTGAGCGTTTTCTACTTTTCCTTAAGAACCTGTTAAATATGGCGAAAGCTTTTCCACAGCCTGAGCGGTAGTATCCTAGACACTGGGGATGTTCGAATGCACAAAGTAATAGCCCTGCAGGTTTATCTACTCCTCACTCAAACTATTCAAATCCTCAGTACTATAGGTTCTAATCGATGATTTTTCATCAGCAGTCAGATCCGTGTCCAATTCCAGTTTTGATAAAGCCTGCCGATAAAACTTCTTCGCTTGCTCATTCAAATTGTTCCGCATTGAAAAGTACGCCAGATAGTAGGTGATTTTAGCTGATCCAGGATAACTATCATAGGCCAGTTCATACAGTTTCAGTCGGTTAGCATAAGTCGCATCCTTTTTCCAGGCTAGCCAGTCTCGATATTCCACATAGAACTCCTTATTGAATGGTTGCGGATTTCCTGCCGCCTGCATCTCACGATAGACTTTTTCGATAGCATCAATCCCTTCTTTTAAAAACCCGTCTTTGAGTACCGCTATGTTGGGTGCGCTTGGAAAAGCAGGTAAGTAAAATGTGCTGTCTATTTGGTACCTGGTGCTGATAAATGAGTCATCGAAAAGTTCACCGGCTTGTCCTTTTATTTTTTGGTTTAGAAACCTCAGAACCAATTCATTGGCAGTCTCAAACCCTGTACTGGTTTTCTCAGCATGCTCACCGATGATATCCGGGACAAACTCATCGAACATGCCATAGTTTAGCATGGCAAACTCAGACATCTTTGGGAAGCGCGCATAGTATCGGTCGGCATATTTTAAGTGGAAAGTAAACTTGGGATCTATGGCCGGATGCGGGGAGTAAATGAAGAGAATAGGCGTTGCAATATGCTCAGGCTGATAAAAGACCGATTTGTTCAGCAGCCTTTGCTCAAAGGAACTGGGCAGGCCTCCTTCGAGACTGATCAATGCCTTGATTTTATCATTCCTGGCTACTGCGGCTGCTCCAACAGAGGATGAAATGGCATTGGCCATAATCACAATTTGATTCAGATCTGTATTGGGGTTTTCACTGACCTTTCCAAGAACAAACTCCAAATCATCAACAGCCACCTCTAATCCAATTGCAGATACTTCCATACCTGAAGAAAACCTGCCTTTTGGCGCAAAGGCTACCGTTATATAGCCGTGACTTGCTAAGAACTCACAAGTGATGCTTTGATAAGCTGGGCTGCTACCATTGGGGTATAGGATGACCGGATACTTGCCTTTTGCTGCTACTGCATTTCGCTGTGCATAGATATCCAGATCAAGCAGCTGATTCAATTGTTCCGTATTCAGGGTTACTTCACTTTCCCTTTCTCGAATCTTTCTTAAATCGCGCGTTTGATTGATAAACACTTGACGCGCAAAAGCTTGTTGCGTTTCGGATACATCGAAATTCGTTTGCCGACCCATCAGGTCAACATAGTCGGCATATTTCAGCGCTTCGCCCGTCCCTGCTTCGGCAGGATACCACACATTGATCTGGTATTGGCGTCCGTTTCCGGATGTATATTCGGAAGATAAATTCCCCTGCCAGTCTGAATAAGGAACGGCATTTTTGGCGGGATCGAATGTAAATAGGGTCTGAAATCCAACCGGGTGATCACCCATGGGCAGTTGCCCCATGATGGGGACGTTGGCCATGGTTTTCCCGGTTCCATTTTGTTCACATCCTAAGACAACCAGCAGTACAAGCGTAGCAATGTATTTCATATTACATGTAGTTATTTACCAAAAGCCGACGGACACATTCATCAGCGCTGGTCAAATTAGAGCCATGGTAAATTTTGAAGGTCTCAACGTCTGTTTTTGAAGTCTCAAAAACTGCAAATACTACCTATCTGCTGATTTATAGGCCTTTGGAGTGAGCCCGGTGTATGATTTAAAAACGCGATTAAAGCTTGCTTTCGAATTGAATCCGGCATCGTAAGCCAGACTTAATATTTTCAGGTGATCGTTGGCCGGGTCTTTCAATAGCTCTTTTACTTCCTCTACCCGGTATTCATTGATGAATTGAAAAAAATTCTTTCCAAGTTCCTGGTTGATGGCATTCGAGATGACCCGTTCTGAAATAGCTGCGGACGCACTAAGATCAGAAAGCGCTAACTCCGGATTCCGGTACAGCTTACCCGCTTCAATGATCGAATGTAGTTTTTGAATCACTTTAGAGAGCTGCCCAGCGTCTGGTTCGCTGGGTTCTTCGGTGATGTTGAGCACCTGCCGGGTTTGCGCTTGTTTGAAGCCGCTAATACTTAACCAATAGAGTACCCCGGAATAAATAAGCAGAATAAACGCCCTGGGTTCGGTCCATCGCAGGGGCGCAAATTTCCCTCCGACGAGCATGCCCGCGATGACAAAGACCAATATCAGGACGAAGGAGCCTGCAGCGACCAGTATGAACTGATTGACCCAACGAAGGTCGATTAGCTCTGTGTACGAAACATTATTCAACAAAGAGTGCTGGTAGGATTGGACAAGTCGGAAAGATAATACGAGGTAGATCATCACGGAGACTATGGCCGCAGCTTCGAACAGTTCAGCAATGTCGTGTACTAATGGCCACGTGCTGCTGTAGTAATGAAAGGCATGATAGAGGCTATGGAGATAGTTAAGAATGAGTGGCGAAAAATGCCAGAGGTCTTTCTTCCGAAATGCGTCGGGACCTTCGGTAAGTGTTTTTATATAGAAATAAAACGCTGGGCCGATCCAATAGGAAAGGGAGAATGGGAGCCATGACAGCCACTGGTAAGTATTCCAAATAGTGATATCCAGAATAAATGGCGTAAACGTGAGGCACATGGAAATGATGGTCAGCGAAAGGAAGCGGTTCGCCTGCCTGTTTTCCCGTTTCTCAAACAGCAGAAAAACAAATACGCATCCGTTGATCACGGCGCATACGGTTATGAACTGAATTGGAGAGACATTGAATTCCATTATGGCGATTCAATATAGTGTGTAATTGGGTTTAAGTGTTGGCAATATGTTGGCGGACGGAAATGCATGTGGTTGTATCGGCCTGTGTATTAACTCGAGAGGTAAGGGGGGCTAACATGGAGTAAAAACGTGGAGCTCAGGATGGACCTATCGGCGGGGTGGCGAAATGGAGGGCTGATCTATTGCTCCGTGATGGTCTTTTGTTGCTTCGCTACGATGGGAGGTATTACTTTAGCAGTAGGAGGGAAAGAGCCTACCGTCACTATGTTCCGACAGGTAAGAAGTGGTGAATGTGTGCCGTTTCTCGACAACATAACCTAAATACCTCTAAGTGGATGCTAGCTGTCAGGGTATTGTAGAAAGGACATGAGCAGTACTATACAACAAAAGAGAATTTTTAATTTTTTTTAAAAAATTTTCACATATTGTCCAATTTAGAAGATCTCGATCATTAAGGAGATAGAAATCAGATTTTATAAATTAAAACAAAAAGAAATGAAAGATTTTATGATGATTTTCCACAGTGAGCCTAATCCTAATATGGAGCCTACTCCCGCTGAGATCGAGGCTGAGATCAAAGAATGGATGGACTGGATCGGAGGAATTGGCGCACAGGGAAAGGTAAAAAACCCTGGGGAGGCGTTGGGTTTTGAAGGTAAAACTGTTCATTCCGACGGATCAATAACTGATGGGCCATATGCTGAGGTCAAAGAAATTGTAGGTGGTTTTATCATCGTTTCCGCTAGTAATCTTGATGAGGCTGTTTCCTTATCGAATGGATGTCCGGCATTATCTAATGGGGGTAAAGTAGAGGTAAGGGAAATCATGCCGACAGAGGATCTTCCTAATGGTTGACAATCAGAAGCTTTCTGAGATTTTTAAAACTGAGTACAGTAATTTGATAGCTGTACTCAGTAACTATTATGGAGTCAATGATCTTCAACTAGCGGAAGACCTAGTCTCAGAAACCTTTGTCAGAGCCATGAGATCTTGGTCTCACAAAGGAATACCTCAATATCCAAGAGCCTGGCTAAGGAAAGTTGCTCAGAACCTTTATTTGGAGGGAGTTCGTCGGCAGAAAACGTTTGATGATAGAATTAGTAAGGATCTGCACGAAGCTCATGAAGCGTTTGATACCATTGAGATTACAGAAAAACTTATTGAAGATAGCCAGCTCAGAATGATTTTTGTGCTCTGTGATCCTCGACTTAATCGTGAGTCTCAATTATGTATCACACTTCGCATTCTCTGTGGCTTTAGCACAGAAGAGATATCGAAAGCTTTGATCTCAAACAAAGAATCGGTCAACAAAAAACTATATAGGGCCAAAAAAGTGCTTAAAAGTCAATTGAGCTTACAGGATGAGTTGACTAAAGAAGATTATCATGAGAGGCTTGATAATGTGTTAAGAGTGATTTATTTACTTTTTAATGAAGGCTACTACAGTAGTACAATTGAAGAAGAGATTCGACATGATTTATGCTGGGAGGCGATGCGTTTAGGTGTGTTCTTATCCAACCAACAGCACTTTCAGGTAGCTCATGTTCAGGCGCTTGTTTCTTTAATGTGTTTTCATGCCTCAAGGTTCAAAGCAAGACTGTCTAGTGAATCTGGAAATCTCTTATACGATGAACAAGACAAGTCATTATGGGATCAGGCGCTTATCAAAAAAGGACTGGAATATCTAAACAATGCATCTAGAGATGAGCAAGTTTCCAAATATCATGTAGAGGCAACAATTGCCTTTTGGCATACCCGGGAAGATGAAGGAAAATGGGAGCAGATTCTAATGCTGTACAATAAGCTCCTGACCATAGAATATTCACCGATCATAGCTATGAATCGTTCCTATGCCTTAGCCAAAGCCCAATCACCTCACTTGGCTATTGAGGCAACTCTAAAGCTAGATTTAGCCGGTAATGTTCATTATTGCTGTTTAATGGCCGAATTGTACAAAATGGCTGACGACTCTCAGCAAGAGGTATTGTACCTCAACAAAGCTTTAAAATTGGCAAAGAAAGAAAATCAAAAGACCTTGATTCAGCGGAAGCTAGAGAAGGCTTTGCTGGGTATGTAGTTATGTGATTATGAGGCGCGTAAGGGGTCACTTGTAGAATCATAGGAATCTTGTTGTCGAGCAAATCCATATTTACACATAATAGCTGGCCGCCCGCATCATTATATAATCTAAGCTGACAGATAATCGCCAAACAGCGCAGTAGTCTACGCGACCCGGTAATAAATAACAGCTTTGTTATATAACGCTCTGCGCTATGTTAAGTAAGCTTCGGAGGTTCATGAAGGCCTCAACCCTTTGTCCCAAAGGCCAAGCGAACTGGGGTAGGAGAAGGGGGCAAGTTGTCTAAAGGTGAAAATCCTCATAGGTATTAGCAGTAAAGGAAATTTAGGAAGCTCGGATTATTTGATCTTGAATTCGGTTTAAGAAATCGAAAGTGTATCTAAGGTCTTCAAGAAATTCTTCATGGTCTGGAAACTTTGTGGACTCATTGATCTAGTAGCACATCATAATATTCCTAGTCCCCTGTGAAGTCTTTGCACAACTATGTAGCTAATGAAATCATCATTTCAGAAGTAAGTCTGATGGTTTCGATTTTTTCAGTTTTCATAGAACAATCTATTTCTGTTAAATTCTCAGATACTTCTGAAATAAAATTCCGATTTGTAGATAATAATTTCCGATTACCAGAACAATAATGTCGATAATCTGATATAATTCCTAACGTGTTTATTGAAAATCGGAATATTCTTCCCGAGAAGATATCTTTATTTCCCAAAAAACAGATAAATATGACTGAATTGGGGTTGTTTTTATCGAGAAAATCGGTCAATAGATCTGACGTTTCCAGGAAGACAGGAATTAGCAAGACTAGGCTTAGTGAGCTTGCAAATAATGTAAACACCAAGTTAAGAGTTGATGAGCTTTACCTAATAGCATTAGCAATAGATGTTGAGCCGTGCGAGGTTTTTACAGAAATTTGCAAGGGCCTAACACTACAAACCAAGATATAGCAACTCGGAGTTACGACTATGACCGACGTTCACGAACCGCAAGTCCGCTCCTTTAACATGAGTAAAATACGGGCTAAGAATACTAAGCCCGAGATATTAGTCCGGAAATTTCTTCACGCCAAAGGACTAAGGTTTAAGCTCCATGATAAATCATTACCTGGCAGTCCCGATATCGTATTGCCAAAGTACAAAACCGTGATTCAGGTGAACGGCTGTTTTTGGCACGGACATAGCGGTTGTAAGTACTTCGTTATTCCGAAAACAAGAACAGACTGGTGGAAAGCAAAGATCAATAAGACAATTTCAAACGACTTCAAGAATAAATCTGAACTTGAAAATCTAGGTTGGTTTGTACTGAATATTTGGGAATGCGAATTAAAGAATAACAGAAAAGAAGAAACATTAGAAAAGGTCCTCTCAGCTGTAAACGAACAACCCAAATGAAAATCCCTATCATTGATCTATTTGCAGGTCCGGGGGGATTGGGGGAGGGGTTTTCCTCTCTAACAGACCAAAAAGGAGAAAGGGTTTTTGATATTAAGTTATCTATTGAAAAAGACACTCATGCCCATGAGACACTGCGATTAAGAAGCTTTTTCAGAAAATTCCCTATTGGTGAGGCTCCGGAAGCTTATTACGAAATTCTAAAATCAAAGACATGGGAGAAGAGGAAAAAGTTAATCGATGATCTCCAAAATAAGTTCAAGGAGCAATGGAATGATGCAAACAGGGAAGCATGGTGCATTGAACTTCCTTTTCCAGAAGAGTTTGATGAAAATGGAAAGAAAAAGGGGGGATACACGCCAGAAGAAATTGTGGAACGAAATGACCTTATAGATAAGAAAATTCAAGAGCAATTAAACGACCAAACCGAGTTTGTACTTATTGGTGGACCTCCTTGTCAAGCATACTCATTAGCTGGAAGGTCAAGGAATCAATGGAGCGGTGGCTTGGATAAAAATGATCACCGAGTCGATTTATACAAGCAATACCTACGAATCATTGCGAAACACCAGCCATCAGTCTTTGTAATGGAAAATGTTAAAGGCCTATTGTCTGCAAAAGTTGAAGGTGAGAAAATCTTCCCATGGATTCTGAGAGATTTGAAGGAACCTGGTTCTGTTTTTCCTGAATACAAATCCGCTCGATATAAAGTATATTCATTAAGTACGCCCCCTAGGAGCTGCGACGACAATGGTTATCCAGAGTATTCATCTCTGAACGACTATCTTATTGAAGCTGAAGATTTCGGAATCCCACAAACTAGGCATAGAGTCATTCTTCTAGGAGTAAGGGAAGATATCAAAATTTGTCCTTTGCAGTTGAAACAAGTAGAATCGGTTTCAATTGCAGATACCATAGATGATCTTCCCAGGATAAGAAGCGGAATCAGTAAGAAATTTCTGTACTCCGAAACTTTTCTTGAAAATGGTGAAGAAAAAGTTAAAAGATATTACTCTCAACTGAAGGACTCTCATGAAGCTTGGACAGAGGCTGTTTTAAACTTTAGGAATGAAATTAATAGCTGGGATGGGTTTCATTTCCAAGATCCCCAGAACCAAACCTATAATACCGGAGCCGAATATATTGAATACGATTCACCACAAAGGTCCAATCCACTATATGCATGGTATCAAGACAGTAGAATTGATGGTGTACTGAATCATATTTCTCGTAGCCATCTTTATCAGGATCTATTCCGATATCAATTTCTGGCTATATATTCATTCATACACGATAGGTTTCCAAGACTTGTTGAATTTAAGGATTATCACCCTGATCTGATACCCAGTCATAGAAATGTTGATTCTGGTAAGTTTATGGACAGGTTTCGTGTACAATTAAGAAATGATCCAGCAACTACAATTACGAGTCATATTTCAAAAGACGGGCATTATTTCATACACTATGACCCGTCGCAATGCCGCTCATTAACCGTCAGAGAAGGGGCCAGAATTCAAACGTTTCCAGATAACTATCTTTTTTGTGGGTCTAGAACCAAACAGTACCATCAAGTAGGAAATGCAGTGCCTCCATATCTAGCATATCAAATTTCAGAGATAGTTAGCAGCCTTTTTTTGTAATACAAAGTTCAATTATTTACTATATATTGATTTTGTAGTTAGTAAATAGTAACATGTAATACATTTGTATCGTACTATTTAATGATGAGACAGTATTTTTGATTTATGGAAACCAAAAGATCTAGATTTGAGAAGGTAGCGAGTAAGAGAGTTCAATATATTATTGACAAACTTGAACTTCTAGCCAATTGCTCGAATAGAAATAACTATGAATACAATGAAGATGATGTCAAAAAGATGTTTGCTGTTATCCGAGACCAAGTGAAAATGGCGGAATCCAAGTTCAATGAGGAAATAAATAAGAAAACTAAGAAGGCATTTAAATTCTAATAATAATGAATAATAAACCACCCAAGAAAATAGAAGTAAAAAACAAGTTTGAATCGGAATTTTCTGAATTAACTTTAAAACAACTGTTTTATGTAAGAAAGAATTTAAAATTGAAAAAAGCAGAAGGCTCATATGATGAGAGAGTTTGATCCTAAGTATGATTGGGAGTTTGAAGAGTCCAATTTGATCGATGGATTAAATAATCCGACACTTGAACACTTTTCAGGCGGTTACTACCATCTGGCACGAGAAATTATTCAAAATGCAATTGATGCACGAAAAGACTCTTCAATAGCGGTGCAAGTCAAGTTCAAATCCCAGAGCATACCTGCAAAATTTTTTCCGGGATTGAAAACATACATGGAGGTTATTGACTTCTGTAGGGCTAGTTGGGATTCACATCCAGAAGTCATTGATTTCTTTAATTCAGCAGAGACAATCCTTGATAAGGAGTCAATATCATTTCTTAAAATCTCAGATTACAATACTACTGGTTTATTGGGAGATGAAAAAGATAAGAACAAAGGATGGGTTGGCTTAATTAAATCACGAGGAAATAGCCCAAAAAGAGAAGGGCAGGGAGGTTCGTTTGGCATCGGTAAAGGCGCAGCGTTCAAAGCTTCAAAATTAAGAACCGTTTTTTATAGTACATATAACACAGAAGGTTTCAGAAGATTTCAGGGAATAACTGAACTTGTATCGTTTGAGAAGAATGATAAAGAGCATCGTGGGACTGGTTCTTTTGGTACTAAAAAATTTGGGGCAATAAATAATCCTCTTGAAATCCCCGAATTCTTTCAAAGGAAGGAAAAGGGCTTAGACATATATTTAGCAGGGTCAAGTCTGAATGATAATCTTGAATCAGAATTGATAAAATCGGTTCTAAGAAATTTCTGGTACGCAATTTTCAGAGGCGAGTTGATTGTAGAAGTTGCTGAAATTAAGATATCTAAGGAAACATTGGAAAGCCTATTAGTTGAGCATTTTGAGAATCAACCAATAAAAGATCATATTGAACCTCATGGAAACCCCTTGACATATTATGAAGCAGTAATTAAAGGCAAATACTTTAGAAAGGTATTACCAGTCATTGGTGAAGTATCCTTTTATTTCCATAAAACCACCAACACTCTGAACCATGTGGCTATGATTAGAAAATCGCATATGGTAATTTATTCTAAGCCTTATCGGCATCCTGAGGCATTTGCAGGAGTGTTCATCTGTGATAACACAGAAGGAAATGAGGAGCTAAGAAAAATGGAACCTCCGGCTCATGATAAATGGGACCCTGAACGAAATGAGTCCAATGGTAGGCAAATTATTGAAGGTATAGGCAATTGGATAAGGAGTACGTTAAAGGGCCTAAGGGAAATCCAAACATCAGGCTTTCAAGATATACCAGGGCTTTCAAAATACCTGCCATTTAACGATGAAAGTCAAACCGAGGAAAAGGGAGATAAAGAAACGGTAGAGAAAGAATCTGATGAGGAAACCGCTTCTTTAATGCAAAGCAAGAGTATTTTCGAGAGTTTCCCCGTGATCAATCCTTACGATGTATCCGTTCTTAATTCTCCAGATACGGGCCTAGGAGGTTCCAGCACCGTAGTTCGCAAGAAGAAAGGAAAAATCAAAACAAAAACGAATAACAATAAAACAAACAACGGAAGTGGAGCGGGTAATACACCTGCAGTTAGACATAGTTCGATTCAAGTTAGATCTTACTTAATTGAGGAAATAGGAGATCAACTGACATATGCTATAGTGATCAATCCAACAGAAAATTCCAAATGCTCAATTAATATGAAGGCGGTTGGTGAAGAAGGAGAGGAGAGCATTGAAATTCATTCTGTTGCTGATGAAAATGGACAAAAACTTCGATTTAATAAAAGTACTATTTCCTTGATCAACTTAGAGTCTGGTATCAAAAAGAAAATTTTAGTCAAACTGTCCTCAAAGTTTAAAGTATCACTAAGACTTAAGGTAAATGATTTATAACAATAGGCACTATCCACACCCCGTACTTGGTATTAGCGATGATATTTCCGGAGGTGTACAAGTAAAACTCAAAGTTTCCTCAGATTCTGAACATATTGTTTTGGAAAATACTTTCTCTATAGAAAATGAGGATCTTAAGGAGCTGATCAGACAATCTATGGCGTGTTACTCTGTTCATTTATCTTGTGTAGGTACCTTCTTTCGCTCAAACTACGAAAGCTATAAAGAGCTCTCAGACCCATTGAAGATTAGAGCTTCAGATTTAAATGGTGAGGTCGAGTTAAACTATTTCATTTGTGCCAAGGAGGACATTGAGGAATATTCAAATAGCGCAAGTAATGATGATTATGGCAACACGAAATTCAGAGTTAACAAAGGTGATATTCTAGCTTACCTTGGAAAAGGAAAGTTCTATGCAAACAAAACTTATCAAGAAACGAAATCGATTTCATCGATAATGAATATAAATACTGATGGTAAGCCAAATCACCATTTCTATCTGGATTACGGTGATGAAAAAATCACAATAATGCTTTGTAAAGAAGATTATCAGCTTTACCAAGAAATCAAATTGAAAAAATTCGCTTCGATCCTGCATTCGTCTTTGGTTTTGCCAGCTTTACAGCAAGCAATAGTATTTATAGAAAGTGAGGAATCAAATGAGTATAGTGGGAAACCTTGGTACATGAGCCTCTCTGAATTGATAAAGAAAGAATCAGAAGCTGACTCCTTAGTGAGGGCGCAAAAAAATACTTGATTTACCACTAAGCCGATCATTTAATTCAATGAAAGACTTACAATTAACGTATTAAAAAATGAATAAGGTTAGAGTATTTACTAAGAGCTTTACGGATAGACTATTCCAGGATTCTCAAAAGACACCTAGCCTGTATAATACCGAAAACTTTATTGTGCCTGATGATGCATATGCGATTGGGGAAACAGGGTTGAAGGTAGAGGAAGATATATTAGCTAAGGTGAATTCTACAGACGGTTCAACTAAAGATGATATCGAGAATTCAATTAGGATTTATGAGGCACTTGACATCAACCTCACGACTGCCTCAGATCCAAGGTTATGGGTTTGTTTAACTCATACCTATTTTTATGAATACATGAAAAAACGTTGGCCTCTGGATTCACCGGAATCGAAAAGCAAGAAAAGTAGAATAAAAGATAGATATCACCTTAGAAGCCTTTCCCTGAACAATTTGTCAAGAAATGGAATTTCAAGACTGTGGTGGATGGCTCACTTAACACAAGATTTAGAAAGAAATGATAAGTATGAGTTGACAAGAGTTTTAAGTTCTCGCCAAGACTTAATAGCTGGTCTACTCGAAAGATATTTGGGTTCAAACGAGAATATTAGAAAAGCAATTTTGAATTTTCTTTTGCAAAACGAATCTTACTTAGAAATCGAGGACAAAAGAAGAGCGTTGTTGAGACAGATAAATTTAATTGGAGGTGTGAAAAACCTTCCGTTACTAGATGAGTCCGAAATATTAATGGAAATAAGAAAAATCGCCTAATATATCTTCTCTTATGTTAATTACTCGCTGTGCTCGTGAGCAGCAAATCCATAGTAATGTTATATAATGTCCTGCGTTATCCACCTTCGCTCCACTTCGGCGCACACTGTGTTAATATAGCTTTGGCGCCCGGCTAGGGGTTCTGGAGCAGGATTAATAGTTTAGGGTTGGTCTCTAACATCAATTAAAAACTACACTTCATTTCTTAGCAGGAACGAGCACTCTTTTGCAACTCGTGACGAGGGGGACGCCTAGTCCGAGGAATTACCATACCGCAGCGAGGAACGCTGGCAGGAGGGAAGGAGAGTGGCTAATGTGTGCGGCCATAAACACAACTTACCTTTCTCTTAGGTTAGTCAACCAGTCTTGGTCGATTTCTACTATTCTGAATGGGATTATGCCATTAGAAAAACCAGCACCAAACAGATACATCCGTGAAAAAAATCGTTGCTTAATATCAAGGGCTTGATCACCATCATGATTCGCTTTTGCCCATGCATCCATATACTTATCAGGCAGATGAAATTTTAAACCTTCTTCCGAGTCTCTTGGCATGCCTTCAAAATTAAGATGCCATATACCCGGTTCATTTGTCCAGTAGTGAATTCGAGCTCTTAATAATTGGCTACTGTCTAACCCCAATAACAAATGTCTATCGAAATTTTCTGTTGGAAATAGAAAGAACAGATCTCCAAACTCATTTAGTCCAATTAATGACCTGCCAATCCATTGTTCACAATTCACTTAGTATAGTACCTATAATTTCGTCAACATCTAAGAAATCCAGAAGCCCTTGTGACCTTGCTTGATTAATACTTTTAGACTTTAGGAGAGAGTTCAATTCTTCTACAAATTGTGTGATTGATAGTATCTATATAATCTGGAGTAATACTGTCAAAAAGGGCACAAGTCTCAGAACTTAGGAACCACTTAAGCGAGATTAAAGGAATCTTGTTATTCGCTGCATATTCAAATGCAGGACTAGAAAAGTCTTTAACAGAAGCAACGCCAATTTGATAATTATACCGATTTCTAGCTGATATAGCGTATGTAGATCGTCTATTATTCTTCCGCTCCGTAATGGAATCATCAGTTATAATTTCAAATTCATTGATATCATAACGCAAGCCTAAAGCACCTCGTAATTATTGCGAGATCAGCTTTTTTTTGATAGGCTTTGCATTCGAAAAGTATCCTAGATGGATATGAAAAGGGAAGTTGAATGGGAGGATTCATTAGTACGTCAGCATCATGTGCAGCTCCTTTGCCATTAACAAACAATAGACCAGATTGATCATATACGTAGTGACCGTCAGGTTTTGTAGAACGAAAACCACAGCTGAAGAGCAATTGACGGATAATAAACTCAAGAAGGTTTCCCTTATATTTTTTAGATGTCATTTTCTAAAGAAATGATTAAAAATGTAACTTAACAGTTGGTTCACGTACATTTTAAAATGGCACTTAATTTTTTCTAAATCATTATGCCCAATAATAAAGGATCAATTTGGCAAAGATGGGAGCCTCACATTCATATGCCAGGTACATTAAAGGAGGATAAATATGGAGCCAATTCGTTGGAAGCCTTTATCAAAGCACTAAATGATTGTAACCCACCAATAAAGGCCATTGGTATAACGGACTACAGCGTACTGGATAGTTACGAAAGGTTGTTGAAAATATGGAAAGAAGGAAAACTACCAGGAGTGGAATTGATATTTCCGAACATTGAACTGCGCTATCCTCTTAATGTACAAGGCTCGCCAATTAATGTTCACTTGATTGTTTGTCCAGATGATCCCGACCACATTGAAAAAACCAACAGATTCCTAGCAGATCTAAAATTTGAATTTAATGGTGAGAAATATGGGAGTACAAAAGATGAACTTATAAGACTGGGAAATGCGATTAATCCAGATGTAAAAGGGAACACGGAAGGAGCACTAAAATTAGGTGTCAATCAGAGCAAGATTTCGCCCGATGCATTAAGAGCTGCCGTTAAGGACCATAAATGGGCGAGAGAAAACATTTTAATAGCCACAGCAGCTGGACAACAAGATGGAGTTGCACAATTACAAGATGCTGGTTTAACGGCAATAAGGGAAGAGTTACAAAGGATGTCGAACTTTATTTTCTCAAGTCGTCCTGGGGATAGAACCTATTGGTTAGGACAATCAGCAGATTCTATTGATTTATTAAAGAAAAAGTATAACGGGCCTAAACCGTGTATACATGGGTCAGACGCTCATGAATTGCTGAAAGTTGGAGCACCTGATTTAAATAGGTATTGCTGGATAAAAGGAGATTTGACTTTTGAATCTCTTCGACAAATTTGCCTGGAACCTGAAAGTAGAGTTTTTATTGGTGATGAATATCCCAGTGATAGTTTACCATCTGAAACAATAAACAAAATAAGTGTTAGCAATGCTCATTGGCTTAAAAATTCAGTCATTCCAATAAATAAAGGGTTGGTAGCTGTAATAGGTGCGAGGGGTTCAGGAAAAACAGCATTAGTGGAAATGATTGCTGCTGGAGCTGGCAGCCTTACCAAGATTCATGCTGAAAAATCATTTATAAAAAGAGCAGCGCACTATCTTGGAAGCTCCACAAGTGAACTTACATGGGGAAGTACAGAAGTCACAACAAATCAACTTACCTCCAACCTTCTTGAGGATGACCCCAACGACCCTAGAGTCCGCTATTTATCACAGCAATTTGTTGATAAACTATGTGGTTCAGATGGACTAGCAGATGATCTAGTTGCTGAAATAGAAAGGGTAATTTTCATTGCTCATCCTCCTGAAGAAAGATTAGGAACTAGATCATTTCAAGAATTAAGAGAAATTAAAACAGATTCAATAAAAAAAAGCAAGAATTCATTAAAGGAGACTTTGAAAGAAATTGGTGATGAAATTTCAATACAAGATGATCTCAAAAGAAATCTAGAGTCGCTTAAACAGAAGTTCTCTAATGAAAAAGCTGAAATTGATAGACTTAAGAAAGACAGGCAAAGTATTGCTCCAAAAGATAACAGTGAGCTTGTTACCAGATTAGACGAAGTTCGAGAAGCAACAGAGAAGAAGTCTCAAGATATTGCTAAGCATGACAGAAGAAAACTTAAACTAATTAGCTTAAAAGACGAGACCGAGCAATTCGAAAACTCAGGTTCGAAAATTCAACTTGATCAATTAAAATCAAGATATGAAGAAGCCAATATAACTGCAGCTGATTGGGGCAAATTCCAATTAAAGTATAAAGGTGATGTTATGTCCTTGTTAGCGAGCGAAATTCAAACTGTTGAAAACCAAATCACCAGCTTGAAAGGTGTTGCAAGTGCTCTACTTTCAGACGAGCAATTAAAAACTTCACAACCCTTTATTAAAGATGGAAATGATCTGTCTAAGCAAACACATTTCAATCTAAAACAAGAACAAAGAAGATTGGAGATTTTGATTGGTATTGATCAAAGCAAGCAACGTCAATATCATCAGTTATCTGAAAGAATAACAAAAGCAGAGTCTTCTCTTGAAGAAAGGAAATTGGAAATCTCGAAATCTCAAAAAGCTCCTGAACTTATCAAAAAGCTATTAAGTGAAAGAGAAAATACGTTCAAAAAGCTTGTTGAGTTGATTGAAAAAGAAGAGAGCCTTCTAAACAGTCTGTACAAACCACTTCAAGAAAGATTAGCGAAGGGACATGGAAGTCTAAAAAATCTAAGTTGTTCAATAAAGCGGATACCCAATCTATATTCTTGGTCTGAAGCAGGTGAACAACTTTTAGATCGATCTCGAATCGGCCCATTCAAGGGAGTAGGTACTTTGTCAGATATAATCAAAACTGAACTTAGCGATGTGTGGGCCAAGGGAAATTCTTCCCAGATCGCTTCGGCATTATCGGATTTTAGAAATAAATATAGAGATGACCTATGGAAACATGCTTTTGAGCACGTCAGAAAGACTCGAGCGAGTAAAAAAGCATGGTATGAACAAGTTTCAAATTGGTTATACAGCACTGATCACATCGAGATTACGTATGGTCTTAAATACAATGGAGTTCAAATAGAGCAACTATCACCAGGAACTAGAGGAATTGTGCTGCTTCTTCTTTATTTGTCACTTGATACAGATGATCGAAGACCTTTGATTATTGATCAACCAGAAGAAAATCTAGATCCAAAGTCTATCTCTACCGAACTGGTAGAACGATTTAGAGAGGCAAAGAAACGGAGGCAAATTATTATTGTAACACATAATGCCAACCTTGTAGTTAACACTGATGCTGAGCAGGTTATTGTTGCTAATGCTGGTGATCAAAAGTCAGATTCACTTCCAGATATTAATTATTTCTCAGGAGGTTTGGAAAACCCTGATATACTAAAAACTGTGCGAGATATTCTAGAAGGAGGATCGGAGGCATTTAAGGAGCGGGCACGGAGATTGAGAATCAAGATCTCCTAAAGAAAGGACTCATATGTTTATCAATCAAATTGATATTGATCTTATTTCTAGCTTAGAAAGTTATGCTTATGAGAAGTCTATGAAAGGAATTGCCTCTGACGGTGAGCAGGAAGATTTTAAAGACTTGAAGCACAGGTTAAAGTCCCTTTCTAATAAATTTAAAGACAAATATAATTCGGCTGCAGGCCCCTTTATTTCCGACGTTGCAACTGGTAATCCTATATCATATCATGGAAATCTCAGAAGGGTTTGGTCTGGTATTTTCAAGGGTTCAGAAAATAAACAGTATTCTGGACAGATCAGCTTCGTAATTAATACCCAAAAGCAATGTTTAGATGTTGGATTCTATTTTGGAAGAGCATCATCATTTAATGTTAAGAAGGAGAAAAGGTTGAAATGGGAAACTCAGTTAAAAGATATAGGCATCTTTTTGTTTGAGCAGTTGAAAACTGACAATCTCCTTAAATCAACCTATGATTCATTATTCAATTATGGATTTAGGGCAGAAATAAAAGGGGAGAGGGTTAACGCAGAAGAATGGTTCAATAATTTGCAAATTGATCCAACATTTTCGTCTATAGTATTCAATCTGAAACCGAATGAAAACAGACAAATTGAATTTTCAGATATAGATTTTTATGTCTCCATGGTATTGCCTTTGATTAGTGTTTTACCAGAAAATATTAATCAATCTGATAAAGCCAGAAAACTTAAATCTTCATTGACACCAGAACAACGTGCTAAACAAGCTGAAAAAAGAGCTTTAATTGGGTTGGAGGGTGAAAAATTCATCTTGAAAGCTGAAAAAGAGAAGATAGCTGGTTATACAAATGTCACTGGCGGTGATTATCCGATTCATAAATCGATTATTTCTGATTCATTTGGATATGATATTCTGTCGAAAGATGAGAATGGAAAAGATATTTTCATCGAAGTGAAAACAACAACATATATGGAAGGTGAACCAGGCTCAGAAGTAATGTACATGTCTTTCGATGAATTCAATTTTTATAAATCAAACAAAGAAAAATACAGACTTTATAGAGTATATGATATTTATGGAAGTCCTAGCTACGAAGTACTGGAGATGAGTAATTTAACAAGGACAACCAATAATTATCGTCTTGAAATCCCTTCTTAATAATATTATGTTAAGTAGAACCCAATCTACATCTAGGCGGGCTGGTTGACAGAATAGCGGTGGTCCGACATTTCGGCCATGCGCTGGCCTTGCGGGTTGAAGCTTTATTCTGTCTAGATTTTTGCATCCTTTTTATCAATGGAAAAGGATGAGCCCAGCGGCTTGAGCGATATGAATACAAATTTCTTTAATAACGAGGTATCAGACACATTTCAGCTTACCTTTTACTGTATCGAACTAGTAGGATTTTTTTTGACTTATGCAGGTTATAAAAACCCCACAATCTCAAGTAAATTCTATGAACTCATCAAGTTGTTACATAGAGAAACAAAGTCATGGGTAACATTCATAAATTCTAAAAACATACATTGGATGTTCAAAGCACCTGTAATTGCAGGTGCTACAATAATAATAATTTACATATTCTACACTTTTGCTGTAGAAGTGCTTTTTGGCAGAAAGACGCTTGAGAATGATTATCTTCTAGTCACGTTCACCTTGGCCATAATCTGCTGGTTCTTTTTTGGCTTGCTCTTATTGATCTATTTATTTAATAAGCTCTTGAAATTAATGATGCTTTTTAAGGATGATTTTTTCCTTTCAAAGATTGGAGTTTCTATTTCTGCAATTGGACTCGTATTAGGACTATATCAAGTCATAACGATATTTGTAAACTGGATCGAATGAAAGAAAACACAAACTGTGAGCTGTGCCTAAACAAAGCGTTTGCTTGCAAGGCTAGCCGCCCGCGTGTCTCACAGGCAAAGTCCCGAGCCGCGTAGGTCGGGCCGCGCAGGCTAATCGCTGAGAATGGCGTATTTGAAATCAAACCGTACAATTGTACGAATAACGAAAAATAGAACGCTACACGTTTGCCTGGAACCGTTCCACGACGGATCTCTTGCATTTGGGGCGGGCGGCTAGTTCTGGTCATCAGGCCAGAGCCTGAAAGAGCGTGGGAAACTATCGGCACGCGTAGTGTAATAGCCGTTTGGTCTGCGCGACCCGGTCAGGGCACGGCAGAGCGCAGGGTTTGTGCGCTGGCCGATCGCTTGCGCCGTAGCTTCAAACATTAATAAGATCTGAATTAAGAATGTTCCGTGGGACAACAGATGTTATCTCCATAGAAAGCTTCAGCGATGGCGCAGCGGCTATGTTGCAGGAAGTACAGGCGCTCACACAGGCATGAAGCAAAACTTGGATTTGCTTTAAACATAAAATCATTGCCGATATATCACAGGCTGTCGCAAAATGCCGTCGCTGAGATGATATATCTGATTTTATGTTAACCATCAGCAGAGCAGCTGGACACAAATCCAAACAGTGGCAAATCCATAGCTTTGTTATATAATGTCTCGCGTTATGTTAATATAGCTTGGGGATTGGGGAAGAGACTAATCATTTTTCTTTTAAGAGGGGGGAGAAAAGAGTTTTTTTAACGGGGTAGGATGTAACACTCTTTTGGCATCCTTGGATTGTGGGGAGCTTTGAGCGGATGACAAATGTGTGTGGAATTTTGGGCTGGTCTTGTAAGTGCTATCATTCATTATTGGTTTCATAAATTCCAACTGCCGTTTTGAGCTTTGAGAGAATTCGGTTTCTTAATTTCTCTGGTTTGATTACCTCAATAGATTCTCCAAAACCTAATATCTCTCTTTCCAACTCAAAATTAATTTGAACGTCTATCGTAAGTTCAATTCCTCTTTTTGATGTAGAAATCACCTCTTGAGAACTGTGCAGAGGTTTTGTAATAACATAAGGAGCATTCTTTCGATCTACTCTTAAATGAATTTTTTGTGGTCTTCGATTGCGCTCAACCGTAACACCAATTACGTCTTTATAATAGCTCTCAGGATCAAATTCTTCATTCTCATCATATGTGACATTGGGAGCAATTGAAATGTCTTTTATTCTATCAAGTGCCAATGTAATAAGAGGTTCACTTGCACTCTTCTTGCCCAGAACAAACCACCTGTTTCTAAATTCCTTAAGCAGGTAGGGATGCAGGTTTATTGTATTTGGAGTTCTTGCTTTGAAAGATTGGTAGCTCAATTCTAAAACCTGTTTTTTGTGAATCGCCTGGTAAATATCATCTAGGTATGATATGCCTCGAAGGTTCTCATTAGTCTCAAGTAGAACTATTGACTTTTCCTGACTCTTTGCAGAACGGACTTTGTCCTCCAACCGCTGAATCATCCCTGTCATTTCCTGAAAGTGTGAGAACCCTTTAAATTGCCTGAGAATATCTACTACTTCATTGAGTTTGTTTAGGTCATTATCAGTCAGAGGGTTATTGGTAATTGAGTATTCCGGATCATCATAGGTGTAATATTTATTCTCAGTGACAATAATTGGTGCGTTGTACCCCAACTTATCACTTCTCATCAATTGAATATCCAGTTGCAAGGTGCGTTTGCTCACTCCTTTGTCTATACCTTCATATTCATATAGAGCCTCGGAACAAGCCTCTATCAAGTCTTCCAATGACCATTTTCTATATCTGTTTCTTAGACACTGATCTATTGTTCTGAATCTAATAAGTGCATTTCTATTGACAGGCATGACTCTTTTTCACAAAATAACAGATTTATTATAAGTACGCAAAAAGATTGCGTAGTAGTTGCTCACCTTTGTTTTCGAAGATTAGAGATCGAAGAAAATGGAAGCACTAAAAGAGAGAATATTCAAGGTTATAGAAAGGCAAATTGATATTAAGGAATTTGAAAGCTGGCTCTATTCTGAAACAAGTTTGGCAGAAAAAATGGATGATGATTTAATCCTTGAATTGTACAGCTTCAATTATAATCAGCGAGGAGTTGACTATGAATTTAGAAAGCTGTTTCTCTCATTTTTCGATGAAAAAGAGTTTACAGACTGGAAGATCATAGCAAACCTTGAGACACTTTCAGTGGGCTGTAAAGACCCAGAAAGAATATTGGCAGATTTCTATGATTTGGGATATGATGATTACCCGTATCTATCAAGCCTCGGTTATAATCAGTATGAATTAGAGGATTGTGAATATTATGGGTGGAGTAGAGAAAAAATGATTCTAGAGATAGGCAAGGAAGCAAAACAACTTCTCTTAGAAATCCAAGAATGGCTGCTCACTTCTTCAAATACTGATTTATGCAGGTTTGAACCTAAGACAAAGAAAATTGATATGGTTCCCAATAGCATTCCAAACAATGTTATTGCACCACAAAATGATTCAATTAAATGGTGGGAATTTTGGAAATAAATTTTAGTGCGCAAAAAGATTGCGTAGCTTGTATTTTACTTAGCGGTATCAATAAGAAATAATGTTACTAAATATATCAACAACACATACACCCGCAACAGATTTAAGCTTTCTGTTGCACAAGCACCCGGATAAACTGCAATCGGTAGAGTTATCAACTGGAGAAGCTCATATTTTCTATTCAGAAGCAACAAATGAAAGTTGTTCTGTTAATCTATTATTGGATATCAATCCAATCGAACTAGTTAAGAATAGCAGGAACAATACAAGTGATTTTGCCTTAGCGCATTATGTCAATGACAGACCTTATGTGGCTTCTTCATTTATGAGTGTGGCTATTTCGAAAGCGTTTTCTACAGCTTTAAACGGTAAATGCAGCAAACGTCCTGAGTTGGTAGACCAGGTGATGGATTTCGATGTTAAAATTTCCGTTCTTCCTGCCCCAAAAGGTGGCGAATTATTAATAAGGAGGCTTTTTGAACCCCTGGGGTATGAAGTATTACTTCAAAGACACCAATTAGATGCTAATTTCTCGGAGTGGGGTGATAGTAAGTATTACACATTGAACCTCAAAGGATCATGCAAGCTCAAGGAGTTGCTGTCTCATCTGTATGTTTTGATTCCAGTTCTTGATACCAATAAACACTATTGGGTGAGTCAATCAGAAGTAGAAAAATTACTTCAAAAAGGAGAGGGGTGGTTAGGCAATCATCCCGAGAAAGAGCAAATCACCAAACGATACCTCAAAGGAATTGGTGGTCTAACGAGAAATGCTTTGGACAGGCTGATTGAAACTGATTTAGAGGAAGAACCCGATGAAGTTGAAGAGACAAACGAAGTTGTGAAGGTGAAAGAAACATTGCATCAGCAACGATTGAAACTGGCTTTGGAAAAGTTGAAAAAATCTGGAGCTAAAAAGATAGTTGATCTTGGCTGTGGTGAAGGTAAGCTGCTGAAAATGCTTTTGAAAGAGAAGCAATTCGAAGAGATTCTAGGAGTGGATGTTTCTTATAGAACATTAGAAAAAGCAATGGAGAGATTGTATTACAACGAAATGCCTCCTAAGCAAAAAGAAAGAATCAAGCTGATCCAAGGAGCTTTAACATATAGAGACAAAAGACTAGATGGATATGATGCAGCAGCCATCATTGAAGTGATAGAACACCTGGATTTGAACAGACTAAGATCTTTTGAAAGAGTAGTCTTTGAATTCTCAAAACCAAAAGTAGTTGTATTGACCACTCCCAATAAAGAATACAATGAATTGTTCGAAAGTATGGCAACTGATTCATTCAGGCATACCGACCACAGGTTCGAGTGGACTAGACAAGAGTTTATTGATTGGGCTGGACAAGTTGCAAAATCCCATGGGTATGATTTTGAAATCAAACCTGTTGGGGAAGAAGATAAAAAAGTAGGTGCGCCATCTCAAATGGCCATTTTTAAATTGAATGACAATGACTGATACGATAAAAATTCCAGAGCTATCAATGGTAGTACTTGTTGGTGTTTCCGGTTCCGGAAAATCAACTTTTGCCAAAAGAGTTTTCAAGGAAACGGAGGTCATATCCTCTGATAGGTGCCGAGCAATTGTGTCAGATGATGAAAACAATCAGGCAGCAACTAATGACGCATTTGAGTTGTTGCACTACATCTCATCAAAAAGATTGAAAAATGGCCATTTAACGGTGATTGATGCGACCAATGTCCAAACTGAGGCCAGAAGGCCTTTGGTTCAATTAGCAAGAGAATACCACTGTCTTCCTGTAGCTATCGTGCTTGATGTACCAGAAAAGGTTTGTCAGGAAAGAAACGATGAAAGACCGGATAGGAATTTCGGTAAGCATGTTGTGAGGCAACAGAGATCTCAGCTTAAAAGATCAATAGGAAACCTTAAAAGAGAGGGGTTTAGACACATTCATGTCTTGAGTTCAGTAGAAGAAATAGATGCCATTCAAGCTATCCAAAGAGAGAAACTTTACAATGACAAAAAAGAGATTAACGGGCCATTTGACATTATTGGAGACATACACGGATGTATAGATGAAACCATCGAATTGCTCACAAAACTTGGGTATGAAGTAGAGGAAACTGATTATGACAATGAATCCTTTGGATATAGAGTAGCAAACCCAGAAGGTAGAATGGCCTTATTTCTTGGCGATCTCATTGACAGAGGCCCCAACTCACCTGCTGTACTTAAACTAGTCATGAGTATGGTGAAATCAGGTGTCGCATACTGCGTTCCTGGAAACCATGACATGAAGCTCCAGAAATATCTCAATGGAAGGAATGTACAGATTAAGCATGGACTTGAACAAACCGTAGAACAACTGACTCACGAAAGTGAAGAATTCAAGAACACAGTTAAGGAGTTTTTATATGGCTTGGTTAGTCACTACGTTTTTGACAAAGGAAAATTGGTGATTGCTCATGCAGGATTGAAAGAAGAAATGCAGGGGAGAGGAAGCGGAGCAGTTCGATCATTCTGCATGTATGGAGAAACCACTGGTGAAACTGATGAGTTTGGATTACCTGTAAGGCATAACTGGGCTGCTGATTACCGAGGAAAGGCAATGGTAGTTTATGGACATACGCCTGTTCCCGAAGCACAATGGCTGAACAAAACCATCGATATTGATACTGGATGTGTATTTGGTGGTAAACTAACCGCACTTAGATATCCCGAAGAGGAATTGGTATCTGTTCCTGCCAGAATGATGTATGCTGAGCCAGCCAGACCTCTGGAATTGGAAAATGATTCTTCGTTGACTCATCAACAGGAATTGGATGATCTTTTGGATATTGATGATGTCATTGGCAAAAGGATTGTATCAACAAGCCTTAGAAACAACATTACTATCAGAGAAGAAAACTCGATTGCTGCTCTTGAAGTGATGAGTCGGTTTGCGATGAACCCAAAATGGTTGATCTACTTACCTCCAACTATGTCTCCATCTGAAACCAGTGATATTGATGAGTATTTAGAGCATCCTAAAGAGGCGTTGAAGTACTTCAAAAGTCAAGGAATTGATAAAGTGGTTTGTGAAGAAAAGCACATGGGGTCAAGAGCAATCTTGGTTGTCTGCAAAGATGAAAATACTGTAAAAGAGCGATTTGGAATAGAGAATGAAGGAATAGGCGCATGTTTCACAAGAACTGGCAGAAACTTCTTCAATGACTCGGCATTAGAAAAAGCATTTTTGAACCGAGTTCGGTTAGCACTAACCAATTCTGGGTTTTGGGATCAATTCAATACAGATTGGGTTTGTTTGGATGCCGAGTTAATGCCTTGGTCTGCAAAAGCACAATCATTATTGAAAGATCAATATGCATCTGTGGGAGCTTCCGCTTCAGCAGCCTTGGCCGATGTGATTGGCAACTTAGAAATCACTCAAAAAAGAGGAATAGATGGGGTAAATCAATTACTCGAAAATTTTAAGGTGAAAAATGAAATGATTGGTGATTACACCAAAGCGTATGGCAACTACTGCTGGCCTGTGAATGGACTGGATGACTACAAATTAGCTCCATTTCATATTCTCGCTACAGAAGGGGAGACCCACGTGAGCAAGAACCATGAATGGCATATGGAAACGATTAAATCAATCTGTGAAGCTGATCCTAAATTGATGATTGCAACACCTTATAAATTGATTGATTTGAATGAAGAATCTCAAATTGAATCGGCCATCGCGTGGTGGTCAGAATTGACAGAAAAAGGGGGTGAAGGCATGGTTGTAAAGCCATTAGAATTCATTTCACATGGTAAAAAAGGCTTGGTTCAACCAGCCATTAAATGCAGAGGGAGAGAGTACCTAAGAATTATCTATGGGCCAGAATATTCAAGAGATGAGAATGTGAAAGTCTTGAAAAATAGAAGTTTGGGCAGAAAAAGGTCTTTAGCTCTAAGAGAATTTGCTCTTGGAGTAGAGTCTCTTGATCGATTTGTTAAAAAAGAACCGTTGAGAAAGGTTCATGAATGTGTATTTGGAGTGATGGCTTTAGAGAGTGAGGCTGTTGATCCAAGATTGTAAAGAGAAGTATCTATGGAAAATTTTGAAGAACAAAAGGAAACTATCATAGAATGGGCCTCAAAGCGCCCTGTTTGGGAAAAATATATATGGGAGAAATGCCTGAACTATGGAAGTATGTCTTCTGAAGAATATGATGACTGTTATAAGATTCTGTTGGCAGAAAATGGATTGCTGGATGAGGAATTTGAACTTCCGGAAATATCATTGGAAGGCCTGGAACCTAAGAAGGATACCTCCAACCTTCCAGTAAAAATCAAAACAATCAAAGAGTGCGAAAACATTAATGCCATTCCAATAGATCAAGAGTTGAACTTTCATGATAATCTCACAATCATATTTGGCATAAATGGAACAGGAAAATCTGGGTTTGGAAGGCTGTTTGCAGAGGCTTGTTTCTCCCGAGGAAAAAGAAATCTTCTTCCAAATGTTAAGGAGAATAATCTTTCAGTTGAATCTAAGGCCAAATTCGTATTTGATGGTGGCACAGAAGTAAACTTCACAAAAGGAGAAGTGTCTGACTCAAAACTGCTGAGATTTTCAGTATTTGATGACAATAGTGTTCCAATTTACTTAGATGGAAGTAACACTCTAAATTTTGTACCAGGGGAACTCAAGACTTTTGACTTAGTTTATGCGTGCATTCAGGAAATAGAACAAAGATTTCTGTCTGACAAAGAGATAAGAAAGATTGATAATCCATCCCAACTTCTGTTTCAATCTGAGAATGAAAGTGAATTATCTAGTTTTCTAATGGGATTGGGTGCTAGTGTATCAGGCGAGGAATTGGCGAGTCAAATCCAATTTACTGAGCAAGATCAGCAGGAACTTGATAAGTCTGAGGCTGAAAAAAGTACTTACCAAAAAAATGATCCTGGTATACTTAGATCAAACAATACGGATAAGATTTTAGCTTTGAATACCTATCAAAGCCGCTTTCAATCATATGCCAGACAAGTTAACAAGGATCGTATAACAGAGGTAAATCAGCATGTAGACGAATACCTTGAAAAAAAACGATTAGTTGAACAATTAGGGGCAAAACAATTTGATAGCGGTATTCTAAAGACAATTGGTAGTGAAAAATGGAAAGCTTTGATTGTTGCAGCTGAAGAGCTAAACAAAGCGGAATTAGAAGCTGGAAATGACTTAATACATTGTATGCTTTGCAAGCAGGAGCTACATGAAGAAGAAAGGAGTTTGTTTGAGGCATATTGGGAGTTCTTAAGGGGAACCGCAGAGAGTGAATTTGCATCGGCAAGAAGAAATTTAGCTGATGACCTTTCATTTATAAAGCAGTTAAAATCAACAATCCCTACGACTGATTCACAAAATAAAGCAATTGCTATTTTAGAAACTGACTTAAGGAATTTTGCTAGTAGGTTAAAGAATGAAATTCAAAAGTTTGATAAGGTTCTTGACTCTTGGCTCTCTAGAGTTAGTTCGGTAGAAAAAATAGAGTTTTACGAATTATCCGATTTCGCTCTAACTCCAATAAGTGATTTAGTATCTCAATATGAATCCTCAAATTCTAGGTTAGGAGATTCTTTTGCTGAGATTAAGAGAGTTGATACAAGCATTCGAAAACTTAGACATCTAAAGAAAGCAGCAAATAACCAGGAAAAATTAATGAGCTATCACAGCTCCTTGACTTGGTTAAACAAGGCTAACAATTTGTCATTTCCGAAGAACATGTACACAACCACTAGGAAAAGGTTTTTCAATGAGATAATTACGGAAGAGTATGCAAGACTATTTAATGAGGAATCTACAGCCCTTGAATGCCCTTCAGGCCTCAAACTAGCCACCAGAGGTAAAAGTGGAGATACCGAATTACAGCTAGGATTAGATTATTGGAGTAAAAACATATCAGATATTCTCAGCGAAGGTCAACAGAAAGTGACGGCATTAGCGGATTTTCTTACAGAGGTTCGTATCAATAAAAATAACTGTGGAATAGTCTTCGATGATCCAGTGACATCATTGGATCACGAAAGGAAAGAGCTTATAGCAACTCGTTTGGTAGGGGAATCAAAAAATAGGCAGGTAATTATATTCACCCATGATATTGTTTTCGTGAGCATGTTAGTTAGAAATGCTTCTGATGAAGCATTAGAATATTCTTCTCACTGGATTAAATCTCGTGGTGGTGTCCCTGGAATTATAGAGGAAAACACCAGTCCTAGACTTTCCAATCTATCTTCTCTGAAAACTAAGGCGCAAAATTCATTAGCGGGCTACAGAAACATGACTGAAAATGAAAAGGAAAATGCATTGACTATATCCTGTGATGCTCTCAGAAGCGCCTGTGAAGCATTGATACGAGAAAAAGTCTTTTGCAATTCTGTTGAGAGGTACGGTGACCGAGTGAGTATTCAGGTTTTGGAAGAAATGCCACTTTCAAGGGATTTGATTAATTCCATAGTAGAAATGCATGGGCGAGTTTCAGGAATTGGTCTTATGCATGACAGAAGTGATCTGATGAGAGAAAACACAAATAATAGAAAAGATTTTGACAAGGCTTATCAAGATTTCATTGAAATAGAAAAAAAGCTAGATAAGGAACGTGAGAAAGCAAGGAACGATCGTAAAAAACGGAAAAGTGAAATTAGAAATGAAAGCCAAGGGTGGCTTTCATGATTATGTTAAATAGAATTAGAAATCGAAGGGGAGCGTTGGCCTGCCAAAATACCCGGGCGTGGGCAGGCCTGTGCGGCTGATAGGTGATTATTTTGGCTAGGGTTTTTGAATACTTTTGGGCCAATGCCAAAAGTATTTGCCTGCCCGGCATAAGGGCATCAAGCCAACACCATACGAAAACAAATCAATCAATTGTAAGCTTATCGATCTACGATACGGTGGGTCGGGAAAACACAAGTGTTTTGACTGGCGATTCCTAATCGCTGAGAATTCAATATTTGAGACAATCTCGTCCTTTGGTACAGAATACTTCAAAATAACGAGTCACAGAGCCTGGCAAATCTGTTGTGTGTGCGGTTGGAGAAAAACTCTTTTGCGGGTTGGCCAAAAAGAAAAATTATTAGGCGCTCAGGATCAGGGCACGGCACAGGGCTGGTTGAGGCGCTGGCCTGAGCGGCTACTTAATATAACGTCTAATTATATAACAACCTTGTTAGAAGCACTGCACCAAATAAATCATCAATCAGAAACGTGCACGTCAAAGTCCAGCTTTGCTGGTTAACATAATATCATTATATAATCTAAGCTGACAGATATTCGCCAAACAGCGACAGCAGCAAGCAATAAATAACAGCTTTGTTATATAATTTATATTATGTTAAGTAGATAAAATCAAAATAGTAACCCCTTGTCACCTTATCGATAATCCTTTCTCTGATTATGAAATTGAAAACTGTTAGGATTCCCGTAGCTATTTCCAGCCTGACATATCTTCCAACGTCAGAACCCTGGGATTTTCATACACCTCCCGCATCTGGCTTGCCGTGTTCGTCTCCTCGCAGCTCAAGCCATACTTCAATCCATACGCCCAGGTCATGAAAAACGAAAACTTCGGATGCGATTTCAAATAAGCTTCCGTGGGTAATTGGAAACACTCGCCTATCACAATGGGCTTCTCACCAGCCACTTCCACCATCTGATCATAATACCGGTCATTGGTGTAGGCATCGTCGTAAATATCCAGCGCCATGACATCCCAGTATTTATCGCCGGGATTCCAAGCTGAATAATGCCTTTCTCCCGCAATGTCCTGTACATCCCAAACCCAAATCAAATTGTCCAGACCATGCTCCTTGGTCAGATAATCGTGGAACAGCCTCCATAAAGCTTTGGTATTCTCGGGACCCTGTGAATTCCACCAGAAAAGCTGTTGGTTCTGCTCATGGTACGGCCGCCAGAATACTTCCACACCAGCATTGTTTAAATACTGCAGATGCACGGCCACCCGGTCTACCTGCGATTTCCACTGCTTATTGAGCGTTGTGCCGTCCTCTAGTAATTCCTGCCATTGTTGTTGATTTAAAGCGCTCAGCAATCCGCCCTGCCATTGACAGGTTTCTCCCTGGTCCGGCGGACAGGCATGCCACATCAGATTGACCAAAGCCCCCTGCTTCCACTGTCTTTCCGCCTCATATGTGACCTCCCAGCGTAAGGAATCCTGACCGTGGAACAGGAAATCGCCGCTGTACAGCCCTGGCCGCTTTCCGGTAATCTCCAACACCTGGTCCGACCAATACGTAGCACCCGTGGCACCTTCAAAGCCGCACTCCAGGTCTTTCTGGTCATTGTGCTGACCGGCTACGACTTGCTTTCCCTGAATTTCATAAAGAAAATTCAAGGACTGAAACTGGGTTTGCGCCATGCAGCCGCCAGTCAAAACAAATAGGCACGTTGCCGCCAACAAGGACCTTCTGAATATCTTCATGAAACAGGTTTTTAGGTTCATACCTAAAACTAGTGGACTCGCACCTTGGAACAAAGACAGGAAGGTCCGCACATAAGTCCGACCAGGCGTGGCAAACAAAAAAAGGCAATGCGTTCGCCCAACGCACTGCCCAGCTTCCAGCCTAGGAAGTAAATACTCACTATTTCACTGTCCTAAAACTAGCTCCAGTTGGAGCATATGCATTACGTAAGTTCGACCAGTCATGTGGATTTCACGGCAGATCGGTTGCGGGCCTGGTTGAAGCGCTGATTTGACTACCTACTCACTGCGGAATCAAGCCGCCTCCAAATCAATTGCTGGCTAAACTCCCAATCTCCTTCAGCATTCAACACATAGCTCATTGAGTGCATTTCATTGTCCGCTACGACGGTCGTCACATCCTTGTGGTGTGTTAGCCCTCCTTCATACGATCGTACCTTAAACATATTGACTCGCTTGCTTTCTGACGGAACCAAAACCCTGCCATCAGCAACAGAACCATTGCCGCCCAAACTGTGATAAACTATTTCACTCCCCTGCGAATGCCACAAATAATAGCCATCCCAGCTCGTGAACCAGCCGACACCTGCGATATCTGACTCAATTTTAATCCGCAGATTTTCGCCATGTATCCCCTTACTCATTCGATATCGAAATGCCCTCGCTGAATACTGCTTCGTCGAATCAAAATTTGGATTGACAGCCTCCCAAATGCCACCATTCTGTAGTAAGTAAGTGGCTTGCTTATTGAAGAAAATTTCCTTTGAATTTCCATCGAGCCTTTCCTGCGCACTCAATAATTGCAAAGCCAGGAAACACAAACATCCAATCATAATAATTCTCATACGCGCAAACATGGCCGCGAGGTGTTAGCGCAGCGACCAGTCGTGAACGTCCGGTCCTAATATTTAAGGTTTTGCCAAGTCCCTTGATTCCACTTTTAATTCTAACAATAGCTAAAATTCATACCGGAGTTCCGGCTCATTAAAAAACTAGGCTGTTTTCAACCCTGATTGACTTTTTTTATACTCGGATGGTGTCATGCCTAGGTGCTTTCTGAAAGCTGCATTGAATGTTGATTTAGATTTAAAACCTGACTCGAAAGCTATGGCCAGCATGGTCGCTTTACTCCTCACTGGATCGCTAAGCCAGCTCTGCGCTTCATGTACACGATATGAGTTGATAAAATCAAAGAAATTGAGACTAAACTGTTCATTGAGCACCTGCGACAGGTGATTACTGGGGATAGCAAGCATTTCCGACAGGTCGGTCAACGATATTTCCGGATTCAGGTAGGGACTTTCGTCTTCCATCAGTTCTTCCAGCAATGTTTTGTATGCCAGTGCCTGGGATGGAGCCAAACCGGAACGTTCATATTTTGCCTTGGCCATGACGCTTCCTGATGCCACGTTCATTTGTCTAAAAACTTCAGGTTGTATCATCGATTTATACCCAATAAAGTAGATGAAAAAGGAGGTGAAATAAGCTATTGTGTGACTCAGTACGCCAGAACCATCCAACTCCCATCCTACCTGGTTTGTGATCAACATCGCGGCATCCAACAACCAAACCACGATACTCCCAATCACTATCATTCGCAGCCAATTCAGGTTGATTTTGTCCAAATTGGAAAATGACGTTTTGATTTGCTCCTGGTATTGTCCAATCAGGCGAAGTGTGAATCCCATGTAAATCGCCACATGAAAACAGGCCAAGGCCCAACCTATCACCAAGCTTGTTGGGAAGCCGTGAGCGAACACGTCGGCGACAAAATCCAATTTGGCAGCGCCTTCCTCACTGTAAAACGGAATCATTGTCAACACATTCACCAGCGCCGGAATGAAATGAATCACATCCCTGGAAGTGAATCGGTTGGATTGACCTGTCAAGAAAAGTGTGTAGAAATAGATCAACGGCCCAAAAAGAAAAAGCGTCCAATCGGCCGAGGAAATCAGGTGCGGAAAGTCCTGATAGATCAATTTTGAGAGTTCAGGAACCAACAAATTGATGGAGTACACGAGAATCAACCAGGCCAATATCGTGTTCGCTCTGCGCCTTTTCCTGTTAAAACCGAAGAGAAATAATGCTAAAATAAGGCCCTGAATGGCTCCCAGGAAAACGATTATGGCATGGAAATCAAATGACATACAGGGCTTGCGTTGCTTAGTTAAATCTATATTGGTCAGGGTCCATTTCCTTGCCTAATTCCAATTTAGTAATATGGAAGATCATGGTGCTTTGGCCACTCTCGATAGCATATTTCCACGGCATGGTTACTCCCTCTTGCGTGACGAAATGACTGAACTTCACCAATGCAGTGACTCCCCCAGCTGAGGTTTCGGTCATCTCCAGGTTGTTGGTCTGAGAATGAATAAAGTACTTCTTCTTAGTACCATATGTATCAGTTGATCGGATAATGTGATAGTTCACACCATCGACCGACTCCATTCCTACATATTTCAATTCAGTGTAACGATTTTTTACCTCCGCCATCGTTTCGCCCCCTAGGTCTCCGAAAGGATTGGCGAACCCGACCAATCCACCTATGGTTGCGGGATCTGTAATTTGTATCTTTTTCCCGTCGGGCCCAATGGTCCACGGTTTCATTTCCCGAAGGTCAATACCTTGAACCACTCTCGTAGCACCCATATCCATGACCATCAACGCTTTACCCTTTTCCTGTGACAATTGAAAGTTGATTTTCATCACTTCGTTTTGGGTGATTACCCCCTCCCAATAGTAAGTCTTAAACGCGATAAATTTCTGCAGGGGAATCGTTTCCTGGTGGGCCCGGATAACTTGTTCAAGTGAGCCTTGCTGGCCCATTCCCGTGACTGAAATAAGCAGGAATGACAAAAAGAGGATTGATTTGTTGTGGTACATAGTACGTGTATTATGGTTTGAAAAAACCAAATATGCTTTCACGCACCCTGAGTAAACGACCGGTCCGTCACGTCAGGCCACCTATCATCCCTTTTAGGGATTGAAATACATACCACCGAACGTGGTTATAGCATTGAGTATCTTAATTACCGCGGGCTCGATCCCGGATCAGTCACAATTTCTCTCAACCCAGCGACTCACCCTGCCTTTATACCAATGTTCCGTAACTCAAATGATTGCCTTTTAGATCGTATATATCGAACCTATTGCCCTCCAGAACCACACCATACGCCAGCTGATTACCGGACAAATCATAAATATGAAAGCGATCGTTATCGACAAAGGAACCATATTGGACATGCTTGCCATCCACCTGATAGATGTCAAATCTTTCCACATCAACCATTCGAAGGTATGAGGTATGATTCCCCTCCAGGTCATAGATATTATATCGGTCATTCGTCTTCATAGCGTATTCAGGTAGCCCCTCAATCTGTAAAACTCCCCTGCTCGATTGGCGATACCAATGATAATAGTTATGCTAACTCATGACTTATTTCCATTGCCAAATACAGCGATGCCTGATGATAATCACCTTACCAAATGAACCTACTCATACATTTCACGACTTCTAATAAATACTTTTGGCAATCATGTACAAATCACAAGTTATGACGGTCATTACCACCATCTTAGTATTGGCCGGAACTTTCGCCGCGAATGATGCGCCTGGCCAGGATGCGAAGGAGATTATCCGGCAAGTCGATCAGAAACGAAGAGGTGAATCCACAACATCATCCATGACAATCAGCATCATCAGACCGACCTGGCGCCGCGACATGGACTTGAAGACCTGGTCAAATGGCACCGAATATTCACTTATTTTGATCACGTCACCCGCCCGGGACAAGGGCACCACCTTTCTCAAAAGAGAAAAAGAGATTTGGAATTGGCTTCCTTCCATAGAAAGAAATATTAAGCTGCCGCCATCCATGATGATGCAATCCTGGATGGGATCTGACTTCACCAACGATGATCTGATACGTGAGTCTTCGATCGTAGAAGACTACCATCACTCGATTATAGCGGATTCGGTGATTGAAACCCGATCGTGCTGGAAAATTCAGTTGATACCCAAGCCAGATGCAGCGGTCGTCTGGGGCAAAATCTACACCTGGATTGACAAAACTGAATTCATTGAACTACGAACGGAGATGTACGACGAGGATGGATATTTGATTAACGAGGTACTTTTCAAAGAGATCAAACCACTTGGTGGGCGCACTCTCCCTTCCGTCATGGAATACATTCCAGTGGATAAAGAAGGTAACAAAACGGTCATTACCTATCACGAAGTGAGCTACGACGCGAAGGTTGAGACTGATTTTTTTTCAATACAAACCATGAAACGAGTACGCTAGCATGATAGTCAAGTTGGCCTGGAGAAATCTTTGGAGAAATAAGAAGAGAACGATTATTACGGCTGCGTCGGTAGTCTTTGCTGTACTACTTGCCATTTTTCTCAATTCCCTAAAGGAAGGGATACTTCTCAGAATGCAGGAAAACGTGGTGAGTTTCTACACAGGAGCCATTCAGGTTCACAAGCTAGGCTACTGGGATGATCAAACGATCGAGAACACATTTCAGGTAGACGAAGCGCTGATCAATTCCATCTTATCAAATAGCGGTGTGCAAGCCGCCATCCCTCGACTGGAATCTTTCGGATTAACGGCATCCGAACAAAATTCGAGAGGAAGTCTGGTTGTGGGTATCGATCCGGAAAAAGAAGAATTGGTGACCAAAATCAATCAAAAATTGGTGTCAGGATCCTATTTGCAAGCCCAGGATGAAGCCGCCTTGATCACTTCCGGGCTGGCCGATTACCTCAAATTAGTTGTTGGTGATACCCTGATCATCATCGGTCAAGGATTTCATGGTGTAAGTGCCGCGGGCAAGTATCCAATAATGGGAATACTCGATTTTGCTTCACCTCAACTAAACAAAAGCCTGGTGTATCTGCCTTTGAAGCAGGCGCAACAACTATTTGGGGCCCCTCAACGACTTTCCGCGTTGGTGCTTCAAATCGATCATATTTCCGATGCAGAACAGATCACCTCTACCCTAGCCTCTTCTATCAATGGTGAGTTTGAGGTTATGAGCTGGCAAACGCTCTTGCCGGAACTGGACCAGATCATTGAAGGAGAGCGGGCGGAAAATATCATCTTTCTCCTGGTCTTATACATGCTGATCTCTTTTGGCATTTTCGGGACGATACTTATGATGACCATGGAGCGAAAGTTTGAGTTTGGCGTGCTTGTCGCCATTGGAATGAAGAAATTGAAACTTTCCTCTGTGGTTGTTCTGGAGAATGTGTTCATATCTCTTCTAGGTGCGTTTGTCGGGACAATTATCAGTATTCCAATTGTCGGCTATTTCAATAGCTATCCTATTGAAGTGTCGGGAGAGCTTAAAGAAGCCTATGAACAGTATGGCTTTGAACCGGTCTTTTACTTTTCAATAGAACCTATCATTTTCTATTCCCAAACGGTGATTGTACTGCTCATTGCCTTGATACTTTCGGTCTATCCAATGATAAAAATCGGACGACTAGACCCAATAACCGCTATGAGAGACTAAAATGGATCAATGATGTTAGCACAACTTGCCTGGAAAAATATTTGGAGAAATAAGATCAGAAGCCTGGTGGTCATTACCTCTGTTATGCTGGGGATTTGGGCCGGCACTTTCATCATGTCTTACGTCTTTGGCATGATGGAGCAACGCCTTGCCGATGCTATTGAAAATGAGATCAGCCACATCCAGATTCATCACCCGGATTACGACAGAGATAATGATCCCGCATTTGTAATCCCTGATAGTCAGCAACTCACTGATTTGCTGGATGAGAACAAAGTAAAAAGCTACTCCACGAGGGTCCTGGCCTTTGGCATGATCAACTCTGCGTCTACATCCGCCGGTGGTAAATTGATCGGTGTAGATCCTGCTCAGGAGAATAAGCTGACAAACATCAGCCAATTCATTGCTACAGGGGCGTTTTTGGAGCAGACGGACAAAAACAAAATCGTTATTGGGCAACGATTAGCTGATAAACTCAAGGTGAAGATTCGATCTAAGGTGGTTCTGACGTTTCAAGATGTCGATAAGAACATTGTGGCAGGTGCATTTCGGATAAAAGGGATCTATAAAAGCTATAACTCAGCGTTGGAGGACCTCAATATTTATTTAAACGACAAAGACCTGAGTCAGCTACTGGGAAGCGGGCAAAACTACCATGAGGTCGCGCTGCTATTGAATGACTCACAAGAGGTGGACGAATACGGCGCACACCTGGCTTCCAGGCATCGGGGGCTCAGAATAGAAACCTGGAAAGAACTATCTCCGGAATTGAACTTGATGATTGAAACGATGGATCAGTCGATGATTATCTTCCTCATCATCATTTTGGTGGCACTCTCCTTTGGAATCGTCAATACCATGCTGATGGCAGTACTCGAGCGGGTGAGAGAAATTGGAATGTTGATGGCCATAGGTATGAATCGCACACGGCTTTTCGCCATGATTTCACTGGAAACCATCTTCATGGTGATGATTGCTACACCAGTGGGCCTTTTGCTCGCATTCTCCACCATTGAATACCTGGGAACCTATGGTTTGGACTTATCTGCGATCTATGCGGAAGGATATGCACAATATGGTTTCAAATCCTTTATCTACCCTACGCTTTCGGGGGACTACTATCTCCGGATCGTCGTGTTAGTCTTTTTGACAGCCATCCTTTCATCCATATACCCGGCACTCACGGCGCTGAGACTAAACCCAGTAACTGCTATTAGAAAAATTTGAATTTGACATCATGGATCAACAGCAATATCAAACTGACGAAAATCTGGTTGTTAAGACGGAAAATTTGTCAAAAACATACGAAGGAATTGTCCCTGTAAGAGCCATCAATCAGGTCAACCTGGTGGTGAAAAAGGGGGAATTCATCGCTTTGGTTGGGCCATCAGGATCGGGAAAAACGACCTTGCTAAACTTGCTCGGTGGCCTTGATACACCCACCTCCGGCTCAGTAATTGTGCATCACCAGGACATCTCTCAGTTGAGTAAAAACCAGTTAATAGATTTTCGGTTACGGAACATTGGGTTCGTTTTTCAGGCTTACAATCTCATACCCGTTCTCACCGCAAGGGAGAATGTCGAGTTTGTCATGCTACTTCAGAAAGTCTCGGCTGACGAAAGAAACGCCCGGGTCGATCAGTTACTACAAGAGGTCGGCTTGAGCGAGCAGGCTGACAAAAAGCCTGGTAAGCTCTCAGGAGGCCAACAACAACGGGTAGCCGTAGCCCGAGCACTGGCTTCTAAACCCCAATTTGTGCTCGCAGACGAGCCCACGGCCAACCTGGATTCCAAGACGGCTTTCAACCTATTGGACATGATGGCGAAGCTTAACCAGGACGAGGGAATCACATTCATTTTCTCTACCCACGATCAGCGCGTCATCGAGCGAGCCAGAAGGGTGATCACCCTGGTGGACGGGGCCATCGAATCAGATATAACCAAAGAGGTCCTCGTCGCTTGACCATGTCAAAAAGCATTGGCCATATCTTGCTGCTGACATTCCTAATTATTGGTCGCAATGTTCATGGTCAGGAAGAAGATCGAAAATGGTGGATGAGGGGTTACGTGAAGGATCTGATTTCTATGAACATTACAGATGACTCGGTCAATTTTGATAATCTCATACATAACCGACTGAATTTCAAATGGTTTCCTGGCAAGCAGTTCAATATATATGTCGAATTAAGGAATCGACTTTTTTTGGGTCAAAGCGTGAGGGAAATTCCGAGCTATGGCGATTTGATCGATACCAACAATGACTACCTGGACCTTTCCGTCATGACTGAAAACAAGCATTTTCTGCTGCACTCGATGATCGACAGAGCCTACGTGGAATGGTACGATCAGGACTGGGAAGTACGACTGGGTCGCCAGCGGATCAATTGGGGTATCAATTTGGTTTGGAATCCCAACGACTTGTTCAACGCCTATTCCTTTTTTGATTTCGATTATGAGGAGCGTCCCGGAAGCGATGCCATCAGGATCAAGCGTTATACCGGTGTAGCTTCAAGTATGGAGCTGGCCGTGAATGTCGCCAGGGAATTCGATGACATGGTTTTTGCCGGAATGTGGAATTGGAATAAGTGGAATTATGATTTTCAGGCGCTGGCAGGAAAAGCACAGGAGGACCTGGCCTTCGGACTGGGATGGGCAGGGAATATCAAAAACGCAGGCTTCAAAGGTGAGATGACCTATTTTGTGCCCTACAACTCACGTTCCAGAAGTCTGCTGGCTACGATCATGGCAGATTATTCTTTTCAAAACTCTTTGTACCTGGCAGGGTCCGTTCTATACAGTAGCGGCTCACCTGCCAATCCGGGATTTCCTCAAACCGTAGACCTCTTCAGCCAGGAACGTTTGACCGCTAGGAACCTGTCTCCTTTCCGCTACGCCGCTTTCTTGCAAGCGAGCTATCGTACTCATCCCCTGGTGAATGTAAGCACTTCAGTGATCTACTACCCTAACAAAAGAAACCCGCTGTTTATCAATCCCGGCATCTCCTATTCCATGAAACCCAACTTTGATCTTGACCTGATCTCGCAGCTATATTTCGAACGATCTTTAGATGGTTATGGAGCCCTCGCTAAATTGATTTTTCTAAGAGCCAAGTGGAGTTTTTGAGTGGCAATGCCTTCACACGAACGCGCAAGGTATCCACCCCTGTCATTCTTCCGACTGGTACTGAACGCATGGTTTTCAGATCATTTTGGTGCGTAAGACGCCTGCCAAAATCGACTCCTCAAGGCCCAACCGACCGGATAGGACCTGTCGGTATACTACCCTTTTCTCAGGGGCACGTTATATTAACATCAACAACTTCTCCATGGCGCTCCTCCTACTCATCGGGTCTTTTCAGGCTACGTTTTTTGCCACCTTGTTGCTGACAAAGGGTCACAAGAAGCTTCATGACAAAGTCCTACTGTCCTGGTTGTTGGTCATTGCCTTCCAGTTATTCACGATTTACGGTGCCTTCCAGCAACTATTCTTGAAAACACCCCAATTGTTGCTGCTAGCTCCCCTAGCGGAATCCTTAATCTATTTTCATGGTCCGGCGTTACTACTTTACACACAGCTACTGATAGCGAAAGAGCCTGTTCTCAAAAAGGTGCAACTAGCGCATTTTCTACTGTTCCTCGCCTCAATCCTGTTTTTGATACTCCTTTTCCTGGTCCATGAACAGGACCTCTGGATCTTCACACACCTCCCAACAGTGGCGCCCAACTACTACGCGATCAGTAGATTTTTGAACCATGTTCACGGTCCATTTTATATTGTATGGGTCTTTTTCCTTCTGAATAAACATAGTCGTGATGTGAAAAATAACTTCTCTTTCACGGAGTATGTCAACCTGGCCTGGTTAAAACATATAACGATCGCATTCAGCTTAATCTGGATTGCCGTGTTAGTAACAATCCTCTTCGACCTTCCCTTCAAAGGCGATGAAGTCATTTACGCAACCGCTACCTTTGTTGTCTTCCTTTTAGGCTTTCTGGGTTTGAAACAGGGGAATGTTTTTCACGAAGAAGCCACGGTTGTCCTGAGATCTAACATCCAGGAACCCAAGTACGAGAAATCAAATATTGATGAATCCGTGGCTAAGAAAATCGCTGGAGACCTACGCGCTCATATGCAAGAAAAACAGGCCTTTCTAAAAAGTAGACTTACATTGGACGAGGTAGCCAATCAACTCGATACCACAACCCACATCCTTTCCCAGGTTCTGAACCAGCATATGGGCAAAACATTTTTCGATTTTGTCAACGAATATCGCGTCGAAAAAGCACAGAAGATGCTTTTGGATCGTGATTTTGACCATTATACGCTACTGGGGATTGCACTGGATGCAGGGTTCAACTCGAAATCATCATTTAACAGGATCTTCAAAAAGCATGTTGGATGCCCGCCTAGTGAGTTCAAATCGCGAAATAGAAATTGATAATCTCTTAATAATCAATTATTTAACAGCTGTTAATTCAAGAGACATCCAGGTAAGTTTATGTCTCCTTGAGAACGTCCACCGGGTTTAACCTGGCTGCCTTGATCGTGACCAGCGCGACTGTCACCAGCGCCACAATTACCATAATCATGGCTGGTGCCACAAACCAATAAATATCAGGCTCAATTCTCGTCGCAAATCCGCTGAGCCAGTTATTGGCAAAAATGATGAGCAGAGGTATGGAAATAACCGCTGCCAACAGCACGAGTTTCAGATAGTTACGCACGAACATCTCGACGATACTCAACTCTCCGGACCCCAACACCTTCCTAATTCCTATCTCCTTTCTCCTTTGAATCGTGTGATAAATCGTAAGACCAATCAACCCCGAAATCGCCAGTACCACAGCCAACAGTGTAAAAGAAAGGAAAATGCTATTGTAAGCCTTTTCTGCCTCATACTGTTTGTGAAAAGCGTCGCTAATCAGGTTGAATTCAAACGGGTTTTCGGGAAAGATATCCGCGTAGGTCTTATGACTTGCTGCAACAATTTCATCTAACTGATCAGTGGCAACCTGTAAAAGAAAGTAGTTGTGCCGGTTGTTGGCTTTGTAAACGTGATCTATGATGAAAACCATGGGATGGATTGGTTGTTGAAACCCTACGGCGTTGAAGTTTTCAACGACCGCCACAACGATGGCCTCGTCGGTGTAACCCACTTTTTTGCCTATTGCCACGGTAGGTGACCAATTGTAACCACGTGCAGCGCGTTCATTGATGATCACCCGCGGCAAGGGTGACTCGGTCCCAACCTTAGGTATGGCTCCGGCTAGGACCTCCAGGTCGAATACTTGGAAGAAGTCATCAGTGATATTCGACAAGTAACTTCTTTGGTAGTGCCGTTCCTCTCCTTGAATCGAAGGCATATTCCCTTGCCAACCCTGATTGGTGCCAGGCGAAGTGCTCGCACTGCTAATTTCAGTGACTCCCGGGATACTTAGCATTCGCTGCTTGAAGCGGGAGGCCTTTAGATCAATATCGGTTTCTTGCGTGATCGGGCCAGCGATGGACAATACGGTAGATGTATCAAATCCCGGATCCTGATTACTCAAAAACTTTACCTGCCAAAATATGATCAACGTATAGCCCACCAGAAAAATGGTCACACCAAACTGGAAGGCCACCAGGGTATTCCGAATAAGTTGCGATCTTTTTTGTTTGAGAAAGGCATCACCACGCCCTTGAGTAGCTGTCAAAAACGCTGGATACCCTGAAGAAACGACGGACCCGACGATGATAATCGCGATGGCCAAAGCCGGCAAATAGATGTCCGATTGACCCATAGCACCTGGGAGAAGTTGGAAAAAACAACTGCGGAGAAGTAAATCGCTCAATCCCCACGAAAACCCAAAGGCCAAGAGGTTCAGTATCAGATATTCGCAAAAAAACAGAACCAGCAGTTCCGAGGTTGCTGCCCCCAAGGTCTTGCGGATTCCTATTTCTCTTAATCGCTCAGGCGCCTTAGCGGTTTGGAGGTTGAGAAAATTGATCCAGGCAATCACCAAAATTATATAGGCCAGGTACTCGAGTAATGCCATTCTGGTGGCACTATTCGCCGGCAGCATTTCGTGACTCAAATCGGAGTGTAGGTGAATATCCGTGACTGGCATCAGGCCAAAGCCCATGTACTCCGACGGTAAATCCTGCTCGTCAAGTTCAAATCGTTGATAGTAGAGCCGCTGGAGGTCTGCCGTTAGCGATTCCAGATCCGTCCCTTCCCGCAGCCGGAAATACGTATGGAAAGCGTAACCACCCCAGTTTCTACCTTCCTGGTAGTAATTTGGCCGCAATGTCTGCATAAAGTCGATCGGACCTATAAAGTTCGCGGTTACTGTCGATCGCTCCGGAAAATCGTGGAACACCCCTCCTATTCGAAATGATTTGATTCCGTTGAACTGCACATATTGTCCTACAGGGTCTTGTCTTCCAAAAAGCTGTCCGGCCAGAGATTGGGAAATAATCGCCGTGTTAGGATCGATTGCGTTATCCTGCCCTGAGATCATTTCAATTCCAAAGAAGCTTAACATACCCGGGTCACCTAATACGACCTTATCCGATTTCTGAGTCTTGTTTCCTTTCACATTGCGAAGAATACAGTCATCCAGGACTGTGAATCGGACAGATTCTTCTATGGCTGATAGATTACTTTTGAACAATTCAGCATATGGCGCCGGAGAAGTGGCGGCGTTGACAGACAGGTCTCCATCATTGAAAATCTTAAAAGTCAAACGGTATTTACTGGCCACCCCGGGTACGTAGGTATCAAACCGCCTTTCATTGGCTACGTAATTAAGAATCGAGATCGCAAAAGTGATTCCCACAATGAGGCCGCCCATCGACAGCAGCGTTGTGGTCTTATTATTCCAGAGGTTTCTCAGTGATGTCTTCAGTGCGCTTTTTATCATCATTCAGCATTTAGTTTTTCTGTTGGGTTTTGCCGCAGTTGCTGCCAAGTGAGCACTCCTGCAACAGTCGTTGTGACCAGCATAAGCCCGATAACAGGCGTCACGAAAAGGTCAAATCCAAGTGTAACCCTATCGTGGAATCCTTGCAGCCAATTTTCCAACAGCCATTTGACCGGTTGAAATACAATCAGGAAGGCGACCAAAACAGGCAGCAGACTCTCAGCAACTTTGGCCGAGATTATTCTGGTCTTCGATGCGCCCAGTACCCTTCTAATCGCTGTTGCCTTGGCCGCTCTTAAAAGGCTGAAAAGCGTCAACCCAACGAGTCCGATACTTGCGAGAATCATTGCTACCAGGGCGAAAAAAGCAAAAACAATATTGAATTGCTCGTACTCGCGATAGGCACGATTGAATTGATCTTCAAGAAAGAAAAACTCGAAAACGCTTCCGTGGAATGCCTCTTCATAAGCTCCCGATATGTGATCGACGGTCTCCGAGATTCCATGGTCTGTTCTGAGCCGGATGCAGAAATAGTCTGAGGACATGTAATCGACATGTCGATCCAGCACAAAGACAGTAGCCTCAGATGGCGATAAGGCTTCCTGATTGAAGTCCTCCGTTACCCCGATCACTTTGAACTCTCTGTTTGTCAGGGAATAGGTAGTCTGCTGAATTATATTACCAACAGCCTTCATAGGATCCAAACCCAAGGTCATCGCAGCTGAGCGATTGATGACAATGGCATTTTCGTCATTCAGTGAAGGGTCAAACGATCGTCCCCCTAGCAAGCGGAACTGAAATACACGATCGAAACCATAATCTACCACCTGAAATTTCAACCCGATAGATCCATCGTTGCCAGCTCCTGAGAACTTAAACCTTTCCACATGTTGGCCATAAGAACCAGGGGTTTTGTCTGCGGTCGATACCTGAGTGACAGCAGGCCAGGTCATCACCTCGCGCTTAAACAGGTCATACCGGTTCCAAAAATCATCTCCAGAGGCTACCGGCTTGTGCACAATCAGTACCTGTTCCGGGTTAAACCCAAGGTCCCTGTCCTTGAGATAACTTAATTGCTTTTGCACTCCCAAAGTACCCACAATGAGCATCAGGGTAATAATTCCCTGGCAAAAGACCAGCAGCTTCCTGCTTACAACTCCGCCGGAATTGTTTACGCTATCTCCCCTTAAACCCCGGACGATCTCTAAAGACCGAGGTAAAAGCGCCGCAGAAATTGCCGTGGATACCAAGGCGAGAGTCAGGATAAGAACCGTGTTCAACTCGAAGTAGCTCAAAAATTGGAAAAACCTCGTTACAGGAAGCGCCAAGGAAGCAGCAAGGCTCCCAGCACTTTCCTTACGGCTGCTGCACGTCGCTCTGCCATTGACTGGGCTACCTTCAAATTCAGGTAGTTTATTAAGGCAATGAGTAGCACCAGGTAGGACATGCCAGATAAATACGGTAACAGTTGACCATGACCAGCACTGCCCAGTTCGTTACCTAATTTTGAAAAGAGATGTATATCACCAATATTCATCAAATCAAATTCGTGGAAATAATCTCTGGCTTCATATTCTGATCTCGCAAACTGGGTCGTGGTTTCTATCAAAGTCTTTTGCAAGTCCTCCGTCTCGATACCTGGTTCCAGTCGCGTATATGTATGGAAATAGTCCCAATACATGGAATGCCATGCCCAATGAGGCCGCTGAGCCCTAAAGGTGGAGAGGCTTACCAGATAATCGAATTGAAAGTGACTATTCGGAGGTGGGTCTTCCACTATAGCCGTCACCTTGACGTCATATCGCCAACGATCGGTAATGGTGATGGGCTCTCCAATACCATGACCCTCACCAAAAAGTTGTAGCGCCAGGGATTTTGTGAGGATCACTGAAAATGGCTCCATCAGGCAGGTTGACGCATTGCCCGAAAGCACAGGGATTGAGAAAATGTCTATGATTTCCGGGTCGGCATGAAATCCAGTGAATGTGGTAAACCCTCGCCGTGTCTTTTCGGTACCAATTTCCAATTGTACACGCTCCTCATCAAACTTATGAATTCGGCCAGCAGCGATCACACCTGGAATTTGTTCTTTCAGTAGCCTGGACAAAATCACGGAGGACGAAGATTTCCACGATTGCTCCTGCCCTCCTTGCACGCGACGACTGTGCACTCTGTAAATGGTCTCATAACCAGGGATATGCTTGTCAAAACTCTCTGCGTAATTGACATACCATTGGATTGCCAGGTATGACGAAAAGCCCACGGTCAGTCCAATAAGATTGACTATCGAAGAAAACTTGTGCCGAATCAACCGTCTGAGTAGCAGGGAAGTCATGTAGCAATTATTTATGAGCAGCCGCAGCTAACCTGGGTTTTACAAACAAAGCGGTAATGGTTGTTAAGATAGTCCCGATGATCAACCCGACAATTGTTCCGAATTTGAGGTATAGGAGTGGCGTGATAGTTTGCCGGATCCCTTCGGCTTGCAGCGAAAAATCCGGTGCATGTCTATCCAATGCAGCGATTTTATTATCCACCACTGTTCTTACCATCAGATCGTCAATCAGTATCAGGTACAGATACATGAATACTGAACTCGCGATGGCCGCCAAGCCCGTAATACTAATGCCGAAGAGAAATCTCTTTCCGTAATTATCCAACGGTGGATCATGGCGCAAGAAGCCTATGACCAGGACCACCAAATATGGCGCGTACCCTGACCAACCTGCCACTTCGGTTCCGGAAACTCCAAGTAAATTGGTGACCACAAAATATATCATACAGAGTATGCTTAAAACAGCGCCATACGTGGCTACTTCTTTTCCCTTCATGTGTTTGAGTTTTTAGGTGAACAGAATACCACCGGAAATGGTGGAAATTGAATTTCAGTGCCCAAACAATGAATTCTCTATTTAAAAATCGACTTTCAAGCTATTTAGATGACGCTGTCCGACCGGATGGCACTCTTTTCAGACAGGTTCAGGGCTAAGCATGACCAATAGCGTAGCGGTTTTGGAGTACTCCGGGCAGGAATCATCGAAGGTCTTTGGCGCTTTACTTTCCTCGTGGCCATTTCGAGTACGGAGCTCAACGTGCGCAGTTGACACATCTGTTACTTTCTGGCATTAAGATGATCCGGCCTACGGGAATAGGCTGCTTACATTTTACACAAATTCCAAAATCCGCTGAACCTACTTTGCCAAGGGCCTCGCGTAATTTGATCAGTTTACCCTCTGCCTTTCGCAAGGCTGCTTCGGTAATGGACTTGTTGTTGATTGCATCCATCCTGGAGAGACGTCCGATGGCATTGTCCAAAGCCACGGGTTTTGATTGCTCCTTGTAATCCCGGATTAGTCCTTGGGTTTTTTCGATTTCCGCTTCAAGCTTCTCTCTGAACTCATTCTGATCCATGGCCCCAATATAATCCACGTCCATGAAATGTCCTGAATGGCCAAGGTTTAGGAGTCCTCTCAACCAATAAGGAGAGCCAACCGAAATTGGACTCCCCCTGGGCGTACTAAGTTTTAAGTTGAAGCTTAATACTTTTAGAATAAATAGCTGGTAATCAATTAAATAGATTTAGTTAATTACTATCGCCTCCTCAAGGTAAAACGGTAAACATAGGTGAAAATAGAAGTGTCGATCGTGAACGAGCCAGTGCTTTCCAGCACCACTTCATTTCTCGAATTGGTGGTGACTGCATACGTTTCCACGTCGGCAATATCATCTGTAGGAACCGAGATGGTTTGATTCAAATCAGACGCGTAAGACTCCACGATCACTTTGGTACCGCCTAGACGAATGAGGGACTCCTCCGCATCGATTATCCAGGTGTCACTGAATAGTTCGCTGCTCCCGACAAGTAATGCATAACTCCCATCGGCAGCGAAGGAATAGTTCTCTCCTTCTGGTGTGGTGTCCTCCAACGATTCATCGTCGATGGAGGTACTGGCGGTCATGGCAGAGAGATCCCAGTCGCCCACGACAAATGCTTCTGCATCCCAGGCAAGGTCGACCGTCTGGGAGGGATTCGTCTCTGATATACTTACATCGGCGATTACATCCAGTAGCAAGGCATCCGATGATGTGATCCGCACGAAATAGCTCCCGAAGGCAATATCAACTTCAACTACACCTTGCGCGTTGCCGGTGAAAGTTTGAATCCTGTTCGTGCTGTTAGTGGCATCGGCTTCCGTGGCAAAGAACTGGATCTCAGTTCCTGCAGCTGCCTGTCCATCGGGATCATTAATAGTTACTGTTACTTGGCCATTGGTCGGTGTAGGGTCATCTTCTTCAGAACAACTTGCCGTGATCAACAGGGCAAATAGGGCTCCAAAGTACATGCTGTGTTTTGTGAAAGTGCTCATGATTTTTCTTTTAGTACACCGTAAAATTCAATGGGCCTCGTCCCCTTTCGGCTTAATCAGGCGCATACAACCAAAATAGGGTGTCGATAGCAAGGGTGCTGGCGTGAGCAGCAACGCAGGAAAGGGTAACTGTCATGGTTGAGTAACCTATCCTTGATTCCGGGCTAATCAGGTGCCTCGTCTTGCAGGTACAATTGGCGGTTGCCATAATCAAAAGTCACGATGTATTCATCAAGAAAGTCGTTCCCTACAATGTTGTGCCCGCCTTCCTGGAAAATCATCCCCACGACATCACGCTGTTGTTTGCTGCAAAGACCAATTGATGCGAAATTCACTCGATACAAGCCAAATTCTCCCCTACTTCCACGAGCTGTTATGGTTTCTCCCCTTTGGGCACTGGCTAGCATTCCCATCGATCGGGCCGCTTCCGTGGAAAGACTTAGTGTTGTGCCCGCTCCTGTATCCAGCCAGGAACTGATTGGATGACCTTCGACCATCAAGTTGTCGACACGAGGTATCAGACCACCATCCAGCGAAAAGGTACATTGAACGAAAGTTTCGGGATCTCTTGGGTTCGGATATCCAGGCGGCAATGCGTTGAAAAAAGTCAATTGCTGATTGCCATAGTCAATACGCGTAGCAAAGCGTCTCAGAAAGTCGTGGCCAAGAATGCCATGCACAGGGCGGCCCTCAATCTTCAAATGAGCCATATCAAAAGTTAGGGCCTTTAGGTCTGTTATCACCAGTTCCTCCAACGCTAACCCCAGGGTCATTCGCCGGTATGGGTTTTGGTCCTTACCAAAGCCTGCGACAAACCCTTCTATCTCACCAAACTTGAGACCAAGCTCCTTGGCGACCGACAAGTCCAGGCCTGAAGGGTGCACTCCGGTATCGAGGACAAAATCAAATGGCCCTTTTCCATCGATGGTGGCGCTGACAATGATTTTCTTCTTGAAATATTCGAACGGTACGACCCAGTGCTTCTTTACAGATTCAGTTTGCTTTGGCCGACTGGAGCAGGCCAAAGACACAGTAAGAAGTAGTACCATTCCAATCAGCGGAACCAGGCTTTGCAAGGAAATTTTCGAATAGCGCATGGTAAAAGCTATTTGCTCCGTCACCACTATTCAATACTGAAAGGCTTAAGGATTTGTTAGGTTTTATTTAGGTGGCCTGGCACTTACTCCGTCCTTATGGCATCTATTGGATTGTTGATCCCGGATTTCAGCGATTGTACGATTATCAATACCGCCGATACGACGGCCACCAGGCAGGCGGCGACAATGAAACTTGTGGGTGAGATAGCGACCCGCATCGGATATTGCCGCAGCCATGAATCCACCACGAAATACGACACCAGCCAGGATGTCGCCACGGCAAATAGGATGACTAACAAATAGGATTTGCTCAAAACCAAAAGAAGCTGTTGAATACTCGCTCCAAGCACCTTTCTTATACCGATTTCTTTGGTTCTCTGGTTTATCGTAAACGCGAGCGTACCAATCAACCCGAGCAATGAGATCATGATGGCGACGAGCGTAAAGAACTTCAAAAGGTCGAATGCCCTCCTATCCGATTGATAGTGGTTCATGTATTTCTGATCAATGTCGCTATACTCAATTTGCAAACCCGGGAAATGAGCTCTCCAGGTTTTTTCAATAGCCTTCTGCACCTGCTGCAGTGAGGCAGAAGCCTCTAGCCTCAGGGAGTTATAGGCTGAGCCAGTATAAATACGGTGGTCAGGGAGGTAGTGAAAGGCGATGGGATCAATTGCGTATTTCAAACCACGTTGAAAATGATCATCCACCACTCCAATGATAGTAAATGGATACTCCGATCGTCCGGCATACAAAAAGGTCTTATTCAAAGCATCCTGTGCATGTTCGAAACCCAGCGATCGGGCGCCTTGCCGATTAACGATCACAGCCCGGCTATTTTGGGCCTTATTTGCTGTGAAATCTGACCCGGCCACAACCTGTAGTCCATACAGTTTGATAAAATTTTCGTCAATAGCAAAATGGTGAAATTTAACAGTGGTCAACTGTCCTCGCACTTTTCCCCCGCTTGTCCAGCCTACTTCCTCTGACGGGACATGAGATGACAGTGCCGTGGATCGAACGCCACCCACGTTGGCTACTTCGTTAGCAAAAGCATCGATTTTTTTAAAGAAAAGACTATCACCCCGTGTTCTCCGGAGCTTAATAGCCAGGGTGTTTTCGTGCTTGAACCCGGGATCGGTTTGGTGCAAAAGGGCTGTTTGCTGGAAGCTCACTATGGTAAAGATGAACAGGCTGATCCCCACGGTATATTGAAAAAACAGAATGCCCTTTCTTACGTGAAATGTAGACCCTCCAGGCGTATCAACCCCTTTTAAGGAGGCTACCAGGTCGGGTTTTGTAACCAGGAAATACTGATAACTGCCACACAAAGTAGCAGCGACCACAATTACGCCTGCGGCTGCCATGAAAAATGGAGGTGACCAAAGGATCAAAATCGGAATGGTCTTGCCCGTAAGTGCCGGCAGGTAATTCCATATGACAACCAGGATGCCTATGGCCAGGGCAAACGTAACCACCAGGTGAAGCATTGATTCCAGAACAAGAGCGCGCAGTAGTTGCCACCTGCTGCTGCCTAGGATCCTTCTAAGCCCAGTCTCTTTGATCCGTGAGAGACTCATCGATGAGGTAATGCCAACATAGTTGACTATGGCCAGAATTATGAGCAAAATGCCAGTCAGCGCCATAAACCGTACCATAGTACCATTACCTTTTCGCTCCATCTCTCCCCGAACATCCGAATCCAAATAGACATCCTTCAAAGGGAAAAGCGTATAGGTGAGACCTCCATTGATTCGTTCGTCAGTGGCTTTTGTATGTGGCTTGGTAATGGATAGAATCTCTTCGTTTAGCACGTCGATATCCCTTTCGCCGTTCAATAGCACGTAGTTGTAGTGACTGTACCAGCCCCAATCTGTCCTTATATTTTCACGAGTCCAGTCCAGAATTTCCAAGGTGGAAAAAGACAGTAAAATTTCAAACGAGAAGTGCGTATTGACCGGAACGTCTTGAAAAACCCCCTGTATTAGATAGGTTTCCGCTTCTGTTAGCTGGAACGTTTTTCCTAGCGCATTTTCTACCGAGCCAAAAGCCTTAATGGCAAAACGCTCACTCACTACCGCCATTAATGGCGCCAGAAGAATTTTTTCAGCGCTTCCTGCAAGTAATGGAAAACCAAACATCCTCAGGAAACTAGAGTCGGCATGATAAATTTTATCTTCAGGATAAATATGCGTTCGGCCATTCGCATCACGTATCTGAATGGTGCTTCCCGATCTTGGGTACAATCTGGCAAAGTCCTCAACACCTTCTAATTGATCGAAGAGCAATGGACCAATTACCGGGGTACTATTGGCGTTTACGGATTCGAGAGTTCCATTCTTATGGATCGTGAAATGCACACGATGGAGGTCATTGGCGCGAGAGTGTTGCTTATCAAAACTATTTTCAAAACTCACATAGCCATAAATAAACGTGGCTGTAGAAATGGCGGTGACAAGACCCAGTCCGGCGAGCAAATAGAAATGCGCTTTTCTGGAAATCAGCCGAAGGAAAAGTCTGATGGTGCGGGTACCCATAGGTTGTAGCTTTTGGCATCATTTTACGATGCTTGGCAGGCCCGAGGGTTCAATTCGTAAATTGTGGCTTATTTGTACGCGTCAATTTCCGGAACTCTGTCGGTGTGCAGTTTGTATGTTGCTTGAAAACGCGAATGAAGTTGTTTTTGCTGGCAAAGCCTGAATCCAGCGCAATGGCATAGATTTTATCGTCCCTATCATTCAACAATCGCTTGGCTTCCTCAATTCTTAGCTGATTAATGTATTGCGTGAAACTGGTTTTCAAGATGTCGTTGAATACACGGGAGATGTAACTTTCATTGGATCCCAGTGCAGTGGAAAGATTGCTCTGGTTGAACCCTTTAACCAGGTATGGCTTGGTGGTTGTCAGGTACGATTGTACTTTTTGCGCCAGCACCCGTAGCTCCTCACGATTAATATCTGACCTTATATCGAAAGACCTGGGCTGCCTTAGCAAGGTATAAGCTAAGAAATTGATCATTACGCCCAAGCCTGTAATGAATAGGAATCGGCTTAACCCAATATCCGTATTACCCACCAGGCCATAAACGATCGCAAGGCCAAAAAGAGAAACAAGTAGCAGGAATCCCTGGTGTAGTGCATTGGTCGAGTACTGGCCAACGGGTTGGCCCCTTTGAGCTTGAACCCGCTTTCTTGTGAGTAGGATGTAGCTTAGTAAATGTAGAAAGGTGCCTACGAGGTATAAATTGCGTTGAACAGATCCCCCATCTGAGCCGGCCACTTGCAGTTTTTCAACCCCCGACAATAGGTAGAATGGCAGAAGCAGCACCAGGACGAGAGCAAATGGTATGGCATGCATAACGTCCATCGGCCTGAACGACGCTCCCATCCTGTAGGAAGCCCACAGAAAGTATAAGGGTCCAATCAGCGTCATCAAAGGTATCTTCATGGCTATTAAGTGAGGAAACCTGGCTTCAAAACCACTATAAGAGACGAAATACTCGACCAGTATGAGAGACAAGACCACAAGCAATGATGAATAAGTGAGGATGAGGCGGTTTTTCCTACGTGTCAGTAGCACCAGACTGGCAAGCGCTAAGCCATGGAAAGCTAATCCACCTGAAAGTATGGAAAAAAAATCGTCGGCACTCATATTTTAGATTCCAATATGTTCGCTGAAAAAATCAATTGATTGCAATATAAATACCTGGTTATCAATCATTTATTGCCATTTAACGAATTTTTAATTGGTTTAAAACCAGCATTATATTTTAAAGGTATTTCAAAAAGCGAAAATCGGCTGGCTTCTGCGCATTCGTGGTAATTGAGATTATCGGAAAGCAACCTCCTGAATGCCATTAGCATCTTGCTAACATAGTGCCCTTGGTCAGGCATTTTCGAAAACTCAAAATTGTAAAATGAACTCAACCTTATCCATTTCAGACGTGAGCGTTCCAAGGTGGCGCCAACATGTCATGAGAGCAGTTTTCCTGCTCAATTTCATCGGCCTTGCTCCAGACAATTTATCCTCGGTCCTCTTTCCAACGGAGATGTTGGACCCTATGGTTGGCGTTGCAGTCGGTTTCTGGGCTGCTTTTTCATTGTTGTGTCTACTAGGTGTCCGATTCCCATTGAAATTCACTCCGCTGTTGTTGATCCAGCTACTTTATAAGTCTGCGTGGCTACTTGGCACTTACTTACCCGCCTACAGGCTCGGTGAGGTGGATGAAAACCTCCAATCGTTTTTTTGGTCAATGGCTCCGGGAGTGGCAATAGACATCCTCATTATACCTTGGAGATATGTTTATCGGGAGTACTTGCAGAACATTTTCCACTTTAAATGATGCGTTGTTGCCTGTGTGTATCCGAAGGCTCGCGGGCAACATTTTCTTCATGGTATTAAGTACTTATAGCGCTGGTACTTCGGCATGGGTCAAGTTCCATTCCCTTAATAGGGACAATTCTCTTTCCCTGGTCATTCCGTTGAATGGTCGGCTTTTGTCGAGTCCAGGATCCGTCGCTGGCATTTTTACCTCATCATACCAATTCAGGGCACCTTCGAAAGTCTGTTCTATTGGGGTGAAAGTTAAACCCGCTTTGATGGCCTTTTCGGAACTCATCGTATGCCTGCCTGGGCGTCTGGCTTGTGGTTCCCAAATTGGCAAGTCAATGACGGGTCGGATTTCTCTTTCCTTTAAAAAAGCCGTACTCACCCAGACCAGGTTGGCTTTGTAACCATAATGTGCGTTTACCTTGTCCAGAAACTCATCCCACTTCAGCGGCGATTCACGAGGGCCGATCGTGTTAAATGTTCCCCTTTCCCCATGGGACAAGGCGTTTATCGTGAAATTGGCCACGTCGTTGACATCAATGTACTGAACAGGATCATTTCCATCGCCCGGAGCCAGCACATCTCCTCCATTCCGTAATCTCCAAAGCCAATATACCAGGGTCCAACTTTCATCGCGTTCGCCATGGATGCCAGGAGGTCTGGTAATTAGGTGGTCTGTCGGAAAAGCGGCCTTCACAGCTTGCTCGCAAAGCACTTTTGACTGATAGTAGGACATGCCTTCCTCATAGGTGCTCACCTGATGTACCGGCGACGCTTCTGTAATCCCTGGTACGGTTTTATCAGAGTATACCGCGATAGACGAAGTAAAGCCATATACTTTCACACGGCCTTTCAAAAGTTTAGCGGTCCTTTCAACCATTCTGGGATCGGCTGGCCATGTGTCCAATACAAAGTCCCAGGTTCTCCCATTTTGTAGCGCTTTCAAGTTTTCGTTTCCTATGGACCGATCCCCTATTAGCTTTTCAAGCTCCGGAAACAAGTCCGGGTTGGTCACACCGCGATTAAACAAGGTGACTTTGAAGCCCGCATTCGTGGCTGCCTTGGCAATAGCTGGTCCCAAATAATTGGTTCCTCCTAATATCAGTAAGGTGGGTGAAGTGCTTTTTAGAGCACATCTCGTCAGGGGAAGCCCTGCAGCCATCAACGCCGAATAGCCTATTGAACCTAAAAATTTCCTTCTTTCCATTTAGTTGGCTTGCCTTTGTGGCATTATCAAATACAGAAACGAAAGAGTCCACTCGCCAGGGGTGTGCCCAATCCCTAACATTCACGAATGGTTGGCAACAGGTTTTGCTGATGTTGACAAATAGCAGGCTTCGCTAAACGTACTAATGATTATTCCTGACCAAGTCATTCTTACTGATCCGATGGCCAGGGTTAAGCCGGAAAGACAAAGAAAGTTGGGCCCAGCCCTCTACTAAAGCCGAGCCCGCTAGCAAATGTTGTTTGAGGTTTTTAAGAACGTTCCAGTACCAGCTTATTTTGTAAGTACAGGTAGCGCGCATAATTTTCGCCAGGACTCCCGATAGCCAGTTCGTACGCTTTTTTGAAGCTCTCAGTAGCTTTTTGCTGATTTCCTACCTTCAGGTAATATTCCCCTAAGGCAAAGAAATTGGCCCTATTATCAGGATCGCGTTCAATTTGTTGAGTAAGCAGCTCCAGCGCCTGATCTTGCTTACCCCGTACCAAGAGTTTGTTGAGTGCATAGTAGTAAATATTGAAGCCACTGGCTCCACTAAGTGCTTCCTGCACCAGCGCTTTTCCTTCTTTTTCCTGGCCCTGTTTCTGAAGTAGCTCCCCTTTCAGAACTTTGTAATTAAAGGTATAGGCCTGTTTCCTCGCCTCTCCTTCCAAATCATCAATTTTTGGCAATGACTTCTCAAGATACTCCAGCGCCAGGTTGGTAGCTGCTGGATCTCTTTCCAAGGTTCGGATCGCCATATCCTGCCACTGTGCAGCGGTCTTTTCCTGTTCCTTTTGTAAATCGGACAATATATTATTCAGTGAATTTGTAGCAACCTGAAATTGTACCGCAGTTTCCTCCCAACGTAGCTGAATGTCTACTGACTCAACCTGCGGATTGACGAAATCGTAGCTCAGCCATTCCTGAAACGGCATGCTTGTTGTTTTTACTGGTACCCTAATAATATCATTGGCTTTATCGTAATTGAAAGCACCCCAGCTTTTGCCTGAAGAGAAGATCAGGGTCCATTGCCGTTCTGCCACCAACACCAGAAACCCATAGGATCCTGCCGGAAGGTCTGTACCGTTAATGGTCACATCGTGACTGAATTCGATCGTTGTGCGCTGATTGGAACCAGCTCTCCATGGATATTCCAGGCCATCTACGACAAAATCGTACGGAACGATCCCTCCAAATATCTTTCGGTCCCTGACGGAGGGGCTATGGTACTTAATAGTAATGTTACATTGGCCGATGTTAGCAATACTAGTGCGCGATTGGCTCACCAGCGTCTTCCCCCCTACATCCTGGCTGTTGGCAGAAGCAGCCAGCAGCAAGAGCAGCGTCAGGCCCCAGAGTGTTCGTGAACTTTTCATTTAGTCTTGAGTTTTCACCGAAGGTAAGGGACAGAAAAGGGTAGCATCGTTGCAATCGGGTTCAATGCTGTTCAAAGTCATTCAATGCTGACCATCTGCTAACATGGAGGTTCACTCCCTGGAGAAAGCTGGAATATTTCTGATGCAATTAAAATTGAAGTGGTTCCTCATCTTCATTAAGGACCTGATATTCAAATATTTCACCCAATCCCTTGAATTTGAACCGAAGGCCGACAAGTCTTCCCATCGTTTCCTGGTAGGAGTTGGTATAAACATCCTTGCCATTTATCGACGCCTGAAATTCCTTGTCTTTAATATTGACAACAATATCAACTGGCGTGGTGAAATCAGCGCTAAGGCTTGAAAGGTCATTTTCTTTACCACGCAGGAATACATCGTTGAGCATCAGGTTATTGTCAGAGCTGCAACCAATCTTGGATATTGGAACAATCATAGCCCCATCCGTCCCAATAAAGAAAATATAAACCGCCTGGCATACGGCCCACCGATCGTCAAAGGTATTTTGAATGGTTGCTGAAAAGCTGAAGTTATCTCCCGATACATCGCCAAAATCGTCAATGTAGTGAAATGTCGAAAGTACCGGCTCTTCCAAGGTGGCCACCTCTTGTGCAATTTCATGGGGGAATTTTAGTCCTACTTGAGCTATCGGTTGAAAGTACTTCGGCACAGGCCTATATTCAATTGTCCCAAGCCATCCATTGCTTTTTAAGAAGAGGTCATGCTCCTTTACCACCTGACCCTCAACCAGCAACTTTGCCTTGAAATAACCCGGGAAATAATAAATAGCCGTTGCCTCACTTTGGCGTTTTGAAACCTCGACTGTTTTTGTCGGATCCCAGTACTGCTGAATGGTCAGGCTATCAACCTGTAGTGACGGAGGGATCGCGAGATTGAACACTACAGAATTTGGATACTCCTTGCTTAAAACAGTGCTTGAAAACGCAAAATCCGACGCGTTGATGACCAGTTCTGGTCGTTTATTTCCAATTAAGCTAATAATTACTAGCGCCAGGATAAAGCCTACCGTGACATAAACAGACTTTCGTGGCGACCCTATACGTTTTTGGAAGCGGGTTGTCCGGGTCAACTTGAATTCTCTCCAGTTTTCTTTCCCAACAAACCTCGACAGTGCATCCAGCGTGGTAATACTCGGGGCGCCATCGTGATTTACCACACCAAAGAAACGCTTAAGCGTTGGCACGCTGAGCACGATTTCCGAAGAATGGAACACCTTTTCCGACAGCTCCTCAAACATCGAGCTATGCCAGGATGAAGCAGGCCCCCATGCCAGCTGATTCTCGATTTCTCTTTGCAGCCGCTGCAGGTCTTTCGATGAAAATTTTTCGGACATCACTCAAATGTCTCAAAGATTCGGCTTCTGAACAACTCTGAATGGTAATGAACAAAGATGAAAACCATTCCGCAGCACCTTGTTGGCCTCGTGTCGTAAGGTTGTTACATGAAAACACGATTTCCACTATTGATGGTGACACTATTGATGGGTGTCGCAACTACCGCGCAAACACTGATACCTATAGACACCAATACCTGGCAAATTCAGGCCAGAGGTTATCTAATTGAAAAGTACCGGGGCACCGACGCCATCTACCTGCAAGCGGGTAGCATGACGCTGAAGGATACCGAATTTCTTGATGGAATCATTGAGTTTGATGTCCAATTGAAGAAAGAACCAGCTTTTCCTGGAGTCTACTTCCGATCTAACACCGAAACAGGTGATGCCGAGCAATTCTATGTACGGCCACACCAATCCGGCAATCCGGATTCGAATCAGGCTGCGCCGGTCACCAAAAACATCTCCCCCTGGCAGTTTTATTATGGCACCAGGTATTCCTTCCCCTACAACTACCGATTCGATGACTGGACGCATATCAAAATATTAGTCAATGGCCGCAGAGCTCAGGTCTTCTTAGATCATAGTGAAAAACCTCACCTTTCCTGGAATTTATTTCATACGCCTCAGGCCGGTAAAATCACTTTGAGAGGGGGAATCACTTCTGGATTGCACATTGCCAATATCAAAATATCACACGAGGCGCCAGAGTTATTGGATTTTCAGCCGTTGCAGCGAGAGGCCATTCCAGGATTAGTACCACAGTGGGAAGTCTCTGACAAATTTGAAGAGAGCCTATTGGAGCCGGGAAGCTTGCAGCAGGTGATTGACGCTCGTAGTTGGCAAGGAAAAATTGAAGTGGAAGAAGGTACCGCCGCCAACATCTCGCGAATTCAGAACCTAAGGGATGGCAAACCTGGCAATACAGTCTTTACCAGAATCATCATAGATTCCAATCGGGACCAAATGAAGCTTTTTGAATTTGGATACAGTGATCGGGTTGTCGCAATTTTGAACGGTAAGCCTATCTACTGGGGCAACAACAGGTTTCGTTCCAGAGACTACCGGTACCTAGGGACCATTGGCCTATTCGACGCGATTTACCTGGATCTCCAAAGAGGAGAAAACGAGTTGTTGATGGCCGTTTCTGAGGATTTCGGCGGATGGCTCATCACTGGAAGGTTCAAGGACGATAGCGGTTTAAGTATCAAGTAGTGGGGAGTCATTGTCAAATGGAGGGATAGGCACCTACCCATCTCTCCTCCTACTCAATAAATTTGTATCGGATCGTCAAAGAGGCCACACGAGTTTGCCACTTGTACCTGGAATGAAGTTGGAACTCCTCCGTTTGCAGGTTTGAACCAAACACACGAGCATCGGTTATGTCACGAATAGCGAGTGTGATACTCCCTCTTTCCCGGTTGAATGGTTGTTGAATACTCAACCCGAGGTGAGACTGAGAAATTCCCACCGATTGCACGCCATAGGTGCGCCCTCGAAAGCGATGGAAAATGTCAGCAATGAGTCCGTGCTTGAATTTAAATCGCGCCCGGCTACGCCATTGCCAATTCCACCGCCGCTGGTAAAACACCATTTCGTCAGACTCTTTGTACACCGTTCTGTATCCACTACCGGAGGTTTCAAGGGAGACGGCATTCGTTAGGTCATAAGTCAGTCCCCACTCCAGTCCATCATCATTCCTGACACCCAGGTTTTCGTAGGAAACCAAGACCTGCTCGTCACTCAGTTGGCTGGAAAATCGTTGTATCACCTGCCTGGTAATCCGGCGGAAAGCAGTCAGGTCTATCGTGAAATCGCCTATGGTATTCGCGTAATTTAACTCAAGCTGATTGGCAATCTCTGGCTGAAGGAATGGATTGCCTCGCCTTAGATTTAAAGGATCCACATATGAAAAGAAGGGGCTCATTTCCCAAAACGTGGGTCGCTTAATTCGCCTGGATAAACTCAATCCAATGGTCTGGGTGGGATTCCCTAATTCATGACGTATTACGAAACTTGGAAAAAGGTTATTGAAGGTTTGCCGGAAAGTGCTATCGGTAAACTCATCTACGGTGTTCGAAATAAAATACTCGTGCCGAAGGCCTATCTGATATTCGAGATTAGCGAAACTGTTTTCGGCCAACACATAGCTTCCATATTTCTCTACTTCTATGTCAAAGAAGTTTCGAATTTGGGTATCTGCGGAGTAGAAATCCAGCGTTTGATTGACGTTGAAGTTATAGTAGTCTGATACTACCCCGCCTTCCAGGGAAAACGTTTCATTTATCTCGTGCCGATAGTCGGCTTTGACCTGAAGATACCGCTGGCTTTCGCTTTCAATGGAATTCTGCACACCAATGCCTATGGGCGTGTCGGTGACATCCAGGTTTCGTCTGTTAAACCTCGATTCGTTGATTTCATTTTCTCCGCCCCCAGTTATCTGTAGTTGAAGGCTATGATCGTTCGCAAAGTCTTTCTCCGCCGATATTGTAAAGGAGATTTCGTCCTCAATCTCTTTCTTAGAATTGGTCAGGTCCAGGGACAGTGAGTCATTGGGATATAGAAAAAGGCTCTGTTGATTCTCCTGATCCCGGTCATCCCAACGTAGGTAATTGGCCTCGACACTTACAGAGGCAGTAGAATCCGGCTCAAAAGTAATCCCAGTCGATAAGTTTCGGGTAGCGCCATCTCCACCCCCTTGTATGGTGGTTCGGTAATAACGTAAGTTGTCTTCCGGAGCTTCCCTAAGCTGCTCATTTCGAAATTTATATTTGGAATCGCGACCGCTTAAATTCAGGTGGTACGAAAACTTAGCTGTAGAGATACCAGCATTTATGCCTCCAGAGGCACGATAAGGGGCTGAAAGTGTACCGAAGCCTTCCAACTTCGTTGATTTCTTCTTGGAGTACACCAGGTTGATTATTCCGGCTACTCCCTCTGCGTCGTATTTAGCTGAAGGATTGGTAATCAATTCGATTTTCTGAAGTGCATCTGCTGCAACAAATCGAAGGGTTTTTGGGTCTCGGCGAGTTTCTCTTCCATTGACGTAAATAATCACATTCTGGCTGCCCCGCACCGAAACTTCGCCTTCTACGTTAGTGGTGACAGAAGGCAAAGACTCTAAAGCGTCTATGGCATTGGCTCCGGAATTAGCCAGGTCTTCACCAATGAAGAGGGTTTTCTTTCCCAGGTCGTTTTGAACGTAGGTCCTTTCGCCTCGGATTACGATCTCCTTCAGTGCAATGGCGTCAGCCTCCAGCGTCCAAGTACCGAGATCGATGGACCGGTCAATGGTGGTGCTATCCAGGACTAGCGGCTTGAATCCTAATGTGCGCACGGTGATTGTATAGGTACCGGGTTGTAGGTGCATTTTAAACTTGCCAGCCTCATCGGAAAACGCCCCCTCTGTTCCCTGCCCAAGTGCAATGAGGTCAAAAGCGATTGTAGCGTAAGGAACGGGTCTTTCGCTTTCGTCAATAATCGTTCCTGTAACCTGGTATTGGCCCCTGGCTGGTATGATTATCAAAATGATCAGTATAATCAATGCATATCGTATCATATTACGAATGAATTGAGGACGGCCGAGACATTTAAATTTTATCGGTAAACGACAGCTTCCGGATTGTGAGCGTTGTTCACACCGAGCAAACCAACTTCTACCGAAAATAATTTTGGTTCACCATGGGTTGCCATAACTTGTTTCCATGTTGAAGAAGGTAAATGGGTCATGGTGGCTTAGTGTAGGACTAATTGCCGGGGCGGTTTTTTACGCACTCTTGGATGGATATGATGCAGCTGAGGTAGTTAATCTTCTTTGGATCCTGATTGCGCTGCTCTTTTTTTTGATACCACGCCTACTTTACAATCGCCGGTATCTTCAGGTGCTTATTGGATATATCGTGCTACTTCTGGTAGGCGCCATCAATATGGAATTGATCATAGAAGATGATGGAGAGTTCTCGGACCTGTTGGATATATGGACGTGGACCCATGAGCTACCAGGTCTGCTCTGGCCCTCACTGGTAGTCGGATTAGCTAAAGTTTCAATTGACTTACTCGTAGGTCAGGAGCTGATGATTACGCTGGAGAGAGAACGTGCACAAAGTGAATTAAAATATCTTAAGTCTCAACTAAGCCCCCATGTGCTATTTAACAACCTCAACAATATCTACTCTTTTGCCTTGCATCAGTCACCGAAAACGCCTGAGCTGATCCTGAGACTCGCTGAAAATATGCGATACCTACTCTACGAAGCTCAGGAGGACCGGGTATCTCTGGAACACGAGTTGGCCCAGCTTGATGGCTACATAGATCTGCAATTGTTGCAACTTGAACATCGAGGTGAGGTCATTTATGAGAAAAAAGGAGATTTCGAAGGTCAATCGATCGCGCCGATGATGCTGGTGAGTTTTGTTGAAAACTGCTTCAAGCACGGGGCAAGTGCGGAGATACCGAAAATCACGATTCAAATAGAATCAAACAAGGAGACCCTTAACCTCTATACTGAAAACACCTATTCAGCACCAAATGATAAGGATGAAGCCAGTCAGCTTCAGTTTGGAGGCATTGGGCTGAAAAATGTCAAGAGACGATTAGAGCTCGCCTATTCGGGCCAGCATGAGCTAATTATCAAGCAATTGAGTAATCGTTTTATTGTGAACCTCTCAATCAACATGGCATGAAGTGCATCATTATAGAAGACCAAATACATGCACAGAAAGTCATTTTGAAGTATGCAAAGGAAGTTCAATCTTTATCCATTGTTGGCACCTATCAAAGCGCGCTGGAGGCGCTTGAATTTCTGAAGACGAACGATATTGATCTGATATTCCTGGACATTAACTTGCCGAAGATCTCAGGAATAAGCTTCTTGAGAAGCCTCGCTAAGCCGCCCAGGTGATCGTAACAAGTGCTTATTCTGAATATGCGTTGGAAGGATTTGAACTTGATGTTATTGACTACCTCTTAAAGCCATTTTCTTTCGAACGTTTCCTAAAGGCCATCAACAAGGTTAAAAAGCGACTTTCCGGTGCTGATTCCAGTGATTTCGTTTTTATAAAGTCAGACAAAGAGTACTTTCAGGTAAAGAAATCTGAGATTCACTACATCAAAGCTGATGATGACTTTTCGCGCGTTTATTGTCAAGAAAAAATGTATCTGGACCGTCGCACGCTGAAGAATTGGTCAGAGGAGTTACCAGATGGCTTTATCAGGATCCACAGATCCTACATTATCAACAGAAACTATGTATCCAAAATCGCTGGCAACCGGGTCTTTCTTGACCAGCTCCAGTTGCCCATTGGTCGATCCTACCGGGAAATGGTGCTGGCTATTGTGGAGTAGCAAAGGAGTAGTTTCGATGTGCTCGCTCTTTGATCCATGAAATTTACACTTGGATTTTCGTCGGCTTTCGATTGTCGTCAATAGCCACGAACGTAAATTCTCCGTTGATAGCTGCCACCCTCGAGTCAGCATACATTTCTTCAATAAAAACCTCTACCCGTACCTTCAGGCTGCTACTACCGATATGTATCACCTCACCCACTAATTCCACGATGGTCCCTCCCGGGATAGGCCGTGTGAAATCAATTTTGTCGCTGCTGACTGTGACCATTTTTTGCCTGCTGAATCGGGTCGCGGTAATGAACGCCACCTCATCCATTAACTGCATGGCCGTACCTCCAAAAAGCGTGTCATAGTGGTTGGTGGTGTTGGGGAATACCGCCTTAAAAATGCTTGTCCTGGATTTTTCGATTCGCTCACTCTCAGTCATTTTCCTTCAATTCGAATTATGGTTCGTCCTTGTATAATGGATGTGCAAATTTAAGTGGACTTGTGTAGTTTATCAGTTATCTACTTCCTGTGATCGCGCTTCTCCTGACTCAGCACAGTCACGGAAATAACCGTCATCAATTAATCAATCTAGCATGTATATTTACCGATGCCCCAACGAGAAGAGCGGCCATTAACTGGTTACAAAGGACTAAAAGAAAACTGGCAGAACGACCTAATTGCGGCCATAAGTGTGGGTTTTGTTGCCTTACCCTTATCCCTGGGTATTGCCATCGCCTCGGGCATGGAGCCCATTGCTGGCATCTTATCTGCCGTGATTGGAGGAGTTATCACGACGCTTTTCAGAGGCTCTCATATCGGCATCAATGGGCCGGGTGCTGGGATCATAGCCCCGATACTCACCGGTCTCGCACTACTGGAAGGCAACATCAATTACGTACTCGCTGCGATAGTAGTTGCCGGGGGTATCCAGGCCTTGATGGGGTTGTTAAGAATGGGTCGTTTTGCCCGTATGTTCCCGTCTTCGGTCTTAAATGGAATCCTGGCAGCAATTGGCGTCATCATCATTACGAAGCAATTGCATTATGCCATGGGGACTACTTCCGGTGCTGACAATATTTTCGACACATTGCGCGATGCTGTTTTTCAACTTCCCAACGTCAATCCTTACGTGGCTGTCATTGCCATCAGCGGACTGTTGATTCTCAGCTTTTTCAAAAAAATTCCGTTTCGACTAGTTCACCTCCTGCCAGCTCCCATGTGGGTCCTGATCATGTCCTTGCCTTTTGTGTTTGCATTTGGCTTTTTCGACACCCACAGCCGAACCCTTTTTGGCAATGATTTTGACCTGGGTCCACAATTCCTTATCAGTCTTCCTGACAATCCCATAGAGGGTATCATGCATCCCGATTTCTCGAAAATCGGAACAGCTGGATTCTGGATGGCGGTCCTCGCCATTACGCTTGTCGCCTCCATAGAGACATTGGCAAGCGCACGGGCTATTGACAAGCTTGATCCGTACCAGCGTGTAACCGATTTAAACAAGGATCTATTGGGTGTCGGACTGAGCACCATGGTCTCTGGGGCACTTGGGGGGTTACCGATCATTACCGTCATTGTCAGGAGCACCGTGAACATTCAAAACAATGCCAAGACCAAGTGGTCGAATTTTTACCATGGTGTGTTTTTGCTCCTATTTGTGTTGATTCTTGGGACTGTATTGCAAAGTATCCCTTTGGCAGCTTTGGCCGCCATTTTGATCTACACAGGCTTTCGCCTTGCCTCACCTCGGGTATTTTATCAGGCGTATGATCAGGGGGTAGAACAATTACTTTTTTTGGTTTCCACCTTTATCATTACCCTGAATACCAATTTAGTTATTGGCATAGTAGGCGGAATCCTGATCACACTCTCCTTGCATATGCTTTTGGCCAAGGTCGGCTTCGTGCCATTCTTCAAAATGGTTTTCAACTCGGGATCTAAAGTTTATGAGCGAGATGATGGTTCATATGATGTCAAAATTCGAGGTGTTGCCAACTTTTTGTCGGTACTTTCAATTAACAAGTTGCTAGACACGGTTCCACAACAAAAAGTGGTCAGAATAGATCTCTCAAAAACACGTTTGGTAGACCTATCCGTGATGGAAAACCTGATTGAATACAAAAGGATCCAGGACAGGTTGGGTGGTCGTGTCTCACTTTCGGGCCTGGAACATCATTGGAGTAGTAGCAGTCACAATCGGGCACTGAAAATTATTGTTGGTCCCCGCAAACGGCCGATTACCCAACGCCAGCTCCAATTGCAAAAACTCAGTATCTCCCACGGTTGGTCTTTTGAAAAGGAAGTGGATTGGGACACCTCCTACCTTAGAAATTTTAGTTTTTTCGAATCTCGTCCGATTAAAGGAAAAAACAATGTCCTCCGCGGCAAAGATGAAAAACATAAAGCCAATTGGGAGATCGCCGACATTACCTTCGACGAAGGTGCGATGTTATCCCTGGAAGTTTTTCACACGACCGTACAAGTAGTGCGGTTAGGTGCCGAGATACCTCGGTTCAGTGTTGAGAAAGAGGGCCTTTTTGGAAAGATATTTGATCGTGTGAAGGCATTTTCCGGCTACACCGACCATGATTTTAAGATCTACCCGAGTGTGTCCAGGAAGTTTCAATTACTAGGGGAAGACGATTCAAGCATTGCTCAATTTTTCAATCGCGACTTGGTAGGCTTCCTCGAAAAAAGTGATATTCAGCATATTGAAAGTAATGGAGAGGCACTGATGATCTTTAAGTACCTGCACATCGCACCCACTGCGGAAGTTCAAAACATGCTGGATTTCTCCGTTGACTTACTTGATCATATGAACCTTAATGGCAAGGGCTGATTGCATTTTAGCAAGTCCCACCTCTGTTGGTCTTGTCACTCGAATTGCAATGTCTCTGCCGGATTGGTTCTGGCCGTTTTCATGGAGATGTATCCAACCGTAACTACCGTCAGAAGCAAGGTGATCACCAGACCCAAAGCGAAAATATCCCAGCTCAGTGGGATCCTATAGGCATAATTATTTAGCCATAAGTCCATGGCCTTGTATGCCAGAGGAGCGCTGATTACAAAGGCGACAAAGGTCAGTACAAAAAATCTGCGTGAAAAACTGAAAAGGATTTCACTGAAAGAAGCACCGAGTACTTTACGAATGCCCACTTCTTTCGTCCTTTTTATAGACATAAAGGATACCAGGCCATAAAGCCCCAGGCACCCAATACAGATGGCGATCAATGAGAAGATCCTCACACTTTTCAGCATGATCTCTTCTACCAGGTAAGTGCTTTGAATAAACTGATCTACGGTTTTGAACTGAAAGGTGCGACTTGGAAATACCTCCAACCACACTTCTCTCAATTTGTCAAGTGCTTCGGGCAGATTTCTTGTAGTGATCTTCAAATCCGCCCCATTGACCTGAACATGCCACGGAAACATGATCAATGGCTCAATGGCCCGGTCGAGCTTGTCAATATGAAAGTCTTTGGTTACCCCGACGATCCTCGCTTTCGTGTTATAGCAAAGTATTTGCTTCCCAATGGCCTCCTGGGGACTGGCGACTTCCAGCTGCTTCACAAACGTTTCATTCACTATGAATGCATCTATCGTGTCATTGTATTCGTCGGGTCGGAAATCCCTGCCAGCGACCAATTCAATATCGTAGTTGCTCAGGAACCTGTGATCTACGAACTTATTTCGGGTCTTCATGTCGCCTTTCTCCTCATGGCCTACCTCTTGAAATGACGTACCATACCTGCCGGATATGGGCGGACCCGATGACAGTGAATAAGAAATTACCTCGGGCATGGACTCAATTTCCTGTACCAAACGGTCTATTTGAGTTCGATCAGGTTTAAAAGTGGTGATTGTTACCATCTCTTCTTTGTTAAAGCCCATGTCTTTTTCAATGAAGTACTTCATTTGAACGGCTATAACAATGGTGCCAATAATCAGCAGTTGGGTGATTACAAATTGGGTGACAACCAGTACCTGTCGCAGGTTCAGGCCATCCATTTTTCCTGAGAGCAGCGAAAAACCACTTCGTAACGATTCGGCGGGGCTGAACGATGAAAGTTTCAATGCCGGATATATGCCCGTAACCAAGCTCACCGATAAGATCAAAGCCACCCCAAATAATAATACAGAGAGGTCCAGCTGCATGTCCATGCGAATAATGCTGAGTAAATCGTTCCAGCCGGAGAGTGCTAGTTCGGTTATCCATACGGCCAGTAAAAATGAGAGGGTTGTAAGTAGTATCGTTTCTGTCAAAAACTGTACGATTAACTGGATGCGGGTCCCTCCCATCACCTTTCGTACGCCTACCTCTTTTGCACGTGTCAGGACCTGAGCAGTTTGGATATTAACAAAGTTGATGCAGGCCGAAAGAAGGATAAATAGACCAACAGCTGTAAACCCTATGGTGATAGCAGGGTCATTGGTGTAGTTGCCTGCAAAACCCCAGGTTGGATCATTGTGAAGTGCTTTCAGGTTGAGTAAACTATACTGGGTGATAGCCGCGTCATCCTCACTTCTATACTTATCTACGAGGGCTGGGAAACGACGTTCAAAGTCCTCAGGTTTTTGCCCTTCTCGGAGTACAGCGAAAGTCATACCACTGGAAATATTACCCCAGTTGTCGCGATCCCAGTCATACATCCGATAATAGATCTCCGACGATGCCAGCAGCTGAAAAGGAAAATTACTGTTGCTGGGGGGATTGTCGATTATGCCCGTAATAAGCACCCGGAGGGAGTCATAAAGGCCCACCTCCAAACCCAGCAAATCGGCTTCACGGCCCACATATTCTGGATAGTATTTGTCCACCATTTTACTGGAAAGCACGATGGCGCTGGGCCCATCCAAGGCCGTTCTAGGGTTTCCCGCCAGGAAATTGTAATCGAAATGTTTGAGAAATGAGCTGTCAGCGTAGAACATACTGTTGGCTTCCTCAAAAACCCGCTCATCACTTTGACCAGGAGCTATTGCCACAAGCGCCCCCCGAGGCCCTATAACCTGAATTACATCTTGTAGCTCCGGAAACTCGTTACGCATAGCCTTGGCCAACATCGATTCCGTGTTGCCGTCCTGGAATAGCCTGTTTGGATAGTTCTGAGTTATGTTGACGCGAAAAATAAGATCTGCTTTTGGCTGATGCGTATCGAAGCTGTTTTCATATCGATCTTGCACATAGAGGAAAAGCGTACTACTGAGACCAAGTGTTAGCGCCAAAAGGTTAATGGCGGTGGTGACTTTGTTCTTCCAGAGATTTCTTAAAATGGAAACTATAAATGTCCTCGTCATGTCCTGTCAAATTTGACCTTTCTATTGCTAAAAAGTAGCCACTAAGCATAAGGCACTGATAATCAACCCACTAAAGTATTTGTGACGAAACCAATCACTGGGTATTGACCGCCGGAGAACATCAAAGTGTTCCAGGTTAGAACAGTAAATATCTATATTTACTTGTGGAGATAATAGCAGTAGATGATGATCCTCTCCTGTTGCACACAGTGCGGATGGTACTGGAGGATTCTTTTGGCAAGATCGATACCTATCAACACCCTACGGCAGTACTTTCAGCGTTGAACGAAAGCAGAGTCAAGGTCATCATATTAGATCTCAACTTCGCAATAGGCGACGATGACGGTGCGGAAGGATTGGCCTGGATCAAAAAGATCAAGGACATGCAACCCAGCGTGTCCATAGTTGTGCTGACGGCACATGGTTTATTGGATGTGGCCGTGAAATGCTTAAAGCAGGGAGCCACTGACTTTCTGGAGAAACCCTTTTCCAATGAAAAACTTGTAGCTACAGTGCAAGCTGCTTTGAATCTGGCCAACTCTCAAATGCAATTAGCCGACGCCACTTCCAGAGAGAACCTACTTTTTGATCAGGCGAAGCAATTTGGGAGTTTGATAGTGGGGCCTTCAAAAACGATGCGACAGGTAATGGACACAGTAGCTAAGGTCGCTCATACCGATGCCGCCATATTCATTTCAGGAGAGCATGGCACTGGTAAAGAGTTATTGGCAAGGTTTATTCATCACCAGTCCGCCCGGGCCTCACAACCTTTTGTTTTGGCTGATTTGGGGGCCATTAGCGAGGGATTATTCCAGTCCACCATGTTCGGCCATGCCAGGGGAGCTTTTACCGATGCAAAAAAAGATAAAGCCGGACTGATGGAAACAGCCAATCTCGGAACCCTATTTCTTGATGATATTGCTGAGTTGCCATTGAATCTCCAGGCCAAGTTGCTGGTCGCCCTTGAAAACCAAGAAGTAAGCAGAGTCGGTGAGCACCGCGCCCGTGCCCTTGATATACGTCTGATCAGCGCGTCCAACAAGCCCTGGCTAGAAATAAATGATCCAGCCCGGTTCCGGCAAGACCTATTATTTCGGATCAATACGGTCCATATTGAACTGCCGCCGCTACGTGCGCGTAAGGATGACATCAAACCACTTAGTGACTACTTTCTCAAACATTTCAACAAAAAATATAAGAAGCAATTTGAGCTAGCACGTCACCAGTTGGACGAGCTCGTGGACTATCCGTGGCCAGGCAATGTTAGGGAACTTAGAAATAGCATTGAGAGAATGGTGATACTGGACAATGTCATCGCGTTTAGAGGAAACGAAATTCCAAACCTGGAAGAAGACAACCTCTATCAACTGGAAAAAAGTAAAATAGCGCAGATCTTAAAAACGCACGCCGGTAATATCACCCACGCTGCTGCGGCCCTTGGGATCGGCCGCAATACGCTCTATCGAAAAATGAAGAAGTATGACCTTTGACAGAACACGGAGCCTTTTGAACATCTTATTCCGTGTGACTATCCAAGCCGGTTTTGTCTTTGGAGCTCTCTATTCCTACTTGGAGACCGATTTACTGGTCACTCCTACTATGTTTGGTCTTTTGGTCGCACTATCGATTGCAGAATTGTCCTGGTACCTGAGGTCTAAGGAGCGCAACTGGGTGAGATTTCTCCAATCGGTAGAATATCGCGATTTCAATAGAATGTATAAAAATCAAAATGCCTCCAAGGAACTGCGTCTGGCCTACGACCTGATCACACGCAGTATGGAGGAGCTTCAATCAGATAAGGAGGCAGAATTTCAACTATTACAAACAGTACTACGTCATGTGTCTATTGCCGTAGCATGCTACCGCGACACTGGGGAGGTTATTTTCTCCAACAAGGCGTTCAACAAACTCTTTGGAATAAGAGGCCTGACACATACTGATCGGTTAAGGACCAGATATCCAAAAGTTTGGAAGGTCATGACGGCCCAGGTGAGTGTACCCTCAGAGTGGATAGAACATGAAGATGGCCAAAAACTATTCGTTAAGACAGAGGTATTCAAGCTGAAAGGTGCTGCGCATAAACTCGTTTCGCTAGCGGACATCAGAAGCCCACTGGACGCCAACGAGTTAGAAAGCTACCAAAAGCTCATGCGTGTTATGACGCATGAGATCATGAACTCGGCAACCCCCATTCTTTCACTTATCGAAGTAGTGAATAAAAAACTCATAGATGACGGGAAAATACGCCAGCTGGATGGCATTGAGCAAAACAATATTTCGACCAGCCTGAGAGCGATTGAGGAAAGAACTTCCGGAATGCTAAAGTTTGTTGAAGCCTATAGGTTAATCAACAAACCAATCAAACCGAACTTACAGTCAGTGCTGGTTGATGAGGTCTTTGAAAACGTAATTAATCTATCACAAATGCCTGGTATTCAACTATCTAAGTCCACTAACATTAAGCAACCTATCCGGATTGATAAAGTACTTATTGCGCAGGTATTGCTCAACCTGACTAAGAATGCGATAGAGGCAATAGAAGGAACCACGTCGCCGGCCCTGACTATGCGCGCAAGACAAAATGAGGGGGCCGTGGAGATTGTGGTAGAGGATAATGGCCCAGGCATTTCACCCAAGGGACTACATCAGATATTTGTACCATTCTTTACCACTAAGAAAACTGGTTCGGGCATTGGATTGGCCCTTTCAAGAAAAATCGTCAAAGCGCATGGTGGAACATTGAGGTATAGCAGGGAAAACGACCTGACTCACTTTATAGTCACACTGCCAAAAGCATTGGTTCATTGAATGCTTCTCCACCAAAAAGCCGGAAGGAAATGACTTGTTACCACCAATGCCAGGTGGCTATAAATCGAAAGAAGATCATTCAGGAATATAGCTTGCTTACTTGATTTTTATAGGTCTGTCCAATGGGAATTTTGTGGCCTTCGATAATGACTCGGTTGCCCTCAATAAGATCGATTTTATCTAATGAAACAACAAATGACTTATGAATCCGCATAAATTGCTCTCCTTCCAAGATCGTTTCCAGTTGTGATATTTTTTCATGGCTGATAATTGTCTTGTCGGCCATGTGAATTTTGGAGTAGTTCCCGTAGGCCTCCACAAACAGCACTTCGGCCGTGTCAAGCTGATGGTACTTTTTATCACCCTTAACAAAGAATTTCCAACGTTTATTTGCGGAATCGACGGTTGGTTGAATGCTAGAGGATTGCGTACCAGAGATGGCCTTGTTTATAGCAAGCACAAGCCGTTCAAAGCTGAAGGGTTTAAGGAGATAATCGGCAATATTAAGTTCATAGCCTTCCAAAGCATATTCCTTGTAGGCGGTGGTCACAATAACCTGAGGTGGAGACCGAAGCGTTCGTAGGAACTCAAACCCCTTCAGTTGCGGCATATTCAGATCCAAAAACATCACATCCACGCTCTTTTTACTAAGGAAGTCAGCAGCCTCCATGGCACTGTAGCAGGAACCCGCCAGTTTCAAGTGAGGCAGCATATCGCAAAATTTCACGATCAAGTCATGAGCCAGAGGTTCATCGTCCACAATGAGGTACCTGATCATCGGTAGTAGATATTGAGTATCAGACTGTAAATATTGTCGTTTTCCGTAATTGTGAGGTCATGCGCATCGGGATGTATTAACTCCAGTCGTCGCTTCAGGTTTTGTAGGCCTATTCCCGTAGCTGCCTTCGACCCATTTGGCTTGAAATTATTATCTATCCGGAACCTGGTTTCTGTCTCAGAAGCCACTAGTGACATATGAACGAAGGCATTAGCGGATAAAGTGCTTACACCATGCTTGAAGGCATTTTCTAGCGGAATAATAAACAACAGCGGGGCCACCTGAGCATAGTCGTTAAAGTCGGTATCGAAACTTATATCCACTTGCTGTCGGTGCCTAATTTGATGAAGGGCAATGTAGTTATTAAGATAATCGACCTCATCGCGGATGTAGACCGTGTCCTTGCGTCCCTCGTAGATCGTGTACCTCATCATATCCGAAAGCTTCAAAATCACCTCAGGAGCCTGCTTGGAACCTTGAACTGTCAAGGAATAAAGATTATTCAAAGTGTTAAAGAAAAAGTGTGGATTTACCTGACTCTTGAGTAAGGCTAGTTCCGCCGTAGCTTTTTCGTTTTTAAGCGTTGTGAGCCACTTCCATTGCTCATAGACATAGAGTATCGCAAAAAAAGGGATGGGCATCAGTAACAAGCCTATTGCCAGGCCTCTGTCATGGTCTGCGTAGTATTCGAAGCTTCCGGTTCGCAATCTCACGTACAGCCAATACCCACTCAAAGCTGCATAGACCAGAATGATGTGGTATTTGTACTTATCGAAAAACCTCGGAAAAATCACATAAAACAGCCCAATCCAGAAAGTAACGATTAATAGGAATGAAATTGGATTGTCAGGAATGTTAAGCCATTCTTCGGAACCGAAAGTCAACACAAGAATTGCCAGCAGAACAATCACTTTCAGCACCGTAGTTTTCCTTGCCCGTAGCTCCTTGGAATAATGGATAGAAGCCGAGACCAGCAGCCACCAGAAAACGAAAATCATTAGGTTCACTCCTAACTCATCAAAGTTCACTCGCAGAAACCCTGTTGCTTCCAGAAAATACGCTGAAAGAGCTGTTATGACAAGTCCATATGCCAGGGTATTGTATCTCTTTAAGAACTGCATCATCTTCAATTATCAGCGGTTCAGCTGAATTTGAACAATAATTATGACAAACCAAGTCAAAAGGGCTATCAACGTAGCGCTTTTCCTGGTCAACACCATTTTATCACGGCTTCTGAGTTATTGATCATTTCCGTGAGCTGGTAGGTCAACAAAATTCTGTCCTGACGAATCTGTTCTCTAATGTTGACGCTGGAGTTTAGACCTAGTCAATTATGAACGAATTACAGATCGAGGGCCTCTCGAAGACTTATCCTAATGGTGTAAAGGCCCTAAAAAATGTCACCATCACCATCAAAAATGGTCTTTTTGGCTTGTTGGGTCCCAATGGCGCCGGAAAGTCCTCGTTGATGAGAACCATTGCCGGATTGCAATCTCCCACATCCGGTCGCGTCAATTTCAACAAGGTAGATATCTTGGCAGCGCCAAACTTTGTAAGAAGGCAGCTCGGCTACCTACCGCAGGAATTTGGTGTTTACCCTAAGGTTTCCGCTGAAAAGCTCCTGGACCATTTAGCAGTACTGAAGGGTGTTCTTAACCGCAAGGAACGGGATCGACAAATTGGAGCGTTGCTCGACCACACTGGCCTTTGGCCGCACCGAAAGAAGGCCGTGTATACCTTTTCCGGTGGTATGCGTCAGCGATTTGGAATAGCTCAGGCGCTCCTTGGCAACCCCCAATTGATCATAGTCGATGAACCCACAGCCGGATTAGATCCTGAAGAAAGGTCCCGCTTCCTCAACTTTCTAAGTGAGATTGGGGAACAGGTGATTGTCCTTTTGTCCACTCACATTGTTGAGGATGTGCAGGAACTGTGCGCCGAGATGGCCATCATGTTTGACGGCCGCATATTAACGACAGGTAGTCCCTCAAAAATGGTACAGCTTATTAAAGACAAGATATGGACAAAAAGGATTGAGAAAAGCTCCTTTCCATCTTATCAAGAACGGTTTGATGTGATATCGACTAAGTTGGTAGAAGGAAAAACACAAGTGAGGGTCTACGCTGAATATCCATTGGAGGATGGCATGGAACAGGCCACTGCCAACCTTGAAGATGTCTATTTTCTTCAAATGTCCAAATTGAACCACTAACTGCCATCGACTATGCTTATTCAACTCTTACGATTCGAGTGCTTTTACCAAGGTAAACGACTTGCATTCTGGCTGTTCTGTTTGCTTTTCACCTTTTTTGGTTTTCTTGTCGGTAGCCAAAACTTTGCCCCTGCCAATGTCAACTTCAATTCGGTTTATCAGATAAGCTTCAACACCGGCATTTCTACATTAGGTGTGCTTTTTAGTGTGATCTTCTATACAGTAAGCGGCGTGCTTCGCGATCGCCTATATCTTATGGACCAGATAGTATTCAGTACTTCCTTAAGCAAAACCAACTACTTTATCTCAAGATTCGTGGGAGTATTCTTTTCCACCTTGCTCTCTTTTAGCCCATTCCTCTTGGGGTTTGTGTTAGGCACCTTGTCCCCTGCTTTGGATCAAGACCGACTCTCGGCTTTTGATGCCATAATCTATCTTCGAACTTGGCTAATATTCATTGTGCCAAATGCTTTTATCTGCTCCTCCGTGGTTTTTACTGTAGGGACACTCACACGAAATACGGTGGCAACTTACGTCAGCGGGGTTTTCTTATATGTGCTATACATATTAGGTTCCATATACCTCAATTCACCAGTAATGGCCAACGCGGTTCCGGGATCGGCAGAGGGCTTAAGAATGGCGGCTTACTGTGATCCGTTTGGCATGAGTGCATTTTTTGAGCAAACTCAATTTTGGACACCCACCCAAAAAAACTACCAACTTGTGTCCCTGTCAGGCTACCTGCTCCACAACCGGCTACTTTGGACAAGTGTATGCTTGGTAGTCCTCCTTTTCACCTACCAGCTCTTTTCGTTTCGCTTAGTATCCACAAAACCCAAGAAACTCTTATTGGAAAACCCAACAAGCAATAAACAAGAATATTCCCCCACAGCAATTTCCCAAAGCCTACGCAGTGAGTGGATGGCCTTCTGTTCAATACTGAAACTCGAGTTCAGAAGCATGATATTCAGCCTTCCCTTCCTTGGAGTTATAAGTTGCTGGCTAGTAATGGTATTTACTGAAATCTATTCACGATTGATTGAAGGCGGACCGTATCGAGATAGTTGGTATCCTAGTACCAACCTGCTCATTGAACTTTTCACAGAGTCCCTGCCTGTGTTCTCCCTCCTGTTAATTGTCTTTTACAGTGGCGAATTAGTTTGGCGAGATAGGACACGCCGATTCCATGGAATAATTGACTCAACGCCAGTTTCTAACCTCGTTTTGTTTTTGACGAAATTGACCCTAACTGCCACTTTACCGATTGTATTAATTGGTTTAGCCATGGCCATATCCTTAACCTTCCAGCTGGTTTTGGGATATTCGAGATTCGAATGGCTCTTGTACCTGTCCGTCTTCTATTATCACGGGTTAGGACTATTTTTTTATTGCGTATTTGTTGTTTTCGTCCAATCCGTGGTGTCAAATAAATTTCTAGGCATGGCGCTCGCCGCTTTGCTCATACTCCTATTGGGCACAAATTTATCCGTCTATATTGGCGTGGAACATCCCATGATCAAGCTGGGTTACCTGCCAATTCCGGGATACACGAATATGAGTGGATATACCAATTCCAGCGCTTTCCATCATTTTGCCGCTTACTGGTATTCCTTCGGAGGCATCCTTTTGATTTTGGCTTATAAATTGTGGCCTCGTGGCGAGAATAGGCCCAGCCTGCTTCGGTTCAGGCCCTTCGTGATGAACTGGTCAATGTGGCAACGAACAAGCATGGCCGCCCTCCTATTGGTCATTCTGTTATCTGGAACAGTGATCTATTACAACATGCATGTTGACGGGAACTATAACTCAAAATCCGGAAGATTGGACATAAGAGAAGCTTACGAACGTTCGTACAAGAAGTATGAAAAATTGGGTGCCTTAAGCTATATCGACTTGAAAACACAAGTAGACCTCTTTCCGGATCGTAATGGCTATGAACTTAGCGCCACCTACATCCTTGAAAATAAAGGAACCAAACCCGTAGAACTGGTACTTTTGACGGAAAGAGCCTCCCTCGATAGTGTGGGCATTGTTGGGGCCAGGTTGATCGAAGTGAATGAGGAACTAGGCACCTATCTATTTAGTTTTGACGAGCCTTTAGCACCCAAACAGCAAGTGTCTTTTTCCTATCAAGTTGATGGGCAGACGAAGGGGTATGAAGTTAATCCCGTAGTACCAGAGAACGGCACCTATCTGAGATTCAACGAGTTCGAACCCAGGTTGCGTTACAGCACCAGCAGAGAGATTTCTGATCCCTATGAGCGACGCCTGCGAGGCCTGCCAGAACGTCCTCCCTCTGTGCCCGACATACACCTGGAAAATCTTGAACTGGGAATGGGCAAAACCTTCTTTGAAACGGTGGTTTCAACAGATGCGAACCAACACGCAATAGCTCCAGGACAACTAAAAAGAACCTGGTTGGATGGGGACAGAAGGTATTTCCACTATCAGGCGAACCAGAAGATTGTACCCTTCATTGCCTATTTCTCAGCTGCATACTCAAAACTGATAAGTAATTATGGAAACATTTCAATAGAGCAATTCTATCATCCCGGGCACGAATACAACCTAGACCGTATCGAAACGAGTGTAAAAAGGACTTTGGACTATTGTATTTCTAACTTTGGACCCTATCCTTTTGATCATATTAAAGTGGCCGAGATCCCCGGACACTGGGGTTTTGGCGGAGTGGCTCACCCCGGTACTATCGCCATGGTGGAAGACAACCTCTACCTCATTGATGTTTCCGACAGTGCAAACTTTGATTTGGTCGCAAAACGCACAATCCATGAAGTAGCACATCAATGGTTCGGCGGGGTGCTTTCACCAAGCCTCAGCCGCGGAGGAAGCATGCTTAACGAGGGATTGGCTAAGTATACAGAGGCCGCCGTGTTAGAAAAAATATATGGAAAGAAAGCACTTTGGCAAATTGCTGAAACGGCCAATAACAAGTATTTCCACGGAAGATCTTATGCTACGAAAACCGAGCCCCCATTGTACTTGACGGACGATGAATCTTATCTAAGTTACGGAAAGAGTTTTACGGCAATGCTCGCATTGAAAGACCTAATAGGCGAGCCCAAAATCAACAAGGTAGTCAGGTCTTTGATCGATCGCCACAAAGGCGAGTCAGCCTTTTCCCTCACGTCCATTGAGTTCCTGAATGAACTGAAAAAGGAGGTGCCGGAAGTGCACCATGAACTCATCAATGACTGGTTCATGCGGGTAGTTGTCTATGACCTGACACTAACTGCGGTATCCTACACATTTAAAGAAGGCCAGTTCGAAATCAGCCTGGATGTCAGTGCCGCCCGAAATGCAATTTCAGCGGATGGCCAAGCAGCCTCATTGTCCATCAATGAACCCATTCCTATTGGCTTATTTATGGAGCATCCCAGCAAACTATCAAATGACCAGTCCATAGTCTATTATGGCGCGCACCACATCGAAAAAAAGGATTCACAAATAAAAATCAGAGTGGATAAACTTCCTCATTATGTAGCGATTGACCCATTCGCAACAAGATCCGACAAAAACCTTCATGACAATACGAAATCACTTCGCTCCGACCAGTAGCGATCCATTATCACAAAGAGAAAAGATGCGGAGGTAAACAGGCAAGAATTTCACATTGGCTTCTATAAGAGCTCAAGTGCATTCCTGAGGTCCGCCACCAGGTCTTGCGTATCTTCAAGCCCCACTGAGATGCGCATATCCCCCAGCGAAATTCCCAAAGCTTCAAACCTATCTGTACTTAACTCCTTCAAATAGCTAATAGCAGGTGCATAGATCAAGCTTTCATGACCACCCCAACTAACCCCAATTTGGAAAACTTCGAGGGAATTGAAAAATCTCTTAATCTTGGAGAGGTCCTGACTTTTTAATTTGAAACTCATCAGTCCGGTATAGCCGCTCATTTGTTTCTCGCCGAGCTCTTTCTGAGGAAAGGTCGGCAATCCCGGATAATGCACCCGATCAACCTTGTCATGGTCTTCCAACATGGTAGCGATTATACCCGCGCTCTCCTGATGCTGCCGCAGCCTAAGGTCGAGGGTGCGTAGGCTTCTTAACAACAACCAGGCCTCAAATGGAGCCGCCTTTGCACCGAGGAGTTCAAACTCTTTCGTGAATATGTTTTCGAGTCGTTCCGACGAGCCGATAACCACGCCGGCTACTATATCGCTGTGTCCTCCCAGGTATTTTGAGCAGGAATGCACCTCCAGGTCTATACCAAGTGTCAATGGCTTTTGAAAAATAGGTGTTGCCCAGGTATTGTCAATGATCGTGGTAATGCCCCTGGACCTGGCCAACTGGGCTACGGCAGCAATATCCTGTAGACTAAATACCACAGAGGAAGGACTTTCCAGGTAGATCACGTCCGTGTTTTCCTGCACCACATCCTCAAAGTCGCTGATATTTGACCCCTCAACAAAACTAACAGTCATGTCAAACTTCGGTGCCAGGTAAGACTGGATCAGGTTATTGGCCGGGCCGTAAATGTTCTTCACAGCGATGATGTGACTCCCCTTTCGGGTGGCTGACAAAATGGAGGCGGAAATGGCTGCCATCCCTGAGGGGAAGAGTTTTGCTCTTTCTCCTCGAGCCAAAAGTGCCAGTTTTTCTTCGACAATCTCTACCGAGGGATTGTTTCCCCTACTGTATATATAACTCGATGTGCGCGCCTCAAATGCCTGGTCTATTTCTTCCCAGGTATCATACGTAAAGAGGGAATTTTGAAAAATCGGAGGCACCACAGCACCCTCCGGATACTTGCCCTTACCATCATGGGTCAGGATAGTCTTTGGCTTGAGGTGGGTCATTTCATTTTGGTTTTCGAATAAAAGCAGCCAACACCCGTAATAGCGATAATCGGCGCAACAATCAGATTGGTTAGGCCCAGGATTTGCCAATGCCAGTAATCCGCAAATGCGACTCCCAGGGTTGTTGACATAAAAATCGTCGTGGCCGTCCAGGGAATGACACTCTCCGCCATGGTGCCGTAATCCTCAATCGATCTTGACAATACTTTACGTGGTATGCCGTGCCGATCATATTGCGACCGAAAAGCGTCCCCGACAATGAAACTCACAGCACTTTGATTAGACGTGGCAGCATTGGTAAACAAACTCGAAAACAGGGATGCCAAAACAATTCCTGGTTGATTCTTGACGAACCCAAATATCCTCCCAATAATCGTCGGCATGGCGTCTATGACATCCAGGGAACCAATGAAGACGAATACCATAAATGTGAACATAATTGCCTCATTGAGGGCGTACATGCCTCCCCGATCAAATAGGAGGTATAAAGTCTGTGGAAGCGATCCGTCGTTCACTGCTGATTGCAAGTCAAAGCCGGTATGGATTGATGTAATGATGGTCGAAAGGCCGAAGGGCTGGAAAATCCAGGCCAGTACGCACGCCGACATGGCGGAGGTGATCAATACCGGTAGTGGTGGGAGCCGTCGGAGTGATCCATACAGCACAATTACAGGCGGTAGGATAAGCAATACATTAAATCTGAAAACACGCTTTATTCCAGTCAGGACGGACACGGTATCAGCCGTCTCTACCTCAAAAGTCTGAGGGGGGTAGACGAAACCGAGAATGAAAAAGACAATGAGCGCCACCACCGCCGAGGGTATGGTGGTATACATCATCGAGCGGATGTGATCGTATAACTCCACTCCTGCTCCAATGGCTGCCATATTGGTTGTATCAGATAACGGTGAGTTCTTGTCACCAAAATATGCTCCACCAATGATCGCACCAGCCACAATTCCCAAATTAGCCTCGATGACAATGGCTACTCCCATAATCACCGTTCCTATGGTTCCTACCGACCCCCAAGAGGTCCCGGTGAGTGTTGAAAAAATAATAGGTATTACAAACGCCAACACATAGATGTAGCTTGGATGGATAAGTTGTATCCCGTAATAAACCAGCATTGGAATGGTCCCACTTGCAATCCAGGAGCCTATGATTATTCCTATGGCAAACAAAATAAGGATGGCCGGAAGCCCCTTGGCCAGTTTCTGTATGATAGACCCTTGAATATCCTTCCATGCAAACCCCATGAAAAGCAGTTGAGAAATGGTGTACGTGGAGGCAAGGAAAAACACCATTTCCAGGCCAATCGGCGCTGATCCCCATACTCTCGGCCCAAGTACCAGCCCGAAAACTATGATCAGCGATACAACCAGAATGGGTAAAGTCTGATGAATGAGTTTGACCTTCGGCATTCGCCAAATATAGTCCAATGACCAACAGTCGAATGCTTTTAAAATACCTTCTTAAACTACGGCATGGCTCCAGTCCTGTACACATAGTCCTTGGCTACATGCTGAGACCTGTCAAGTAAGTACCTAATGCCTAAAATTGATAAGTAACTTGGGTTCTGAACGCAACCTCGTGCTGCTATTTACTCCTTCTCCTCCCACTTGATCGGGCTTACGTCATCGTGTGTCAACGTACGAGACCCTGTGCGGTCTATTCGCATGATCAACTTGCATGCAGGATCAGGACAGATAATCCTGGAATCCGTTTCCATCCAATCGGCAGGATGATTCTTACGTTGCTTCGCTGGTAACAGCGGTATTGCCGCTTGAAGCGCATACAAGCAGAAATTTTGCCCGTCAGGCTGCGATAACTTCCCTCCTTGCAAAAAAAACTTATCCCCCACGGTCATGTTGCAGGTACAATTTCCTTCGATGGATTCAACTGCTACCGTCAGATCATACAGTTGAAATTGATCACTTCTTAATTCTTTATTCTCCCTCATTCAATTAATAGTTAATATTTGTCGTCAGCGCCAAATCGAAAAATTACCGAAATAAGTAACCAGGCGATCAATCCCCAGGCCACAAAATTGTTCACTCCAACCTCAAGCGTGGAAAGCTGTGGGATGCCAAATTCCTGCCCTGTTCGAGTCATATTGGTCATTAAAATAACGGGAATAAAGTATGGGAGAACAAATGGAAAGAAGCAAACGACCATGCTCATGATATTAGCTCGTCGGATGTTGTGGACGCCTGCAGGCGCACCAGTACCATTCACAAATTCTTTAACCGTAAGAATAGCCACGATACTGTGAGTCGTCAGTAAAACCACTACCGAAGTAACGGCAGCGATCCATCCTTCGGTCTCTCGGGATGTATTCGCCCTCCTCGAGGCGACTTTTATCAATTTCTGAAAGATACCGTTCGCCTTCAAGGTTTCCACAAGGCCCATTAATAGAATAGTAAAGAAACTGATCCCCACAGCCCGGTTGATGCCATCAATAAGGAAACTCGTTGCCCTGAAATTGTCTAAATCCAGTGCAAAGAGCTCTTCGACAGGTAACAGTCCTGTGATTAACCCCACTAGCGTACCAAAAAGTAACCCAGCAAGTAGCCCGTGGACTAAGTGCTTGCCGCGAAGAAACAAAAAGATGACAAGGGCAGGAACCAGTAGCATAGGCCAGCCACTTGGATCTCCCGCAATTTCTGGGTTGCTAATGGCGGAGAATGTGTTAGTTCGCCCCCATTGAAGTAGAAAAAAAAGTAAACCCGAGATGGCGGCAATCGGTATTGCATATTTCATCCTGCTCTTCACTGTAGGGCCGATTTTCGCCTCCTGGCTCAATGCACTGGCGATGGTAGTATCTGATATGGGAGCAGCGAAATCCCCAAAAGTGGCTCCTGCCAGGATCGCGCCAGCCAGGTACGGCGGGTGCACCCCAACAATCCCGCCCGATGGGTACAACAATGGGCTGCAAATAAGGATAGTGGCAAAACTCGAACCAGTGGAAAGAGAAACAAGACTACAGGTCAAAAATGCACCCAGCACAAAACCGGACGTACCAAGGTCCAGCTGCATCGAAAGCCAAATGAGTGCCTCCACCAATCCTGTCCTGGTCATAAGCACACCAATCGCACTTGCCAACATCCAGGCGGTGATCATGATCATAATGATCTTTTGAGACATGCCCTGAATCAGGACTTCAGAAAACTGGTAACGGTCCTTGGCCAAAAGGAGTCCCACACCTAAGGCGAGGAGCAAGACAGGCCAAAGTCCACGCTCGTCGGGAGCCCCAGACAAAGCAATAACCACCGTTCCTGTCAGGAAGAACACGAACGGCAAAAGTGCTCCCAGGAGACCACCGTGAAACGTCAGTCGGCCTTGATCCGAATCCTTTAGTTCTGTCACTTTTCTCGGTTCAAATTGTATTTCATAATGGCCCCATGCCGGCCCTCTTTGTCCCTTTCCAGTTCGTAGAAAGGACCTGTTGGTCCCGAGCTAAGATCGAGGACCTTCTGGATCTGTTGCAAATCGCCAGAGTCCAGGTTGAAGCCTCCAAGAGACTTAAGGCCTTGCAAATGCTTTGTATTACGAGCTCCAACGACAATCGAGCCAACCCCAGGTTGTTGCAAAACGTATTTGCCAGCAATCTCTCCTATGCCCACCTGATACTTTTCCGCAATGCTGTTCAAAACCCTGAGGAGCTGTTGATAGAGGTCCCAGGTTCCGAATTCTTCAAGAATCAACTTATACTTCGTTAATGACCGATTCTCAAAAGGTGGTTGCGGTTCTCGCTTATTCAAATACAGGTCAGAAAGAAAACCTCCAGCCATACTCCCATAGCAAAGCAAGGGAATATTCAGTTGCTTCGTTGTTTCCGGTTCATCGAAAGCCACACGCCGGTCGATGACGGAATATTGCACTTGATTGCTGACTATTTTCAACCCCGTGGAAGCTAGATCTTGCACATGATTGGTGTCGAAATTGGTAACACCTAAGTACCTTATTTTTCCTTCTTGCTGCAGCTCCGCTAAATGGAAGCAGGTTTCGATATAACCTGGGAATTGGTAATCCCACCAGGCAAATTGCACAAGATCCAGCCTTTCTACTCCCAGCCTCTTCAGCGAACGATCTATTACCTGAGTAACGTCTTCCTTTTTGAGATCCGCCAGGGAATCATAGTCAGGCACGTATTTGGTATGAACCTGAACTTCCTCAAGCTCACCGCTAAGCATTTGAGCCTTATACTCTCCAAGGAATTGTCCGATTAACTCCTCAACACCAGTATAGATATCTGCACAGTCGAAGGTTGTAATTCCAGCTTCAACAAAAGCTCTCATGTCATTGACTGCCTGACGCTTATCTATTTTTCCGTGGCCTCCAGCTAAGTGCCATCCTCCTTTTATTATCCTGGAAACAGAGTAGTCTTCAGTAAGGCTGAATCGTGGAATTCCCATGTGTGAGTGTAGTTCTCATCTAGTTAGTTAGTCACTGATGTCAGGTTTGGATGGCTGAAATCAAGTTAGTTGATCATTAAGGATCTGGCAGGAATTTAGAAAATGCAGTTGAAGACAACAACTTCGTGCCCTAACCAGATCCATGTGCATGATAGGACAAAATGAATTACATTGAAGTGTTACGACTAAATTTCAATTTATGACCAGAGTTACCGCTTTACTTTGCTTACTAGGATGTGGCCAACTTTTAATGCATGACACCTATGCGCAGGATAGGATTCCCATTATTCTTGACGCAGATACAGGGAACGAAGTTGACGACCCCTACGCATTGGCAAGGGCATTGATCGAGCCAACGTGGGAAATACTAGCGCTGAATGCCACGCATTGGCAGACCAGCCACTGGGCAGAGCCAAAGTCCATGGAGAATAGCCATCGGCTCAATCAAGTCCTTCTTGGGCATATGGGCCTGGATATCAGAACTAAAAGAGGTGGTATTGCCAGAATGTACGACTGGGGTGATCAAGCGCAACACTCAGCAGCGGCATACGGAATTATCGAGGAGGCCAAAAAGCAAGAGAATGATCAAAAACTGACGGTGATCGCCCTGGGCGCACTCACAAACGTAGCTTCAGCCATCTACATTGACCCCTCCATTCAAGGGAAAGTGAAGCTTTACTGGCTTGGAACCAATTATGACTTTGAGACGGGCGTTCTGGGTACGACCGACTTCAACAGTATTATGGATACCCAGGCACTCCATTACCTATTGAAATCATCTGTAGAGATGCATATCATGCCACATAGTCTGGCTTTGGGCATGGATTTTACTTACAAGGAAATAGAAGATCAATTCCGGGGTATTCATCCGCTCGGAGATTTCCTTGTGGACCGTTGGTACAATCACCTTGATGGTTTGCGAAAAGCACGTTGGTTGTGGGATCTCGCACTGATCGCTGCCATGGTCAACCCACATTGGGCTGAGGAGGTTACCATTCGTACCTCCAAAGACTATGGGAACAGGGAGATTTATTTCTACAATTCCATTGATGCCTCAGCGATGAAGCAAGAATTTCTTACCACCATGGTAGATTTTATGGAAAAGCAATCCAGGTAGATAAGTTGGAGGCCAACGACAAGTACGACTGTCGGTGGGCGGCAAGTTGGAAAATTCTTTTCTTGCAACTTTTTCCACATATAATGGTTCAATAATAATGAACCCTTCAGAACCAGCATATGCAAAAATTAGAACTTTACAACATTCCTGGCAAGGTAGTAGGACACTATCACCCTCAATTAAATGCAATCATCGACACCTGGGAATCACTTTTGATATCCCTGGAAGATTGGAAAGCATCCGTGTATGACATTGGCATAACGGATTTCGCTCCAAAGAACGGCGTAACCACTTGGATCATAGACACCAGCAATGCAATAGGTGTGTTTAAACCGGAAGTGCAGGAATTCAGAGCCAAAATCGCCAGACCTAAATTACAAGCCAATGGCGTGAGGTTCCTGTTTGTCGTGCTGCCACATACGGCGATCGGCAAACTTTCGGCAAGAAAAACTGCCAACATTTACAGTGGGCAGTCGATCCTGCAATCCTTTCAGGTGGCGAGCATTGATGAAGCGGTTGACATGTTGCAGGAGGCGAGCGTGCTTTAGCAATCAGCCATCGACCTTTACAGTCGTCATTCTGTAAACAAGTTCCCAATTCGCTCCATTGTCCCATGAATGATACACAAGTCTCAAAAAGCGTGTTCCGGACTGGGGCTGATCTACCGTCTTGACGTCATAGTCTTCTTTGCCACTGAATCCTCCAATGACTAAAGTTGTCATTTTCCCGTCAACAAGTCGAGAAGTGAAGTGATGCCACTTTTGAGCTTTGGCATTCAGAAAGAGACTTTTCCATTCCTGCGCCAGCGTATCGAAAGTGCTTATGTCGGTTGTAAAAGTGCCCTGACCATAGCTAAACTGACTTTGAAAAGTCCTCTGGTCTTCATGAAAAAAACCTTTAATTAGGGCTTTGCCTGGTAGTGATTCAAATTGACCGTCTTCTCCCTTCTTTTCAATTTCCGCTTCCCATTGGCCGCGATAATACTCAAACTGCGACAACTCCGGTATTGAACTATCCGCAAAGCCATAATCCACTTGCCCTTTGGCCCAATGGCCATAGCTGAATATTAATACTGTCCCTATCAATAGCTGTTGTTTCATAGATGTTGAATTTATTGACCTTTCGAGCAGATTTCCAACTGCTCCTCTTCGAAGTATTCGACAAACCTAGGTGACTCAAGCAAGTCTTTGATTGGATACATGCTAAAATCCAGTTGCTCTACTATTTTATCTCTATCAAAACGGAACCAGCCCGCGTATTCGCTCATTTCACCTTCAGGATCTACAATATCCAGTTTCAACATCATCATTTCGTTTTCCTGGTCAATAGCCATCGAAACAAGTGATAGCTTCCATGCGGAGTTAGCCCCGAAAAACGCTCCGAACATTGCTTTTAGATCGGTATGTGAAAAGTGATCACTGACACCATAGAGCTGATCCCGATATAGCACTGGATCGCTGTACGTTGCTACTATCGCTTCCAGGTCTTTGTTTATGATAGCCTGTGTGAACTCGGTAGTTACATTCTCAAAGCCTCTGGCATTGGTCCTCTGCGCCTGACTGTGAAATGCGGCTAGCATAGCTATGAAAGTAGTGGGTAAAACAACCCTGCGTGTCACTAGAAATTTGAATTGAGTCATTGATTTTTTCGGACTAACATAGTCGCTTCCAATCGCCGACGGGTTCGTTTGCATTCAGGCGAACAAATTCCAAGAAGTTATATTAAGGATCTCAGGTATTGGGAAGGTGTTTGACCTGTAATTTCCTTGAAGGCTTTGTAGAATGTGGTTTTCGATTTGAATCCAACTGCAAGCGCCAATCCATGGAGGGTAAATTGCGTATGATCCTTCTGATCGATGAGTTGTTTAAACGCTGCGACACGGTATTCATTGACAAACTGATAGAAGTTTTTGGATAGACCCTGATTGAGGACCTTGGAGATCAACTCCTTCCTAGTATCCAACTCCTGTGCAAGGAAATGCAGTGAAAGCTCAGGGTTCAGGTACAATTTCTTGCTCGTCATTATATCCATTAACTTTCCTTTGAGCGCTTCAAGTTCTTTGCTGTCAACCTTTGATACACCTACCTGACCTCCTTGAAACCGGAAGATCCCTGGTTTTATCACAGCAAACCAGACCAGAATAAAAGTCATGAAGGACGTCAGCAACCAGGCATGGTTGTAGTCCAAAAACTGGATTGACGTATTCAGAGAAAACTGCTCCTGTAGGAAATCCATAAAAAAAGCCAGTAACGCCAATGCAACTACCCCAATGATCGTAAGCAAATAGTTCACCGAAGGCTTAAAAGATAGTTCTTGGCTACTCCGGGTTTTATAAGCCATGACCGTTTTGGTTGATCTGAAGAGAAAATAGTATAAGTGCAAAAATGCCAGGACAGCCACTATTGCATAATACCGATCAAAAAAGATGCGACCCAGGTACCCTTCTCCCAAATATTGAAAGGTGACATTGACAATAAAAAAAACGGCAGCTGGTATAAAATAGCGCCATTGCTTAGTGTCTTCCTTTTCCAAAAACAAGAGCCTTCTTGCATATAAATAAAGTAGCGGACCATAAAGGAACACCACCGTATCTCCTATGTAAGACATCAAACCCCTAATTGCCAAAAACACCCTACCCTCGACGGGGATACCCATGCTGAGTAAAAATATTATCGAGAGGATGAACCAGAATAAAATTTTATTGGACGGAACCTTTCGCAACTCTGTAGTGCCCAATGCCACACAGAAAATTATACCCTGGAGTACACTGAAAAGGACCGTTACCTCAAACCATGATGTGGGTAAAGACATTTCATTCAAATGTAGCACAAACTAAAGGCAGCCTCCGATTTCTGGACAACACCACTTACAGCCGAATTCACAATTCAGGTTCAATTATTTCCCAGACGTAACTACTTATTTTCTCCATGCCTTGGGCATTTGGATGCAACTTATCCAATTGAAAAAAAGCCATATCTCCCTCGATCGGTGTTAGTATAAATGGAAGAAGCGTGATACCCTGTTCCTCTTCCAAAGTCGTAAACACCTGCTCATATGCTTCTTCATAATCCGAGCCACCAGCCGGGACAAGGGAAGTCACATGCCTTTGAAATATCTTTCCGTTAAATAGGAATATTTTCATGCCTTGATTAGTGGACCTGGCCAACGCTATCAACTGCGCTAAGTTTGACCGAATCTTGCTTGGATTAATTTGGTAAACCGCATCGCTCAGACCCAAACCAATAAATAGTACATCCGGAACGAAACCACCGGTAAGTGCCCTTCCAAATTGAGTTAGCGCGTGCTCGGAAGAAGCCCCGGGGCTGGCCATATTTTTCACGTGTATTTCCCCGTTGCCAACAATCATTTTCGACTCAAGAAGTCTTGGTATGGTGTATTCTCTCTCCACACCATAACCTGAAATGATACTAGCGCCCAGGAATAATACGTTCCGGTTCTCCTGCGCCGACACCCTGGATAGGAGGACGGTAATTACCAGTGCCAGACAGTGTTTCAATTTCAACGGACCTCTCATACCGCTACGCTTTTTCTTCCTAAGTACGTGGCTATTACAGGAGCCAGAGCTAGTTATTTTATCGAAAAGGTTGCTCGACGGCCTGAATCGCACACTATCCAAACTGAATGGCTGCAAGGGATATTAGGCATACTATAATATCCGATAGCCCGAGGATGTGTATTCGTAATTGATAGTTTTTATTACCCGCCCCAGGGCATCTCGCTCAAACTCAGTTTTAGACACCCCTGAGTTTGCATGATTGGCAGGCATCCCATCCTTATCCAGGTACCTCTGGCTCAATAGCCACCGTCCGTCCGTGGACCACTCATAAATGGTTTCGGAGAAACCGCTATAACCATTCATCGGTGTTCCTCCGGCAGTTTGAAAAATGCGGCGGGTCTTGTTTCCGAACCGATCATAGGTTTGTAACCACTTCTGAGCTCCTGACCAATGACGAACCGGCTCTCCGACTTTATCAAAAAAGAGTATTTCCATCCGCAGAAGCCCGTGATTCAATACTTGCTCTCCGCTGGTATCAGAGGGACCAATGGCAGGTTGGCCTTCATGGTCCAGCACTTCCCACCTGAGAAATCGGCCTTGCTCATCGTAATAATATTTATAGCTGGCTGCTCCTGTTTGGCTGTTCACTAAGGCACCTTCTTCGTCTACGTTTTGAAGTAGCTGTAAGAAGCCATCATGACCAAATACCATTCTGGTACGCATGAATTGAAAATCACCTCGGAGAGGTCCTGGTTGACCATCCGAATCGAATCGTTCTTCGAGGATACTCCCATCGGGTTCATAAGTCCACTCGTATCGGACATAGCCAAAAAAATCGCTGGCGGGATCGCCCTTTTCATCCAAGAATATCAACCGCGTATTCCTACCATAGCTGTCTTTCTCATACACTTTTTCGAAGACGCCTTGCATAACAGTGGTCGGTTCTTCGTAATGATCAAAAAACCGGTGTATTTCCTTACCCTCAGGATACTCCACCTTCGTCAAGGGAGCGTTTATATGCAGGTTTGAAAACCCCTGAAAAGCCTTCAAGTGCTGGCCTATCTTCACCTCGGCGCTTATAGTTCTGTTATTCGAATCAAACGTGAGCTTAAGGTGGATCCGTTCATTGGCTTCCGTTTCTGATATCGGAAAGGCGCCCTTGAAAGGGATTATTGGCGATTCCCAAAAAGGCAGCAGTGCGTAATATTCCGCTCGGACAGTTTGAGCAAGACTTGTTTGAATAGCGCAAGTGACCAAGGATAAGGTTGTAATGAATAGATGAAATTTCATGTTGAGTTTTTTGCTTCAATGGACTTAGCGAAGCAACGAAGACCTGGCCTTTGTAAAGGTGAAAACTAAGCTCGGGTTCTACGGATTTCGGAAATCTGAAGAAATAAAAGGCGACGCTAGCTGCTGGGGTACTGCGCTTTTTGGAATTGCGTGGGTGTTACCCCTGTTTCTTTTTTGAATGCGCTATAAAAGGCCGAAGGGGTCGAAAATCCCGATTCAATAGCTATTCCCTCTATTTTCAGTTGCTTGTTGTCGCCATTCTTCAACCTCCTTTTCACCTCTTCAACACGGAAGTGATTGATCGTTTCAGGAAAACTTCTGGCATAGGTCTGATTCACACTTCTGGTCACCAAATACGCTGGTATACGAAACTCATCTGCAAAGCCATTGAGCGTAATCCCTGCTCGTAAGAATACCTTATCTGTTTCTATGGCCTCTTTGACCCTTTTAAGGGTCTCGCCTGGTACTTGCTTATTGGAGACCAGCGTGAGTATCCAACTCTTTGACAGAGCTTGAAACAACATCACATAGATGATGATGGACGCAAAGGCCGCGCCATAGGTGTAGTTGCGTAATCCGCCCAAAACTTGCTGAAAAACAAAGGAGCAGCCAATAAGAAACACCCCAATAAGCATGATTTTATTAAACTTCCTCAACTGAGTAGACACATAAGCCGCTCTGTGATGAATATGGACACTGAAAGCCACATACGTAAATACCAACAGCGTGCCCAATATGTACATCAAACGAAAGGAAATAAGCTCAGGAATGGCCACGAAAACACTGAGGATGGGCCATAGCCAATGGAAATAGTGAACCGGCCTATATTGCCTTCCTGCACTGACAAGCGTATAGGAAAAAACCGCCGGTCCGATCATAGTCAGGAAGACAAAGCCCTGAATCACTCCTAAAGTCCCGTAATCAAAGAATATGTAATGCCACACGGACTTGGCTACCCGCATAGAAATGGCCAGGAATAGTATACCAAGCAGCGTGCCCAAGCGCCCACCACCCTTGCGGCCAACAAAAAAATGAATGGCAAGGAGTATTCCGGAAAGAGAGGCAGCACCGCAAAAGACCCCCAGGACACCTATTTCATCCATTCCTTCTCTCCCTTGCCAAAATCAGACCACATGCTAAAAATCCCAGCATTTCCTCCTCAGTTTATTCCACCAATTTAGCATGGCGATCAAAGTACTGCAACACCAGACCGGGTAGTGACCGACGCATAAAGACATTTATTAGTCGAGCAGTGATGCAAGTCTTGCACGAAACGCTGGCTCCTGTTCGGGGCAGTACTTCTTTGCCAGGCTGAGGGAGGTTTCCGCTGTACTACGAGCTTTCATTGCCTGGTTATTGCTATGATAAGCCTCAGCCAATAAACAATGCAATTGCGCAGAGTTTGGAAAATATTGGCTTCCCAAAGCAGCCAAATCCATGAACTGCTGACCTGTTCCCCATTTTTGGGCAGATCGCGCCAAGCCAGTTATGCTATAGCCATCCGCATGGGCATCTTCCACAGGATAAATAGTAAAGCCATGATAAGCTGACAGTTGATCATAATGATCTTTGTACAACAGCTTCGCATAATTCGCTTGCTTATCCCACCCGGGTTTCCCCGGATTTCGCCAAAGCCTATCAGGATAGATCGTTCCCAACGCCGATCGTAGGCCTCTAAGTACCATTAAATAGTGTTCGTCTTCATCGATAACGTCCAATTTAATATTGACCCGATTCGCCTCATAAGAATCAAGCATGGTCCCCGCCTGGGTAAATGCCGCCTCAGAGCCGTCAAACACCTGGAAATCCTGGGCAGATCTACCCAGATAGAAAGTGGTTAATGGAAAATCCTGGATCTGGTTTTTCGAGACCAATTCGTCAATAAGCGGTGTGCCAACGACTCTGTCCCACTCCAGATGTGCTGACAAAGCAATATAGGCGTTAAACAAGCTTGGTTCTCTCATAAAGCACTCATACAAAAATCCGCTGCTTGGCGACAGTCCAACGATGGTCCGATGGTCGGTCACCCTATAATTAGCCTTCAGGTATGGGATCAGCTCTTTCTTGAAAAAATCGATGTATTTCTCTGGTGTTCCACCCCAGCGTTTATAGTTGGCTTCATGTCTCTTTCGGAATTCGCCGTTAGCAAGGCTTACCACAATACTCTCAGGCATTTTGCTTCGGGCCGCCATATATTTTGCTACTGTCTGCGTAACTTCAAAGAGATACTCGGCCTCAAAGGTGAAAATAACCGGGTAGTGCTGAACATGCTCATCGTACTTGGGCGGCAGAGAGACCAATATCTCCCGCTCTTCTTGTAGTACTTCGGAGAGTATTTTAATCCTGGAACCGATGATAACATCACTACCCTTGCCCTCTTGGATCACCTCTGACACAAGCTCCGATTGAGCACTCATGCAGCTTGTCAATAAGAGAGTAAAAAGAATAATAGAAATGATTTTTGTTTGTTTCATTGTAGGTGGATTCGGCATACGAAGCCAATTTCAATAATTCAAACCTCTTCGGACCTGGGTGAGGTCCTGTTTAACAAGTCATTAACCTAAATTCCAGCGGTTAGATAACCCGTTAGTCGCGGGCAAGATGATCGGCTAGCAGTCGATGAAATTGATGTACCCCTTGTTCCCTTTTGGCCGAAAAACGTCCGGATTTGTAGTACCTGGATTTTAACCCCTGGTGCACACCTTCTACTACAAATTCGTCTTCACGCTCAACTTTATCGAGCATTGCTCCCGAACCATCATTCCACTTAGCGGCATCATACATAAATGTTAGGAACGAAACTTTTGTCTGATTCAGAGAAACCGGCTTTACAATGTTCATCGACAGTCCCCATGGGTAAAAATTGAACATCATATTGGGAAATAGCCAAAAATAATACGCAGCAACGCGTCTGCCTCGGTGAATGTGATCTTCCGGCAAGTCAAAAATATGTTCAGCACCTTCAGCATAACCTACTTGCAGGTTGAACATCTCGCCAACTATAGTCTCATAGGCACCATAGTCAAGCACTGCATTAAGATCCTTATGAACATACGGGATGTGAAACCCTTCGAGAAAATTATCGCAGTACAATGCCCAATGTGCATTTACCAGGTAATCTTTTGAGAGGGTTGGACTGTATATGAACTCGTCCATAGGCAAGAAACCCACGTACTTATTCATCTCTTTAATCACCTCTCCCAGTAATACATCACTTCCCAGATTAGCAAATATCAGAGGACCCCATGTCTCCACCGGAAAGCTGTGAAGGTTGTCACAAGCCCGGGGAAAATCCAGTACTTCATCAAACTCCGGCATGAATGCAAAAGAACCATCCAGGTCGAACCTTCGGCCATGGTAAGGGCAAATAAGGTTTCTATAGTTACCAGCGTTCTGAATCACCTGATTTCCCCGATGAGTGCACACGTTGGAAAGGCAATGGATGGATTCATCCTCGGCCCTGGTAAGCAGCAATGGTTCTGTCAGGAAACCGTCCAGCAAGATGGAAGGAATTACCTGCTTGGCGAGCGTTATCTTATCAAGATCACCTACCCATTGCCACGACTTGTAAAACACTTTATCCTTGAGGGCCTCAAATACTTCAGGGTCATTGTAAAATAAAGCAGGCAGTGTTTCTGCTTTGCGGATATCCGGATCGACCGTGAATTTAGGTGGAGCCATTCTTTTTACGGTATCTTTCAAAAATAGTCTGAATACATGAGTAATAAGAAACTTGGTCTTTGGACCAGCTCCTCGTTGGTTATTGGCAATATGATCGGCTCGGGTGTTTTTCTATTGCCCGCCTCATTGGCTGCCTTTGGGAGTATCAGCTTAGTTGGGTGGATCATTTCGGCGATTGGAGCCGCGGCACTGGCGTTTGTGTTTATCGAACTAAGTAAGCTACTTCCGGCCTCCTCCGGAGGACCCTACACCTATTCAAGAAGTGGTCTTGGGGATTTTGCTGGATTTTTGGTAGCCTGGGGTTATTGGGTGTCTGTCTGGTGTACCAATGCTGCCATTGCTGTAGCCCTCGTCAGTTATTTGGGTGTGTTTTTTCCCATGCTGCAAAATGACCTTCTCACCGCCACCATGACGGGCCTTTCAATCATTTGGTTGGTGGTTTGGATCAACACACTTGGAATCAGGGAGGCTGGCGTCTTCCAGCTCATCACGAGCGCTCTCAAAATAACGCCTTTGATCGCCATAGGCACTTTCGGCCTGTTTTACATCAAAATAGACAACTTCTTCCCGGCAAATATCAGCGAGCTGTCAGATTTCCGGGCCATCACTGCAACCGCAACCTTAACATTCTTTGCCTACATGGGTCTCGAGTGCGCGACCATCCCGGCCGGAGATGTAGAGAATCCTACGAAAACAATTCCCCGAGCTACTTACTTCGGTCTGGGGATCACCGCGCTAGTGTATATCTTGGGCACCACCTCCCTGTTGGGTATTATTCCTGCTGAAGAGTTGCAATACTCAAAAGCACCCTTCGCGGATGCTGCCGCGATCATGTGGGGGCCATGGGCGGAGAATCTAGTCGCTTTTGGGGCTGTCATTTCCACATTGGGTGCTCTCAATGGATGGATCCTGGTACAAGGCCAAATACCTGCAGCTATTGCAAAAGACAAACTTTTTCCACCGCTTTTTGGCAAGATCAATAAAAACGGTGTACCGGCTGTCGCCATTATACTATCAAGCATCCTGATCTCCATTTTGATGATGATGAACTATACAAAGGGCCTGGTTGGGGCCTTTCAGTTTATGCTTTTGCTGGCAAGTATGACCGCCCTCATTGCCTACCTTTTCACTTCCGCCTCTTACGTGGTTGTTTCCATTCGACAGCAAGGCTTTGAAAAATCCACACTTGTTCGAATCGTTATTGCCATGCTGGGCTTTGTCTTCTCTATTTGGGCTATCGCCGGATCCGGATTTGAAATCGTATACTGGGGGTTCATACTTCTCATGGCCGGACTCCCCGTTTATGTTTGGATGTTAGTAAAGCGTATAAAAAAATGACAAGGAGTAAAGTCACCGCACACTCGGAATATGGTCGCCTGAAAAAAGTGATTCTGAACCACCCGAACCAGGCATTTGTAGACCAGGATTTCATCAATCTTGAGTGGCAAAAACTGAACTTCCTCGCTGCGCCTTCCATGCAAACTGCCCGTGACGAATATGGGCAACTGGAGAATCTGCTGAAAGCAGTAGCCCCTGAAATCCAGTACCTGAGCTTTTCGAATGACACCACCCTGGATGCTGTATACTGCCGAGATGCTAGCATAACGACTGATTTTGGTGTTATCCTATGTAATATGGGCAAAGACATGCGTGTACCTGAACCAAAGAACCACGAAGAGTTTTACAAGTCACAGGGAATCAAAATCTTAGGACGTATTACCTCCCCAGGGACTATTGAAGGAGGTGATGTTGCCTGGCTTGATGAAAGCACATTGGCCGTGGGGCACACCTATCGCACCAATTATGATGGTATTGCGCAGATGAAGAAGCTACTTGAACCCCAGGGAGTAGCTATTATCACAGCGGAAATGCCGCACTTTCAGGGTCCGGCAGATGTGTTTCATTTGATGTCGGTCTTTAGTCCTGTGGACGAAAAGAAAGCTGTCGTTTACTCTCCAATGATGCCCATCCACTTTCGACAAATGCTATTGGACCGGGGCTTCGAACTCATTGAGGTTCCTGAGGACGAGTTTGTATCTATGGGCTGCAACGTCCTCGCAATTGCTCCTAGTCAATGCGTCATGGTAAAAGGTAATCCAGTCACCAAAAAGCGGCTCAAGGAAGCACAATGTGAGGTATTTGAATATGAAGGTAACCACATCAGTGTACTTGGAGGCGGTGGCCCGACATGCCTAACTCGTCCGCTTTTTCGGGAGTTATAAAGTGTTGATTTTCAATAAGTAAACGTCCTGTATTTCACTGAAGTTATTGCCAGTTCAGGGTGGTCTCAGCCGCGCAAGTACTAGCGGGTTTACTATAATTATTCTCAAGGAATGATTGAAAAAGGTCAAAGAAGCATTCGTTGAAAATGCTATGTCCATCCGCCGGAAATTCTATCAGATGCGCATTCGGGAGATAGGACAAAACGTTTCTGGCATTGGTTACCGGTGTAATAGGGTCAAAAAGCCCATTAACAATCAGCATGGGAGTTTCGGTTACCACTCCTTGCGCTTCCCTGGGATCGGACCGGAAGTCGTGCCAGCTATTGAGCACTGTCTGGTCATTGATGAAAAAAGCAGGTCCTGGCGCCAGGTGGCTGTGACTTTCAATTTCGACAGAAACCGCCTCCGGACGGTTGAATTGAACTTCCTCCCTTGCCTGTATTGTCCAGTAGGTGGGTAAATTGATAATATTGAGCATTTGGACTGTCCGGTTAATCGCTACCCGAATAACGCTGGCATTGTGCTCTTCTAAAGCTTTAATGAATGCAGGTACCTGTTGTATCAGTTGCCGTGGATAGAGCATTTGATGAATCAAAAGCAAAGCATCCTGCGCATTAAGTGCAAACTGATTTCCCTGATATTCTATTCTTAAAGGCCGCTCCCGAAGTTTTCGAATGCCCTCATGAAACCTGGATTCCAATTGCGGGTATTTTGCAGCACATTTTGGATCTTCTGAGCATTGAGCAAAGAGATAACTGAGCGATTCTTCAAAACCTTTGACAAAACTTTCATAAATATTTACTTCGAGCGGAAACAGCCCAACAAAAACCGCCGCCTCGGCATTGTCATATTCTCGTAAATACGTTAATCCCAGCCGGGTACCATAAGAACCCCCAAATAAAATCCACTTGTCGATACCAAGGTGGGTACGCAAAGCCTCTACATCAGCCGCATTTTCAAGACTATTGTAACCCGACAAATCGACATGTGCCTGCTCCAACTCCAGCTTGCAGGAATTGCAGATCTCACGGGTCCGGTCCAGCTCCTCATCAACACTCAGATCTTCCGCTAGGATTGCCAAAAACTTTGCACCAAGATCCAGGCAATGCGCCTCCGACTGACCAGTCCCACGCGCATCGAATAAAACAATATCATGTTCATCATTCAATGGTGACCTGGAAAAGAATTGCGTCATGCCTAAGGAACTGCCACCTGGTCCTCCCTGGAGAAAAATAATGGCAGGATTACCCTCGTCCTTCTTGGCGCGAATGAACGAATAACTTATCCGAATGTCCCTCGATGCTGGATTGGACCGGTTTTCCGGTACCACTAATTCACCATAGGTAATCTCTCCACCTTTCAGATCACCGTTTGCCGACCCGCAGTTCATGCTAATAAACGCCAAAAAGGCCCAACGAACTATTTGTTGCATAGACTTCTCAAGTTTAGCTACATTCTACGGCACTCACAGTTCAGGGTTTGAGGGTCTTTATCTTGCGTCAGCGGCCTAACCGCTTCTTCCAACCACAAGGATTGGGATTACCCAGCCACCAGTCCTTGGCGAAAGGCTCAAACGAGTTGAAGTAAATTCATGACAATCACTACTAACTGGCTCACGGTGACTACAACGAAAACCGGTATACTCACACGCATAGGTTGTACCGCAAGGTTTGAAACTAAAATTCCAAAACTACTAAGTGTGACAATGGTCAGTTGCACTACGTTAAAGCCTACAATGGCATGCATTGACCATAACGCAAAAGGAGCCGTAATACAGCCCTGGATTGAAATGGCCGCCACTAGCAGCACCAGCCGATAGTAGTCTAATCTATCTGCCCAATGATTGAACTTTGTAAGCAGTCCTGTGCCAGTATCTGTTACTAATCCGGGCTTGGTAAGGGTGGTTGTGTGCGTTTTCATAACTGTCATTTTTCGTTAGCATAGGAGTAGACCGAATTGGCCCACTGTTTTATCAATGACAAGGTTAGCAGCCCTAACAATCACCTTTTATGACCTGGATCATATTTGGGGTTTTTCTTTAAACAATGCCTGAAGGCCTGTCTCGATAGCGCTGGATGTTGCATACTGGCGCTGTGGATATGCGCTACCTTATTGCTCTAACTCAAGGTGGATACGCTCGCAGAGATTACTCTGAACTATAAGCGCGATGGCGCCACCCTTCGACCATACCTGGTTGAAGAGATCCCAACGATGGCGGCTCAGCCATCGCGCACAAGCATTGGTGTTCGGCCTATTTTTCGGTGGTCCGGCCTTGCCTAGCCTAGCCTCTCAGCCAGTAGCTGAGAATGGTATCATATTTAAAAAACCTTAATGACCCAGATCATGGTTCGCGCCAGTCGTTTTGAACGTATGGTTATTCATTCCTCAATTGCTGCGCGGGATTGGATAAAGCAGCTCTTATGGTTTCGAAGCTTACCGTCAAAAGCGCAATCAGGCCAGCTATTATTCCAGCCATGGCAAAAATGGACCATGAGAGTTCGATCCTATGGACTATCCAATCGATGAAGTGCTCGGCGAAGTACCACGCCAACGTCAAAGCAATAAGGATGGCTATAGCCACTAGCTTGAAGAAACCGCCAGTCAGGGATAGGAGCACACTTCCCAAAGTGGCCCCGAGCACTTTTCTGATGCTGACTTCCTTGACCTTCTGGCGAATCAAATGGATAGATAAGGCAAACAAACCAGAGCAGGCAATGATTATAGAGAGCGCTGTAAAGAGAATGAATAGCACTTTTGCCTTGTTAAAATCTTCATACATCTGCCTGAATTGTTGATCCATAAACGTGAATCGTACGGATTGATTAGGACTAAACTCATCCCACAATTTCTCAATACTGGCCATAGCTTCAACGGTGTGCTCTGTATTGATCTTCACCGCTAGCGTGGACTTCCCCTGCCCCATTACCATCGCCAGCGGACGTAGGTCACCCAAAAGCGACTCAAAGTGGAAATCTTTCACCACGCCGACAATGGTGTATTTTTCATCGAACATATCCACAATTCCCACGCCCACCGGGTCATCTAAATCCAAAGCGTGTGCCATTTGTTGATTGATCAGTATCGATTGCTCCTCGTTGCCTGTTGCGCGAAAATTCCTGCCGCTAAACAACTCCATTTGTAATGTCTCAAGATAGTCTTCGTCTACTACCCATCGGGCCGCTTCAAATCCATTGTCTAGCTTCTTCCTACCCTGGAGCCAGAAGCTTCGGTTTTGGATCAGGCTACCATAAACAGGCAGAAAATCCGATAGCGAAGCACTTTGTACCGCCGGTAACTTGACCAAAGCCCGCTTGAAGGATGTTCTTTTTTCTTCTTCAAAAGTATCCAGTCCCAACAGGTTGACGACTTGATCTTTCTCATAGCCCAGTGGTTTGTTCATCATGAAATCGAATTGCCTATGAAGGATCAATGCACTGGTGATCAGGATGACAGTGGCAGTAAACTGAAACACAACAAGTGTGCTTTGCAACCAGGAGGCCCGGTCACCTCTCACCTGGCCCCTAAGAGCTTCTACGGGACGAAATCTAGACAAAACAAATGCCGGATAGCTACCTGATAGAACGCCTATCATCAACGCCGAGGCTAGCAAAACAGGTAAAAACCACGGTGAAGTCCAGGGAATGGATAATTCGATACCTGTCAGTTCCACAAAAAATGGAAGGGAGACCCAAGCCAGGATTACTCCTAAGGCCACGGCAATCAACGTGTAGAGACAGGATTCTGACAAATATTGAAAAATCAGTTGGCCGCGCAACGACCCGACTACTTTGCGAAGCCCTACCTCCTTGGCCCGAGCAAAAGAGTGCGCGGTGGAAAGGTTAACAAAATTGATAACGGCCAAAAGCAAAATAATTCCCGCGATGATCCCAAAGATCCAAACAAACTCTGGCCAACCATGAGACAAAAAATCACCGACTTCCTCCGGATTCAAATAGATATTGGTGACCGGTTGAAGATAATAGGATTGAAATTGTTGCATTTCCTCCAGTCCGCTCACTCCATCTTTTCGCAGCTGGTCAATTACCAAACTATTTCTTAAAATGCCTGTTTTTTCTTGCACATCCATTGGGTCCGCCGAAGCTGTCAGCCTGGTGTAAACCGTGTAATTGGAACAACACCAACCACTTGTTCCCGGACCAGTCTTGCGGCCATAAAGCGTTAGGATAAAGTCTCCCTGCAAATGCGAGTTGACCGGGAAATCTTCCATGACGCCTCCAATCACGTAGTTGCTATTGGGATCATCATTCAGTAAGAGGGTCTTGCCAACCGGATTTTGGCCCGGGAAGTAAACGTCCGCCTTGCGCTTAGAAATTACCAGACTATTTGGCTCTGACAGGGCACTTTCATGTGAGCCATAGACCATGGGTACTTCCAAAATAGCAAGCAACTCCGGGTCGGCATAGAAGAAACCTTTTTCATAGTGATTGTATGCACTGTTTTCAGCCTTCACATGGTTCTCGCCTGCATCACCCCAGGGCCATATCACGACTCTTGCTACCAACTCCATTTCGGGGATATTGTCTTCTAAGACAGCTTTGAGCGGTCCTTGCACATTGGTCCAATAGCCAACTTCACCGCCTTCAGACCATTGGTTTATCAGGCGAAAAATACGATCACCGTGCTTATAGTGTTTGTCGTAGCTTACCTGGTGTTGAATGTACAGGGATATCAGGATGCAGGCTGCAATGCCTACAGAAAATCCACCAATCTTGATGCCACTAAAAATCCTTTGTTTAAGTAATTGTCTCCAGGCAATCTTGAAGTTGTTTGTCAGCATACCGAAGTAATTTAATTGGGTAGAACCTTCTATATTTTTTAATAGTGCAGGCTTCAAGAGTCGGATGATATCCAGAAGGTAGAAAAACCTGGCACGCCTGCTGCCGAAATAATTTAAGTTATCTTGGAATCGCTCTTCCAGGTCCCCTTCTAGTTCCTCGAGATATGGTTGACGCCAAAACTTTCGGAAAGCCCGAAATAGCCAGCCAGGGGGTCTACTAGGAGAATTCATAGGATCTTCCGCACTCATTTTTAAACGTTGTTAGTAGCGAACTGAGGCATCGCTTCCCATAGCTGAGACCTAATATCTTTCATTTCTTGCAGCACCTGATGAGCATAATTCGTGGCGGCGTAGATGCGTTTCCTTTTGCCCCCTCTCTTTTGAGTAGCCTCCCCCCAATGCGAAGTGAGAAACCCCTTTTCCTCCATTCGCTTCAGAGCCGTTTGGATCGCACCCATGCTTAGTCGTTCGCTTAACCTGGACTCCAGGTCACGCTGAATCTCATTGCCATACGCTTCATCCTGTAATACAATCACCGTCATCAAAATGAGCTCCTGAAATTCTCCCAATCTGGACTTCTTCATTTATTTTAATCTAATTGAAGTAAATATAAATACGATTTTATTCTAAATGAAGTTTTAAATATTAAGAATTTTACTCCGAAATTTTGTCTATTCTGTTCTAAGCGTGGCTGCGGGGTTCAGAAAAGCAGATTTCAAGACCTTATGACTTATAATCGCCAGTGTGCCAACCAGAACCGTTGCTACAGGATAGATAATTGACAATGCATTCAACTGCGTCCGGTAAGCAAATAGTTCAAGCCAACGACCCATTAAGAGGAATCCTAATGGCGTGGCGATAATTGCGGCTATAATCACGAGCAGCAAAAAGCGGCCGGTAAAGAATCCGTATATGCGCAAAGTATGCGCTCCAAGCACTTTCCGAATCCCGATTTCCTTCCTTGCCGATTGCACTGCGAAGGAAGTAAGCGAAAAGATGCCGGCCATGCATAGCAACAGAGCCACAACAGTAAAAAAGGCGATGATCTTGGCGAACCTCAAGTCTCTGATATATCTGGCCTCTAATTCCATCTCCAAGAACTTGTAGTCAAAAGGCAAGAGCGGAAAAAGTTTTGACCACTCCTTTTCCAGGCCGACAAGCGCCTCTACTTGTCGCCCGGAGGAGATTTCCACTATCAGGGATTTTACACCTCTTCCTTCTCTCATGGCAAACAGGAATGGAGCAATGGGTCGATGCAAGGATTCTGAGTGAAAGTCTTGTACTACGCCAATGACGCGATAAGCTATGGTTTCATCCTCCTCCGAAGTAAAAATGCGCTTACCTACAATCGTTGTGGGCGTCATTCCCAAGGCTCGCACCGCAGCTTCATTCAGTATAACAGATTGGCCGAGTCCATCATTGCGTTCTACCTCAAAAGAACGACCGGCGATCATTTTGAAATTCAAAGTCTCTATTAGGCCAAAATCGATATCATTTTGCCGAATAGCTACGCCTTCTTCCGCTTCTCCGGAAACAGCCATTCGATATTGGTTATCACTTAAGACTTCCTGGGCTGGCGTATAGCTGGTTCCAGCCACCCCCTTTATACCCGGAATGTTGCTGAAAGCGGCTTTCACCTTCTCCAGGTGCTGAAGACCCTCTTGCGACTGCAACGGAATTATCACCTTTCCTGTACTGTCAAAACCCAATGGCTTGGCGTCGATATATGCTAACTGATCAAAGGTGACTTGCGCGGCGAAAATCAGTAGAATACCAATGACAAACTGGAATGTGACCAATACCTTTCTGAGCTTACTGGAACCTTTGGTGCTGCTTCGCTGGCTGCCTAGAACCCTTTGAAGATTTGATCTGGACAGGTAGAAGGCCGGGTACGTTCCAGCCACAACGCCCGTAAGCAGGGAGATTGGCAAAAGCATATATAGCTTGCTCATAACCTGCAAAGTGGTAAGCTCCTGTCCTGTCAGGTTTTGGTACCAGGGTAATAGCCAGAAAATCAGCCCGACAGACAAGATCATCGCCAACAGGCTGATGAGACTGGCCTCACCGAGAAACTGGAAAATAATCATGTTTCGGTGGGCTCCAAACGTCTTTCTCAAACCAATCTCCTTGCATCGTTCAGATGCCTGCGCGGTAGACATATTGGCGAAGTTGATGCAAGCAATGATGAGAATTAAAGCGCCAATTGTGAGTAACAAATAGAGATACTTAATGTCACCGCCATTACCAATTTCGTTTTGGGCCTTCGAGTGTAAATAGATATCGGAAATTGCAATCAACCCGTGGCTATGACTCGGTTGGTCGACATGCTTGCCAATGAACTCGGGTATCTTGTCTTTGAAAGATGTAAGATTGAAACCCTCATTGACTTTTAAATAGGTATATAGAAAGTTATTGCCCGCCATTCGGTCGTTGTTAGCCACGAATTTGCCAATCGACCCGCTCCCCATGGAACAAATAAATGCAGGAGTCAAGTGTGAAGGATTTATCTGATTATCGAAAACTCCAGTGACCAGGTACTCGGAACTGCCATAGTCATTTACTATCGTCAACGACTTTCCCAGAGCATCAGAATTTTCGAAGTATTTCTCAGCAAGGTTCTTAGATAAGACGATACGCTGGGGTTCGGCTAACATCGTGTGCGGGTTACCCTTCAAAACGGGATAGGTTAAAACATCGAAGAGTGTACTATCAGCAAAATAACCCCCGGTTTCAGCAAAAGACCTGTTTCCTACCCTAATGATGTTCTTATCTACACCTAGAAACCCAACTATCCTTGCCGCTTTTACCACCTCAGGTAAGTCCGCCGTGATCCGACGCGCCAAGCCAGGCGGAGTGGTTGCCATTTCTACAGATTCTCCATTGATAACTGTTTCAGTCGTGAGTCTGAAAATTCGGCTGACATCTTTGTGGTGCTTATCAAAGCCAATTTCTGATTCTACGAATAGCAAAATATAAAAGAGACTCACCATGCCTATTGTAAGACCAATCACATTCACGATGGCGTAATCCTTGTGTCTTGAGAAATTCCTAAAGGAGGTAACCATATAATTTCTAACCATGGCAGCGTGATCTCCTAGCCAAAAATTCGGATGCTTCATGAGACTCCCTCTCATTAGTTTCATCACTTCAAGAAGGAAGAGTAACTGAGCTTTCCATTTGGTATGTCTGGTTAAGTGATGCCAATAATTTTCTTCAAGATCCCCTCTGATATCCAGGTAAAATTCCTCTTTACAAAACCACTTAAAAATTCTCTCCGCAATCGCCTTAATCATAATTCAGCACGTTTATGAGTTTTTTTGGAATGGCATTCCACAAGTCAGTGCGTACACTTTTATTGTAAGCCAGCGCTTTTAGACCGTAAGCTGTGATCGTAAAGTACAATTTCGGCCGTCCACCTCTTTCGGTACTGCCCTCCCCCTTTTCAGAAATAAGATATCCCTTGTTCTCCATCCTCCGGAGTGCTGATTGCAGCGCACCAATACTCACCGACCTTTGTAACCTGGACTGTATTTCCTCTTTGATACTGAAACCGTAGGCTTCTTCATGTAATACCGCGACAGTCAGCAAAACGACTTCTTCAAACTCACCTAGCTGAAATTTTTTCATAAGGGTTTTTTCTTAAATGTAGTAAAACCCAAAACTAGGAAGGAATTAGGTAATTTCCTAAATGTAGTAAAACCTAATAGAAAGCGGATGCTGTTAAAAACTGTCTCGACTACTCATCCGAACCTATCGGGGGACAGCTGGTTGATATCGATCGATGGTACGCTTTCGGCAGCCAGGTGGCCTATGATCTCCCCAGTGCCCGGGGCCATACTTACTCCCATCATGCCATGACCGGAACCCACGATTAAATTGGGTACTTTACCACTGCGCCCTATGTAGGGCAAGCCATCCGGAGAGCATGGTCTAAGGCCGGACCAGACCGTCTCAGTTTTGAAATGCTGAGCGCTAAATGCTGGAAAATAATCAGGGACTGACGCTTTGATACCTGCCACCCGCTTTTCGCTGATTCGATGGTTTAGGCCTGCAATCTCCATGGTTCCGGCAAGGCGAAGCCCCTGCGACATGGGTGTGACAGCCACCTTGGCTTCTGTCAGAATAGAACAGTACCTTGGGCGTACGGGCGGCTGTGTCAGGTCCAGACTATAGCCCTTGCCCCCTTGCAACAAACACTTGATCCCTAATTTCCTCGCCAGTGTCGCGGACCAGGTCCCCGCGGCCAGGACGTATTGATCCGAGCGTATTTCTTCATTGGGCGTTCTTATGTGGTCAATGCGCTTGTTTTTGAGAGACCAATGAGTGACTTCAGAAAATTCAAGTAGACGGACACCTTGAGACCGGAGGTACACCAATAGTCGTTCCATAAGCCTGGAGGGTGTCAAAAAGGCATCTTGCGGATAATATACTGCCCCGCAGACATCCAAGGGAAAGCCAGGATCCATTGCCTGCACTGCTTTTGCATCAAGCAGGTCGGCATTGATATTCAGTTTCCCGGCCAATTCAGCGACCCTCGCCTCCTGATCTAAGTACTTTTGGGACTTACAGTACATAATCAAGCCATCGTTTCGTAAACCAAACTCTCCCAACTCGAGCTCGTTGTAGAGTTTCTTACTACGGAGATTAAGTTGTTTCAGGATTTCGCCGGAATTCCTGACATGTGATGCGGTTGCAGACCTGTAGAATCTCCAGGCCCATTGCCAGAGCGCCAAGTCCAGTTTCGGCCTTAGATAAAATGGGCTCGCAGGATTGAACATCCACCTGATCCCTTTGGATATCATTCCCGGTTGAGCCAATGGAACGAAATGACTGGGAACCACCATGCCGGCATTCCCCAGAGAACATCCCTCCAAGAAACTCCCTTTGTCAACAACTGTTACATCAAACCCTCGTCGAACAAGGAAATAAGCGCTAAAAAGACCAATAATGCCCCCGCCAATGACTGTAATACTGCCATGACTCATATTACCTGAAAACCAAAAGCGTAAGGGTCTCGCTCATCCAAAATGATGTGATTGTAACCCGTGACCTGCGCCCATCCCTGGACACTTGGTACAATCGCTGGCACTGCACCCACCTGGGTCTCACCTATTATTTCACCGACAAACTTTGAACCAATATAGCTCTCATGAATAAACGCCTCTCCCACGGCTTGCTGGCCTGTGAAGTATCGCTGAGCCATTCTTGCAGAAGTACCCGTACCACATGGTGACCGGTCAATCGCCTTGTCTCCGTAGAATACGGCGTTTCTTCCTGTAGATTGGACATCAAGGGGTTCCCCGGTCCAAAGGAGGTGCGAAACATCCCTGATCGTGGGGTCTTCCGGATGTATAAAATGATCAGGATAATGTTCATTTATTGATTTGCGAATTTGCTGGCTCCATGAAATAAGTGATGCCGCTGTATGATCCTGAACACCTGAGAAATGATCTTGAGGATCGATGATCGCATAGAAATTTCCCCCATAGGCCACATCAAATGTCAACTCTCCCAGGTCAGGACAGTCCACCTTAAGGCCCTCAGCGGCAAGAAACGATGGCACATTTTTTAATTTCACCCATTCCACGTGCCTACCCTCCTGCTTGTATTCCACAGTAACCAACCCCGCTGGAGTCTCGATCCTTAATTCCCCAGGATTTTTTGGGGCGACAAACCCCTCTTCAATGGCTATGGTCACGGTGCCAATGGTACCGTGACCACACATTGGCAGGCATCCACTGGTCTCGATAAACAAGACACCCACGTCATTGACCGGATCGGAAGGCGGATAAAGAATACTTCCCGACATCATGTCGTGACCTCTGGGTTCAAACATTAATCCCTTCCTTATCCAGTCAAATTCTTGCAGGAAATGCTGTCGCTTCTCGCTCATATTGGCACCCTTTAACTCCGGGCCACCACCTGCGACTAACCTGACCGGATTGCCGCAGGTATGACCGTCCACGCATAAAAAAGTCTTCCTGATGCTCATGATCCGACCACTGCCGCGGTGGTGAACTCCCCGTTGACCTTTCTCCAGGTAGGTTGAGCTACCACATCTCGTAACTCAGGCGGAAGAATCGCCTGGGGCGCGTCCTGATAACAAACGGGCCGAACAAATCGCTTAATAGCACCAGTTCCCTGTGATGTATAGTTGGCATTAGAGGTAGCGGGAAAAGGCCCGCCATGCACCATTGAGTGACATACTTCAACACCCGTGGGCACTCCATTGAAGAGGACTCTCCCTGCCATTTGCTCGGCAACGTCTACAAGGACTGGATGTTTCTCCAGGTCCGCCTTGTCGCCTCTGAAAGTCACCGTTAGTTGTCCTCCAAGACCTTTTAGGACCGACAGGGCTTCCATGTCATTCTTACATCGCACTACGAGTGAAAAAGGGCCGAAGACTTCTTGCTGAAGTACCCCGTTGGATAGATAATTTTGAGCAGTAGTCACTGCAATGGTTGGCGATGCGGCCAGTCCCGCGGATGGTATTGAACCTTTCGATAAAATTTCCACACCAGCCGTCTGCAATGCCTGTAGATATTTCTTCTGAAAGTTTTTGAATATCCCTTCATGGAGCATTGTTCCACCAACAGCTTGACTGTTTTCGTTGCGCAATGCGTCGATGAAAGTCTGTGAATCCAAACCCTCCATAAGAATTATGAGGCCAGGCTTTGTGCAAAATTGACCAACTCCCAGTGCCACTGAACCAACCAGCTGTTTTGCAAGCGCTGACGCCTTACCTGTGATCGCTGACGGAAGAATGATGGTTGGGTTGATACTGCTCATCTCTGCAAATACCGGAATCGGTACTTCCCGCTGTGTCGCCATGTCAAGCAATGCTTTGCCTCCCTCGAATGAACCCGTGAAAGCGACTGCTTGAATGTCCGGGTGACACACCAACTCCCTTCCCACTTCAAAATCTGCACCAATCACGGTCCCGAAAACACCTTCGGGAAGGCCTTCCAAAGCAATGGCCCGCTTAATTGCCTCAGCCACCAGTTGGTTGGTTCCTAAATGCGCATTGTGGGCCTTGACAATAACCGGATTACCTGCCGCCAAAGCAGAAGCAGTATCAGCCCCGGCAGTGCTGAGTGCCAAGGGAAAATTGGAAGCCGTGAAAATAGCCACTGGTCCAACCGGAATTAGCGTTTTTCTAGTGTCGGGTTTAGGGATTGGCTGTCGGCCGGGATCTGCAGTATCTATGGCAATTTCCTTCCAGGAATCGTTCCTAACCAGGTCGGCAAACAACCGCAACTGATTGACTGTTCTGGTACGTTCACCAATTATTCTTGCCTCCGGCAGACCGGTCTCCTGGCATGCCGTGGCAACCAATTCCGGACCAATTTCAAGAATTTCTTCCGCGATAAGTTCCAGAAGTCTGGCTCTGCGAACGCCTTCTACTTTTCTAAAAATACCAGAAGCTGCCCTGGACCTGGCTACTAAATCTTCTAAATCTTCCAGATTATTGGGCTGGAATCCCGGCGCCAGGGCCTCTCCTGTTATTGGATTAAATGTATGCAATAATCGAACTGACATAATACATTGATAATCAGTTATTAAAAACTGGTAGTTGTGGTCTAGAAGCGACACTTGCTTCGATCACATCTATCACTCCCTCTCGCTCCTTACCCTTCAATGGTTGTCTAGGAGCCCGAACGATTTCGGTGCCTAGGCCTACGATTTCTTCGGCCAGTTTAATATTTTGAACAAGCTTCGGATTGATGTCCAATTCCAGTAATGGCAAAAACCATCTGAAAATCTCAATGGCCTCTGCAAAGCGGTTGGCTTTGATCAATTGATATATGGCCACCGTTTCTTCAGGGAAAGCGCAAACAAGGCCAGCTACCCAGCCCTTTGCACCCATGATCATACTTTCGACCGCAAGTGTATCAACGCCACTGAGGATGCTAATGCGGTCGCCAAAGCGATTGATCATTCTGGTGACATTCGTGATATCTCGAGTTGATTCCTTCACCGCCTGGATATTTGGACATTCGATTAATTCATCGAACATATCGAGCGTCACTTCCTTCTTATAATCAATTGGGTTGTTATAGATCATTATAGGCAAGGACGTATTATCCGCTACACTTTTAAAGTAACTCACAGTTTCCTGATCGTCGGCGTAATACCTCATAGGAGGCAACATCATTAGCCCGTCTGCTCCTTGCTTCTCAGCGGTTTTTGCCACCTGTATGGCCTGTTTTGTGGTCTGTTCCGCAATATTTAATACTACTGGCACCTGGTCTCCAGTGACTTCTTTGGTTGCTTCAATAAGCGTTGATTTCTCCTTTTCTTCCAACGCACTGGCCTCGCCTAGTGTACCGCCGAGAATAATACCATTAACACCTGCGTTTAACTGCGCTTGAATATTTTGCTGAAATCCCGGTATATCTAAGTTTAGATCCCGATCAAACTTGGTGGTAACTGCAGGAAAAACACCTTCCCATTCTATTTGCATCTTCTTGAATATTGACTGTTGCGATGCAAAAGTATGGAGCGCCGATCCCTTCGGTAAAATAGAATCTTGATCAATACTGATACTATATTAACCCAATATTGTCATTTATCAAGCAATATGAGTAATTTGAGACCATTGTAGATCGCATTAATGAGAGCACATCCCTTCAAAATACCGATGTTATCCAACGAGTCCTTCATGGTTCAGGAGGACATCCAATCGACCTTTTATGGGATATTGCATACGCATCCGGAGATTCAAATAACCATTATCTTGCAGAGTACGGGGACGCTTTTGGCAGGTGATTACATCGGTCAGTTCAAACCGGGAGATCTTTTTGTCATTGGTTCCGATTGTCCCCACGTGTTCCGCAATGACCTGGGTCCCACTGGGCATACTGAAGAATATGCGCATTCGATTTCCATTTTTTTGGGTCCACAACTCCTGGAAAGCAGTCCATTGCAAATCCCTGAAACTGATGATTTTTTCACCTGGATTGGCAAAACACGAAGTGGCCTTAGGACTAGCGCTGACAGATTAACCAGCGTGAAGCATGATTTTTTGAAAATCAGAAACGAAGAAGGCTTATCAAAGCTTAGCACGCTCTTGCAAATCATCAACGCACTAAATGCTACGGAGGAAATGGAGGTCCTACTCGAAGAACCACTGACTCGCCAGGTAAATGAAGCGCAAGGAAAGCGACTTAAAGAGGTATTCGACTACATTCTTCAAAATTTTACGAATGCAATTTCCGTCGAGGAGATTTCTGAAGTGGCAGCGATGACCCCCCAGGCTTTCTGCCGATTCTTTAAGCGTAGCACCCGCAAAACATTTACGGCGTTCTTAAATGAATTGCGCGTTTACCGGGCTACTCAACTCCTCCGAGACAAAGATCTCAGTATCTCGGATGTCTCGTTTCGCTCTGGCTTCAACAATTTATCACATTTTAACCGGCAATTTCTGCTTTCAAAGAATTGCACACCCTCTATCTACCGGAAGAACAGGATTTAGCAGGCGGAATCTAAACCATACAGCCTAGTTTTACATCGAGGAACAAACGCACTCAACTATGCAAAATCGTAGATCTTTCCTAAGGCAAACTGCTATCACTTCTTCTGCGATGGCGTTTTTCCCCAATACCGGTTGGGACCTAAGTAAGCTTATGGACAACAAACTGAATATCTCGTTGGCGCAGTGGTCGCTCAACAGGTCGATCCGTGATGGCACGATCAAGGCTGAAGATTTTGCCTCAATTTCAAAAAACACTTACCAAATAGACGCCATCGAATATGTCTCTGGCCTGTATCCTGAGAAGGGCGCTGACGAGGCGTTTTGGCTCGATTTGAAAAAAAGAGCCGATGACGAAGGTGTAAAAAGCCTCTTGATCATGGTCGATGAAGAGGGTGATCTAGGTGATATGGTTGAGGGAAATAGGTTGAAAGCAGTCGAAAATCATTATAAGTGGGTGGATAATGCCAAAGCACTGGGATGTCATTCAATTAGGGTCAATGCCTTTGGCCAGGGAAGCATTGCTCAGGTAAAGAGTGCGCTGGTAGATGGGCTCGGAAGGCTTGCTGAATATGGCGCTAGCCAAGGGATCAACATTTTAATAGAAAACCACGGGCTGCATAGCTCAAATGGCAAGTTTGTAGTAGATGTAATAAAAAGGGTCAACAGCCCGCACCTGGGTACGCTCCCCGATTTTGGAAACTGGTGCTTAACAAAGAAGTGGGGTGGCACGAGCGATGGTGATTGTACGCAGGCCTACGATTTCTATACTGGTCTCTCTGACTTCCTTCCTTACGCGAAAGGAGTAAGTGCCAAGTCCTACGATTTTGATGAAAAAGGAAGCCAAATTTCGCTTGATTACCATCGCTTCTTGAGGATCTTAAAAGAGGCTAGCTACAATGGCTACATCGGCATTGAGTATGAAGGCAACAACCTCGGAGAACATGAGGGCATCATCGCGACAAAAGCGTTGCTGGAGCGTGTTTGGAGCAGCTTGTAGCCTTTAGGGGTGCTCTTGCCAATAAGCGGTTAGAAGTTTCTTCCAGATACGAGCATTTTCGGCGTTCGGCACAAATCCATCTTTCAAATAGACCTGATGAGTGGCTAGCGAGTCGTAGGTTATGGCCCAGGCAACAATTGGCTTAAGCTTTTCATGAACACTCTGGTTGGATTCATCCCAATTATATTGGGTTTCCTTGACACGAAGTTCTTCGTCGAACCAAAAAGTTACTGTTGCTGACAGGCCATGGGGTATTCCGATTAAATGAAAAAACTCATTGTCTTCGTTGAACCTGCCGGTGACTGAAACTTCACTCTCGTCAAAAGCAGTAACAGAGAAAGAATAGCTACCATTCCACGCGACATCCCACTGGTTCCATCCGGAATTGGGGTTAAACCTGGAAGTAATACCTTCTCCTTCTTTTGCGCCATGCCAGGTTAGGCTCACCTTTTGTTTAAATTCAGCATAATCCGGATGCTCAAAATCATGTCTGTTTTTGGCGGCATAGTATCGGTCCACCTTCTCCAGTACACGGTCTTTTATGCTCTGGCTTGAGCAAAACACCAACGGAAGAACGAAACACAACCAAGCAAATCTCATCCAGTGAAAATATCTATTCATCACTGCACCGGTAACCACTTTCGTGCGGTTTTGCATATCGTTAACACTGCAATATACCTTATGGCCTTGCCAGCGAACCTAGCAACCTCAGGCTGTTGTCTACCATGTCGTTAAATGGTAGCCCAAAGCTGATCCTGATGAAATTTTCAAACCCGGGTGAAGCACTGAAGATAGAGCCGGGCCAAATACTGACGTCCTCGTCAAGTGCCTTGTGAAATAAGTCGATGGCATTGATGCTTTTATCCAATTCAACCCAAAGGACAAAGCCACCCATTGGTTTGGTAACCTTGGTGCCTGCAGGGAAGTATTTCGCAATCGCTTCGAGGTATTGCATAGATGCCAGCTGCAGGGCCTTTCGAAGTTTTTTGATGTGCAAATCATACCTGCCAGTGTTGAAAAATTGCGCCATTGCTGCCTGGGTAGGATTGGTTGCCGATACGGTTTGCATGATCTTTACTTCCAGAAAGCGATCTCTGAACTTGCCAGGCGAACACCAGCCAATTCGGTATCCGGGAGCCAATGTTTTGGATAGAGAAGCACACAGCATAACCATGCCGCTTTCGTCGAAAGACTTACATGTTCTGGGTCTGGAGCTGCCAAAGTAGATCTCGCCATAGATGTCATCCTCGATCAATGGAACGTTGGCTTTCGAAAGGATGCCCACAAGCTTTTGTTTGGTTTTATCCTTCATCAGATGCCCTGTTGGATTGCTAAAATTGGGAATGAATATGCAGGCACTCACAGGATACTGTCGCAGGCACTCCTGGAGATAGTCCAAATCCATTCCATCCCTGGGGTGTACGTTGATCTCGATGGCTTTTAGCCCCAGGTTTCTAAGGGTATTATAAATACTGAAATACGTAGGACGCTCGATGATCACCGTATCCCCGGGTTTGGTCACCGTCATCAAACACAAAACCAATGACTCCACACAACCTTGTGTGATAATTACTTCCTCCGGATCACAGCTGCCCTCACCGAAGGTATGCCGAACAATCTGCCGACGCAATTCAACGTTACCCTCAGCATCCTCATATCCAAGACAACTGGTTTCGCTTTTACGGAGGGCCTCGGCCATGGATTTGTTGAGTTTAGCCTGAGGCAAAAGACTCACGTCCGGTCCAGATATTGACAACCTGACAATACCCTCGCGACTTAGTTTGCGAAACGCAAATGATACAATTTGGTCCGTCCCCCTTGGCTCGGCAATGGTCACTTGCTCCTTGGGAACGCTCACATCAGAAATATTGATACCACCACGCACATAGTAGCCCGATTTGGGTCTTGCCTCGATCAGCCCTTTTATGATCAGTTCTTCATAGGCCTTGTTCGCTGTGCTGAGACTTATGTTTTGCTTTTTACTTAGAGATCGGACTGATTGCAATTTTTCGCCACTCTTTAGTGCTCCTTGCTCGATCATTCGCTGGATGCTATTGGAGACTTCCTCGTATTTAAAAAGTTGCTTGCCCACCATCTGTTATGGTATATTTTTTAAAATCTGCATCTGATATGGTTTTCAAAGATAATCTAAGTTTGGCTTTAGATGTACCTGATATTTAGAAATACCATTCAATGAAGCTGACCGTTCGAGAATTGCAATCTGAAGATGCCCCTAAGGTTGTAGACTACTTTTGGTCTGCTACCCCTGACGTCTTACAAGCTATGGGTGCCGACAAGGAGCTACTACCGGAAAGGCAGCTCTGGATCCAATCCCTGGCTAGCGAGATTAATAAGGATAAGCCGGAAAGGGATAACTTCTATTTGATTTGGCAAGTGGACGGTCAGGATGTTGGGCACTCCAACATCAATAATCTAACATATGGTCTTGAGGCCCACATGCACCTGCACCTGTGGTTTCCCGAAAACCGGAAAAGAGGTGCCGGAACTGAGTTGGTAAAGCTTTCGATCAGACAGTATTTCGAGCTTTTTGAGTTGAAGCGGCTATGGTGCGAGCCCTACGCAGAAAATCCCGCACCGGCAAGAACTTTATATCAGGTAGGTTTTGATTTTATAAAAAAACACAAAACCACTCCCGGGATGATCTGCTTTCCACAAATGGTCAATCAATTTTTGCTGACCAGAGCGTCTTGGGCATCCAAAACAATCTCGAATAATATCAACTAGAATCTTACGACATGGTCATTTCTCCACTGGGCCCCTACCTACTTTTTGTATTAGCGCTTTATGCAACGCCAGGACCCGCGACATTAAGCATAGCTGCCAACGGAGCTGCTTTTGGCTTCAAAAGGACGGTAAAATATGTCTTTGGCCTCATTTTCGGACTATTGCTCATCTTTCTCATGGTGGCTTCCGGGCTAGGCCTGCTTTTCGCAACATATCCGATTGTACGCCAGGTGTTTGAGTGGGTAAGCCTCGCTTACATTATCTATTTAGCTTATAAAATCATCATGTCTTCCTCGGCCCATGGCGGAAGCGCGGAAAGTCTTGGCTTTATGCAAGGCCTGGGATTATCAATGGTCAACCCGAAAGCATATTTCGCTGTAATTGCCACTATAAGTCAGTTTACCAAGGATGGTGAGGAATATCTGGAAAGCTTGATTGCCGTGACAATTTGGTCCACCCTGTCCGCATTGATTTTGGATCTTCTTTGGGCATATCTGGGCGGTTATATCGGCCAACTTGCCAGGCAACCTCGAGTAGCCATGGGAATCAACTGGTTCTTTGCTATTCTGCTTGTAGGGAGTGTAGTGGCCACCATGCTTTATGCCTGACGCGCAGTATTACACGCCACGCTTTTCAGCTTAAATAACACAGTGCTTGCTGTCCTACCTGTTTTGCGTTGACTGATCCACGATCAATACGTGTGATTGTTAGTCTACTTCCCTGACTTCAATATCGCCATGATGCGCAGGTACAGCTATTCTGAATGCGATGAATGGAAACAAGGGGTTGGGCAGCCAGTACTTCCACCCTAACATGGGGTACTTTGTGCCTTCCTGCGATTTGAAATGATACCAGAAATACAGGAATTTATACGGGCAAATACCAGGGATACCCGAAAACCGAAAACCTTTCGTCAATAGGTTTTTGTTAGCTATATAATAGTTACCTTCAAAAGCAAACATGCCCCATCCTTTGAGGCCCCGAGCTAAAAGCTCACCGGATGGTTTATGGAAAATTTCCACCGTTTTTGAAACTGACATAATCTCTTTTCCAAGTTATGAAAGCTTACGGATTTCCCGCTGCCTTTTAGCGGGAGTCTTTTGTAAACGCAGGAACTATGTCGTCTGGCAAGCCAAGAGTTAGTAACCTAAGCAGGATCACCTTCGCTGGCGAGTATTGGAATTACAGGAAATTGCCTCCGGGAATGGCATTTTTGATCACTCCCTTGAGAACACCAATGGCCGCATTGATCGCTTCTTGAGCCGCGAGCGTGCCAATACCCGCAATTGAAAGGAGGACTGTTTCGACAGCATTGGCTCTGATCTTCAGGATCGCCTGCGCTTGCGCTGCTGAAATAGATCCATCAGCTACTTTTTTTGCCAACTCCGTCGTGCGTTTCGCAAAATCCTCCAGTTCGCCCTCTGCCAGATCCTTGATATCATTAAGATTATCCCCTACCACGCCTTTTACGGCGGTGAGCATGTCTCCTGTTAATTGTTTGAAATCTATATCCATGTTCTTTTCGATTTAATTCTCTGAGGCTCTTTTTAGGGCCATTTGAAATTTCTGAATAGCATTGAATTGTGCGTTCAGATCCGGAGTTGTTTGTTCGAGGACGGCATCAAACCCATCAGTGGAAGCCTTGTGAAGCTCCCTAAGCAAACCAATATTTTCGTTGACCTTCTTCAGCATATTAACAATAAGCTCAGATTTTTCAATCGCCTCGTTACGCTGTATCAAGATATCCAGACGTACCTCTGCTTCGTCATAAAAATCTACCGCACTATCATAGGGAGGCACCTCTCGTTGCCACTTTTTGAAGGTCAAATTGATCGATTCATGCAATTCAGATACCTTCTGATCCGTAATGGCGTCGTATGGCGCAATAAGTCTTACTGTACAAGAAGAAATTGCGAGAAGAGCCAGTGATAGAAAAAGTACTCGTTGTTTTAAAGCGATATGCATGGCTATGGATTTATTGTTTCCTAAGGCAAGTAAAAGTAGCCTTATGACCTGATAGTTACCCTAACTCTTTCGGGGTATTTTTTATAACGGTATCCGAAGCTCTGGAAGCCTTTTATCAATTATAAGCCTGCCCCCGGGATCACTCTCCCCCAATGAATGCAGTAACTTTCCAGCCTGTAGTATCACTAAAGAGGCTCATGTAGAATAACCCTTTCGAGGTTTCCAACGATACTAATGCGAGATTTCCGTCGACGTATCTGACATTCCTACCTTGCTCAGTAAGCGATCTGTCTAAGGAAACAACATCTAGCATAAACGCATCGATACTTACAATTCCTGCATTGGGTTCGTTTGGCGAAGTACGCAGAGCACTCAATGCCGGGGAAGGTTTTTTAAGTAGCTGGCGCAACGCGAGCGTATCCTTGCTTGCAAGCAAAAGAAACCAGTCTTCGATCAGTTTTTCTGCCAATATCGGGTCTCCAGGGCTAAAAGGATCAGTAATTATCGTGTCTGAGAAAACTACATTGGCGGTATTGTTGGAAGAGACAATTTGCCAGTGCGAGTCAATTTTCGAATACAAAAAGAGGTCTTGGCCAGATGACAGCATTTCACCTTCGTAAAACTCACCAAAATCCGCGACTGAATAGGCTACATTCTTATCACCCTCTACTTGGATATTGGATATTTCCAGGAAATATTCTACTTCAAGAGCTCCTAAAAACGAAATCAAATCTTTGACCGGGAAGATATTTATTCTCAGGCCTCTGGGATCACGTATATAAGCATTCAACTGCACTTCGGGGCTCGCAAAAGCAGCCGCGAGTAACAGCGTGTCCTTTTGCTTAAATCCCCTCTCAAAATCTCTGTAGGCCTGCACTACCCCATCTCTGCCCTGAAACTCCTGCGACCTTTCGGGCCTTGAACAAGCAAAAATCAAGAGAATCAGGGCTTGACAGATAAAGTATGGGAAATTACGCGTTTTGCCTTGCTTAAGAGTCGTTTTCATAGTCTTAACATTGAACCTGGGTCCTCCATGATGGCTTGCTCATTGCAGAAAACTAGCAGTCCATGGCTGACAAATTGGAAAGTCCTATGATCTTTTACCATTTATTAATCCGCTCGTAAGTCGTCTCAGGAAAGGGATTGACTCTTCCAAGCCTGGTAGTTCATTTGTTTTGAGTAGCGAAGAAAATGTCAGCAGGGTGCAGTTATTTTGTGCGCTCACCTCAGCAAACAGGAAATGGCAACAGGGCAATTGCTTTTGGTTATTCTAAGTGGTCTCGGTGTGGTCCACGGACTTTACCTGTCCATTTTCCTATGGAGCTACCGGAGCGGCAAAAGGCTTTCAAATCGATTACTGAGCATACTATTGCTGGTACTGTCATTCAGGATTGGAAAGTCTGTTTTCCTTGAATTCACGGTTGACCTAGATGTCAAATTCATTTTCGTAGGCCTTGCACTGATGACGATTCTAGGGCCTATTTACTTCTTTTTTGCTAAGGCTTGTCTGGACAAATCGTTTCGCTTCCGCCCCATCCTGTCACTTCACTTCCTGCCAGGGTTGTTGGGAAGTGTATTTGGCATTTGGCTGAATCAGGCCCGGGTAGAGAGCTTACCCATGATTGTCCTGTTGATGCTATTCATTTTCTACTATGGTCATTTTCTCGGCTATCTCCTCATTACCCAGCGATTGACACGGAGCCACCAGGGAGACCCTGACCTGAAGGCGTCTGTTACCATGCTCCGTTTAATGACCGGAGGTTTATTCATTATCTGGTTTGCTTATGTGCTCAACTTATTTGACGACCTCATCCCGTATGTTGCCGGCCCAGCGCTTTATTCGGTAGTTGTCTATTGGATCAGCTTTAGGATGATTAAGGCGGGGCATCTCCAGAAAATAGGCCAAGAGAAATACAAAACCACACCGGTTTCAGATGAGCAGGTAGCGGTGGTGTTTTCAAAAGTCCTTGAAATGGTTGACCATCAAAAGGGTTTCCTAGATGCGGAATTGTCGCTTAAGAAGTTGAGTCAACATCTTCATGTCAGCTCTCAAGTCCTCTCAATGGTGATTAACAAGGAAAGCGGCCTGAATTTTAACGCTTTTGTCAATCGATATCGCATTGAGGAGGCGAAAGTACTCCTCTCGGATCGCAACCTGATGAATAGGACTATCTCTTCGATTGCCAATGAGGTAGGTTTCAATAGCATCTCAAGTTTTAATGCCGCATTTAAAAAACAGACCGGACAAACCCCATTGGATTTTAGAGCGGACTTGTGAAATGATAGTTTGCTCATGTGAAATGATCATTTCATAAGCCATGGCCGTATTCCTGACGTTGTTTCGCTTCAAAATAATGATGCAAAAACAATGTCTAAAAACAAAAAGATAATCAAATGGTCCCTGATTACTCTCACAGCAGTAATTGTTGGATTAGTGAGTTTTGGTGCCTGGTTTGTTAGCTTGATCCCTATAGAATCAAACGCGACTTTGACGCAGACCAAACCCGAACAAATCCCTTACTTAGCCACTGATGCTCCCAATTTCAGGGGCAAAATACTGACCGTAGTGACGAGCACTGCCTCCATCGGGGAAAGTGGAAAAACCACTGGATACGAGTTGACGGAGTTGTCAAGAGCTTATTATGTGTTCCAGGCGAATGGGTTTGAAGTGGATATCGCTAGCCCACTTGGCGGAAATCCTCCCCGAGTCATCGATGACGAGGATATGGGGTCATTTGATTACGCTTTTCTGAATGACGAAGTAGCCCAAAGGAAAGCCACCCAAACCATAAGTATAGACAATGTGAAGGCGGATGACTATGAAGCCATCTATTTTGTTGGTGGTAAGGGAGCTATGTTCGATTTCCCAGACAATAAGAAAATCCAGGCCCTGGTGGCTGATTATGACAAAAAGGAGAAAGTAATTGGGGCGGTTTGCCATGGGCCCGCCGCCCTGGTTGGAGCAAGAGGGCAAGATGGGGCTAGTTTACTAGCCAATCGCCGAATATGCAGTTTCACCAACGAAGAGGAGCTGTTTCTAATACCGGAGGCAGCCGAAATATTCCCTTTTTTGCTACAGGATAAACTATCGGAAGCTGGCGCAGAGTTCGTGCAGGGCGAAATGTACCTGGAAAATGTCGTAAAAGACGGCAATATCATTACAGGTCAAAACCCTTGGTCTACTTGGAAACTCGCCGAAGAAATGATCCTCCGACTAGGTTATGAACCAAAACAACGACCACTAACCCCCGAGGAGATTACCATCAATGTGCTAATGGCCTACAAGGCCAATGGTTTTCAGGGGGGCAAAGCACGTATCGCGCAAGTCTACACCAATGACAAGGAAAGCATGTCCAAAACCCTGCTGGCTATGCATGGGATCGTGGCAGCCATGCAGTTTCGGATTGGTAAGTCCATCAATTTAATCAGGCTACTCTCCTACGCTGATAAACTTGCGCCAAACTAAATATCCAGGAAGTATTGTTACAGCCCCGGGGGCCCATAATGGCAGAAGGCTAGCTAGGCTAGCCTTGTATTAGAAGAATGATACTTTCTTCTTGGGCAATGACCGCATGAGGCACCTTCACCGGAATTGCGTAGTGGTCATTCATTGAAAGCTCTAATGACTTATCTCCTTCTTGATATGAAATGATACCGTGCAAAACCAACAATGTAGTCGGCCGATGGGCCACATGCTCCTTTAGCTTCATCCCCTGGCTGAAACCGATACAAATACCCTTGCAGTTGTTTGACTTATGAATGACTTTGACGACTGGATTCTTGGCCGTGGATAGTTCTTCGTAAATGGATTTGACAATGTTCATAGCTTTCTTTTAGATCTTGGATATTGCTCTTGTATTCGTTGCATTTCAACCACCACCGGAATGGACGACTGGTAAATACCTGCACCGCCTTCTTTCCAGGCTTAGAGAAAGCTGTCATCTGACCTAGGATAAATAAAGGCGAAAGTGGTAATTCCAAGGAGGATCACTTTAACGATCTCCAATATTATATATAGCAGGTGCAGATTGCTTGGATCTGGTACTTGCCCGGAGATGATCAAATCAGCCCTGGCATCTAGTACAGGCAACAGATAAAAGGTTTGCACCATCAAAACAAATAAAAGCAAGGCGACTAAGACTTTGTCTCTGCGGTCGCTCCCGGCAACCAAGAAAGATATAATCGCCATTCCAAGTAGCACCCACTCGATTTTGTTGAGTGTCCCAAATACCAATTTACCGATCTCAAGCCCTATAGAAAGTGTAACAGAGGGCGCCTGAAATTTTAGAGGTGCCTCCATAAAGCTTATTCCGAGTATAAAGCCAATCCAGATCAATGTAGCGATATAACGTAAGGGATAAGCTCTGTTCATTTGACAACACCTTTCTGCCGTGCCTGAAAAATCCTTATGAACATGATATGGGCCATGTTCCGCGCTCTTTCCTTCGCAAGCGTGGCATTTTTACCTTGAAACAGGCGATCAACCGTACTGAACCACAATTCCAGCCAATTGCCAAAGTGTGACTGCTGTATGGACTGGTCAAACCGAAGGTCTACATCCAAGTGTATCTTCAATGGATTTCCTTTGTAGGCTTTGACGAAGAAAAGGTTGGTCTCCCAGAAATCAGACAGTCGTTCAATGTGGCTTGGCCAGTCAGAAATGGTCTTATTGAAGAATGCTCCTATCTCCGGATGTTCCCGCACCTGTCCGTAAAAAGTCCGGACCAGGTTTTCAATATCCGCTCTTGACGTTATGTCCTGTTTCGCCATATGGCAAGAGTACAATCATTGGGCCTACTACTTTATGATATAGATCATCTTTTGAAAATTATCTGAAAATCTTTCGCCCTTTCAGCTCGATTTCCTTTTGCTCCGCCAAAATCTTGACTGTGCGTATCACAGTTTCAACCCTAATACCTAACAAATCGGAAAGTTGCTGACGGGTCAGGTCAATGTGGAAAGGCCCATGGATCGTCCCATACTCTCCTTTCAGGTAATCTAGAAATGTTAAAATCCGATGCTGCGCATCATGACTCGAAATTTCTTTCATGATCATTGCCTTGTACATCAGGCGCTTGGTGAGTGCAGAAGTGAATTTTAGGTGGATATCAGGGTGGTCACGCAGTAAGTCAAAGAGCTTCTCCTTTCGAAGCTTAAAAATAGTAGCATCGGAAATTGCTTTTGCCGATGCCGGGTAGACAGCATCGTGAAATAATGGCGGTTCTCCGAAACTCTGGTCTGTTTCGAAAATACCCTGGACAAATTCCTTACCCTCGGCACTGATGTTGATCATTTTAACCTTGCCAGTGACCAGCTGAAAATAAAAAAGAGCCAGCTCTCCTTCTTGAAACAAAAACGCCCCAGCCGGTAATCGGATTATGGCTGGATTGTACGCTTCTATAATGTCCTTCGGGATCACGCACAATTATACAAGTTCCGATACTATTTGCCTGGCATGTCAAGAAGAGTTTGGCAGCGATGCGGGTTGAAGCGCTAATAGCCTGACAGTTTTTTTATTGAAACTTGCGTCTTGCTCCCGTCAGATTCGTCTACCCTCTAACAAACTTTGCTAATATTAAGTCATGAGTAAAATAGTCATAGTTGGCACAGGAGGTGTAGGTGGGTATTTCGGGGGCAAATTGGCCCAGGCAGGGCATGAGGTGACCTTTATCGCGCGGGGGCTCCATGCTGAAAAGATGAAATCTGAGGGATTAAGGGTGAAGAGCATAGCCGGGGATTTTCACTTAACCAGTATATCCGTTGCAGAGAACATAGGAACGACAGGTACTTCTCCGGACCTGATTTTAGTTTGTGTAAAGGCATGGCAGGTGCGCGAGGTGGCTCCGGCAATTCAAGGAGTTCTTGCTTCCCACACTAAAGTACTGCCACTGCAAAATGGCGTCGTAGCAGCGAATGAGTTGGCGGAAGCAATTGACGAAAAACATATTATCGGTGGCGTGTGCAGAATACTCTCCGAGATAGAATCTCCCGGCATCATCAGGCATTTCGGGGCCACTCCCGAAATCATTGTGGGTGAACTGTTTGGCGCCCCTGACAAAGGCAGCGAAGCGGTCGCGGACCTTTTCATGAAATCAGGTATTAGCAGCTTTGTATCTCAAGACATTCAGTCAGAGATATGGAAGAAATTCATGTTCATCTGCGTAGGAGGATTGATGGCCGTAGCTAAAACCACTTTTGGTCCGCTGCGGGATCTGCCAGAAACCCGGCAAATGATGATTTCCCTCATCACTGAAATTTATAACCTGGCGGTGGCTAAAGGCGTCAAGTTAGAAAAGGATCTGCCGGAGAAAATCGTATCATTTATTGATACGTTGCCTCCAGACTCTGCTCCTTCGTTAGCCAGGGACATTTGGAATGGGAAACCCTCGGAAATCGATTATCAAAATGGCATGGTAGCCAAGCTCGCGAAGCATGAAAATACCTCCGCTCCTGTTAATCAATTTGTCCATTGGTCCTTGTTACCCCAAGAGAAACAAGCCAGGAAAACGTAAGATAACTGCGCCACTTCCAGTGAAGTGCCCGTAGGTGAAAGTACTTATGCTGTTGTTATTTCATTGCGCCCACGCCCACTCCTGATGAAAAAACTACGCCCACTCCTGTGTTTGCTTTTGCTGGCATGCAGCAGCGATGATGATCCGCAACTCTTTTTCGAACCGAGCGAATTCGACAGTAACGTACTCAACAAGCTGGCCGAATCCACTCCATTGGTAGCAACCTACTTCGAAGGATATGACTTTCCGTTGACTCGTCCTTACTTTATTCTGATGGACCACACAGCCTCTGGAGAAACAACCGGATACATTGTGAATCCAGCCTTCGAAATACCTGCCTCGCAACGGGTAAATACTTCAGGCGAGATCGAGATATATCGATATGACGAGATAGTGGCGCAAGCCAAAGAAGACATGCAAGGAGGCCTGTTTGCGTTCAGTTATGTCATTAATGGTGTTTCGCATTTCCTGGCCAACTACACGGTTAAAGACGGGTTCTATTGGGAATACAAGGACAAAGACTTCAATGCGGTACCTGGTCTGGTGATCCACGAGATGATGCACATGTATCAATTTGAATCTTGGACCTTTCCGGGGACCAACACCCAAGGGGAATACCCGCTCTCAGAGGAGATCGTCACATGGCACCTCCTGCTTTACGATCTTATGTCAGCAGCCTATAAAGTCGAGGCTGAAGATTATGATAAATTTCTTGGCTACTACGTGGCAATCTGGGACAGACTACTCTCGCTGGACAATACGGACGAGCAAGTAATGCTGAACCAGGGCCACGGGATAGAATTCATTGAAGGCCCAGCCAGATATGTGGAGCACTTCATCCTAAAAGATACATTTTATCCCTCCATCAACGATGACCCGACCCATGGCTGGCGAAATGCACTGGCCACTGCAACGGATGCTCCCACCTTGCAACAGGGCTTACTTCGGAGAGGTTTCTATCATCAGGGTGCCATTGCGATCCATATGTTGAAGACACGGGGTGTCAACGTGGAAGATCAACTGATTTCAGGCACCACACCTTTCGAGACCGCCAGACAATACCTGAATATGTCATCCACTGATTTGGAAACAGCCTTGGCAGATGCCCAAGCACAGGTTAACTGGGATCAGTACCAAGAGGAAGCCGTTCGTATTTTCGAGATTATCGGGGAATAGGTCAATAACCATCTTTCCCCCTGGTAACTACTTCCAGGCACGTGTACGCCGAGATCAAAAATTGAAAGCTAGCGAGAAAAGCAAGTTTCGACCCATTCCGGGTATACGAATACCAAAGGGAACGTAGGCCCTATCGGTCAGGTTGGTCACTTGTATGCCCAGGTCGACGTGCATGAAATTGTCGAAGTAGGTTATATCCAGCGAGAAGTCCCAAAGGCTATAGGCAGGCGTAGGAACTACCGCCCAAATCTGCCGACCTGTTGCTTCAGGAAGTCGCTGAAATGCAAAATTGTGGCTATAGGTGAGTGCTCCGTTTAATTTTATCCTTGGCGGTAGCAGGTAATTCAAGCTGATTCCCGAAGAGAGTTTTCCAGGTGGAATGCCAAATAATGGCGTTCCATTATCGAAAAGGCTCGCCGCCACAAGTTCATCCCCTTTTATCAAATTGATCTGCTGGATCAGGGAAATAGTACCGCTTCTTGGTAAGCGAAATACGCGCCACGTCGAGGAGAGATCCATACCAACCGTCCTGGCACTATTCACATTTTCGTAGCTAAAGACCCCATCACTTACTGGAACCTCAGTAATTCTATTGGTGAATAATGCCGCCCAGGATGAAGCTGTCCAGTCAAACTTGCCAAATGAGCCTCGGATCAACCAATCGAGCTGATAACTTGTCTCGGGTTTAATGCCGCTATTTCCTAAAAAAATCCCACGCCCTCCTGCCAGCTCCCCGGCGGTCTCTTGGTAACTGGGCCATCGAAAATACCGTCCCAGGGTCCAGGAAGATAGGATTGTTTGTCTTGGTTGCCATTTAACAGTGAAAGAACCGGTAGGCATCAGACGAATCTGTTCCAGCCTTTCACCAATAGCACCCATATCCCCCCGGATTGCAACTTCCATATTCCAGGGGTTCTGGCGTTTAGTTTGAAGGTGATAAAATAGCCCGGTCCTAAGCTCCTTATGGGCCACATCCAGCGTGAACCTTTCCTCAATGTTTCTCACAAAGTCCCTGATCACGCGACCGTCATTTTGCTTGACAAACACCAAATCTACCCCTCCCTGGCCCTCCAGGTTTCCACCATGATGAAAGTTGACCTTGGTGCGATGACCAGCAGAAGTCTGTTTGTAGCTTCGAACCTCAGCCACATTGATCATTAAGAAATTAATGTCGTAACTATCCCGAAATTCATCATAAGAGCCGGTGCGGAACCAGAATTTCCCTTCGTGTTGTCTGGTAGCTCCCCACTTCAGACCTAGCTCCGACTGGTACGCAAAATTATTCTTAAGCGTTCGCAGCTCATTGGGGTTGTTTTGGAAGCCCTGCGGTCGCTCCCATTCGCCCCTAGATAAGAAATGACCACTGGTAATACTCAGACGCGACACTGGATCAAAATAGACTCCCAGTGAAACGCTAGATTGCTTCATTGCAGAGTTCCCTGCCGTATCCCCACCAGCAAAGGAAATATTATCTCGCCTCCGATCTTTCAGGCGCATCACAAAACCTTGCTTCTTTGCCCTCAACCCATACCTTCCACCTACTGAAAAAGAATTACCATTGGTACCAAAAGAAGAGTAAACACTGCTGGATTCTGCCTGTCTCGGGTCTTTTGATTGCAGCTTTATCACTCCGCCACTAGCTCCACTACCTGAGAGCACACGTCGCCCGCCATTTACTACGCCAACACTTTCTAAATCATCGGTATTGACATCCGTACCATAATAGCCATGGTTGTTTATCCCAAACAATGTGAGTCCATCACGCTCAATCCTGAGGTTATTGGCGCTTTGTCCATGGTACACCAACGGATAGGCATTTTCCTGAATCCTGGTTACCCCTGGAATGTCATCAAGGACATCCCACAAACTCCGACCGGATTTGGAAGTAGTTGACTTTTCGGTCTGAACAAGGCTATCGGTAACAACAATTTCATCAAGAACAGTGACCCGCGTGGTATCAACAGGCGACTGTGCCACCACGCTGAAAACGAAAAAAAGGCATCCGAACGGCAAACTGCACTTGAAAAAGTGCTTCATGGCTATCTAAGTCTTGCCCATCGTACCTTGGCCACGCCACCACCTTCCCGGGTTATGTGCTGGAACTTGTACAGGTCACCTTCTCGACTTTTGACCAGGAACACCGGCTGCTCGGCCTCTTCCAACCTTACCACCAAGTCCCCAATTACCAGTTTTTCATATTCGCTCTCCAGCTTTACAATATCCGGCTTACCTGTGTCATCAACATCCACTGCCGGGTCGAACGCAAAAACTCCATCCGGTGCCAATGCAGCTATCATCTCATCCGTGACAATTTCAAAAGATTCAAAACCGGATGCACCTAAGCCAATGCCACTCACATCCGAAACATTAACCGCTTCCGCAGCTCCTGAACTAGACTCATCACCCGAAAGAAATATGGCAGGCCTTCCCCCATCTGACGTTTTGTAGGCCAGGATTTTCAAATCATACTGGAAGCCCATAGCCGTGTCCAACTGAGCGATTCCTCCAATCCCGTTAAAGTCCAGATCAAGTCCACCTCCTGCGGGAAAACTCTGTGGGTTCGTTTGGATCGAACCTTCGTACACAGCCGTATCGATTACGGGTGCGTCATCCTCACTCGAGCAGGCAATGATGCCCAGATAGAATACGTACAAATAGCTTGTTCTTAGTCTCTTCATTTGCAGAAATAGGTTATAGAAAAAATTGGTAACCAAGTGGAATATATTCAATCTTTGGTCTTTTTTCATATGACGGTATGAATATTTAGTTAGCGTCACAGCGGCGGTAAATTTCTTAGAATTAACTTCTACATTGTGAACCGCGATTTCAAACTCTGAAAATTCTGCTAAATAGCATGCTGATCATCACGTGATTAGACAATTTCAAATGACCCAATTCTCCTATGCCCTGGCCCTGTGCTTACTCCTACTTTCCTGTCAAAGTTCGCAGCAGGCTGACATTCAATGCAAACTACCGCTTCCGTTTGATTATAAGCTCGATGGTGCTGTTTCATATCTGGAAGAATTAGATACTTCCTTGATGGAGTTAGTCTACACGGACCACCGCCTTATGATAAAATCAGGTCCTGATTACTATTATTTGGCCGTGAGATCGGATACTGCGACCATTTTGAATGCGTACATATTCTCGCCGAACAAGGTGAAAGTCATGCACGCTTCGGGCGCCCTCGGAGAGACAAATTTTACAAAGGAAGTCAACACCTGGGTAAAAGATCGCTCTCGCTGGGACTGGCGCTACAGAGACACGGTCATCTGGGGCAGGTATCACAAGAAAGACTACATGCACGCTCAGCCAATACAGGATTTTGGCGATTATTACTGTACTTTCAAATGGGTGGCCAATACTATTTCATTCGGAAGTCGCCGCGAAATGGAAATGGTTGTCTCCAAGGATCTTGTGCAAGACCTCTCGGACTTACGGGTGACTTATACTATAGCAGGGGAAGATAAAGTAGAGCTGGTGACCGGGCCTGCCTTTGCCATTGGTCTTACAGCAACAGATTCGATCAATGAGATAATTCATGAGGGAGCCTTGCCCTTACTGCCAGACACTCTACCAGCTCACTTTTTCCAAGAATGACTGAATCTTACTTTGACGATAAGGCGCTCATCAACCTGATCATGGTCAACAGGCACCAATAGCTTACTGCCACTGTCAAGATACCCGTAATCTCAAAAAGCCAATCATTGGGAAGTTCGTACTTCGGAGGCGGATACATCCTTTGCAAAACGTCTTCTGCCACACCACCGAAGTACAGCAAGTTCTTGAACAAATGGTTGTATACTCCTTCATAAAGACCAATGGCCCCAACAAAGAAGAACCCCGCAAACAGCACATAGGCCCAGGCGACAAACTTCTTTGGCCACTTAAAAAGTACAAGCAGTATGGCATAGGAAATTAACAACCATGAAAACCCTTGATAGGCTATGTGGTTTCTCCAGGGTGTTTGGTACAGCCATGCACCATACATATGATGAACTGAGGTAGTCGTATAAACTAAAAGCACCCCCAGGGCTGTTTGATAGATTTCTTTTTTCGGTCCGTTCATGCAACTTTTGATATTCTTCTGTGTCAAACTTATTAGCACACCCGTGTCTTGGGCATTGATCGGGATGTTGAGAAATTGTTGAGATTATGAAACTCGTTAAAATCACCACGGACCTACTACTAGACGAAAAGCGCCATTTAATCATCAACATTCAGTCGGGCGAAAGTCAGAAGATTGAGCCTCGACTCGCTCAAATTCTTCAAATGCTTGTACAAGCGAAAGGGCAGCTAGTACCCAGACAGGAGATCATCAAAAAGATTTGGGGCACTTATGGCACCGGTCAGCAATTACTGAATCATTCCATATCCATGCTTCGGAAGCACCTTGGTCAAAATATTATCGTTACCGTTTCGAAGAAAGGTTACTTTCTGGAAATAGACCAAACACACGTGATGGCCCCTAGGTCCGTCGCGGTAAACTGGAAACACCTGGCCTGGCTTGGGCTGCTGTTATTGATGATCCTCAAGTGGTGGTTACTACCTCATCATTAGCCCCCAGGGCATTGGTAGAGCGCTGATAGGATCACGCCTCTGATCAATTGTCATTACTTTTAACGAATGGCAGAAACTTCTCATTGGACAGGTTCAGAAAAGTACCTATGTGATCCCGCTTTAGCCCAGGCCTTTCATATGTCACGTACGCTGGGGATGCCCCTACTCATCGAAGGAGAACCGGGAACAGGTAAAACCGAATTGCCCTTGCATTACGCAAAGGACCGTGCCCTCGACCTCTTTGTGTATCCTGTTGGATCAAAGAGCAACGTCGAGCAATTTGTTGCTCGCTTTGATCATGTCAAATACCTAAGAGACTCACAGATTGAGATACAAAATGCAGAAAGGGCGGAAAAAGGCCTCGGTGCCAAACTGAGTACCGGTGGTCGAAATCCGGAAGTTTTGGGAGATTATGTTATTAAAGGGCCAGCGGCAAAAGCCTATGACACACCAAATTCGGTACTACTGATCGATGAGATCGACAAAGCACCACGAGAATTCCCCAACGACTTGCTTTATGCACTGAGTCATCGTGAATTTATCATGCCAGAATCCGGGGAGGTAATATCCGCCAGCGAAGAGGCTATGCCGGCGATTGTCATCACGTCCAACAGAGAACAAGAACTGCCAACTGCCTTCAAGGGCAGGTGCATTTACCATTATATCGACTTCCCGCCGAAGGAAGTCATGGGCGAAATCATTGAAAAACATCATCCAGACCTAGATGAAAAGGTAGTTTCTTCGGCTTTGGGTATTTTCTACCACCTGAGGCGCATGGGACTGGAAAGAGCCCCGACAACCCGGGAAATTCTAAACTGGCTGAAATATATGAAAGATAAATCACCAAAGGAGGCTGTCCAAAGGATTGAAGGCCTTCAGGGTATCGGAGCACTGATAAAAACACAGGCAGATATGGACAAAGTGAGCAGAATGCTTGGAGCAGATATGGGATTTTATTCAAATTGACGGAAAATGCTGACCGGATTGCCAGAAAGTCTGCGAAACCACGGCCTTAGCGCTGACATCAGGACACTTTTGCTTATTCACAAAAGCATGTCTCATGGGCTAGTCAAAACCATAGGAGATCTTCATAATATCGTGAAGGGTATCGTAGTTAAAGAACCAGAGGACATTGGCCCTTTTACGAAGGCGTTCTATGATTACTTCTTGAGCATAGAAATTCGGGACGGAGAGAAACTGGAGGATGCTGTACGCAGATCCGAGACTTTCCAAAAATGGAGGGATGAATATGTCGATGAGGTGCATCCCGATGAGGAACACAAGCTGGTTGAAACCTTCCTAGACCAAATTCACCTGACGAACTACGACATCAAGGAAATTATCTCGGGTAGCGAGATCTTTGATAAAAACAAAGCGGATAAGACCGACGAAGATCCGGAAAATGACAGTGAGGAAATAGCACCGAGAGACCTGGAAAAAATGGCGGATTACTCCGACATCTCGTTGAAGGAATTGCTAGACCGCCTGGAAGAAATCCAGAAACAGCAAAAAACAAAACACGGTGGCGGAGACCACTGGATAGGGACTGGAGGAATCTCACCTTTCGGACATGGGGGCGCTGCTAAAAATGGTATCCGCACAGGCGGAACTGGTGGCGGCAAGATGGCCAGAAAAGTAATGAGCGACCCACATTACTTCCCCGTTGACCGGGATGCCCTGCTAAATGACAATAATATCGACGCAGCATTGGCAAGTATCAAGGGTGTAATTGACGAAAGCGCCACGGAAGACCTGGATATTCCAAAAACCATAAAGCGAGGGGTTCAAAGAGGAGGTCTATTTCTCCCAGAATTGTCCAGCCAAAAGCATGAAGACCTAAAGGTCTTGGTGCTAATTGATAACGGGGGCTATTCCATGTCCCCATACATTAGAACCGTTCAGGAATTGTTCAGAAAAATGAAAACCCGGTTCGCACATGACCTGGAGGTCTTCTATTTTCATAATATCATCTACAATGTCGTCTACAAAGATGAACGAAGGCGGCATCGAATGAAAATAGAACGACTACTCGCCTACGACAAAAATTACCGGGTCTTTTTTATTGGTGATGCGGCCATGGCCCCCTACGAATTAAGCACCGAAAGCTTTGAAAATCTTCACGCCATTGTGAATAGATTTCCTAAAACTGTTTGGCTCAACCCTGAACCAGTGAAATATTGGCCAATGACCTATACCATCCAGGCAATCAAGCAAGTTGTGCCGATGTTTCCGCTTACACCTCACGGCATCGAACGAGCAGTCAGAAAAATGAATGCTACCACCAGGGAATAACTTATTCCTCGAAGAAAGAAGTCCCTAAGGCCAGGTACTTAAAGTAAATCCAGGGCCTCAGTACCTTAATTGTTGGATCACCGGCCATTTGCCCCCATCGTGCATTTGCCTCCGGAATCAGCCTTTCTCTGTTTTCTTGCCAATGCTTCTTAATAAAGCCGCTGAAATTGAAGTATAGCTTATTGTCCACGATGGCGGCTGTATAAACCTTAATTGGAGCTTTGTATCCATTGGCGACACCATAAGAACAAAATCCTCCATACTCCGGCAAAAAGTCTTCTGGACTTTTAATGAAACTCAACCTGTTTTGTTTGGAATTGAATAACCACTTCACTCCTGAAAACTCGTAGGAGCACGTTTCTCGGCCTTTTTCCAGGTGACCATTCCAGATACTGACCACATCGTATCCCTCTAAGGCAATGCCATTACGATGATAAATTTGAGAGGCTTCCATCTGAGTGGGTTATGGCCTCAATTTAAAAAGACAAATCGCGCTTGGGCAAATTTGTTATGCAAACATACTATCTTCCCCGTCTTCTTAGCGCTTGATCAATCGGCATCCAAGCAACCTCACCCGTAAAACTCATAACATGAAGAGAGCTGTTAAGGTATTCTTAGGTATTCTGGCGATAATAATCACACTGGTAATTGGTACTTTTTCCTACATCAAAAAAAGCCTAACTCCTCAGTATCAGGGTGAAATATCGATACCCGGTTTACCGGCAGAAGTGGAAGTTTATTTTACGGAATATGGAATTCCGCACATCTATTCACAAAGAGAGACAGATGCCTATTTCGCCCTGGGATACATCCACGCGCAGGATCGGTTGTGGCAAATGGATCTTTTGCGACGGGTCGGTGGCGCAAGATTGTCCGAGTTATTTGGTGCAGACTTGGTCAAGACGGACATTTATTTGCGGACCATGGGCATTGCTAAGTATGCCCAAGAGTCAGCTGACCGGCTGCGAAGCGAAAATAGTAAGACGCTCGAACTCACTGAGGCATATATAAGAGGGATTAATACCTTCATCGATGAGGGGCCGGGCACACTGGAACACCTGTTACTTGGAATTGATATGACCCCATACACCCTGGAAAATGTTTTTGAGGTTTTGGGCTACATGTCTTTCAGCTTTGCTAATGCCCAAAAGACCGACCCGTTAGTTACCGAGCTTTACCAAAAGTTGGACAGTTCCTACCTACAAGACCTGCCTTTATTTCATGAAGCGGGCAATATCATTATTCCCGTTAGCAACTCTCCTACTTCCAACCTGGTCGCAGAAACAAACAAAGTTCTTTCAAAATTGCCATTACCACTCTTTGTCGGGAGCAACAGTTGGGTACTGGGGCCCGAAAAGACTAATACAGGCAATTCTATATTGGTAAATGACCCTCACATCGGCTATGCGCAACCGTGCGTTTGGTATGAGGCTCACCTGAGTCACGACGAGGGTGAGTTTTACGGTTATTTCCTGGGCGGCTACCCCTTTCCACCATTGATGCACAACGCCCATGCTGCCACAGGCTTAACCATGTTTGAAAACGATGATATTGATTTTTATATCGAACGCGTAAACCCAAATGACCCAACTAAATACTGGCACAAGGGACAATGGGTGCCTTTCGAGACCCGGCAGGAGCTTATCAATATTAAAGGGGGTCAGGATACGACTGTGACAGTGCAGACTACAGTGCATGGTGCAATCGTTTCGGACATTCTCGATAAGCCCTTACCTGAAAAGGTATCCATGTATTGGGTCTACAACCAGCGTCCCAACGATTCATTTGATGCCACCTACCTACTTACCAAAGTGAAGAAGGCCGAGGACGTAGCTGCAGCTGCTGCGATGATCCACGGACCTGGCCTCAATGTGATGTTCGGGTCAAACCGTGGGGAGTACGCGTGGTGGGCTTCCGGTGCACTTATTTATCGCAAAGACGAGCGGACTTCCAAGACCTTTAGGGACGGTGCTTCCGGATTGGCAGAACCCGACAGCTTACGGCCCTTTCATGCCAACCCAAAATCGGTAAATCCTGGCCAGGGTTTTGTATACAGTGCTAACAACCAGCCAGGAGATGTGGATGGAACCTGGTATTCTGGGTATTACCTACCTGACGATCGGGCCGAGCGGATCAATCAAATCTTGGTTAGGGATGAAGTTTTTGGGGTGGATGACATGAAGAAAATGCTTTTAGATAACGAGTCAGTACTTTTTCGGAACATCAAAGAGACACTCCTCGCCGAAATTGAAGACCAGGAACCAGAGATTCGCAATATTCTGAATAGTTGGCAAGGTACTTTCAACGCGGATGAGGTCGCTCCCACCATATTCCAACGATGGACCTTCGAAATATTAGCGCTTGCTTTTGGAGACGAGATGGATTCTTTGCTATGGGAGTCATTTCGGTCGACACATCTATTTAAGCGCAGTATAGAGCCGTTAGTAGTCAACGAGGAGAGCGTTTGGTGGGATAACATCAATACTACTGAAGTCGAAACACGCAAATCGATTGTCGTGGATGCATTTCAGAAAACAGTTCAGGGATTGTCTGAAGAAATGGGTAGCGATCTGACAAAATGGACCTGGGGCCAAGCCCATACGCTAACCCATGGCCATGCTATGGGTGTAAATCCCACTTTAGGCAAGTTGCTAAATGTAGGGCCCTTTTCGGTACCTGCCACCAATGAAGTAATCAACAACCTGGGTTTTCGCTGGACAGGCTCCACAGTGCACAAAACCACCTTTGGGCCTTCGACGAGGAGAATTGTCGATCTGGCGGATCCACGCAACAATTCCTGGAGCGTGTTGCCTACCGGGCAATCAGGAAACTTATTTAGTGCACATTACGACGACCAGGCGCAGATGTTCGTTAACGGCGATTTCAGAAAAATGATGATGAACGAAGAAGAAATAAAGGCAGACGGAAAAAGACTCCTTCTTATTCCGTCCAAGCCGTAATTATTCGCTTCTTAAGGATTCGATAGGGTTATTCGCTACAATTTTTCCCCCTTGCATCATTATGGGTAGTAAGCTGACAGCCACTACGATAGCGCTAGCCATTATCACTATCCACCAACCCGCTTCCGCCCGATAGGCAAAACCTTCTTTCCATTGGCCAATGCCATAGAGACTGGCAGGAATCCCAATAATGAGCGCTGCGAGTAACAACCATGCAAATTCGACACTGATCAATAGAAGTATTTGCTGAATACTGGCTCCCAGCACCTTCCTGATACCAATCTCCTTCACTTTTCTATCTAGGGTCATAGTGACCAAACCATAAAGCCCAAGGACGACCATCAATATGGATAACCCCGTAAAAACATTACTGATTTGCCCCAAGCGCATCTCCGGAGCATACAATTGCTGATATCTGTCTCTCAAAAAATAATGATCAAAGTAGTTGCCTGGGAAAATACGATCATACTCGGCCTGAATAGCGGCGAGAATAGATTCGGAAGACCCTCCGGTAAGTTTTATCGAGAAACTGTTGTCAGTATCGTACAAGGGCAACATGAAAATAGGTTCGATTTTGTCATGCACTGACATTTGATGAAAGTCATTAACTACTCCCACGATCGTCCAATCACGATTCCAAAAACTTACGGTCATTCCAATTGCTTCTCGAGGCGAGTTGACTCCTAAATACATAGCGGCCGATTCATTAACTACGACGTTGAAAATGTTTTGAAAATCATAGTCATGATCGCCAGCTTGCAAGCCCCTTCCTGCTATTATTTTTATACCAAATGTTTCATCAAACGAATGGTCCACCTGCATAAAGTTGACAGTAAGGTCCCGAGCCTCTGGATCTACGCTGCTCTTGACACGAAATATCCTCCCCATGCGGTTGCCTGCCACCCTATTGGAGGAAGTCGCCATCGAAACGCCAGCTATTTTGCTCACCTCTGTCTTGAACCTGTCCGTCCGTTCTATGAAAGTACTGTCCCAATCCGTCATCGAAGGTCCATATACCACCAAAGTTTTAGAGATATCCAAACCCAGGTCCTTTTCAACCATAAATTCGACCTGATCCGCAATGGCAAAGGCACCATTTATCAAAACCACAGCCACCGCAAACTGAAAAATGACCAAAGCCTTTCTGAGCCATTGCAAGTCTCCGGAAAGATTGTACCTGCCGTGAGCGACATCCTTCGCCTGAAATTTAGCAACGAGCCAGGCTGGATACAGGGATACTAGAATTGTTGCTGCACCGAAGAACAACAGAAACCAAAGCAAAAAAGGCAGGCCCCATAGGTCGGAGCTAACAATAATACTGATGTTCAATGGCAGCCCGGTCAACTCATTGAAAAACGGCTGCAGAAGAATTACCAAAAACACTGAAAAAGTCAGTGCTATTCCGTTGAAGATCACTGTCTCAACCAAAAACTGCGTCGCGACCTGCGTCCTGCCTGCACCAATCGACTTTCTTATAGCCGTTTCTTTTGCCCGTTGAAGCGCCCTGCTGGAAGTTAGATTGATATAGTTGATCCAAGCCACGGCAAGGATAAAACAAGCGATCGCCAGCATAAGCCACACAATTTGGCCGTCTATGGTCAGGCCTATCTCATACTCCTGCGAGTTGTCCAGGTGCGCATCCCACAAAGGCTGAAGAGAAAATCGTTCCTCGCCTCCTGAGACCTCCCCACCTTTGAAGTAGCGTTCACCAAATTCCTGAAGTTTTATGTCGAGTGACGCCACCTCGGTGTTTTCCACCAGTTTCACATAATGATAGAAATCTGACCACTGCCAACTGTTGTCGGCCCCTTCTCCAGCCATGCTGATAAAAGTCTTGTACGAAACCAACAAATCGAATTGCAAATGCGATTGGGCTGGAAGGTCCTTGAGAATGGCTGTTATTTTAGCCGGTGAGCTATATATCATCACCGTCTGTCCTATTAAATCTGCCAAACTGGCGTCTGCCGGTATCAAGCGCTTCGCAAATTGACTCGTAAGCACCACCTCATGGGGATTATTTAACGCACGCTCAGCATCACCAAAAAGTACCGGGAAAGAGAAGAAATTCAGGAAGTGCCTATCAGCGATCAAAAAGCCTTCTGTCATGTGCAGCTCATCATTATAAGCCAGGTAGTTGCGACCGCTAATGGTCATTCGCGTGTAAGCCTCTATCTCAGGAAAATCTTCATGTAAGGTAGGCCCAATTGTCGGGTAAGTGATCGTCCCGTGTTGTACTAGTTTGCCGTTTTGAAAACGGTCATTCACCACCCGATAAATTCGTTGGCCATCTTTATGAAACTGATCAAATCCGGTTTCATAAAGCACATACTGTAGGATCATCAACGCCACAGTGAGCCCTGAGGTCAGACCGACGAGATTTACAGTTGAATAGGTTTTGTTCCGCAACAGGTCGCGAAAAGATACTTTACAGTAATTCCGTAATAATGACATAGAGTTAAGAGTTTTTGACCGATTAGTTTTTCGTAGCCGATGATATCTTAGAAATAAAAGCGCATTCACCGCATATCGCCTTCCAGCCTTTTTGGGAGCACGTATGATATCGATCGCGTAAAGCTCTTCCAGGTCACCAGCAAGCGCCTCTAAAAGCTCTGGATGGCAAAAGCGTCGCAATAAGAAGTTGACAAACTTTCGCATACGCCTTAATTATCAAATGCGATATCCGGAATGCCTCGCCACAACAATTCTCTGATGCCTCGACTGTTTTCAAGCGCTCTTTGTCCTTCTCGATTAACCCGAAAAAGCAACTTTCGCTTACCCCCTCTTTCCTTGGTAGGCTCACTATATCGTGAGTCGAGGAATCCTTTTTCACTCAATCTTTGCAACACGTTGTGAACTGTGCTAATGGTAATTTTGCGATTGCATTTATCTTCAATCTCAAGTTTGATCGCCACACCGTAGGCATTATCAAACAGATTGGCCACCACCAGAAGCGTCACCTCCTCCAATTCACCTAAGTGCGTTCCTTTCATTTCTTATATATTTTCGACAAATGCGAATTTATTATATTATTCGTAATTGTCGAATAAATTGTTTCGTTTTCGAATAAGTCTACGATCTTTCCATCGAACCTTCGGCAATCCTGGCAACTATTCCATCTTCTGCAATATAATTTGGCTTATTATTATCAACAGAGATACTTGTCCTACCCTTCAAAAATCACTAAATTCTATGCTTTATCCACTTCACGGTCATTTATGGAAGAGTTCTCGCCACCCAGGCACAGGAAGGAATGGGTTGAAATAATCCAGGGAAAGCGACAGTTCAAGAAGTACTCCCTTCAGTTAATGTCTGATAGAACGAGAAGGGAATTAGATCAGGGCACCAAATCTGCTGAGGAAGCCATTGATGAAATGAGGCGCTTCTTTGAGAAATACAAAAATGCCTTCCGAAAAGACCTGGTTGAAATTTTTGGGGAGTGGTAATTAGGAAAGTACATTGATCATAATCAGCTTATGAGAAAATTACACGACATATCCGAAGTTGTTCAGATGATAAAAGCAGGCAGGTCACTTGCCTTGTCTGGTGATGAGCGGGCTCTGTCACAATTACCCCCAGGAAACTGGATTGGGGGCACCATTCCGTATTTTATGAACAGCGAAAGGGGTGAATTCTCTCAATCACAAATTTTCGTCAACGAAATATCCTCTCTCGCCAAGAGCTGTAAAGTCGTCACCTACACTGCTGAAACCATTGCCGCAGTTGTGGAAGATCGATTTCAAGATGGTTACACCTTGCTAATCCTTCCAGCTTTCCAACCCATACATGCTACCTATGCTGTGAACGCCCCTTCCTACCCTAATATCTATGATGCTCCGATTGTTGGATGGGTAACAGGATTTGACCTGGAGTCCAGCGACTCACCAAAAACCTATGACGGTCGAACAAAGACAGCTTACACGGACCGTGGTGTGGCCTTCCATGTGGAATTACCCGAATCAAAGATGGGTCAAATAGAAATTGTGAATATCCACGAAGAGGATAGCGAAACACCGAAACTTGAATTTCCCTCCGAAGGTTTCCGTGCCACGGAGGTAATCATTGATGGGCAAAATCAAAACCTGGCGCGGTATCTTCAATCAGAAGGCGTTGATGGTAAGGCGCCTCTAATTACAGACTTTGCAGGAGCCAAAATAAATGTCTGTATCAAAGAGATCAACACAGATGAGGGTTATGTTGATTTCTACGCTCCCGTTTTCAGCGGTAGACAGTACACTTTAGCAAAACCGATACCCGACTACCAGAAAGCTTTTGTGGAAAGTGTGCCTGCTTTGGAGCAGCCCGAAGAATTTTCATGTAACTGTATTCTCAACTACCTGTATGGAGAGCTAGAATCGAAGAAGATTGGAATGACCGGCCCAGCTACTTTTGGCGAAATCGCCTATATTCTCCTGAACCAGACCTTAGTCTACATGACTATTGAAGACAAGTAAAGTCCCTATTGATCCAACCATTGTTTGAACTCCTGCACCCGTTCGCGGGCGACAATGATGTTCTCATCCTGATAGTCTTTGATCTTCAATTTGAGTCTGGAGTTAGAAAAGGCTAATATGTCGTCAATAGCATCCATGCATACAATGTACTTTCTTGAAATTCGAAAATACTTTTTTGGGTCTACCAACTCTACCAATCGATCCAGCGGAAAGTCAATGATGAAGGTTCTTCCCTCTTTCGATAAAATGAAAGTTGTTTTCTCCTGACTGTAGAATAAATGAATATCAGTCACGGGGATAGATTTCAGGTGATCTCCAATTTTGATCACAAATCGCTCTTTATAGCCTTCTTTTTGATTGACCGCATCAATCACTTTCTTGATCTCTTGAGATATGTCCGGTTGACCCTGGTTTTCAGGCGCTTTCCGGGAAATGTATTGACTTTCAAACTTCACGATCGCGGCTTCCAACTCATCTTCGTCAATAGGCTTTAAGAGATAGTCAACCCCATTTGTCTTAAATGCCCTGATAGCATACTGATCATAGGCTGTAGTAAAAATGACCGGCTTTTTCATGGATATCTCATCAAAAATCTCAAATGACAACCCATCTGCCAGCTGAATGTCCATGAATAATAGGTCGAATTTCAAAGCTGCCAGCGAAATGGTCGCAGCTTCTACTGAATCTAATGTGGTGACGTATTCATAATTGGGCCGCAATCCCTGCACAAGCTTTTTCAGACGGTTGGCGGCGATCTGTTCGTCTTCAATTAAGATGTATCTCATCGCAGGTCAAGTATAGGTAAGATCACCTTAAAAACATCCTTGTCCTTGATAACTTCCATAGGCGCATTAGACAAATACTTATATCTGGCCTGTAAATTGGAAAGTCCGATACCTGTGGAATCAGTTTGCTTTTTCAGTTGAATTTTATTTTCAATCACAATATCATATTTCCGGATAGTGATCAGCAGTTTCAAAGGCTTGCTTTCGGAAATAACATTATGTTTGACTGCATTTTCTACCAGCAGTTGCAGCGCCAGAGGCGGCACAAATCCTTTAGATTCATCTCCTTCAATCTCCACGTTGAAATTCTCGCCAAATCGGATTTGTTGAAGAAAGACAAAAGCTTTGGTGAACTGCAATTCATCCCGCAAGGGCACAATCTCTTCGTCCTTCTTATCCAAAACATACCGGTAGACCTCAGATAATTTGCGAATAAACTGTACTGCCTTTTTCTGATCATCATAAACCAGCGAACTCAACGCATTAAGGCTGTTGAAGAGAAAATGAGGATTGACTTGATTTTTAAGACTTTGATATTGAGAGGAAACTTGTTCAGTTTTCATCTTTTCCACGTCAATAGCGGCCTGTTTCCAATTCAACAGGAACGCTCTCCCGTGCATCACCACATTAATGCCAATAGTAATGACCAATACCGCACTTGCTTCGGTGAATGAATACTTTGGAATTATTTGGTCATAATCCGTTTTAAAGACCAGCAGGTGATAGGCAAAGTGCAACAAAAAATTGGAGCCATAAACCAAAACCACTACACCCGCCAGGCTCACAATAAGTCTACGGCTAGGGTATTTGATCCAGTCTACCCACCTATTGAGTATTTGGACCATATGTACACTACCCTTCCACAAAAACATCCAGGTAAAACCAGACCAGGTGAAGGACACCAGAAACTGGGAAATGTCCGTCCAACACTCAGTACACCAGATGGCGACGTTAATGAGCCCCCCTATTGTGAAGATCAGGAGTGACTCTATTATTTCTTGTTTTGTATTGAAAACCGTGGTTGATGCCATAGAATGACTGATTTGCTCCAAGCAATTAATTGGTAAGCGCCGAAAAAGCAAAAAATTGCCTTCCCGAATTGTCGAAATTTAATGATCAAATGCAAAGGCACATGTTTTTCCCGAATTTTAATTTAGTATGCATGCATAATAAATATCATTTTATTACATTTGAAATATAGTATGCATGCAGAGTAGTTTTGCTGTATTTTAGACACTTGAGAATTAAGGATTAATGGAAGCAGTAGCAACAAAAGAAGCCCTCAAAGGAGGTGAGTTTCTGGTCAAAGAATCAGAAGCGTCGGATATTTTTATCCCCGAAGAGTTTTCAGAGGAACAAAAGATGATGGCGGCGGCCACCATGGACTTCCTCCAAAAAGAGATTTTTCCAAATGTGGAAAAAATGGATGGTGGTGAACATCCTGAATTCATGCCGGCGTTGATGGACAAGGCGGGAGACCTGGGATTATTGGGTGTCAATATTCCGGAGCAATACGGTGGTCTGGGCATGAGCTTCAACACCGGTATGCTTATCGCGGACGTGGTAGCATCTTCCGGAAGCTTTTCGACCGCCTACGGTGCCCATACAGGTATTGGTACCCTGCCGATCCTTTATTATGGAACAGAAGAACAAAAGACCAAGTATCTGCCAAAGTTGGCTTCAGGTGAGTGGAAGGCCTGCTACTGCCTTACCGAACCCGATTCGGGCTCTGATGCCAATAGTGGCAAGACCAAGGCGGAACTCACTTCGGACGGCAAACACTACCTAATAAATGGGCAGAAAATGTGGATCTCCAATGCCGGATTTGCTGATTTATTTATCGTCTTTGCAAAGATCGAAGATGATAAAAACCTCACTGCTTTTATAGTCGAAAAGGACTTTGGTGGCATTACCATGAATGACGAAGAGCGAAAACTTGGGATCAAGGGCTCCTCGACCCGTCAGGTGTTCTTCAATGACTGCAAGGTACCGGTGGAAAACATGCTTTCAGAAAGGGAGAATGGTTTCAAAATTGCCGTGAACATTCTCAACATCGGTCGTATCAAGTTAGGTTGTGGAGTAATTGGTGGTTGTAAGGATGTCGCCAACCACGCGATCAATTACGCCAATGAACGCAAGCAATTTGGTGTATCCATTTCAAGTTTTGGAGCTATTCAGCACAAGTTGGCAGAAATGGCTATCAAGACCTACGCCATTGAGTCCGCTTCTTACAGAGCTGGTCAAAATATAGAAGACAAGATCGAATCGCTAATCGAAGAGGGTATGGCCCCAGAGCAGGCAAAACTCAAGGGAGTTGAGCAATTTGCTATCGAATGTGCGATTATCAAGGTGCATGGTTCGGAAGTTCTGGACTGGGTAGTGGACGAAGGCCTTCAAGTCTATGGTGGTATGGGCTTTTCAGAAGAAGCGCCTATGGCAAGGGCATACCGGGATGCCCGAATTACAAGAATTTATGAGGGAACCAACGAAATAAATCGAATGCTCTTAGTGGGTATGATCCTCAAAAGGGCAATGAAAGGTGAACTGGACATGTTGGGGCCTGCAATGGCAGTCGGCAAGGAGTTGACTTCAGTTCCATCATTCGCAACACCCGACTATAGTCAACCCATGGCGGAGGAAAAGGAAGTAGTTAAATCTTTGAAAAAAGCCGTCCTGATGGTGGCTGGTAAAGCTGCTGAGAAGTTCGGACCCGCGCTAAACAACGAACAGGAAATCCTGATGAATATCGCCGATATGGTTATTGAGACTTACGTGGTAGAATCAACTATTCTACGTACAGAAAAGCTCATTAGTCAAACCGGTGAAGAAGCCAATACCATGTTCATTGACCTGGCCAGAGGCTATTTGCATCAAGCGATACAAAAGATCAAAAACGCGGGTGACGAGGCGGTTGCAAGCTTCGTAGCGGGTGACGAATTGAAGGTGATGTTGATGGGAATGAAACGATTCACAAAATCAACTCCGGTCAACACAAGAGACCTGCGCAGGCGGATAGCCAGTATTATGGTCGAGAAAAATCAGTTTCCCTACGCTTTATACAACTAATTTTAAGATTACCATCTCACTACGGAAAAGCCACACCCTGTGGCTTTTTCTATTTTTTGTAAAGCGGAAGTAACTCCCTGTTAACCAACGCACAAGCCAGTCAACAAATGCCCGGTCACTACCGAACATTTCGTTCATTCACGGACGTTTTGATTCCACTGTAAAAACGCATAACAAGTTGAAATAGAAGCTGTTATTGAAAGTGGCATTTCGTTGGTTCTGATCCCGAAAAACCAGGGCATGTTCAAAAATCATCTGAGAATAGCATGGAGAAACTTGGCGAAGAATAACCTCTTCCTCTTGGTCAATGTCGCCGGTCTCGCCCTCGCCCTTTCAACCTGCACTATCGCCTACTTCAATACCACATTTGCCCTTGGTTTTGATGAATTCCATGAGAATATCGATGAGCTCTACAAAGTTCACATCAGGAAAAATGAAAACGGCAATCTCTCGACCCATGGCATCAACCCAATCCCTCTAGGCCCAGCGATAAGTCAAGATTTGGCCCAGGTCGGGGAAGTAGTGAGGGTCATGAGATCGAAAATGATGGTTGGACAAGGAAAACAGCGATTTCCTCGTCAAGTCGCATTCGTAGACGAAGCCTTTTTCGATCTGTTCACGTTTCGTCTTCAAGAAGGCAACGCCGACCTGTTGCGTGACAAAAGCAGTGTCTTCTTGAGTCAGCAAATGGCGCATACGTACTTCAGGGACAGAAATCCCATCGGCGAATCGATTATTCTCACAGCATCGGATAACAGGGAATATACTTTTCAAGTCGCTGGAGTACTACAGAAAATAGCCGCCAATTCTACTATCTCCTTTGACTTAGCAATAAACTATGATAATTATCTGAAAATCAATCACATAAAAGGGAAGAGTTGGAGAGAATTTACGGCAGCCACTTTCCTTTCAATAGCCAAACCTGAGGATGTCCGATCGGTAGAAGAACTCTTGTCGCGTTACATCGAAGCGCCTAATCAAGCCAATCCGGACTGGGAGATCGAAAGCTATGAATTGCAGCCACTAAGGAACTTTGCCCTGGATTCCCAGCATATTTATTCGAATTGGCTCAATGCGCAATTACATCCAGCTAATGTAATTGCTCCTCCCCTGCTGGCTTTGCTGATCATGTTGGTGGCCTGTTTCAATTTCACAAATACAACTCTGGCACTGGCTAATCGGCGGATCAAAGAAATTGGTATAAGAAAAGCCGTAGGTGGAACAAAGCCACAACTGGTCGCTCAATTTATGGGCGAGAATGTCCTGATTTGTTTCTTAGCCATATTGGTATCCCTCATTCTGTCCAATTACCTGGTCCCAGCTTACGGGGCACTTTGGGAGGGCGTTGACCTTAAGGTGCATTTTGATGACAGTTATGGTTTTTACCTATTTCTATTTATCATACTCATAGTCACTTCCTTTATCGCCGGCGCCTACCCTAGCCTTTATGTAAGTTCGTTTAGCCCAACACATATTTTACGTGGAACGATCGACATGGCCGAATCGGGGAAACTTTCCAAGGTACTCCTGGCGGGCCAATACCTACTAACTGTAGTAGCTCTATTTACAACCCTGGCATTCATGCAAAACGCACATTACCAAAATGAAGCTGATCTGGGATTCAATCGCGATGATATAATTGGAGTACCCATTGGCTCGCGTGAAGAATATCTGGCTATACAGACCTTTCTTAACCAGAGTAAGGAAATAGCTTCGTTTGCCGGAACAAGACACCACCTCGGCAAGTCGGCCTACTCGGAAACGATAAAAGATTCCTTCAAATCCCTACCGGTCTCTGTGCTTGATTTAGGAACTAACTATTTGGAGGTGATGGATATATCGCTGTTGAAAGGAAGGGGTTTCAAGGACAATTCCTCAGAGCGAAGTACCTCAATCATCGTGAATGAGCAGACAGTACGTTCATTTGGGTGGGATGAGCCGCTGGGTCAAAAAGTCTGGCTCAACGATTCAACGCAATTGACAGTGGTCGGCATCGTAAAGGACTTCTATCATCATGGGTTTTGGCGCAAAGCCGAGCCATTCGCTATCAGGCCTGCGGTGCAGTCAGCGCACGCTTTTCTTATCGCAAAGGTCGAGGACGGTCAGTTGGAGTCTGCATTTCAGCACCTACACGATCATTGGAACAGGAGCATTCCGAATAAACCTTTTGAAGGGTTCTACCAAGATCAATTGGATATTATCCGGGAAGCAAAAGCCACCAATACCAACATCGTGATAATTTTCTGCTTTCTGGCCTTTATAGCCGTGATCTTATCGGGGCTAGGGCTCTTCACGCTGGTGTCATTATCCGTGATGAAACGCCTCAAGGAAATTGGAATTCGACGTACATTGGGAGCCCCGGTAAGTCGAATTGTAAGATTGATTAATAGGCCCTACCTGCTGATTGTACTCGGAGGATCTTTGTTGGGTCTCGGCGTGGGGTATTACCTGACAAACAAGCTGGTTAGTTCAATATTTGAACTTCATCAGCCAACTACCCTTACAACATATTTGCTCCCGCTGCTCCTCGTGTTAGTCCTTTCAATTGCTGTTTCCGCCGCAAGAATATTGGCGGCCGCCCTGTCCAACCCAGTGAAATCATTGCGATATGAGTGACCAACCCCTGAATGGAACGGTTCTTGCATCGTTCAACTGACTGAACCCTTCGTAGTATGTACAATACATCTAAAATTATTTTGTTGTCGCTTTTTATAATGGCATGTGGTGATGAAGACAACATCATGGATTTGCATGGTGCATGGAGCATAAAGGAAGTCACTTGCGAATGTCAACCAGACGAGTTTAGGTCGGGGGATAACGTCTGGAATTTTGATTTAACTAAAAGTCAGGTACTGATCAGCAACCAGGTGCAGCGACCCCTGCAGATATTTGAATCGGGTGTTTACGATTTTATACTTACCGATAGTACCATCCTGATCGGCGATATTAGATTTGATTACTTTTTCGAAGGCCGACACCTATTGCTCGCGGATGAGCCGGAGGTTGATGGACCCTTGATCACTTTTGAAAGATCTCTTAGATCACTTGAGTAGTGGTCGTTTCGTCTTTAATTTATGTTTCTAATATAAAAATTGGGTGGTCGGAATAGGCTAGGTAATTAACGTTTATAAGTAGTTGATCACCGATATTTTCTTGAATCAGAAAATTTGTCCTGGTATGCCCGACGACCTGATTGATCCCCGGGTATGGATCATGGACAAGCTCCAGGTGATAATCGCACCAGAAGGGCCCGCCGCAATCGTGGGGTCCCCCTCGCATGAGTCCTACCATTGCTAACTGGCTTAAGGAGTTTTCATTCCCTGGCCGGCTGTTTAACAGCTCCGTGAGATCGCGAGGCGGTAAGATTCTGTCGGTGGCTTTCATGGCCCAGGCTCTTGTCAGCCCCGCATGTGTAAACACAAAATCACGGAAGTTTACCGCTACCTCAAACAATGGGGCGTTTTCCTCAAACAGCTTAGTAAGCTGTGGCTGCATAGATTGACGAAATCCTGTTGATCTAAACTTTGGGTAGTATCGGTAGTGAATATCATGGTTACCCAGTAAAAGAGAGACCTCAGTTTCATGCTCGGTTTTGAAACTAAGAATCTCCACAAGATTATCGAAAATGTCCTGATCAGATAGTTCATGGGAATCCACATAATCCCCAACAAACACGACGTGATCGACTGAAAGGTCCTTCACCTCTTGCCATCGGGTCACACCGTGCACATCACCAATACATGCGATTCTCACAGGATACTCACTAAATTAGATTAGGCTTCAACTTCCAGGAAGGCCTTATATTTATTTAAAAGTAACACAATACATGGACCCATCAAATCAGGATCAGGTCACGCAATGGCTCCGGAAACTTGAGCGTGAAAGCTGGCAATTGGAGTTGCTGGTTTCCGCATTTACGATATTCTTACTTATCGGCGCCTCCAGCAATTTTGAGAATTACCTCACCTCCCTCACCTACGAGTACTCTTTCTCAAACAGTGTAATTGCGCTTTTTCTCGTCTTTCTCAACCTGTTGCACTTATCTATCAACTCCCTGATCGTGTGTCTGGTAATACACCTGATGCTGCGGGGTTTTTGGATCGGCGCCATTGGCCTCAGGTCAGTGCAGGCGTCTATCGACTTCACCAAGATGAACTATGGTAGTTACTTCACCGAGCGATTGAAGAAGCGTGTTATTGGCTTGGATGCGCTGATAGTTAGGCTCGACGAATTATGCAGCGTCCTTTTTTCCATATCCTTCCTGATTATTTCCATGATCATAGCCTTTGGGTTATGGCTCATATTCTTTGGTTTTATCGCCTTTCTATTTGTTCAGTTCATCAACGCTACCTCTGGAATATTTTCGACCGTTGCCGTTATACTCGGTGCCATAACCATGATTGCCTTATTGCTTTCTGGGCTCATGTATCTCGTTGATTTTCTGACACTTGGATTCTTTAAGAAAAAATCCTTCCTTAACAAGGTTTACTATCCATTCTACAGGCTCTATGGCATCATCACCATTTCCTCTATTTCCAGGAGTATTTACTACTATCTGATAAGTAAGTATCCCAAGAAAAGGATCCGTATCGTCTATGCCATCCTGCTTACGCTGACGCTCATCAACGCTGGTATAGGTTTCGATCAATATCAATATTTTTCTGACAATGACCGTTCGCTGTATGTGGATAACAACCATTATGATGACCTGCGGCCCGTGGGCGAGTACATTCAGTCAGCTAGCATTGATCAAAAGTTCAATCACAACGATCACCTGCAATTGTTCATCAGGTACCACCCACAAGACAACCCACTCATCAAACGCAACTGCCCCGACTTTGAACCGCTTAAAAAGGATGGTATCAACCAAAAAATGAAACTAGTGACTGCCGATGGCAACCTCTTTCTAAAATCCGAAACTTTCGAAGAGGAAGATCGGCAACAACTTCTCAGTTGCCTGACAAGTTTGTACGACATTAGCGTCGATGACTCAACCTACACAAACACCGACTTTTACTTTTTTGAACATCCAGGCAAGTCTCAAAAAGGCCTCCTTGCGATGCTTAAAACCAGCCATCTGAAACCCGGCAAACACATCCTGCATATCAAAAAATCCTATCAAGGAGACTCCACCATTATTACTGAGGAGTATGCCAATATTCCTTTCTGGAAGGAGTAACTAGCCTCATGAACCTGCCGATTCCAAAACAAAAATGGCTGTTTAGGGGCAAGCAATACTACATTTAGGAAATTGATGAAACTTTTTTATGTTTGTAACGAATACTACATTTAGGACATTCGTTATGAAAAAGTATCAACTCGGAGAATTTGAAGAGGTAGTCATGCTGATTGTGGGTGTGCTCTATGATGAGGCCTATGGCGTGGCAATCAAGACTGAGATCGAAAAACGGCTCAACCGTAAGGTCAGTGTTGGAGCTTTACAGTCTGCGCTACGGCGACTGGAGAAAAAGGGATTTCTTAACTCCAGAGAAGGTGAAAGCAACGCCAATCGTGGAGGAAAGCCCAAGCGGTATTTCAAGATCACGGCTTTTGGCAAGCAAGCGCTTGAATACAATAAAGATATGCGCAGCCGCCTTTGGAGCGATATTCCCGAAATGGCACTGGATCTCAAAGCTGTATGATAAGGCGAATCGCTATACAGATTTTTACCTGGTACTGCCACCCGGATTATCGCAAGGACATCATTGGCGACCTGGAGGAGTTATATCAGGCAAACCTGACGAAGTTCTCCAAGCCCAAAGCCCAGTGGATTTTCTTACTTGATGTAGTGCTACTTTTTCGTCCCTCTTTGATAAGGTCTTTTGGTCAAAACTCAATTTAAATGTCATGATGGTCACAAATTATCTCAAAATCGGCGCCCGCAACCTTGTAAAGCACAAAGTCTATTCGTCGATCAATATTCTAGGGTTGTCCCTGGGAATGGCAGCATTCCTGTTGATTACCGCGTACATCCGATTCGAAGAGTCGTACGATAGTTTCTATCAAAAGTCGGATCAACTCTATCGTATATCTACTATTCAGGTAATAGATGATGTGGTCGACAGTAAGGATGCTATGGCCTCCTACAACGTCGGAGAATACCTGAATGAGAACCTTCCGGAGATAGAGAGCCACACGGTCACAAAGCAATTGGACACAAGTAATCATCAAGGTAGGCGACAATACTTTCGAGGAAAAGTACGTCGTGACGGCCGATACCAATTTTTTAGATCATTTCACATACCGCGTTATTTATGGCGATCGTGCAACCATGTTTGCCGCCCCCTTGAATGTGGTCCTGACTCAATCAAAGGCCCGTGCCTATTTTGGGGATATCGACCCTGTGGGCAAAACACTCGAGGTGATGTCTCCCTTCCAAGTAACAGCAACGGTCACTGGTGTGGTAGAGGACCTGCACGAGGGCAACACACACTACCCATTTCACCTGCTGGTATCCGACATTACCCTGGCCAATAATCAGGATTATAAAAACTGGGATTGGGATAATTATTATGTGTACGTGCACTTATCGCCACAGGCTGACTTGAAGAGCCTGCAAGCCAAAGCTGACATTCTGGCGAGAGAGCAGTATGGTGAAGACACAGAGTCCTACTGGAATTTACACCCTGTTGAGGACATTTATCTTACTTCAGACTTTAATTACGAAGCTAGCACGCTCGGAAGTCAAAAAGTCATCGACTTCATGAAGGTCATTTCTATTTTCATACTGGCTATCGCCTGGATTAACTATATCAACTTGTCGACAGCCCGGGCGACCGATCGAGCCAAGGAAGTAGGCCTCCGCAAGACGGTAGGCGCTGAGAGAAGCCAACTAATCGCTCAGTTTCTTTTTGAATCTTTTCTTCTGAACCTCTGTGGGGCAGTTTTAGCGCTTGTTTTTGCACAATTGGTGGTGCCTTTTTTCAACGACCTGGTCGGAAAGGAAATCCTGACGTTCATTTGGACCGATCTGTCGCTTGCCTGGATAGTCGCCTTTATAATTTCAGGAACGATCCTGGCTGGTTTTTATCCGGCAATGATCTTGTCAGGTTTTCATCCGATTGTGGTATTACGTGGAAAATTCAAAAATTCGAAGAGAGGCATAATTCTTCGGAAGGGGTTGGTCATTTTTCAGTTTGTCGCCTCCTTAGGTCTAATCACCGGAACAGGCATAATATTTACACAACTTCAGTACATGCGAAACGCCGATCTGGGGATGGCAAAGGATGCCATGATCACCACCACTGTCCCTCCGAGCAGCGCAGAGACAAGAGAGCAATATGAGCAGTTTCTTGTTAAGTACAACAGTTTCAAAGAAACACTTCGAACTCACGCCTCCATTTTAGCCGTAGGCGCAACTTCCAACGTTCCTGGCGGCGTGGATGCTGATATTAATGCGACTACCTCATCCATGACCCTTATCGGTAAGAGTGATCCTGTCTCTGGGACCACCTACGGCCAGTATAATGATGATAATTTCCTTGATGCGGCAGGCATTGGGTTGATTGCGGGTCGCAATTTTGACAATTCCCTGAGTTCGGATTCCAACGCCATAGTTGTGAATCGAGCATTTCTGAAAAAATTCGACATTCCCAGGGTCGAGGAAGTGGTGGACATGAAACTGCGAATGGGCGGTGGTGAAGATGCGGATGTGTATGTGATCCGTGGTGTCGTGCAGGATTTCAACCGTACCAGCCTGAAAAAGCAAATAGAGCCAACCATCTACTTCAAGTCCCGAGGTACAAGAAACGTAGTTGTCAGAATCCAACCACGGCAATTCGACGAAGCCTTGGCATACTTGCAAAAGACGTGGAACGATTTTTACCCTAACCACCCTTTCATTCACACCACCATCGATCAGCGATTTGCATCGCTCTATCAGAAAGAACGACAGTTTCGGGATGTTTTTGCCTCTTTCTCAATTTTTGCCATTTTCGTAGCACTGCTGGGATTATTTGGTCTGAGCTCCTTTCTTTCTAAACAGCGAAGCCTTGAGATGAGCATCCGCAAAGTGTTTGGTGCAAGCATTAGCAACATCATCAACTTGTTTTACAAGGACTTTTTCATACTCATACTGATCGCGGCAGTCATAGCGGTTCCCTTGATATTTGTGGGTATGAACAACTGGCTGGACAATTACGCTTACAGAATAGACTTTCCATGGCTTTTGGCACTGGTGAGCCTGTTCCTTCTCTGCCTGATGGCCTTCGTGACGGTAGGATATCAGGTATTCAAAGTAGCAAGCACGAACCCTGCTAAAATTATGCGTCAAGAATAGCCCGTGATCAAAAGACTTGCAAGCAAACTATTTAAATGGTACTGCCATCCTGAATTCTATGATGACATACAGGGGGATCTGGAAGAGTTATATACAGCCCATTTGGAAGCGGGTTCCTTCCTTCGAGACTGGCGCTATGCTGTCGATGTACTGCTGCTGTTTCGTCCCTCTCTGATGCGTCCATTTTTCAAAAACTCAATTATTTATACTGGTATGTTCAAAAATTATTTCAAAATAAGCATTCGCAATCTGGCTAATAACAAAGCCTATACGGCGATCAATGTTTTCGGATTGGCGATCGGACTGGCATCTTTTCTTCTGATCAATGAGTACATTCGATTTGAGCGGAGCTACGATCGCTTCTTCTCGCAGGCAGATCAGATTTACCGCCTCACCACCGACCAGGTCAAAGAAGGATCAATCGGCGTAAGAGATGCCATGTCCTTCTACCCCAGCGGAAGCGCCCTACAACAAGAACTTCCCGCGGTGTTGGATTACACGGCCACCTACAAATTCAATGAAGTAGTTTTCCGTAACAACGACCGGGTTATCTTCGAAAAGAACATTGTTGGAGCAGATTCAAATTACTTCCGGCTGTTTGATTACACGCTGGTACAAGAGAAAATCCGGCCACGGCTCTGATCGAACCTTACAGCTTGATTTTAACGGAAGAAAAGGCGCGGGCCTACTTTGGTGATGAAAATCCAATGGGCAAAACCATTGAAGTGCTAAGTGGCCTTGACAGACCTTTCAAAATCACAGGGATACTGGCCGATACTCCGGAAAACACACATTACAAATTCGACATTCTAATGTCCATCAACAGCATACGGGATCGTATCGAAAGAGATGGTTGGAATGGATACAACTACTATACATATCTGAAGTTGGACAAGGGGGTTGACATTCAAAATCTCCGTCAACAACTACCAGACCTTTCCAAAAAATACATGGGTGAAGAATCTACCTTGGTCTTCAATTTACAACCGCTAACGACCATCCATCTGCACTCCAATTTCACCTACGAGCCAGAAATCCATGGCAGCGCGCAGGCTGTGAGTTTTCTAGTGATCATCGCGGTTTTCATTCTAATAATTGCTTGGGTCAACTACGTCAACCTATCCACAGCTCGCTCAATAGACCGAGCCAAAGAAGTTGGCCTTCGGAAGGTGATAGGTGCTCAAAAGAAACAACTGATTATGCAATTCTTGCTTGAATCGATGCTGATCAATGGGCTGGCAGCATTAATCGCCATTGGGTTGAGTGAATTGCTGCTACCCTATTTCAATAACCTGGTGGAAAAGGAGTTGGCAAATCACCTGTGGAACAGTCCCCCGTTCCTGTTAAATATCCTTGTTTTTTTCATTTTAGGTACGGTGATAACCGGCTTCTACCCTGCCCTCGTACTTTCACAATTTAAGCCTGTTACGGTGTTGAAGGGTAAGTTCCGAAACTCTAAGCGAGGGACGATGCTGAGAAAAGGCCTGGTCATCGTGCAATTTGCTGTCTCTCTTATTCTGATCGCAGGTACGCTCACCGTGAGCAGACAAGTGGATTACATGCAAACCAAAGACAAAGGATTCAACATAGAAAAAGTCGTAGGCTTCAGAAACCCGCGGGTCGCCCGTGATCAGATCCAAACCCGAAATGAGCGACTGAAATCTATGTTGGAGACCTTAGAAAATAATCCGAATACTTCAGGGGTAGCCTTCACCTCCAACATGCCTGGTGGCGGTAGCTCAGACATTAGTTCTAACTCTGGAGGTATAAAAATAGTAGGCCTTACGGATCGCCTCGATGCCACAACCTACATCCAGACAATTGATGACCAGTTTATTTCGACCATGGGTATGGCTATTCTGGAAGGTAGAAACTTTAATAAAGACTTTGCAGGAGATTCGGCGGTGTGCATCGTCAATCAAGCATTTTTGGATCGATTTGGCCTTAAGGACCATGCGGCTGTTATAACGAAAGAGTCCAATTCGGAAGAGATCCTGAAAACGACAAATATCCCATCGTCGGCGTATTGAAAGACTTTAATCGAACTTCTCTAAAGTCACTCGTTGAACCCACGGTTTATTTCTTCCGGGAAACGAACTCCTATACCCTGGTAAAACTTGGCGACCACAGCTTTAGCGAAGGTATCGCCCACATTGAAGATTCTTGGTCCAACTATTTCCAGGACACACCACTGGATATTGTTTTCCTAGATGAAAGGTTTGAACGTCTTTACAAGGAGGATAAGCGTTTTGGTAACGTGTTTGGCACTTTCTCAGCGCTGGCGATCCTAATTGCGGTTTTAGGGCTCTTTGGACTGTCGTCATTCATGGCAATCCAGCGAATGAAGGAAATGGGCATTCGCAAGGTGTTAGGGGCCACAATACCCAACATAGTAGGGATATTTTACAGAGATTTCGCCATACTCATTGGCATATCCTCGGTACTGAGCTTGCCAATTTTGTACCTGGTCATGGACGGATGGTTGGATAACTACGCTTATCGAATTTCCTTCCCTTGGTTCCTTGCCGGATTGGCACTAGTGCTTGTGCTGTTTTTCGCGCTGATCACCGTAGGCTATCAAATCTACAAAGTGGCTGTCGTGAATCCTGCTAAAATCATCCGATACGAATGATAAGCAAAAGCAACTTATGGGGTCTCCTGATACTCGGGAGCACCCTACTTCCCTGCCAGTCAATGGCACAGACCAGTGAGCCATTTAAGAGTTACGACTTTCTTTGCGAGCTTTTCGACGAAAGTTATGCGTCATTTGATGAAAAAGGGCTCGACTGGCAGGCCATGTGTACTGAAAAGAGAAAGGAGTTGTCCCCGGAAACCACAGACGTAGAGTTCTTCAATATTCTATCTTCACTCTTAGCACCTCTCAACGACGCACATGTCACGTTAAAGGCTCCGCTCGATATCCTTCGTTTTTCGGCTTCAAGGCCTTCCAATATCATGTCTCAGCTGGGTGATATGACACGGACCCAGGCAAGATCAGGTTTTATCGAAATGGTGACTCAGACCCTTTCAGACAACCAATTTGAGGTCCGTACAACCGGCCCAATCTTTAGGGATGAGTCCTTATTTGTTTTCGGTGATAATGGTCAAATAGGTTACTTGGGATTTTATCGGTGCTTTAGCAAGCCTGGCAATATGATTGCTGCTTCTCTGGAGGGTCAGCTAGATGAAATTTTTACCTCTTTTGAAGGCCTACAATCTATTGTCGTGGATGTTCGGTTTAACATGGGCGGAGAAGATTTCTTCTCTCATGCGGTGGCTTCTCGTTTTGTACAGCAAGAAATGCTTGCCTATGTGAAACAGACCCGAAAAAAAGGAGAATTCGGACCTATTAAAGAACGTCTTGTCAAGGCGGCGGAAAAACCGTGGTTAAAACCGGTAATTGTACTCACAAATGATCGTACGGTGAGTGCGGCAGACATCTTCCTCCTTATTATGGATAATCTCCCTCAGGTTACGATTATGGGTGACCGAACCAATGGTTCTTATTCAGATATTTATTCAAGAAAGCTACCCAATGGTTGGACCATCAATCTGAGCAATCAACGATATCTGACCGTAGACGGTAACAACTATGAAGGTTTGGGGAATCCCGTCGATATTGAAGCCCACAATACCGCCGGTGATTTTAAGGAGAAAAATGACCGGGTCCTGATGAAAGCAGTGCATCACCTGTCCGGCGGGGATTAATTTCGGCCTGGCACAGTGAAATCTTGCCTGGGATTTGCAAACTGCCAGTAATTTTGTCGGCAACGATTCAAAGTGACCGCCGGAGAAAACACACAACATGAAGGTACCCCCTGGCCAAAGTTTTGGTGGGGAGCATCCTTAGTACTGGTCTTCAATATCCTCAACTACCATTTAGGGTACGACCTGTCAACTATTGAAATAGAGCTTTTCACAGGCACTTTTCTTAATGATCTCGGTAGTGGGCTACTAGCTTGGCTGCTGTGCTTCTTTAGTATCATCGGCATTCAATCTAAATTGGATCCTCAGCTTCCTTATTGGCAAAAACTTCTAGTCCAGGTAGGCGCAACAATTATCATTGCTGTGACTGTAATCATAACTTGGACAGAAATGACCTCCGCTACCGTAAATAAGCAACTGGTGGACCCAAGTTTCTACTTCCAGTTGATGCCTGTCATCGTGTTGGAAATAATCATTTTCAACCTACTTTTTCCCCCTACTCGAAGGCAAGGCGAGTCATCTTTTAGGGGACAAAACCTGGGGACTTTCAGACTAAGAAAGCAAAAAAAGGAGGTAATAGTGCCTGGACATGAGCTGGCGGTTTTTGAAATCGAAAAGGGCCTGGTGTGGGCATTCACTTTTGAAGGTGATCGCTATTATACAGATCAAACCATTAAGGATTTGGAATCCAGGCTACCATCCTTTTTCAGGATCAATAGGCAATACCTGGTTCATCACAAAGCTATTCTCACGTTGGAAACCATTGAAAACAATAAGGTCAGCGTGGAAATTCGAATTGGAAGCAGTTGCAGAAAGGTTGTCGTGAGTCGGGAAAGGGCTCCATCTTTTCGAAAATGGATCAAAGTATCACACGGTTCGACTTTGATCTAGGTACACTTCACCGCATTTAGAGCGTTTTCTTCCAGATTCTCCTCCGATTAGGATGAGCCTTGCACTATGTTAAAAACATCCTTGCATTTAAAGTATGTGGCCGTTTCCATGGTGTGTTTGCTAATCGGTATAGCAACATCCGCTCAGGAACTAACGGATTTCAAGAATAGAAGCCAAGTAAGTCTTCAAATTGGGTTGCACCAGGTGGGTCTCCCTTTTTACAAAATGATCGACGATCCTGCCAACCTATCTATCAAGCTAGGTTTTAGCTATTTGTTCAGTAAGCAGTTCAACGAAACTGGTGGTTTCTATCAGGAGCTGGCGTTAGGATGGCATGAAAACCGCTACAGTTCCAAGGGCTTCTTAATTAACACGACCACCTCCTACCGTTATTTGAATGAGACGGGCATGTTTGCCGAAACAGGTATTGGCTTTGGCCTTTCTCTGCTACGCACTCCTGGAACAGTATTTCAATTTGAAAACGGCAACTACCAGCCAGCTGGTGCGCGCTACCTGTTTATCCCCCATATCACAAGTGAATTTGCCTTCGGCTATCAGTTTGCTGATGGTACGCAGGGGTATATTGAGTACAATCCGTTCCTCGAATTGAATTATCCCAACCTGGGACTCCTACCACAAGGGTTAGTGTCGCTGGGATACAAACGTGCACTGCCATGAGAGTACTGTTCCTTGCGCTATTTACTCTGGGGTGTTCCCTGCAAGAAATTCAACCCACAAATCGCTGTACTACCCGCGAAAACACAAATGATCATCACAATGACCTGAAGTTGCAAGAGTTAGTCAGTCGCTATGCAGATCAGGGCCTACCAGGTCTCTCTGTATATATATCCGGGCCAACCACCACCTGGACAGGTACCAGCGGATACAGCCAACTCGAGTCAAAAACGCCTATGAAACCCTGCCATCTCTTCGCCTCGGCGAGTATCGGCAAATTGTACTGCGCTGTGGCTATTTTAAAAATGCACGAGCTAGGAATATTATCAATTGAAGATAAGGTCAGCAAACATTTAGGTGAAGCGTTTGTAGCTAAGATTGCTGACAAAAACCTTCGAATACATCACCTTCTCTCCCACACGGGAGGCTTAGCCAGTGTCGACGAAAACATCAAGTTCGTCACCCAAATCCTTCGAAACCCCAAGGAAGTAACACCAAGCTTCATTGATCGACTAATCGCTACGAGTCCATACCTTTTCCATCCGGGTGAGAAGTTCTCATATTCTTCTTCGGGGTTCGAGATCTTGACCAGAATAATGGACAGGGTATTAAGGTATGATCATTCCCTGTTCTACAAGCAAATGTTTGAGGATTTGGGTTTGGCCAATACCTATTACCGATCAAGATCAGAAATTAAGGACCAGGCGGTCGAAGTTAATTACTATTTGGATAGATTCGATAAGCTGTTTTTAGAGAACATCACCCTCACCAATAACTATTTGACAGATGCCCTGTCAGGTTCGGATGGCATCATTGCTTCTCCCTCTGATCACGTCCACTTCCTGCGTCAGATTCTCTTGGGTACCTATCTCAACAGCCATTCTAAAACTTTACTTGTCAGTAAAGTTGCCACTGATTACAGTCCTAAGCCATCATATGGCAAAGGACTTTGGTTTAAGGAGACAGCATTTGGGCTGGCCATTGGACACGATGGCGGATCAATTGGTGCAGGGGCTGACCTTTGGTATTTTCCTGAACAGGATGTGGTTGTATTCAGTGCAACCAATGTGGGCATATTCTTCACAGATTCGAAGCTTGCGACAACCTACCGGCAAGAGTTCCTGCCGGAGTTGTTCAAACTGGCCCTTCACCCCTAGACCGAATGTCATCAACCTTGTTCATACTCGATTTCTTTCATAATAAATACAACTAATTAATTACTTTCACGTTTTCTACAACTAATAAATGTAAACATGAAAGGAAATCATCTCGGAGAACTCGAGGAATTGGTTTTGTTGACCGTAGGCTCCCTCTATGACGAAGCATATGGCGTGGCCATCATGGACGAGATCAGGAGTCAGACGGGTCGGGACATGAACATCAGTGCGGTGCACGCTGTACTAAGAAGATTGGAAGAGAAAAATTTTCTCTCCTCTCGCATGGGTGGATCCACGAATGAGCGTGGAGGAAGGCGAAAACGCTTATTTTCTCTCACAAAGGCCGGTAAAACAGCCCTGGACAACAATATGTCTATCCGAACTACACTTTACCAAAAAATACCCAACCTAACCTACAACTTCTCGAGATGAGCAACCAGGCTCCACCGAAATGGGCCGAACGATTTCTGAAATGGTACTGCAATCCGGTTTACCTCGAAGAGATCGAAGGGGACATTTACGAGCTTTTCGATAGAAGAATAGAAACAGAACAGCCTAAAACGGCCAAAATCAAATTTATATGGGATGTCATTCGATTTTTTCGATGGGCTAACATAAAAAGGTCAAACTCAAAATTTTATACCATGAATCAACTGGTACTTCTTAGCAACTACATGAAACTTGGATTTCGCAGCATTCAGAAAAACCTCGTTTCGTCCGCCATAAACATCTTGGGACTGGCACTGGCTATTGGCATAGCCATTACAACATTCATATTTGTCGATATGCAATTCAGCATGGATCAATTCCATAGCAAGAAGGATCGCATTTATCAAATCACCAATTTCGTGGAGCAGGATAACGAGGAGGCCTCTCTTTGGAGCGACTCGCCAATCACACTGGGTCCGGCGCTGAAAAAAGACCATTCTGTTGTTGAAGATTTCGCAAGGATGGAATTCGAAACTGCCAACGTAAGATATGGTGACAATGTCTTTGAAGAGTTTCTGGCATTCGTAGACCCACAATTTCTGGAAATTTTTGATTTCCCCATGTTGTATGGCAACGACCAGGTGCTAAAAGACAAAACGCAGGTGTTAATTAGTCGTGATATGGCCATCAAGTACTTTGATGATGAGGATCCAATTGGTAAGGAGCTTTCTTTCAAATTTCCAACCGGCGAAATCAAAAGATTCACCGTTGCCAGCGTCCTTGCCAAGTATCCCTACAACTCGGGCATGCGATTTGACTTCCTCCTACCCATTGCTAATTTTTATGATCTTCATCAAGACCGACATTACGGCTGGGAGTACCTGACCGATGCTACTTTCGTTCTGCTTCAACCAGGTCACGGTATACACGAAATAGTGGACTCCTTTGACGGTTATAGGGAAATTCAGCTTAGTTCTAATCCAGAATGGAAAGTAAGAAAGTTTGAGGCTATGCCTTTCACTGAAATTTCGTTGCGAGGCTGGGAAATCGTAGGCTCGGTCAGTGGAGGAAGTCATCCAGCGGGACGTGTTGCCCTCATTGTCATAGCAGGCTTACTTCTTAGTATGGCCTGTTTCAACTTCATGAATATTTCGATTGCCGCTTCGACCAAACGACTTAAGGAAATTGCTTTGAGGAAAGCTATGGGAGGTGTACGAAAGCAGATCATTCATCAATTCCTGGTAGAAAATATCCTGCAATGCTTTTTTGCCCTGGTTTTCGGAACACTTCTCGCTTACTTTTTCCTGGTACCCGGCTTTGATTCGTTGATACCACCCCTGGATATCCAATTTCGAACGGGCTCTCCTTGGAGCATGGTGATCTTCTTCACCAGCTTGCTACTGGCGATTGCATTCTTGTCAGGTGGTTATCCGGCTTTCTACATTTCAAAGTTCCAGCCTATCGCCATCTTTAGAGGAAATGAGAAATTCGGCGCAAGTAATCTTTTTTCTAAAATCCTTTTGGGATTCCAACTGTTTTTGGCTTTTCAGACTATCGTAGGGTCATTTCTCTTCCTTGATCAAAGCATGTACAACTCCGAAAAGGACTGGGGTTATGACCCGTCCAATACTTTTTCAGTGAAGGTGATGAATACCGAACAGGCCGAAAAGTTAAACAACCAGATTCGGGATCATGCAGATGTACTTTCCACAACATTTGCCAGTGGTCAATTGGGAAGATCCATGCCCTCCAGATCCTTCGAATACCTTGACAAGCAGTTTACGCTTCGGGCATTAGATGTTTCAGAAAATTACTTCGAGACTATGGGAATGAGGCTCGTCGCAGGAAGGTTCCTGACAGCCTCGACGTTCGATCAAGAAAACGCCTTGGTTGTAAATGAAACGTTTGTAGAACGTATGGAATGGTCCGATCCCATCAACGAGACGGTGGTATTTGACAGTGTGAAATATACGGTGGTCGGTGTAGTTCAGGACTTTCATTATTACAACTTTTTCGTAACAATCGATCCTGTAATTTTCAAGGGTATTGGCAATGCTCAAGCCCAGTACCTCGCGGTTCGGACCAAGGAAAACAAGCAAGCTTTGGTAGACGATTATACGAAACAACAGTGGTTAACCGTATCGCCTTACGACGCTTATGACCGGGTGTTTCAGGAGGATGTATTTGATGGATTCTTTCAGGAGAACCAAGCCAACATTGCGATCATCGCCGCGATTACCATTTGTGCCATTATGCTGGCATGTCTCGGTCTTTACGGACTCCTTGCTTTCAACATTCAAAAGAAGTTGAAAGAGTTTAGCGTTCGCAAAGTACTGGGCGCCACTCCCAAGGCCATCGCCACTATTGCCAGTAAGCAATATTCGTGGATCGTACTTATCGCCTTTGCCCTGGGTGCACCCTTGGGAGTAATGGGTATGCAACAGCTTATTAACAGTGTCTTCCCACATGCAAAGGGTATTACGGCCTTTCCGTTCGTTGTTTCCTTCGTTTTGATTGTAGGCACGCTGACCCTCACTGTAGCAGGACAGGTTCTCAAAGCCATCAAAGTAAATCCCGCGAGCAACTTACGAGCAGAATGACCCAAATAAACCGTCGAATCATGTGAGCTACCTGCTTTTTGTAATAATTTTAATTGCTCAAAGCACTCAGGTCAAGCATGGACGATCAATTTAAAACGCTAACAACAAAGGAAAAGGCACTTCAATTGAACCTCGACTCGCGAGTCTACGGCACAATTGCAGAAGTGGGAGGCGGCCAGGAGGTAGCCTCCCATTTTTTTAAGGCCGGCGCTGCCTCCGGATCCATTGCCAAAACCATGTCGGCCTATGACATGACCTTTAGCGACGCTATTTATGGCAAAACCAAACGCTATGTATGCGAGGAGAAGCTTGAGAAAATGCTCGACAAAGAGTATTCCTTGCTCACACAACGATTAACCTCACGGGCCAAGAAATCCCACTTTTTCGCCTTTGCCAACACCGTTGAGACGCTCAACTATAACAAGACCAACGACGGACATGGATGGCTCGGCTTGAGATTCCAGCTTCACCCAAATTCGGCGTACAATGATTGTATTGTACATGTAAATCTGAAGGATAACGATGCCATCTGGCAGCAGCAGGTCCTGGGGGTCATTGGCGTGAATATGATCCACTCTTGCTACCACAGCACGGATGCTGAGGAAATTATGAAAAGCCTGGTTGACAACATCGCGCGAGATCGGTTCGAAATTGACATGTTTAAGATCGAAGGTCCGGATTTTCACCATGTCGACAATCGGGTAATGACCCTGAAACTCGTTAAAAACGGACTTACCCATGCGGCCATGTTTGGGCCTAAGGGGAATGTCATGCAAGCGTCGCAAGCCTTATACAAAAAGAATGTTGTTGTCCTGCGGGGACGGTTCCGACCAGTCACCATGGTCAATGTGGATATGATGATCAACGGCATGCGTGCCTTTATACGTGAAGAGGACGTGGATAAGGACAATATGATCACCCTTACTGAATTGACAATCAATGACTTGAGCCTTCAGGGTGATATCGATGAAGCAGATTTCCTGGATCGAGTTGATTGCCTGTGCTCGCTCGGACAAAATGTCTTGATTTCCAATTATCAGGAGCACTACAAGTTGGCAGCATATCTATCTCAATTTACGCGCAAGCGAAAGCTTGGCATTATCCTGGGTATCAACAACTTGATCCGAATTTTTGATGAAAGTTATTATACAAGTCTGGATGGCGGCATCCTCGAATCCTTCAGCAGGCTTTTCGGCAGTAATGTAACCCTCTATGTCTACCCGACACAAGAGAAAGACGGCTCCATTACCACGAGCGAGGAATTTAAACCTGCAGCGCACCTTGTAAGTCTGCTCCGGTACCTCAAAGACAATGGCAAAATCAAGGACCTGACAGAAGCAAAAATCGAGAATCTGCATATCATATCTGATGATATTCTGAAATCCATTGGCCAAAACTTGCCAGGTTGGGAAGAAACAGTGCCACAGAAGGTAGCCGAAATCATCAAAAAGGAGCACATGTTTGGTTTTCCATATGATCTACCCGAAGACCTGGAAGAGGATTACATTTCCGATTGATTAAGGGCTGACCGGGTCAGAAAACTGACATAGCATAAAAAAATAGCGCCTGGGAACAACTTCGTGTCGGTTTGGTAAGTATATGTAGTTACATCAATTCCATACCACTCATGAAAACTTTAAGCTTACTGACAATCCTGGCGGTTTTCACAGCTGCGGGAGACAAAGAACTGGCCACGATAAATGTGGACACAGATGCGAGTACGGTCGTTTGGACGGGCTATCATTTAGCTAAATCCTATCAACACACTGGAAACGTCAAAATCAAATCTGGTTCTCTGGAGATCGCGAGCGGAAAATTAGCCGGAGGCTCCTTTGTCATCGACATGACTAGCATAAGCAATTCGGATTTAGAAAAGGAAGACGACAATGCCAAATTGGTCAATCACCTTAAATCTGCGGACTTTTTCAACGTGAGCGAGTTCCCCGAGGCCAAACTGACCATTACGTCCGTTAATGCATCGGCAGGTGACGCCTATGATGTAAATGCAGACATAACCATCAGAGGTATTACGAAACCCATCACATTTCAAGCCACTAAGGCTGGCGCAAAGGGATTTTCAGCTAAGATCACCGTCAACAGGACGGAACATGAAGTAATGTACGGCTGGAAATTAGAGAATGCCGTCTTAGGCGGCGATTTCGATCTAGAGGTCAATTTGGTTCTAAAATAGCAGGAACTGGTACTCGGGATTGGCTGATTGATGGTCAATCCTGAGGACCTACTACAAACTCCAGCCCTCACGATACACCCTTCCTACAAATTCATTAGCCGCTTCGTAATTGGTGATTTTCATATTGTCACCGTCCCACTTAAGCACACGTCTACCATCAAAGATCCTTCTTCCCCGACTGTCAGTCCCAGTTGATAATTGGTAACTTCGAATGGCTAGATTGCCCATCAGGACTGTTTCTGTCAACGGCCCTGCATAGTCAAATGAGGAAGTCAAGGCACGGTGTTCCTTACTGTCAAATCCTGCTTTGATAGCCTGCGTCCATTCCACTTGATGCCCCCATTCGGGCATGGTCATTGTCGACTTGCCTGTTGTATAGTCTTCAGGCATTTCAAGCTTTTCACCAGTACTCAAATACACCTTTGGGTCCAAACCGTAAGTCCTGGATGTCATCACCCCTTTATCCCCTATGAGCATCACACCGTTAGTGCTATTTCTTTCACCTAGGGCCTCCGTCGCTGGCACGTCCTCTGGGTGGAAAGGTCTAAGACCACCATCAGTCCAGGTTAGGTTTATATCCTTCTTGCTGCTGTTTTTTGCTGGAAACTTGATCCTGACTTGGCTGGATGGCGGACAACCTTCTGGTATGTATTCGGGCACCCAGTCATTCAAAAAGACCTGACCTACCGAGCATTCTACCTCGGTCGGATATCCTAAATCCATCACCCGATACGCGGGATCGATCAAATGACAGCCCATATCACCCAGGGCCCCGGTACCAAAGTTCCACCAACCCCGCCATTTGAATGGATGATAAAGTGGATCATAATCAACATACTCCGCCGGGCCTATGAATAGGTCCCACTCCTGCGGAGAAATGTGAGTAGGTAAAGGAGGTTTGCCGGTTGGGACGGGAATCCCCTGGGGCCATACTGGCCGATTGGTCCATATGTGCAAGTCTTTGACTTCACCAATAATGCCTGCTCTCATCCACTCCTGCATTTGCATAATCCCGGGGTTCGACGCCCCTTGATTTCCCATCTGCGTCACAATTTTCTTTTCCCGGGCCTTCTGGGTCAATACGCGAGCTTCCTTGATGTTGTGCGTTAGCGGCTTCTGAACATACACATGAATACCCAGGTCCATCGCGGCAGAGGCCGCAGGTGCATGCGTGTGGTCCGGAGTGGAAATCGTTACCGCATCAATAGACTCCTTTTCGAGCATCTCTCTAAAGTCAGTATAAAATTGCGCGTCTGTAAATAAGTCAACTGCCTCTTTCGCCCTATTTCGGTCTATATCACAAATCGCTACTACATTCTCGGCTCCCCCGTTAAAGGCATTCCTGATATCGCTAAAACCCTTCCCTCCTGCACCTATGGCCGCCAAATTCAGTTTATCGCTTGGTGCAATGTAGTTTTTTCCCCCAAGCACATACCGTGGAACAATTGAAAAACCCAAGGCTGCTCCCGCAGACTTCTGCAGAAACTGTCTGCGTGAGTGTTTGTGATGGTCTTCCGACATAGGTTCTGTTTTATCCACAATTTAGGTATGAATAGGCTTACGGGAAAAGCTTTTTTGATGAGCAGCACCCACTGACCTGAGTTGGCGCAACCGGAACTTTCCCCAAATCATGCTATCACACCAATGCACAGCGCTACATCAAATTTTCACGTTTTTTGAGAGGTTCGACTGCATTCTTTAAATTTGATTGAAATAATTTTGACGAAAGTTGTAATGATGAAAATCAATCAAATGAAAAAACTACTCTATGTGTTCCTGTTGAGCCTGGCTACCGTGACATTCACAAGCTGCGGAGGAGGCGGTAAATCACCTGAAGAGAAAGAGGAAGAGAAAAAGGAGCTTTCAACTTTCGTCGAGCGGGAGTTTGACTACCCCATCCCTACTTCTTATGAAGTGACCAACAGATTGCAAAAGGCCAATGCGAATTTCGTATTCAATATCACCAACCCTCCGGAAAATGTAGACAAGTATATTTCCGAGTGGCAAAAGGCCATGAACCTGGGAATTTATGGGGCGGATCTTAGTTATGCCAGCACCTACAATAAACAGGACGAAACCACTCAGTTTTTGAATGCTTCTCGTCAGCTTATTGACGACCTGAACATCACTTCAGCCTTCAATGAAGGCATGCTGCAAAGACTAGAGGAGAACATCGACAATAAGGATGAGCTTATCCTCATCATCACAGAGTCAATTTACAATACCTACAACCACCTCAATGCCAATGGCGAGGAGCTCAACTCACTGCTGGTCATCGCTGGTAGCGTTGTGGAAGGTCTATACCTGACCGGACAGCTTATCGTGAGCAGCGAATACAACGAAGACCTGATGAGTGTACTGGCAGAGCAGAAGTCCCAGGTTAAAAAACTTGTGGAACTGATGGAAAAATACCAGGAGGATGAAAATGTAAATAAGGTCCTTCCGAAACTTCGATACATCAATCTGTTTTTTGATCAATTAGGAGAAGCTAACACAATGACAGAAGATCAATTCAATGACGTAATTGGCAGCATCAATGAGATGCGTGCTACCATTGTCAATTAATTCTTCCATCAAAAATGAAGTATAGGAAAGTCCTGCGAGAAATCGCGGGACTTTCTTATTTTAGCTCCAATGCAACAAATGAGCGAAACCATTGTCAATGCATTGGTACATCTCTTTGCCATCATCGAAAGTGTCAAAGAAGACTTCAAACAGGACACTGGAAAGTTAATCGTAAAACCCTACCTCGAAAAAAACCTTAACCAGGAACTCACTAACGAATACCTCAAGTTATTTTACGATTACCTGGGTTTCTATCGCGAGGCGAACCAAGACCCCTCTGGAGACCATGAACTGGGTATCGATTCTACTAGCATCATCCAAATTGCAAAAATTTGCAATCAGCTCAACAAGGAACTCATACAGGACGAACGCCTTACCGTTTTCATTGAGCTGCTAGAGCTGATCAATGCTGACAAGAAAGTCATTGACAAAGAGAGCGAGTTTGCATCGCTCGTCGCCATGAACTTTAACCTGGACCAGGATGAGGTGCTTAATATCAAATCATTTGTTTTTGACGATGAAGCTCAAAATGTTGACCCCTCTCAACTGTTGCTCATTGACAACAAAATGACAGAGTGGCCCGAGGAAGTGGCCTGGATGATGAGAAAAAAGCGCAAACAAGTGAAGGACGGCAACCCTTACTTGCACTTGTATGTGGAGAATTTATACGGCAAAATATATGTCCTGCAAATAGCGAGTGTGGAACGGTTCGTATTCAAGTACGATGGCCCGCTCAATCTCTATTTGGAAGGCAACAAAATTTCTTCCCGGAAAGCCTACTTCCTTAAACCCGGTTCAATAATAAAAGGCCCCAACATTCAGTCTATTTACGAGACTGAAGTCACCAAGCAATTCCTCAAGGACAAAACGAAGGTCAAAATCGTCATGACTGGCGAAGCGCTGGAGTTTCAGTTTAAGAATAGCAGCAATGGTATCCAGCGCTTCAATTTTGCCGAGGAATCCGGTCATCTTGTAGGAATCATGGGAGGTAGTGGAACCGGCAAATCCACATTGCTGAACCTCTTAAACGGTAAACTCGAACCTAGCTCCGGTCGCGTCCACATCAACGGGCACTCAGTACAGCGAGCGGGACGAGAAGGCGTCATAGGCTACGTTCCGCAGGACGACCTTCTTTTTGATGAGCTTACAGTATATCAGAACTTATATTTCAACGCCAAAATATCTTTTTCGGGTTTTTCGGAAACGCTACTGAGAAAAACCGTTGAAAAAGTACTGCAAGACCTGGATCTCATGGAGATCCGTGACCTACAGGTGGGCAATGCACTGAACAAGAGTATCAGCGGCGGCCAAAGAAAAAGGCTCAATATCGCCTTGGAAATCATGAGAGAGCCCGCTGTGCTCTTTGTCGACGAACCTACCAGCGGCCTTTCCTCCAACGACTCTGAAAAGGTCATGTGGTTGCTGAGGGATCTGGCCAGGAAGGGCAAGCTGGTGATTGTGATTATTCACCAACCATCGTCTGATATCTTCAAACTTTTCGACAAACTGTGGATTCTGGACAAGGGTGGCTACCCGATTTATAACGGCAACCCCATTGATGCTGTGGTGTACTTTAAAATGATGAGCACCCAGGTGAATGCGGCGGAGAGTGAGTGCCAAAGATGTGGCAATGTGATCCCTGAGCGGATCTTGCAAATAATAGAGGCAAATGAAATAGATGACTTTGGAAAGTCAACTAATAAACGTCGGGTCAATCCACGAAATTGGTACCTGAAGTACAAAGAGCATATTGAGGCAAAGCAAAAAAAGATCCGCTACGACGAGCGCCTCCCTCCCAACAATTTCAATATCCCGTCCAGATTCGGGCAGTTCAAAATATTTAGCCGCAGGAATTTACTTTCAAAACTTGCCAACCGCCAGTACATATTGATAAACCTCCTGGAGGCGCCAGTGCTGGCATTTATCTTAGGGTATTTCTCCAAGTATGTCGGGGAAGATGGTTTCCTATTCCAAGACAATAAAAATCTACCCGTCTACCTTTTCATGGCTGTAGTAGTGGCACTCTTTATGGGTATGTCAGTAAGCGCTGAAGAAATTTTCAAGGATCGGAAAATTCTCGAAAGAGAGTCTTTTCTAAACCTAAGTCGCACCAGCTACATCAACGCAAAAATTGGCTTGCTTTTCGTCCTTTCCGCTATTCAAAGCCTTTCGTTTGTGCTGATCGGAAATTATGTACTTGAAATCCAGGGAATGACATTGTATTACTGGGTAATACTGTTTAGCACCTCGTGTGCAGCCAATCTAATAGGGCTTAATATTTCCTCTGCGCTCAACTCAATCATTACTATCTATATCCTGATCCCCTTTATACTGGTACCTCAATTGTTGCTAGGTGGCGCCATGATCCGCTTTGACGATCTTCACGACACGCTGACAGATAAAAAGTACGTACCTGTAGTCGGAGATATAATGATCTCCAGATGGGCCTATGAGGCCTTGGCTGTGGCACAGTACAAGGATAATGCCTTCGAAAAACACTTCTTTGAAGTGGAGAAAGACATGAGCCATTATTCCTTTCAGAATAATTACAGAATCCCTCGCATTGAATCAATCGTCAACAGTCTGAAACGATCTACTTCCTATTCGGGCAAAGAGAGTCAGTTTACTTTACTCAAAAACGAAATACAGAAGCTGGGATCAGAAACAACAAGGTTTGGCCTGGTAAATGCCATTGACACAATCTCATTTAATGAGGCAATCGCCGATCGAACATTAGCCTACCTGGAAAGAGAAAAAACAACCTACCAGGATTTATACAAGGCTGCGGTTGCACAAAAGGATTCTATTTACGAGCAACTTGTCTCAGAGAACAGCAAAGAAGGGGTTTTCCAATTGAAAGTGAACCACTTTAACAAGTCCCTATCCGACATTGTTACCAATCGATCGCAGCTAAACAAGGTCTTTAGAATGCCTGATGAGTTTTTGCAAAAAAAGGATCCCATCTATCAAGTACCTGATTCTAAGATCATGAGGGCGCATTTTTATGCCCCGGTAAAGCGGTTTCTCAGTTACGAAATGGACACAGTCTGGTTCAATATTGCAGTAATCTGGCTAATTACAGGTATTCTATATTTCTTGCTTATCGGTGACTACCTGAAAAAGATCCTTAAATTTTTCAGTGGCGATAGAAAGAAAAAGAAAGCCAATCTACTTCGGGTTTAGTCTTCCTCCAGCAGCTTAAGTTCCCAGATACGTGCCGGGTCTAAACGCTTGTGTATGGCTTGGTTCTACATCCGCCGAACAGGATATGAACAGGCTCTTCCATCAGGTGCAGCCACAATTCCCATCGGCCGGTTCAGCTTGGCTTCAAGTGCATCTCCGCCTTGCAATCCTTTTTCACCAGTTCCAGCAAAAACTGTAACCTCTCCGGATAGGCTCATTCGATAAATGGTGTGCGTACTGGTACCCGCGATATAGAGGTAATCGTCGTGATACGTGAGATAACCTATCCACATACGGTATTCGATTACATAATCCTCCGGCTTGTACACCGGGATACTACCCAATACCGACACCTGTCCCTCGGGCGTAATTTTACGGATGGTACCGTCCTGAGTATTATTTGCCACATAGAAATTGCCATTATCATCCCTTGTAATCCCCTTCGGACAGAACCCCACGGTGGCAAACGTGCTCACATTTCCTGACTGGTCAATCTTCAATACCCGGTGGCTCCCGCAATCAGTGACATACAAATTCCCATCATCATCCATAATGATGCCTCCGGGATTCTCTAAAAAGCCACCTTCCGCTTCTACAAACTTGTTTCCTCCCCCTGGAGGAATACGCCAAACCGTTCCACTGAAGTAGCCGGTTTGAAAAAGCGTCCCATCGCTCGCCAGCACATTCCCAAATGGCTGGTTGAGGTTCTCAGCATATACTTCAATATCTCTGGATGGGGTAATTTTGATAAGTTGATTAGTTCCTCCAAAATCACTTGGGATAGGCGCATAACCAGCGTCTCCCATATACAGGTTACCTTCCTGGTCAATACTTAAATCACCTGCACCTATATCGTTGATGTTTGGTGTGTATTGCCTTATCTCATTCGATACTTTAAACTCGGTAATACCGTCGCTATGCGCCAAGGCACCCTGGAACTCTCCCCCCTCTTCAGGAACGGAAACCACGGTAGCATACAAAGACCCTGCATTTCCAATAGGATTTCCCAGGACATCCAGTGCAAGGTCCTCCAACTTGAGACCCACCCCAAAAACCTCAATATCCCTTGCAAATGTCACGTAGCGATCTTCAGGGAGGTTCAAGGCCTCATCTATTGAGACCTGCCGGGTTCCGGCAGTAGAGATGAATGCGCGCAACTCCAAAATGCCTTCAACATTTGCAGGTGCGCGGAAAGTCAAGGTCAAATCTGATGGTGTGCCAGTATTTCCTTCGTCGTTCAATTCCAGGTTCTCTACGACCGCCAGGCTTGGCCCAGCAGGTAAGTCGTCGGAAGAGTCGCCATTCGAACACCCGGAGAAAATCAGGGACGATGTTAGCAGAATTGCGAGCAGGTAGATTGATTTGAAGTGCTTCATAGTAGTTTTTTTGGCGCTTTTCTGATAAACAAAATAGCCAAAAACTACCCTTACTTTCCAATTCTGGCCGACACTCCTACCAAGAAAGTATTACGATGTTGAAAAATACCTGCGCCTGTAAGAAAAAACCAATGCATGTAACCCAGGTGCAATTTGGGCCCGTTCAGATCGATATTAAATTGTGTTACAGCCCGGTGTTGATCAAAAAAGTTAAGCTCAACATTTTTGCCGGTATTAATCATAATCTCTGAACCTGCTTCAAAATCGACTCTTTCTCCCAGGTCGAAAAGGAACCGAAACCTATTGCGGAACCTCCAATTAAAACGAAATCCTGACACAAACTCCTCATTCGCCACACGTCTAAAAAAACGCTCCTCTATCATCAAACGCCAATCAAAACGCAGGCGATCCATGGAAACGGCATACTGAAGCTGCTGGAATGGCCGAAGCTCTGGAATCAACAAATCGTTGACCGCTCCCGGAGTACCAATATTGAGATTTGTAAACCCCGCTCCAACAGCAAAGCCATTACTTAACTTCCTGGTGAGCGAAGCAGACAAGAAAATGTGGTCAGACTTGTCCCTATCCGCGAAATTTCTGTACTGTCCAGTGAACCCAAAGTTGACATTCTCGCTCACTGGAGCACTTATGCTGCCAAAAAACCAAAGAACAGGCTCACTTATCACCTCCTTTTGGGCCAAAGCCGACAGGCTTGCCACAAGAAGTAATACAATTGAAAAGAGGTGTTTCATAAAATTTCCGGGTCTTGATTGTATGTTGTTTGTGTCATTATCCGCATGTTGGCGGGGTAACCATTATTGAACCGATTGCCAAGGTGATTGATCCATCCCAATGGGTGTCCTCGATAGGTCATCACCTTCAATGCTTTTGTCGAATCAATGGGGAACGTTTCCTTCCGCAAATATGAAATTGCTTGTTGGTAATTCAGTTCCAAGAATTCATATTTTTCGTCTTCGGCCAGTCCTGGCCACATGGCAAGCCGGTGTGCTGGTATAAATTTACCTTTCTTAACCTGTCCTAGCCGTAAGTCACTGGAGACAAGGCGCAACTTACGCTGAAGTTCTGACAATAAATCCGGACTTCCGGGAAATACACCCTCATCACCTTCACTAAGTTTAACTTCTATTCCTGGAACTTCAGTCTCTTTGAAGTGTCCCGTATACCTTTCTTTCTTTCGCGGTGCTGAGTCATCAGACAGCTTACGCAAAATGGCAAAGGAAAACCCTTCACCCCTAACCATGGAAGGTAAAGCTCTGAATACGCCTGTTCCTGCATCATAAAAGGCCAAATCCGAAAAAGGAGCTTGTTTCAGCAGATCAAAGTCTGCACTGTCGGCGAAATGGTGGAGGGTTTCCTCATTTTCCCAACGATTGAAGGTGCAGGTCGAGAATATTAAGTATCCTCCTGGTTTAAGACTAGACCATACGTCCGATAAAATCCTCACTTGCCTCTTGTGACACAACTTAACATGATCCAGGGACCAATGACAGATAGCTTTGGGGTCTTTCCTAAAGAGCCCCTCGCCCGAACATGGTGCATCGACTATCACTAAGTCGAAAAAACCAGGTAAAGACTGAAAATCCGCTGGATCATTATTAGTTACAAAGTGGTTAAGTCGTCCCCATCGAACCACATTTTGAATAAGCGGCCCTACCCGCTTCTTTATAGCCTCATTACTCATGAGAAGATCTTCGTCGGCAAGGACATTCGCCAGATCCGTGGATTTGCCACCAGGTGAAGCGCAGAGATCCAACACTTTTAGTGGCTTATTCTCTTTGAGACGCAGCTCAGATACAACCCGTCCAAGGACCATTGAAGAGGCCTCCTGAACATAATATACGCCAGCATGCCAGAGCGGGTCGCTATTGAAAATTTCCCGCTGGTCAAGGTAATATCCGCCAACAGACCAAGGAACATTGGACTTTGGGTGCTTGGGTTGTACCAAGCTTCTTTGATTCAACCGAATACTCACCACCGGAGACCTCTGAAGGCTTTCTTGCAATTCGCTTGACAAGGAAGGCTTAAGGAAATTTAACTCCCTAATAAAATCCTTAGGCAGATCCACTGGCAAATTTTAGACAGTCGTATTTAATTGTTGGCTTAATCATATATCATTACCAAAATTGATAAGAAATGAATGAATCACTTGGGAAATTAGTGCTAAGAATTGGTCTGGGTGCAATGATGCTTCCGCATGGTTGGGGCAAATTAAGCAACTTAATTAGTACAGGGAAATTTCAATTTTTGGACCCTTTAGGTATTGGTCCTGAAATTTCCTTAGTCGGAACAATTATTGCCGAATTTTTTTGCAGCCTACTTGTTTTGGTGGGTTTCAAAACCAAGTTGGCCACGCTACCACTCATGTTCACCATGTTAGTTGCAGCGTTGATCGTACATGCGGACGATCCTTTTGGAAAACAGGAGTTTCCGCTACTCTATTTTGTGGGTTTCCTGGCCCTTTTCTTTTTCGGTCCTGGTGAATACTCGCTTGATCAGTGGTTGTATCGTAAAAAATACAAGTAATCAGCTGATTTTGAGCTTTTTATAGATTGCATTTCTGGAGATCATTCTAATCGAACCGGACGGGATATCACCAAGTTCCAGGTCCTCAATCGCCACCCTAATAAGCCGTAGGGTTGGGTGGTTAACCTGGGCAGTCATTTTACGGACCTGCCTGTTCTTGCCTTCGGTTAGTTCAATTTTCAACCAGGAAGTGTGGGAGTATTTCCTCTCGTTTACCGGCAAAACTTCCCGGGGCGAAACCGGGCTTGTTACAAGCGCTGCGTGCGCTGGCTGGGTCCGATAGTTTTGTCCTTTGATCTTTATATCCAGTCCTTCTCCAAACTGGTAGAGGGCTGTTTTACTTACGATTCCCTCTACTTGGGCCAGATAGGTCCGTGTATGCTGATATTTCGGATTGAGCAAGAGATCGGTCATTTTGCGGTCATTCGTCAATATCAGGAGTCCCTCGCTATCCAGATCGAGCCGTCCAACAGGATAGATATCCCTGCCAAGTTGGAGTAAAGAACCCCAACCTCGGTTACCAGCTTCATCAGAAAACTGACTCAGAATCTTGTAGGGTTTATGGAAAAGGAAATATTTTAATTTCGAACTCAAAAAATGTTTGCAGATAGTGTAATGCAATACTATGGAGAAATTGAAGCTCCTAAAAATCTTCCAGCGGATGTCAGGGTTATGAACCCTTACCAAAATCCTGAAACCTACAGTATTGCCGCTAAATTCTACCGAAAGTACTATGATGATACCAACCCTCGAAGGCTATGTTTCGGTATCAACCCCGGCCGTTTTGGAGCGGGTGTGACAGGTGTTCCCTTCACGGACCCGATCAGGCTTCAGGAAGTGTGTGGTGTTCCCCACAAATTCGACCTCAGAGCGGAGTTGTCGTCAAAATTTATTTATGAAATGATTGAAGCTTACGGTGGGGCCAATAAGTTTTACAGACAGTTTTTCATCACGGCTGTCTCGCCACTTGGGTTTATAAAAAATGGCATCAACCTCAACTATTACGATATAAAGGGTCACAAAACACTCTTCGAAAAGTATGTGGTACGGGAAATAAAGAAACAACTTGAGTTTGGGACGCTGACTGATGTCGCATTCAGTATCGGCAAAGGAGAAAACATTAAGTTCCTTCAGTGGATCAATGAAAAATATCGTTTTTTCGAAAAGGTGGTTCCGCTTTCGCATCCAAGGTGGGTTATGCAATATCGTTTAAAAAGGAAAACAGAATTCATAGAGGAATATCTACGGACGTTCAGTACCTATTGCTGACTAACAATTGCTTACCATAGGTCGATCACCTGTCCATCATTAAGCCGTTCGATAGTCAAATCTTTTGCGGCGAGTACCTCTTGCCCCATATGGGTTAGGACGAGCCTACGGGTGCATGATTCCAATTTTTCTGCAACTATTCTCTCGTAGGACAAGTGACCGGGTGGTTCGCCTTTCAAGTCATTGCATTCGCATATCATGAGCTCTGAATCCTTAGCGACAGCCAGAAGGTCAGGAGTCCATTCGGTATCACCGGAATAGGCCAGGACCTTATTACCCCATTTCAACCTCAATCCATGTGGATTGCTGGGTGGAGAGTGCTTCACTGGCAAGCCTTGAACATCCAAACCGGCTACCTGTTGCCAGTTTTCGCCATAGGCTCGAAACTCGATGGGTAACTCATCAAACAATCGGCCGGTATTCGGGTACATGGATTCTTGAAGTGCTCTACATTTTTCTTCCACGCCTTCCGGGCCTGTAATAATGAGCGGTTTGCTCCTTGGTTCGTTGAATGCACTGGCTATCACAATGAAGGGGACTCCTCCAAAATGATCTCCATGAAAGTGCGAAATGACGATAAAATCAAGGTCAGCGGGCTTCAATTGCAACTGCCTCATGCGTACCAAAGTAGTTGATCCACAATCAACCAAACCAACAAAACCAGGACCACTCAGGTGAAAGCTCGTGGCATTTTTACCCCCGGACCCAAAGGCGTCTCCCGAACCAAGAACAGTTAACATGACCATCGCCAAAAATTCTTTTGGTAACAGTGGGAAGATACTTATTTCAGAACTAATTATGCGGGCGGAAAACTATGGAATGATGAATCTATTTGTGACTGAGGAAATTGGGGCCGTCCAAGCGGTTATATCCGAATCAAAAAACCCCCGTTACGGGATTATTCTATCACACGGCGCCGGTGCCGGCATGAATCACTCGTTCATGAGCAAAGTAGCGGACCTGTTTACAGAAAACGCTCACGTACTCCGGTTCAATTTTCCGTACATCGATGCTGGAAAGAAAGTACCTGGGTCCCCTAAGGTTTCCGTTGCTTCTATTCAAGCAGCTGTTGACCACATGCGCAAGCAGTATCCGACGCTACCACTCTTCCTCAGTGGCAAATCATATGGTGGTCGGATGTCTTCGCATTTAGCCGCGGAAGTGCCCAAACTTCCAATAAATGGCTTGATCTACTTAGGTTTTCCTCTTCATGCACCGGGAAGAGATGGAATCGGAAGAGCCAAGCACCTGGTCCAGGTAAAGGTGCCCCAACTATTCATACAAGGCTCCAACGACAAGCTGGCCAATATTAAACTGATCAAAGAGGTGGCGAAGAAACTCAAGGCCGACTTAATTGAAATCGAGCACGCCGATCACAGTTTCAAAATAGCCAAAAAACTAGGTGGGAATTTGGAAGGTACCTTGAGTGGCATAGTAAAAAATGCCAACAAATGGGCTTTGAAACGACTTTAAATCATGCATTTTCGGCATGGAATTCGCAGGTATCACTATTCCCTGTTATATTAAGCCAAGTAGTATCGTTGGATCATCAAAGAGGTCAAGACATATCTGGTAAAATCCCTTTTTCTGCTGTATCGCATTGCAGTGATCCTTATCCTGATACAGGCTACGCTTGTCATCACAGGAGGAATATTATTTGGTGTATATAAAGAAGAAATACATCATTCAATTTCTAACTCGCTGGGCCAGGATGTACTCCATGGAGACTCACTGTACATAGCCGATCTCGATTACGCCAGCACGCTTCTTTTACGTCCAAAGATCGATTTGACGGAGGTGAAGGTCTGGGGCGTAGGTGCGAAACACCTAAGTCCTGCCTTCGATCTAGGCAAAATTGAAATAGAAATGTCCTGGATAAAGGTGTATAGGATGTTCTGGCAGGCTGTGGAATTTGGGTCAGAGCGGTCATTCATCAGGGTCCGCAACGACCTGGTACGTGTAGAGCTTTCAGGTCTACACTTGAAAGATGGAAGGGTAACGATGCATCGAACCGTTGATGGGCACAATCACCGGCTGTTCCGTCCTCCCTATGAGCGTATCCTCATGTTTGCCAGTGGTGAAAGAAAGGTAGCAGGAGGCTTTGTCATTGACAGATTTCAGGCGACAAATGTGGAATTGGATTATCTGAAAACGGTCAGTAGCAATCCACAGGAAGCCCTTCCCAAGGTTTATAAGGTCCAGTTTGACCACCTGCTAATGAAGCTATCATCGGATTCGTTAAAGGCCTATTTCAGAGACTTTGAAATGAATGGGACGATCAAGTCCATCAGAGTTAGTGAAAATGAAGGTCTCGTCAACAGAAATTTCAAAGCAGACGGCAATGCAGAGCTCATAAAACTAGACTTACAGCAAAAGCTTAGAAACGACACTGGCTTTGACCTGGTTAGTAACGACTTCAATGTAGCATTTCAAGGTTTGAAGGCGACTGCTAAGGGTATCCTATCCACGCTCAATGAGAGATTGAGGTTGGATGTCGACTTTAAGAGTGAGACCGGCACCGGTGACAGAAAGAACGAGGCCTTACTCTCCTTTCTCGAATTGACCCTGTCAGACCGGTTTTTAAATATTATCAAAAGCTACGACCCACAGGGTGAGTTACAATTCGACGGAAAAGTCTATAGTAAAGACAATCGATACGGAGGGGCCATCCGGATAGACCTGGATTATATCGCTCACAACACCTCTTTTGAGTTCAAGTTCTTTGAAAATGGTCGTAAGCACTTGGTAGACAGCCTGGAAATGGAAGGCATTTTCCGTGTCGGTGGTGAAGTTCCATCCTATATATCTGCGGATATCAAGAAAGGTCAACTTTATGAGGGCCAGCCGTTCGCAGCAGAAATCATTCTGGACAATGTTTTTCGTAGGGAATTCATGGATTCGGTTCAGCAGGCCACTCAGCCACCATTGGTTTCTGCAAAGTTTCAGTCATTGGATATAGATTTTCAGAAGTTCCTCCAGTTTCTGGAGTTCCAAGAGTTTAAAGATGTTAAAGGGGGCATAGACTTTGAGGATTTCCATTTCTCCGGCCCCATCGCAAGTCTTGCTACCTCCTATTCCGATCTTAGTTACGGCGGGTCATTTTCATTTGAGGATCTGGCATTCACTTTTGATGGAGATCAATTACCGATTTCCATGCAAATAGAGGATGCAAATGGCGGAATCGCCTTTAATGAAAATGAGGCATTACCAAAATTCGATTTCGTCGTAAATGACTACCAATTAGCTATTCAAGAAGGAGTAATCCGAGATGTTATCCCTTACGTTCTTAACCAGGATCGGAAGAAACTCGTACTAGAAAATTTTCTAATTGAGGTGCCGGACATCTCCGCTCGGGAGGCAACAGAGCTATTAGGTGGAATGTCTGAAGACTCCTCAAAAACGGGCATAGTTTCAGGCTTTTCGGAAGCGGTTGCCGGCATCAAGCGACATGTGAAAGTCGATAATTTTATTTTATCCTTACCCAACCTGGATATTGACGGTTTATATAACCTGGAAGGCGTGGCGCGCGCCTACCCCGAGGGTCTGGGTGCGGTTTCAACGACGGTTCAATTGAATATAGATCAAGACCTTACTATGGACCTAATGGCAGCCAATGGCATCGATTCCATACAGGCCAATCTCAAATTAAGTAACAACGCCACTGGTATCCAGGGGATTTTGAATCTCGAGAATGACATTTCAAACCTTACTGATTTCGGTTGCAAACTTGGTGTGAATATTCCCATAGCGACCCACCTCTCACAAGAAATTGCCTTGGAAAGCGAGAGTCTGATCATGTTTACAGCAACTGATGATGCACTGAACGTGGACTTGGAGAATAACGAAATTTTTCTAAAGAATGAGGAATTGGAAATCGCCGGTGGCATAGAAGAACTGACCGGTTCAGCACAGGTCTTGCGCAGCTCCTCTGGTGTCCTTGTTCCTATGGACCTGGGATTCAATCTAACCCTCGATGATGAAACCATCGCCGTTAGCATCAGCCAGACCCTTGATAGTCTAAAACTGTATACGCCAGGACCTCAATCTCTGTCCTTTACCACCGCACAAAAATACCTCTCCCTTGTTTGCGAAATAGACCAAAATCTAGACAGGATTGGCAACCTGGATGGTCGTATGACTTTTGAAACCAAAATTGAGGAGCATGTGGGTGAGCATGGAATCGATGTACTGATGAACGCCAACCGTCAAGGCCAATTAGCCATTGAGGACTTGAGTTTTGAATTTGCAAAAGGAGAACAGTCCATTCAGTTTGACAATATCTTGGGCGATCTGTCCTACGATGAAATGGGCATCAACGTGAGACAGTTTTCGGGAAACTATCTCGATTCAGATTTTGAGATTTTCAATTCTTCTTTTGAAAACTTGCTTGAATTTGTACTTCTGGGGGAACCTCTGCGTATAGACACGATTCATGTGAGGTCGGAATTAATTGACCTTGCCACCATATTCTCCAGTGAGCCTGATGAGGTCGTCTATACTTGCCAGGCTATTTCCGAGCCAGTCGCTAATAATGGAGTGGAGCCTTGTAAGCGGTGCATTGACGCTGGTATACTCCCTGCAAGTGAGGAGTCGGAGCCGATTGCCTTTTCCATCATCAATTTCCTACGAACCTCCGAGGTACAGTATGCCGATGCCTATTTTGAGAAGATCCTCTTCCGGCCCATTCGTGGGAGTGAGCTTTTTGAAATCGACAACCTGAGCGCCAGTGGAAAACTCGACAGTGGGCTGATGGTGGTTCATGATCTAAGCGCCAACACCGCAAGTGGACAAATTTTCCAGTATGACCCACTCGAGGTTTTTGTGAAAAATGAGGATACGCTGACCGTCGCCGGCGCCTACTATCTTCATGATATTGAATTGCATGAAGTAATTGAAAAGTTGAACAATAGGGCGATAGATGACCTGAAATCCGATAAGCTCAATTTTAGGGGAAAGCTTTTTATGGATTTTGATTTTGTGGACACACTTACGGCAACCACCGACATCAACTCCTTGGAATTCCGAATCAACAACATGCAGATTCTCAGCGGCTCCGCGAAAGCCCTTAGTACTGTGGGGATTGATAAAAAATGGAAGGAAAACGTTGGTGGATTCCAAAGATTCATGGCAGGTCTCTTCCTAGGGAACTTTAGCAAAAAGCTGCGAAGGCCCTCTGTTTATACGGTAAATATGGACAATATGCTTCTGGACAAAGGGGCTGTCACTTTTGATCTATTCGAGTTTTATAATAACCAGGTAAATATCATCGCCACAGGCTCGTATGAATTGCAATCCGGTAAGCGTGATGTGGATCTCTTATTGCAAAGAGCTGAGCGGAACTTCGATTTTACGGAATTTACCTCGACTTATTGCAAAAATGGCTTCTTAACCTATTTCAATATTACCGATGATCCTGAAAAGACTGAATTAAGAAATCCTTCTGGCGAAGAAACATTGGCCTGGCAAGAACGCTTTGACAAGTGTTTGAACGCATGTCCCTGTAGCACAGACGATTGCTCGCAAGTATGCAAAGAAGCCTTTCCGGCCCCAGAAGCACAGTTAGAAACGGCCAATCACATCGCCTTCAAACTAGGCGACAAAAAGCTAAAGAAGCAATGTGATTAATTACATTGCCTGCCGATCGCTACTAGGTTTCGTACCTTTTGCTTTTTCCATGGGTAGTTTAGCCCGCATCAGCGCCGCCGCCGTAGCTTTTTCCAAAAGTTCAGCATTGGCACCATAGGAATAACCCAGTGCTTCGAGTTCTTTCACAATTTTACTGTATTCTTCGGCCCTTGTTGCGGTAAACATCTCCCGGTTCTGAAAATAAACCGCTTCTATGATTTGCAAAGTCTTTTTTACAACTTCAAATAACTGCTGGTCTTTGGTAGTCTCGGGTCGAATGGCGGATTTAGCATAAATCTCAGGTACCGCCTTCTTCAGTTCCTCAAAATGTTCCTTAAGAATTTCTGTAGCCGTTTTCATAAATCTAGTTAAACGTATTCAGGGTCTCTATTAAATCATTTGCAACACCGTGCGTCTCTTCCGGAGACAGGTCTACAAATCGTTTCAAACTTTTTTGGGCGCGTTCATAATCCTTTTGAGATATCAGCACCAAAGCCAGGTTGTAGTGGCTATTTGGAAAATGTGGCTCAATTTCAATCGCGACTTGATAATGCATAGCCGCCAGGTTGTAGTTGCCTACTTCGGAATAAACATTTCCCAAATTGTAATGTGCCTCGAAATGTCTGGCATTCGATTTCAAAGCCATTGTCAAATGATCTATCGCCTTAGGGTAAGCAAGTGCCTTTGAATGCATGATGCCAAGGTTGCAATGCGCGTCTGCAATTGATTGATTGGCATCGATAGCCTTTAGGTAGAAGGTCTCAGCCAGCTGCTGATCCCCCGCTTCGTCAAGCTGCAATGCCTGTTCGAAATAGCTACTGTTTGGGTCCAACAGTTTGACGCGCCCTGGGGTGATCTGATTGAAAAGGTTAAGTTGACCATGTTCTTCCAGGTCCTTCCGTCGACGCTGACGTACTTTCTCAGGGCCCAATTTGGCTGGAGGAGATACCGGAAATTTTACAACTTTGGCCATCGCCATAAATTTAGCTTGCTTTCTTGGCTTCTTCGGATATATCGTCCCCTGAAGCCTTTTCCATTGGCTTTTTGTCCTTCTTCGCGTCTTCGATACTCTGCTTCAGAGCAGTCATGATATCCACCACTTCCGGCTCCTCATCCTGAACGATCACCACCTCTTTTCCTTCTATTTTGTGGTCTATTACATCTCTCAAGGCATTGTTGTATTTGTCCTCCAACTTAATGTCCTTGAACTTTTTACTCATGCTATCAACGAGAGTTTTCGCTAATTTCAGTTGGTCCTCATCGGCGGCAGTCTCTTTTGGCATCTGCGGAACATCAAGCATATTCCTGACCTCTTCAGGATAACGCAACTTATACAACAGGATTCCAGATTCATGAGGGGTCAATAAAACCACACTTTCTCGATCTCGCAACACAACTTTGCCAACTCCCACCTTACCAGTCTCCTTCAGCGTCTCACAGAACAGCGCATAGGTTTTCCCTGCAACGTCCCCATCCGGGCCAGCAAAATAGGGTGCATCGAACAATGTATGATGCACTTCTGACGAATCCACAAATCCCTCTATCTCAATCAGTTTGGTGCTTTTCAGTTTAATTTTCTGGAAGTCCTCATCCTCAATAATCACAAATTGTCCGGGTTCATATTGATATCCCTTAACTATATCCTCACTGCGCAACACATCACCTGTTACCTTGTCCCTTTTCTCGTACTTTACCTGATTATTGGTCTCCTTCGAGAGGAGATTAAAACGTACGTTTTGAGCTGTGTCAATGGCGTTATAGATCCTAATGGGGATGGTGACCAACGAAAACTGAATATGTCCTTTCCAAATTGCTCTCATAGATCGCTTGAATTTGAGATTCTAAGTTATTCTATATAAACTATAAATAAAAGACTAACATGGTAACTATCTATTAATCAATTGATTATATAAGATATCAGTCTTGAATTTACAGCGGTCGATCACTACTAATTTCGCGAGAACAAAAAAATAATCCTATGCTTGCGCTAGAATTTATGGTATTCCATCCCCCACTTACGGCCTGAGGAATACTTTTGAAGCACTAGGATATCAAAAATTTTAAAACAACCTTAAGCCACGGGCATTGGACCAAACCGACGCACTCGATCTTCTGAAAAGCGGAAGTAATGTATTTCTAACAGGTTCCGCGGGAACAGGAAAGACTTATGTAATCAATGAGTATGTTAAATACCTGCACGTGCGGCAGGTTGCTGTGGCGGTAACTGCTTCTACGGGGATCGCGGCAACACATATTGGAGGGCAAACGATACACTCCTGGAGCGGCATAGGAATCCGCGAACAGGTGACCAAAGCCAACCTCTTGGCGCTCGACAAAAATATAAACTTGAAAAAGAGGCTGACAGAGGTCCAGGTACTTGTCATTGATGAGATCTCGATGCTCTCCGGAAATGTACTTGCAGGGGTCAGCCAGATATTGCAGCATTTTAAGCGTAATGATGCACCATTTGGGGGTATTCAGATAGTTACGTCAGGGGATTTCTTTCAACTTCCTCCGGTATACAAAACCAAAGTTCCACCGAAGGAAAAATTCGCCTTCATGCACCCAATTTGGGTCAACACCAATTTGAAGATATGCTACTTACACCATCAATATCGGCAAAAAGATGAGCGGCTGTCACAAATTCTTCAAAGCATAAGAAACCGAATAGTGAATGATTCGGTAACCGAGGCACTGAATGAGCGATTGACAGATGATCAAAGTGCTGCTCCTGTGAAATTGTTCACGCACAACATGGACGTTGATCAGATAAATGCAGAGAAACTAGTACAATTGGATGGAAAAGTCGAGGTATTCGAGGCCCAGACGAAAGGCAATAAGAAACTCGTGGAAAGCTTGAGGAATTCAGTCCTGGCAGCGCCAACTTTACAACTTAAAGCGGGTGCAAGAGTAATGTTTGTCCGGAACAGTACCGAGCGAAAGTATTTCAATGGCACCCTCGGAACTGTCTTATCCTTTGGAGATCAGCGATATCCCATAGTCGGAACAGATACCGGGGAGGAAATCGTCGTAAAGCCCGAGGAATGGACAATTAATGACGAAAAGGAAAAGGTGCTGGCCTCTTACAAGCAGTTTCCTTTGCGGCTGGCTTGGGCAATTACAGTGCACAAAAGCCAGGGGATGACACTGGATGCCGCTGAAATCGATTTGTCCCGCACTTTCGAACCAGGACAGGGTTATGTGGCGCTTTCGAGACTGAAATCCCTGGACCAACTGTATTTAAGAGGCATCAATAAAATGTCCCTGGAAATTGAGAATTTGGCCTTTAAGGCAGACAAGCGTTTCCAGGAGTTATCAGGTGAAGCCGTTAGCCAGTTACACGCACTGGAAAAAGAAGCAATCACCATCTCCCACCTGGATTTCATCGATCAATGCGGGGGCACCAACGATCCCGAGTTAATTGAGCGAAATACCAGGAAAAGCCGATCAAAAGCTGGAGGTGCGAAGCAGAATACCTTCGAGCGAACGAAAAGCATGATCGAAGAGGGAAAGTCACTCGAGGAAATTGCCTTTGACAGAGGGCTAACAGAGGGAACTATTATCAGCCATCTGCAAAAGATCAAAAAGGAGCATCCGGAGTTTGATCTTTCCGCGTTTCGGCCCTCCCAGAGGGACATCACTGCCGTTGAGAAGACCATGAACAAGATCAAGGCCAGCGGACAAGAGGAATTACTCGATAGCGCAGGTGAAGTGAAGCTTAGTGCTATTCACCGAGGATTAAATGGGCGATTGGACTATGAAGAAATTAGGTTGGCCCGAATGTTCGTAGGCTAAATACTTTCCTTTTTTGGGGTAATTATTGTCTATCAAAATACCCTAAACTGGGTATTGTGACGACTTCTCTCCTCGTCTAACTTGCTCGTACATTAAGAACCCACTGAGCCAAGGCTTTAGTTGAATGTGATTTGATGAGAGGGCAGAACCGGCCCTCTTTTTTTATTGAATCAGACTTCCCTACCTAGGTACCAAATTGCTACCCCATCAACTTGCGGATGTATGATTAAGCACGCTAGCTTGTTGTAGTCTCTCCTACGCCTACGGCTCACTTAAGGGACCGTGTTTCCAATATTGGGTCATCGCAAGAAGGCAAAGCGGAATAATAATACACGCAGTTAAAAGCATAATTGAAAGATAGGAACTTGAGAAGAGAACCACAAGTGGATCCTGCTCGTCAAAATTTTCGATGGAATAGTTTCGACAATTTGGCAGACAGGGACTGCCGAAAAGCTAAGTTTCTTTCATGTAATATGAGGTGTAAATGAAGAAATCATTTCATTATGTAGAAGCTCCTCGCCTCGATTGCATAAAACTGATTTTGTCCCTATCATTGAGCTATGAAAAGAATCAATCTTATCTCGTTTTGTTTAGTTATTATTTCCTTCGCTCAAGCCCAAACTGTGACCGTTGATCCAGTCATCACCTGTAAAAGTGGGACTTATGCACAACCATACACATTGGCAAAAAACTCGCACCATACACAAAATTCAGGCTCTACGGTTAATATCACCATTACTACGACGGCTGATCCTGGTAATAGATACTGTGGTGGGGTTTATCATCAATTCAGGTCCAAATACACCAACGTTTACATATCTTCCGACCCCTATTGGCAACCTTATGACGCCAAAATAACTGGTTGGTTGGCTAAAGCTAGCAATACACCCAAAACCACGACGGTGACATGGCCAAAGAAGATTAACGACGCTACTCTGAACAATGGGTATTTTCAGGACAAGGTCTATTTGATTGCCACGACACAAGAATGCATAGAGTCAACTATTTCGGGCATTTGTAGTTGCGAACCTGAGCAATTGGTTGGCGTGGTTCAGGAGCTGAACATAGTTGACCGAGCCTACATTGAAATTGAGTTGGATGCAGAGCGGCTTCCCAATAGGTCAGGTTATCAATACTACCGATTCGAGGTGAATAACACGGGGACTGTACTTAACACGGTTAATTACAACTGGGAGTTTAGAGTATTTAATACCTATGGTGGCGGAAATATTTTCTACCAAACCGGCAATGGAACACTGAACAGCACACACGGCACTACAGAATCCGGATTTTTGAGCTTACCTCAAGTGTCAGGATCCTCTAACCTAATTCAACTTAAGATTTATCCGTCATCGGACGAAAATTCATCCAACAATAGTAGTACTACCTATTACTCTAACTAGGAATTTAACCAATATGTCTTGTTTTTCTTTCGGAGCTACTGAACAATTGAGACCGTAGCTCCGAAAGATAAGAAGCTCTGAACCCATAACTAGTTAAATTGGTATATCCAATCTAAAACCGTTTTGTATCAAAATACAAAAATGTAGCGTTTTACAACTTAGCCCGATCATGCTGACCTCAAAAAAGCCTGAGTAGACTTGGTGCTTTGAGTAATGGGATATTGGTGACTTTATTCAGTCTAACGAAACGACCAATCACACAAAATGGCCTGCAGCCTGGAGTATTGATATTGGTGAACTGGAGGATTTATTGAAGCTTCTGAAGTTCGACCTTATCCTTCTTTGGTAACTTACTGACAATCAGGTCGTATGAGTGGTCTACCAAAGATTTCATTAGCTTCTCCCCTACGGTGGGAAATACGGAATTCCAATGCGCCTTGTTCATGTGCCAGCCGGGTTTGATATCTGCGTGTTCCGACCTGAGTTCTAAGGCATAATCGGGATCACATTTGAGGTTGACAAATTCGTACTGGCTGATACTAGTAATCGCAAAGATCTTTCCCATAACGCGAAACACAATCGTATCTTCATCGAATGGAGTGTACTCCGAGGTTCCAGGTTTAGACAGGCAATATTCTCGCAGTTGATGCAGCTCCATTATTTTATAAAGGCAAAAGACACACCAATGGAAAGAAAGTAGTCAGGAGAAATCTCCGAGAGTCCAAAGCCAACGGAAGCATCTAATTGGAGTTTTTCATTGGCGAGGTAAGTCAAACCTGAGTTTCCCCGGTGATCGTCCTCCGTTTCGGTGATAAAGCCATAGAATTCCAGAAACCACGCAAAATCATCGGCAAAGCCCTGACTAAACAGGAACGTGTAGATATTGGTCGTACCGGCAATACCTTCAGACCACTCCATACCCCAGTTGTAGCCGATGCTGCTGCTAGAGGCAAAGTTATGCTGCATGCTAAAGCGAAATCCTGGCACGGCGGTTCTAACCCTGAACGGCTCTTCCCCACTAGGTAAGGCCACCTGACCGACAAAGGAAATCTGCGGCCAGAAGCCATTTTCATCAGCAATCTTTGATTTGAAACCTGCAACCACCGGGCTGAAGCCTCGTTCGGTAAGGCTACCTCCATCTTGATTGAATTTGAAACCTTCGTAATTGAAGGTGAGTCTGGCTTCGAAATTATCAGAAACACCGTAGCGAAAAAGTGAATTGTTAGCCACAAACTGATTAAGGTCGGCGCTTGTCTTCTGGAATAGTGCCCCCACTTCCCACTGTAGTCTTCCTTGTGGAAGTACATATGCAGACGCACTCTGTGTGGGACGGTCCGTATTGATGGCCTGAGAAAGTATGGAGTAGTGCGCACACAAGATCAAGCAAACAAGACCTAACCTCACTAAAAAAGATCTACTCATGGTTTTAACATAAAAAAGCCCACACAAATATGTAGGCTTTTTAGAGCTATCGACCTATTTCTTACTGATTAAAAACTTCCTATTTTAAGGGTGACGAAGAAATTCATCTTCTGAAGCGCCTGACCATCCGTATTCAAGATATTTAGATCCTGCGTATATCTTCTACTGAGTCCAAAAACAAGCCTGAAGTTTCGAGCCACATTCACTTCAATATCTGCTCCTGGTTCTACATACCAAAAAACATCATCGTCCACCAACGAACCTTCATAGGAACCCACGCTCTGATTTGATCCTTCCGTCTGCTCGTAGCCCAGCCACCCGGCTCCTGCTCCCAGTGGAAACGTAATGTGTACCACCTCATTAGAGAAGAAAATGAGCTCTAAAAACATACCTCCATACCCGCCAAGGGCCAGCACTTCTGAACCTACTTCTATGTCGTCATACTTAGCTGTTGGTATAATGCCATAGCCCTCGGCACCCAGCGCTAGCGTCCTGTTGATGATCCAACCACCTCTTGCGCCCGCGAAGACCATCGCTTCGTCTCTGAAAGATGTGGTCTTGAACGAAATGGCGCCAAACCCACCTGAGTGATTCATGGATCCGGAAAGTGTCTTAATACGAGCTCCCCTATTTCTTGAGTTAGAACGATAAGAGACCCTGTTATTATCCGGTCTGTCGGATTTATAGTATATGATCTTCGGTTCAGCATCCTCTTCTACCTGGGGTATGGTGTCGTTAGCATTAGTTCTAGTCGGATTGGACCAACTGAGGAATGCCACCAAAATTCCAATCATAACCAGTAGTAATTTCTTCATCGTCCTAAGTTTTATTTCAGTTTCGACCTAATGACATAGGCCAATTGGAAAGGTTTCCAACCTCTAGGAAAAAAAAAGAATAAAGTGCATTGATCTTTTAACTTTGCGCCCTTTAAAAAGCGCTTCAATACGAATCATGGCAGATTACGATTTCGGCAGAATCGAAAAAAAGTGGCAACAATTCTGGGAAGAAAACGCCATCTACAAAGTCAAAGAGGACCCCTCAAAGCCCAAATACTATGTATTGGACATGTTTCCTTACCCTTCTGGAACAGGCTTGCATGTGGGTCACCCGCTAGGATATATCGCGACGGATATCATTACTCGTTACAAAAAACTTAAGGGCTTCAATGTGCTGCACCCCATGGGATTCGACTCATTCGGGTTACCAGCCGAACAGCATGCTATCAAAACAGGGCAACATCCTGCAACCAATACTGCGCAAAACATTGCCAGGTATAAGGAGCAGCTCGCAAGTCTTGGGTTTAGTTTCGACTGGTCGAGAGAAGTCTGGACCAGCCATCCTTCCTTTTATAAATGGACTCAGTGGATTTTCCTCAAACTTTATGAGCAAGGATTGGCCTATGAAGCAGATTCCTTAATCAACTGGTGTCCAAATGACAAGGCCGTGTTAGCCAATGAAGAGGTAAAAAATGGTCGGTGCGAACGCTGCAATACTCCAGTAGTCCGAAGAAAATTGCGTCAATGGGTACTCAAGATCACTGCTTATGCCGATAGGCTCCTGGAGGATCTGTCCACACTTGACTGGCCGGAATCCATAAAACTTTCGCAGAGCAACTGGATTGGGAAGAGTCATGGTGCGGAAATTGAATTTGGGATAAAAGGTCACCATACGCCAATAGAAGTATATACCACCAGGCCAGATACAATATTCGGTGTAACCTACCTTGTACTGGCTCCGGAGCACGATCTGGTGGAACAGATCACAGCACCCGCTCAAAAGCAAGCAGTGGAGGAATATGTCACTCAAGCTAGTCGCAAAAGCGACCTGGAGCGGACCGAACTCGACAAATCAAAAACAGGCGTTTTTACAGGCGCTTATGGAATTAACCCCATCAATGGTGAAGAGATTCCCATTTGGATCTCGGATTATGTTTTGATTTCGTACGGCACCGGAGCCATTATGGCTGTCCCAGGTGGAGATCAGCGTGATTTTGAATTTGCACAAAAATTTGACCTTACCATTCGCCAGGTAGTTTCTCCCGATGGTCAGGCCATAGAAAACCAGCAGGAGGCCTATCCCGGACATGGACTGATCCTGAATTCCGGAGAATACAATGGAACTGACAGTAAAGCCTTTCAAAAAATCATCATTGATAGACTTGAAAAAGAAGGCAAGGGCAAAGGCGCCATTAACTACAAATTGAGAGACTGGATCTTCAGCAGGCAGCGATATTGGGGAGAGCCGATTCCGATCGTACACTGCGAAGAATGCGGTACGGTACCTGTTCCCGAGGATCAACTTCCGGTTGAGCTACCTGAGGTGGATTCTTACGCTCCTCGCGAGGACGGCCAGTCACCCTTGGCAAATGCGCTCGACTGGGTAAACACCACCTGTCCCAAATGTGGTGGCCCTGGCAAGCGGGAAACCAATACGATGCCCCAGTGGGGAGGAAGCTGCTGGTATTATCTGCGTTATCTCGACCCAGCTAACCAAGATGTATTCGTTTCGCCCGAAAAGGAGAAATACTGGATGAATGTAGACCTTTATATCGGCGGAGCAGAACATGCCGTATTACACCTCTTGTATGCTCGATTTTGGCATAAGGTCCTTTATGACATTGGCGTGGTGAGCACTCCTGAACCCTTCCAAAAGTTGGTTAATCAAGGAATGATCCAAGGCAGGTCCAATTTTGTCTACCGGGTAGAAGGAGAAAATAAGTATGTATCAAAAGGACTCAAGGATGGCTACAAAACAGCGGCTTTGCATGTGGATGTAAACATCGTCAAAGATGACATTCTGGATATAGAAGCTTTCAAGGAACAAACGCAGGAAGCCGCTAGTGCGACCTTTATCTTAGAAGACGGGCATTACCATTGCGGATCAGAAATTGAAAAAATGTCCAAGTCGAAGTATAACGTAATAAACCCGGATTCGCTGGTCGAAAAGTACGGTGCGGATACGCTTCGGATGTATGAAATGTTCCTGGGTCCAGTAGAGCAAAGTAAACCGTGGAATACAAACGGAATTGAAGGGGTTCATAAGTTCCTAAAGAAGTTTTGGGCCTTATTCCACCTATCGGGAGATTTCGAAGTTACGGACCAAGAGCCCACCAGGGAAGAGTGGAAAATACTTCACAGCACGTTGAAGAAAGTTCAGGAGGATATTGAAAGGCTGTCTTTAAACACCGTGGTGAGCAATTTTATGATTGCTACGAATGAACTCGGCACAAGTCGGTGTAACAAACGGCAGGTGTTGGAACCCTTGACCATCGCCTTGTCCTCTTATGCGCCGCACATCTGCGAGGAATTATGGGAGTTGCTGGGTCATCAGAATTCTATTAACGCTGCCAGCTACCCAGTTGTGAATGAGAGCTACCTGCAGGAAGATGAGTTTGAATATCCAATTTCCGTTAATGGAAAAATGCGAGTCAAAATTACACTTCCCTTGAGTTTGAATTCCGAAGAGGTACAGGAACAAGTGCTGGCCAATGAAGTAGTGCAAAAATGGACTGAGGGTAAGGTCCCTAAAAAGGTAATCGTTGTTCCAAAAAGGATTGTGAATGTCGTCGTTTGATAAATTATTGAGAGCAGCCCGGCTATTCGAGTAAAATGCAAAAAGGTAAATTTGTAAAGCAATAAACCTCCTGGATATCCATGCTTGAAACTCGTAGAATTTTAGTTTGCCTTGATGGTTCAAAGATGGATGAGACCATTATGTCCTTTGTCTCATTTATCCTGACCTCCTCGCCAGCGGAGGAAGTCTATTTCATGAACGTCATTCAAACGTTGGCGGACTTAAAGGACCCTTCATTCAGCAAACTCAATGACGAGGTAGTGAAATTTCAAAAAGAGCAAATTCACAAGTACCTTCAGTCATCAATTCCGTCAGACACCAGTGCCAATTTGAAAGTGATTGTTAAGAAGGGGAATCCCTTCAAGGAGGTTATTAAGTGCCTGGAAAAAGAAAATATTGATGTCGCCATCAGTGGAAATAAATGGCAATCAAAAGGGTCCGGCATCTTCAATCAACGATTAGCAAGAAGGGCCCCCTGTAGCCTCATCGTGGTTCCGGAGGGGCACACTCCTGAGATGAAAAAGTTGTTGATACCTATTGATTTTTCGGTTCATAGTCGAATGGCCCTTGAATATGGCATTTTCATTTCAAAGAGCAACGAGTCCGCAGTAGAAATCATTTGCCAAAACGTCTATTCTGTTCCTACAGGATACCACTATTCCGGGAAATCATACAAAGACTTTGCGAAGATCATGGAGGAAAATGCGCAAAAGGAATACCAGGGTTGGGTAGCAAGTATCGATACAAAGGATGTACCCATTACGCCGATGTTCTCCCTGAACGAACATGATGATTTTGGCCAGGTGATCAAAGATCTGGCGGTCAAAGAAGAAGTCAGCGGCATTTTGATTGGTGCCAAGGGACGGACGGCTGCCTCCGCACTATTTATTGGCAGCACGGCAGAGAAACTAATTCAAGCTATCGATTATCTCCCCTTGACCATCGTTAGGAAGAAAGGGTCCAACGCAACATTGCTGGAATCGTTAAGGGAGCTTTAACTCACTATATTCAATCGCAATGTCTTCAGGAAGCTCTTGTCTAGCATCCAAATGAAAAATGGTGAGATATTGACAACTACTCCTGACAGGTTGCTGGAAACAAAAAAATCCGTTCTATTGTGATTGTTTTCAGCCATCAAGTATTTATTGACACTGTCCCCGGTCATAATGTGCACTTCGGGAACATCACTTAGCAACTGCACACCCAGAAAATCCGAGATTTGACCAATGGACAAGGAGGCGATCATGTTCTCTATCTCAGACATGAAACCATGTTTCATCATCTTATCTTCAGATAATGTGGAGGCGTTGAGTTCTTGTGGCAAGCAGACCTGGTTGATCAGATCCACTTCATGGGCATTCACCAAAAAGTAAAAAGCACCACCAATCTCCCCCTTTAATAGTACCCGCACGACATGAACTTTGAATCTGCCCAGCTGATCGAATTCGGGAATCGGCTTAAGTCGGCCTTGTCCATATTCCACATTCTCCTGGCGTATGCGGATCTTGAGCATTTGCTCCATCGCTCCACATGCCTTTCCTAGGGAACCCGCAATAAGTTCGTCAATTATCTCACGATATACCGGAGCTAATTCATTCATGTATCTGTTTGCAATGAAGCAAATTTATGTCAGTGATCATGTGTGATCACGGAATATTACTTGAAAGGTTTCCCTAGCCTCTTTGGTTAAAGAATATCGTGAATTTGGCTCCTTTCTTTGGCTGGCTCTCAGGTTTTATTTCATCCTGATGATAGTCAAGTATGGTCTTTACGATGTACATACCTAATCCACTACCATTTGTGTGGGTGTGCAATCGAACAAAAGGTTTCACGATATCATCCTTGTACTTGATTGAATCAAAGCCCAAGCCGTTATCTTTCACCGTAAGTACTACTTGATTTTTATAAACACTGGTCCTCAAATGAATGATCAGTGGTTTTTCGGGATTGCGATATTTGAGGGAATTGGATAGCAAATTTGCCATGATAGTCTTCAGGTGAGACTTGGGATACTCGAGCTCTTTGATGGCTGAGAAGTCCTTTTTTATCACTGCATTGGCGGCTTTTATATCCTCAATCATTCCTGCCCCAACTTCATTCAAGATTCTATCAAAATTCAGGTGATCCTTGGGTTCGATCAGTCGCTCCCTCAGCTGATTTACTTCATTCAGAGCAGCCACCGTATCTGACAATTGGTCGGCAGCACGCTTGGTATTTCTTAAAATCGCATCATAATCGGCCTGCCGCATGTCCTTTTTACTAAGCATGTCCAGCAAAGAACGAACTGTCTCTACAGGCGCCTTAAGATCATTGGCTGTGCTATAGGAGAAATGGATGAAACGGTCTACTTCCTCACTGGAGGCTTGTAGATCGGATGCCATTTTATTGAAAGCGTTAACAATGTCTTCTGTGACACTGGTACTACGGAGTTCGACCCTGGTATCCAAGTGCCCTGCGCCTAGCTTTTCAGCGCCGCTTCTAATATCTTCAAGGGGACGCCAGATGGTATAGCTGAAGGTAAAAACCGCCACCAGTGAAAAAATCACAAAAACCAAAGTCAAAATCACGATCCATTTCATGGACATCACTTCCTCCTCTTCGACAATATCTACCAGGGCTTCCGTGAACATCTCGTGCCTCATCAGCACTCCTTCTATTTGCTTATTGAACTGATCCTCCTCCCCTTCTACCTTCTCGGTAATCAGCACGGCCTCACGCACTTTTCCGACTTCCAACAATTCGAGTACTTCCAACACATGGTTCTCGTAACTCGTATGATCGTTTTCCAGCTTACGCAATGAAAGTAATAGTCCACGTAGTTTTATCTGCTGCGCCTCCTGAGAGGTACGTTCCAGGGCATCCACCACCTGCTGCTCTGCCGTTAGCAAGTCCTGATCAACCAATTTGGCCATGAACCTAAAGTTGCTATCGGCGGCTAAAAAATTTGTTTCAGCAAATTCGTTGAGACCTATTTCTTCCGCATATCGAATAGCGCGTTCAAAGCTTAGGGATTGTTCGAGCTGATTGGTTTCGATCTGCGTGAGAATCTCAATCAAGGGCAAATCAATGTTTGCCACGTCATCAACGTCTTTGTGTGTAGTGGCAACCCGTAAGAGAGCAACGGCACTGAGAATGAGGAGCAATGTAATAATGAAGCTAGTCCTCTTCAGTATGATGTCCCTTACTTTATTCTTCATTGCCATAATTAGCGGTCTTGTCGGTGATTTGTTCTGCTAATCTAATTCAACTTTTGCGCTCATAACGCGAATTGCCTCATCCAAATTCATTATTTGAATTTTTAACCGGTAAATGAGGTCTTCATAGTTTTCTCTATCCTCCCAACTCAATTTTATCAAATCCATCAATCCAAGTATGTTCGCCAGTGGTCCTCGCACATAATGGGAGGTATAAAAAGCGTGATCCGCCAGCTTCTGTTCCAGGCGTTGTTGTTCCTTCACCCCTTTCCTCTCCCGTGTTATCTCTGTAATAACGGCCAATCTCGCACTTTCCCCGCAATATACGGTATGTGTACTTTTTACTTGCGAATGAATCTTGCTGCCATTTTTATGCTTAAGGGTCCAATTGTGCTTGTTCCATATTTCGCCAGCCGTCTGATTTTCCTCGTCCAGGTGAATCAACTCCGTATCCTGAAGCAGGTGTCTGAGTGAGAGGCTTTGAAACTCGTCACCCTCATATCCGCATATTTTAGCCGCAAGCTCATTAGCCTCCAGTATTTGGTAGTTACCTGGATCAAAAATCCAGATTGGTATTGGAATATCGTTAAATATTGTATTGAAATCGGGTGTATGCTCTTCCAGGAACTTTCGTTCACGCCGGGTGATGCTATTATCATATCCCTGGGAAATGAGTGAAGAGGCATTTGCCAATAGCACCTGATCCTCATTCTGCCAGTTCTTCGCGCGCTTGTTTGATTCAAGGAACAAAAACCCAAACAGATTGCCCTTATTCCAAATTTGCATTCCCAGCATCGAATGGATGTTGTATGGACGGTAGTAAGAATCTGCCAGGTCTTTTAGGTTTTCCCAGGAGGAAATGTCTCCAATGGTAGTTAGGACATTGCCGATAATCAATTGAAAAAAGAATGGGTGCTCCCTTTCAAGAATTACATCGTTGCTATAATAAGCGTCATCGAGGTGGCTATATACGCAATAATTTCGAATTGAATTTCTCGATGGCTGATACAACCACAAAATAGCACGTTCAGACTGAGTTTGTAAGGTCAATTGCCTCAACAGGCTCTTCACGAACTCCTTGAAATGTCCATATCTATAGGCACGAGATTCAATTAATCCCTGCAATGAATTTAAGCTAGCTGTCATGTACTGGTTAGGTGGTATGGCCGCCAATGGGTATACTCTCTGTGAATCTAATAATTAGCGAGGGAACGGGCAATTTTGGAAGCCCCTTGTTGTAAAAATCCCTAGAATTTAAGCCCAATAAGCAGGATATCATCGGTTTTCCGGGTAGCGACGCTCCATTTCTTGACGTAATTGCTGAGAAGAGTGTACTGGTCATTGAAAGACTTGTCCCTGACCTTATTAAGCAAAGTTAGAACTCCTTTGTGTCCAAGTGCCTTAAAAGCCGTGCCTACTACCAAAGATTTGAGGCCTTCCGTCTGCAAGTACAAGGTTTTACCGGCCATGTTTTCCAGCGTCTGTGTGTGAAAACTTGCGCGGCCATCTGATTCCGGACCTATCGGTAATTGATCCCCTTTTATTACGTTTATATTTTCTCCATTGAGATATAGAAGGTCAATGTTAGCGCCGGCGAACTCCACCTTCTTCGACTTTTTATCAAACTTGAGGATACCTAAGTCAGAGCCCGTGTGCAGAATGAAATTTTCCCGATTCTTAAAACGCGATTTGATCTCTCGATGAATGAAACCCAAAATCGATCCTGGAAAGAGGATATTGTGATCCACAACCAACCGCTTCAACGAGCTTGCATAAATTCTGGTCATCATACTGGCCAAGTGACCCCTCCCAGCACATGCGAAAATGGCCAGGAAGACGGCATCATCGCGCTCATGAAGCCAGTAGCCATTTCTACCAACCGCCGCTAAGGGCTCATTGATAATGAAAGCATCTGCAAATACCTTCAAAAACGCCCCTTCGCCGGGCATCAAGGAGAAATAGTTGGTTTTGGTCTGATCCTTGACCTGGTCGAAGCGAAATGAAGAAAAAGGTTTATTGGTCTTTTCGGGCAAGGAGGTTACAGTTATTAGAGATGACCAAAATAGGTATTCTTTCAGTTCAATCCAATAACAACGAAGGCCTCATGTTTCTTCCATTTAATTGGAATTACATATAACGATACGTCCTTTTCGATTTCAAGCTCATTGGGCATTCCTTCAAACACTACGGGAACGGAGATCATGAAATTTGTACCAAGGTTTGCCCTCACATTCCCTGCTACTACGTTGGAAATCTCTCCTGCCATGTCGAGAATGTCTGCATTGGAAGGGTCCTCTATCCCGATAAAAATATTGATTAGATCCTCGAACATATCCCGGTTGGCGGAGATGTAAACAAATCCCTTTCTACTTCCGGAAATGCCGATCATGCCTGTGAAATCTTTCAAAACCAGTCCCTGCGTTTCTTTCAGGTAAGGAACATGGATCTTGGAATCTATTTCCGTCAGGTGCTTGAAATAATTGCTAACGGAATCAATAAATAGATTGCAGGTAGCTTCGAATTCCTCTCGGTTATTACGCATTCCTTTTTAAGAGTTTATCAAAAGCCCTGGCCAAATCGTCGGCGTTGACGGGTTTATACAAAAAGCCTCTTGCGCCCTTATCAAGCGCCATTAAGCCAGTCAGTTTGTCGGAGAGTGCCGTAATGATCATCACCTTGGCCTCAGGATGTATCTGCATGATTGACTCCAGGCACGAAATACCATCCATTTCAGGCATGGTGATGTCCAAAGTGATCACGTCAGGCATTTCAGAACGGACCATCTCCAAGGCCTCTTTCCCATTGGAGGCCATGCCTATGATCTCGAGATCATAGTCGATTAGGTTTTTCTCTATCGTCCTTCGCATAATGGACGAATCGTCGACAATAAGTAGCCTCATGAAAGTATGTCCTCAGGTTGATTCTGGTAGACAGAAGGAAGCTTGATGATCATTTCAAAGAATTTGCCTTCTTCAAAATTTACTGAATATGCCCCTTGCTGATCTTCTATGATATTCTTCACCAAATTCATTCCCTGTCCCCGTCCACTGTGTGTATCCGCTTTATCGCTGGTGGAAAAACCGCTGCGGAAAATAAGGTCCGGGATCTTGTCATCGGCCATATTCTCTGCTTCAAACTCCGAGATGATATTTCGAGCTACGGCCTTTTCCTTGATTTTTTCAATATCCAAACCACCACCATCGTCTTTGTAAACCACCAGAATATCGTCTTGTGCAGTTGCGCTTATATCGATGTTTATATTGCCTTTAAGCGGCTTGTTTCTAGCCATTCGCACGTTACCATCCTCTATACCGTGTGCCATAGAATTGCGAATGAGCTGAATCATAATATCCTTGAAAGGAGTAATGTAGGTATCTGGAATTACAATGTTCTTATCATTCTTAAGTGCAAATTGGACTGGTTTTCCGAGCTCCTCACTCAAGGTTTCTACCCCTTTTTGAAGTGTATTAATGACCATGATATTGGAGACCACCTGCCCTTCAGCCGGGAATTTCTTGTAGATATCCGCAATTTTCCTGAGCATCTCGGACATATCTGACAACACTTTGTTGGCCTCGTCAATCTCATAAAGTATGGTCAGGAAGTCTTTGCCTTTAACTACATCGCCTTTCAATTTAGTGATGGCTTCTTCTATTTCATGAAATTTGCCACTCATCAACTCCAGTCCAATTACAGTGGCATTTCCTTTCAGGTTGTGGATAGTTTCAAAGGTATGGTCCAAAAGTGAGTTGTAGTCCTCCCCATCGTAAGCCTCATACTTTTCAGAAATATTACCCAATGTTTTCTTCGTATTGAACAGAAACCCGCGTAACACGGATGGATCGATTTTCAAAATACTGAGCACCTGCTCTGTTTCCTGCTTCTTCTTCTTCTCGGCTTCTTCTAAATGCTGTTGTAACAAGATGGATTTGGTTTCATCGGAAACGGTAACCATTATGCTCTGGATTTGACCCTTCCGAAGGATACGAGTAAAGGCCACATGGACGTACTTTGTACTTACAACCCCTCCGGTTTCCGTGTAGATCTTCACCTGCTCAATGGGATTCAGCTGATTAACTACCTCCTCATCCATGTCAGTATTGAAGAGGTGTCGCATAAACATTTCAAGTGCCTCTAAATCCCTGGGAATAATGAAGGGCCTCATGAAATTGGCAAAATTTTCCCCTCCTATTTTCTGTCTGTCGAATATTGTCTCCATCGCCCTGGAGTACAACTTGCTAATTCGAAATCGTCTATCAAGCAGGAAAATACCCTGCTGCACGTTCTGAAAGACGACTTCAGATTGTTTGTAGATGTTTTCGTAGAGGTATTTTGCGTGATCTCTTTCCTTTTTCAAGGCGGCATGAGATTTTTTAATCTCATCCACCATTATATTGAATGTATTCGCGTAGTGACCCAATTCGTCTCTTGTATTAATGGTCACCTTATGCCCCAGATCTCCTGAAGTAACACGTCTGGTGTAATCGTCCAGCGTCTTTACATTTTCAAGCAGGTTAGTTACAATAGTTGACATCAGCCAAAAGGCAAGCACACCTACCAGAATATCTATAGCCAAAAATGTCCAAAAACTCCGATTAGCTTCTGCAGCTATCTGTTCCGTATATGACTGAATGCGCTCGGACATTAGGTCTTCTACTCGCTTCAGTGCATTGATCCGATTGGTACTTACACGATACCAATAGTTAGGATCCTCATTGAGCGTTTGATTTTCAAAAAGCACGGCTCTGAGTCGGTCTACCTCGATTACATCGGGGCCTTGTACTATTCTGGCATAATTCTCACGTGACTCTTCATTGGCAATGGTTGTAAAAGCCTCATGATATGCCATTTGTGACGCCACAACTGACGTAAATTGATTGTAGGACTCATAATCCAGTTGATTGTGCGAAAAAGCCTGTGTTCCAATCGCTCGTTCAATACTGGCAAATTCCTTGGATTTTAAGAAGTAAATGATGGCATGTACTTGTTGTGCGACTTCCTTGTTCCTGGTATCGTTAATGAGGTCATTGACGATATTCAAGGCGGTATTATTAATGTCCGAGAAGTAGTTGATGGCAAGTTCCGTGGAAATGGAGAGGTTATCCACCTGCTGCCTCAATTCATTGACCTTGTAAAAATTATCCTGCAAGTGCGTCAGGTCCTCTTGATGAAGTGATAGTAAATCACTTAGATCGGGCCTGATAATCTCGGTGAGAAACTTATTTATGGTGCTATCTGTCCTATTTCTTTGCTGCGCCATTTCGGTCCAAAACGCAGTTCCCTGACTCGCAAGATAACCGGTGGTAATACTCCGCTCCTTTTGCACCTCATGAACCGCATGATTGATTTCAATACCAATGATAATGGCCTTGTTGAGGCGTGATGCGTCCTGGTAATCCAGAAATTTATGTTTTACCTGCAGGTAATCGAAGATGATAATCGTAATGATCAATGGCACAATGACCACAGCAAATTTTCTTCGAATCGACAAGTCGTATAAACGCTTCATGGTGTCTATATTTCGTTAGTTGGGTTTGTACTTAACTAGGCCATCACACGTTGTACCACTTCCATCAAGTCCTCGGAAGTAAAAGGTTTCACTATATAGTCCTGAGCTCCCAATTCTTTGCCTTTGTTGACCACCGTTTGCTGACCCACAGCGCTGATCATAATGACTTTCGCCTCCAGGCCTTCCTCCTTCAACACCTTCAAAATTTCGAAACCCATCATATCTGGTAGGATATTGTCCAGCGTGATGAGATCCGGCTGCAGGTCCAGGGCCAAGTCGATGGCGGTTTCGCCATTTGGAGCTTCTCCCACAATTTCAAATCCTCCTTCCTCCAGAGAGTTCTTGATTAAAGATCTCATGTAGATAGAGTCATCCACAATTAGTACTTTTTTCGCCATAATCACAAAATGGTCTTGTCAGTTAGTTTTTTTCCTTTTAAATGGGTCGTTTCGTTGGGTAGACCAATTTAAACCTGTTGCTTGATTTTTTCTACAAGTTCGTTCTGGAATATCCAAACAAAGTCCGGAGATATGTCTAGCTCAGTTCCTTGAAAAATCGCCTTAAAGTGAATGATGGAATCAAATTCACTGGATTCGGTTACAAAATAATCTTCAACGTCCTTTGCATTCATTACCTGAAGAGATGGTACGTGTCCATAGATATCTAGGTCGAGAAAATTTGCAAATTCTGTAATAACAGCTGCTGCCACCATGTTATCGATCTCTGTCAGGAACCCCATCTTCATCACCTGGTTTTCCGGGGTATCATTATCTACAACGCTCGCGGGCAGGCATGCGCGATAAATAGAATCCACGTCTTTCTCCGAAAAAATAAGGTGACTCGTTCCTTTCAGGTCGCCAATCAAATTGGTTTTAATAACATGCAGCGATTCATTACCCTGTAATTCAACAGAGGGCAATTTTCGGTTTTTATCGCTGTAGTCAATTTGTCTTATGGCAATAGGACTCTGAAGAATTTGCTCCATAGAAGCCTTGGCCATCGAAAGTCCATCGAAAATGAGCTTAGTAGCTACTTCTAGTTCATTCTGGGCGAGATTATCTAACATATGGTTCCTTGCAAGTTGAACTTATAATTCAAATGTCTGAGAAAGCGATTAAACGAGTCCGATATAATTGAATCAAGGAGTGAAATTGGAGTTGAATGAGGTTGAAACGTTACTTCATTAGCTGCCTTAAGGCTTTTACCACCCCTTCTTCATGAATCGGCTTTACCAGATAATTCTCCACCCCCAATAAGGCTGCCTCTTTCATTGCGGATTGTTGCCCCACAGCACTGATCATCAGTACCTTCACATCTGGCAAATCGGGTCTTATCGCTTTGATCACGTCAAGCCCTGTCATGTCCGGTAAAATGTTATCCAAAGAAATTAGGTCCGGGCGTTTCTCAAGGGCAAGGTCAACCGCGTCTTCACCGCAAGATGCGACACCCACAATATCCAACTCATCCATACCCATTACGATCTGCGCAATCTGGTTTCGCATGTAGGACGAGTCATCAACTATAAGAATTCGATAATTCATGAGCTACGAAATTTTTGAAACTCGGCGGGTGTAAATTCTGGTGCGTACATCATACAATTGGAACAGCTTCTTTCCATATTCCGGCATGATGTCATAATATCCTATGACAAGAAATCCACCTGGATTGAGACTTCTATAGAGCAAATTAAGAACCTCTGTCTTGAGTTTATCATCAAAATAGATCATAACATTTCGGCAAAATATGATATCAAAATTGCCCGGAGACTGATCGTGCACAAGATTGTGTAGCTGATACTTGACATATCGTTTGTACTGTTGCTTGATACTGGCCTGTGCCCCCTTGAATTGAAAGAAGTCTTCCATTGCCGCATTGGGGAAATAGGAAAGAAAAGGCTTCAGATATTGCTTAAGCAAAGTCACAGGATAATTACCTAGCTGAGCAGCCTTGATGGCCTTCTTACTTAGGTCGGTAGCCAGGGTCTGGGTATGTGTAAGCATCCCTTTTTCTTCGAGCACCATGGCCATAGTATACACCTCTTCACCCGTTGAACACCCCGCATGCCAAATGTTAACTCGCTGATTTCTAAACTTATCGAGTATTTCGTCCCTCATCATGAGCCACACGTCGGGATTGCGAAATAGCTCCGTCAGATTGACGAGCAGGTCATCGATCGCGGCGGAGAAAAAATCTGCATCACGTAAAATTCGGGACCACAATTCGAGTAACGACTCCATGTGGTGCTTCATCATAAGTCTGGAGACCCCCCTTTTCAGTGATCCTTTCTCATAGTTTGTAAAGTCCAATCCATAGCGATTTCTGATCGCTACCATAAGCGCATTCAGCTCTTCGTCTGATACTGAAATAGGCGTTTCTAATATTTGTTTCAGAGTGTCGATCTTTTAAGGGTGATCTTTTGAAAAATTAAATCACAAATGGCAGCCACATCCAACACAGGGCACACATTGCCATTGCCAAGAATGGTTGTACCACTTAGCAACTTGGTCTGATGTAATGGGTGAGGAAGTGGTTTCTCCAATATTTCCTGGCGATGCATGAGTTTGTCCACTACCAAACCAAGCAATTTACCAGTATATGAGACCACTATAACCTCTTCGAACTCGCCCCGAGTCTTCTTACTCGAACCCTCGGCGGATTCCAAAAATTTCTGCAAGTCACCGGTCGCCAAGAGGTCTTCCACATAGATCAATGGAATTGTTTTTTCCTGATATTCGATGGTCAGGTTAGTTCCAATTTTGCGGATCTCATTTTGTTTGACGGATACCACGCCTTCGGTGAATGACAATGGAATACCATATTCCTGCTCGCCTACCTTGAGCAATAGCACGGCCTTCAATGCTAACGAGGACGGGAGCAGAAGATTTACTATCGTACCCTCACCCATGGTGGACTCCACATTTACCTGTCCGCCAATGGATTCCACTGCCTTCTTCACTACATCCATTCCTACGCCTCTTCCGGATATTTCCGTTATTTTTTCAGCATTGGAAAAACCCGGTTGGAAAATTTGCATAATCGCATCCTGATCACTGAGTGACTGGGCCACATCTCTACTCAAGATTCCTTTTTCATAGGCTTTTTGTCGAAGTGCATCCGGATCTATCCCAGCACCATCATCTGCGACTCGGATCAAAACATTGTCCTTCTCATAGAGGGCCTCCATGATGATCTCTCCAGTTTCTGGTTTGCCTTTTTTCTTGCGAAGCACATTGTCTTCAATCCCATGGCTCACAGCATTGCGTGTCACATGAATAAGTGCATCACTTATAATCTTCAGGATGTTACGATCAATTTCAACGTCTGCTCCGCGGAGTTTGAGGTCTACCTTCTTTTGTTCAATTGTTGCTGCATCTCTGACGATCCGGTGAAACTTATTGAACATAAACTCCATGGGCACCATTCGGGCATTGAGGATACTATATTGAAGGTCCGAAGTAATCCGTTGTAGACCATCAAATTCGGAACGGGTACCATTTTGAGCAAGCCTGGTCATTAATCTGTCTTTTTCGATGATCAATTGACCCACCAGGTTAAGTAACTCATCCATTTTACCTACCGGGATCTGAATTACATCGGTAAAAGTGATCTCGGGCGTAGTGTCATCCGATTCAACGTCCTCATTTTCGGTTGACGGACCATGGTCTTCAGTTTCCTCGGAGCTACCCCTATTGTTTTTCAGGAATACCTCCAGCTTCGTTTTGATCCCCAGGTAACTGACTCTTTCACCCGTTTCCATCGATTTCAGAAGAAGCCCTAGTTTATCTATGGCTTTAAACAGGGACTCGAACAGGCTGCTATCCAGGGCAATGGTGCCTTGCTTCACTTCGCCCATCACATCTTCCAAAACGTGTGTCAGTCCGGCGATAGCTTCCAGTCCCAGGCCCATGGCGTTCCCTTTGACGGTGTGGACTATCCTGAAGATTGAATCAATCATCCGCTGGTCTCCAGGTGTTTTTTCGAGTTTTATGATGAGTTTGTTTAACTCCTCGAAGTTGTCTGTGGCCTCCTGAAGAAAGAGCTTTCGATATTCTGCTTCCTTATCCTCGTTCATAATTTTTTCAGTAAGAACCTTGCTACTTGAGTTATTCCCAAGACTTTATGTACGGCACCAAGTGCGACCGCCGCCTTGGGCATGCCGAATATTACGCTTGATGCTTGATTTTGCGCTACTGTAAATCCTCCATTTTCAGAAATGGCTTTCAATCCCCTGGCACCATCCTTGCCCATGCCGGTGAGCAAAACTCCCAGTGCTTTGTGGCCGTAGCTACTCGCAACGGACTCAAACAGGGCATTGATGGAAGGGTTATTGTACTCTTTATAGACTTTATCAGTGAAATCAACCTTTTTTTTGCCTGTATCCTTGTCATCTACCAACACAAGATTTGCATCCCCTGGAGCCACAAGGACTTGCCCAGGTTGTGGGATCATACCTTTTTGTGCAATCATAACCTTCAGCCTGCACAGGCCATTTAATCTGTCCACAAATGGTTTGATGAAGTTACCAGGCATATGCTGACACACAATGACCGGGGCACCTGTATTTCCTGGCAGGCCTTTGAGTACCTCTTCCACCGCCGCGGGGCCTCCGGTGCTGGCGCCTATTACCACTACATCGAAGTTTCTGGAACTGGCAATGCCCATCTCCTCTTGCGAGGGCACAATTTGCCGCTGAGGATCCAGGTTGGCCTTGGAGACATTTCGGATCTTACTTATCAACTCACCGTCGATCGCGCGGATCTTGGAACTACTGCGGCTGGGCTTGTTCATGTAATCCACCGCTCCCTCGTGCAATGCCTCAAAAATGGGTTGCAGGTCGAGGTTGCCTACAGCACTCAAAATGAGTATTGGGCGCGGATTCTCGGCCATTATACGCTTCACGGCGTAGAGGCCGTCAAATTCGCCCATGTTCATGTCCATGAGCACTACGTCCGGTTGCAGTTCTTTCACTTTTTCGACCCCCTCAAGTCCATCATTAGCCGAACCGACTATCTCAATATCCTCTGCTTTACCAAGTATATCAGACAATAAAAGCCTCATAAACGCCGAATCTTCGACAACAAGTACTCTAATCTTTTTTGTCATGAAGTGGTGCTGGATAAGCTGGTGGGTAAAAGTTCTATTTTGTTCCCTTCTATGAACTCTTCAATGTCAAGAAGGAATGTAATTTGATCATCGACGGAAACGGTAGCCTTGATATATGTTTCATCCCTGGTCGTATCTGACAAGATGGATGCGGCTGACTTGAAGGTGGAACCAGCGACTGTTACGGTTCTGGGTACTTCCTCGATCATCAGACCAATATGGTATTCGTTATGGGCAATTATAATAGCATATCCGGCATTTTGGGTACTACTGAAGCCAAACCTTTTGCTTAAATCAATCATTAAAACGGAGCTTCCACGTACGTTGGAAATACCAGCTACAAATTCCGGGGTATGCGGCATCGTAGCAATTTTGGGTATTGCTATGACCTCACGCGTTTGCAAAATCTCAAATGCATATTGCTGTTGCCCAACCGAAAAGCTGATCAATTGTGTACTATTACTTGCTTGCAAAAGCGTAAGATCCGCTTCAAACTTAGACTTAAGGATTTGTCGTTTCTCAAATGCCTCTTTGGTGATGAAATTGCCTCTGACCAATTCATGCCTCGGCAGTTGTTCACCAGACGCTACCTCCTTCTCGACTGGAGGGGTTTTCTTCTTCGCTTTAGTCTTTTTCTCTGGCTTGCTATCAGGAATCAGGCTTCTTTTGCGTATGTTTTTACCAAGTGCCATGAATTACTCAAAGTGGGTTAAAAATTCGGTAGTAAAGGCTTTGTAGTCTTTGGCGCTGTTAGCGCTGGGCGCATAAGCAATCACACTCTTACCAAATGATGGTGCCTCAGAGGCCTTGACATTATTTCTTATGATGGAATTGAAAAGTGGGAGATCATAGTTTTCCGAGACGTGTGCATGGATTTCCGCGGATAACTTTCTTCTTCCATCCACCATCACTGGCAATATCCCCAGTACCTGAAGGTCAGAATTAAGGTTACTTTTTACCTTGCTGACTGTCGAGGCAATCAGGTCCAGGCCTTGTAGACTCAATACTTCCATTTGCAGTGGAATGATGACGTAATCAGCAGCTGTCAACGCATTTACCGTCAAAAGCGACAAAGATGGTGGGCAATCAATTAATATGTGATCATAATCGAGCCCCTCCAAAAATGTAGCCACGTGGTGTTCCCTATTTTCACTATCCAACAATGAAAACTCGAGATCGGCCAGGCCAATATGTGATGTTACGACATCCATACCTTCTGCCTGCTGAATCGCCTCTGGGAGCGCTAAAGTCCTCTCAAGGATATCTACCAGTCCAGGCTGTTCGCTATCCAGGCCGAGGCTATAAGAAAGATTGCCCTGTGGATCCAAATCCACTATTAATACGCGCTTTTTTCTATTGACCAACTCTGCTCCCAGGTTTACGGTAGTGGTTGTTTTCCCTGTCCCTCCTTTTTGGTTGATAATCGCGGTAATCATTCAGCTGTTTACAAAAAATTGGATAGCAAACATTGCTACTCTTGTTACGCAAGAAAGGCTAACTCCGGTCAATGTCAAAATGAATTAGGCGGAGTTGGAAAAAATCGGACTTGAAAGTGTTTTTATAGGCTGAATCCAACAACCAATAAATCATCGAGGGGTTGAATGCCGCCGGACCAATCGCTGATGAACTTGGTAAGATTCTGTTTTTGGACCGCCATTGGATTGGAGTAATTCTCTTCGAAAAGTTTTTTCACATTTGATTTTCCAAGTTTCTTGGCTTCAAAACCTCCGAAAAGATCCTTGAGGCCATCGCTGGCCAGGTAGAAATTGTGCTTTTGATTGTCTAATTCCAGCGTCTGAGTAACGTACGAATGATCTATGTCGAAATGATCGCCAATCTGTACCCTATCCGGCTTTACCGTCTCAAATTGGCCATTTTTCACGAAAGACAATTCCATTTCTTGCACCGGCAAATTCTATTTGGCGTACCATCATATCTACCTTGACAACCCCTACATCGGCTCCTGAGCCTACTTGAAGGTTTTCCTTTCCATCAAATTGCTTCTTAATCTGCTGGTGAAGACACTCAAGAATTTTAGAAGGGTCTTCTTCTTTCTGCACTTGCAAAACCTCTTCTAAAGCCCTTGTGTAAATCCGGGTCATCATGCTCGCCAGGTGGCCATACTACGTAGGGTTTAGGGTTTAGGAATCAGGGTTTGGAGTTTAGGGCTTGGGGTTTTAGGGTTTAAGATCAAAAGCGCGACTATACAATGAAGGAAGGCAATTCACAAAGCAAGCGCTTATCGATTATGTAGAGTTCCTACTCGCAACCAGTACGATTGAGCGGGTTTAGGTGTTGATTGCAAGTTTTGTGGGTTTAGGGTTGACAGTTTTTTACTGGTTCTTAGTAGGGAATATGCGAATATGTTTCAAAGGGCTTGTGTAGGGGTTATATGCCCTTCTTCCCCATGAAGCACCAGTAAGCCCTAAACCCTAAACCCTAAAGCCCTAAACCCTAAACCCTAAACCCTAAACCAGTAAGGTTTCTGCCTTTCAGGGGATGAAGGCTCTCAAAGTGCAAAAGTTTGGGGTTACTATCGTCAGGAAACCCTGTTACGTATTACATTCTCAGAATATGGTAACTTAAGTTAAGTTCCTTAACAGCAACCCAGTAAGGTCTGAGCATCTCTGAAGTTAATTCCAAACTAATGTGAGCCATAGTCTAAACTCCTTAAAGGGGGGTTATATAGGGGATTATATAGGGGACTACTATAGGGGATATTCAGGGGGATACTAGGAGTTTAGACAGTGGCTCATGTGATGCGGTGTGGTCAGACATGGTAAGGGAGGGGAAGTAACGTGTAGCTGTTACATCTGCCCAGTACGGAAAAAACATTCCTCTTCGTCATCCCTGAGTAGCGATTCTATGCCTAAGTGCAGAGCTCAAGGCCACATTATGGATGGGGTTATCTCTGAGGGATTGTGAAGTATGAGGCCCTTATGAGCTTGTACTTTGACCCATATGAGCTACTGTCTAAACTCCTAGTATCCCCCTTAATAACCACTATAGTAGTCCCCCATATAATCCCCTATATAACCCCCCTTTAAGGAGTTTAGACCCTAAACCCTAAACCCTAAACCCTAAATCCTAAACCCTAAACCCTAAATCCTAAACCCTAAACCCTAAACCGCATATAACCCCCCTTTAAGGAGTTTAGACTATAGCTCATATTGGGTCTGAAGGGAGCCTGGGGTGATCAGCAGTTTGCATCACCTCCTCCTTAGATATACTTTCATCACATGGGTATTGGTCTAAATTCCCTATAGTACGGGGTCCTATATTTGGGTTCCCATTATAATACGGGGCCCTATATAAATTTCCCCCATTTTGGGAACAGTAATTTAGGAAACTACCACATGCCAACTATTCATCGCAAGAAGCGTAGGTAGTGCTCATGAATCAATCCTGTGGAGTGAGTGTAAATGCTTCAAGCCTGTACACAAGAAGAACAGAAGAACTGTGGTGAGGGTGGGCATTTTGTAGTGAGAATCTGGGCAGTATGTCAGGCCTTTGGGCGCAAGGATGCATATTGAATGCGTAGGGCCCGTATTGGCCCATATGTTGTAATTGTCCTGGATAGCACTCCTCGAAGTGATGAGAGACTTAAGGGGGTTCTTGGCGGAGTAGTATGGAAAGTGGCCACCAGATAATCACCCACCTGTAAATGGCTCCAAATGGGGAACATTCCAGGGATTAAAACCCTCTCACACTGGTCAAAATGTCAAGATTGCGGAATTGCTGACGCTATGCGGCATCAAGCATTTCGAGCTTGGCCCACAACACCACTGATGAAAGCGGAGTCTTCTCTGACGACATAGCCACAAGGCCTATAGGCCTTGGGGGTTTGGGGGCTACCCTATTCTACGGCCTATAGTCTCATTTAAGTAGATAGGGGTTATAGAGGTTATATAGGGATAATGGAAAAGAAAATTGGAGACTACTATTGTGGGTTTAGGGTTTCTAGTACCCCTTAAGTAGACAGAATATGGGTTATATGGGGATCTTGTTACAATATGCCCAAAGCCATAGACTATCTACTTAGGGGGGGACTGTAAGGCCAGGGGCGTGCAACCTCCTCCTCTGACGATGTCCAGGCCTACCATCGAGCCCTCATAGGCGATTTCCGCGGTTGGCAGGTCGTAGTTGGCTTATTGGTGGTGATTAGGAACTCTACAAGGTTCCTGAAAATATTTCTTAATTTCTCCTACCTAGAATCCCAATATTTGGCTGAAATTATAATTTCTACTGGGGTTCCAAATCCCTTAGAGACTGTGGGAATGGAGCACTGTAGTAGTTCAAATATTACCCCCAGAGTACAGTAGCTTCCGTTTTCTTGTCAGTGTTTCATTTCCACCCAAAACCGTAAGCCCTGAACCCAAACCCTAACTTGTAGTCTCCATTTTCTTGTCCAATCCTTCATGCCGTGCTGTGAACCAGCAAAGGGATCTTAAACGTGCAGCTTCGTAAAACCCAAACCCTGTACCCTAACGCAGCAAGAAGGTAAGAGGTCTAAAGGTTCAACAACTACCTGAGTGTCCAAGTGCCTAATAATCATGTACTTCCCCCAAACTTGTACTACAAATACCATCACCCACATCCCAAGCACTTAATCATTCGGTATCGGAACGCCTAGCCCTGAAACCCCCACTTCCTAGATGAACCAATAGAAGAAGAAGCATATTTATTTGTTCATCCTCACTGCAGTAAGGATAAATCAAGAAATATGCAATACATATCCTTAGGTATCCCGAAAAACACTTTTGAAAGGACTTTTATCTTGTACTTAGATCTTCGGGCTTTCGCGCACTTCTAGGGCCATACGGTTAAAACATTGGTGATTAAACCCTGAGCTTTAAACCCTAAATCCTAAACCCTGAACCCCAAATCCTAAACCTTGAACCCTAAAGCCCACAAGCCCTAAACACTCAAGCCTTACACCCTCAAACACCTTTTGTTTTCTGAAGTTGGGGGTTGTAGGATATACAACCCTACACCCCAAATAGTAGTTTCCATGTTCTTTTCCATTCTCCCTATTTACCCCTATATTACCCTATATATATACATATACATATATGTATATATATATATATATATATTGACGACTTAGGGGGTACGTCGCCACTGGCAACGTTACCCTTCAGAGCTCCCTGCAGCACCGCACAGAAGCTTTTGCTGGGACGCGTGCGCCTGCGGTGCAACTCACAAGTCCACACTGGTTCAAAAACCCTTTCCCCTATGGAAAAGGTCCTTTCGGAAAGGCAATTTAATCCCTTCCCAAAGAGAGGTCCAGAAATCGTCCACTTTCATGGGCTTCGTCAACGGGTCTGCCAGTTGGCACTCCGTCGGTACCCATTGCAGTGGTAGCTTTGCTGCCCACCTCTCCAATTGGAGCTCTTGGCGAAGAGCTGCCAAGTCTATGGCAAGTCTACGATCGGAAGGAATACGAGGTACTCCGGCCCGATGCAAATGATCGAAGACACTCTTGCAGTCGGTTATGCACAAGAGCGGCCACCTATCCCTTGCAGTCTCGACCTTCACTAGGCTGCCCTTCAGCAAGGTGGCAAAGAGCGAGCGCATGTACTGACAACCTTCTAGGGCTTCGACTGCCGACATAGTTTCTGCCCCAAAAGTGCTTCTGCAGACCCGTTTGCAGGACTGGCTTCTCCATTCCATTAGGCTACCTGCGGCCTTCTCGCCGTAGAGGAACTTCTTGGGGAACACCATGATCAAGTGCCCGAGCTGCGAGGCGATCCTAGATCGCGTCCTTTTGGCCACGCGAGGACGGTCGGAGGTGTAGAGGTCGTGGATGGTGCCCTGCTCGATCTCCTGTGGAGTGAGCCTAAAACCGTCTTCTGCTTCTTCGTGCTCTGCATTGGCCCATCCGGCGTCATGAAATGTCACAAACACGATCTCCTCCAAGGGAATTGGTCTGAGCACAATCCCCTTCTCCTTGTGTCGCAGGGCCTTGGCAGTCAGCGAGTTGGAGAAACGAACATCTCGAACAAGAGGTGCTCTCTGAAGTTGTTGTCCGAGGGCGTCTCCACACTGAAGGTCCGGCCTGCTTTGAGTCGCCAACCAGCTTAGAGCCCCAAGCAGCGAGCGGTTGTCGATCGCCTGTTCCTCCGTGGCGGGGTCATCTCCGTTCTGTCCCTTATCCACATCAACCTGAAACAGCCTTCCCTCGCAGAAGCTGGCCTGGTTGACATAGATGCCGTCTACGGTGACCTTGATGTGGGAACCGGTGTACTCGAACTCGTCCTCCTCCCAGTCCTCGACAGGGAACAAGCTACTAATCTTTCGCTGCAAGGTTTTGTTAGTCTCGCTCGGGGCGACCAGCAAGATGTCGTCCACATGCAACGCCAAGTAGCCAGCCGGCTCTCCATCGTCGCCCTCTTTGGTCAAGATGAAAACACAGGGATCGAGCGGGCAGGGACGGAACTTGTACTCTCCATCTGCCAGGACAAAGGTCTCGGACAGGAGCACTTGACATACCCTATCGAACCACATTCTTGGCGATTCAGAAAGGCCGAATATGCCTTTCTTGATTTTGGCCAGCTGCCGGGGGTCTACACCCTCGATCCCGTCACGGGGAAGAGAGAGCCACAAATCACGCCGCAGTTCGAGACCCTGCAAAAAGGCCGCCTGCGCATCGCCGGCGGCAGCTGTCCATTGTTTGGACGCGCACAATTGTAGCAGTGCAATCAATGTAGATCGAGCAACGGTTGGTGCATCGACTTCGATGCTGCCACTCGACCCCAAGTCGGGGTCCTTGTGTCCGGCTGCCACCAATCTCGACTTCGCCCGCCAGGGGGTAGTGGGTACCGCCCGCCTCTTCCCGAGGTTCTTATCCCGGTAGGCAAAGCGGGAACCTAATATTCTTTCCGCCGGTACTGTACGGCGGATCTCTTCAGAGGCCTTGACGTCCAAGAGTTCCAAAGCCCCTGTGGCAATGTGCTCGCCCCATTGCTTGCTCTCTGCCTCCCGGAAAAGAGGTCGTACTTCAGGTGGTATCTGAGACCAAGGGATCTCCTTTTGTACTTGCTTCTCCCGTGACCTGGCTGTCTTGGCGGTCTTCAACATGCAAACGGAATTTGCATGAGGGTGCCCTCCTCCTTGGCCATCTGGTCCTTTGGTGCGGTGTCTCTTCAGAACTTGAGGAGGCGCGGCTTCTTGGGAACGACGTTGTCCGCCTCGAGGTGGTCGTTCGTCGTCCTCGCCGTCGAGCTCGGCCATCTCCTCGTCGTCGGCTTCCTCATAGTCCTCGATGTCTGGGTCGTCCTTGATGAAGGCCTCGTCCGGCTCGTCGTCGGCCTGAAGCAGGCGCTCAAGGTCTTCTCTAGCGGCTCGAAGGGAGAAAGCCTCTCCCAGTTCTTCTCCCGTCGCAAGTCGAAGATGCTCAGGGGCACAAAGCACGCATCGCCCGGACTTGGTCACCCAGACGTTGTTGTCCTCGTGCCCTATGACCGTGGCTGGTCCCAGCCACCTGCCATTCTTGGAAGTTGCCGGCTTTCTCCAGTAAAAGACTTGCTCTCCGATCTCGGGTCGCCGTTGACTCACTCTTGCTCGTCCAAGGAGTGCCCGCCTGACCCTCTCGTCAGTCTGGACCTGGTGGAAGGCAATCCGCGCGCTTGTGCGGATTGCAACTTCTCGGGCATGGCTATCATCGATCACGGGCTCGTCTCCAAGGTCGAAGGCCCGCCGTCCGTTGAGGAGGTCCTCCGGAATGTTTGCCGTAGATCCAAAGACGTGCTGAACCGGCGAGTAGCCGCTCGTCTTGATCAAGTTATTCTTGGCAGAGGAGACGGCCCCAATTGCCAAGTGCAGGTCGCTCTTGGTGATGGCCATCTCGTCGTTGATCTTGGCGAATATGGTCTTCCATAGGGCACCTTGTCTCTCTGTACATCCGGCTTGCCAGTGTGCCTGGCCCGCCGCATGGCGGATCTTGGTGCCGGTGTAGTCCCCGATTCTCGACAAAGACTTCTCAAGGCCCGTCTCCATGTCGATGGCGAGCACCTTGGGGGCGCCAAAGACGTTTAGCCCATGTTCACAAAAGGCTCGTTCCAGGTGATATGTGTCTTTCCTTGAGACCGCCACAACCACGTGGTAGCTGGAGGAGAAGTCCACGATCGACAAGAGCTGGTGCTTCACGCCTTCAGAGTCATGGCAGTACATCAGGTCCACGCCAACGATCTCATTGAATCGTAGCACGACCCGATCTTTGCCGGCTTGGCAATTGCCGGAGCTTTTCCTCTGGCGCACACTTGACAGTCAAGCACCTTGGCTGCTTTCAACACTGCCCGAGAAGCCCCGGCCAGTCTTAGATGTCGAACAAAGTCGCTGACTCCAGGATGACCGAGGTTTTGATGTAGACGTCGTAGGCTGCTAGCGATGTGGCCAGGTACACTGGGAGGGAACCGGATAGCACGCGCTCCTCGTTCTAAAGGTGCCGCTGAGCGCTCAAGTCGTTCGGCTCCATCTGCTCGGTCAGGAGGTCGTCTGTCCTCTGCTTCGGTTCGTAGTCGTTCGGGAGGTCCGTCCTCGTTCGCCAGGACCTCCTTCGCCTTTGTGTACTCCCTGTCCGCCTCGTAGATCACCCGGACGTACTCGGCACCGTCGATCTCGAAGTCGTGGTCGACGACGTAGCCGGTTTCTTCCCAACCTTCGATCGTGCTCTCCCAAAGTCCGCCGTCGCAATCGTCATTCTGGAAGACCACCGCGCGGCCACCGCGCAACTGAAAGTCCACTGCCTCCATGACGTCCTCGTAGATGCCCTCGTCCGTCCACTCGGGCCGAACGTGCAGCCACAGTTCTCCCGGCTGGTGTCGCGTGACGGCCGTCTCGACCAAGCCGAAGTCCCCTTCAACAGGGTCGCTGTCGTTGATGAGGTCCTCGAGGAGAATGGGCTCCGCCAGCTTTAATCTTTCGCCACCATACTCTGCCAGACGGCAGGTTGCTGTCACTCCGCCAATTTCCAAAAGGGCCACTTCGGGCGCCTTCGCAACTGGTAGCGCTTCGTGGGCAAACTCGGTCATGATGGACAGGGCAGTGGTGAACATAATGGACAGCGCGGCGGCGGCTTTCCATAGATTCCGCCGTGTAGATTGTCCTGGCCTGGAGGATCGGGATGGTCCGCTGCTTGGTTCTTGGCGTCGAGGTTGTCCTCCGCACGTCTCCCTCATCTGACGTATCTCGGCTCGCCCGGGGACTCCGAATCCGAGATCGCGAAGAACTCGCTTCTCCTCGTTATTGGCCTCCGGATAAGACCTTGCAGTATACGCGGTAAGCGCCCAGCGCTTGCCCTGCCAGGCTTCAGTGCCGTGTTGCCGAAGAGGATCGAACTCACATAGTCCCTGTTGGGGGTCAAGGAGCACGCCTTCGACGGGGATGTCCTTAGAGTTGTTCCGCCATATCCCGCCTCCGGGTTGCTCCACGAAAATCTGTCCGCCTGTATGTTCGCCGAAGGTCATGATGTAGTTCTTGCTGCCCCTGAGGTTGTTCTTGTCGGCGTGGATCGCCGACGGCAGGTTTCGGCTGACGGATATAGATGTCCATGTAGGCGAGCGTACCTCTCCGTTGTCGTCCGTCCACTTCTGAGCCAGGTGGGCGTTGACATATCGGACAAGGTGAGGCCATTGGGATGTCCGGCGGCTAACTCCGCGAAAGTTACCGTAGGCATAGTACCCAAAGGTCGCACGCTGGCCTTGTCCATGATGTATGCCCTGACGTTTGCCTCGGGTCCCGTCAAGATTGTACAGGTCGAGGATGTGTTCGACCTTGTCGGACGTGAACTGTCTCTTCTCGAACGCCTCTTTGGCAGCCTGCTCACCAGCGTGGTTCTCGTGAGAGAAATCCAGACCATCCTTCGCAAACTGCTTGACGGCAGCCTTCGTCATGAAAACTTGGTGGCCCTCGTTCTCCTGCGCAGAGGGACAGGACCAAAAATCATCATCAAAATCGTGGTGCTCGTAGTGCATGTCGTGGTGCGTGTCGTGTTCCGTGTTGTCATCGACTCCGGCCTCCGTCCCGGCCCTCACGGCCCGGGATTGACTCCATGTCGATCCTTCAGTGACGCCAGTCGCGCCTCGAGCCTGGCAATCTCCTCCGCCACGTCCGGGGTCACGTCCTGCTCCATGCGCTCCTTGGAGTCCTCCTCGATCTCCCTGGCCCGTCTCGACGTCCTGCTCGGTGTGCTCGTGGTCGATGTAGTGGTCGCCTTGCCCTTCGGGACCACGGGGTAGCCCTTCTTGTCCTTGTCGTCCTGGATGGGGTCGTGGATCAGGGACCAAGAACTTGACGAGCCCGTCACGCTGACCGGTGGTGGGGGAATCAGCGCGTGCTCCTCCGGATCGAGGTACTTGGGCGCCGGCTCCTTTGGGGTTCGTCCTTTCTTGACCGAGTCCTTCTGGTAGCGCCTCCACAGCACGAACCTCTTCAAGTCCGGGTGCATGTTGTCGCTGTTCGCTCTCTCCTCTTCGGACGCCCAATCGCCATAACTCTGGGATGTCGGTGTACTTGTTGCCCTTGAAGCGTCCCAGAGTCATAACAGTCTGGTCCGGAGCGCGGGCATCTCTGATCCGCAACATCAGGGAACCCTTGCTCTCCTTCTCGCCATAGGGGAGGTCCATCTCGGCCGCCTCCGCCTGGAGCTCCTTGAGAGTCATCTTCGCCAGGCCCTTGCCGGTTGTTTGCTTGAGGCTCTGGGGGTCCGGCCGTTCGCTGGAGAGAACTTGGCGAAGCTCCAACACGGTCCAGGTCGGACTGATCGGGATGCCGCGGCGGAAGCACTCCTGAGACAACTGGGTCTTGTTCATGTTCCATAGACCCGGCTGCTTGCTCATGATCGCCGCTAAGTGGAAGGGGCAGGCCGATGGAGCGACTAACTCGATTGAACACGCTTCGGCCAACCCACAACGTCGGATAACTGCCGTCTGCAACGCTCTGCCAAAGGTCACTGACTGTGCTAAGCGCCCTTTCGTTGAGACACGAAATCCCCCATGTTTCTCGCAAACTGCCGAGGACTTGTAAAAGAGATTCTTTCTGAAGAGTGTGCTTGGTCTGCCATTTCCGGGGGTCAGACAATGCTCTTCTGGGAACTAGATGGACTCGAACAAGGGTGTTGGGAGTCTCAATCCAGAAATCACTTGTCAATGAGGTATTCTTCCACCATGCTAAGAAAGAATCTGAGTGCAGGCTGTCAGCTGTGAGGAGATTCTTTATGGCGGGGTCTAGTTGTTTCTCGTAGAATACGCGGGCAGCATGTTCTTCAGAGCCCATGGATGCAACGTATCCCTGATCTGGCATGCTGGTGCCTACCATGTATACCTCGCGCACATTCAAGATCGAGATGCCACGGTTCTCCCAAACCTTGGGGAGCTCTGTAACATTGGGCTTGGCAAGCCCACGGTGATCCACGCAGATTGCGGGATGGCCACTAGGAGTCGCCTTCAAATCAAATTCCCCGCTGCTCACTGCACGAAAGTCTGCCACATTCTTGCCCAGGTCCATAACCAGACCAAGTCGTGCCAGGGCCGGTCTTGACATGAGGAGAGGAATGTCCCCATGGATCACAGCCGCCTTTACGGCGACCCACTTTCCGCCGATGGCCATTAAGATGATGGCGGAGTAGTTCGCCTCATAGATCTTGTGGGCAGCGCCGAAGCGGAAGGCGTCCTTTTCGTACACGAAGCCGGGATCCAAACCCTTGCCCTTGATGTAGTCAAGGTATCGCTGAAGCCATCCGGTGCCAACAACAGTCTTCGAGCAGGCTGTATCCAACACGGCCGGAAGCTCCGCAAGGTTCACCGCAGACAGCTCACAAATCTCGTTCGTGACATGGATGGTCTGCACCTGGTTGTCATTACCTCCGGTTGCTGCCTTCCGTTTTGGGCATACAGCATCGCGATGCCAGTGTCCACGCTGTCCGCATGCCGAACAGTGGCTCTTCATCTTAGCGGCCTTGATGCGGTCTTCCGCCAGCTTCTTCCCGTTATTGCCCTCGCCCTGCTCGATGCCGCGTGCCTTGGTGAAGTCCTTGTACCTCGCCTTGGCCGTCATGTAGGTCACGTAGAGGTCCTCGTCTTCGGAGCCGAAGTCGCCATCGGGGGGTTCAAGCTCCTTGCCATCCTCGGAATCGCCATGTTCGGCCGCCTCAGTCTGGTTGACCACGTGGGTCCGGCGGTTGTTCTCGTACCGCCCGCCCTTTTCCCAAGGCTTTCGCATGGACCTGTCCAGGATGATCGCCGCGGCTTGCAGTGCCTTCAGAGCGTACTTGTTCCCGACGCTGGCTAAAAGGCTGACTTCGGTCGCCTCGTCGAGGTTGGCGCGGTCCACCCTCGCCAGCAGCCTATTGAACTCTGCGGCATAGTCCCTGAACGATTGGGCTGGCCTTCGCTTCAGCTTCCGGAACAGATCACTTAGGGACCTTCCAACAAGCGTCGCCTCGACGTCAAGGTAATGTTGCTCTATCCAATCCCGAAGATATTGAACTCCGTCTGCCTGGCCCAGGAGCTCGACACTGAGAGATTCGGCATTAACCCACGCAGAGCCTTGAAGATTTTGATAAAGAACAAGGGCACGCTGGTCCTTGGCGAGCTTGGTCATTTTCTCCCACGCAGCTATCTGTCTTAGGTAGCTGCGAGCGGACATGCCCAGGTCACCGTCCTCTCCTTCTCCATTGAAGGTCGGGATGATGAGTTTCTCGGAAGGCCCTTTTCCTCCACCGCTTCCTCGTTCGTGTGGTTGCCACACCTCATCGCTTTCTCGCGTAGGCGCCGTGCTCGGTCGTGTAGTCGTGGTACCTCCCGTCCGGGTAGTAGACGCCCACGTAGACCACGCAGTCGTAGAGGTCGTGCCGCTGCCATCGCCGCCCGTGGCCCTTGAAGAAGAGCCGGAGTTCTCCCACCAGGAGTTCCAGCGCTTCCAATCTTCTTCTGACCAGGTAGGCCGACTCCACTGCCCGGGTTGCCGTTCGGCTGTTGTACTCGGAGTCGTACTATCAGAAGCGGAAGCATCGGATTGCCGCCGTTCGGTTCCTCCATCGGCCTGACCTCGTCGATCTTGCCAATCGCCCCAATGCCGGCCGCCCCAATCGCCCCACGATTGTCCTTGGCCAGCATTTTCCCCTGAGCCGCTGACCTCCCGGTTGTCAGAGCTCTCCTGTCGCACGTCGTTGCTCCAGCCATTCCCTTCGGCCGGTCCTGAGTTCTCGGTCGCCACATTGGCATCGTCGGCATGAATGATGTCCGCCGGATCAGCGGGTCGTGGGTCCACAGGATTCCACGAAGACCAAACATTGGTGGACGACATGTCCAGGAGCTAGCAAACCCAACTACTGGAGCTCTGTCAGGCTCCGCTACCAGTGACGACTTAGGGGGTACGTCGCGACTGGCAACGTTACCCTTCAGAGCTCCCTGCAGCACCGCACAGAAGCTTTTGCTGGGACGCGTGCGCCTGCGGTGCAACTCACAAGTCCACATATATATCTATAACTTGGGGGAGGGGGGCTGAGGATGGAGGAACCGGGAAGAAAGAAGCAAAGGCAACCCTAGACCTTAAATCCTAAGCGTGACCACAAGAGAAACCCAAACACCAACGTAGACCCTGAACCCTAAACTCCACACCCCGCATGTTCAAAACATGTGTATGTGTCTATCTATATATACATATGGGGTAATATAGGGGTTGTTTAGGGATAATGGAACAGAAAATGGAAACTACCATTTCGGGTTTACGGTAATACATATAATATGTAAACCCTGTCTGTAAGACAATATCTTCATACACTGATTTGTAGGTGTATACGTGTAACGATCCTGGAATGAGCCAGAGCACAGGCGCCGGAGCTCCATGCGCAGGCCGTGGTTGCAGGCAGCGACCCGAGGGCAGTGGTGCCCTGGGTGACTCAGCTGAATCATCCCCAATCCTCAACCCTAAACCCCAAACCCTAAACCCTAAACCCCAAACCCCAAACCCTGCACCCTAAGTCCGACACCCTAAGCCTGAAACCCTCGTCCTAAGCCCTTAACCCCAAACCCTAAACCCATAAACCCTATTCCCTAAACGGGTGTTGGTTCAGGGTTTCGGGCTTGGGTATCATCCGTTCGGGATCCTAAGAGTTGGGTTTAGGGTTTAGGGTTTAGGGTGTAGGGGTGGTAGAGTTTAAGGGAGTAAGGATTAGGATTAGGGAAAGGGGGTTAGAATTTAGGGATGAGGGTTTAGGGTGTAGGGTTTAGGGCTAGGGCCTTTTGGGGATTAATTTGGGTTGAGGGATTAAGGTTTAGGCATTAGGGTTTAGGGATTGGGGTCTAGAGATTAGGGTCTAAGGATTAGGGTTTTGGGTTGAAGGCGTTTAGGGATTAGGGATTAGGGTCTAGGGTTCAGGGATTGGGGCTTGGGAGTTGGCCCTGAGCTGCTGGGGATCGGCAGGGATTATTGTTCAGGCAGGGTTCCATGATAGGTCCGATATGGAGGTTCCGGAAATTAGTTGTACCGTTTTCGGGAGGGGGGTTCCATAATGATCATGAGGGTTACAGTATTTTATGGTTTGTATTAGGGTTGCCAATATTTAGAGCAAACTACCATACAGCCATCTTGAGCTACCATACAGCCATCTTGAGCTTGGGGCGTTGAGTTTCGTGAGTAGGTTCTGGATCTCAGGCTCTAGGGATTTGATCCGACCCTAAACCCGAAACCCTACAGTGGTATCAGATTTTCGAGAGGCTGCGGCTTGGGTGCGGGAGCTTGTTTTAATGTGTTACCCGGGAGGTTCCCCCTTAAGTCGGGTCGGTTATGAACATTTGTGCTTAATCAGCGAAGGGGGGACCTGGGTAGTGTAAGTGGTGGTTAGGAGAGCCCATGCATTACTCAGCTTCACAAGTCCAAGGATATGTATATCTTTTCAACGTGTTTGGAGTTGTTGGTTGTGCTAGTTAGTTGGGAATGAAGGAATGGATAAGGAAATGGAAGGTACAATATAGGTGTAGGGTTAGAGTGAAGGCTTGTAAAAGAAAAGCACCTGCAAAAATGTGGGACTATTGTGCACGGGCTGCTATATTGGAATGCATTCCTCCTTTGCCAACAACACGAAAGTTGCAGGCGAGCATGCGATATAATTTTGACGACCTGGGATGTAAGCTCGCATCCAGGAGCCAGGCTCACGCAAGCAACTGGTGTTAACAATGTTCAAGTCAAACACCCTAAAACAAGGATATGTAGCAATTGCGTTTTCTTACAGAGGTAACATAATGAAAGATCATTTGAGCTATAGTCTAAACTCCTAGTATCCCCCTTAATAAGCCCTATAGTAATCCCCTATACAATCCCCTATATAACCCCCCCTTTAAGGAGTTTAGACCCTAAACCCTAAACCCTAAATCCTAACCCTAAATCCTAAACCCTAAACCCTAATCCCTATATAACCCCGGGATACTAGGAGTTTAGACTATAGCTCATTTAATGGCAACTCACGAGGTGACGAAGATTCAGTGTCCTGCAAAATCGTTTCCCCTTTCTCTCCAAACCCCGACAGCATAGGTTTTTAGGGATTTAGGGTTTAGGGTTTAGGGCACCTGCGAAGGAAGTTCTTTCCATATCCAGTCTAAGAAGTGAGTATTTCTCAATATATGCCCTATAGATTCCAAAAATGCCTTATGTGTATATACATATATGGTAGTTTCCATGAGTAGGGGGACCCCAATATAGACCCAAATATACTATAGTCCTTATTGTAGGGATCCCCAAAATGGTACCCCTAATTTATGGAAACCACCATTTATGGTTGGGTCCTCCAGACACCCTTTTCAAGGAGTTCCCGACTGATTCAGGAGGGCCAGAAGGGCTCAGCAGTGCTCATCGCCAGTGCTCATCAAAATAGAAAATGTGTGCTTGTGGAAGCTAGCCTGGCGTTTTCAAGGTTTTGCTGAGCAGACTAAAGAGATGCAAACCCTCAACCTCTTTCTAGCTTGTGCTCGAAATCCAGGGCACTAAAGTCTCAAGTCCATTTCCAAGAGGTCCCTCGCGCAATGGACTACGTGCCAGAGCAGTGTAGGCCGTGGGCCAAACTTCAGTGAGGTTTAGGCTTTGGGTTTAGGATTTAGTGTTTAGGTCCCTAAGCCCTACCTAAACCCTAACTAAACCTTGAGGGGTAGGGCAAAGTGGGCCCCTCAAAGCTGAGGCCGTCAGCTTCTTGGGGGATAAATGGGGGCTACAAAGGGGTTATGGAGCCCCCCGCGTGGGTTTTGTTATTCAGGATTGAGGAAAGTGCGCTGTGTGAGCGCGCATTAGTCTCCAGACTACCCTATCCCAAGGCCACCCAATTACTACTCTCAGGGTTTTGAGGGTTTTCAACTAAAACATGGCCTTGCGGCATCAATGCGCGGCAAGAAAGAGCTGGGCTGGCTGGCCCCAGACTCCAGAGCTATGCACCACCACCCATGTACTACTCTCCGGGGTATTGGCGGTTCTTCAAAGTTGCCTATCCGCCCGTACTGAAATGCACCGAAAAAACTTGTGTTTGTGCCGGACACGATCTGGGCCGAAGGGCCCATTCATAAGATTCCTCTCGCAGCGGGTCATGTGGGCTGCTACCAGATCTGGTTGGGTATTGTGCTGAAACAAATATTAGACTTGCGTGAGGGGACCTTCCCTTCGGCCCTCTCAGCCCGCCCTGCGTCACTTCCTGCTGCCCACAAGATGTTGTACGAAATCTTGGGGGCAGGACTGGGAGTGACCGAAAGCTTGAAATGAGTCTGGGAAACATGTGAAGCGAGGCCATGTGCTCAGCCAAAACATGCCGCTAAATGCGCGTGAGCAAAATTTAGGGTTGACATGAGGGGACATTCTGGCTCACGTGTTACTTGTAAGAGCGCCCTGAGTATGTAGATCTGGCTGAACGCGTATCAAGCAGACTTTCGGGCTTGCGCTCTGGGATCATGGATTTTTCTCGCTCCGGGTCCGGCAGATCTGGCTGGGTTACACACAAAAAAATCGACAAAACTGGGCTCCAGCCTCAGGCCGCGGAGGGCCTGGGGTCACCACGGCGGGGGGGGGGGGCCAGAGAGCCCAGACACCACGCACACAAACAAAACCAGGAAACGTTTTGCGCCGGATTGACCTAAGCATTCCACTATGGGCCATCAGACCCTAAAATTCCCTATTAATCGCTTCCCCCTAATAATAAACGACTTCCGCCCCCCCCTAATAATAAATATTCCGGGTGGTCAAAAAATATTTATTATTAGGGGGGAATATTTATTGAAAGGATTTGGTAGGGCCGCCTTTAAATTCCTTTTAAAAACAATTAAAATCAAATAAAATAATTAATTAGAGAATATTTAACTAATTGATTCGATGAAATAATATATTATCTAACTAATTAAATTATACTTAATTCATTTATTTATTTAACTAAGTAATGTAATTATGGGTTAATTCAATTAATTAATACATGTGTTAGTTAGTTAGTTAATTAATTAATTAATTAATTAAGTCTTGAAGTATTGCTCCAAACTAGGGTCTGTTTAGGAACTAATTGACATTAGATTAGACCTCAAAACCCCCCAATTCATTATGGTCTTGCTCCTTTTAAAATTAGTACAGCCCCTTTTAAAATGCTCATGAGGCATTTTTGGGTTCCTGGATTTATTATTTATTATTAGGGGGGGTTTATTAATATGAGGAAGCGATTAGGACCCTATTAAGGGTAGATTAAGGTACCCTTAAGGTCTAATAGCCCATAGTGGTTAAGTCAGGGACATGTGCTGACTCGGCTTCAGTTCGCTCGGAGGGGGAGCCAGCCTGGAGGCCCCGCTCAGTCGCCTGCCTGGGGCTCTTGGGATGGGTTTCGCTGAGCGCTCGACCAGCGCCCACCTACCCCAAAGCACAAGTGAGGGGTGGCGGGGGGCGTTTATATAGGGTTGATCAAAATCTGATATATGTATGTAACCAGTCTATCTATGTGGAAGCTGTCAAAATTATGGCCCTTTTTGGGTACCCCTAGGTGACACCTCAGGCACAAGAACAGGTTTGATGCTCGAGCTTGCCTCGAAAATTTCTGAAAATGACCCCGGACTCCCATACCTTTGCAATACACCTCAAACCTTAAACCTTAAACTTAAAGCCATAAATGCATCCCTAGGGTTCCCCCGTGTTTGAGCTACCGTGAGTCAACGCAGGTTGGGAAGTTTCCTTGAACAAATCCTGCTGACAATGCGAAAGGTTCTACTGCTACAGAGGTTTCTCATATAAGAGCAGCTCAATATGGAACTTACATTCCCCAAAGTACTTCCCGAAAAAAATTACCCCAGACCCAAGCTCCGCCAAACTCCAAACCCCAAAGCCTACACCCAAGATTGCGGGAACAAATTTATGGCTGGGGGTTGAGTTTTGGGCTCACGGCAACCTTAAACCCTAAGCCCTACCGGATATGTAGGATGCTATTCAATTTAAGTTTTTTGCTGGGTGTCGAAGCGTTTCCAGGGGCCCACTGAGCTCTCTGAAGCGCTAGGTTTAGGGTTCAGGGCAGGGTTCAACATTAAGGCTCAGGATTTATAGGGACCAGGGCTCAAAGCGTAAGATTTAGGGGTTAGGGTTTCTTTGCTGCTTAGGATGGAGGGCAAAGCCCTAGACTGTGGAATGAGGAAGCGTGACTTTATTCAGGACATGGTCCCAGTACAGTCCGTATGTTGTTAGAGTTGTTGAATATGGTACGTTCCAAAAGTAAAGGGCCCCATAATAGTATAGTCCATGTTATAGGGACTCCCAAAAGGTATCCTCAACTTTCTGAAGCCCCCATGTATCTCAGTGCCCCCCAAAGCATTGCAGACAGGTTTATCTGGAGGGACGGCTTCAGGCATGAAATGCAGGCCGAGGTCCCTTGTGGCTAGAACAGCCTGCGTGAAAATGCTGGCAGATTGGCAGAACCGTAGCATTTCAAAAAGTGCATGTGACTAGTATCTTCTGAAAGGTTGATGCCTCACCCCGCGAGACAGGCGACGCCAGCGAGACGGTCTCGGCAGCCGTCTTGCGATGCATGGAAGCCCAGGGCATCAAGGAAGATCTTCCCAATTGGGACATCCGCGTGATGGATGGGGACTTGTCATCCGCACCTTCGACCCCGCCACCGCTTTTGCCCGTGAGTGCACCAAGGTCGTGCTTGTGCGCAAGGGTGGCTGGCTGCTTGGCCGGACAGGGTCATGGCCCTCCTTGCCGTGTCTGCTGTGTTGAGGACAGAACAGCCTCGCCCGCGACACGTCACAATAACGGTTTCAAAGCGTCTCCGGCCAGAGGTTCCAGATGCACGGCTGTTTCCAAAATCAACCGAACAACGCATATAGGGCACCGAAACGCAGTGATTGCTTCAACAGAAGCACTGCCAATTGTTTGTTCTTGTTGCCTGTTGTCGTGGAATGGCATATCTTTGTTTTTGTGTTGGTGTGTAGGGTGGGTTGGGGCGGTAAGTACGAGATGCTCTCAGCTATTTTGCAGTTTTAGCAAGCTCGCTTGCGTTTCAGAGCCCCAAACCTCTAAACCCTTCAACCTGTGAAGCTGCCACGCCCTAGCTCCTTACTTCTAAATCTTATGGGTTCTCTAATCACCCCCAGCTTTACTTTGCCCTGAAACTGTTTTTCCTTCAAGGGGGTAAGTTGGGATATATAGGGTCTAGAGTTGAGGATTCAGGGTTTAAGGCTGTACCTCAATAAGGCAGAATCAGATGGACATGAATACCAACAATCAAATGGAATCTGGGGTTGAATGGGGCATATACAGGAGTTGCATGAGGTAAAAAGTGCGATCGTGGGGTGAGTTTTCTTAGCTAACCTCCTAATTACGACCCCCCCAAGGTCGCGCCATAATTAGGCTTATTTAGCATCAGTCATGGTTAGTGAACCTCGGGGGGGAGAAACTGCCCATAACAAGCTTTAACCCTAAATGCTAAACCCTAAACCCTAAACCCCAGTAAATCCGTAAGAAGTCGGAGGTATCATGCCCCAGACTGCGGTCGCCTGGACCACAACAAGACTTGCGAGGCACCTCCGAGCGCTAAACGTTGAACCCTAAAAGGTTTAGGGTTTAGGGTTTAAGGTTTAAGGTTTAGGGTTTAGGGTTTAGGGCTAACGCAGAAGGGTTGAACAAATGAAGCCCTGAAGCCTAAAGCCTTAAACCTTTATTCATAAGTCATACGCCCTGAGCCCGAAACCTGCGCGGGCTCTACAGAGAATATGAAGACGATCTAGGTTCAGGATGTAGGGTTTAGGGTTTTCTCGTTTAGGGTTTATAAAATAGGGCTTAGGGGTATCCAAGATTATGAGTGTAGGGGTTTAGACGATTGGAATGATGGAGGACAAACATGTGGAAAAGCATGGCAAGCTAAATAGAAACTGGGGCTATGTAGGAGTTAATGAGGATATGTATAATTGCGTAAGAAGATTATCCCCACATAACCTTACGTATGGAGGGGAACCTCGAGCAGCTAGTAAAGGGGCATGCAGCACATAACTTAGGAGGACCCCCCCACCCTGTAATAGTGGCTACAAGGAAAAATAAAGATTATATGAGGATCATTGAGGATCCTATTGTACTCTAGTCCCTCTATACCACTATTATAGGGTGGGGGTCCTCCTAGTACATAGTGTATGCGTGGCATACTGGCACGCCAAGAATACACTCCCCTAAGTGACCAACATTTAAACTGAAAAGGGTTTAGGGTGTAGACTGATGTCCTCTTAAACCCTAAAGCATAAGCCCTAAGCCTCAAACAGTAGCTTTTAGTCTATGATTGCTCCACTCTATTCCAGTATATTGCAAGTATTATTACGACTTCTTATTCGTATCTTTGGTTGTAGCTTTAAAGCTACGGTGTTTGTTGCTACAATGTGATTTACTTTCAGTACCACCCTTCCTTGGCTGTTGAGCCGTTTGCATCCTAGATTCTACGGTGCTTAAGGACAAGTAAGGAAGTGGAAAGGACATCAGACTTGGGGCTTGGGATTGGGAGCTGGGGACTGGGTCCTTGTAACTAGTACCAATCTTGTACATACTCTGGCCATTTTCCAGTGTACCCTGAGTGTACCCACTCACTCCCCCTTAAGCACCAGTAAGTGGACCTCCAGGCAAAGCAAAAAACTCCGAGACCCTATGCTTCCTACATCATCTCTACGTAGGAGTTCTCCACCCCTGCCCTGGTGTGTTGGACGTGTTTGTGGCGAAAAAATATCCATCATGCAACTCTTACACCCTAAGCCTTAAACGTTTAGGGTTCAGGGTTCAGGGTTCAGGGTTCAGGGTTTAGGGTTTAGGGTTTAGGGTTTAGGGTGGGCCCCTAGAATGCCGATCGTCCCAAAAAAACGAATAGATTGCCGGCGGAGCTTCTCTAAGTTACCCTTCTGAGTCCAGGGCTTTGGGGTTTATTGCACAGGGGGCACATGGGGATTTCCTAAATTAGGGGTACCTTCTTGGGGGTCCCCTTAATAAGAGGGTCCCCCGATTCAGGGAAACTACCATATAGGGGACATACACGTACAATGTTGTTTACAACTCCCGTGTGTGGATGGACAACTACGTTATATCGAAGAGTACAGCAGATCAAGCAAAATCGTATAATGCAACAGAGAATAGAAACTACTTTTTGGGGTTTAGGGTTATACAATGATATATGAATATCTGATAGGGAGCACCTAGTATTGGGACATAGTATGGGTGCAATGGAAAAGAAGTTGAAGCTACTATTTAGGGACATCTTGGGTTTAAGAATGTTCCATGAGGAGTACCTTAAACCCTAAACTCTACCTAACCCTTGACCTTAAAAGCCACAAACCTTACACCCCAAATTCTAAACCCTGAATCTTAAAGCCTAAGCCCTAAGCTAAGCCGCAAACCCCAGCTTATTTGCCTTAAGTCCTAAACCATCAACCCTAAAGCCTAAACCCTGAATCTTGAAGGCTGAATCTTAAATCCCTGAGCCCTAAACTCTAAGTCCCAAACCCTAGCCCCGAAACCCTAAACCCTAGACGCTAATCTCTAATTCCTAAACCCTGAATGTTAAACCCTAAACAGATCCTAAACCCCAAACCCTAGCTCATGTGCAGGTTTCCTGCAAGCCGCCCGAGCCCCAACCTTCAGGATTTTCCCGGCGTTTACAAGTTCAGGGTTTAGGGTTTGGGGTTTAAGTTTTAGGGTTCAGGGTTTAGGGTAGAAGTTTTCTTAGTTTTTTTTCAATTGCATTATAGCTCTGAGGGGACATTATTTTCTTAGTATAGGCCGAAGGGGATTACTACAGTTAACTGGGTTACTGTTAGGGAACTTAATTCAAGCTACTACAGTGGGGAAACCATGTTAATCACCATATATACGCATTGCGGTAGCTGAATCTAAGTTCCTTAACAGAAAATCTAAGTGCTAAGCCCTAAATGGTAGCTTCCATTTTATTTCCATTATCCGGAATATAACCCCACGTTCCTCAACAGCAACCCAGTTTATGGTTGGTTGTTTTTTGTTGAAGGATTCAGGAAGTCTTGGGTCGAGTGTTTAGGATTTAGGACGTTTAGGGTCTTAGGTTTTGAGGTTTAGGATGTCGAGGGTTGAGCCTGTAAGGGTTTAGCATTCAGGGTTTAGGATTTACGGTCTAGGATATAGGGTTTAGGGGCCTAGGAAGTTTAGGATCCAGTCTTTGGGCTTTCACATTCCTACTACAACTTGCCCCTGGTAGTTTTGTTGCTATGGTGCTGTCCTAAACTCTTAAGCCCAAAGTCCTAAGCCCTAAGCCCCAAGCGCAAGAACTTGAAGTTTAAAGTAAAAATCCCCAAGCTGTGGGTCCCATCCACCTCACTACTTCCCCAATATAATCCCTCAACATAACCCCTTAAAAGGGACCTAGGGCCTGGGGTTTCCACTGGTTTTCAGCTTGTTCTCCATTTGATTCTCCATTATTGGGGTAATGCCCCTAAACCCTATAAACCTTCAACCCTAAGCCTTCAACCCTAAACCCTGAACCCTAAACCTTAAACCTTCAACCCTGACACCTTGTCCTACACATGGAACTAGAAACGTCAACTGAGGCCGATGCTTCCCCAGTCCACAAAGGCTTCCTGTCCGGCGCTGAACACGCAAGAGCGTGGTGCCCGGGAAACCCCAGGAGTTGGTAATCTTGAGAATGATGTTTGCCGCATTGCTTTTGGGCATCGTCTGACCAAGTCAAGGATTTGTGACTGTTTTTTTTGTTTTTTTGTACATATATGCATCAGGATTTAGAGGTATCAGAGAGGAAGGCAATTTAAAGCAGAGGTAAAGGTATTTTGGGGCAGTATGTAACACTTCGACTGCCTGTGCTGGGTCTAAGGTCTCATAGTTGAGAGGGCAGCTGATACCGAATTGAGAATCATGGTAGGCGGCAAGAGTTGCCCTGAACTTTGTTGGCAAGATCCTTGGGTGCGATTCGCCATCTAGAATCCCAAGCCCTAAACCTTGGGTACTGCCCCCCCCCCTCCCCCCCCAGTAACAGTCTATATTAGGGGTCCTATTAAGGGCTATATAGAACCATATTATAATTATTATCCAACTGTTACTGAGGGGGGGCAGTACCCAAACCCTAAACCCTATAATCCTAAACCCTAAACCCCAAACCCTAAACCCTAAACCCTAAAACCCTAAACCCTAAACTCTAAACCCTAAACCCTATAACCCTAAACCCTGACCCCTAAACCCTATAACCCTATAATCCTGGACCCTGAATTGGGGCTCCTTTTCAGTTGCTGCTTTCGGTTGTGGCGTCTTGGCCTCCAGCTTAGCCACTGCCGTCCATGTTCCCAAAGAAAGGCACAGCGATGATGACATTCGTAGGTAGAAACCTATTTGAGCTTCTGATACTACTCGTTTGTAGAACTCCATAGTAAACCGATGCTACAATAACCCCGATAGATACCACCATGGGCTATTAGACCCTAAAATTCCCTATTAGGACCCTATTAAGGGTAGATTAAGGTACCCTAAAGGTCTAATAGCCCATAGTGGTAACCAAGTCTTTCATGCTTTGCCAAGGGATGGAAGCCTCATCATGCCTAAGCCCTGAGCCTTAATGTTTAGGGTTTAGGGTTCAGGGTTTAGGGTTTGTCAACCTTTGCGCATGGGGCGGTCTCAGTAATGGTCTCTCAACTGCCGAGCATGTTGGTCGTGGTTGCGCGGTTTGGGGGTTCAAACTTTTGGGGTTTAGGGCATGGGTGCTATAAGAAGTTACATGCAACTTTTTTTGGTGAACCCCTTGTTTGCTTAATATTCTTCCTCATGTCAAGGTGGGAATTTGCAAGAAACTAGGTGATTTGGTAGTTTCCCTGAATAGGGGGATCCGACCCCAATATGGACCCCCAAATACCATAATCCTTATTATGGTGGCCCCCAGAAAGGTGCCCCTAATTTTGGGAAACCTTAAACCCTAATCCCTAAACCCAAAACCCTATATGTCCCCCATATTACCCTTTTTTTCCCCTATAAACCCTTAAAGGTACCCTTAATTTTGGGAAGCACCCCATTTTTCCCACCTTCAGAGCCGGAGCCCCCCCAGCCAGTGTAATGTATGGTGTTCCATGCGAGTTCTCGCCTAAACTCTTTAAAGGGGGTTATATACCGGGGATTATATGGGGGTTTCCCAAAATTAAGGGTACCATTCTGGGGGTCCCAATAATAAGGACTATAATATTTTGGGGTCCATATTGGGGTCCCCTGATTTTGAGAAACTACCATATAGGGGACTTATGTAGGGGTTATTAAGGGAGATGCTAGGAGCTTAGACAATGGCTCATGTCAAGCTCCGACCACAAGCCCTGAACATGAAGCCCCATGATTACTCAACCGTAAAGCACCCTAACCTAAAGCCATTCAACCTAACTCCTTCAACACATTAATTATTGCACCCCTGCCTTCTATCCACTCCGATTAGCGCGAGGCAGCGCCTCGTAGATTGGCAGAAGCCGGATTGCGCCGACAGCCCAGGAGGAGAGTTCTGAAGAAGCAGTGTAAAATTCAATTCAGAATGATTCGGGGTAGAGGCTGCAGCAGCGGCGTTTTGGTTTCAGGGTTTCACGATATTTGGAAATTTGGGGGGCTTGAGGTCAAGGTGTAGGGCTCATTAAATGTCAGCAGTGTCTCACAAGCCGATCCAAGAACAATCCTGAAAATCCTTGAAACCCCAAGTCAACCTTAATCATCAACCACCCCCCCTTGCATGCTGAACCCTACGCCAAGACCCCAAACCCTAAAGGCAGAGCCCCAGTAAAAGAGCCGCCGTATCTACTATTGGGGTGTTATCTCCTGGGCCCCCACAGTAGCCTGAGAAGCCACAAACACTGGTAAAAGCCAACTTCAGCTTACTTTAATATTCCTGATTTTTTCCCATTAACCAGCCGGTAGTATGCCCCTTAAGCGTCCAATGCCTCAACTATTCGGGCTTCAGGTCCCAAATCCGCAATCTGAATGGTCTTTGAGTCCTTCGGGTATGCAGGAAAGCCCTTTTCAAAATGGTTTTGCACTCTGCTCGGACCATGTGAGGTATGCTTCCACTCTTGTTTTTATGAATGTGTCTAGGGTTGCTGAGGCATATGGGTGTGTATATATCGAACTTTGGAACATTAGGAGACCTTGAATTAAGCAACCGTGGGTCATGTATCCTTGGGAACTATTGTTAGGGGAAGGCATTCTACGAGTTCAAGTGCGCACTAAACTCTAAACCCCGAACTCAAGTCCCTATAGAACCTACATATCCTGAACCCTGAATCCTAAACCCCAAACGCTAAGCCCTACCTCAGTATATAGCAACCAACGAAGTCTAAACTCTAAAGAACCTACAGCCTGAACTCTGAATCCTAAACCCTACATCCTAAATCTAAACTTGGATCCTAAGCCCTAAATCCCAAACCCCTTTGTTATACCCCTAGGTCCTTGGCAACTGCGTGGACCCCTCGCCCCTGCCAGAGGGCATGGAGAAGCACGGGTTCCCAGGGCTAAGCACCTTCCTTTATAGGATTTAGAGTTTAGGATGTGGGGTTTAGGATTTAGGGTTTCGGGTTGAGGAGTTAGGGACAAGGGTTTAGGCTTCTCTTGGCTAGCGTGGAAGCCTAGATTATTAGCAGTGCTATGGTTTAGGGCTGTTACCCCAATAGTGAACCATCAACTGGAAACTGGAGCTACCCAGATCCCTAAACCCTAAACCTTAAGCCCCGTCTCTAGGGGTTATGTAATGTAGGATTGCAAAGAGTTTCCAGTAGGATAGTCCAAGGATGGTACATCAAATGTACTATAGTCAAAACTTCTTAAAGGTGGGGTTGTATAGGGGATTATATAGGGAAGTGTTATAGGGGTTATTATGGAGGATAATAGGAGTTTAGACATGGGCTCAAATAGACAAAACATAGAGAACTAAATGGACATTGGGTTTCATGGTTCTAGTTTCCTGTAGAATTGCGGGTTAAGGGATACCTGGCAATTATTCAGGCCCCCGCCCCTGTATTGGGGTTAGTGGTTTAGGGCGTAGGGGTTAGGGCGTAGGGGTTAGGGAGGATAGCAGCTTAAGGTTAATAATTGCGGGTTTCGGGTTTAGGGTTTAGTGTAAGGTTTAGGTTGCTGTTAGAGGAAAGCATGTCTACAGCCTAAACCGCGTTCCACTTCACCCCCTGAAGCCTACACCCTAAACCCTAAACCCTAAGCCCTAGACTCAGAGTCACTCCCAGAAACTGTGAACAGGGGTAAGTCCGAGCGTAGTACCCTTTTTCCCTTTCTATTTTGGGGTCTTCTTACTAAAGCTGAACAGTAGGAAAAAGGGCACTCGTATGATTGAGGGGTTGCTGAGGAATCTAGTTATACAGCCGTTAAGCAGTTATGGTGGATACCAAAAACCCTGCATGGCCTTCAGTACCCTAATTCTCTGGAATTGTGGTGCTATCATCTAGTATGGTCATGCAGGATTTGTGTATCAACAGTTAGTTTGCACAGGGCCCCCCGGCTAAACCCTAAACCCTAATCATATTCAAGTGAGGCTACCTTCCGAAACCCTCCCAAGACAAGGGCTCCCCGAGGCAACTGGAGCGTTTGGTAAATGAGTCCTTGGTTGAGGGTACTTTTAGGGTTTAGGGTTGAAGGTTTAGGGTTTAGGGTTCAGGCCTTTGGGTTTAGGGTTTAAGGTTTAGGTTGGGTACAGACCTCACCCAGATTTATAAGTTTAGGGCTCCCTTTAGTGGCAGGTGCCTAAAAGCAGGTCTAGGGTCTAGGGTTTAAGGTTTAGGGTTTAGGGTTTAGGGTCTAGGGTTTAGGGTTTAGGGTCTAGGGTTTAGGGTTTAGGGTCTAGGGTTTAGGGTTTAGGGCCCCTCTAAGTCCATGAGGCCACGCGGTTTAGGGTTTTGGGTTTTGCCAGGTTGGGAGCAGGAATTTGCATCAACTACCAAATCTCCATATGAGCTATAGTCTAAACTCCTAGTATCCCCCTTAATAACCCCTATAGTAGTCCCCTATATAATCCCCTTTAAGGAGCTTAGATTATGGCTCATATATTTGTCCGCTCATTGATCCCTACATGTTCCCATCTGGTAGTTTCCATAAATTAGGGGACCCCAATGTAGACCCCGAAATATTATAATCATCATTCCGGTGACCCCCAAATAGGTACGCTTATAGTCCCCCTTAAGTAGATAGAATATGGGGTATATGGGGATCTTATTAGAATATACCCAAAACCATATTCTATCTACTTAAGGGGGGCTATAATTTCGGGGAAGCCACAGGCCCTATAAGCCACTCTATCATCCCAGTTTCCACTTCATTGTTCATCTTCCTTTCCATCTGATTCTCCATTGGTGCGATAAGATTTCTAAACCCTAGACCCACAACTGAATTCCTACAGGAGGTATAGTCTGAACTCGTAGTATCCCCCTTGATAAGCCCTATAATAGTCCCCTATATAGCCCCTATATCGCCCCTTAAAGGAGTTGAGACTTTCGCTCATATGTATGCATACCTCCCTCCTCAACGGCTGAGGACGCACCTTGGATACCGCTGTGCTTTGGGATACGCTGGAGAGCTGCTTTTTTGCAATTATGCGATGTAGGGTTTGGGGTATGGGATTTAGGGTGTAGGGTCTAGGGGGTTTATGGCTACCTCATACTGGTAGAAGTTTTAGGATTAGGGATATCACCCCAATAATGGAACATCAAATGGAATGAATGAAGCGGAAAGTGCGTTCATACATGGCTTATGAGGGTATCATGTTCTTGTAGGCCTTGTATAACTTGGATATCGGCCCCACTCATTAACAGATGGACCATAGCTGTAATATGACTATATAGAGCCCTTAACATGACCCCTATGCCGTAGTATAGGCCGTTACTGGGTGGGGGCGGTACCCAATGTGTACCTATGGACCTAAGGTCTAGGGTACTGAGTACAGACCTCCAAATCATGCTTCCAATTCTTTAGGCCATCGCGCTGGTAGTGACAGGCTTTTACAGGATGTGCGAATACTTCTGTATTAGCCCTCCACAAGACTTTGTCCCTCAACCCTAAACCCTAAACAGCAGAAACAATTCTTGAAGTTGTTTGTGGAAATTCGACGACCTTCTAGGTCGCATTCCCCCAAAGGTTGCATGGTCTTCCTTCACAGACATAGGGACTACCATAAACTATAGGGGTCCCTTTCTTCATGCCATGCTCGGCACAAGGTAGTCCTTGTCAGCCGGTGGAGATTGCCAACAAACACTGACAGGCATTTTTTTTGTTGGTGAGGGGGGGGGGGGGGTGGCTTCTCCTGGTCATGACGCTTAGGCTGTCAAACACAAGGGCTTTGACAGAACTTCCTGTACAAATCTGAAAATTATCTCACACATGGGCGCCCTGAGGCCCATATCATTATTTTTGCTATTCTTACTATTAGTAGTGAATGCGGTGGGAGAACTATTTCTGTTGTGGCTCTTGTTGTTGTGATCGTTATCGTTTTTCTTCCTCCTGAACCCTAAGCCAACCCTAAACCCTAAACCCTAAACCCTAATCCCTAAACCCTAAACCCTAAACCCTAATCCCTAATCCCTAAACCCTAATCCCTAATCCCTAAACACTAAACCCTGTTATTGTTGCTGGATGTGGCCGCTGGCTTATCAACCTCGGACGGCCCATGCTGGTTGAACGCGAGCAAGTTTTTCTGGGAAATGCTTCTCTTATGTGAGCTGTAGTCTAAACTCCATAAAGGGGGTTATATAGGGGGATTGAGGGTTTAGGATCTAAACTCCTTAAAAGGGGTTATTTAGTGGATTATAGAGGGGAGTATCGTAGGGCTTACTAAGGGAGATACTAGGAGTTTAGACTATAGCTGATGTGGACCCCCGACCCAGTAATAGGGTTAGATTAATAGCTACCTCTTATACTCCGATGATATCACTGTTGCAGTGTGGGGGGCTCTAGCCTAAACCCTGAACCCTAAACGCAAACTAACCTGGAATCCCCAAATGCAACCTACATACATGGGCTTCTTTTTTTACAGCGAGCTACGTTGGGCGCCGTGGTAGTTGCGGGGAGAGTCGTAATGAGGGTTTAGGTTCCGAATACTATAGCCTCAATGGTTCTTTAGGGTTTAGGGTTTAGGGCTTATAGGGTTTAGGGCTATGGGTGCCCCTCATAAAGGGATACCGAACTTGTTTGGCAAACAGTTTCTAGATGCAAGGTCACTAAACCCTAAACTCTAAACCCTCATGCCTTGGAAGCTTTTGCAAGTGTATTAGGTGGTTGCCGCACTTAGCCAGCAATCCTTAATAACATATGCAATCATCATCGTGATTGCCATGAGTTTTGGTAATAATAAGTTTCCCATACACCACCAACATCCGCAACCCTGAACCTGAACCGCAAATCCTAAACTCTAAACCCTAAACCCTAAATCATCGTCATTTCGTTTTCGTGCGTTCCTCAAAGTAGGGTGGGTCGCTCCGCACAGATACTTCTGAGCTGGATCCCAGCTAAGGCTGGTTTAGGGTTTTGGGTTAAGGGTTTAAGGGTTGAGGGTTGACGGGTTTAAGGGTAAAGGGTTTATTAGGGTTTAAGGTTGCCGCAGAACTGTAGTCTCCTTGTTTTTCTTTTTTTATAGTCGCACGAACCTAAGAAATTATCCAAAAACTCTAAACTTGAAGCACTAAGCCCTAAACCCTAAACAAACCCTAAACCCTAAAAACCCTAAACCCTACAAACCCTATAAACCCTAAACCCTAAACCCTAAACGGTAGCCCATGCCAAGGATCACCTTCCGCTGCGAAGCGGCGAGTATCGAAGAGGAGGGCGTTGCCAGAGCGATAACCCAAGGGTTTAGGATTTAGGGTTTAGGGTTTAGGGTTTAGGATTTAGGGTTTAGGGTTTAGGATTTAGGATTTAAGATTTAGGGTTTAGGGCTTCGGGCTTAGGATTCCAAGGACCCAAAATGCCCAAACCCTAAACCGCTCAATCCTAAACCCACCCTGCTCCCCAATTCCTACGCCCCTAAATTCACCTTCAAGCCTAAACCCTGGATAGTAATTTCCATTTTCTTTTCCATCATCCCACTGCAATCCCAAACCCTAGACCCTGAACCCTAAGCCCTAATTCCTAAGCCCTTAATCCTACACCCTAAGCCCTAAATCCTAAGCCCTTAATCCTAAACCCTAAACCCTCAATCCTAAACCCTAAACCCTAAATCCTAAACCCTTAACCCTAAACCCTAAATCCTAAACCCTAAACCCTAAATCCTAAACCCAGTGAGAGGACTGCGGCGCAAGGGCCATAGCCCAAGGTTCGGACCTGTCAGCAGATCCTCTGTCTACTGTCGAAGTGTGAATGGTTTAGGGTTTAGGATTTAGGGTTTAGGATTTAGGGTTTAGGATTTAGGGTTTAGGGTTTAGGGTTTAGGATTGAGGGTTTAGGATTTAGGGTTGAGGGTTTAGGGTTTGAGGGCTTAGGGTCAAGGATTTAGGGCTTAGGATTTAGGGCTTCGAAGATCGGATTTAGGGTTTAGGACCGTTTGGACCAGTTGAGCATCAAATAGTAAAAACTATGGAATGAGGGCGTCGAGGTTTCAATCTAGTCTTTAGGTTTTTGGGGGGTTAGGGTTTCGCGGCCTACCTGATTCGAATGGTGGAGATCCAAGTGAACTATAACTTTGACCAGTAGATTCGTTTGGTTCATGGAGTGTTTCTGTAGAAGCCGACGTGATTGGCATTCTGATCCCCATTGTTTTCCGTATACGGCTATAGTATAGTACGCAGCAAGGCCCTGTCATAGTTCCTTAGGCACCTGCATTATTCTTCAGACCACATGTTTGCTTGAGGGGCCAGGGACTAGTTGGAGGCCTTGGGCACCAGCAACGGTAGTGCGAACTCAACTTCCAAGCTCTTAAGTCCTTCAGCTACAGTCCAGTTGGGTCTCCGCTACGGGTCATAATTCCCCTGACCTCCAGGTGTACGCATGTGTGTTCCAACTTAGAACCAATTCAGCTTCTACGTCCAAACATACACACAGAGAGCACACTCAGCTATCCTGGCGACTGCTGTGGTTGCCATTGCCATCTTTGGCATTCTGCCTTCAGGATTGTTTAGGGGTTTAAGGTTTCGGGTTTGTGGTTTAGGGTGTGGGGATATGGTAGTTTCGCAGAAAAGGGGGAGCCTACTACAGACCCCATAGTACTTTAATCTTTATCATGGGATCCTTTAAAAAGGTGCCCCTAATTTTGAGAAACCACTCAGCCCCATTATCCCTATAAACCTCATAAACCCTCTGAACCCGGTAACCCTATAAACCCTATAAACTAAGTCCCTAAACCCTTATCATGCCCCATATGCGCAGTAGTCTAACCTCCTAGTATCCCCCTTCATAACCCCTGTAGTCCCGTGTAAAATCCCCTATACTGCGATCCTAAACCCTAAACCCCTAAGCCATTATCATGCCGCATGTAAGGAATTCGTCATGCCTAGCTTGGGTGCAACTTTGCGAGGCAGCAGTTCCAAGCACCAGTACGCAGCCTTCAGATTTTAGGCTTTAGGGTTTAGGTTTTGGTGTTTAGGATTTGGGGTTGGGAGTTTAGGGTTTGAGGTTTAGGGTTTGAGGGTTGGGGTTTAGGTTCTAGAGGGTTTAGGTTTTAGAGGGTTTAGGGTTTAGAGGGTAGGGTTTCAGGTTTAGGACCTCCCGTAGCTGCGAGCATTTTTAAGCTTTTGCAGGCTCGCCTGTAAGTCAAATTCAGATAACCCGGGTGCTCATCTTGGGGAATGTGAATCTGCATAGGCCCGTATACTATAGTAACCTACCCCTGTTTTCGGGTACAGTACCTATAGTATAACTGTATGTCAAGCATCTCTCACGTACGCTGGATGGAACCGGTACCTCACTGGTCGTGCCGTCAGAGACCTCCAATCGCAGGAAGAGTTCAAGGAGCTCATCAGGGGTCTCAGCCCAGTGGTGGGCACTCTTGGGCCCAGATCTCAGCTCGCTCAGCCCATCGCTACCATGCGCAACCTGAGAGGGGGTCGCAGGGCTGAGGGAGCAGCAATCCGGGAAGGCTAGGTGGACTGGCTCTGAACCAGGATCTAGGCAAAGGCCAGGCGGCCGGTACGGAGGGCTCGGCACACCCTGGGGCCGAGATGGTCGCCCTTGATCAAACCTCGAGCATTTCTCCACGCCTCGCAGCAAATCTCGCTACAGCGTTCTATATACAAAAGTAGGTACAATGAAAACGGGGCAGGGCATGGGGGTCGGTGAAGCCTAAACCATGCGAGTGGCGCGGCTGCGCTACATTCACGTCTCACTCTTGAAACCTCCAAGTCCATACTACACAAGGATGTTACTCAATTCTTTCTATTATGGCTGACTATAGTGGGCTCCTGTTATATTATGGGTCCCTGCATAAGTGTCTCCATTTACTGGAACAGTAATGTAGGCTAAGTGTCTATAGGGCTAAGGGTCTAGGGTCACGGGTTTAAGGTTCAGAGTTTAAGATTTAAGGTTTTCGGCTAAGCGGAGTCAATATTTCCCCTCGAAGAAGCATGGAACCCACGGAAAGAGAATGATGATATCCTCGACCGTAAGCCCTTTGGAGCAGGTAGATTCAACAGCTTTTGTTTCCCTCCGACCAAATCCACTACGGGATACACCATGGCAAACCTGAAACCCTGAACGCTTACCCTTGGGTCGAAGGTAAGCACGGAATGCAGCTTGTGGGTAAATTCTAGCGCAGTCATACGAGCTCAACCTGAGCTGAAGCTGTTATTGGGAATATGACCGGTCTGTGAATTACTTAAATTGCTCAGCAGGCTGCATGAAGATGCAGTCTTGCGTTGCAACCTGGCTGCTACGAGCCTGTGCTGTTCGGAGCGAGATGGGCTCTTCTAGGATTGTTTTTTTTGTAGGAGCCCCTGTACCGAGGACTAGAGCCGTCTTGTTGCTCCATGTAGGTCAACCTTGCTTTCTCTCTTTGTAGCTGCAGTTTTTACCATGTTTACTAATGCTAGCCTATGATCTTCTAAATAATACTGACCCAACAGCGTGGGTTCTGGCGACGAGTAGAAAAGTCACGGGGTCTGTAGTATAGAATTGTGATTTATAGGTGCCTTTTTAAGGGGGAGGGGGGGGGGGGTGGCGGGGCGGCAGGCTAGAACTTTTAGGAATGTTGTATATTGGGGTTTCTATCAGCGCCCACCCCCCCCCCTCCCCTTGTATGGAAAATCTCATACGCTGTGGTATGGAAAGCCCCATACGTTGTGGTGGTTATCCCTAAGCCCTAAACCGTGTTCTCAAGGCAGGTTGTCAGGTGCCGAATGAGGTGAATGTTGTTGTTTGGCCAGGGTAGCAGGCTTAGGATCTCTGACCTAATGTAAAAGCCTAGATCTTTACCATACAACATGCTTTTGCGGTACTTTATACATCATAACTGAATCATAGCTAGTACAAGCAGGGAATGTAGAAACATGCTATTCGTAAATATTTGGGCACCCCCGACGGTAGCTTTTGGGAGGGTCTGAAGGTCTAGGTAGGTCTGGGGTTGAGGGCTCCAGGGTTCAGAATAAAGGGTTCAGTATTCATGGCTTAAAAGCTTAGGGTCCCCAAATCCTAGGCCTTGAACCTGAGAACCTAAGCCCTAAACCTGAAGCCAGTCCCAAACCCTAGCCCTAAACGTTATAAACCCTAAGCCCTAAACCCAAAACCATATCCACCCTCACTCTTAGATCCTCTTCGAAAAGCAGAGCCTCTACTCTAAGGCGCCATGGGATTGGATAACATGATGGTACATTCTCCGTCAAACTAACCCTAAGGGTCCAACTACCCAAGCAGCGGGGCTTTAGGTCCTTGGGAACTAAAGCTCTGTTATTTGTGTGACTTGGACCCTTAGGGTAACATGGAACGTGAGAACGAGCACTCTGCAGGCCAGTGTCCTTCGCAGGGAGTACATGGGGTCTGATGTTTCTTTTAGGGGAGAGTAACCCTAAACCCTAAACCCTTCGCAACCAACAGCCAATCATAAACCTTAAGCCTTCAGGAGCTTCCAAGTCATTTCGTGCACTTAGAGTGCAGACGGCGAGGTTAAGATTCTGTTAAGAGTTTTTCACAAGGGTAGATTTGAGAATGCTTCCCACATTTTATCATCCTTCATCCTCATATACTCCCTTTTATTATGCTCCCAACCCTACCCTTGCTTCGGGCGACGGAAAAGGTAAAGCGCCTCGTGGAGGCAGCTTGGCCCCCTCACATACAGCAGGACCTTGATCTTGGGTTAGGCGGAAATGTCCAGGCCCTCGAGGTTGGACATCTGAATGTTCATGACCAACTGGGGATGATAGTAGTAGTTTCCCAAAATGGGGGGACCCCAATGTAGACCCCAAAATACTATAATCCTCACTTACTATTGGGACCCAACAAAAGGTGCCCCCTTAATTTTGGGAAACCTTAAACCCTAATCCCTAAACCCAAAACCCTATATGTCCCCCATATAACCCTATATATCCCCTATAAACCCTTAAAGGTACCCTTAATTTTGGGAAAACCACCAATAAAAGGATGAAATGTTCAACCACTCCCTTGGGGCGTGCGAACCAGCAAAGTTTCATCTTGGAGGCTTTGTACCCCAAGGGTTGTACCTAGGGTTTATGGTTTAGGGATCGGGGTTTAGGGTTTGGGGTTTAGGGCTTAGGGTTTTGGGTTTTGGGACCGTGAGGCACTGCGTTGGCTTATATAGGGGCTATATTTTATATTAAGGCCATATTGGGGAAACATGTTGGGGTACGACCTGAGGGGTACAACCCTGAAACCCATGATGCTCTACACCTTACCTGGAGATCCAGTTGAGCATATATACTTGGTATCAGTTTTTGAAAATGTCTTAGAGCTTCGTACCACAATTAGAGTCAGCTAGTATTTCAAGGTAGGGCCAAAGTCCGAACAATCCTGTTCAGGGTTTGGGCCTCAACACTCCAAACAAGGTTTAGGTCTTCTGGAATGTAACCTAAAATGGCCTTAGTTTTAGCGGTTCTGAAGTCGTATTTTCCCCAGCCGCGAGAAAACCAGGATGCTTGTAGTGAGGGCTCCGACAACACGATTTGGAGGGCGGAACAAATTCGTCAGTGAAGCTCGCCATCACCGCCGCCATGGTGGGAGTTTCGCTGGAGCACATTGCTACAGGCTGCGGCATCATCAAAGCAGGCATTCGCGGGGGCAGTCGCCCCTCGACGTATGCCACACTTGGTGCCTTCCGTGGGGTGTTCACGGAATGCTTGGCAGAATGGCCGGTAGACTCTACTAAGCAAGAGGAACAGCCAAGTGTCCCGGATTTCCATGCCTCCTTGAAAGAACTCGGGGCAGCAGCCTTTGCGTTGCCAACTGGTGCGAGGATCAGGAGCTCCATGGTCTCAGGAACGGCAGGGAATGCATTCTGCATACTGCTCGTCACCCTGAAACATACAGCCGAACACTAAGCCCTGAGGTCGGAAGATCAAATCCTTAATAAAAAACCTAAGCACCTATAGATCTCACACCCCTAAACCTGAAGCTCTAGGCCTTAGATCCGATGAGCCCTAAGCCCTAAACTCTTAATCCCAAACCCTAAACCCTAAATCCCAAACCCTAAATCCCAAACCCTAAACCCTAAATCCCAAACCCTAAACCCTAAATCCCCAAACCTGAGGCACCTCAGTGGACGGATCCCTGCACCTACGATTTCTCGGAATGCGCCACGGTGCTGGGCCCAGCCTCACACTCGTTCAGGTAGCCAGGAATTAGCGGTTTAGGGTGTGAGGTTTAGGGTAGACGGGCCTAAATAATTACTACTATTATGGTTCCCTATTAGGGATAATTGAAAATAAATGCAAACTACTTAGTATGCGGTACCTCAAATGAACCTCAAAAATGATATTGGTGATTATTTAGGGCCCTGTAGTGAACCCCGAAGTATGTAGAATAACTGCCTTTTGACAATTTTGCAAAGGTTTGGGGTTATCTTCCACCCTAAACCCTAAACCCTAGACCCTAGACACCGAACCCTAAACCCCAAACTTTTTGGTGGGATAAGGGTTTAGGGTTTAGGGTCCTCAATGGGAAATTTACCCATTCATTTACATGGGCTTGACGGATCTAGAGGGCTTAGGAAGATACAACTAATACGGGTTAATTTGGGGTAGAGTTTAGGGTTTAAGTCTTTTGGGGTTGGGAGTTGTCGCTCACCGTTGCTTCCCCTAAACCCTAAACCCTAAACCCTAAACCTTAAAGGGGATCTTTGGGTTCAGAGCCTAGGCTTTGGGGGTTCCAACCTGCAGAGGGTTTGGGCCTCTAGGGCATGGGATCACCAGGGTTTTGGGGCATAGAGGGCCCGGGATTCAGAGTTTCGGACTTTTGGAGTCGACTTTGGGGTTCGGCGGGAGGAGCTGGCGGATTAGTAACATCTTGGATTGACGATTTAGGGTATGGTAGGGGGGTTGATAGGGATAGAATGGGGCAGTTGGTGTGGGAATTGAGTTTCTATACATCCATGCTCCCTATGGAGATCAGGATTTGATAGTGTCGGGATGTTATGAGACCTGCATTAGTAATTAACCCTAAACCCTAAACCCACGTAATGGCTTGGAGCTCGCCAAGCTCAGCCCTCAAGATTAGGAATTCTAGTCATTTGGCCGTTATAAGGTCCTCATTATGGGGGTTGGGGTTATCAAAATCCCCTTGCTACCTGAATGTATTCCTATAGTATCCCAGCTTCCATTTCTCCCAGGTTTCATGTTATCTTCCACTTTCTTTTGAACTGATTCTCCGCAATATCAGACCACGGCCCCTACCTTGGCTTAGTCGGAAGCATGGGGAATCCTAATTCCGGAACCCAAACCTGATAGGGGCGCGTAGAGTCTGCGGTGGATTTAGGGTTTAGGGTTTAGGATTCAGGGATTCTGCGTAATTCATCTTACAGCAGATACAGACTAGGCATACAAGGGGTTATGGTCTTTCAGGCTTATGGGGATTGTGCAGGGTAGGGTAAGGGTTTGAGGAAGTTTCTAACACACAGACACCAACCCGAAGCCCTAAACCTAAAACCGTAAACCCTAAACCCTACAGAAGAGGTGGCTGTGGGGCCTGCGTTTTTTTAATATAGTTTTTTTTTCTTCGATGTTTTGTAAGGCATTCATATAGCTATGGTATGTATTTGCTTACGCATAGGCCACCCCTAAACCTTAAACCCTTACCCCCAAACCCTAAACCCCTACCCGAACCTGGAAGATCAAAGCAGGTCTTTGGACTATCCTGAGTTTGCAGAAGTTGTCAGGGCTGTTGAGTAAGCCCCCCTCTTTTCCTATTTGGGGGTTCCCAAGTTCTTTCTAAAAGTAAGCTTTACTCAAACAAGGGGGGTCCTTTTTAGTCCTAGCTTCCTGGGGATGTTTTCTCCCCATATAGGCATTTCTCGAACAAGGGGCCCGTCTTTTGACCCCCATCAGCCCCGTGCCGGCATTTGCAATCGGCGGCTCAGAATTTTAGAGTCTCCCAAGGAACAAATTTCACATACCTTTGCATGCCCTAAATAGTATACATCTACACAATCCTAAAAAGGTCCAGAAGTCTCAAACTTAAACCGTGTGCTTGGAATTCTGTGCACTGAGGTTCCTACTGGTGGTAGCTGCACGGCGGCTCGGGTCAACTGAGCGGTGAACGCATGTAGAGGTTCAAGGCTAGGGTTTAGGGTTCATTGGTGCAAGATTGAGGGCTAACATCATAGTACAGCTCTATGCCTGGGGCTCCTACTTATTCAGGTTTCTAATTTCAACCCTGCATTCAGACGAATACCCTTCAAAATAATCCAAGCCTTTTATCCTGTTAGGCGGGGGTACTCCCAGTGCTGGTATTTCGATCCACAGATTACGGTTTGGGAGTTTAGGCGTTGCCAGAGAGAAGATGTTTAAGTCTCTGCTCCAAAAAGCATTTGACACATCCTAGGTACATACACAGCAACATCAATTTCAGGGATATGGCTAATTTATAGAATTATGGTCCCTTGTTGGATCCTTGTTCTAATATGGCACCGAATATTTAGGGTACCCAAAAAGGGACCATAATTTTGACAACCACCCATATGAGTAGGGTTTCAATGGCCTACAAGATTCAAGTGCCAATTGTTGCGGGTTCTTTCGTTTGATGCTACTGTGCCAGCGTCGCACATCACATTGAAGGAGCCAACGCTCAGCGGCAGAGGCAACCCATCTCGTGAAACATGCGTCTGTCGTAGCGAATTTCGGTTCAGGAAGCCAGCGAGAAACCAACGAAAATGAATGTCGCGGGTCATCGACGTGCTGTAAGAATGAAGCTCCCACCCCGCGGTGGGGATTTTGAATATAAGAGGGTGCTTGGGGGTCAGGGAGACTTCGCAAGTAGGTTCATAACGCCTATAACCCATATAGTAAGCCCATTTATCCCTTTTTTTTACCTACTTACTAAGTCCCCCTGACCCCCCCAAGTTGGGGATTAGGGTTTAGGGTCTAGGCTTTAGTTTCCGGGGCTCCTCCTTGGAATCTTGAATTCCAGCTGGCTTCTTTCCACCAAGCAGTTCTTGCCACCCTAAACCCTACACCCCTAAGCCCTAAACCCCTAAAACCTAAACCCTGAGGATCCTAAACCCCTCAAACCTAAACCCCAAACCCCCAAGCCCCCTAAACGCCTAAACCCAAAACCTTTAGGATCCTAAGCCCCTAAGCCCTAAACCCCGCCACCCTCAGCTTGCCCGGATCTAGGGTGACCAGGCTAAGTAGAAAAACCTGAAAGGGTCTGGGGCTACAGGGTCCATTTTTGTTTTAGGGTTTATAGGTTTATAAAGGGCTTTCACAAAGTGTATACGGGCTAGGATTTCGGGTTCATTCTTGAGGTTTTAGAGTTCAGGGTCTCGGGTTTAGGGGGTTCTAATTCTAAGCTATAGGCAACTGTAGTGGCTGCTATATAGACAACACTCTGTTTACCCTATATCATGCTATTTTCCATTTCATGTTCCATGGTCTTGTCCTTCGGAGTCTCCATTCTTGGGGTAGTACTTCAGTATATCGCCCTCATACATGTTTTTCCATTTTTTTTCATGTCCTTCTCCATTCTAGGGTATATTCCCCAATTAAACCGGATAACCCTAAACCCTAAACCTAAGACCCAAACTCTAAAGCCTAAATCCCAAACGCTAAATCTATCCTAACATCCTAAAATTTAATCAAATTAAAATAGCAGTCCAATACTTAAGTAAGTACGTATAACCACAAATACATGCATATCCCTAAACCCTAAACCCTAACCCAGGTGCGGTGTCGTTTTCCCTTCGCGGGGTTTAGCGCCGTGGGCAGGCCGAGCGTACGTTGGCAGACTTGGTTGTTGAGGTTTATAAGAGTTTAGGGGTTTAGGGTTTATGTTTAGTGATTTAGAGGTTTATGGGTTTAGGGTTGCCGGGTTTAGTATTTAGGTGTGTGGGGATTTAGGGTTTAGAGTTCAGAGCTTAGGGTACAGGGTTTAGGGTGCAGACTTGAGGGTTGATGGGTTTAGTTCGAGATTCGATTTGGGGTTCAGAGTTTAGGGTTTAGTGTTTAGGGTTCAGAGTCTAGGGTTGATGGGTATAGTTCGAGTTTCGATTTGGGGTTCAGAGTTTAGGGTCTAGGGTTGCGGGTTTGGCTAGTCGGGTTGTGGTTTACGGTTTGGACACAGTTTAGGGTTCACGGTTTTTTATTTCACGTAGTGTATAGGATGTAAGGACTTCATGCGGATTGGGATTCTGGGCTTATTACCGCCTCGGGGCTCGGCTAGGGTTGAGACAAATTAAGATTTAGGGTTTCGGGTTTAGGGTTTAGGGTTCAGGACTGGTTGGGCTTGTCGTTCAGGGCTCGGCAACAGGGTTCAGGACCTGTGGCATTGGGGGCTATGGCTCATGGCCATGGCTCAGGCTTCGGCAAGAAGGAGCCATCCTTTTGTCTCCTCCTCCAGCTAAGACAACAAAAAAGTACTATTCTTTCCCTGGGCTCTAACCCTAAACCCTAAGCCCTGAATTCCGCTCACCCGTGCTCAGCAGAGCTCTCCTTTTCCTTCCTGTCCTACACCCTAAATCCTACACCCTGCAGAACTTGGGAGTTTGAGTGTTAAAGCAATAATTCGCGCATTGTTGCTATGCAGTCGCCATACGATATGGAAATATAGGGTTACAGAGTCGTTGTTATAGCCCCCATTTTTTGGAAAACTCCAAATTGCTTCTTTGCTTCAGTCGTTTAAGTTGTCTTTCGTGCATGGCACCCCCCACAGTATTTCAACTTCATGAATGGCAGCGCCTTTACCACAGTGTTCCACAACCCTAAACCCTCTACCCCCTAGACCCCAAGCCCTACTCCCTAAACCCTACACCCCAGACCTTAAACCCTAGCGTGCTGCCTGGCCAGTTGCCCTTCAACCAACACGATTGTCAACCGGTCTGTGGACTGGACACCTCAGGCAGGATGGAGTCCAAACAGCTGAGGGGCCTAAACCCTACCCTATAATGTAGACCCCTGGATTAATACGGTTTAAGGTTTAAGATTTACGGCTTAGGGGTGTATAGGGCTTGTATAGGGGTTTCATGTTTCGGATTTAGGGTTCAGGGTGCCAGTGAGGTGAGGTGAGAGGGTGAATTTTGCGAACGGGTGATCCTGTCGCACAACGGCAGGAGCATCCAGAAACTGCAAGCCGCGGCATGTTTAAATTCTAAGTCCCAGAACTGCTGGCACAATGTGTGAAGGTTAGCATCGCACCTTGTTCAAGAGAATACGCAGATCCTGTTGCTTTCGCAAAAGTGGTACCCACGAACTCACGAGCTAGAACTCTGGGGTTTGCCTCACCCGACCTCACCCCAAATGGTGGTTGATTCCATCCCATTCCGGCACAACAACTTCCACCAAGACCGCTTATCATAAACAGAGCCAACATAAGACCATTCAGTATCTAATGAGAGGGCCTTCAAAACCCAGATCCTAAGCCGTAAAACGATTAGGTCCAAGTGGTTAAAAAGTTGGATAGGGTCCAAGCCCTGGACACATAGCTCACCCGTAGCAGAAGTTACCATTGGGAATATACACAAGCGGCCTTATCCTAAACTCCTAAACCCTAAACCAAAACTTGTTTTAAACATATGTCCAGCTCAAGGTCATGGGAGTTTTTCATTTTTACATTGGTAGGCCCACGTTGACATCACCTTGACTACATCTGTAGTTATACCTCAGGGTTTCGCGTTTAGAGCCCCAAAGTACGGCTATAGTTGGCTTGTAGCTGCAGCTTTAATTGGATTATCATTCCCCCAAATTGTCATGGAACTTGTCAAGGTTTCCGTGGTAGTTTCCTTACACGAAGGGCTTTGTATGTGGTAGATTCCAAACAATGAAGGCCCTCTCATCTACCGACCTCCATCCCAATTTTTTTATCCTTGTTCTAGGACCCTCAAAAGTGACCCCTCAGTTTTGAGGCCCCTAAACCTTCAACCCTAAACCAACTACCCCTAAAGATGAGGTTCTATGTTAGTTTGGGAAAGGGTAGTTACCCAGTAGCGGGTTGTGGATTTGGGGTTCCGGGTTTTAGGTTCAGGGTTGGACGGGTAAGCAGAGGGTTTTGGTAACCCCAACCCTAAAACCAGGAGCCTACAACTGTCACTGGGTTGCCAAAATCTTCTTATGAGGACCCCTGAATTAACCCCTCGTGCAATCCTTGTTTTGCGTGGGTTGGGTTACCAAAATCTTCTTATGAGTTGTGGCCTGAGAAGTGAAGGGTCCGGCACACAGAGTTCCAAGGAGGTTGCGCGTGTAGGGCTGAAACGGTGTCCCACTTACATACCCCACATCCTTTTCCTCGCGTTCGAACCTTTTCTTTTTACTGAAAAGCTTACTTGATTCTTCAATCTTTAGATCCGCCCAAGGGTTTTGGAAGTGCTACTTGAACCTTAAAGCCTCAACACTATAGGGTTTAGGGCTAAGAGGCCAGGATTTAGGGCTTAGGGTGCCCATGGGAACCCTAAACCCTAAACCCGACCCTCTGAACCCGAAACCTTCTAAATCCTAAACCCTCTAAAGCCTAAACCTCAAACCCTAAACCCAAACCCTCAAACCCTAAACCCTAAACCGCAGGAGTGCATCTCCACAGCGTGTCCCATCCCTCAGATCATGCCGGAAGGATATGCCTTGGCCTCAGGATTTAGGCTTAGGATTTGAGGGTTCTTGGGGCTAAGGATTTGGGGTTTAGGGTTTAAGGCTTAGGGTTTTAAGGTTTGGGGGCTGAGTAGGATTTAAGGTTTAGGCTTGAGGCCTTGGGGCTGTAATGGATTTAGGCTTCAGGGCTTCGGGGGGATCAGGATTTAGGGGTTTAGGCTTTACGGCTTCAGGGTTCTGGGTCTGCGAGGGTCAGGGTTGAGGGTTCGGGTGATGATAGGATGGGAGGTTGCAGCTCCTTGGTTTCTGTTGGGTTAGGGCTATAGTTTCTGCTGTAGGGTATAAAGTATACGTCAAGCATGTCGCAACCCCTATTCTAGACTGTTACAGGGTGGGGGCAGTACTAAACCCGGAAGATGTTCGGGCGGATTTCTCCCCTGACGCCTCGGGTTTGGTGCATCTTGGGGCTTAGGGGTTGAGGGTTCAGGATTTAGGGTTAGGATACAGCGTTGAAGCTTAGAATGTGGGGTTTAGGACAAACTTAGCTTGGGGTTCAAGACCCCAAACCCTAAACTCTCGTCTTTCTGACCGATTGTTTGGGGCTCAGGGCTTGAGGCTTGGCGGGAGGTTTGAGGTTGAAGCTTCACGGTCCGCGGTGGTTCCTCGACTGGCTCTGACTATCTATTTTTCTCCAGAACAACTACCACCAAAGTATGTAGAAGAATGGCTCCTGAACCCTAAACCTCAAACCCCAAGCCCTAGCCCATCATTCTAACTACCTTGGAGAGCCCTGAAAGAGCTGGTTAGTCCCTTTCATCCCCAAAACCACGAAACCTCATGCTTGAACCTGGAACTCTACAGCCCTCAGACTCACAGCGCATATGTTAGTATCCGGGTAGGTGACCTGGGTAACCTGCAACTGTTTTGGGTGGGTATATGAGTTTGCATAGATCCCTAAGGGCCGATGTATCCAATGATTCGGTACTGAGGATTTTAGGGTGTGTACATATATAATGTGTGTGTGCGCACATATTCTCACAAGCCAGTCATATGCAACCATAGTTGAAGGGCCAATTTTTTTTCGATAAAGGGAACTCTGCGGCTCGGGAAAAACCATGGGGTCCCACAAGGATGCTCAAAGGTATCCAACAGTTAGGGTTTAGGGTTTAGGGTTTAGGGTTTAACTATTTGGGTTATACTGGATAGATATGAGGGAGCTATTTTTGCTATCCTCTGATGGGTCCGGGCAACAGTCGAAGTTGTGCATGGACGTATTGTTTGGCTTTGAAGCCCCCAACAGGTTTGGTTCGAATACTCTGGCCCCGTATGTACGTCATTCTTGCATGTAATGTACCAAAGCCTCATAAGGAATCTGATTGTAACCTCCTTGGGACTCAGCTTGGACCTTAGACCTTTAACCCTTTGGGATTCGCTTATACTCATATTCTAGGTAACTAAGGGTTAACCCTTAGTAGGGGTCCTAAGTGCCAAGTAGTAACTTTGATCAGCATCCCGCGCAGGAACCAGTGATTGTTCAGGGCCTTGCCGTCAACTGTTACACCTGGTAACTTCAGGTATTGCCAAGATGTGTACTGGTTAATGCAAAAAAGGAGTCTGTTCAGTACACAGCAAAAAATCGTTGGGGCTCCGTGCTCTGAAGCCCCGGAACCTAAACCCTAAACCTTAAACCTTAAACTCTAAACCCTAAACCGAAAGCACCAAAATTCGGGCGGTGAACCGAGGCGATCGGTCGAGACGGTAGCTTCGTGTGCGCACCGGGCTACGTCATTGCCTCAGAACCCTAAACCCCGAACCCCAAACCCTAAACCCCAAACCCCAAGCCCTAAACTCTAAACCCTAAACTAAACAGCATATGAAGCGCTAGTACAGGGTCCGAAACGCTTGCACACTTACATTCCGGGAGGGGATATTCAACGTTAAAGGTCCCTTATAATCTACCCGAAGCCCCAATCCCCAAACTCTACACCCTACACCCTGAAATCCCACACGGTGCGGGGGTCCTAATAGGAAATTGTAAGGCCTAATAGCCCGTAGTGGTTAGCCTAGTGGCCCTCTTAAGACCGAAGTTCTTCTTGCTTTTCTTTTCAGGCGTTCCTTGGTCTTTGTGCTTTTGTGTGTAAAAACATTAATTATGGATCCTACGGATGTGTGGGGATGATAAGGGAATTTGCAGATCCTCTTCAGGGTCGTATAGAGACTTTGCTTGTTGACTGGCGAGGACACACCTAGTCTTGCAATGTTTCTTACTCTCTTTCAAAGGAACCCGCAAAAGTCCAACCTACCGATACTACCACGCTTTACTTGGTACCTAGACGGTATCCGTTTAGAAGGGCCCAGGAGTTCGCGGCTTCATGTAACTCAACGCTTCAGAGGTCAAAGCTTGAAGCCTCATAATACACATCCCTACGCAGAACTCGCACTCCCAACCCCTCTTGCGCCACTTTGGTTTGATCGCATCCTTGCCCGTTCTTACTGTTCTAATTCGCTGGCGTTGATACTTTTGGTACCCCAGGAGCCTGCATAAGAATTGTAAATCAGTTCCCTTGAAACCCCGCATCATGGAACTACATTGCTTTTTTGGTGTGGTGGGGGTTTACTACTTGAGGCAGGGGACTACCCTAAACCCTAATTCTCATTCCTGAGCCTGCTAAGACTGGCGTGGTCACCACGTCTTGTACCCACGATCCGAGCCGCGACTGCGAACCCAACAACCTGGCCTTTAGCGGGTGGTTCGCTTGGAGGGGTTCCTTTATGGTGTTTAGGGTTTATTGTGGTTAGCAGGAGGAAGAAGGAAACAGATGATATGGTCACTGAAAAATATATAGGGATTACATTCCCTCACTCCCTAGTAACCACCAGTAAGGTTAGGGGCGCAGGGTTGAGGTTGAAGCTTTAGATTCTTCGATTGGGGGAGTTCAGGTGGTTGATAGGCCTAAGGATGTAGCTGGCCTTCACTGTATGAGAATGGACTGCTATATCAATGTACATTCAATTTTTCCCATTTGATTTGCCGTTTTCTGGGTGGTAACATCCTTAAACCCTAAACCTTAAATCCCAAACCCATACCGTTTGGGATTGGGGTCCGGCGCCTGCGCCAGGGTTTTGGGCAGGAATCGCCGGAGTTTAAGCTGGCAATTTTCCGCTGATGTACGTTGAGCCCCTTTAGGGGTGTAGGGCTTCGGGCCCAGATTCTAGGATTTAGGGCTTAGGCTTTAGGGCTTCGGGCTGAGGGTTCAGGGCTTAGGGTTTGGGGTCTAGGGCCTTTATCCTGAATGTTGTTGGTCCATCACTTCATTCCCCTTAAATGGAACTGCAAAGACCGCTGTCCATCAGCAAGGATTTCCTTCTGTGTTGTATGAAAATGGGGCCGCGTGGGCATTTGCATGAGGTGTGTTTGGGCTGTATGACAGTAATTACAAATATTTGAATGGCTGGAATTGGGCTGTATGACAATAATTACAAATAATTTGAAAGGTTGGAAATGACAAGGGAATGACATGGGTAAGGCCCGTACAGCAGGCTTTTGTGCATGTTGGAGCCTGTGACCGTAACAGGGACGTAGACCAAATGCTGTTTTAGTGTGGTGTCTGGCTGCAAATGAAAAGAATGCGTGAAGCCCAGTTGCCTCAAGTCCAAACACCAGAAGTGTTTCCACAAACGCCTACACCAAACCTAAGCTCAGCTTAATCCCAAAGCAGGGTGAGGACGGTGCATACAGGGTTGTCTGTATGGTTTTAGGATTGGGGGTCTGGGGTTCAGTGTGTGGGGTTGAGGGCTCCAGGCTTTGATTTATGATTCAAAGTATTTTACTGAGCCAGTAGAAGAACTTTAACCTGTTTGGGCTTCCTTTTTGGGTCTCTAATCGTAAAGTTTAAACTTTTTAGCCCTGCTTATTGGGGAAGAGAGGTATAGGGTATTCACCTGGGCCATAGTCTAAACTCCATAACGGGGGGCTATACAGGGGATTATATAGGGGAGTAGTACAGGGCCTAGTGAGGGAGATACTAGGCCCTAAACCCTAAACCTTAAACCCCAAAGTCTGAACCCTAAACCTTAAACCCTAAACCGTAAATCCTAAACATGGAGTCTAGAGCCGAGGTTCCAGTTTGCTGGATTTTCCTCAACCATTTGTAAGCCGCACAGGTTTTGGGGTTCAGAGCCCTAAGCCGGCTTTAGGGCTTTAGGGTTTAGAGCCCTAAGCCTTATTTAACGTTGCATAGGATTTACGGTTTGGGGGATTTCGGGGACGAGCGTTGACATGCTTGCAATGCGTTGTTTTCAAGATGGGTTTCACCTCATGCAAAGGTAGCTCTAGTCTTGTGGAAGCCTTGCGATAAAATCGAACCGCCTACTTGGAGGGTCAAAGTCAAAGGGATCTATTATACGGTTTCTAGGGACACTTGAAGGGGGGGTACTTGGAGGTTCATGGGACTTAGTAGCTACTTATAACTGGGCTTATAACCCTACTTATAATCCCCCTAAATGGGCTTATAGGGGTTACCCCAATTATAAGTAGGGTTATAATCCCAGTTATAAGTAGTTACTAAGTCCCATGGGCCTCCAAGTAGGGGACATGCACCCTCCAAGTTTTAGGGCTCAAGGCTGAAGGTTTATCATTCATGAATGGAAAGATGAAGGGAACTACCACATTATTGTTTACGGTGTGTGGTCAGGGGGCCCTAGTAAGCAGTAGCTGAATTCCAAAGATAGAAGGTGTTTTTTTTTTTTACGGCTGATAGGTACATTAGCTAAGTCCCCTTGACCTTCAAAGTAATGGTAGGGTGTAGGGTTCAGAATGTAGGGCTCAGGGTGTGGGGCTCTAGGTCTTAGGGCGAACTTTGAAATTGCAAGAAATTCGAGGAACGCAAGACCACTTATTGAGACCGGTGCAAGCACTAGCACTTAAGCTCACAAAATGGACCCAGCTTTTTGACAAGGCATTGCACCAGCTGGTGTCCTACATCAACCCAAAAGCAGAGACATGCTTGTACGGCTGGGTAGGCGACAAGATCTGGGATATCAAGTTTGTGCTCTATTGTGATGCACATCGGGGGTATGCCTGGCTCTACATGGGCCGTGGACTTCATGCCTATTGCGGCATACTGCTGCAGGCAAACCTCGACATCGAAGAGCACTCCCCAGGCGGAGGTTTCAAAGCGAAAGCCCAGCGGCCTCTAGCGTCCTTCGGAAGGGTGTGAAAGCTTTGAGAACCTGCATTACTTGCTGATTTCTCGGGTAAGCGTTAGGCTGTCACAAGTGAAAGTCCGATGGCATCATCCATGGCCTTTCAGAATAACGTTGCCTGTGAAGTCTTATGGCGAATCCTTATTGCCGGGTGTAACAAGGGGATTTTGGTTACCCCAACCCCGACGATAATGACCGTGTGACTATAGTCCCCCTTCAGTAGATAGAAGGGTATATTATAATAAGATTCCCATATACCTCATATTCTATCTATTTGAGGGGGATTATATCGGATGATTATAATAGGGTCCTAACTTTTAGGGGTTCGGTTAACCCAAATCACAGACCCCTATATGCTTTAATCCATACTGTGGAGACCCCCCCCCCCTCCCCCTCCCCCCCAAAAAAAGGTTCCCCCCACCCTAATTGTGGGAAATCCCTAAGCCCCAAACCTCTGAACCCCTGAAACCCTAAAACCCTAGAATACACCTCAAACCCTAAACCCTAAACCCTAAACCCTAAAACCCTAAACCCTAAACCCCGAACCCTAGGCGCAAACCAGGAGCCTTCAACCCGAAGGACTGCAATTCCAAAACCGAAGTTAACTTAAGTTACCATAACTTGGGTAGGAAGGGTTTAGGGTTTAGGGTTTAGGGATGGGATAGTTTAGGGGATACAGGTTTAGGGAGTTAAGCTGCCAGAGTATGGGTATGTGATAGGTCAGAGGGTTTCCTTGTTAGGGTAGCTTTGTTTAAGTTCTTGAGAGCAGCCCATTTTTGTGGCCCGTTCCCTAGATTTGCCCTGTGCGCTCTTTAAAGGGTGCTCCTACATCGCTCTCATATCTCCCCCTCACGGATACCCAAAGAAACTCCCATATGTGGCGACACTGCGGCCTAGGTGCACTCCGAGCCGTAGCTGTAACACCTGCCTTCCGCCCAGAACGCGACCAGAGGGCTATGCAGCTTGGACAGGAGAGGTTAAGAGTTCTGGGGCTTACTGGGATATTCCTCCGCATACTTTTTTGATTTCTTAAAACCATAAGCATTTAAGTTGTTACCACCATGGGCTATTAGACCCTAGAATTGCCTATTAGGACCCTATTAAGAGTAGATTAAGGTACCCTAAAGGTCTCATAGCCCATAGTGGTAGGGCCCCTAGATATAACCCAGCTCAGGGTCCTGGACTTGCAGCGCAGAGTAGGTTCATGGCGTGGGGCTTACAGTGAGTGTGGGTTTGGGTTTTCTGCGATCTGCACCACTATGGGCATTTAGACCTTTAGGGTGCCTTAATCTACCCTTAATAGGGTCCTAATAGGGAATTTTAGGGTCTAATAGCCCATGGTGGCCCAGGAGTATATGGAGAGTTTCATGCTGCCACCAACCCCAAAGACTAAAGACCCGATATAAGAGGGTTTAGGGGTTTAGGGTTTAGGGGTTTGGGGTACAAGGCCTTAGGGGTTTAGGGTTTAGGGGTTTAAGGGTTTGGGGGTTTTGGGGTTTTGGGGTTTAGGGTTTATGGGTGGTTGTCAAAATTATGGCCCCTTTTTGGGTCCCTATTCTAATACGGCACCTAATATGTAGGATACCCAAATAGGGACCATCATTTTGACAACCACCCATATAGTCCCATATGTACTGTAGTCTAAACTACTAGTATCCCCCTTAATAACCCCTAAAATAGTCCCCTATACAATCCCCTATATACCTCCCTTTAAGGAGTTTAGACTATAGCCCATATAACTGCTTTCGAACCCTATAGAAGCCTGTAGACTCCGCCACCTCCCTCATCCCGGAGAGGCTGTGGGGCTGAAGCTTCAACAGCCCCGTTGGGATTTATGGTTTAGGATTAAGGGCTTAGGGTTTAGGATTTAGGGTTTAGGGAAAACTCCCCAAAACCCTTAGGATTTAGGGTTTAGGGAAAACCCCCCAAAACCCGAAGCCCTCTAGACCCTAAAATGGGGAGGGTGGTGAGTTTTGCTAAGTCAGAAGAATGTTAGGGTTGACAGGCCTCTAGTGTTTGGGCTTTTAAGGGTTTCTCGTTCGAGGGCTTGGGGTGCGAGGAATTTAGATTTAGGGTTTTAGGGTGTTAGGATTTTTAGTACCGTTGGGTTGCCTTGATCAAACGGGGATTCTGGCTGGACTTTTGGGGTGCTAGGAGGTTCCATGAAGGAGTTTTACGGTTATTCCTGGATACTTTTATATGCCCCCCATTCAACCCCTATACAAAGCCCATAACAGCCCTACAACACCTTGTATACGCCTTATGAAATCTTGCCCCTACGCAACCAACCTGGGGCCCTAAACCTTGAAAACCCTAAAACACTAAATCTTAAAAACAGACCCTAACACCCTAAACCCTGGACTACCAAAAAAGAAAACCCTAAAGCATTAAAGAAACCTAAACCCTAAACCCTAAAGCCTGTAAATAAACCACTAAAACATTCAAACCCTAAACACTAAAACCCTAAACACCTAAACCCTAAAATAAAATCCTACATATGGATATATAACCCCAATAGAACTCCTATGAAAACCTTATGAAACATTAATATAGACTGAACAATTCCCAGGCTTGGCATGAGGGCACGTGGAGTTGTGCCCCTGGCTACGCCGGGGTGGTGGTAGCCGGGTCGCAGTGTGCAAGAGAAACTCGTGGGGTTGAAGGGTTTAGGGATTTAGGGGTTTAAGGGTTAAAGGGGTTTAAGGGTTCGGTTTCAGGGTTGAGGTTGAAGGGGTTCTAGGTTTACGGTTTTAAGGGCTTAGGGTCAAGGATTCACGGCTTAGGGTTACATAAGCTCATGGGGGCATATGTAGGGGTATATGGGATAGGAAAAGAAAGCGGAAACCAGCATAGCATTTAGCGCTTGGGGCTTCGGTTCTGAGGGATTTGGGGTTGAGGGCCTCGGTTTGGGGATTTGGGACAGTTTAGGAATCGTCTAGGGTTTAGGGTTTAGGATACCCTAAACCCTAAACCCTGAACTATAAGAACTTTTGGAGTGGCGTCCATGAATTGGGACCAGGGTCCTCCCCTAAACCCGAAACCCTTACCCCTACACCCTGAACCCTAAATCCTTAACCCTAAACCCTACACAGAATTACGCAAGCTGGCAGTGGCTTCGCTCATATTGGGTTGCGCTAAAAAGTCCTTCGAACAAAGGGACTTGGCACAGTAAACCCTAGAACCCCAAATCCAAAGAGGGAACCTACCTAATGGCCTTAGGGTTTAGGGTTTATAGTCCCCGTTGAAAAGATAAAATATGGCTTTGGGTATATGCTTATAAGATCCCCATATATCCCATATTCTATCCACTTAGCGGGGGCTATAGGAGGACAGGTGTGTTGAACTAAGCGGACGATTTTGCTGCTGTTGGAGTTGGGACTGAGGGAATGGATCCTTATGATATCCTGGGCTTCCATTAAGCCACACGGTTTTGAGGGGTTTGGGGTTTAGGGTTTCGGGTTTAGGTTTTAGAGGGGTTTAGGATTATACATCTCTTCAGATTGTGGTAGCTTAACGTAAGCTCCTTCGCGTCAGCCCAGTATCCTCCCTCAGAATGCCGATGGTAGCCCCCGTTGAACGTTGCCTACTGTCTCAAGCCCTGATGTAGACCCATGAGTAATAGACCCTCTCCTTATACGGGCCTTCATATCAGGATCCCTATTGGAACCCCTATTCATAAGAGGGGGTTTATTAATCAACCCTAAACCCTAAACCCTAAACATGGGTCTGTGTTAATCCCCGTTATGGGTGATCCTTGGAAGATGAGGTTTGAACTTATCGCCGCACATGTCGGCGCTTCTAAGCGCGCTATGCTTTGGTGTATAAATCCCTGTATGAGCTATAGTCTAAACTCCTTTCGGGGGGGTTTATGGGGGATTACATATGGGAGTATTATAGGGCTTATGAGGGAGCTACCAGGAGTTTAGACTACAGCTCATATAAGAGGTTTCGGGTCTCTATTGAAATCTCCACACTTTCCTTCAACACCCTGAGACCTCAGTCTAAACCTCAACCTCCAAACACTACCCTTCCAAAAGCTACCATACTGCGCAAAGCCTTGCAGGCAGAACGGTGTGACTCCTGTACTGCTGAGGCCATTCACTCGGGAGTTTCTGTGAATTCAGCTAAACCCAAACCCTAAAGCCTAAATCCTAAAGGCTCCTCCCCCACCCCCCGCACACAGTTGATACCAACAATTCTGCATCACAGTACGTAGTTACTGTATGTATACCTGAAGAATGGTAGTGTAGTATACCCTAGGTTTAGGGTGTAGGGTTTGGAGTTTGCGAATGATAGTGTCATATAGTTACTAGGGACCATGCAGGGTTTCAGTATCAGTAGTAGGACAGACCGTGTAGGATAACCCTGGGCTCCTTGGTATTATCCCCTTTACCATCTGAGTGAGCCTGTCCTATGAGAGGAATCTACCCTACGAAGCCAGCTTCGAACTTTGGGTTTATAGCATCATGGTCTTGAACAGAACATTGAAAGACCATGGGAAGAACAGAGAGCGAGGCAGGCAGAATCGGGAAGCACAGAAACCTATAGAGATTCATGGAGTACAGTCAGGAGGTTACCAGACTCTTGTGCCCTTTGCCGTCTTAATTTGTCCTGCGCCACAAAGACGAGATTGCCATCCAGAGAGCCAGCCTAGGCTACGTCGGCTACGTGCTCATCCTCAGGAATGCGGGGGACGACACCTCGATTATTCCGGGCCTCACACAAGCGAAGATCCAATGGGACTCACAGCCAGCAGGCAAATCCTGGAGACGTCTGCTTCTTCTGAACTTCTGGATGGAGTCATTCAGGGAGTCGAAGCGCGACTGCAGATCTTGGCACGAAGCCGGAGTCCCTGGACCTTGCCCAGAAGGCCTAGTTAGAGGAGCAGGAGAACGGAAGCAAAGTAGTTCGGTGGCACAAAATTTAACCTGGAACCTAGATAAGAGGTGGAGATTCAAGATCCAGCCTTGAAGCCGCTCAAGGCGGACCAACTGCAACGTCGCCTAGCCGGCATCAGGCAAGGATGCCTGCCGGACATGAAAATTACGTTGACGAGCCCTCTCACTGAAAACTTGCAGGACCAAAAGCTCACGATGCTCCTAGAGGTAGGCACTGTGGGGTCAGTGGTGAGGGTTGGAGTTTTGGGCTTCGGGAGCTAGGCGTGTCACTGTCGAGTGCTCTGGGCTTGTGGCTTCCGATCTAGGCTTTGCATTTCTTTTAGACCTCGGCGCTTCCTCCTATGTTCCACTTTCACGCGTAGAGAGTTCTTTCAAACGACTAAGGCTAAAGCCAGTACACCGAAAACCCTAAACTGCCCAACGCCTTCGTTGTCGTACTTGGGAATCTTTAATGCTGCCGGCAAGAGAGTAGGGCCCGACAGGAGAAGAGCGAAGGCCCAAGCGCAACTCCCAAAAGGAGAAGGGTCTACCTGGGGTTTAGGGTTTAGGGTCTACCTGGACCCCAAGAGTAGGTAGAATAAGAGCCCAAAACTCCTCAAAATAGAACCAAAGCCTAGTATTCTACATACTTTTGGGATTCAGGTAGGATTTGGCATTAAGAGCAGCCACTGAGCACATAACAAAACCAAGATCACCAAACAAGAAAAGCAAATTTGCAATTTCCCGCCAAACCCTGAACTTAAACCTTACGCCCTAAAACCCTAAATCCTGAACCCAACATCCTAAACCGTCGGGGAAGGGGAGCCCACAAGCAGTCAGGCTGTTGGTGCAGTAGCCGCAGGTGGATCGCACTTCCTGTGTGCGCCTTCTATACCAACTTACCCCCAAAAGGGTTACAGGTTCCTACAAAAGATACCAGGTGGATGAGACAGCAGCGGTCCCTGTGACAAAAGCATCCCAGTACCAGTGACATCAAAAGGCTGCAAGCTATTTCTGGCGCAATCTTATGGGCTTGGCCCCAAACCCTAAGACCTGCATACCAAACCCTAAATCCTAAACCTTAAACCCTAAACCCCCTATACCCCCTCACCCTAATAGGCCTGACATGATTTTTATGGAGTGACGCGCATGTCGCAGTCTTTGGTTACTTGGAGGTTCATGGGACTTAGTAACTACTTATAACTGGGCTTATAACCCTACTTATAATCCCCCTAAATGGGCTTATAGGGGTTACCCCAATTATAAGTAGGGTTATAATCCCAGTTATAAGTAGTTACTAAGTCCCATGGGCCTCCAAGTAAAGGCCCTGGAGGATGATCAAGTTTATGGGTGCGCAGATACACCGGCTTAGGGTTCAGGGTGCAGGTGTTAGGATTGGGGTTTAGGGTTTAGGGATTAGAGCTTAGGGGTTTAGGGTTCAGAGTTGAGGGATTCGGATTTAGGGGTTTAGGATTCAAGGGCTTAGGGTTTGGGGTTCAATGTTCAAGGTTTAGGCTTTAAGGATTAGGGTTGGGGGTTTAGTGATCAGGATTGCGGGTGAAGTCAGTATTGAATATACCGCCGAAGTCCGCGCTCACAAGCCTAAACCCTGAATCCTGAGACTCTAAACCCTTAAGCCAGGAACCTCTTAACTACAGCCTGGATCCCAACCCTTGACTTTAAATCGTAAGGCCCCAACCCTAAATTCCAAACCCTGGTTTATCATCTCTAAACCCCTAACCCTAAAACCCCTTGCCTTAAACCCCTCACCCTAAACTAGAATTTTGAACTCTGTCTACGGAATCCTAAGCCGGCAGTCCTAGAGCCCAAAATGGTACATGAGCTAGAGTCTGAACTCCTTAAAGGGGGGTTATATAGGCATAAGGGATTATTTTAGGGGTTGCTAATAGGGGGATACTAGGGGTTTGGAGAACATGGCTCGACGCGATTCAGGGTTTGAGGGCTTGGGGTTTAAGGCTCAGGGTTGGTGGCCTTGATTTTTGTCGCAGCTTCTGCTAACCACCAGTACATAAAACTCTAGGGTTTTGGGCGTAGGATTTAGGGTTTACGGTTTTGCATTTGGGGTTTAAGGTTTAGGGTTTAAGGTTTAGGATTTAGGGTTTAGGATTCATCATGGAGTCCTGGGCTCCATGTTTCCCAGTGTCTTTTCCGTTGGATTCTTCGCCATGTCAATGACTGGGTTGCTGTTCAGGAATTTGAGAAGTTCCCGTAAGAAAACACACTATTTGCTGCATATCCATGATCGGGTGATTTCATGACGCTTCCTTAACGGCAACACAAACGCTCACCTTTTTACAGTCCAAACTGAGAGCGTCCCAACTTGCTTAATACGTATCCTGTATGTACCAAGGGTCTCTGCAACCCTAAACCCAAGAAGGGGTAAGGGCACCTGCCAGGGGCCCCGAATCAAACCCATAGACCTTCTTGAACTTCAAAACCGAAACTCTTACCTTCTTACATATATTCCCTACATAACCCTCCCATCATCCCTACAATATTCCCACAGCCCCTATAAATAGCCTATGTAACTCAGATATTACCTCTATAGAAACCCTAAATTCTAAACCCTTAAACCCTAAACCCTTAAACCCTAAACCCTTAAACCCTAAACCCTTAAACCCCTAAACCCTAAACCCTAAACCCTTAAACCCTAAACCCTAAACCCTAAGGTCTTTTGAGCGCAGGTTGTGCTCGGAGGCTGCGCTCCGCTGGCACCATGCCTGCCGCCTGAGGCGGAAGCCTTCATCTAAGTATACGGCCCCTTTAAAATGACCTACAGATTTAGGGGTTTAGGGGTTTAAGGGTTTAGGGTTTAGGGTTTTAGGGTTTAGGGGTTTAAGGGTTTAGGGTTTAGGGTTTAAGCTTTAGTTTTATGATTTGGGGTTTAGGACTTAGAGATTAGAACCTAGGTCAGGACTTGTGGCTTTAGGTGTGGGATTGAGTTTAAGGCGGGGGGACATTGTAGTCATAAAGCTTATACAGCACATAAAGCAAACCCTAAACCCTAAACCCTAGACCCCAAAGGTGACTTCTCTCCTTCTTGGCTAGAACGGTTTACGTGTCCTGTCATCAGAAGCCCATCTTGAGTGTTGCAACCCCCCCAAAAACATGCTCCTGGATGCTTCCAAGCACAGGTTTAGGGTTCAGGGTTTAGGGTTTGGACCGTCCCCGCGCTTTTTCGGGATGAGGGAAAAGCGAGTTAAGCGCGAGCTGGGCATCACGAAGTATGAGCCATAATCTTAACTCCTTAAAGGCGGTTATATACGGGACTAGGGGATTATTCTAGGGACTATTCAGGGGCATACTACGAGTTTAGACTATAGATCATATGAGTTGGTTTTGGAGGGGGTTTGGTTGTTGGCTAGAGTTGCATTCTGGCTGGGTCTCCGATGGACTCAGCGGACCCTGGTGTGGTATGTGATGGACTCAGCGGAGGATTGCCCGATTTCGATCCAAGAATGGTGCACTAGCATTTTCGGGCATTTGGTGCCGCATTTGCAGTGTTTTGCAATACATTTACCAGCTTCTTGGCGGGCTTTAGAGTGGCATGGGGCATGGAGCGTAATGTTAGTCGAGATCTGTATGCTTGTTTTCTGGATCAGTTGGGGTGCTTCTTTTCTGTTGCATTTGCGGGTTCTGTGTTGGCGCACCGCAAGGCACTGGAAAGCGTTTAACAGGTGTTTTTCTGCTGCATGTGCAGTGTTCGAACAGTTTTTTGGGCGAGGTTTACTGGGCTGCTGTTAAGAAATCCTAGTTTAAGTCACCATGTTTGTTATGGGTATATAGTAAATCGAAACTACAATTTAGGGTTTAGGGTTATTTAGGGCCTATAGAAACATTACGAAGGGCTCTGCCGTAGCGCCGCTATAATGCCTTAACATCCATTGCGCCCCTAACCCAAACCCTACAGTACGGGATGCAAAGCATGGAGTTCCTGCTAAAAGGCCCAGGGTTTAGGCTTTAGGGAACCTAGTGGACTAATGGAAGGTTTCGTTTATTGGCTCCCTCAGCGGGTCTGTGAAGGGTACGCCACTATTGGTAAACTTCTATACAACCTTAGTTTCCATGTCATGTAATTTAATTCTGCATGTGATTCTCCACCATTGGGGAATAATCTCCCTAAACCCTAAACTCCTAAACCCTAAGCCCGAACCTTTTGAGAAAAAACCCAAAACTCACTCCGCAGGTGGACACTTGCATGTTCGATGCGGGAGACCCAGGGCACTTATGAGCTACTATCAATATCAGCGTTACCAAGAAACCAGATGCTGGTTCAGGGTTTAGGGTTTAAGGCAGGGTTTAGACCAATAAGAGTGGACATAGGGGTTCCGGTGGTAGTATAGTATGGCCCCTCAACTGCTCCAGAATAAGGAAGCCATGTCCTTGAAGTATCTGGGTAATATTCGCTGCAGCTTTTTGTGGGTACGTGGAGGGGCTGCTGGGGTAAGGACTTCGGAATGGAAAAGAAAATGCAAACTGTCAAATATGAGCTATAGCCTAAACTCCTTGAAGGGTTGTTATATAGGGGGTTATATAGGGGAGAAGTGTACTATTAGTTTAGACTATAGCTGATGTCTTTGGGGCTTAGAGCTTCGGCTTCAGGATTTTGGGGACGTAGTAGATAGGTCAACAGTTGAGATATCAGGCGTCTTTTGTGGCTTGTCTGAGTTGTAATTGTAAGTATACTTGCCCTAAACCCTAAACTCCCTAAACCCTGACAATCCAAGGAGCTTGTTTGAGGTGGTAGGATTTAGTTATAGGTTGCCTGAGCACCCCTCCCCTTTATTACCCTAAACCCTAAAACCAAAGTCGAGTGATTCAAGGATAGTTAGAGAGCCGAAGCCGCGACAATCCTTCCCCCTAATATTAACCCCCCCACCCTCACTAATGTTAAATACTCCCATCATGGGCTTAGGGTTTAGGGCTTAGGGTTTAGTATTGAATATTAGGGCGGGTGGGGGGTTTACATAATATGGGGGGAGGAGATTAACAATAAGCAAGGAAGGGTGGATGAAGGGGGGAGGCATTCGTGAGCCGAAGGAGAGCAGGTGGATGTAATTTGCTAGTTTCATAAGCCGGGGGACCTCCCATGTAGACCTCCGCAGATGATAGTCCTTATCATTGAGACGCCCGAAGTGGTATCCTTAAATTTCGGAAACACGCAATTATTTAAAGTAAAGCCCTTAACATCTCCCCTAATGTACGGTATTGGGGTAGGGGCCGTATCTAAAGGATAGGCGAATCCTGGAAGTTACATGTTTGCCTAGGAGTCCCCGGTAAGAAGCTTTTGGAATTCCAAACCCCAAGGGTTCAAGGACCCAAATAATAGGGTCGTGTTTTATAATATTACCATATACATATAATATATATATTACACAACACAATATATATATATATATATATGTATATGGATATATTGATAGTATTTAGGCCCTAAACCTCTATCTTGGGGGTCCTTGGACCCTGACGGAAAAGGTTGCAGGGAAAGCTTAACAAAGCTGCCCGAACTTCGTGGTTGGCCCAAAAACTCCGAAGTGTCAGGGCTTGCAGGTGCACTTATTACGAAACCCTAAACCCTAGACCCGAAGTGTCAACCTAATCTGATGAGCAGTTCTGAGACCCGTCAACCTTAAAGTGCATCCTGCGCTTGCACGGCCTTGTGCTGCGGCTTTTCGAAATTGATGAGACGTCAGTCGGATTTTGAAGGGAAGGTATTTTACAAGTCGGTATCTGAGTGCTGTGCGCTGAAGTGAGCCGTGTCTCGGAACAAATTCCAGGCGGCGTTGGCAAAGAGACCTGCGTCCGAATCCTATCAGCTCTCATCGCCACCCACGCTGCCACGCTGCCAATCCAGCCTGTCAATCTTCCCAAACCCGGCAAACATCAACTTACTACTGTTGTTACTATCATTACTACTATTGTTATTGTGATTTCTATTCTTGCTATTCTTATTACTTTTGCTGTAATTCCCTAACACCAAAACCCTTAAAGCCTAATTGCCATCATTACTATTATCACGTAAGTTATCAGGTCACAACATGCTGGAATCTTCCTGGGGGCACAAGTTGTGAGGCGCAGTGGCAGATCTTCACAGGGTCCTGGGTAGATGACTGTCTTCCTTTGCCTTCAGAGGGTTTAGGGCTCAGGGGTTTAGGGTTTAGGGGGCCCACACCAATCCTGGATAGTCAAGCTGCTACTTGGGGGTCAGGCGATTTAGTAGATAGGTTGATCAGGGTCATAATTGGGGTTTATTACATGGCTTATAAGGGTTGGCAGTGTATTCCCTCACTCCCCCCGCCCTCCAAGTAGCAGGTCTGGGCAGAAGAAATTCAACAGACATGCAGATGCACAAAATATCTGGAATATTCATTCCTTCGTGGTAATAGTGTCATCGTAGCAAGTGGTCCCGCAAAGACTTATCATTTAGCTGTTGATAAGGTACGCCCTGCATGTAAAGTGTTCTTTTGTTCCGCCTCCCTGGGACAGACCCCAAGGCCAGTTCAATCATGTAGCATTTTCCTGGAGCTAGATACCATGATTAATGAATCCTGAGCCAGAAGCCATTTCGAGACAGTAATGCAAATACAAGTCGTACTGCGCAACAAAAGTTCTAAGAGCCGCAATTTTCGGGAGTTGGACCATGCTGCAGGGAACAAACCTTACTAGCGCTTACGGGGGAGGGCGAGTGGATAAATGACTGTCCCTGTAAAAATCACTAATACAAGCCTACTATCCTAACTACCAACATGCCTCCCCCACCCCCCTCCGAGCACCGGTAAGGAGCCTTGAACCCTACTAATACTGTGGATGGAGGAAATGTTGCGCCACCTATATAGCCTATACCCCAACAAATACATTTGTTGGGGGTCCTAAGTGGTGCAAGATTTCCTGCACTAAGCCCCAAACCCTAAACGCTAGCAGTAATGTAGACCCATGATTAACAAACCAACTCCTCTTAAGGGCCTTAGTATTCGGATCCCTATCATAATCCTTAGTAATGGGATGGGGTTTATGAATCAGGGTTTAGATTAGGCGACACATTTCTTGTTGGAATTCATAGCAACACGAGGAGGGGTAGGCTCTATGCTCGGATTAAAACCTTCAGGGCAACAGCTAGAGTTTGGGGTTTCGAGTTTGGGGTTTAGGAATCAGGGTTCAGGGTTTAGGTTTTACAGAAGGGTCTAGGTTTGGAGTTAGGGCTAAGGGTTTGCTAATTTTCAGCCTGGGAATTCGTCTACGTATCCCTTGTACTAAGCCCTATAAGGCCTGAACCCGAAACCCTTGACACCATGGTTTTACCACACCGGCGCTCCTAGTTCAGCAAGGTTGGCAGGGCATTACGGTTTAGGGTTTAGGATTTCTTCTCCCCAGGGTCCATGTGGCTATGTCGTGAGTAGTTGGGCCCCAAAGTGGCTGTACAGGAAACTCCTGGGGCCCCAAGCAATTATCTACTATATACTTACATGGACCCTTGGGGTTAAGATCCTTATTTTCTAGACCAATGCCATTGTTTCATACAAAGGAAATCAGAGGAAATCAAAGCCCGAGATAAACTGCCGCAACCTCAAAGTACCCAGAGCCCCGTATAGATCCATGAGGACCCTATTTAATCCGTATATCCGTCCACATATTATTATCCTAGGGGAGCTATTTTTTAGATACCTTGGGGGGTTGAGGGTAGAAGCCTAGCGCGTCAGAGCGGATATTCCAAAACCCTGAATGCTGAAGCCCTACCCCTAAAGCCCAACCCCCAAATGCTAAAGCCCTACTCCAAGAGTTTGGATTGGCTACCCCCCATTCTAAACAGTCATGTGTTGGATACTGCCTCCCCAACTCGGTAAGGGAAGGGTTTAAGGAGTTTTATTAAGGGCTGTATAAGGCTATATAGGCTTCATATTGCCTAATAGGGTTTTAAAAATCTGGGGGGTGCCTTTGAGGGGGATAGTAACCCCTAATCCAGGAACAGTTGGAAATAAGTATCAATGTACGAAGTCCTTGTTATTATATACCTTCATTATATAGATCGTTACTTCAAGGGGGCAGTACCGAAGTCATTTGCGCGATTCGAGTTTAGGGCCTTGGGTCTCTCATTGAGGGTATTTTGTTACTGCGCTTGCAATAGGAAGGGGCTCTTGTAGGGTGGAATAGCATCCAACAGCAAAGATCCTCCCAGGGTCCCATGAAACCTTAAACCCATCTAAACCCTAAGCCCCCCGTTTTGTGGCTTATCCCAAGTCCCAACCCCCAAGCTTGGACCCAGTCCTAAAACCCCAAGTTTCAGCTTGAAAGCCTGAACTTCAACTACTGAAGTCAAACCAATGGACACCAAAAAAGATGGTTTCCGGAAATTGGGGGTCCTTTTTTGGCAGGTCCCTATGAAAGAAATGGACTGTGCTTAGTATATCGGGGTCTACACTGGGGCCCCCCCTATATGGAAGCGCCCATATGGTGACCTGTATCATAGCTGGAGCCCGGGTATCGGGACCAATTTTGTACTTCGCTGGGAAATCCTGCCCTGCGTGCCCCCAAAAAGGGTGTAGGGGAGTAGAGCCCCTGTTGATGCGATCCTGGAAACACATGAGCCATAATCTAAACTCCTTAAAGGGGGGTTACATAGGGGGTTATATAGGGAACTACCAAAGGGGTTATTAAGGGGGATACTAGGAGTTTAGACAGTAGCTCACATGTCTGGAAGTCCCTGAACCAAAAAATCCTCATCCTGTAATTCCATCCTATAACTGCCATTCCAGCACGATCTGATGCACGGAGATAGTGACGGAGGTTTGGTGACTCCACCCCTGAAAAGTCACGGCTTCTGTACATTGGATTACATAAGAATATCTAGTGATAACAATCACAGGCCTCTAGCAACCCCAACCACAAGCTTGGAATATAATCCCTGCCCCCTAATACGAAGCCCCCCCCATGATATGGTATATAGCTGTATATCGGGAGTATCTAATATTAGGTGGGATGGGGGGTTACTATCATGGGAACGGGATTAGTTGCGTTTGGGGCTACCGAAGTCTTCTTGGATCTCTCTCTGAGAGGTGCCTGTGCGTCGGCCGTACGTCGGCCCAGCGTCGTCGGCCAGCAGGATTCTCAGATCGTCTGCTCGTTTGGTCTGTTATTCCGAGTATTACCATCAGATTGTTCCTACTATTACTATTATTCTTAATGCTATGCCTACTATTCTTACTATGATTACTACTATCATTACTGGAACTACTACTATTCTAAGTTAGCGTTTCGGGGGTTGGGGTAAGAGGTGTGTTGCTACACGTGTACTGGTTTCTTGGCTTTCAGCTGCGCGCGACTAATTGCAAAAACCGCAGTGGCAGATTGGCAAACTGCCTTTGGAGGAGTTGGGTTTATCCTGTGTCCTTTCCATAGAGTTTCCTTATTGAAAATGGGCAAATCACAAGGGTCGCAATCAACATGGGTCTGTTTGTTCAAGTTAATAAGCCGGATACTTCCCACGCCCAGAAACTGTTGGATAAACATTATGGTATGAATTTATACAGCCCTTAGTATTACCCCTTTTATGAACTGTTACACAGTGGGCGCAGCGGCCAGATAATAACAAGTCTCATGCCGTTTTCTTAGTAGCTGAGTAGGCAACCAACCTTTGGGGGGCCTAATATAACAAGAAGATTAACCATTTTTTGAACCATGAAGCCCAGCCCTAAACCCTAACCCCTAAACCTATAAGGCCTAATCCCTAAACCCTCAACCCGAATCCCTAGGTTGTATAGATGTGCATCACTGGATTTCCGTTTATCAGTCGCCTTGCCTGGGGCCCTGACCTATGAACTACTGAATAGGGATTACATAGGGGATATGTGTATATATATACATATAAATATATATATATGTATCTGTATCGGTTCTAGAAGAAGACTTATATAGGGGATATACAGGGCTCATATAGGGATTATATAAGGGTAATGGAAACGAAGATGGAAACTGCTATTTAGGCTTAGACCCACGCACCTGAAACAATTGCGTGCGGGGTTGGGGGAACTCAGTGGGCGCACTTATAGCTCCTATCAGCAAATATGATCAGCCCAGCTATCCTCATCATTAGCCTGCTCACTAAGTCCGCCTGACCTACCCAGTATCCAAAAGGCTTTGTAACCACACCCAGCAGTGCTCCGCTCATCCCATAACTACAGGCCCAAAGTCTGAGCGATGAAATCCTGCAAGGTCTACCTGTGGAGCGTACTTTCCATGTACAACCCTTGGGTCAACCCTAGTATTAAGCCACGAACCCTGAACCCTTCCCTTTTCGCGCTCCGCCTGGCGAGGTTGCGTGGCAGGTAACACCAACATTGCCCAGGAGGCAGTATGGTACGGCAGCCCCGACAATGCCACGTGTAGGAACCCCAGGTCTCATTGGTTTCAGTTTTAGGGGTTAGGGTTTAGGGTTTAGGGTTTCGGTTTTAGGGTTTAGGACGTTTTGGATTTGGGGTTTTGGATTGAAGGTTTGCGGTTCAGGGTTTACCCCAGGCTGGAGTGTTTTGGAAACTCTCATCTAGGGATGATGGTCTAGAATTTTGGTGCTCGGATTTGGGTTTGAGGCTGTCGGATTTTCGATGTTTTCCAGTCATAGCAGGCGGGAAGGATTTTGCCAGGGGCAGTCGTCGGAGCTCTTGTCCTTTTCCTCCTCCCCCTCCTCCTGCTCCTAAACCCTAAGCCCAACACCCTAACCGCTCCTATTCCTTGTCTCTCCTGAGAAGGGAGCAGGGCCTTTCCTTGCTTCTGGCATGTAGGCTTCAAGCCCCTCCTCTACAATCCTAAACTCTACACCCGGCAACCTCCCAGAATCACCTTTCACTCTATTGTTGAATCCCTGATCCTGAAACTTGAACCCTAAACCCTAGACGCCCAAACCCAAAACTCCAAAAACGTATGGGCAGTTCCCAAAATTAGGTTCCCACTTTGGTACTGCTAAATATGAGGTGCCGTAATAGAATCTATATCCAAAAGGAAGCCCATAGTTTTGACCCATATCCCCAAAGGTCCAGATCCAATCACGCCACCTCCAGGCCATAGACTCCATGGGTTGAGGGTGAACAAGACTTTTGGTTTAGGGTTTAGGGTTTAGAGTTTAGAGTTTAGGGTTTAGGGTTTAGGGTTTAGGGTTGAGGGTTTAGGGTTACAGTCTAGGATTGAGGCGATAAAATAGATAGGATTTCAAATTTGGGGTTGAGGGTTTAGGATTCAGGGTTTAGGGTTTAAAGGTTAAGGCTTTAAGGGTTCATGGGGCTCAAGGGTCAGGGTCAGCCAGTCGTTGGGAGGATTCAGGGGGCTTGAACGCTGATGTAGGCTCTACAGCCGGGATCTGGGGAACATTGAAACCATGGGCCCCTAGTATGGGCCCTTAACACTGGGATCCTTATATACCTACTATATACCCTATATGTACCCTTAAGAGTCCCTCTTATATAGCCAGGTGGAGTCATGATGTTTACGTGAAGGGCGTGGGTTGTTAAGGGATAGAAGCATAAATAGCTTGGGCAAGAGGCTGTAACCTCACCAGGTAGTTCTATGGACAGGTACCTGCAGCATAAACTTAGCCAGTTCAGGGCAGTAGAGTATTTGGATTTGGCCAGCTTATGCAATCAGCATTTGCGGTGCCACGTTTATGGGCCCTAAACCCTGGAAACCCTGCTGTATGGTCTAGGGCTTACTTGTGCCAGGTTTATGGCTGTTGAGCCGTATGCTACCGGCGGGAAAAAGGGTCAGGTGCAAGACCCTTGGGGCACATCGTCAAAGGGTTGAGGATATATAGCTCTCAGGGGGGCATCAGCGTTCATCTCCTAAACCCTAAACCCTAAACCCCAAGCCCTAAACCCTAAACCCCAAATTCCTGTTTAGGCCGTACCCACCCCTTGCTAGGGTGTGTGGACCCAGAATTATATCCGGCAGCTTCTTACACCACTGCTTGGAGGTACTATGCAAGCCTGAAGAGTGATTTAGAGCGTGAGCTGCTTTTTCCAGGCGCTGGGGCAAGAGCCTCACCTGGATTATTATTATTATTATTATTATTGTTATTTGGTATTATTGTTATTACTATTCTTGTTATGATTATTATTATTATTATTATTAAGAAGCCCTAAACCCAGCACCTTCCCCCTTCTGGGCGTGGTCCTGGGACACCTGCCAAGTTTTTTCTGCAGTTGGCCTGAACACTGCTGGGAACCCACTGCGTCCTGCTCCAAGCCCAAAACCGAGGCCCTCGGAGGCTTTCGGGTGCTCAGGGACTTGCAGGGCCTCGGAGGTCCTCGGAGGAGGGCCCGCCTGCGGCGTTGTTTTGTTCAAGAATTTAGAGAAAAGTGGGAATTTAGGGCGTCAGCCCGAAACCCGAAAAGGAATAAAGTCGGGCGGATGCCTGCGTAAGCAGGGGGTGGGAAAGATGAACCAACTCACCAACACACCAACTCTTGGTTTGTTGGGCCCGAAAGATGTGCCGTCGCAAGACATGCCGCCCCCCCCCCCCACCCTGGGTGTGTCGGGGCGCCATTTCTACATGTTACCTCCAGCCGCCGCGCAGCAAGATGCCCTAAAACCTAAACCCTGAACCCTAAACCCCAACCGGGTTCAGGGTTTTTAAAGAGAGCGTGAGCCCTTGGAGGTGGTTGTAGGGAGTCTGTGCGGGAGCATTCCGGAGCAGGGTACAACATTAGGAGCGCAACGCTTGATCCCTTGATTCAACAGGATAACCTTCTGGGTTGTGTAATACCCTAAAAACCCCTAAACCTAAACCTTTAGCCCTATATGCCCCCTAAACCCTAAATCACCCTAACCCCAAACCTTTTACCGTATGACCCCAAACCTTGAACCACCCTAAACCCTAAACCCTCAACTTTTTACTAAACTTTAAACCCTCAACCTTAAACCACCCGAAACCCTAAACCCCCAACTGCAAACCACCCAAAACCCTAAACCCTCAACCTTAAACCACCCTAAACCCTAAACCCCCAACGTTCCCAAA
>CBDETI010000006.1:0-8307 GCA_965242775.1 Cyclobacteriaceae bacterium
CGATGATGGCCATCACATCACGCTCGGCCATTTGGTTGAAATTGGGGTAGGGCATGATGGGAAACAGTGGCTTCCCGTCTTTATTTACTCCGGATTTTATGGCGCGATATATTTCTCCGTCTGTCCAGTCACCCAGGTGGGCAGGAGTCAGGTTTTTAGAATAGTATGCTCCCGGAAGTCCATATTCCTGCGTGAACGGTTCGCCCCCAATGCCATGCGTTCCCTTCACGGGACCGGCAAATCGGGTCCAGTCTCTCTGCGAATGGCACTCTATGCAAAGGCTGACACTGTTGGCCAGGTATTCTCCCCTGGCGATCAACTCCGGAGTAGCTTTTACCTGAATAACCGGTGGTGGTCCCACATCAGGCAGTGCTGTTTTGATGTATACAACAGATCCTACGGCAAGAATAAAAATGGATAGAATCAGAAAGCGAGGATTTTAAAAAATAGCTTCATGATAAAAAGGTCCTAAGAAAAGTGAATTAAAATACGAAAATCCACCACGCAAGTCAACTGCGTTAATTTGAATTGAAGGCCATTTACGTTAATTTGACTTTTTACACCAAATATCTCATACTATGAAAATCGTCGGTTCAGTCCTCTTTATTTTTTGTGCTATTGTCCTTGTTGGCCAGGAAATCCCACAGCCCGACTGGGAGGAGTTGAATAAGACCAAACCATGGGAAGCTACTGAGCTCTATAAGGAAGTTCCGGTAGTTACTCCGGGTGAAGGAAATAGCGCTCCCTCAGATGCCATCATCCTTTTTGATGGCTCCTTTTTGGGAGATTGGCGGACCGCCCAGTTTGGTTCGCCAGTAAGCATGGAGGGTTTCGAAGTAATGATACCGCAGCTTTCGGTAGATTATGAAAGTGCGCCAGCACCCTGGCTGATCAAAGATGGGGCCATGGAAGTAAAGCCAGGCAGTGGTGCCATAGCCACCCGTAAGGGTTTTGGCGATATTCAGCTACACCTTGAATGGAAAGCACCCAAAATGCCAGCTGATAAGACCGGGCAGCTTGGTGGCAACAGTGGCGTATTTTTTATGGGAATGTACGAGGTGCAGGTACTCAATAGCTTTGAAAACCCAACTTACAGTAATGGTCAGGCGGCATCCGTTTACAAGCAACATATACCGCTGGCCAATGCTTCCCGGCCACCTGAAAGCTGGCAATCGTATGACATTATTTTCATGGCGCCCAAATTTTCTGAAAAGGGAACGCTGCTGAGACCGGCTACCATTACGGTATTTCACAATGGCGTCCTAGTGCAAAACAATGTCGAGCTACTGGGCCCGACCTGCTATATTGGAACGCCGTATTATGTGCCACATGCAGATAAGCTGCCACTTATCCTACAGGATCATGGCGATCCGATGCAGTTTCGAAACATCTGGGTACGCGAGCTGTAAAGACATAAAAAAAGGGATCGAAACTCGATCCCTTTTTACTTTCGCTTATTTCAGGTTACGCCAATTGCGCGTCTAATTTCTCACTTAAAGCTGTTTTCGGTACTGCGCCGATTTGCTTATCTACTACCTCACCGTTTTTGAATACCAGCAGGGTAGGGATAGAGCGGATGCCAAACTTAGCAGATACTTCCGGGTTGGAGTCTACATCTACTTTGGCGATGACTGCTTTGCCATCATAGTCAGTAGCGAGCTCTTCTACTACAGGCGCGATCATTTTACATGGTCCGCACCATTCAGCCCAAAAATCTACCAGTACAGGCTTTTCAGTATTGATGACTTCTTCGAAGTTTTGATCAGTTAATTCTAATGGTTGTGCCATTTCCTATCTATTTAAAAATTTCAATTGCTCAAATGATAACGCAAAGATATGCGAATTGTTGATGCGGAAATTTAGAAACGTGGGAAATGTTGGTTGTGTGACAATCTTAATCCACATCAGGGCCCTTAGTGAACTTTTTCTCATAGCTCACACGGGCTTTTGATTTTCCATCAGCATTTGGATCCAGGTAAAGACCCACCCTTCTTGATAGTCGTTTTAAAAGATTGACTTTTCATTGATGGGATCACCAGGGGAATGGTTTCTCCTTTCTTAATGGGGATTTCTTCGATGAGTTCACTCCCTTTTTGTACGCGTATGGTCCCAGGCCAAAACGATCTCTTTCCTATATTTTCTACGATGGCATAGCAGTCTTCACCGTCATAAGGATTGATGGTGCCATCCTGACCCGGACCCTTTCGGTCATCAGCATGCTTTGTTGGGTATGGCAGTGTGATTCAGTTTGAGCTGTAGCCTCGGCTGCAAAAATTAAGATCAGGCTCAATTGGCATATTATGTTTTTCATAGGGAAGTGTAAAAGTTGTAGTAATCCAACCACAATTTAGGCCTGGTGTTTATTTTCTGATGATTCTATGTATTGCTTAAAGTTTCCGAGTATCGCTTGCCATCCCGCTCTTTGCTGTTCGGCTGAATTTATTTTTCTGCATCAACGGTTATAATTTTCGCTGATCGAAACTCCAGACCCATCTTGAATGAACTTTATCTCAACTTTTCTGCCATCAGTCATTCTATACGAGATCCATTTCTTCTCAATCGAAATCACTTCGTCATAAGTGCCTTCAAAGTCGAATCCCATACTGCCGTCTTTTGCTTCCATACGCCACATAAACTTTCCATTCGGTTTCAAGTCATTTACAGCTCTTGGACAACACCATTCATCTGAAGCGAAATTCCAATTGGTAATGTGATTGGGATTTGTCCAATATTCCCAAACCTTGTTGAGGTCGGATTGAACTGAAATTTGAACAGTTATGCTTTCCATATACTTAGTTTCGATGAATTTGTGTAGGAATTTAAAATGAATAGCCAAGGCTGATTTCTATATCGAGCCCTCTTAATGCCTCAGCCATTTTCTTTTCGGATTGATTGGTAGGTTCTGATGGTTCCCATTTGTAATTGGCATCAATTTGATAGCCATAACCACCACGGACGACAAGCGCCAAACCACTCCTCCATTGCTTTCGATAACCGATGCCTGTCCCGATTAAATTTTGAGTTGTCTGCATTTCATAACTATTCACACTTCCATTTTCCTCAAAGTCAGCTTCGAAATAGACATCTCCCCACCGATAAAAAACACTGGCAAACAGTCCGTCAAGTTCTTTTTTAAAATGGTACCGATAAGCAAGAGAAAACGCGACGGTCCCTTCAGAGTCTCCACTAAAAGCGTAGAACCCTTCAGTTAAGATCCCATGTCTCTCACCAATCAGCCGCTCATAATTTAACTGGACGTTCCCTAATAAAATGAAGGAACCTAAGCTAATGGAGTTTTTAAATCCTGGAGACTCTTCCTTTTGAGTTTCTTGTGCTTGTAGGGTAAAGTGCAATAGAAAAAGTAATCCAATAATGCCTAAAATCTTCTGATGCTGTTTGTGGCTATCTGTTCGAACCTTTATTTGTCTTATTTTTCGCATCATTTATTTCTTTGGTCTAAATAAATATAAAGCGTATTCTTTTCAGTTCTTTATAAGCGCGAGGAGTTGTTAGTCCTATAAGTCAAAAAGTGCTCCACCAGTACATTTCTGAGATTGTGAGTAAGCTTGTGCAGTCCAAAGGTTCGATCTGCCCATTTCGAAGTGCTTGGCTGGCAGATTCATAATAGTGTTATCGATTTTATTTTTCCACTATAAGGTCTTTCTGCTTAAAAACGACTCCTGATTTTACAATGATTGAAATATCTCTGGTATTTCTGATGTCTTCCAAAGGATTACTATTTAGGATCACTAAATCTGCTTCCATTTTAGGGAAAAGGGCACCCGTATATTCATTTAGGTTTAGTGCATGCGCTCCCGCGGTTGTTGCAGACCAAAGAATTTCTTGATTTGACAGACCTACAAGTTCCTGTAATATTTCCATCTCGAGGTGAGTTCCTAAACCAATTGGACAATCAGAACCAATTGCTACTGGGAGGCCATATTTACTAGCAAGTTTTGTATTTGAAGAGATTATCCTCCTAAACCTATCGGTCTCATTTGCCATTTTGGTTAAACTGGTTTTCACTGCATTTTTCTTCATACGGGATCTCTCTTCAAAAAGCTTTATTTCTTGCTTTCGGATAAAACCTTTCTGAGCCTTCCGTCTATTAAAATTCTGCTTGCATATTGAAATGGCTCAGCTACTCTGTCAATTACTGCCAAGGTAGTTACCCATGCCATTTGATTTTCTTGCATTTTGTGCCATGTCAATTCTGGAAGAATAGTATCAACTGGTGCATGAATGATTAAGTCAGTTCCCGCATCTACTAATTGAGAATACGATTTAACATCCCAAGCATGACCATAAACCCTTATTCTAAGTTCATGAGCTCTTCTGATTATTGAGGAAAGCACTTCTTTATCTAAGTCCTTTGAAAATCGGGTAGTATCCTCAAACCATACAGTTCCATCATCAAGAAACACTTTTATAGATTCAAATCCTCTCTTTTTGACTAATTCAATCTGTTCAATTGCCTCAGTAGGAGTTTCTGGCTTAAGAACATGCCAGACATTCGGTGCAATATTATCTGGAAAACTACCAGAAAACATCCACGGATTTTGTACAAGCTTGGAGACGGAGATGTACTTTTAGAAGCCCAGATTTGAAAATCTAAGGTGGTGTCAGCTTTACTCGTCAGAGTATGTGCTGTAGTCACACCTAAAGCTAATCCACGTCTAAAACCTTTCTTACTACTTGTATGTGAATGCACCTCAATTAAACCAGGTATGACCCAACTGTCTGTTCCATCTATTATTCTTGAGTTGGTAGGGATATCAATTGAATCATTCTTACCTATTTGCAATATGTGGCCATCACTAATCAATATGGTCCCATTTTCAATGGGTTGTTGTCTGGCTTCTTGGATTATTGTAGCATTTGTAATTGCTAAATAATCTTGTGCCACTAGGCTTAGTGGCAGAAGTATATAAACCGAGATATGAGAAATTAAATTTTTCATCGAGTTCTAAGTACAAATTGCGCGATAAAATTCCGATTGAGTAGTTAAGCTATTTCCTTCTTGTTCTTCTTTTAGGGAACCATATTTACTAGTGGCACATTAGTTGACTTTTTGCATTTTCATTAAGATGAATCATTTTGACCATTATTTTCTTTTTGTTTATTCAAATCATCTTTAACATAACAGAAAAAATCTACTCAGACGGCTCGGCCAGGTGTCGGTCAAAGTACTCGATCATTTTGCCAAACAAGTAGCGATTGTAATACCGCTCTCGGCTCCATCCATGTGTTGCACCCGGTGCAAACGCAAAGTCGAAGTTCTTGCCCTGTTTGATCAATTCTTCAGCCAACACGGCCGTCGTTTTAAATGGTACTACATGGTCCTGGATGCCGTGAATGAATAGGAGTTTGTCCTCCAGATTCGCTGCATACCTGAGTGCTTTTCTTTCGAAGATCTCCGGGTGTGTCTGTGGTCGGCGAACAATCGCCACATCGTCTGTACCAAAGAACACCGGATCTACAGCTGCCGCTGCAGCCACTCCCACCTGGAATAAGCCAGGCTTTTTCAACAACGAATAAACAGCGAGTGTACCGCCGTAACTACTGCCCCAGATGCCGATGCGATCGGGATCAACATAATCTAGTGACTCCATGTAGGAAACGGCACTTGCATAATCCTCAATGTCCTGATCTGCAAAGCCCAGCAGGAACTCTTCGCGGAATGCCCGGCCATAACCATTGCTACCACGAGAATCCACCTGCACGATAATATATCCTTTCTTGACCAACAGTTGCTGTATGAGGCTATAGTTCCCGGCCAGCGGTTCCTTGCTGTATTCGAATACACGGGCCCAAACAGCACCGGATATTTCTTGCCGGGCTGCAGGTTGGCAGGTTTCAGAATCCGTGCATGCAACGTGTAGTCATCTACCAAACTGGGAAAACTTACATATTCTGCAGACGCCCATATTCGCTCCGCAAAGGCAGGCAATGGCGAGTGGGTAATTCGCGTTGCGTCACCACCCTCACTGCTCACCACGTAAAGCTCGGGTGGTGAGGTATCGTTGCTGTGCATGAACGCCAGGTACCGGCCATCGGGTGATGGGTAGCCAACGTTCCTGCCGGGAAGACGCGTTACCTGCTCTGGATCGCCACCGGACAGATTCAGGCGATACACGTGTTGTTCGTACGGATTCACGCCATTGCCTGCATAAAACAGTGCTTCACCAGCTATAATTGGGGTAGACAGCACATCGTAGGATGGATCTGTTAGGAGCTGTGGACGATCCCTGGACGGTGAAGCATCCATCCTATAAAGGCCATAGCGATCACCCATATCGCTCAAGAAAACAACCTGATCTCCATCCGGATGCCAGGTAGATCCAAACGAAGTGTACATGCGACTCTCTCGAATCCCTTGCCAAATTTCTCGCAATTGGCTTTCTCCGGGTGCAGCGACGAACAGCTTGCGTTCAACCGCCGTGTCGGACGCAATATCTACCAGCAGCGCACCGCCAGGTGACCAGTTGAAGTCGATGACCTGATTGGCGTACGGGTCTGGCAAGTCGAGGTAAGTAATCTTTCCACTTTCCACATCGAGTAGGCCAACCATGCGAATCTCATTTGGATCCCCCGGGTAACTTCGGCGTACTTCGTTGGGATGGGTTTCTTCTGCAAGGTAATCTGGGAAGGGTACCTTTCGCATCTCTCGTCGGTCAACGACGTGAATTGCAATGGTTTTGCTATCAGGAGACCACTTATACGTTGGTCCGCTCCAGATGCCCGGACCAACCTCACGTTCGGGTCGGCTGTAACGCCCTTTTGGTAAGCTCGAGAGACTGGCGATTCCGATCTTGGTAAGCTGGCGATTCTGTTTGGTAGAAAAGTCAGCAAGCCATAGGTCGCCATTCGCTATGTACGCCGCTTGGTTGCCGGCCGGAGATATCGTCAGGTGATGAGCACCTACTTCTACAGGCATCATCTGGAGATCGTCTCCTCGGCTTAGCGATGTTTGCCATAGGTGATTTCCTCGCAGGCTAACAATGGTATTCACGTCCGTCCAGATGATATCGCGCACCGACGCGGATGATGCATCGGAAATGCGGCGCACCTCATTTCCATCGCTTGTGGATACCCAGAGCCCACGCCCGGGATTTCCGGGTTCATTCCAGGAAAAGGCAAAATGCTGGCTATTTGGTGCCCATGCGGGTCGGGATGGGGTTGTTCCGGTAAGTTTGGGTGTTGCGAACAGGTCATCAAGCGTGAGCTCACCTTCCTGTGCTGTAGCTGCTGCGGTCATCGCCATCAGCAAGGCAGCCATTAGCCATGATTGCCAAAAAGAGATCTGTTGCATGTGTTTATTTTAGTAACTGACTGGTAAATTAAGTTTAAACTTCTCAAATAGCACGCTCGCTTTTGAATGGTGCGTTCTTCGAAATTACCAGGTTGGAGATTTTTGATTCATGATTAATTTTCACCAGCGCAGAACGCTCAGCTAAAATGAGTATGCGCCCTGTTTGCTGAAAGCACGAATGTTTCTGTTTTCTAAAGTCCTTTCAAAGTGCTTAGTTAGCATATTCATTTTAGTTTTTGTTACCCACAGTTAAGCTATGTTCAGTTAGTTGTTAAGAAGTTCAACTTTGAAGTTGACTTTTGCCTTTAAAGCTTCGAAAACTTTCAGAATGGTTTCAATGGTTACGTTTTTGGCGTTATTCTCAAGCTTCGAAATTTGTGATTTCCTCACACCAATTAGCTCTCCAAGTTGCTCTTGAGTTAAGTGACGTTCCTTGCGAGCAGTCTTGATCATATCTCCAATGAGTTCGAGTTTGAGTTCAAACTCATATTGATCTCTTCGAGAGGTTCCAATCTTACCGATTAGTAAATCCTGGGCTTCATCTAAAGTGTATGATTTCATTTTCATTTATTTTTTCCTTCAAAGTATTCAGTTCTGATTTGTTCGGCTTTCTCTATCTCTTTCGAACTAACCTTGTCCGTTTTTTTGACGAAACCATGAGTTCCACAAACCAGTGTCATTTGGTTGTTCTCCTTGTCCCAAAAAGCAAGAACCCGATATTGAAGTCCTGCGTACTTGGTTCGGAATTCCCAAATGTTCTGATTTAGCTTTTTGAAGAGCTTGGGATCATTCAAGATTTGAGCTTTACGAATATTGTAGAATATCTTATCCTGAACTTTATCTTTTTGGCTTTTGATAAATTCGAATGCCTCTTCTAATAAATTGACCTCAAACTTTTTCTGCACTAAATCAGCATTATATAATACAAGATAAATTTAGAAAAAGTTTCAATAAAGGGAAACTTTAATCCATGAATGATTTGCCGGTGCATTCAA
>CBDETI010000007.1:0-182365 GCA_965242775.1 Cyclobacteriaceae bacterium
TACTTAATTGCTTGTCCCTGAAATATGAAGAAAGTTACAAGTCTGTCAAACACCATGCGCTCATTACTACTTTGTTTACTGCTGTTCAGCTGTAGTAGACCCGCACCAACCGAGGTTTCGATGAGTTTCCCGGTCCGTCAAATATCGGATTTTCTTCAGGCCCGAAGTAAGGTGGCTTCCTACAGCGGCGCGGTATTAGCTGCAGAAAGTGATAGTGTTTTGTTTGCTCAGGGCTTCGGTTTGGCGGATCGGAGCAACCACGTAGGGATAACACCCCAGACCAAATTTAAAATCGGTTCGCTAACAAAGATCTTTACGGCATTGGCTGTACTACAGCTCCAAGAGAAAGGGCAACTGTCTATTGACGACCCTTTGTCTAAATATTTCCCAAACTTTCCGAACAGCGAAAAAATACTCCTCAAGCATTTACAGACACATGGGTCTGGTGTGGGCAATTGGAGGGACAATTGGCATGAAAAGAGAAAGCTCACCGCCGGATATATCCAATCAAAAATTGCCTCCGAACCCCGATCATTCGAGCCGGGTGAGGGTGAGCAATATTCCAACGGAGGCTATTTCCTGTTGGCTCAGGTAATAGAACAGGTCACCGGACTTGCCTATGATGATTATTGTGACCAGTTTATTTTTCAACCTGCGGGAATGATCCAAAGTGGGGGTATCTATTACCCCGACAAGGACTATAGTGATTTCGCAATTGGATATGTATTCAATGCAGGTCTCGATGGACTGAATCGTACAGGGCCTGCCGAATTTCTCTACACACCCAACCTGGTAGGACAAGCCTCTGCTTATTCCACGGTAGCGGACCTTTACCGCTTTATTTTGGCATTGAATTCCGGGAAATTGATTTCAGCCAAGTCCCGGGAGCTGCTTTTTTCCACCTTGCCTAATTCTGATTATACGCTTGGTAACTGGCTTGTAGTGAATACAAGCAAGAATGGTCGTTTAGCGTATTTCTCCGGAGTTTCCAATGGGTATGAGTCAGCACTTTACTATTTCCTGGATCAGCCCCGGGTGATCATTGCATTAAATAACCATCAAAATACAAATGTTTTCATGGTGACCCGAGCGATCAATGCCGCTCTGAACGGAGATACCTTGCAGGTTCCGAAATTGAGATTGACTGCCACCGATCAACTGGTGGATCTCGAAAACATTCAAGGGATTTTTCAGCATTCGGAATCCACCGACGACACCTTCGAGCTGATAGCACAAGGGGATCGCCTATTCATTTTTTCGAACGAGGATCCCTGGGAGGAGTTATTTCCCGAAAGCAGTAATGTCTTTTTCTCAAAGAACTATGATTTGCAAGTCACTATTCACAATGACCGGGAGGTTAGTATGGTTTACAATGGCGGGGAAGAATCTTATGTGAGAGTAGATTGATTACTTTATTTCTTTCTCTTTGCTGGCATTGACAAACATGATGTTGCCCAACTCGTCAAATCCTTCAAATAGTTGTGTACCAAGTTGTTTTACAGCCTCCTCCCGGAAGCCGATGATGGTAAGGTCCGCGAGTGGCGAAGTTTCGTTGATGATCTCTTTGTTGGTACGAACCTCCTCTCTGTAAATGACTTCTATGTTTTTGTGCGAAATGGGTAACCTGCCTTCGCGAGCGAGTTCTTTCAATTTTTCCTTTTGCTCCGAAGCATGTTCTTCGGGAAAGATGGCGAAGATTTTGATTTCGGCATTGCTCCAGTCAGGATGTCCCATCATGATATAGGCCATGAGGATCATCAGATTGGCGTTTTCATAGTCACTTTGTGTGATCCAAACGTGGATTTCCCGCTTGTAGCCAAATCCCCTTTCGGAGGATGAAAGAATGCAAATATCAAAATCGGCGGCCCGGACGAGCGGAATATTGTCAATGATGTCTTGCGTGTTTTCTTCAGCAGGACGGAAATACTCGAAAAGGAACATATTCCCTTCTTTGCCTGAGATACTTGGAAGCTGTAAAGCCTGTGCGATAGCCGTGGTATAAGAGGGGGATACCATGGTATCCAGATAGACGTTACTCTTGACATCACCTGCGATTTTTATGAGACTGTTCAGGTCCTTTTTGGCCTGGAATGTGGAATCTCTGGATAAGTATCCTCTGATAAAGTGAATGTAGGTCCCGAATCCGTAGCGATGGCACATCCATCGAAGGAGGTCGAAATCGGAAGTTCTTTTGAAGGCATTTTGGGAAATGCAGATAATAGATGGTCGCCAATCTTCATCATCCTTCTCAGCATTTTGCAAAAAGATCTGAATGGTGCGTGATAGCTGGAAGATGACTCCCTGAAAGATCTTCGCAAGCCCATTTCGGTCTTTGTTGGACCGAGATATTACCAGGTACGTCACGGCCATAATTGAGAGTGCTCCGAAGGCGTAGGGAGCGTTCATGGAGAACATCAGGTAGAAACACATGATTGCCCCAATCAGTGAAAAGTACCATTTTGACTTGAATGCTGGGCGGTACGACGGATCTGCAGCAAAATGATGAAGGAAGGAGATCAGACAGATGGCGCCATAGGTCACCATGAAAAACATAGAAATGATCTCCGCCACAAAGTCCACATTGCCCATGACCACAAAAACCAGTGCCAACAGGCTGGTTATCAGAACGCTATTGATGGGTTCGTTGTGCTTTCCTCTCTCCTTTTTAAGCCAATTGTTGATCCGAGGTAGCGTGAAGACCTGATCTACGGCCAATGCTTGAAGTGTTCTCGGTGCTACAATGATTGAGCCCATGGCTGAAGAAAGCGTAGCACAGGCGAGGCCAATGGGTATGATGGGGCCCCAAATGGCAATTTTGGACATGATCAACTGATCATTGGCCAACTCCTCCGGACTTGCTGAGATATTCAGTTTGAACGCGGCCAAAATATATATGACCATGCCGGCAATGGTGGCCCAAATTGTTCCTGTTGGAATGGATTTCTTCGGTTCCTTCAAATCCCCAGACAATCCGACACCCGCGGCCATACCGGTGAAAGCCGGGAACACTATTGCAAAAACATAAAAGAAGTTGTCACCGTCTGGGATTTTTGTGAGAAAGTCAATGCTGTGATTCGCTTCGTAAGGGGTGCTTCCGAAAAAGAACATGACCAACGATATGAACAAAGCCACAACTACCACATACAGGGTTTTGATGCCAATGTCAGCACCTTTGGTTAGGATCAATAGACTGATGAGCAGTGTCAGTGGGATTCCGATTGTGCGCTTGTCGCTAAAATCCAAACCGGAAAGATCCGTCAGGTACCCAAGTATCGGCGTAAACGCCTCGACGCAGGCAATAACGTAAAATGCTACCGAAATGGCCTGAGATAGGTACAATGCCACTCCGATGGCTGCTCCGATATTTATTCCGAAAGATCTGGAAATGATGTAGTAAACGCCGCCACCTTCCACCTTTTGGTTGGTCGCGATTTCAGCTACTGCCAATGCCGTTGGCAGGGTGACAAGGTGGCCGATGGCAATGATCCCAAGCGTACCTAGCAGTCCGGTATGACCTACGGAGTACCCAAAGCGGAGGAATAATATCGCGCCCAGGATCGTGGAAAGAGTGGTCATAAAGACCGGGAGTGTGCCAAAATTGGCTTTTCGGTTAGCGGCTCCGTTCATGCTCGAAGGCTAAAACTAGTGATTTCGGTCATTAACCAATACTTCAAGCTTTGAAAGCCTTCGAAGAAATATTTTTCTTATCCCTGGTTTAAGCGGCTCAACGTACTCGTTAGTAGTTACATGACTGATTTCTAAGTATAGTTCCGGATATTTCTCAACGATTCGAGCCAGCCATTCGAAAGCTGTGATCCGTAGTGCCGAGTGGGCGTGAATTCGGGACCAGCTTTGGAGGCACAAATCGAACAATTGACCCTCCTGGTCTTCTGTCAATGGTTGATCAAATAATGTTTTCAACCACTCTCGCTGCTGACTTTCGTTGAAGTTAGAGAAGCGCTCAAGTGCTCCGGAAATTCTTCTGCTAATTAAATCACTATCCGCCGGCACAACTTTTCTTAGTATCCAGGTAGCCCGCCAGCCCACAGGTTCTTCGTTACTCAATGCCAGGTCTGCAAGCTCCCGCGTCCCTTCCGGATGGGTATTGATCCAGCTTGTGATTTCTTCACGATCTATTCTGCCAAGAAGCTTTTCTCTGAGCACGCCCAAGTCGATTCTTATTGTTCCGGAATGCAAGGGACAAAATTTCCTGAGTATGTGCAAGGAAATCGGCTATTGGCTAGTTGTATAACAAATCTCGAAGTTTTTTCTCCTGACCCAGACCACTCCCCACCAATTTTAGCCTGAAGGAATTGTCATTCATCGACGTGAAGTACAGGATTTGAACATAGAACTTGATGAGCCGCTTTTTTCTAAGCTGCTCCATCATATGTTCATCATTCTCCTCCTGATCCGTGAGCATGTCATCTACCCCTTCCATCATCTCCTTAAGATCCTGAGCAAATCTCTTGGTTAAGGCATTGGATTTCATATCCAAAATCAAATTGTACACAGACATGCGGACCTTGTAAAAGGTAGATTCCTTGTCGATATGCTCCACGATTTTGTCAAAAGAATCGTCAGGGATGATCCGGTGAAATGCCATATCAACACTTTCTTTTAAACGTCGGATGAAATCGAGAATTTGGGGTGTTACCAATGGGATCGAGATATTGGATAGTTGTTTGAAGATATAATTCATGATCAGTGGGCAGCCCAGCCCCGCAGTGACAATGACTATCAGCTGGTTGGATTTGATGAATCCGAAATAGAGGAAAACCGAAATGACAAGAATGGTAATGGAGGAGTAAATCACGAACCAATACCAAAAAGATCTGAGCTCAAAGAGTGTCTTGAAGGGGGTATAGTATTCATGATGCATAAAAACAGTGAAGGATATGAAAGTAAAAAGAATGAAAACAAACAGTATGGCCGGATTTCGAGGGAAGTTTTGAAACCTCCAGAAAGGGGCCAATTTGGTTTGCCATCCGCGTATGAGTTGGTAATCGGAGAAACCGGCAAAGGCAACCTTTCGTAGTGTGTCCGCTTTCAGCTTCACCTTGTAGATGTTCATATACTGCTTCAAGGCACTCGCATACCGGCTTGTGTGAAAATGATCAAAGTTCAGACCCTCTAACTCCATATTTTTTCGTGATTGGAAGTTTTCAAATGCACTTTTAGCCTTCTGCGCATCCGGGTGATTCAGACTTATTGCCTGAAGCAGGAGGTAGGTAGCATCTAGTGTATTAGCTAGCTCCTCGGACATGGCCTGCCTATCCGGTTCTCTCAGATCAGTGATTCCGTAGACTGTCAGCTTTCGGGTCAGTCTTGATTCGATTGCACCTAAATTGTAATCATTGAACAAGATGATGATTGGTCGATAGGTAGCAAAATGCTGTTGATTATATCGCTTAAGGTGGTGCAAAAAGGATCTCACTTGTACATTTTTCCAAGGGGCTAAGACCACTATTCTCATGTCCTTTTCAGCCAGGTCATCAATGAATTTGGCCATGGCTGGGTAGGAATCCATTCTTTGATTTTCCTCTGGAAAAGGCTTCCCGAGTACCCGGCTTTCAGGTAAATTGTCAAAGGCAGAAAATACATCAAGTCCCCATGGGTTGTTCTCGTAGTACAGACCGATCTGTTCTACACCGTATTGACTGATGATTTCATCCCAGGTATATTGGGCTTTCTCCTGGTTGGTGGGCGAAATGCTCATGAAGTCAACATAGTCGAAACTTTCGGGTTGCATAGAGATCGTGGGACATACAAAATAAGGTAGGTCAATCCCCTCTTCCGCAGCCCAGTTATTGATCTCCATCAGGGTGCCGGAATCCGATGGCCCAACTATGTATTCAGCCCCCTTGCCAATTAGTTCCTTCAACTTCTCTACACCGGAACCAATCTGATAACTCCGTGTATGGACGTTAATTTTCGGGTAATCATCAATTCGCGCGTGGCGGCCAATGTAGTTAGCTCGAATGGAATCGCCGATGGCCTCGCTTTTGGGGTGGTCGGCCAGGTAGAGGATACCCACCTTGGCATTTGGGCCGGTATTTTGACTTAGGGCAAATTGCGTAGACACTGCTAGTGCAGCTATGGCGATTAGGTACTTCATGATCGGTGGGTTGGTTGTGATTATAAAGTTCCTGGTTACCAAACAGTTATGCAATACCCAGTTCTGGGTATTTTTTGACCTATTGGGGATAATAGGTACCGGATAACCCAATCAGTTAAAAAACCGTACCTTAATAGGCAAAGGTGAAACAAATATCAGAGCTTTCTCGGAGGTAGCTAGTCTTTTGGGAGCTGTCTCTTTAGAAAAGTGAACATGCAAGATGAAAGGAACTTCACTCGGCGAGTTTGAAGAGCTCGTCCTACTTACGGTTGGCATTTTGTACGAAGATGCCTACGGACTATCCATTACTGATGAACTGGAGCGGCAGACAGGCCGAAAAGTCATGATCAGTGCCGTGCACAAATCACTGGTTCGCCTGGAGACAAAAGGGTTTCTTGTTTCTGAAATGGGTGGGGCCACCCATGAACGCGGGGGCCGTAAGAAGAAGTTATACTTCCTCACCGCTGCTGGAAAAAGTGCGCTATCTCACTCACGCGAATTGCGAAACAAAATGTGGTCATCCGTACCCAAGGTTGTGTGGGAAGGAGGCAAATCTTGACATTGCACCAACCGCCAAACTGGCTGACGAAATTTCTTCGGTGGTACTGTCGCGAGGATCTGGTCGATGCCATTGAAGGGGACCTGCTCGACCTGTACAATCGTCGGGTAGGCAAGCTAGGTAAATTCCGTGCCAATTGGCTGTATCTCTGGAATGTGATCACCTTCTTTCAACCTTTTGTCATCAAACGAAATGAACATCCCTTAAATCCTTTTACGTCAATAGATATGCTCAGTAATTATTTGAAAATCGCGTTTCGAACGCTCAAGGCCAGTAAAGCATTTACAGTCATCAACATCATGGGATTAGCCATCGGCATTTCTGCCTCAATCCTGATGACAACCTTTGTTGCGCATGAGCTTTCGTACGATGAATTCCATGAGAAAAAGGAGAGAATTTTCAGGCTGAGTTACAAGTACATTGCACGGGGCGAGGAAACACATGTCTCCCGGACTGCCTTTCCTCTCAAGCGGATGATCCTGGATCAGTATCCGGAAGTAGAGAAAATCGTACGTTTTTACCAAAATCGGATGGATTTGGCGACGCTCCGATACGGAGATCAGGTCCATACGGAGGAGTATGTGTTCTTCACGGATCCGGAAATTTTTGAAGTCTTCGATTTCAAATTAGAACAGGGCAATCCGGCCACGGCGCTGACAGATGCTCGAAGCATTGTGCTCACCAGGAAGGCTGCAACCAAGTATTTTGGTGAAGAGGACCCTATGGGGAAGATCCTTGAGTTTAAGGAAGGCGAGCCCTTAAAGGTCACGGGGATACTTCGGGAGGTTCCGAGCAATTCACATATTCCCATTGAGGTGCTGTTACCGGTTGAGCTACAACGAAGAAGGTGGATGCGGGGCGCCGGTAACAATGGGTATGATCTGGAAGAGGATTGGCGCTGGTCCGGAGCCTGGACCTATATATTGCTGAAGGACAAAGGCCAGCTAGAGGCTTTCATAGAGCCATTTGCGGCCAGTGGAATTGACTTTTTTGGAAGAATGAAAGGAAGCGAAATAGCCTTTCATTATGAAATGACCAACCTGACCGATCTTTATTTTCAGTCTGCGGTTGTCTCCCAAATCGGTGTGCATGGGAATGTGGAACAAGTGTACGCCTTTTCCGCGATCGCATTGTTAATATTGGCTATTGCCTGCATCAATTTTGTCAACCTGAGTACGGCCCGAGCTACCAAAAGGGCAAAGGAAGTAGGGCTACGGAAAGTATTGGGAGCAATCAAAAGACAGCTGATTGTACAGTTCGTTACCGAGTCAGTCCTGGTGTGCGGGTTGGCTGCATTGGTCGGTGTGCTGCTGGTCGAGGCGCTGTTGCCCTGGTTCAATCGTTTTGTGGGGAGAGAGATTACCGTTGGCTATTGGCAGCATCCGGAGATCTTCTTGTATCTCCTCGCTGGTGTTGTGCTGGTGGGAATTCTCGCGGGATTGTACCCGTCTTTTTACTTGTCTGCCTTTCAGCCGGCGAAGACGCTGAAAGGAAACTACGAGGACAACCGCAAGGGTCACATAGGTCTGCGGAAGGCACTCGTCCTGGCACAATTCATTGTTTGCAACTTGATGATAATAGCCATTTTAGTAATGCAACAACAGCTGAATTTTATCAAGAACAAGGACTTGGGATTTGATAAAGAAAAGATCATCCTTCTGACTCATGGAAGCAAACTAAGCGACGAATTCAAGCTGCTTTCAAGTAGAATAAAGGCACTGTCAGGTGTGGCTAAGGTCAATCGAGGCTATGTCGCAGGGGAGAAGGGCTGGCAGCAAAGTTTTCGAGTCAACGGCGAGAGCACACATGAAGGCAAAAGTTTGGGACTGAAAATGATCAGTTTTGACTTTGTCGATATGTACGATTTGGAGGTGCTCGCAGGTCGCAATTTTGATCCGACATTCGGGGCCGATTCCACTGGAAGTGCACTACTGAATGAGTCCGCATTGCAAGTATTTGGTTGGACTCCCGATCAGGCACTGGGCCAGGAGTTCAGCTACATTGGCGGAAACGACAACAAGACCAGATTTGCGCTGAAGGTGGTGGGCGTTTTAAAGGATGCCAACTTCGAATCCTTGTATGATCCGGTACGGCCAAGTGTTTTTCAACTCGGCTTTTTTGGAGATGTGGCGGTCAAGCTCGATGTAAACAGCCGGAAGGAACTATTTGCGACCATTGACCAGGTACAAGGGATCTGGGAAGAGGTAGCTCCGAAATGGCCTTTCGAATATCGATTTTTGGACCAACAAATTGCGGAGCAGTATAAGAAGGACAACTTGCAAAGCGACATGATCGGCTACTTTGGGATACTGGCCATTTTCATAGCGGGCTTGGGGCTCTTTGGCCTGGCCAGTTTTACGGTGCAACGCCGTACCAAGGAAATTGGCGTCCGAAAGGTAATGGGAGCGTCCATCCGTTCGTTGCTGATGCTCATTGTACGTGGATTTGTGGTTCTTGTGCTGGTCTCATTTGTAGTGTCAGTCCCGTTGGGCTACTACTTCTCCAACTCCTGGCTGGAGGATTTTGCCTTCAGGATCTCCCTTTCACCAGGGACCTTTATCATCGCAGGGTTCATTTCGCTTTTTATTGCCATGTTGGCAGTACTTTATCAGAGCACACGAGCGGCCTTAGCTGATCCTATAGATACGTTGCGTTATGAGTAACAGGGTCGGGGTACATTTCATGATCGACCCGTTAGGCGGTTTCATTACTAATTGCACAGGCAAAATGCGCTTTCACACACAAAAACTAGCTATTTAGACAAAAAATACGAACCTTAGAATCATTAAGACTACCAGATGCCTTCAATCTCTGAAAGCATACCAGCTATTTAGATTCTGAGCGTATGAGAAAAAGAGCATTCTCTGGGGCGGTTGCGTTGTGTTTGATTGCTGGTACCTTCTGTGTGGCGCAAGCTCCGAATTTAAAATTTACCCGGTATACTGTCGACGAAGGTCTTTCGCAGAATAATGTCAAGGACCTGATGGAAGATCAATATGGATTCATATGGATTGGAACAGAGGATGGACTCAATGTGTTTGATGGCTACTCTTTCGCGACCTTCCGAAAAGATGAGAAAGATTCCACGAGTATTTCAGACAATTGGGCTCGCTGCCTGCTGGAAGACCGGGATGGGTACATTTGGGTGGGTGCCGTCAATGGCATAAACAGGTACGACCAGCGTACCAAGAAATTCAAGCGCTATGTTTCTGATCCCGACGATCCCAAATCGCTTGTTTACCCGGTTGTAAATACAACCATGCTGGATTCTCGGGGATCTGTGTGGATAGGCACTGAAAATGGCATCTCTGTTTATAGCAGCGACACGGACGATTTTATAAGCTTTCGCAAAGGCGATAGCGGACGCTCCGGTTTTTTGGGTGGTGGCAATATCCATCAGATGGTTGAGGATAATCGCGGTAGGATTTGGATCGGCACGGACGAAGGGTTGAGTATGACTGCCGATTACGGGAAGACATTTGTCAACTACTCGCCGGGAGACGCTAATGGTCTGCCACTATCTTCTAATGATATCCGCTCTGTGATGGTGGATAGCGACAATCGCCTTTGGATAGGCTACCTGAAGACAGGTATAGATATCATCGATTTGCAAACCAATCGGTCTGTCAACTATGTTCATGATGAAACAGATGCAACCAGTCTGTCGGACAATTATGTAAAGCGAATTATCCAAACAGGGCCAAATGAGATTTGGATAGCCACAGACAATGGCCTGAATTTCTACCATAGCAAAGGCACATTTACCACTTACGAAAACAACCCAAACGATGAATACAGTTTGGGTAGTGACATTATGAATACAGCTCTGGTTGACAGCAATAGAAATATTTGGGTCGCTACACGTCTAGGTGGATTGTCGAAGGCCTCTATGGACGAAGCCAACTTCGAACTCTTCAAACAAAAACCAGGCGACCCTTTCAGTCTATCGAGTAATTACACCGCAGGATTTGCGGAGAGCCCCCGGGGAGATCTGGCTGTGGCTACTGATGGGGGTGGAGTCAACTTTTACAACAGTGAGACCAAGGGATTCACACAATTGAGACACCAGCCCGGCAATACCAATGGCCTCTCTAACGACAAAGTCCTGGCTTTGGAATTTGACGGGAATGATGGCCTATGGATTGGCATGTGGAATGGTGGATTGAATTATTACAATACCAGGACGGGAACATTTCGGCACTATAAGCACCGGGAAGATGACAGAAGTAGCCTGCCCTCCGACAATATTTTTGATCTCTTCAAGGACGCTCAGGGCAATCTGTGGGTGGGTACCTGGGGCTCAGGTGTCTGTAAATACAATCCAACCACGGATGACTTTACTTCTTACTTCAATGACTGGGACGATGCGCATGCGATTCAGGCGGAAACAGTCAACAAAATGGTACAAGACAGGGATAACAACTTGTGGATCACCAATGAATTTCACGGCCTCATTCGATTCAATTACCTCACCGGGCAAGTAAGGCACTACGAACCCAGGGATTCCGAGGGTAGGTCCATCAAGGAATACATGTATGCCGCATTGATCGATTCCCGCGGACGGGTATGGGTAGGTACGGGCTCTTCGGGACTAGCCCTTCTGGACCAGGATACGGGAAACTTCAGTTATTTCACTACCGACGATGGTTTACCCAATAATGGAGTGATGGGAATTCTTGAGGATGATCAGGGTATGCTCTGGATAAGTACCAATCGAGGACTTAGCAGGTTTGACACTGATGAAATAACGTTCAAAACCTTTGAGAAAAGTGACGGGCTGCAAGGCAATCAATTTATGCCAAGAAACAGTTTGAAACTATCATCAGGTGAGCTCCTGTTTGGTGGTAATGGTGGATATAACAGATTCCATCCATCGAAAATTAAGGAGAATCTTGTCCCACCTCCTGTTTACATTACCGATTTCAAGCTCTTTGATGAATCGGTAGAGATCGGCGAAGATCAGTTACTGAAAACCAATATTCTACTCACCGAAGCGATCGAATTAAACTATGATGAGAATTTTTTCTCATTCGAGTTTGTGGGTATCAACTATAAACGAAGTGAGAAAAATCGATACAAATATATGCTCGAGGGATTGGAGGAAGCGTGGGTGGAGGCTGGCTCTGAACGTAAAGTTTCCTATAAAGGCCTTGCTCCAGGCACTTATGTTTTCAAGGTGATTGCCGCTAATAATGATGGCCTCTGGAATCCCGAGCCTGTAGAATTGCAGGTCGTGGTGAGGCCTCCTTTTTGGGCTACCTGGTGGTTTAGGATCATAGCTTTTACACTTTTGACCGCAGTTGTTTTAACGCTTTACAGGAGGAGATTGAGCCAATTGAAAGCCGACAAAGCCCTGTTAGAGGCGAAGGTAAGTGATGCCACGGAGAAGGTAAACATCCAAAACTCTGAGTTACAGGCACAAAGTGAGTTGCTTCAGGCGGCGATTGCAGAAACTAACCAGGTAATTGGTGAGGCAGTGGATTCAGGTGATTTCAAGGCTAGAATTAACGTTATGGATAAGACTGGGTCCTGGCGAGACTTGGGGGATTCTATTAATAATCTGTTTGACTCGGTGGTGCAGCCATTTCACGTGATCAATGATATTGTAAATCACATGGCCCAGGGAGACCTTACCAAAAGATATAATGAGGAGGCTCGTGGAGATATTCTCGCGCTGGCTCAGAATCTCAATACGTCTATTGGCAATCTGTCGCAAATTCTTGCGGAGGTGTCGGAGCGAGCGGAAGAAATTGGCAGCGCAACACAAGACATGCTGACCTCCGGAGATGAAATGAACGTAAGCACCGGAGAAATAGCAACAGCCATTGGCCAGATATCCTCGGGAGCGCAGGAACAAGTGGCTAAAGTCGATGAATCATCGGTGTTAATTGAGGGGATTTTGTCAGCCTCAAAAGACATGGGTCTGCAGGCGGAGGATATCAACAATGCCGCGAAAATGGGTGTGGAGAAAAGCGACGAAGGTCGAAATCTGATTGGCAAGGTTGATCATAGCATGAAGGACATCCTCATCAACTCTGAGGAAACCAACAAGTCTATTGCTTCCTTAACGCAGAAGGCCAAGGATATTTCTCAGGTGCTAAATAATATCAAGGAGATTGCCTCTCAGACCAATCTCTTAGCACTGAATGCGGCGATTGAAGCAGCTCAGGCCGGTGAAGCAGGCCGCGGATTCAGTGTAGTGGCTGAAGAGATCCGAAAACTTGCCGAAGGCTCGAAGCAATCAGTTCGTGAAATTGAAACCATTGTTTTGGAAGTGCAGACTGGAACAAAAACTACTGCGGAGTTAATCGCCACGATGAGCCAGAATATCAAAGCCTGTGAACAAGCGGCATCGGAATCGATGACCACTTTCGAATCTATTTCTTCCTACTACGACCAGTCTTTAAAACAGGCTGGAAAAATCGTTGGAGCTACTAATCAGCAAACCGAAGATATCGGCAATGTCTTGCAGATCATCAACGGCGTGGTTGTGATCGCCGAGGAGACGGCAGCAGGTTCCGAACAAACGGCTGCCTCCGCAAGCGAATTGTCCGCAGGAATGACAAATTACATTGAGAAAAACAAGAGAGTCGCCGAGATCACAGAAGATCTCAAGGGTCGCATGGAGCAATTCAAGTTAACTGAACGCGGCACCGATTCTTAGGTTTCTCTGCACCTTCACAGAGGAAAATTTCCCCTTGTTGCAGAGAAAAAAAGTTCTTTCCTGGGCCACGGGATTGGCAGTGCTTACGTTCGACTTCCTAATTGTACTTTTTAATATACAAGGCAAACAGTAGTCGCTTGTCATTTAGGCTGGATATGCTCGATGGTGTTGCTATTGTAACCGGCCTCTGGTGTTTGTGTTCCTGGCGCTATCAAAGGTTGTGACCAACAGTGGGTTACAGGTGCTTTTGTTTCCGCTGCTATTTTACCCCAGGATGATCGTCGGCTATTTTTTTGTACCGGTCCGGGTATACCGAATGTACTTTGAGCAAAGAGAAGATTATCAGTGATTAGGCACACCTAGTGTCTCACGATACCTGCGGACACGTGCTTCTATTTTATCCTTATTCTTATCAGTATCCATGTGAATCTTTTTCCCGTCATCGAACTTCAGGAAAGCTTTTAATTTCATGTCTCTGACGGTGTAGGAAAGTCCGCTTCGTGCCTGCACATTGGCTTCGTCCGTCACTTCATTGATGAAGATTTTTTCGATACCGGCATAGGTTACAACCTTGCCTACTTTCCATCCTAACAGCCAAACGTACTCACAATAGGTTCTCGATTTGGGTTTGATCCATAATCCGTGGCGAGCGGTGGCCATGAGCAAGCCAACGAGCACTGAACCAAACATGATCAGGGCTTTGAGAATGAACAGCATTTCTCTCTGTGTCCAAATCAAAAATCCAAAAGAGATCGCAATTAGGCCAAATAACTTGAAGGTAAATGGAAAGTAAGATTCCTGCTTGATGTCCAATACAGCCATCAATGTCCGCAAACGCAGTTTGGAATGCCAAAACCGGAAGTTTCACTATGCCAATCAAAATTGGGGTTGTAGCCATCGATTTCCCAGTAAAACTTGCTTCTTGGGCGATCATAATTGCCTATCTCGTTCATGGTGGCCGTATCATATAACCTACCATTGGCCATCACATGACTCACATATTGCGAATTTTGGATGTCTTGCAATGGGTCACGGTCCAACACGATCAGATCCGCCAATTTTCCTGCTTCAATGGAACCTAGATCTTCGCCCATCCCGATGTATTCTGCTCCATGGATGGTGGCGGCTCTTAGCGCTTCCATGTTGGTCATTCCACCCTGCTGTAGCATCCAGATCTCCCAGTGTACCCCCAGACCTTGCAGTTGGCCATGCCCGCCGACGCAGACTCGCACATTCCTGTCTACCAGGTCCTTCAGGCTTTTAGCAGTCAGGATGTGGCCATTCTCATACTCTTCCAATGGTACCATTGTCCGATGACGTGCCCGGCCGTCAATAATAGATCGGGGTGTGTATTTCAGTAAATGCTCATTCTCCCAAACGTTCGTTGTTTGATACCAGTAGTATTCTCCGCTCATGCCCGCATAATTCACGACCAGGGTTGGGGTATTGGCGGTTTTGCTGGCAGCCCAAAGATCTAACACATCCTTGTAAAGTGGAGCGACCGGAAGGTTGTGCTCAATACTGGTATGTCCGTCAAGGATCATAGTAAGGTTGTGGAAAAAGGTAGATCCTCCTTCCGGGTAAACCATGATCTGCTGATCTCTGGAGGCCTTGATGACTTGTTGTCGTTGTTCTCGTCTGGGTTGATTGTAGCTTTTTACGCTAAAGGCACCATAGGCTTTGGTTCTGCGAATAGCGAATTGGGCGTCTTCCTCGCTATTGATCACGGCTTTAAAGTCACCGTCAGCTCCATAAAGTATAGTGCCGGTGGTGTAAATCCTGGGTCCGACCATGGCACCGGATTTCACCATTTCTGATTGCGAAAATGCCATTTCTGAGTTGGAGGATGGGTCGTGCGTGGCGGTAATGCCATAAGCAAGGTTGGCATAATAGCTCCATTCTTTCTGAGGACTCAAGCCATAGCGGAATGCTCTGAGGTGGGCGTGCGTGTCGATAATTCCTGGCATGATGACTTTGCCACTGGCATCAATAATCTGTGCTCCACTTGGAATAGTTATGTCCGAACCCACTTCTTTGATCCTATTTCCCTCGACCAGGACAGTTCCATTTTCAATGACCTCATCGCCATTCATGGTAATGATCTTCGCATTTGTGAATGCGACAAGTCCTTCAGGACGGTCGGTGTTCAGCGTCAGTTGCACGCGTGTCACCACTGGCTCTATATTCACACTGTCCGGAGAGCCTTCCAAAAAAGTAAACGCCTCATTAAGTGGCACCTTGAAATGTTCATTGCCAAGCGTCCAGGAGATTTCCTTGCCGTCTGCGGACCATTGTAGGTTGATGCCTGCATTCTTGGATACCTTGGTCATCGGTACTGACTTTTGCTGCCCTGACAATTCGAAAACCTTGCCATGATCTGCGAAGGGCATCACGTAGACATGGTAAAGTTCTCCAAAAGCAAGCCATTTGTTATCCGGGCTGAGTGTAAACTGGTTGGCATATTTAGAATGGAAGTGCGTTCGTTCCTCGCCACCTTGCAGGTTCACACTTTTATAACTTTTGTCCAGACTGCCGAAAAGGAAACCACCTTTCTGGTAAAAAATTCGGTCGCTTGACTTGTTGAATGTAGGGAACTGGCCATCATTAGTCACGAAGTTCGGAGTTGACCCACCGCTACTCATCCAGTAGATGCCAGGTTTGATACCGAAAGTGAAACCCTGTGCACCATTGCCACTTTCCTTGTAGTAGACGATTTTACTTCCATCGGGAGAAAATGAAGGCTGTCGATAGATGCCTTTCTCAGTATTCATGGTTGTTGGGGATCCGCCGCCGACGGGGATTACCATGAGTTTTCCTTTCGTTTCATCATTCCAACTTACATAGATGATACGCTTTCCATCCGGAGAAAACGAGGGCTCAAATTCCAGGTCCGACCCTTGGGTCAATCGCTTTGGCTTGCCGTTGGGAAATTTCATTGTATACAAGTAACCTGCCGCATTGAATACGAGTGTTTTCTGGTCCGGGGACAATTTGGCACCTCGCAGCACCTTGGCACTGAATTCGGCAGGATCCGGGTCATTCTTGAACTGAAGCGCATCGACGATCGTATGCTTCGCCGAAGCATTGAAAGGGATCACTGTGGCTTCACCGGATTGTGTGTTAATCTTTCTAATCTTGCCCTTGGCCCAGATAATGATATTTTTGATTGTCCGGCATCCAATCATAGCCCGGATAAGTTCCGAAGATGGCCCAGGCTTCTTGTTGATCCTTTGATAAATCCTCATAGACTGGTGTTTGAACGCCACTTGCCAGATCATGAATAAACAAGACGGTCTTGGTTCGAACGCGACGGACAAAGGCAATTTTGGTTCCATCAGGTGAAACCTGGGGTCTTAACGCGCCCCCTGGTCCCTGGATCACATTTTCAATTTTGCCGTTATTCCGATCATAACGTTTGATCACATATATCTGGCTGTTGGGGTTTTTATTGTATTGGAAAAAGCCGCCGGGGTACATGTCTTCGCTGTAATAGACGTACCTGCCATCGGGACTCACCACCGGTTCATTCAGATCTTGCTGATCGTTTTTTCTCTTGGTCAGTTGCACGCCGCTACCTCCATTTTTGTGGTACATCCATAGCTCTCCGGCACCCAGGGACCTCCCTGAAGTGAAATGTTTTCTGGCTACAAGAAATTGTCCATCTGGTGTCCAGTCGGCATTGTTGAGCAGTCGGAATGATTCTTTTGTGACTTGTTTGGCTTCAGAACCATCTACATTCATTGTCCAGACATTGTCTCCGCCACCTGCATCACTGGTGAATGAAATGGATTTTCCATCAGGGCTAAACCGTGGCTGAACTTCAAAAGCATGCCCTTCCCGAAGCACTTCTGCGTTGCCGCCGGCAATGGGCAACAAGTAAATATCTCCAAGCATGTCGAACACTATTTGTTTCCCGTCAGGGCTGACATCCAGGTTTATCCAGGTGCCTTCGTCGGTAGAAATGGTGACTTCCTGAAATGGCTCTGCAGGTTGGGTGATAGCCCACTTTTTTTCCTGTCCATATGCTAATTGGAAAGTCAAAAGGACCATGAGGGGCGAGATAAGAATCTTCATAATTGAGCTGAATGTTTGGGGTTGGTGGCTAAGTTAATGTATGGCTCTGGTATGACCATGCGAATCCTGGCGGACAGCCAACCGTTCGGAGTTGAACATCAAAGGGGTGACAATCCTCTGTCAGGTCGCGTTTTGGGCTTGAAAAGCGACTTGGCATATAATTTGGCTTTATCATGGTATGATTAGAAGCTTCCTTCTGATTACCTGCCGTAACATGCTGAACAATCGCGGGGCTTCCTACCTGAGTATTTTGGGGTTGACACTTGGCTTGTCATCGAGCTTGTTCCTTTTCCAATATATCCGGTATGAGACGTCCTTTGATACCTTCGGTCAACAGCATCGGATCTTTCGGATAGAGCAAGTGATTCAGGAAGGCGATTTGACCAGGTTTGATGCCCTCACCTCCTACCAGGAAGTGGAGGCCTTACTGGATTCCATTGGTGTCCAGGGCGAAATTGTTGAGCGTCCGTCAGTTTTCGGAGGAGGGGGCGGGCCTTTTTCGCAGAGATCGGGGCGATGGAGTATCACAGCGCATTTACGTGCGAAAGGCCTTGCTCACAGGAATCGGCATCTTCGACCTTTTGCCTTTGAAGCTACTGAGTGGTCAAATCACTCACTTTTCTGAAACCAATGATATTCTCATTGGTCGATCCGTGTTTACAGAGCTTTTTGGTGATACGGAAAATTTTTCCGATGCAGTTGGAGTCACACTAAGCCTAGGGGTAACTACTATTTTCGAAGCTGCAGAGTATACGATTAGAGGTGTTTATGAGGATCTGCCTCCCAACTACCACCTTAGCGCCGATGTTTTGATTTTCCACAATTTCCATGCGGAAAATACCCTTCATGGCGCAGATAGTTATAACTACATAGCGCTGGAAGACTCGAAGGGTGCTCACCACCAGCTCGAGGGAATCGTCGACAAATTTAATTGCAGACCTGTAGGAGACATCCATCTGGCAACCGATGTTTCCAATAACCCGGGGCCTTCCGGCAGCAGGAAAATGCTCTATTTCTTGGCTTGCCTGGGAGTAATAATGATGCTTTTGTCTATTACAAACTATACTAATCATGCGATTTTTCACGCGTTTAATCGGGCACGTGAGATCGGGATTAGGAAGCTCCTGGGAATCAAGCCAGCCCGCTTAGCTGCGACATTTTTTGGTGAGGCACTATTAATCAATTTGGTGGCCCTAATGATTTCGATCGTACTGTTCCAACATGGCCTCCAGTGGACTGCAGAGATACTTCAAAGCAGCAAAGAGGTGACCTTATTGAATTCGATCGACTTTATAGCAATCAGCGAAATGAGAAGAACCGAAAACGTGCTATTCCTCCTTGCAGTCTCATTATTGAGTGCGTTGCTATCAGGTACCTATCCCGCTTTTTATTTTAAGAAATTGTCGTCAAAAGACTTGCTGAAGGGCAAACTTGGATTGATCAATGCCGGGAAGCTTCGAGGGGCAAGTATCATGGTTCGCTACTTGATCATTTTTCAACTCGCGGTGGCCATGTTTTTCCTTTCCGCTATTTACATCGTCCATAAACAGCGACAGTTACAAAAAAACTTCCCTCCGGGTTTTAACCTGAGCGTATCGGGTGTTTTCCCAGGTTTATCCGGTGCCAATAAGCAATATACCGATCAGATACGTGTCCGAGTGCAGGAGTTAGTGCAGCAAGGAATTATCCGATCAGTCAGCTACTCTAACCTCAATCGCGGAAAAATCGAAACTACTGGGACTATGACGATCTCACCAACAGATTCCCACGATAATTATTCTATCAACCTGGTAGCAACAGACCCGTCCTTCAACGAGCCACCGACTCAATGGGTAAGTGGCAGGAACTTTGACCCTTTGTTCGGTAGCAACCCCAACAGCCTGGTGCTAAATGAAGCAGCTCTGAAAGTATTAGGCATTTCCGAAATAGAGGCCGTTCTTGACGAGAAAGTACGAACCGATATTGGCGAAATGAGCATACTGGGCGTAGTTAGCGATGAAGCTCCGCCAACGGCCTACGTAAGCGGCTTCCGATACAGAACTTACATTGATTTGGAGGTAAGCAATTTCGGGAATCGGCGGGCAGAGCATGCACGATTTTTGCATGATGTGGAGGTTGCGTTGAGTTCACCTTTCCCCTTTTTCTCCCTATTTCGCCGAGACTACATGCAACAAGGAGAAGCGGAAAGTCAGCTTGTCCGACTTTTTATGTTCTTCACGATTGTGGCTATTATGATTTGTAGTTTCGGACTCTTCGCGCTTTCCGTCTTTGTGGCGGAAAAGCGAGCCAAGGAGATTGGTTTACGAAAACTATTGGGTGCTTCATCAGCAGGGGTAATTCTTGTTCTTTTCAAGGACCTTGTAAGGTTGATTGTGGTTGCCATATTTATCGCATTGCCTTTTATCCTTATATCCGGCACTATTTGGTTGGAAACTTATCCTAGAAGGGTGACAATGGGTCCGTTGGTGATCCTGTGGCCATTTCTGGTTATTTTGCTGATTTCTGTCACAGTCATTGCCAAAAAATGCTGGCGTGTTGCAATGCAACAGCCACTTGATCTGCTACAGATTCATTGACCCAATACCTGATGAATTTAATTTTCACGATTGAATTATCATCAGTTTTCAATTGTTTTGTCACCGATACCCTGGCCAATGGCCTTTCACTTAAAACTGCACATATGAAAGTAACTTTAGAATATAGAGGCGACGAGGAATATACTTCTGTCAATGAAAGTGGAAATCGATTGGATATCGATATGTTCTCTTCCGACAAGAAAGCACAATCTCCCACGCAACTTTTGTTGTCGGGGACGGTGGCTTGTGCGGCCGTGGATATAGTTTCCATGATAAAAAAGAGGCGAAAAACGTTAGTAGATTTTACTGGCTCAGCAGAGGGAACTCGTAGAGATGAGCACCCCAGGAAATTTGTGAAGATCCATATTCACTATGATATTACCTCACCGGATTTGACTGGTGAGGAGGCCAGCAAGATCATCACACTGGCGGTGGAGAAATACTGCTCGGTGGCAGCTTCCCTCGATCCGGATATAGACTTGACACACGGACATACAATCAATCGACCATGAGAATTCTTACCCTTTTACTTACTATTTTTTCATTGAATTGGGCCGCTGCGCAGGATCAGCAGTATTACGTGAAAGTGCTACGGGCGGCTCCGGGAGAACTACTGCCGTTGATAGATTTATTGAAGCAGGACATGTCCAGGTACACTGAGTTGGGTATAGCCAAACCTTATCTCATGCGACACAGTCAGGGCGACCAATGGGATCTCTTACTTATTCATCCGATCGTTTCTGCGGCGCAGTACTTCAGCAACAATACCATGAGCAATTCCTCGACCATGGGGCAAGGCTATGGCGATGAAATCAACGATAAGATCTCTTTTCAGGAAGAAGGGTTTTTCGCTGGGCCGAGCCGAGCTCAATTCGATCAATGGATGACTGATTATAGTTACTATCACGTTGAAATATTCACAGCCTTGGCAGGTAAGCAGGCGGCCTTGCTACGCGAGCGTGAAATGGAAAACGATTATCTGCGCGCCTTGGATCGTAGACCTAATTTCATCTTTACCCGAACCTTTGGTACTTCATGGATATTTTTACGATCGGATGCTATGCCGATATCAGAGACTATGCCGCATCAGGAGACATACCTTTTGATCAGGAGGATGCAGCGGCAAAAAAGGCTGGTTTCGAGAGCGTCAATACAATCGGAAGCTATCTCCGCGAGTTTTTATTGGAACACCACGATACCTTGGCCGGGGCCGTACGCCCTTGATGCCTGCTTAACGCTGATTATTTGAGTTCGTAAGTGTATACTCCTTGTACACTTGGGTCCGTTGTAATCGAGGGTGAATGGTCGATACTTTTGGACCATGATACTTGCATGGCTTTGTTTGTTGTATTCTGGCCTGGTTGACCATGACCTCCGCATGGCGCGTTTCAATATTTCGGAATCGGAAAATGGCTATACACTGGACATCAATTTTGACAGGGCCGATTTTTTGAAGACCATCTACGCAACTGATCAGTACCAATCAGACGTACTAGAGCAAGCAAAAATTTATATCCGCCAGAATCTGCAATATGTTTTCGACGGGGATAGCGTGTCCTTTGAGTTGGATTCGATCCAGTATACCGAGGAAAACATCTTTTTGACGGGAATGCTGATGACAGCCAGGAGAAATATTTCAGAAATACAGGTCGCCAATACCTGCTTAATTGAAGATGTCGAAGGGCACCTGAATATCATGGAGTTTTTCCTCAACGGCAAGAAGCGTTTCTTTCGGCTAGATGAAAATAGGATTACCACAACCATAAAATACACACAATAAAATGATGAAAAAGATACTCCATCTATGCGCCATGCTCGCTGTTGGAACCGCCGTGGGCCTGCTGACTTCCTGCAGTAGTGACGATCCGGTGGACGAAGCGACCGACAGTTTGGTGTCGATATCTGCGGCAAGTGCTACTACTGGCGAATCCGGAACAGTCCAGCTAACTGTGTCTCTGGATGTGTCCCTGGCGTTGAATGTTCCAATTCCGATTACGTATTCCGGAACGGCTACGCAAGGCCAGGATTTCTCCGGAAGCAACATGGTGACCATTACAAGTGGCTCGAGGACCGCCAACTTTGGTATAATGATCACCGAAGATGAGGTTGATGAGGAAGATGAAACAGTTATTATTTCCATAGGCACCAGCGGTTTACCTACCGGAGTGGTATTGGGAGAGGTGACCTCCGTGACTGTCACGATTCAGGACGATGATGAACCAGAGGATGATGGCAACAACGGCAATAGCGACGGTATTGGTGATGATCAATGTCCCAATGACAATTCTACTAACCAGGACAATTGGGATTGCGACAGAACACCCTCAGTAAGTAACGAATATGAGGAGACCGTGTCGGGTGATACTAGAACGATTGTCACCAATGGTGTACCCAACCATGATTTTCGCAGCCAGTTGGTGGACATGGGTATCACGGAGTTGTCCGCAAGCACTGAGACTTACGCGATCGATGCTACACCTGCATTAGCAAATTCTACAACAAGTATCCTGGATAATAATTTCAGGCCTCAGTACGTTTTTGGCGTAGCTGTGAATGGTGTACCTATTGATCCTGCTCCTGCCGAACCTTTTATTTTTGAGAATACACAGACCGGAGAATTCAACTGGGATTGGGTATTTGAACCGAACAGTAATATGGAGGCAGTAGGTCTTGACTGTAATATTACTCACCTGCAACCGAACAATTCCAGTGGGACCGGTATCATTCACTATCATGGTCTGATGGTCGATCTTCCAGACGAGATAATGCCGGGTTTGGGCTCTGGAACGACCGATCCCTTGCAGCCGGTCCAGGTAGGCTGGGCAGCTGATGGGTTTCCTATTCTCTACCGATTCGGCCCCGATGCCACCGGCGCGTTGCGGGAGTTGCAACCCAGTTATCAGTTAAAAGAGGGCAACAGGCCTGGCGATGGTGTTTCGGAACCATGCGGATCCTATACCGGAAAATACACCAATGACTATGAATTTGTGAGTAACTCTGGCGATCTGGACGAATGCAATGGGATCGCTCAACCCATCACTTTGAACGGTGAGAATTTTGATTATTACTACGTGATCACCGTAGATTTTCCGGTGATCTCCCGGTGCTTGTCAGGGACTCCTGCCGAAGACTTTCGAAAGGTAGGAGGATAAGAATTGAGATGATCTTTGAGAAAGGCAACTGTTTAGGTTGCCTTTTTTGTTTCAGAACGCAGCTGTCTGATGGAAACGACATGCATCAATATCGCGAAAGGGACCATCATACCAGGAAGAAAAATGTAGGGTGTGTTACCGACTATCATAGGAAATTGGGGTACTGAAAAAAGTTCTTTGAAGTAAAAAGCCGAAACAAATGTGAACACCGTAAAGGTGAGGATGCCAATTCCGATAATATTCCAGAGATAGACAACACTTTTCGGTAGGATCTTGTAGTAAAGGAGCAGCGAGATAGGAATAGCTGTGGCGCCTACAATGATATCGAAGTTCAGGCCCTCGTAAGTCACCAGCTGTGGTAGGTTTCCGGCCAGGTAGGTCTGATGGATTAAGATTTCTACCACTACTCTAAAAGCCTGGACACCTATTGCCAGGGGGATCGGGATTTTCTGGTTCAATCGGTCAAAGGAGTCTCTTTTGGTCCAGTATACAATGCCAATGATGCAGGGTAAGATCAGCAAGGGTACTCTAGGTGGAAGCGAAGCGTCATTGAAGAACCCAGTTTGACCTACCATCAATAATATCAGGAACCAAGCCAGGATGCCAATTACTGTCCGCACATTTTGACTCCTCCATAAGAAGAAGGTCAGAAATAGCATGATGAAAACGGTTAAAAACGTAAAACCCATTTGCTTCTTTTTTATACAAAGAAGCTCAGATCTCGGTATCCAATTCTATCCGTAGTTGCTAATTTTTAGTTTTATAGTCGGTAGGAGTGATGCCTGTATGCTGCCGAAAAAATTTGGTAAAGGCATTGCCGTGTTCAAATCCCAGGGTACGGGATATAGTACTAACAGATAGACCTTCCGATAAGTAGGTAAGTGATTTTTGTAGCCTAAGATTGTTCCAGTATTGCCTTGGGGTCACACCAAACGCCATTTTAAATACTCGGAGAAAGTGAAATCTGGAAATAGCGGCCTTTTCGGCAATATTTTGCAAGTCAAAGGTATCATGGTCAGTGCTGTGCATATAGTCCACCGCCCGGTAGAGTCTTGACAATATTTCCTGGCGTGTGGCCTTTTTACAGGCTGAAATGGCGTCCACCTTGCCTACATCTGCCGTGAGTTCCGCAAAAATCAGCTGACTCAGGTTAAACAGCAATTCCTCGGCTTTTCCGTCATGATCAATCAATTTCTGCTGTGGTAGGTGTAAGTAATACCTATGAAATTCGGAAACTTGCCGGTGGATGGCCTGGGTTTTAAAATGAGTTCTCCTGAGGCCTGCAACCAATGAATTATCCACTTGCTCCGCAATTGGTAGGTCCAGCAATTGTTCGTGGCTCAAAGACCACTCGTAAAGGCAGTCCCGGAAAAACTCTTCTCCAAAATGGATATTAAAGGTTCTGGCCTCATGAGGAATCAGCAAGTCGTAAGATTCGCCAGGGTAAGTCACAGCCAAGTTATTTGATGTGATTTCCAAAGTTTTGGAAGAGGCGGTGACCATGGAAGTGCCATTCAAATTCATGAACAAACTGAACGGTCCGCAAATGTCTTTTCGCTCCGTTTGCGTGCTTGAAACATTGAGGCATACCGTGGGCCACCCTCTTTTGCCTAAGGCAGTTCCTCCGACACCCTTTTGGTCAGAGAAGTTTGTCGCAACCTGTCGTCTAAGCCATCGTATGTCGGGAAACTTCTTAAGCAGCATGCTAGTCTTCGATAGCTTGAGTAAGATCTTCGATCAGATCCTGCACATCTTCAATACCAACACTCAAACGGATCAATGAGTCCGTGAGTCCCGACTTCAGCCGCTCCTCTCTGGGAATGCTGGCATGGGTCATACTGGCCGGGTGTCCAACCAGCGATTCTACCCCTCCAAGTGATTCAGCCAGCGAAAACAGTTTGAACCTTTTCAATACTTCAAAGGCAGATTCCTGGCTGTCATTTTTGAGTACAAAAGAGATCATACCCCCAAAGTCCTTCATTTGAGCTTTGGCAATGTCATGATTGGGGTGGTCCTCAAATCCAGGCCAATAGACTTGTGCTACGAGGGGGTGAGATTTCAGGAAATGAGCAATACGCTTACCGTTTTCTGCATGGCGTTGCATACGAATGTGGAGTGTTTTAATACCCCGCAATACCAGGAAACAATCGTGAGGGCCGGGAATTGCGCCTACGGAGTTTTGTATGAAGCCCAATTTCCCATCGAGCTCCTTGGAATTAGTCACAGCCGCACCCATCACGACATCCGAGTGCCCCGCGATATATTTTGTTACCGAATGCATGACGATATCGGCTCCCAGGTCCAGTGGATTTTGGAGGTAAGGTGTGGCGAAAGTATTGTCCACTGCCAATAGAGCACCATAGTCCTTGGCGAGTTCGGCGGCGGCCTTGATGTCAATAATGCTCATCATCGGATTGGTGGGGGTCTCGATCCAAATCATTTTGGTTCGATCGTTGATAGTTTCCCCCATACTGCGATGATCTTTCATGTCCACGAATTGGAATTTCAATCCATATCGCTCATATAGCTTCGTAAAGAGCCGGTAACTTCCCCCATAAAGGTCATTGCTAACAAGAACCTCATCGCCGGGCTCCAATAGTTTGATAATGCTGTCAGTAGCGGCCATCCCCGAAGCAAATGCCCGACCATATGCACCGTTCTCGAGGGCGGCCAGACTGGCTTCTAATTGATCCCGAGTAGGATTCTTTGATCGCGCATATTCATAGCCTTTATGCGCTCCCGGAGCTGATTGGACGTAGGTACTTGTTTGGAATATTGGGGTCATAATCGCCCCGGTGGACGGATCGGGCTTGACTCCCGCGTGAATGGCTTTGGTACCAAATTTCATGCTTATAATGTCGTTTATTGCGCAATTCGAAATTAAAGTCGACAAACCAATCAATCCGAGGGGTTTGCTCATTATTTTTAATCGCTTATCATTTCACGAATGAAAGTACTTACGGCAAGACGGCTGGAGGGATTGGAGGAATACTATTTTTCCCGCAAATTGGAGCAAATCCGGCAGCTTGAATCCCATGGCCATGACGTAATTAATTTAGGTATTGGTAGCCCAGATCTCCCTCCACACGCCACCGTAATTGATACACTCACCGAAGCCTCCAAAAACTCCAAAAATCATGGTTACCAATCTTACCGTGGTATTCCTGAATTAAGGGAAGCGATGGCGAACTTCCTTTCCCAAAAATTTCAGGTTAGCCTGGAAGCTGAGCGAGAAATATTGCCCTTGATAGGTTCCAAAGAAGGGATTACACACATCTCCATGGCTTTTCTCAACAAAGGCGATCAGGTACTCATTCCTGCCCTGGGGTACCCCACGTACACCTCAGTGACCCGGATGGTAGAGGCCGAGCCACTTTATTACCCGTTGAAAGAGGAAAATAATTGGGCGCCCGATTGGCGGTTTTTGGAGTCAATGGACACTAGAAAAGTGAAATTGCTGTGGTTAAATTATCCGCATATGCCGACCGGTAGGTCCGCGGATCCCGAAATACTCCAGCGATTTGTTGACTTTGCCAGGAGCAGGGAAATAATTCTCTGCCATGACAATCCGTATAGCTTTATTCTCAATGACAGACCCCTCAGCATCTTTGAGTTTGACAGGGAGAAGGCAGTGAGCCTGGAGCTGCATTCGTTGAGTAAAACTTTCAATATGGCGGGGTGGAGAATAGGTTGGGTAAGTGGCAACGCTGAGCGCATTCAGGCGATCCTGAAGATCAAGAGTAATATGGATAGCGGTATGTTCAAGCCACTGCAACTGGCGGCATGTAGCGCCCTTACACTTGATCAGGATTGGTTTGATTCAGTAAATGAAGAATACGAGCTAAGGCGTAAGTACGTACATAAGATCCTTCACTCTCTGGGGTGTAGTTTCCTACCTGACCAGGTCGGGATGTTTGTATGGGGAAAGGTAGGGAGTGGTACGGGTGCTTCACTCTCCGATGAGGTGCTGGAGCGGCATAAAATTTTTGTTACACCTGGGTTTATTTTTGGCGAGACGGGGCGACAATTTGTAAGAATTTCCCTTTGTACACCTGAGAATCGCCTGAAAATGGCTTTAGATCGACTAAGATCATGAAGGTACTAATAGTGGGCACTGGGCTGATCGGTGGTTCCTTCGGTCTTACCCTCAAAGCAAATGGACACGAACTTGGCGGCTTTGATCAATCCCGGGATCACTTGGAGAAAGCAAAGCAAATTGGTCTAATTCAACGATCCTATCACGCGCTAACAGTGGGTTTGCAGTGGGCCGATGCGGTGATCCTGTCCATACCCGTTACAGGTATTAAGGAGATGCTGCCGCAAATACTTGATCAGCTACGATCCGACCAATTTGTTATTGATTTTGGGTCAACGAAAGCTAACATCTGCCGGCAGGTGACGGACCATCCCAACAGATCCCAGTTTCTAGCGGCACATCCTATTGCCGGTACGGAATATTCTGGCCCTACCGCGGCTTTTCAGGACCTGTATCTTGAAAAAACCATGATCCAATGTGAGCCAGAGAAAACGGAAGCACGAGTTAAGTCAACTTTTAGAGAATGGTGCCGATATAGTCACATGAAAATTGTGGATATGACTGCTGAGGACCATGATCTTCACCTGGCTTATATTTCTCACCTGAGCCACGTGATCGCCTATAGCCTAAGCAATGCTGTATTGGAAAAAGAGCGCGATGGAAAGTTGATATTGGAATTGGCTGGTTCAGGCTTTGCGTCTACCGTGAGACTGGCCAAAAGTTCACCAGAAATGTGGACTCCCATCTTTATGGAAAACAAGGAACCGCTGACACACTCCATCAACGACCTTCTGGAAAAGCTAAATACCTTAAAATCAGCGATTGAATCAGGAGACCAAAAAGCGTTGCAGCGTTTCCTGGAAGAGGGACGCAAAATCCGCAAGATTTTGGAGTGATAAAATAATTGTTTGGTGCTAAGGATTGAAAGGTGAATAGTCTACCAGTTGGCTATTGATACCCCCAAGACTCTTGACCCGTCTCCATTGTGCTGGATAAAAAAGCCAAAACCTGCCCGTTTCCCCGGTTTTTTCGAGATCCTCCTTACTGTACTGATCAAACTGCAGCCTGGCCTTACCGGTAAGTTGCAAAGTCTCACCGGAATCAAAGTCAATGAAAAGCAGACCAACATTAGGGTTTTCGTGTAGGTTGCCCAACGAGTTGAACAAGCCGTTCCCCGGATAATCCGGAATGCGTAGCGTATCGCCATCGATGATTTCGATAAATCCAGGATTTCCACCACGATGTGACGTATCGGTTTTGCCACTTTTGCTACGACTGGCCAGGAAGAAGGTATCGGCTTCCCTGATCCAGGCACGTTCCACCGGACCTAGTTTCGTGCCAGATAATTGGGGATGAAGTTGTTTTTTCGAGTCATCGGAAACCCACAATTCCCGCCGTTGTATGTACTTTGGACAGTTGCCATAAGCTTCTCGGATTGTTATGATTAGCTGATTATTTTCAAGTGTTGCAGGTCCATTGATCCTATACCTTCTGCGGTTGGCAAGATCGATGAAAAGTACGCCTACTTCCGGGTTTATACTCAGGTTTTGGAAAAAAATGTCCTGCTTGTCGGACCTCAATTTTCTAACATCCAGGGTTACATGATTCAACGCTGCTTTTACAAAACCCACATTCCCCAATAGGGGCGATGCCCACAGCCGATTATCCTTATCAGTGCTGGCTATGAAGACCATTGGCTGTTGCTCCAGGAAGTACTGAACACCTCCCGGAATCACTGACTGTACCATTCCTTGAAGACGATCCGCCATTTCGCGTTGGCCCGCCATAGCTTGCACCTGCCGTTCTCCGTCGTGAAAAACTTCTTCCATGTTGCTATTCGGTTTACTGACTACAATGACAGAATCTGTCGGATCATTTGATGAGTGAATCCCCACTCGTTATCGTACCACGCCAGTACCTTCACCAAGTCACCGTCCACTACTTTGGTCATAGGCAGATCGGCAATTGCCGCGTAAGGGCTTTTGATGATGTCCGAACTTACCAGGGGTTGGTCTGTGACCGCCAATACGTCCTGATATGTTTTTGAGGAGGCCTCTTCGGTCAAAATGCGATTCACTTCTTCGACGGAAGTAGGCTTTGCCGTCACCATGGTGATATCTGAGATTGATCCAACAACCACAGGAACGCGAATAGCCAGGCCATCAAATTTACCCTGATATTCGGGCATGGCTTTGGTTGTGGCCACGGCAGCACCTGTAGCGGCCGGAATTAAGTTATTCAGCCCGGATCGACCCATTCGAAAATCACGCTTACTTGGCGAATCCACAGTCCTGTTGGAGATAGTATTGCTGTGAATGGTGGTCATGATGGCTTTGTTTACGCCGATTCTACGTCCAATAATTTCAATGATAGGGCTAATGTTATTGGTTGTACAACTGGCGCATGAGAAAATGCTGGTTTGTCCTTGGGCTGTATTTACCCCATGGACGACAGTGGGTACACCAGGGCTTTTTGTAGGGCCAGAAAGCACCACCGTCTTTGCACCCGCTGAGAGGTGTTTGGCAGCGTCTTCTTCATTAGTGAAAATGCCCGTACTCTCAATCACTACATCAACATCCAACTGGCTCCAGGGAAGTGAACCAGGATCATGTTCGTTGAAATAGGGGATGTTATGCCGACCGACGACCAGTCGGTTTTTGTCGACCCGAACCTCCTGATCATAAACTCCATGGACACTATCGTATTTGAGAAGGTAGGCGATGTTATCAATCGGTGCTATGTCATTAACAGCCACCACCTCTAACTCAGGATGTTCAGCGACTATCTTAAGCGCCGCGCGGCCAATGCGGCCTAACCCATTTATTGCTATTCTTTTCATATCCTTACTTAATTCGTCGATCAGATTCCTTAATAGGTAAGTCGTTGATACTGGCGTACCGTTTTTTCATCAGGCCATTTTCGTCAAACTCCCAGTTTTCGTTGCCGTAGGCGCGATACCATTGACCTGAATCATCGTGATATTCATACTCGAACCTCACGGCAATACGGTTTCCGGCATGTGCCCAATAGGCTTTTTTAAGCTTGTAATTCAGTTCTTTTTGCCATTTCTCAGCGAGAAATTCGCGTATCTCGTCCCTCCCGTTGATGAATTGTGAACGATTTCTCCACTCACTTTCGGGAGTATAAGCCATAGATACCCGCTGCGGGTCTTTACTATTCCAGGCATCCTCTGCCATTTGAATTTTTTGCCTGGCTGTTTCCGCTGTAAACGGGGGTAGGGGATGTTTCTTTTCCATAATTACCGAATGTTCGTTAAAATACTATTTAAAATGAAATTATTTTCCAGCGTACCGCTTTTCAATGTTTCTTAAAGTCGACAGGAAGATTTGTGTCGTCTGGAGCCCTTTGGCAGCAACCAAGCTTCCCTGCAACTCAATCAAAGTTTGCAGGCCAGCTTGCTCGGCTTTTGCTTCATCCCATCCAAGATCCAGTGCCAATCCCCGAAAGGCATCTATCCAGCGTTGCAACCCCTCGGCCACCTGAGTACCAAACAGCTGCATGCCTGATTCCATAGAAAGTGATCGGGAAATGCATATCGCATTGCCTTCATGATAAAGAATCCGAATATTTTCCAACGCCTTTGTCAATCTGACGTGGGGAGTCATTTCCTGGGAAGTGAGTGTTTTGTAAATGTTTTCGTTTACCCAGTCATTAACATAGCTGAGTACAGCTTCTGTCATTTGCTTTTTTCCTCCTGGAAACCGATGATAAAGACTTGCCTTTTTTAATCCTGCGGCTTCTGACAACTCGTTCAGACTAGCACCATCGTAACCCTTGGCCCTGAGGACGGACATCAAGCCTTGTAGCATCTCTTCATTATCAACTTTTGGTGGTCTCATTTCGCTTGTTAATCACTTGTTATTTACCGTATGTTCGGTAATAAAGTTACAGAAACCACGGATAAGCGTCATCAGTATGACAAAGAGATCGACTTGATTAACGACCCTTGAGCCTCCTGCCGAGTGATCGCAGGTCCGCTGCATACGCTTTCCAGATATTGATTTTGGCCAATTCGGAATTCATCTGAAGGAAAGTTTGGCGCATTTGCCGAGCGGCGAAGGCACCTGCTAAAAAGTTGCTGGTCATCAGCCCCAAAAATATGCCAGGCACTCCCCAGAACGATCCTATGAGGGTGCATGGAACTGTGAAAAGCGTGGTTTTAATAAGCGTGATCTTCATCGAATTGATAGGTAGTTTGAGTCCGTTGTAGATGGAGGTGGTAATCAGATACAATCCATAAGCAGTATAGGATAAGCTAACCCAGTAGAAGTAGGAAGTAGTATACCTGATGACTTCCTCACTGTCAGTGAATAGCCCCGCGATGGGTCGAATAAATAGATATAGGATTAAGATAACGAGGATGCCAAGGTAGGTCGATGCTCGCCCCCCAAATGCAATTGCCTGGTCTACCCGCAACGATTGACGGGCGCCAATATTTTGTGCGATGAAGGGTGTAATAGCCGTGCTAACACCCAGGATACCGATCATTAATAGGGTTTCGATGCGACTGGCTACCCCAAACGCCGCCACAGCCAATTGTGATTGCTGGGCTAGGAGGTAGGTAAGATAGAGAAGCGTGAGCGGACCTATTATCTGAGTGACAATGGTCGGCATAGCCAGTGTTGATATTTCTTTGACAAGGGACCACCGGAGGCCTTTCAAAAGTCCATTGGCGGCGATAAAGCCTTTTTGAAAAAGAATGATAGTCATACCAATTGCCACAAATACCCAGGAAAGAACTGTCGCCAGAGCGGCTCCTCTTATTCCCAGGTTGGGTAAACCCCAATGGCCGAAAATCAATCCGTAATCGAGGATTAAGTTTAAAACTCCGGCGGCACCCATGATTGCTTCCGGTAATACAACAATCCCGGTGGCCCTTAGTGCAGCACCTGCAATCAAACCAAAGGTGAGCAAGACCATACCCGCCAATAAGGTTTTCATATAGTCTGTAATGAGAGGTATGATGTCCGGTGCGGCGCCGAGACCTAGAAATAATGCTTCGACATGCGAGATAATTAGCCAGGTCATCGCAGTGGTCGTCCCAATTCCCAACAGGATTCCCACCAGAAATGTGGATTGCACTTTTCGCTGGTCCCCTGCGCCGATGGCGTTGCCAACTATAATGGATATCCCTGCCGCAAGCCCCATAAAGGCACCAACTACCAGAAAATACACGGTCGACGAAAAGCTCAGAGCAGCAAGTGCCGCTGGTCCCAGTTGGCCTACGAAATAGGTGTCCACGACTTGAAAAAGAAAAGTAGAGAGCATACCAATGCTAATGGGTACACTCATGGATACCAGTGCACGGTTGGTGTTTTGGTGGAGAATGTCAGTCATGACTAGATGGTGAAGTAAAGCCCCCTAGGGGGCTTTGGTGTCGATTTTTAATACTTGCCAGCAAACGGATAAAAGTGTTCTTTCATTACCCCGACAAATCCCCCAATCACTTTGTCGTCTTGCATGGCCTTCGGATGGGTATACGCTCGGAGAATTTCGGCCCCGGCGCCTTCCCAGGTAAAGGGAATGGCCCCTGCCTGGACCATCCGGTCTATGGCTCGGTTGTGCGCATCGTTTGTGGCATCACCCATGAGGTCGGTGAGGACATAGACTTCAAACCCTTCCCGAAGTGCATCCAGGGTGGTATAGGTCGGGCAACCGGATGTCCAGAGGCCTGTCATGAGAATTTTGCGCCTGCCAGATTCCCTGACCTGCATGAGCACTTCTTTGTTTTGCCACGCGTTCAGGGAAATTCGATCGATATTCACGACTTTTTCAGGAACGTGCTTCTTGATTTCCGGAAGTGTAGGTTTGTTAGCTCCTAACTCCACACCGATTGTCGACTCCACGACCGGGATCCCGAAAATATCGGCGGTTTTAAGCATGGCTTGTATGTTGCTGGTGAGTACCTCGCGTTCGATATTCCTGACAGAACCCATCATCTCCTCTTGAAAATCGATCACCAATAGGATGGTATTTTCCGAAGTGAGCAGGTTGTCAGTTTTTGGGTCCTTGGGAAGGTAATTACTTCCAGGTTGTGCGAAACCTATAAATGTCATCGCCCAAGCTGCTAGGAAGATGACTAGTCTGTTGTTATTTGTCTGTTTCATTTTTGATTTTGATTAAAATTTTTGATGTAAGTCAGTCCGAACATGAGCAGGGTATTGGTCCTGGCGATACCGGAGCTGACAGTTTGGTTGAAGATCGTGTTGTGGTTGGCGGTAACCTGGAATCCTTTGTTGATTGGATAGTGGATTTGGATCAGATTGTTGAAGCCAAAGAATTGTTGGTCCCTGAGTCCGTGATAGGAGTGGAATTCCCAGCGTATTTTCATTTTTACCACCGGCAATGGCAGATTCCCCCGGATAATGGAACCAAGAACCATGGAGGAGTTATTGGAATTGACTGATTCCGGATTTCCTGTAAACTCGACATTTACCCATCCACCAAAGCCAGTTACCTCAAGCGAGGCCCCATTTTCCGACCGGAGTAACTGGGCACCACCTCCCGCTCCACCGATGAAGGACTGTTCGATATCGTAGGAATCCGCGAAACCGTAGTATCCGACTACCACTGGATAGAGTCGTTGGCCAGAGCCCAGTCGGAGGAAAGTATTTGTCCACAGGTCATTGACTACCGTAAATCCATTGACTCGGAGAAGCTGATAAGTGGTACGTGACTCCAAGTCAAAAGCAGAGTTGTTAACCTTGAGTAGTGCGGTTGGACTAAGACCCACTTGATTCAGGTTGCCTGATTGCTTCCTTCCCAGGAGTGTTACCTCGGCGCTCACTGACAGGGTATCCTGAGCAGCACCCGGGTGCATGAGTATCAGAACCCCCGCTGCAAGGATCGCGAGACGCTTTTTCATGGCGTTTCGATTTTTCCGAAAGCGCCATCTTGAAAATCTACATAGGCCTTGTCGATTTCTTGCCGACTGCTCATCACAAATGGACCGCCAAATACAACCGACTGTTTCAAGGGTACACCCGCCAGTATCAACGCTTGGCTTCCCGCCGATAAATCAACAACAAAATGGCTTCCTGATGCCGATAACTGTGCCATCCGAAACGCTTGCACATCAGTACCTCCGATGCTCAGGAGACCTTCCATGACATACACATGTACATCGGCATCGTTCTGAAAATTCGACAATGTAACCGCCCCACCTGCTACGCTGGAAATATGTGCGATCTGCGTAGGCGCCAAGGTAGAAAAAGCGCCCTGGAGCCCATTTAATTTACCGGCCACCACACGTGTCTTAACCCCATTGGATTCAATGACTGGTACATTTTCCTGCGAGACATTGACGATTTCAGGACGAGACAATTTCAGGTTTCGTGGATTATTCACCCAGAGTTGTATCTCATGGAAAATACCGGTTTCTGGGTCGGCGTGCATATCGCCCCCGTGAATGATGCCTGCTCCAGCATTCATTTTCTGAATAGATCCATTTCGCAGTTCTACTTGATTGCCAAGACTATCTCGGTGATCCATTTTGCCCTCAAACATGAAAGTGAGAGTTTCAAACCCACGATGCGGGTGATCATGTCCCCTGCCATCGAGTTGCCAACGGGTCCCGAGATGCTGCGGACCGATATGATCAAGGAGTAAAAATGGGTCCGGACTTGGTGCTTCGGAAGTCGGAAATGCACGTTGGCCTTTTACCCCAGGGACGAGGCCAGTGATATCAGTTCCGTCAAAAACCTTTTTTATGTTTTTCATGTCTATACTAATATTGTATATACAATAATTGGATTAAATAAAAAGTTGTTCTTTGCCTATTTTGATCACGTTTTGGAGGCTTCTGGTCAGTGCCTGGTCATTGCTATGAATGGAGCCATGACGGGCGATGATTGGACTTTCCAATGATTCCGACAAAATCAATACGAATTTGGCGTCAGCGTCTGCCGTGATGCGCAGGACTCCTTCATTTTCCTCCAGGATTCCGATGGTCTTCCTGTGGATAGGTTCATTCCAGAGTTCAATTTCGCCTTCCCGAGGAAAAATGAGCCCTTTGGTTTGGCCACTAGGAGTCATCAACTCAAAATGTTCTCCAGCCCCCAGAGAGACATCCAAGTACGTCATCTCATAGGGAGTTTTGAGGGGAGATACCTGCCCTTGAAAACTGCCAGCGATCAGCTTTATATTTCCTATTGAAGGGATTTGTGCAGGCTGCAGGTTGAGGTATTTGGGATCTGATTCCTCCAGTGCCGGTGGCAGTTGAAGCCAGAGCTGGTGGATGGTGAGTGGCCAAGCGTTTGGGCTGCCTGCTACCTTGCTATAGTTTTCATCATGCCAAATACCGGATCCCGCAGAAATCCATTGGACACCACCCGAAGGCACCACATTCGTATTACCTCCTGTATCGTCGTGGATCAGGTCCGCTCCTTCGAAATAGGTGATGATACCAATTCCGGAATGTGGGTGCATACCGATTTTCAGTCCGTTATCTGTTCTTTGATGAGTGCCGGCATCAAAGAAAGCCAGTGGACTTAGTTCCTCCCGAGCCGAGTGCTCAGTGATAAATTGAAAGCCATTATGCCCTGGCTGCAGTCGCTTGAGTTTCCGTTTCATCGATCGTTTGGTTAAAAGTGTTCAATGCTTCATGGAATTGATTTCTTAACTCGGCATCAACTATTCCTTCATCAAAATTCTGATTGAAAGAAGGTAGCGAGAAGGCCCCGGTTACGATTGCTCCCTGATATGGAAAAGCATTTTTGGCGATGCCTATCACGCCGGCGCCGCCTCTAGGACCGGGAGACGTAGAGAGTAGTAAAACGGGCTTGCCTGCCCAGGTACCCTTTTCGATCCTTGATACCCAATCTATGATATTCTTAAAGGCGCTCGTGTAGCAGCCATTGTGCTCCGCTAAAGAAATAATGATACCATCAGCTTCTTTCACGGTCTCTTTAAAGGCTTTGGCCTTTTCCGGAATGCCACTTTCGGTTTCCCTGTCGATGCTGTAAATGGGCATCTCAAAATCGTTCAGATCGAGTAAGTCAATGCTCACGTCGCTCAGTTGCTCTGCGGCCCAGGATGCCAGCTTTTGATTAATGGACTGGCGGCTGTTACTGGCACCAAATGCTACTATTTTTTTCATTGCTATTTGTTTCGAAGTTTATGTATTAAGTGTTTTAGAGTACCAATCTCCTCGTCCGTCAGATTTTGGGTCATTGGTCGATGAAAAGCGGCTACTTTTCTGTCTAATTTTTCCAGGAAAGCTTTCCCGGCTGGTGTAAGCGTGATGTCCATCTTCCTTCGGTTTGTGGGGCATTCTCTACGGTCTACCAGATCCTTTTTAAGCAGTTTGTCCAGAATCCTTGTCACATTGCTGGTGCGCTGGACCATCGTGTCTTGAATTTCCTGGACGGTGATTGGTTTTCCTGCTCTTCCCTTGAGTATGCGTAGTACGTTGTACTGAGGTTCGGAAACGTCAAACTCCTTCAACTCCAATGATATCTGGTCGGTTATCCAATGCCCGGTGCATATCAGTTCATGGATGGTCTGGTAGTATAAGGAATTCTTTTTCATTTCTATACAATAGTTGTATATACAATAATAACGCTAATCTACTATTTTGGTTCAGGCTATTTGCGATTTTATTGAATAAATATGCGCTCCCACTTAAAATCCAATTCGTCGGGTATCGTTTTTGTTAATTTCTTGGTACCATGAGAAGCTACCTATTACTGATCTTATGTTGTTTCTGTGTTGCCATGGTGCAGGCACAGATTGACGCTGAAATGGAAATAAGCCTGGGCGCCGGTCCTTATGTTGCCCGGTCCTTTGGGCCCAGTGCTCATGGGGCGGGACAAGTGTATTTGCTAATGGACGAAGACTGGCTTTTAGGCGCTGAAAGTGAGCTGGTCTTTTCTGACCATCAGGATTTTCTCATGTTTGGTGGTTTTGCTGGTTACCGACAGGCGGGTTGGCAAGTCAAATCGGGCTTGCAAATGGGAGTGAGCTTTGACTCTTTTTTAGCCGCAGGCCTGTTTGTGACGGGTCAACGGGATTGGTTTGAAAATGAGACTTTCGCTGCTAAATATGGCCTACGGTACAATTTTATTGACGAGCTAGGGGAACATTTCCACTCTCTCAATTTTCAAGTGTCGATCATTCCAAAATTGTAACAAAAAAGAGCCGCCCTGGTGTAGGAACGACTCTTTGTGTTTTGGCAATGAATTAATGCCTACCAGATCTTAACTCGCTCTTCTTCCGGCTTCCACAGTTCGTCGCCCTCTTGCAGTCCGAAGGCTTCGTAAAACTGCGGCATGTTTTCAAGTGGCCCCACGGCACGATATGGCCCAGGACTATGTGGGTCGGTAAGTACCTGTGTGCGTAAGGTTTCGTCGCGGTATTTTGTGCGCCAGATAGTAGCCCAGCTCAGGAAAAAACGCTGTTCCGGAGTGAAGCCGTCAATCTCTCCAGGTCTGCCGTTCTCTGCCAGATAGATCTGTAAGGCATCATACGCGGCATTCAATCCACCAAGATCCCCAATGTTCTCGCCGAGGGTCAATTCACCCTGAACGAAAACACTATCCAGTGGCTCATAGGCATCGAATTGTTCAATCAACTTCAATGTGCGTGCTTCAAATTTTTCACGATCTTCGTCGGTCCACCAATTGGACATATTGCCTTGCCAATCGAATCGGCTTCCCTGATCATCAAATCCATGGGAAATTTCATGTCCAATTACTGCACCCATTCCTCCGTAATTGACCGCTGCATCTGCCGTATAATTGTAGAAAGGCGGTTGCAAGATGGCTGCGGGGAATACAATTTCATTGTTCAATGGATTGAAGTAGGCATTGACAGTTTGGGGGCTCATTCCCCATCTGGTTTTGTCTACTGGCTGGCCTATTTCCTTCATGCTTTCGTCATGCTGCCATCGTCGGGCATTTTCAAAGTTGCTGAGGTAACTGTAGAACTCACCCTCATTTTGAACTTCCAGGTCACTGTAGTCTCTCCATTTGTCGGGATAGCCAATTTTGACTGTGAGGTTATTTAATTTTTTCAGCGCCTGCTCTTTCGATTCGTCTGACATCCATTCCAAATCCTTGATACGTTTATCAAACGCCTTGATCAGATTGGCTACCATTTCTTCGGCACTTTTTTTCGCTTCGGGTGGGAAGGTTTCGGCGACATAAACTTTACCGATGGCCTCGCCAATCAGATTGTTTGTGGTCCCCATTACCCTTTGCCAGCGGGGCCGCATTTCTTGCGTGCCACGTATTACTTTCCCAAAGAAATCGAAGTTGGCCTGGACCAGGTCGCCGCTCAAATAATTGGCTGCATCATCGACTATTTGCCATTTCAGGTAGGCTTTAATAGCGTCATCGGAGGCCGCACCGATCACCGCACTGATTTCCTTGGCATGTTTTGGTTGCAATACGATCAAAGTATCAACAGTTTCGACCTTTACCTTGGACTTGGCAAGATAGGTGTTCCAATCGATGGCAGGTGATAGCTCTTGCAAGCCGTCGATGGTCATAGGATTGTAAAGGGCGGGGATGTTTCTGGCTTCTATGGGGGTCAACATGGCCAATGCTATTTGATTTTCAATAGTCATGATCTGCTCCGCCATTTCTGTCGTGTTTCCTGACACTTTTGCTAAATCCAGCATCCGAGCTATGTGCGCCACATACTTTTCCCGGATCTCCACTGATTTTTCGTCGGTCTTAGTGTAATAGTCTCTATTTGGAAGACCTAATCCGGCAGGTGTAATGTATAGGGAATTGACTTTGCTGTTTTTTAGATCTGCGAATACTCCAACGTTGGAAAAAGGACTATATCCGGCTCTGTGCAGCTCAGCTAGTAAATCCTGAAGGGACTCATTTCCATTCACCGCATCGACTTTCTCGAACCAGGAATCCAGCGCAGCCACGCCGATGGACTCTGCTCGTGCTGAATCCATGCCCACTGTAAAAAAGTTGATGGCTTTTCGTTCGTCACTGCCTTCCTGAAATTCCGGATTTTTGGCCGCGGTGTTCATTACATCCAGAACCACCTGGCGGTTTTTGTCCGCCAACTCGGGGAAACCACCCCAGCGCCCCTCGTCAGCAGGGATTTCTGTATTGTCCAGCCAGGTGCCGTTGGCAAATCTGTAAAAGTCTTTCTTTGGATCTACGGTCTGATCCATTTGCGTCAAGTCCAATGCCGGAGGCATTTCCTGGACTTTCTCCTCGGTCGCGCAGGAATACATCACTGCGATACCGATCAAACATAAATATTTATAAGGCTTCATAAGGTTTGTGCATTGCAATAACCCAACAAATTAGATAGAAGAAACCCGCAGTTCGAAGAGGAGATTGAGGAACGGTCATATGTTTTGATGACCTTTTATTGAATAAGGCTCCTCATGATTTAACTCCCTGGCAGACTGGCAATACTGAGGAAGGTGAGTGCACAATGTATTTAGCCGGTGGTATATCACCAGATTTTTATCCGATCAGATGGTGGTTTCCAAAGCTGATCTCCCTCCCGAATCGAGAAGGCGTCATAGAAGGCGTCCATATTTTCCAATGGCCCAATGGCTCGAAATTGTGGCGGACTGTGATAGCCAGAAAGGACCTGATTCCTGAGAGTTTCATCCCGATATTTTGCCCGCCAGATAGTGGCCCAGCTAATAAAAAATCGCTGCTCCTGCGTGAGGCCGTCAATCTCTTTTTGTTGTCCAATCTCGTTCAGGTGCATTTGTAAGGCATCGAAAGCAGCGTTGACGCCTCCCAGATCGCCGATGTTTTCACCAAGGGTCAGGTCACCCTGCACGAAAAGACTGTCCAAGGCTTCATAATTATTGTATTGCTCGACCAATTTCTGAGCGCGGGCTTCGAATCGACTTCTATCTTCAGTAGTCCACCATTCTACTAAATTTCCTTCCCAGTCAAAAAGGCTTCCTTCATCATCAAAACCATGTGAGATCTCATGTCCAATTACAGCGCCAATACCGCCGTAATTAACCGCAGGATCGGCCTTATAGTTATAAAATGGGGGTTGTAGGATCGCTGCGGGAAATACAATTTCGTTATTAGTAGCGTTAAAATAGGCATTGATTGTTTGTGGACTCATACCCCACCGTGTTTTATCGACGGGCTGTCCGATTAGTTTCATGTCTTCATAATGTAGCCAGCGTCGTGCGTTTTCAATGTTTTTTAAGTAGCTACCTTTCGTCTCTATTGTCATGCCTTGAAAGTCTCTCCAGTTGTCCGGATATCCGATCTTAACCGAAAGATGATCAAGTTTTTTGTACGCATGGTCCTTTGATTGCTCTGATAACCAATCCAAATTTCGAATTCTTTGTTTGAAAGCCCGGACCACATTATCCACCAGGCTTTTGGCGTTAGTTTTTGCTTCAGGAGGAAATACGGCAGCCACGTACATCTTGCCTACTGCTTCGCCTAAAATGTCATCCGTTGCTTGCATGACACGTTGCCACCTGGGAAGCATGGTTTGGGATCCTTGGATCACGCCACCAAAAAAAGCGAAGTGGGCTTTCACCATTTCGTGGTTTAGAAAATCTGATGCTATTTGAATGATGTGCCACTTTAAATATGCCTTTAAGTTAATAGGAGAGGCACCCTTGAATATATTGCTTATCGCCGTGAGCTGTTTTGGCTGATATACAACTATGCTATCTATATTGGTTGGGGAGGTACCAATATACTGCAGATAGCTTCTCCAGGGAATTGCCGGGGCCGTGTCTTGTATTTGTTGGATTGTGAGTGTATTGTAGAGAACGGCGGTATTTCTAGCTTCGGCTGGTGGGAGTGTAGCTAGGGCTATTTCTTTTTCGATATCAAATACTCCTAGTGCCAGTTGCGTAATATCTCCGTTAACCTGAGTAAGTTGGAATGTTTTGACAATTTGTTCAATGTATTTTTCCCTTATCAGGATTGATTTTTCATCGTTTTTCGTGTAGTAATCCCTGTTTGGAAGACCAAGTCCGCCTGCATTAATATAAAGCGAGTTTATTTGGCTATTTTTTTGGTTAGGACCAACATCGGCATGAAAGAAGGGATGATAACCTGCCTGATGTAGTTGGGCTAGTACTTCCAAAAGATCATTGTTATCTGAAATACCATCTATTTTTCGGAACCATTCTAGCAGAGGAGATATGCCTGTAACTTCGGCTTTGGTTGAATCCATTCCTATTGAGAAGAAATCAATTGCTTTGCGCTCATCGCTTCCTGGTTTGAATTTGGAACTGGTTGCGGCGGTTGTGAACAGCTGCCGTATAATGCTGTCATTTTTTTTACGTAACTCCGAAAACATACTCCACCGACCTCTGTCTGACGGAATGCTGGTGTTGTCCAGCCATTTACCATTGACAAATCGGTAAAAGTCTTTACCGGGCAGAACTGTCGTATCCATGTACTTTACCTCCAGGGCGGGAGGTCCGTCTTCCGACGGACTGCAAGAACAAAGGAATGCCAGACTCAGTAACCATAAAATATCAGTAAACTTCATGAGGAGGTGTCTTTCAATTTTGTGTAAACATATCTGGCAGGATTGCTGATATAACTCCTATAGCGGCGATTCTCTGTAAGTCGATGATTTTTTTGTGTAAATCGTGGAAGCTGAAAGGGTAATGCTAGGAGTGGACGTTTAAAATCTGTGAGATATTATCCACTACTTCTTTTGCGTTTTCCTTGGTGAAGCAAAGGGGTGGTTTGGTTTTTAGTACATTGTCGGCGGGCCCGTCTGTACTGATCAGTATGTGACGGTCTCTCAGTTCATTTTTCAATGCCTGGGCAAGGCTGGTGTTGGGAGAAGTCGTCCCCTCCTGAACCAGTTCGACGCCAATAAATAGACCGGAGCCCCTCACATCACCAATGCAAGGAAAATCTTGTTGTAGTTCTCGAAACAACTTCAGGTAGTAATTACCCACGGTCTGCGCATTTTGTTGGAGGCCTTCCTTTTCAATGACGTCCAATACGGCCAAGCCGATCGCACAGGAGACGGGGTTACCGCCGAAGGAACTAAAAAATTCGACTCCATTTTCAAACGATGAAGCGATTTCTTCTGTGCAGACCACTGCACCAATGGGATGGCCATTACCCATGGGCTTGCCCAAAACAACCAGGTCCGGGATCACCCCCTGATCTTCGAATCCCCAAAAGAGGTCACCCAGCCGTCCAAAACCCGTTTGCACCTCGTCACTTATACACACTCCTCCCTGTGCTTGAATGACGGGATAGATCTCTCTTAAATACCCGGGAGGAAGAGGTACCTGACCACCGCAGCCTACGATGGGTTCACTAATAAATGCGCCTATTGCTTCATGAGATTCTTCAATTTGGGCAATTGCCTGCTTTGCATACAGTTGGCCTGCATCGCGAATGCCGGATTGATATTGGCCCTTGTAAGTGTCGGGAATTGGTGTTGTGATGATGTGGTTTTTTGGCCCTGAACCTTTCTTGTTACCAAATTTGTAGTTGCTTATGTCCATGGCGATCTGCGTATTGCCATGATAGCCATGTTCCATTACCATTACCTTTTTCAGGCCTGTATGCGTATAAGCCAGGCGCATGGCCAAATCACTCGCCGCACTGCCTGAATTCACAAAGAACACGCGATTGAGCGGGCTGGGAAACTTCTGCAGCAGTTGTTCCGCGTATTCTGCGAGGAGATCGAAAAGGTAGCGCGTATTGGTGTTGAGGCGAGCCATTTGTCTTTGACCAGCTTCTACCACGACAGGGTGGGAGTGTCCAACATGGGGAATGTTGTTGTAGGCATCTAGAAAACAATGGCCATAAGCATCGTACATGTATTGAAATGCGGCTTTCTCCATAACAATTGGCTCCTGGTAGCTAATGGAGAGAATGGAACTCAGGTGCTGGCGTCTGTCCTTCAATTTTTGAGTTAGCCCTGGCACTTTTATCGGCTTCATGCCCACCGTTTCGCGAAAGACATTCTGCACCCCTTGTGGATTCAGGGTGAGCCAGTGTCGAAGCATATTCCAGGCCGAATTTTCGCTTACCGTTGCATATTGATTATCAGGATCCTCATGTCGCGAGTTGGCGGCATTGCACACACTTAAACACAATCGAGCGGCAATTAGGTAATACAGGAGTTCAATCTCTCTTTCTTCAAGGGGAAATGTCTCGTGATATGATTGCAACAAGATTTTTGCCCATGCTAAGGGATCAGCTTTGTCGTAACACAAATAAACAATGGCTACAGCCACTTCATTGATTAGCGCCGAATGGGCCAAATCACCAAAGTCAATCAGGCCATGGACCCTGCCATCTGCAATCAGGATGTTCCATTCATTGGCGTCATTGTAAATCACCTGCTTTCTGCAATCAGCTAACCTTGGCAGTACCTCCTGGTCAAATTGTTGCATAAAATAGCGGACAATGCTTTGGTCGTGCGGATTACTGATAAATTTTACATAAGGTTTGACAAGAGAGAGGTGCTGGATATCCCAGGGCCATTTTCTGGCCTGAAGCGCTGGAAGGTGCAATGGCGCCAATTGTTTGTCGATCGTAGCAAGTACCGAACCTAATGTTGCTGCAATTTCAGTCGACGGGGATACGTTGGCCATAAAGTCACCATCTACATAGCTGAGCATCCGGCAAACGCTTGGAAAGCCTTCGATTTTAGCAGAAAAAAGCAATTCGCCTGATGTTTTGGAAACAGGCTCAGGGATATGATGACGACCGTTTTTGTGTAGGTGCTGCAAGGTCTGATTCTCCGCCTCGAGAATATCTTGAAGGCCTTGTTGCCAGCGATAAGTTTTGAAAATAAACTTACGATCCTGGTACTGAACCAGATAATTGACATTGGCGTAGCCATTAAGCTTTTTTATCTGACAACCCTGCCAGCCATAGTGGCTGGCTATTATATCTGCTATGGTCCGTTCAATCATTTTAAAAGTTGATTTTCCAAGCCTATGTCCAGGTTTACTGCTATTTAAATAGGGCCAGTTCCTTCTTCAATGGGTGAGTCTGATGAATGGCCAGAAAGTTATTCGAAGCAGCATTCACAAAATCATTTTTCTGTAGTTCTGCCTTCAAATTTCTCATGTCGAAAAGGAGAAAACCTTTCGTGGAGAAAAAGTCAAACAACTCTAATCTCTCGGCGGAGAGATTTGTCTCGAAGATTACCAGGGGTTGAGCTTCTTGCAGCAGCTGTTGTGCCCCCTTCAACACATTGAGCTCATAACCTTCCGTATCAATTTTGATTAATGCGGGGGTCAAGCCGTTCTCCGAAGCAAATTGGTCAAGCGTAATTACCGGCACTTCTATTTGATGAACGTTGCTGAAACCTTCCAGATCCTTTTGATGACTCGCGGAGATGCTGCCCAGCCATGTATTATTCTCGGGAAAAGATAATTGGGCCTTTCCAGGCTCCTCACCGACTGCCACCTCCTCCAATTGAGAAGTGAGAAGGTTTTGAGAGGCCATTAGGTGAAAGTACTCGTAGCAATTTGGATTGGGCTCAAAGGTGATCGTTGGTACATCATTGGCCAAAAACAGTAGGGAATGGGTTCCGTAGTTGGCGCCAACATCAAAAAAGCATGAAGGCTTCATGTCCGAGTTCAAAAGTTGTTCGTAAAAGCGCTTGATTTCAACATCATGACCGACGATTGAGATCGCCGTGTCCCAATGTAGCCATAGGCTATCGCTGTGGATGGGAACCGTCAGGTTTGCCTTGGCAAAATGTACCGCCCAGGTGGTGGAGAGTTTTCTGTCATCGCCATGCTGAAATATTTTAGCGAACAGGGAGTGAAAAATTTCTCTGGCTCCGTAGCTCATGCTACGATAATATCTGTTAAGAAGTCTCCTTGGGAACCCCTGAAAAATCACTTTTCTCATGATGAACTGTGAAGGAATTCTGGTAAAGGAAAACCTCCTGATTCCGCGAAGTGCAATTTCGGTAAAGGTCATTTTTCGAACTGTCAGGGTCAGTTAGTTGTGGCTGCTGAAGCAAGTATAATGAAAGCTAATTTGGGCAGGTAATTAAAAAATAGATAGGTTGGACTTAGTAGTAAAAGCCTCAAGAAACCGCATGCCCTTAAAGGAGTTTCCCTTTTTGTTCAGCCTGGGGCTCCATACGGCAATAGCATACTTTCCCGGGTGAATGGCAATGATCCCACCACCGACACCACTTTTACCCGGAAGCCCGACCTTAAAAGCAAATTCTCCAGATTCATCATAGAAGCCGCAAGTCTGCATGAGCGCGTTGATCCGTTTGTTTTGGCTTGTAGTGAGTATTTGACTGCCAGTACTCACCTTAATGCCGTTGTTAGCTAAAAATAAAAACATGGCAGTGAGATCCTGACAGCTTACCTCCAACGAGCAGATATTGAAATATAGATCAAGCACGTCCAATGGATCGTTCCGTAAATTTCCAAAGGACTTCAAGAAATTACAGAGGGCTCTGTTGCGAAAACCTGCTGCTTTTTCGGACTCGACGATCTTGGTCGAATATGTGACATCAGTGTTATCGCACAAAGTTCGGACAAAGTCCAAGAATTCGGTCCTGGCATCATTAAAGTGGCTGATGAGGATGTCGGCAATTACGATAGCCCCGGAATTCATGAAAGGATTACGTGGAATGCCGCGATCTGCTTCCAGCTGGACCAGTGAGTTAAATGATGTACCTGACGGCTCTACTCCTACCCGGTCCCAGATGTGTTCGTCTAAGATCTTGTAGGCCATAGCAAATGAGAGTACTTTGGCGATGCTTTGCATGGAGAATTTCATCTGGTAGTCACCTTCGCCATAGCTTGTACCGTCTATGCTCGCATAATGAACGCCGAAGTGGTTGCTATCGACTTTACTCAACTCAGGAATATAGGAAGCGGGTTCCCCTTGGTTTTCAATGAACTGGGTAGCTGCAAATACTTCTTTGATTATCTCTTCAATTTTCACGGCTGCGCTTCTTACCTGGCAAATATATCTAAGTACATAGCTGCATGAAATTTCAAAGGCTTGGCTGCTGTCGATAGGCCAGCGGGGTGAGGCCTGTGTTTTTTTTGAAGAAGGCACTGAAGTTGCTTGGGCTGTCAAATTGAATGGTGTAGGCGATTTCTTTGACACTCCAATCAGTTTGAGTAAGATACGATTTGGATAGTACCAGCAAGTGGTGGTGGATATGGTTTAATGCAGTTAGACCGGTTAACTTTTTCACAACTGCGTTGAGATGATTAGGGTGTACACTCAGTTTGTGAGCGTAATAACTCGGCGAATGCAAGTTGGCATATGTCTCCACTTGCGTGTTGGGATAAAAACTGGTTTGGATAAGCGTTTGATACCGGGAGAGCAATTTTAGATCGGCTGCCCGCAAGCTAACGTCGGCATTTTCACTGTCAACTTGCTGTTCGAAGAGTCGTTTGATCAGGCACAATAGCAAGTAAACCTGGGCTTCTATTACATGGAACTTATCGGCGGCTAGACCATTGTACTCTTGCCAAACGCTTTGATAGATGGATAGGATTGTCTGAAGCTGGTCTGGTGGAATTGCAAATGGAATCGACTTATCCATTTTCAGGAATGGAAATGATGTTAACAGTGAGGACAATAGTTTGGACTGAACTACAAAATCCTGACTGAACATCAGGTAGTAGCCTTTCCAATTAGGCACGATATCCCAGGATAGTAGTTGAAAAGGGGTGTTGAAAAAGATGGTTGTACCCTTTGGGAAATTTGTGAATTGACCAGAGACCACTTTCCCATCGCCATCGGCTTTGATGGCAAGTGCATAAAACTCGTGGCGGAAAACGGGCATTTGTGACTTGACCGTGGCCATGTTCTCTTCAAAACTTCGGATATCAAAATGTGCATGCTTTGGTGGAGCGATCCCAATTTCCCGGCAATAATCTGATATGGTTTTGAAATGCTTCAACGCGTTTCGCGATCAACCAATTTTCAACAGTACACTGCCCTTTTTTTGCCCACTTTCAACATATCGATGCGCAGCTACTACCTCGCTCAAAGGCAGTATCGTGTCTACAACTGCCCGCAATTTGCCCGCTTCCGCGAGCTGTTTCAACACAAGCAGATCGGGGGTATTGGCACTTGCGAGCTGGGAGATCACTTTTTTGCTGTTAGTCGCAGAAGTCCAGAGCCCTCTTAGAAGTTGCGGCAAACCACTTGGATTGGCAAGAATATAGCGGCCATCACGCTTTAAAGCTCTTAAGCAACGCCGGTAAGCTCGCTTGCCCACCAGGTCGAAAACAACATCGTAAATACCACCTTCGGTTGAGAAATCCTTCTGAGTATAGTCGATGACACGATCGGCCCCAATGTTTCGTAGCATACTGAGTTTTTCGGCATGATCCACTGCTGTCACTTCCGCACCGTAGTGTTTTGCCAACTGCACAGCGATGGTGCCAATTCCTCCACCAGCACCATTGATAAGTACCTTTTCGCCGGGTTGGACTTCTGCTTTTCTAAGAAAGTGTATGGCATCCAGTCCGAGCGGAGTGGCTGCAGATTCTTCAAATGTCATGTTATCAGGCTTTGGAGCGATGGCCTCCGTTTGTGGTAAACAGATGTATTGCGCATAGGCACCAAATCTGGCGCCACTGCAACCATAAATGGCTTCACCAAGTTTGAATTGGGATACCGAGCTGCCGATGGCTTCGACTGTTCCCGCGAAGTAGGCTCCAAGTACTTTCTTTCTAGGTTTAAACAAGCCAAAATAAACTCGGACCAGGAACCAGATGGAATTAGGGATTTTAGGACTTCTTAGCTCACAATCTCCTGTATTTACGGCAGCCGCGTGCACCTTGATAAGTACCTCATTGGGTTTAGGGGACGGCTTGGAGATCTTTCGGATGTGAATCACCTCCGGAGGGCCGTAACGATCAAAAACGGCAGCTTGCATCTGGTCGGAATTCATAGGCTAAATGACGGCAATGGCATCCAACCTGGGAAGATTGCCTTTGGTTTGCTATAAGGACTGATCTGCTTGATTAACTAACAATTTACTGCCTAGCCGGGAATTCAGGCTCTACTTCTTCGATTAAAGCAACTTTTTGATCAATACGATTTGCCCAAGGTGGTAATAAGCGTGTTCGATCATGGCCTCAATATTTCGACTGTAAGTCCCGTATTTTGGATCAACGAAGGTCTCTTCGAGTTTTTGTCGGGGAAGGTCTTCCACTAAGCTAGCAAATTGCTCTGAATCTGTCCATAACTTATTCCGAAGCTGCTGCCAGTCGCTTTCTTGGGTCAGCGTGGGCAGGTCAAAGCTATATTTATCCCGTATTTCGAGATCACCGCCTTTCAATACGTTGAGGACTCCCGAAATGTAGTAGTCCATATGGAAGGTCAACGCCGCTATGCTATTCAGCGTGCGAACACCTTTCAAGGACTGTTCAAGCGTCACCTCTGATAGTTGTTCTTTCATATTGGTATTGGCGATCCATTTTCCATGGAGCATTACTTCCCTGAAACGATCGGCGAGTTGGTGTGGTTCACTCATTATTTCTGTAATTGATTTTAACGCATTATTCTCATGCAGAATCAAGAAAAGGCCATTTCTCGATTGTATTTGTTGCGGTATTCGAGGGGTGTGAGCCCGACGTATCTTTTAAAGAGTGTTCGAAAGGTTTTGTCGTCATTATAACCGCAGGAATACATGATCTGCCTTATGTTCATTGTAGTGGATTCCATTTTCTTCTTGGCTGCTTCCATCCGTACTCTTTGTATGTATTCGATGGGTGTATTGTTGGTGGCTTTTTTGAATTTTCTCACAAAATTCCTGCCACCAGTGGCGATTTGTGAGGCGAGTGCTTCTACGCTTATTTTTTCGGCATAATGCTGCTCTATGTACTCTTGGATAGCGATTATCTCCTTATCGGGATGTCCCTTCTGCCCACTGAAAATGGCAAATTGGTTTTGATCCATGCGATCGAAATCTATTTCGGAAACCTTCGAGCACCAAATCGCTATCTCTCTACCGTAATATTTTTCAATAAGATGGAGTAATAAATTAAGGAAGGAATAGGCACCTCCACTGGAGTAAATTCCATTGTCTTCGCTAATAATTTTTTCGGCGAGCAAATGAACATCCGGGAACATCTTCCTGAAAGTATCATGAGTTAACCAATGCGTGGCACATGATTTTCCGCGGAGTAAACCTGTTTCAGCCAGCAGAAAAGCTCCTCTGCAGAGGCTGGCAATTTCCGTTTGGTTGGTGATTCGCTGGTTTTTCATCCACTCCACAAAAGGGTAATTCAATGCTATTTGCGCCTGCATATCGCCAACAAAGCCCGGCACAATGATCAAATCAGTTTGGCCGATCTCACTGATTGATCGGGTAGGTGTGATGTTTAGGAATTGACTGTATCGTTGCGGCTCATGGTCGATGCCTACTAAATCAAGGTGGAAAAGCCCGGTTTTGGATAACCCCTTTTTCACATGCTGGCCATTGGCCATCTTGAACAAGTTGAAGCTGCCAATGATGGTATCAACTATGACGGTTCCCCGAGGGATGAGAATACTGACGTGTTTCATTCTATATCAAAATTATAATCTAATAATGTCATAATCAACCCTTTGATATGTCGCAAAATACACCATATATGGGTGTAAATATGACATAAGTTTGCTTTGATAACAAAATGAATACACGATGAAAAATCAAGAGATCACAGTGGTATACAAGTGGACAGCTAAGCCTGGCAAGTCAGAAGAGCTGAAGGCCATTTACAGAACGGTAGAAAAGCAAATGAAGGAAACTGAGCCAGGGGCGCTTCAGGTAGCGTGCTTTTTTGATGAGAGCAAACGGGAGCTCGTGGTATCGGATCTATTTCAGGATGGCGCCGCATTGGGTCAACATCTGGGAACAACGGCCGCCGGTCATTTTCCTACCTTGTTACAGGTTGCGGAACCGGGCCCCTTTTTGTTTTGTGGTGAGGTGCCTGAAGACCTGAAACAAGCGGCATTGGGCATGGGACTGGAGGCTACTTTTGCTTCAGCCGCCTTTGGTTTTTCCAGGAGTTAGTTTTCTTTAGGGAGTCTCATTTTCCCGCCAGCCGTTTCATATCAGATTCTGCGGCCAGGTAGGCGAAAGAATAGCGATTGCCTGTTTCCAATAATTGTTGGAAATAGGCTTTGGCCTTCGTCGTATCTTGCTTCTGATACAGGTACCAATTGCCAAGCCCATATAAGAAAACATTGTCTCCGGAAGAATTGGGGTCCTTAGGTTGCAGGGCTTCCTCAGAGATCAATCCTTTATAAAAGAGACACATCTTATGGTAGCTGAAGTTCTCTATGATGTCCATGTCCGGGGTGACTTTTGCGATGGCATCGTTTGCTTCGTCATTGCGCTCCAGCCTTGACAAAATCATGAATAGCCAATGGCCACCTGATACGATATTGTCATGGTATTTTTCCGTGACGGTCCGATTACTAAATGCTCGAAGGGCTTTTTCCATGTCATTTTTCAGATAATACACCAGACCCAGATGATACCAAATATTGCCATGTAATGTACTTACGGGGATGTTCCTGTCATTTGGTAAACCGTCAGGCTCCACCTGGTCTTCGTTGCCCTCAATTAGTATCACGGCCTTTTCAAAGTCTTCGATAGCCTTGCCATATTGTCTTGTAGAAATGTATCTATGGCCCCGATGCCGGTACATACGCGGGTCATTGGGATGCAATTGAATTCCTTCAGAATAGATATTGATTGCTTCTTCAAATTTGCCTAGATAAGCGGTCCGGCGACCAAACCAAATCAGCGCGTCTGGGTCCTTGGGATTGGCTTCATATTCCTTTTTAGCAGTCTCATACTTCTCAGTGGCAGTTTGGCAAGGTGCAACAGTCACGGTGATCAGAATGAAGCCAAGAACAATGAGATTATTGAATGTGGGGTTCGGTTTAAGGGAGATGCGGATTTTCATGGAGGTTTTTGGGTTTCTTCAAATTTATCGAACCTCTGGCGATTGCTCACTCCGTGTACATTTTGAGAATATTTAAGAGGTCAGTTTTTTGGCCATTAACTTGCCGAAAACTGTCATAATAGTCATCTGTGATTTGGTGAAACTTGTCCGTTTGCTTGGCTTCTAACCATCCATCTTTGATGGCTGTTAGGGCTGCAGGGTTGGTTTTGTGTAGCCCTAAAATTATGCGGGTGATTTCTTCTCTTTCTTGGACTGGGAGTGTGTTGTTGACCAGTACCGGTCCCAGTGGTATTTCTTCGGAGAGCCAAAGCAGGCGACAGGATTGAAGTAATGACGAATCCGCTTGAATCTGGCTAAAAAACTCATTGCTGCCTATCGCGCATAAATCCGCGTCACCGGCGATAAGTTTCTCCAATGTAGTGGTGTGATTTCCTCCGTATTTGACTTCCTTGAACCGGCTTTCTGGTGATTTTATGCCAATTGAGCTGAGCATCAATCGAGGAATAAGATTCCCCGAAGTGGACCCTTCCGCGACGAACATCATCCTAAGCTGGCCGGCTCGGCTCGCCAAAGCCCGAAGGTCATTGATATTCTTATGGGTCGTCAAAACAGCGGTTTTGTAATTGTCGGAAGCGTCTTCTCGTACTTTCAATGTGGCTATCGGTAGCATGTTGCTCTGGTTCAGAGATAGCAACAAATAGCCCAGGGTATTGATCAATGCGATATCCACCTCATTGGCTTTTATACCCTCAATAAAAGTGGCAACATCGGGGTAACTTTTTGTTTCAACCGGTTTCCCCAGCATATTTTCTAACTCTTGAGCCAGGGGTGCCAGGTTCGCTAAGCGGTTGTTGGTCGAATACGTATAGGTCGCGAGTCTAATTGGTTTGCTTTCGGATGTACAGCCAAAAATTGCTGCTGTTGCCAGTATGAACCACAGGCAGGTACGTAAAAATTTATTCATCGTAGTTAATGCAATATGGGGGTTGAAGGTGCTTCGCTTTTATGCGGTGCCGTTTTTGTAACGTGAATCCATGCTGGAAGTTCAAGTCACATTTTGACCAAACTGGATCATATACCCATTGCAGTCTATTATGGCAAACTCTCGCATTCCAAAGTCGAATGTTTCTATTGGGTAGGCGATGCTCGTTACATCCTTCAATTCATCCCATAGCGCATCAACTGAATCGGTAAAAAGGTAGATGCTGGCGGTCATCTGCGGCGGACGATCTTGCCCTGGTCCGTGCCGGCAGGAGAGCATGATAGAAATATTGTCACGCTGCAGGTTTGCCCAATCATCTCCCATTCGGGCGGTGCATTTAAATCCAAGGTCTGACTCATAGGAGTGAATTGTGTCACTCATATTGTCAACCTGCAGCATGATAGATTGACCAATTAGACTCATAATACTTCAATTTATCATTTTATTGACGATCGCTTCCACATGGATGGCTGTTGTATTTAACACTGGAAATCGGTCAAAATTTGACTGGGTCAGTATCAAAGGCAATTCGGTGCCTCCCAGAATTACACCTTCTATTTCCTCTTGTGTCCGGAGCTTGTTCACAATCTGAATCAGCTGATCTTTTGTCTCAGGGATTATTTGGTTGAAAATCAATTCTTCCATGTATTTTGTATGCACGTAATCCTGATCGCTTTCCTCGGGTATGGTTATGTCAATACCGTACCGAGCCCCAACCTGCTGGTAAAAGCCCTTACTCATCGTCGATTTGGTCCCTAACAACCCAACTCGTTTCAATCCAAGCGAGGAGATCACCTTACAAGTTTCTTCCACAATACTGATCATCTCAACCGTAACCACATGGGATAACTTATCAAACACCAAATGTGGGGTATTGGATGCCAGCACTACATAATCAACATTCAGTGCTTCCAATGACTGTACATGACCTTTTAGAAATGAAACCAACTCCTCCAGGCGATCACTGAAAACCAGATCCAACATGGTGGTCATATCGATGCTTTTGAGAAAGAACTCAGGGTACTGGTTTGTCGATAGCCTTTCCCTAAAAAGGTTCACGATCAGCCGATAGTATTCGATAGTTGATTCCGGGCCGATCCCGCCAATGATGCCTATTTTCTTCATTTGAACACTTGAAATTCTCTCGCAGTATACGGTTTATTACCTTTCTGGTTAGAGCTGTAGTTCAAATTCGATCTCGTGTTTAATAGGGATATCGTCATCTCCTGTTTGGGCAATTTCCGGCTTGATTTTTCGGGAGGTATCCATGGAATTCCGGTAAAAGCCAACCCACTCAAAGCCTCTTCTCTGGTAAAACCTGATGGCCTTGGTATTGTCGTTGGTTGTAATAAGCCAAACCCTCTGGCAACCGGCTTTTTTTGCAGCGTCGACGACCAGGGCTAGGAGTTGGGTGGCGAGTCCCCGGTTACTTTGCTGACTGTTCAGTGTTACTATTTCGCATTCTTGCCCTTCAATATGATAAGTAACCAACCCTATGACTTCATGGTCCTCCTTGCAAAGGAATCCTGGTAGGTTGGTCGTATCAAATAATCTTCCTCGTGAAACGCTCATGGGGGAACCCCACCTTGCAGCAATAAATGACCCCACGAGTTTGTTGTCTTCTTTGGTTATCGGGGATATCTGAAAATGCATCGTCTCTAGCCTTCTACTGGCGCTTTTGGCTCTTTTGGGGTTGTTCTATGGAAAATTTAGTTGTAAATATTGAAACAATCGTTCAATCGTCAGCCTGCAAGCGCTTCCTTTAGGTATTTTTCGAAAAATGCAAAGTCGTGTCTTCCCGTGAAATAATGGGTAATCACACCCTGCTTGTTGACGAGGAACGTTACAGGCCGCTCATTCCCCATGGGTGCCCAATCAAATTCATAGTCGATACGGCCAACATTCACGAGCAGATCATTCTTGTCAATAAATTTTCTAAGCTTGTCGTGGGTTTCGTCCGATATCATCAAAACAGTCACGCCGCTTGGACCATAGGCCTTTTGGATCGCTTCCAGGTCTGGAATTTCCTTGATACACGGTCGGCACCAGGTTGCCCAGTAGTTGACAAGTACAATTTCGCCCTTGTGAGATGCCAGACTGGCCGGCTGACTATCTGAAGCGCGAAAGTAGTAGAGTGGGGGAGCCGGTTGGCCAATCAAGCCTTCAAGGCGCGCCAAAATAGGCTCGACTTGAGGTTTCATTTTCGTGATTTTAGCAAATACAAGCGAAAATATGCTGAGAACAAGCACCAGCGCAGTAATCCCCAATACTTGGATAATTCCCTTTGGTAAGAAATATCGATTATGGCGGACGGTCCGCCAAATGAGGAATAGAAAAAACAAGATTAAGGATCCCGAGATTATCTGACCCCAGTCCACGATCAGCTTGATATTGTTTCCAATAAAGTCATTCATTTTTCTTCCGGTTAGGTTCGAAAAAACGACGATCGAGGACGCCTCGATGTTACAGATAGAAGTAGTCCTGAAGATTAGAAAGTGGCTTTTATTCCGGGAGTCACGAAAAAGGGAAAGAAGATATTCTCATCCGCATTGGCGCCCAGGGTGCCGTTGGATCGCCTGTAGGCATCGTAATAGATATTTCGCACATTCGTGGCGTTGAAAAGATTGAGAAAGTTGAGGTAGGCTTCCAATTGAATGTGCCTTCCATGCCATTCCTTGGACACTCGTGCGTCGAAAGTGGTGTAGGCCGAATGCCTTTGATTGTTTTTATCGCCGACCTGGTAAGTAATAACCTGCTTTGAATCCTCTTGAAAAGAGATCACATTGGTGCTAAGTACCTCGCTGTAAGGAAATCCGGACCTGAAAATCAGGTTGGTTGAAATGTTGAAGTCTCGTGGAAATTGAAAGAGATTGTTGATAGAGAAATTGTGAGGTATCTCCAAAGCTCTGGCAGTCACTTGGCCGAGATCGTTTTTGATCCTATTCTTCGCAAAGGCATAGCTGACGTTAAGGGTATGACCCGCGTAACGGTGATTTAGCACCACTTCAAATCCCGTGGCATTTCCCGATGTAGTGTGATGACTTCTCTCAAATGACTGAAAAGTTTCGATTCGCTCTGTGGGAGTGAGGCGAAAATCGTCGGAAAGTCGCGGATACACTTTATGATAAATATCGAATCGCAATTGCGTGTTGGGCCACTCAAAGGTGACATTGGCATTGTAATGAAGGGCCTTTGAACCATTGGAGAGCGTTGACTGACCTAATTCGGATCTTAGATCGTAGAATTGGTCTGGCTGATAAAACCATCCGTAACCAACGCTGGCGGTGATCACAGATGAAATTTGATGTCTGAAATTGATCCTTGGAGCTATATTGATAGACCCATTAAAGCGCTGTCCTGACGTTCTTACACTCGCTTTGGCCAGAGATTGTTGATTAAATCGATGTGTGTATTCTGCATATGCGCCAAATAGGGTTTCACTGATATTCGCATCTACATCAATCGTGTCGAAGACCGGATTCGAGGGTGTAGAGGTATGGATATCATACCTTCTCTCGGAGAACATGGAAACATTTGAGAACTGCCTGTATTCCAAGCCAAAGCTTAAATGCTGATTTTTGTTCAGTTCGTACTCAAAGTATTCGTTGAGGCTTACCATGCCAAACTCGGACCGGTCTATGTTGTTAGTAGAGACAGTGGATTCGAAGGAGAAATCCGAATCTTTTAGGAGGCGTTGGTAGCCAATAGTCGTGCGTTTGAAAAGCTTTGGGCTTAGCGTGGCTTTCCAGTTGACCCATCCGTACAGCTTGTCGTGATCTGAATTATAGTAATAGATTCTAATATTCCGGCGCGTATGGCTGTAGTCAAACGTGTCCTTACCATAGAGTAAGTTGAATTCCAGCAGGTGCTTGTTGGCCGGACGAAAGACCAATTTGTTCCAGGTGTCGTAGAATACCAGGGAGGTTCCACGTGCTTCCAGATCAATAAGGAAATCCCAGTAACCCCGACGAACGGCGCCCAGCAGGTAAAGGTTTTTGCCCAATTTGAGTTTTGTTGAGGCTATTGCATTGAGCAGGTCCAGGGAAAAATTCGTTTCATTCCTTTCGAAAAAACTAGGTGTTGAGAGGTCCACAATTCCTGAAAGTTTATCCGTATATCGGGCGGAAAACGAACCGGGATAAACCTTTATGGATTCAATATATTCCGTATTGAAAAGTCCCTGGACACCTCCGCCAATTTCAATGTGGAAAGGGTTGATCAGCTCAAAACCGTCCAGGTAAATTCCGGTTTCGTGAAAATTTCCTCCACGGATACGCGGTTTCACACTAAAGTCGGTATTGGACACAGCAGGGATCATATTAATCGTGCGAAAAACATCCTTGATAAGATTAGGAGCATTTTCTATTTGCTTTTTGCTGATAGCCATAGTGGTCGTTTCACCCTCGATTAGCTGGTAGCTCCCGGTGGTCACCTCGATTGGGTTTAGTTCTGTGAATGAAGGGGTCAAGGTAATTTCAAGTTCCTGCCTTGCTTCACTGGTGCTGATAGACCTTCGAAAAGAGGTATATCCTATGGCACTGACGACCAGTTCGGAGTTGCCTGTATCCAGGAGGCCAGATAGCATAAAATCACCTGTTTCGTTAGTGAAAGTCCCGATCTGGGAGTTGTCGAGGTAGACGTGAGCATATGGAATAGGTGTCCTGTCGTCCGCCAGCAACCTGCCGGTAATTTCGAAAGGTATAGCCGGAGCCACGCTTTTCCTTCGGATCATGAGGCGGTTGGCGTTCAAACGGATATCGAGCGATGCCTCTTCCCCCATATGGAGCAATAGTTCATTTAGCGAGTAACTGCCGGGCCGAATGGAAATGACTTGTTCCGGGTCGACGCCATCGGGGGAGTAGCTCAAAGTAAGTGCGTGACGGTTTTTGAGTTGCTCAAAAAGGGCTCGCAGGGTCTGATACTCTGATGAGATCAGGATGTCTCCGTTTGTTTGAGCTAATGATCGGCCCACACAAAGTGCACAGATCAAAGCAATTCCTAGCGACCTAATCATATCCTTATTTGATAATGAGAATCTGGTCCTTCAGCACAACTTGGATATCGAGGATGAACGTCAATTCAGCAATTAGTTCTTCGATGGTAAGTTGATGGAAAGACGTGGTTACCAGCAAGTTTCTCTTTTCCGGGGCGATTTCTACCTCGAACCCGTAGTAAGGGCTTATCCTGTCCAGAAGTTGAACAAGCGGGACTTCTGTGAACTCAAAAGAACCAGTCTTCCAGCCGATAGCGTTTCTATGGAACGGTTCCATTTCCCTTTGGATCCCCTGACGCTCCAACCTGGCGGATTCTCCCGGTGCCAACAGTATTTGGTCACTCGGTGAGGAGAATTGCACAACGCCCTCCACCAGGAGAACTTCGGTGAAAGTCGTTTGGGATATCATGTTGAAAGTGGTACCCAGCACCTGGACAGATCCTAGCTCCGCAAAGACTATGAAAGGAACCTTGCTCTTTTCGACCTCAAAATGCGCTTCTCCTTGTAGATGTAGTGAGCGGTTTTCCTGGAAATCATCTGGATCCAATGCCAGGGAGCTTCCGGGTCTCAACCAAACCCGTGAGCCGTCTGGTAGCTCATGAACTTGAACTTTCCTACCATGGTTGGCAAGGGTTTCCCGGACCGGTTGATTGAGTAGCCACAAAACCCCTAAAAGCAGGACCGTTGCCGCTGCAGCATACCTGAGAATTGAGGGCCATGGGACGATCTGTGCCTTACCTTCTTCGGCTTTTCTTAAGATTTGCCTCCAGTTGTGATCCAGGTCGATACTGGACCAGTCTTCTTGGATTGTCCCATCGTTCCACCTGGTAATCAGATTCTTGTATCTTTCTCGATTCGCGACTTTCTCTTCAAGCCAGGCATTCAAATGTACTTCCTCTTGCGGGGTTAGGTCCTCCAGCAGGGATTTTAATATCAGCCTGTCAATGGATTGGCGTTGTGCCATATTCGTCTCCTTTTCTTAGTACGACGAATTACTCCCTAGTCACACGTATAGGGCCGACAATTTTAAAAGGTCATGAGGAGGGTTTTGAACTCCGATAGTTTATCCCTAAGTGTTTTCAGCGCTTTGCTTATTTGCGTTTCTACCGTCCGTTTCGAGAGGCTGAGGGCTTCGGCGATTTCCGAGTTGGATTTTCCGCGGAAGCGGCTTGCTTGAAATATTTTCTTTTGCTGCTCGGGTAAGCTGGCGATGGTTTGCATCAAAAAATTTTCGAGTTCTGCTTGTTCCAATACCTCGTGGTAATAAGACTCGGAGGAGAGTTTTGCCAGCAGGTCGTGATGAGCCGATCTGATTTTTTGGGTTTTGATGTAATCCAGGCATTTGTTGCGGATAGCCGTGAATAAGTAGGCTTCGGGGTTGGAGATGGCCGCAGGTTCTCTTTGGAGTAGTTGCACAAAAATATCTTGTGACATGTCCTGAGCGAGCTCCAGGTCTTGTACATACTCGTTTGCTATCAAGACCATTCGCCTAAAATAAGTCTGGTAGTATTCCTGGATCTTGCCTTGGTCCATATCGGGAAATTACGAAGTTTGAACGGCTCTCAGGGTTTTGGATGGCAGTACGAGTGCCTGCAAGCACTACTACAGCGGATGCGTTTCCCGCCTGCTTCCATTATAAAAATACCTGATGACGCAGCCTTTTCGCAAATCCCTGCGTACAGCGTCAAACATCGTATTTTTTATGAAGACTTTTATTTTTCCAATCACACTAAGTGTTACACTAAGCGTCCTGCTGCTCGTGTCTTGTAGCAGCAATGATGACACAGCGGACCCAGGCAATAACAACGGGGACAACACAAGTGCGGTGAGCACACCGTCTTCCGCATTTGATGAATTCAATAGCGACGCGGTAACGGTTTCCTTTGACGGGGATGATATAACCATTACATCCACTGCCTTGCCAAATCATACTTCACCCTATTGGTCCAGCACTGACCAACTTTATATCGATCCGATAGTGGCCGTGGAGGAAAACATATCACCTGGCTTTATTCGAGAAAGTAGTTATACATTGACGGTTCCAGCCGCGCCTGCACTTGCATCCTCTAGTTCGGCTACCGGTTTAGGAGCAATCGGACTTTCTGTGACTGGCGTACCTATCTATAATCAATCTGAAGGACCGACTGATGTCACGGAAGGCACTGCCTCCGGTTTTGATTGGGCTGGTGGACATTCCGGACCCCAGGGTTATCACTACCATGTGGAGGCTCGGGAAGTGGGAGAAACGTCGCCTCTGACCATCGATGACGACCAGTTACTAGGAATCATGTCCGATGGTTTTCTGATCTACGGTCGAAAATGCCATTCCACAGGGACCTATCCCACAGATGGAGATGCTTCCAATGGCCATTATTCCACGACTCAACATAGCGCAGAGGAATTTTATCACTATCATATTGTCAATGAGATTTATATCAATCAGTACTACCTGCTCTTCGGCGTAAATCTGCAGGGTACCCCCAACTCGATTATGTAAGACAATGGGTCTTAACCAGACTATTTTCTTTTCCAGGGCGAGGGCGCAAATGGTTTTTTTGTTGTGTTGGCTAGTGGCCGGGTGTGCGTCTGAACCCAAATTAAGTGAGGAGGTTTCCGCGATGGAACCTCCTCCCAAAATTCCGACCGTGGAGTTCGACTATGGCGAGACATTTTTCAATCGACGTATCAGTCGATGGCAGTTAAAAGCGGATTCAACCATGGTCTCGGGTTATGTGGCAACTTATTACGGAGGCGGCCGTCTATTGCGGAAATTTGGCGTGTTGAATGGAAAAAAGGAGGGTGAACAAATTACCTATTTCCCGACAGGTGAAGTGAAGTTCATTGAAAGTTTTCGTGACAACAGACTTTCAGGTAAAGTGAGACGCTGGACCATGGAAAATGGATATCAGCTTGTTGCCGATTTGCATTATCGCAATGGCAAGCTTCATGGGGAACAAAAAAACTGGTACAATACTGGCGAGTTGCACAAGCACTTGCAGATGGACATGGGGAGAGAAGAAGGTTTGCAAAAAGCTTTCCGCAAGAATGGTGCCCTATACGCAAATTATGAAGCGCGCAACGGACGTGTTTTCGGATTGAAGCGAGCTAACCTTTGTTATGAATTGAGAGATGAAGAAGTGGTGTTTATCCAGTAAGAATCTGGGGGTTTTGGCAATGGTGCTATTGATGGCATGCCATACCACCGGTGAAAATGAAAGCAGCGTCACAGAGTTGCCATATTATGCGGAGGCTACCTTTACGCCCCGATGGAAGGAACGAGGACAGGTGGCATCGGATTTTCATCAAATTAAGGCGTTTACGCTCACCAATCAATTGGGTGAAACCATCACGGAAAAGCGGCTGAACGGCAGGGTCACGGTAGTGGATTTCTTCTTTACTTCCTGTCCTGGTATTTGCCCGAAGATGACAAGCAACATGATGATGGTGCAAGAGGCCTTTGTCGAAGCGCATGAAGTTCAGATTTTTTCACACTCTGTAACTCCAGCATACGATAGTGTGGCGGTTCTGCTGGAATATGCCGAGCTAAAGGGTATTGATCATGAGAAATGGCATCTGTTGACCGGCGATAGGTCCATTATTTATGATTTGGGGAGGAATCAATATTTTATAGAGGAAGATTTGGGCCTTGAAAAAGATCCTGATGATTTTATTCATACCGAAAATTTTGTGCTGGTTGATCAGCACCGCAGAATCCGGGGCATCTATAATGGCCTCAACAAAACGTCAGTATCGCAGCTGATAAAAGATATTCGGACGTTATTGTAACCGCCTTATTAAGGGTTTGGGTGTAAATGTGATGCGCGCAACTCTTTCATTATCGCTTCAATTTTTTCTGATCCCCCGTCTAGTAAATTTTGGGCCTTTTCCGCATCTTCAGGCTCAACGGGTTTGTACTTCAGGCTCCACCTGGCGTTTTCCATCATTATCGGAAATAAATCAATGCCTTTTTCGGTAAGGCAATATCTGATTTTTTGCCTATGACCTGGGTCAGATGCTTTGGTAATGATTCCCTCTTCTTCCAGGGATCGTAATCGATTCGATAAGATGTTCGAGGCGATTTGCTCCTTGGATTGCAAGAACTCTCGGAAATAACGCTTGTTTTCTAATATCATATCCCTGATTATCAGAAGTGTCCAACGGTCACCGAGCACATCGAGTATTAAACTTTGTGGGCAGTAAGATCGAGGAGGTCTCATATTATTCTTGCTTGAAACTGGTTGCAATTTAAAAGCGGTAATATATATTTACAACTACTTGCATTTTGCAATCAGATTTTAAAAATGAAATAATGAAGAAAAACGAGGGTAGTTATACGCTAAACGTGAGAGTCCAGGCTTCTGAAAGTGTGGTTTTTGATGCATTGACGACTAAAATTGGAGATTGGTGGGGCGACCAGGACCGACCTGCTGATGGACTAGGTAAAATCTTCACTATGTCATGGGGAGACCCATGGTACCAATTCAAAGTGGTCGAATACGTTGAAAATGTAGCTGTGAGTTGGGAGTGCATTGACTCTAAGCAAATAATCGGTCACCTGGAAGGAGTGGAGAAGGAGTGGGTGGGGACGGTGCTCCGTTGGAGGTTAACCAAAGAAAGTGATGGGGATATTGCACTGCATTTTATACATGAGGGGCTTGTGCCTGCATTCATCTGTTATCATTTCTGTTCTAACACCTGGGATCGGTTTATAACCTTCAATCTCAGAACATATCTGGAAAGACAGTGATGGATCAATATATTTTGTATAAAACTGTTTATAATTCCCCTTAGCCAGACAGATTTATTATCAACTCAAGAGCAAGCCAGGGCGAAAAAACTAGTCAAGCGCCTTGGGTGAGTCTATAGACACTCAAGCGCCGCCCACTCGATGCGATAGACGCTGGAAAGACCATTAAGTGCTCCCTGTGAGTCAGCCAGATAAACATAGGCTTCATTACTGTCCAGAAAAATGCCGTCTGCCTGTTGTAGGTCCACCACATCAGGGACAGTAAGCGTGCAGGTCAATGTACCATCCAAATCATATTTATAGATTTGCTGATTGGCATTTCCGCCACCGAAAGCCACCATGTACAAACTACCATCCGCAGCAGCGAATAGGCCGCTGGGAGAGCTGCTAACGGCAAACGAGGAGATCGATTCGACTTGCTGATAATTGGCGTTTGACTCCTCGGTGGCCTCCAGGTGGAGATCCAGTTGATAGACCCGTCGTTCTTCCTGAATACCAGCATAGAAGAAACCGTTGAGATAGGTTAATGACTCAATTCCCCGGTCTGTACTGGTATGAATCGCTATATCCTGAAGATTCCATTCGCGGGTGACCACTCCTGAAACCAGGTCCAATTCATAAATGAAATTATATTCGTCGCCCACATATAGTTTGTCCGTACCCTCCGCAAAGGTCAGTGCCTCCATGTCAACCTCGCGCCCAAGCGTAGTGGCATCGAACGACCAGACATTGACAATCTGGTCCGTTTCGAGGGAGGCTTCAACGATCGACTTTGTGTAATAGGAAGAATAATCCCCCTGATTTACCGGGTGGACCCCATTGACGGCAAAGTAAGTGTTGGACGATTCGTCGATGACGATACCACTATTCCGAAAGTAATTGTCAATCCCGTTACCATCTCCATTGGCTATTTGTGCAGTCAGGGCATCACCATAGGCTTGGACCGACAGCTCCGTATTGCCCCCATTCAAATTTGTAACGTCAGTCAGGTCATCGTCGCCGCAGGAAAAGGCGATTGATATTGAGCTTACCAGTAGCAGTGCCTGGATGCGTTTGCCACCAAGCGTAAAGCGAATAATAGCCATTGAGGTATTTTTTGTTCAATGACCTCCCTACGAAAGTACTTAGGAAAATAGTTGCGTCTTGTGTCTGTCAAGAAGGCACATGAACAGATTACGCGAACTGGCAGCAATTCCAGTCAGCCTGTCGAAACCTACTTATACCGAATGCAGACGTTTTTTGCTTCCGTAAAAAAGCGCAGCGCTTCCAGGCCCCCTTCTCGACCAACGCCGCTGTTCTTCACCCCTCCGAAGGGAGTCCTGAGGTCCCGGTGCAGCCAGGTGTTGACCCATACAATTCCTGCCTCGATATTTTGGGCTAGCCGATGTGCGCGACTCAGGTTTTCTGTCCAGATCGTGCAGGAGAGTCCATATTGAGTACTATTGGCCAATTGTAAGGCTTCTGCCTCCGTGTCGAAGGGCATGATAGTAACTACTGGTCCAAATATCTCTTCCTGATTGGTCCGGCAATCCATGGGGAGGCCTTCAATGATGGTCGGAGCGATGTACCACCCGCTTTCATGGCCTTCTGGAAAAATCGGTTCTCCTCCTGTTAGAACGGTACCGCCTTCGTCCTTTGCAATTTGAATATGGGTAAGGATTTTGTCGTAATGAGCCTTGGAAACAATGGCGCCCAGGTTGGATTTTTCGTCAGTCGGAGGACCCACCGTCAATGCTTTCGTTTTGGCTACAAAATCTTTTTTGAATTGTTCATAAATAGACGACTCTACCAACACCCTGGATCCGCATAGACAAATTTGCCCCTGATTGGAAAACGAAGACCTCAGGGTCGTGTCAAGCATTTTATCATAGTCACAATCTGCGAAAATGAGGTTGGGATTCTTACCACCCATCTCGAGGGATATTTTCTTGAACTTTGGAGCGACTGCCTCCGCGATAGCACGACCTACCCTGGTGCTTCCTGTAAATGAAATTGCTTTCACCGCATCGTCTGTCGTAATGGCAGCTCCTACCTTAGGTCCGTCGCCATGAACGATGTTGAGTACCCCGGCAGGTAGGCCAGCTTCAATGCAGATCTCGGATAGTAGTGCTGCTGTCATCGGCGTAATTTCTGACGGTTTGGCTACTACCGTGTTGCCAGCGGCTAATGCGGGAGCAATCTTCCAGGTGAAGAGATAAAGTGGCAGATTCCATGGGGATATAGTGCCGACAACACCAAGGGGTTGACGAAGTGTGTAATTGATGGCATCGGACATTTCATGGCTGGAGGTGGCAAACTGGGTAATCGCCTGGGCGAAAAATCGAAAATTAGCCGATGCCCGCGGAATATCCACTTTTTTGGCTAACCAGCGTGGCTTTCCATTATCAAGAGATTCAGCGATGGCAAGGTCCTCGGCCTTTTGCTCGATGAGATCAGCGATTTTCGTAATGAGTCTGCTTCTAGCTTCTACGGGCGTAGCAGCCCAAAGGGGAAAAGCCACTTTAGCAGCCGCTGTAGCCATTTCTACATCCACAGCGTCCGAATCGGGTACCTGAGCATACACCTTCCCAAGGGACGGATCAAATAGGTCCAGGTATTGACCCCCGTGGGGGGGTACAAGCTCGCCACCGATGTAATTGCGTATAGGATTCATGTCTAATTATTTTTTGGCCAGGTCGAGGGCTACGTCTACGATCATATCTTCCTGACCCCCAACCATATTTCGTTTTCCAACTTCATTTAAGATGGTCCTGGTGTCCAACCCGTACTTTTTTGCTGCCCTTTCGGAATGTAGTAGAAAACTAGAATACACCCCGGCGTATCCAAGCGAGAGCGTCTCACGATCTACTTGGACGGGTCGTTCCTGTAATGGCCGAATCACATCGTCAGCCAAGTCCATTAGTGGGAATAAGTCGCAGTTGTGCTCTTTACCCATTTTGTTTAGTACGGCGATGAGCACTTCCAGGGGGCAATTACCGGCTCCGGCACCCATACCCGCTAATGAAGCATCTAACCGACTGGCACCTTCTTCCATGGCAACGATGGTGTTGGCGACACCAAGCGACAGGTTATGATGGCAGTGAATGCCAATCGCCGTTTCAGTTCGAAGTGTATCCCGGAAGGCTTTTATCCGGTCCCGGACGCCATCCATGAGCAAGGCCCCCGCCGAATCGGTTACATAGACGCACATAGCGCCATAACTTTCCATGAGTTTTGCCTGACCTGCCAGACCTATGGGATCGTTCATATGTGCCATCATCAGAAAGCCAGATACATCCATGCCCATGTTCCTGGCAGCCTCAATATGCTGTTTCGAGATATCTGCCTCGGTACAATGCGTGGCGATCCTTACAGAAGCCACCCCCAGGTCCCTGGCTCGCCGCAGATCTTCTATGGTGCCGATGCCGGGTATCAATAGTGCGGTGAGCTTGGCGTATTGCAAGTGACTGGCAATACCTTCCAGCCAATCCCAGTCAGTATGCGCGCCAAACCCATAATTGAAGCTACCTCCAGCTAGCCCGTCTCCGTGGGATATTTCGATGGCATCAACCTTGGCTTTGTCTAATGCCAGGGCAATGTCCGTGACCTGCTTTTTGGTGTACTGATGGCGAATTGGGTGCATCCCATCTCTGAGGGTCACATCCTGTATATACAATTTGTGTGACATTGGATTACGAATTTGTTGGTTGGAGAATCGTGGGGACCATTTTTTCACCGGCGGTCAGGGCCGCGCTTGTCATGATATCCAAATTACCAGCGTAGGTTGGCAGGTAGTGTCCTGCGCCAACTACTTGCAATAGAATTGTGGTTTTCAGGCCATGCCTAAATCCTAATCCTTCGATAAACACTGGATTGTCCGCGGGAATTTCATCGAATTGAACCTCCTGATGCAAAGTGTATCCAGGCACATAAGTCTGAACTTCTGCAACCATTTGCTTGATACTGTTGCGTATCGCTTGTTTATCGGCAGGTTCACTCAGCGTAAATACCGTATCCCGCATTACCAGGGGCGGCTCCGCAGGGTTCAGAATAATAATCGCTTTTCCCTTTTCGGCTCCTCCCCCTTCTCGTATGGCATGGGCCGTGGTTTCAGTGAACTCGTCGATGTTAGCTCGCGTACCTGGCCCTGCGGATTTACTGGAAATGGAAGCTACGATCTCTCCGTAATGTACTTTTGCCACCCGGTTGACAGCTGCCACCATGGGAATAGTCGCCTGACCTCCGCAGGTGACCATATTTACATTTCTCACCTGGTGACTTTGGCTGAAATTTACCGGTGGAACGAGATAGGGGCCTATGGCCGCGGGTGTGAGATCGATCATGTATTTGTCCGGATACTTTTCGACAATACGCCAATTGTCCCGATGTGCCTTGGCGGAAGTTGCATCAAAAATAATTTTGATATCATCCCAGTCAGACATGTGGGTGAGGCCTGTCATCCCTTCATGGGTGGTCTTGACTCCAAGCCTCGCAGCGCGTGCGAGACCATCGGAAGCTGGGTCTATCCCAACCAAAGCTGCCATTTCTAACTGCTGTGAATTTCTCAGAATTTTGATCATCAAGTCCGTACCGATATTTCCTGAACCGATGATGGCCGCTTTTACTTTCATTTTTCTGTCTTTTGGTCTAATGGGAGATAAGCGATTGCTTTCATCTCGATCAGCAAGTTTGGGTGTGGCAACTGGTGGACTGCTACCGTTGTTCTGGTCGGTCCGGATTGGCCATTAAAGAAAGAGCCGTAGACCTCATTGTATCCTGGGAAATCATTCATGTCAACCAGGAAAGTGGTCATATCTACCACATGGGTGAGATCAGCGCCTTCACTTGCTAATAACTCCTCGATATTTTCTATGACCGCCTTCGTCTGGATGGCAATGTCCAATTGCCAGTTTCCATCGGCATCTTGCTTCGCGCCAACGTGTGTATTGTCTTTACGCCTACTGCTCGTACCCGAGATATAGATAAAATCCCCTACGCGCTTAATATGCGGATATCCGCCAAGAGGTTGTGCTTTGTGGGCGAGTGTTTTTCCTGACATTACTTTTGATTTAGTCTTCAAATGCTACATCGACCCTCCCTAGCCCCTGTATATGGGCGCTGATTTGATCCAGGGCATTTACAGCTACCATGGGTCCAAGAGCGCCGCTTAAGATCAAGTCCCCGGCGTTCAGCGGTTGCTCCATTTCTACCATTTTCCTGGCAAGCCACACGACCGCATTAATTGGTGAACCAAGACACGCCTTTCCAACACCTTCAGAAACAACGCTGCCCTGATTACTCATGGTCATTTGGCAATTGACCAGGTCAAGGTTCTTTAAAGGGACTTGCTGATTTCCAACGACCCAGTGACTAGCAGAGGCATTATCTGCAATCGTGTCGGTGATTTTGATATCCCAATCCCGAATACGGCTTCCCACTATCTCGATCGAAGCGACGGCATAGTCGATGGCGGCGATCACATCCTGTGCAGTTAGCTGATCATTGTGGAGGTCTTTGCCCAGTACAAAAGCCACTTCCGCTTCCGCTTTGGGTTGCATCAATTGTTGGGTTGAAATGCTGCCTCCATTCGCTACTTCCGTGTCATGCCAGAGTACCCCAAAGTCAGGTTGATCCACACCCAGTTGCTTCTGTACGGCCGGGGAGGTCAACCCAATTTTTTTGCCAACGATCCTAGCCCCGGACTCAAGCCTAAGGTTGGTATTGATCTGTTGGACTGCATAGGCCGCTGAGAGGTCATTGGACCCAATGAGATCCCTTACCGGCTCACAGGGTCGCCGAGATCGCGCTGCTTCCCCGAGTCGTGCAGCAGCTGCGTCAATTGATTTTTCAGGTACCATATGTAAGGGTTTAGTCAAATTTCAATAGCTTTTAGTCGCTGATAAATGTCGTGAAGGGGTAGTTCCTTTAAATGATCGTCCCGACAGATGTCCAACAGCATTTGGTCCTGAAGTCGACCCCTAACCATGGCTTCGTGATAGCTTAGGTCTGGTTGGAAAGTGACAAGAGAATATTTGGAATAATAGTCGGCGTATTGTTTTTCCAGCAGCATCTCGATCTTTCTTTTTTGCTTGAAGGCTTCATCATCCACGTGATCGCGCATTTCGTAGAAATTGTCAATGGCTAAATCCGCGATGGCGTCGGTGTTCTTTTTCCTTAAGTTTTGAAATCTAGTGAGTAGCCTCTCCCAGTCGTGCCCGTGACTGTCCAGGAGTCCGTCAAAAACCCGGACATCTTCCAACGAAGCGTTCATGCCCTGGCCATAAAAGGGAACTATGGCATGAGAAGCATCCCCAAGTATCAGCACCTTGCCATAGGCTTGCCAGGGGAAACATTTGACGGTGCCCAGTGTACCAACCGGATTGTCTTTAAACTCTTCCAGGTAGTGTGGAACATAGGGTAACAGTGTCGGGTAGTAAGTTTCGAAAAAGGACTGGATCTTATTGTCGGAAGTCAGTTCATTAAAACCAATTTCTGAATCAAATGGATGGAACATTGTGAGTGTAAAGCTGCCATCTAAGTTGGGCAAAGCGATTACCATAAACTCACCACGCGGCCAAATGTGGAGTGCCTCCTTTTCGATTTGCCAGGTGGCTCCATGACCCGGATGTATGCTCAATTCCTTATAGCCGTGCCCCAGAAAGTCTTGGGAGTAGTTGAACAACAATTCTGTCCCATTTGCCATCATAGACTTTCGAATGGCAGAACCTGCACCATCGGTTCCAATCACCAATTCGGCGGACTCGGTCTTGATTCCACTTCCAGAGGAGTATTGGATGCTTGCTGCTCTTAAGTCAACGGAAGTAACCGGCGTACTAAACTTTATTTCGACGTTCTCGAACTTATCAAGCTCATCTAAGAGGAGGCTGTTCAAACCGGCTCTGGAAACGGAATTGATGTGATCGGCAGCGCGGCCGCTGTAAGCTGACAAGAACTTCTCTCCGCGTAGCGGGTGTATCATTCTACCCCTCATCGGAATGGTGTTGGCCAATACTTTTTGTTTCAACCCTGCAACTTCCAGTGCTTGCAAGCCGCGATCCGAGAGAGCCAAATTGATGGAGCGGCCAGCTTCTACCTCGACAGAGCGCATATCAGCTCGCTTCTCAAAAACTGAAACATCAAAACCACGCTGGGCTAGTCGGATAGCAAGTAAGCTGCCACTTAACCCCGCGCCAACTACTATGATTTTTCTTTCGCTCATGGAGTTATATCGCTTTGCAAGGCCTGTTTGAGTAACACATAAAAATCGAAAACGTCCTCGAAGGAATTGTATAGGGGTACCGGCGCTATTCTAATGACATCCGGTTCTCGCCAATCCGCGATCACACCTTGTGCTGTTAGGTGATGAAACAGTTTCTTACTGGTATTTTTTACCTGGATCGAGAGCTGCGAACCCCTTTGCTCCGGATCGGCTGGTGTAATGATATTGATAACATCGTCTCCCAACGATTTCACAAGATATTCGGTGAAACCAGTGAGTAAAATGGCCTTTTTCCGTAACCTATCCATTCCCGCATCAACGAAAATTTTCAACGACGACCATACTGCGGACAAGGCAAGGATGGGGGGATTACTTAGCTGCCACGCTTCCACTGTGGGAGTCGGATCAAAATCGTGCCGCATGTTGAATCTGGTCTCTTTGTTGTGCCCCCACCAGCCCGCGAAACGCTTCAAATCCGGGCGGTTGATGTGTCGCTCATGAACGAAAGCACCGCCCAGACCACCGGGTCCGGAATTAAGGTATTTGTAGTTGCACCACACCGCAAAATCGCATCCCGAATCATGCAGGTTCAAGGGAAGGTTGCCTGCACCGTGTGCACAGTCAAACCCTACCATGCATCCCTTGGCGTGACCATGAGCTGCAATTTTCTGCATGTCAAAATATTGGCCGGTATAATAGTTCGTATTGCCGAGAAGAATTAGCGCTGTTTCTTTCCCGTTTTTTTCGATCGTACTGAGAATATCTTCCTCTCGCAGGCACGTTTCTCCTTCTCTCGCGTGTAGTTGGATAAGGCATTGATCGGGCGATAGACCATGGAACCTGATCTGTGATTCTACCGCGTACCTGTCCGAAGGAAAAGCATCCGCTTCTATGATGATCTTATTGCGCGCTCCTTGCGGCTGATAGAAAGAAACCATCATCAAATGCAAATTGACAGTTAGTGTGTTCATGACTACCACCTCTGCGGGTTTTGCTCCCACTACTGTCGCCATGGCTTCGGTGAGAAATTCGTGGTAAGGCATCCAGGGGTTTTTGGCGTGAAAATGACCTTCCACCCCCAGGTTTTTCCAGTCTTCCAACTCTTGCTCCTGATGCGCAGCTGTTGACTTAGGTTGAAGACCCAAGGAATTACCACATAGGTAAATATGCGGGTCTCCATTCTTCTGACGTGGCAGGTGAAACTGTGATCGAAAGGACTTCAGTTCATCCTGCTTGTCTAGCTGCTGAGCAAATGCACGATCGTTTTGAAATGTTTGCATTCGCTAATGTTGGTTTTCAACCGCTACCCGATTCCAAAATTTTTCAGGTTCGTTGCCGCAGAGCCACCGGACTACATTTTCTGACCATATCTCCTGGTGCTGCTGGTCGGAAATAATACCTTCTTCAACGGCAAGGTCCAATAATTTTCCCGGATACGATGATTGTCTTTCACTTTCCATTTCACCAAGTGGATAAGGGTCATCAAGGCCAAGAATAATCTGGTCCGTACCTTTTTGGCGCCGGACCATCAAGTCGAGTGAAAAAGTGTCGTGTACCAGGGTGTCAAAGTAAATGTTAGGATGCCCGATAGCCTTTCGGGGACGAACTTTACCTTCAAATAGATCGGGCCGACCATCGAAGCCTTGTGTACGACGCCCGATGTTAAGATGATTTAACTGTCCGCCATGTGCAAAGCAAACACGAATGTCGGGATACTCTTCATATAGCCCGTCCAAGGTGTAGAAATGATAGGCGTCAGCACATTGGGCAATCATCCAAATGAGGTGGAAACGCCAAGCAGTATTTTCCAATTGTATAAATTTTTCCCCATCGTATGGGTGGATCTCTATGGCCAGCTTGTATTTGTTGGCTAGTTCGAAAATCGGGGCAGTTTCCTTGTCGAAAATACCCCGCCAGGTACCGATTGAATCCATGTAATGGGTAGGCAGGCAAAGCACTTGCAGGCCCAGCTCTTCAACACACCGTTCAATTTCCCAGCAAGCTCCATCAATAAAGCCTGCATGGACCACAAAGCCGCAGGTGAATTTTGCCGGGTGGTCATGTTGCACCTCTGCGTTAAAGTCGTTCTGAAAACGCAAAGCATATTTCATGTCGCGGATGCGGAGGCCATTGCCGTAAAGCTGTGAAAGATTAAGTACTACGGCATGATCGATGCGATTGCGATCCATCCATTCCAATTTCTCATTGAGAAAGAAACTGGAGTCGGTGACCGGGCGCTTCCAACCCTTTTGAAGCATGTATTGCCTATCCTCATCGATCCAGAATATTTCCTTTTCCTTGAGGTAGGAGGGAATCTGCTCGGGATAGGGTAGTAGGTGCGAGTGTCCGTTTATTCTTAGGTTAGTCATTTGTGTAAGTTTATTTCCAATTGGCAGTCACTGGATGGATGTTCGCGATATTCCCTTTTGTCATGCGGGAGGTTGCATCACTGTCCCACAGGATTGGCATGTTCGAAGGTCTTCGTTCGAGTAAAACCTGTCAAAAATGACTGGCATATCTGTTTCGATATTTTGCAATGCAAATGGTTCCTGGTACAATTTATTATTGCAGTTTTCACAATACCAGGCTAGTCCATCATCGACACCTTCGGGTCGCCGTTGCTCTATGACTAACCCAACCGTATGAGCCGGCCGCTGGGGAGAGTGGGGAATATTGGGGGGAAGGTAGAAGACCTCTCCCTCCCGAATATGGATATCCCGAGGTTGGCCATTCTCCATAATTTTCAGAATGATATCCCCTTCAACCTGATAGAAAAACTCGGGTGTCTCATTGAGGTGATAGTCTTTACGCGCATTGGGCCCCCCGACGACCATGACAATGTAATCATCATTGTATATCGCCTTGTTGCCAACAGGAGGTTTCAGTAAGTGTCTGTTGTCGTCAATCCATTGCTTGAAGTTGATCGCCGGTGGTAATACTGACATGGCTTAATTATTTAGTATTTGAAATTTTGTTAATGATCATTGAAGTGAAAGCCCAGCTGTGTTTTAATCCTTGGTGGTAACTCAGGCAACTCAGATCTGGGTATGAGCAGTGTTGAAATCGTATGGAAGTCAGCAAATATTTTGTGTCTGCTGGCTGTCTCACGCAAGTACTCATGGCCGGATGAGCCGCCGGTGCCCACTTTATTTCCTAACATCCTAAGGACCATTTGTGCATGCCGATATCGCCAGGTGGTCATCAGGTCATCTATGTCAATGAGATTGGTCAACAATTGAAAAGGCAACTGAAGGATAGGTTCGTCGCGGTATAAGTTGATAAAAAGCGCCGCAAGCGTCGCAGAATAGCTCAGTCTTTTCTTACCCTCTTGCACCAGTTGATTGTGATTCTTCTCACTGAGAATGGCGTTGAAGTACGTATCGTTGCTACCTACCATTTCCAGGCGTTTGGCTTTTTCCTTATCGGTTAGGTATTCCGATGCCTGAATCGCGGCTTTCTCCTTGTCGATCATCTTTTGAACTGCTTCCGTATATTTTTCTACAAAGTCGAAATCATCCAGTTTTAAGAATGGGGTACGTTGCAGCCATTTGTTCACCCAGTCAAAAAGGGTACCATTGGCGTATATCCTATCGAGCATTTCCTGCTGTTCTCGGGGGAAAACAGAGCTGTACTTTTGGTTATGATATGTAATCCTTTGTTGCTCTGGCAGACCCAACAAACATTCCACCGCTCTGAATTGCACACTCTGAAAGCCAGATGCTGGGAACAGGTATTCGCGAAAATCAAGAAAATCCAGGGGGGTCATGGTTTCCATTACCCCAACCTGATCAACCAGCAATTCCATGATCTTGCTTATCCTTTGTAGGCGACCTATGGCGGTGCCAAGGCTTTTTTCATCGACCTGTTCTTTGGAAAACATAGTGATCACCGACTCCAGTTCGTAGATAATTTGTTTGAACCACAGCTCATAGACCTGGTGAGTGATGACAAATAGCATTTCCTCGTGTGCGGGCTTGCCAAGCTCTTCGCTGCGCAAAGCCTGAGCACTCAACAACTGATCTAATTGCAAATACTTTTGGTAGTGTATGGTCGAGTATTTTCTTTCTTTGCTCATGTCATAAATGTTGAAAATTGCCGATGTTATCCTGTATGGCTTGGGCACCCTTTTTCAATGTAGCCACGTACCTTTTCAACTCGGATTCTTTAAATCGATTGGCTGGACCGGCGGCACTCAGACTAGCGACAACTTGTCCCTGCTGATTGGAAACCGGTATAGCCACGCAGATTAGACCGATTTCAAACTCTTCGCGATCAAGTGCATACCGTTCTATGTAGATTTTATCCAGTTCTGCTTGTAAAGCGGTTGGGTCCGTGATAGTATTCTTGGTAAAAGCCCGCATTGGCTGTTGGTTGAAAATGAAGTCGAGGCTTTGTTTTTTTTGTGATTCTGGTAGAAATGCAAGCAATACTTTGCCAAGTGCGGTGGCATAAGCCGGATTGTAACTTCCGATCTGACTACTGATCTTAAGTCCTTGTGGACTTTCCACTTTGTCTATGTAGAAAGCCTGATGGTTTTTGAAAACAGCGATATGAACTGTTTCGGTGATTTCTCTGGCGACGGATACCAGTGCAGGGTGGGTCTTTTCAATCAATGCCTGCCGAAGCGGCACGCGGTTGCCTAGCTCAAACAGTTTCAGTCCCAGCCGATATTTCTCGGTGTGCTCGTCTTTATCCAGGATATCCAGCGATTGCATCTGGGACAGAAACCTGAAAACAGTGCTCTTATTGGTGCCAATTTCCTGAGCCAGCTCTGTTACACCCCATTCAGGTTTCTGGGCAGTGAAGTACTCCAGAATGGCAAAGGTTTTATGTACTGAGCTTTTGAGTTCGAGCATTACTTGACCGTCAGATGAATGTCACCGAAGTTTTGAATACTGGCATGGACCGTGTCTCCGGGTTGAAGGGATTCTGCTGGTGTGGCGGCCCCTGCCAAAATAATGGCACCGGCAGCGATAGTCTGTCGATACTTTGCTGCCATTTTTGAGAGTTCTACAACCGATTCCAGTGGATTTCCTAAAATCGCATTCGAATTGCCCTTTTTGCGTACCTCGCCATTGATGTTGAGAGTCATATCCAGGTCCTGGATGGGTGTATCAGGGCGGAGCCACTCACCAGTGACAAAGTGAGAGGAAGAACAATTATCGGCTACGACATCCGCTAGCGAAAACTTGAAATTCTCATACCGCGAATCGATGATTTCCAAGGCACCTGCGATAGCGTCAATGGAAGCTTGTGCCTGATCAATTGAAAGGACACCTTTTATTTCTTTGCTGATGCGAAAAGCGATTTCCGGTTCTATTCGTGGGTGTATGTTGTTTTTCAGTGACAGCTTGCCGCCGTTGCTAAGGCGCATGCTATCTGTCAGCCGCCCCCAAATCACTTCATGTACACCCATTTGCTCCATTTTCTCACGACTGGTAAATCCCAGTTTGTAGCCAACAAGCGTCTCGCCCCTGGTCAGCCTTTTGTCGATTGACAACCTTTGGATTTCGTAAGCCTCCTGCAGCTTGAAATCAGCCGTGGCACTAAGTTGTTGGATAGGACTTGCCTCGACAGCCGCACGATCGATAACGGTTGCCAGATGATCTAATTGTTTCATATAATGAAACGATATTTTAATTATAGCAACAAGATACAAACTTTTACCCACAACTTTTTATTGTGTGCTTTAGATTTTTGTGGGGATTGGAAATATGGTTCAGCGACGGGTGTTGGACCATTAGCGTGATTTTTACTTGGTCGTCATGACCTTCTTTGTTTTATTTTTTTATGGGTGTTACAAAAAGTCTCTGGCCACGTCTTCCTGGGAAAAAACTTAAATGACGTATCCCTTAGCCAATCCCAGATACTACCTGGCACTCTTTCGTGACCTTCTGACCTTCATCAAAAACCCGGAAAGTGAAAGGAAATCAATAAAATCCGTCAAGTGGCGAGTCTACGACACGATTGGTTTGTACATTCTGAAGCTGATCCTGTTAATTCCGGTGTTGCTGTTCTTTGCTTTGATTTATGATCCCGAGAATATTCAAAAGGCAAACATGGCAGCGCGTCTTTCCCCGGTGGCTCTACTTATGGTCGGGGGGTTAATTTTGCCGCTTTTGGAGGAGGTGGCCTTCCGGCTTTCCCTTCGTTTTCGGCCCAGTTTTCTGGCGCTGAGTTTAGGCGTATTTTGCTATTACCTGTTGACCAAATTGATTTATCACACCAAAGTGAGCCTGGTTGATGAAAGCTTTGCCATGCGAGTGGGTGCTTCCTTGTTGGCCAGTTTACTGATCTACCTGCTGGTGCGCTTGGAATCGGTGAAGCAGCAGTTAGCGAGTTTCTGGGATAACCACTTTTCGATCATTTATTATGCCACGTGTCTAGTTTTTGCCTGGATTCATGTCTCGAAATATGAGTTGACTTTACTCAATATTTTGTTGCTGCCAATCTTGACCTTACCCCAATTGTTGAGTGCGGTGATTTACGGATATATCAGGATATCATTTGGCTTTCAATATCCGCTTGTTTTTCATAGCTGTACCAATGTAATAGCAATTTCCCTCTCACTTTTGCCACTTGCTGATTTAGCGATATCGTAACCTGGGCTTGAAGTTATCGCATAAAATGCTCATCCAGCACTTGCTTGAGCTTTGCGGGTTCGGGGGTACCTACCATAGTGAATTTAGATTTGCCGTTGCTGACATATCGAAGCGCCACCGCCTTGGATCCCTGGATGTTGTACAGCATCCCTTTTGGGGTAATTCTGATACCAAGCCCGTAGTACCAGGGTGTTTTAATGATCTTGGTTTCTATCAACTCGTCGATTCTCAATTTGATGCGGATCAAGCCGATCCCATAGGCCAATTTCAGGGTATTCTGATCCAGGGTGACGGTCAGCTTGTAAAAGAGACTCAGAACAAAAGTGAAGAGTACTGACATCACCACAAACATGGGCAATGGAAGCGGGTTGCTGCCCCATTGATTGATGTAAAGAAGGAACAGAAATACTAGAATCGGAAGAAAGATGAGCAACAAGATCCAGCCTGTTTGGGATTTTTGATATCGCATGGGCAGGGAATTTTTATCCGGTGTTCTTAAAGATAACCATTCGGAAGTGCTTGATGCTACCCCAATTGATACATGGGAACTGGCTTATGGGCTCAGTAGCTGACCGGGTTTATCGAAAGGATAGATGCTAGTACCATTTGTTTGAGAATGGCCTGAATTCGGATAGCGTGGGGAGTGGGTTGAGCAGAATGGTAGTGTCAGAAACGATAGCATACTCATTGTCAGTTATATCTCCTGTTTTAACTACCCGTCTTCCCGTGGATAGATTGTAGTCAATTTCCGTGATTTGACCTGCTGTTACATCGATAGAGGAGTAACCAATCAACTCCAACCGTTCATTCTGATAACGGAACCTATGTTGTATGTTGCCGCGGATCAATTCCGTTTCGAGCCACAGCACGCCGTTACGGATATTCAATTGACTGAATCCGTGTGTCCAATGGTGGTTGGCGCGTCCCTCGGGGTATTGTGGGTCAATGGCCGTGGTTGTGGAGACCAGCAGCTTTTTGTGTCCTTCCCGTTGAGTCAAAAACACCTCTAGCAGATAAGGAGCGTTCTCATGCAGCGTGTCTTGCCTGACCAATACTGAGTCGGCTATTCCATCCTTGTTCAGGTCTCCAAATACGTTAGCAATGGAGACGTTGAAATTCAATGGACTTTTCTCAACCGCTTCCTGCGCATGAATTGCGATTGAGAGTGACATTGCTATGATTATTTGGGTGTGTTTTATCATGCTTGTCGGGATTGTTGTCCCCCGAATTCCAGTGCGATCGAACAACCGAATTTATTATACGAAAGTCGAAGTTACTTTTTGAAATCCTCTTTTTGTTTAGGATCAGAGAATTACCACGTTCTTCCCGTGCCTGTCGCAGGAGGTTCGTAATAATTATAATATTGATAGGATAGGGCAGTGGTGGGGGACTAACCTTGACAAACAATCAAAATATAAAACATGCAAAAAGTAATAGCTACCGGGATGTGCCTGGTAATACTTTCATCTGTAGCCATTGCCCAGACTTACACGCCTGATCCACGGGTCGAGCAGGAAGTTAATGAACAGGTTTGGAGGCCCTTCAAGCGCGCCTGGGAGGCTCGAGACGCAGAAAAGTTTCAACGCCCTTCATACCGACGATGTGTTGAGGGTTAGTCGATGGAGTGGTATTCGGGTTGGAAGCGAATATAAAGATCGAATTACAGCCTCCTATCAAAAGACAGATGAGCGGAAAAGGACTATTGACTTTTGGCTCGAGCATCGAATTTATGCTGAAAATGTGGGGTATGAGGTGGGGTACCTACGAGTAATTACCGAAACACCAGGTGAAGAGCGAAATGTATCTTGCGGGCGGTTTCATATCGTGCTTAGAAAAGAAGAAGGCGTTTGGAGGATTGCCCAGGACTGGGATACCAATATGGTCAATGGTGTGGAAGTCACGATAGAAGATTTCAACAAGGGAACACCCCTCGATCTGGACTGATGGGTTGGCTATTTCCGGTGCTGGTCTCTGAATTGCGTTGGGGTCATTTTATGAATTTTCTTAAACAAAGTATTAAATGTGGGTACTGAGTTGAAACCACATTCAAAAGCCAGGGCCGAGATTTTGAGATGATCGTAGGCTGGATTTTTAAGCCGACTGACCGCCTCGGCTATCCTGAATGAGTTAACATAATCAGCAAAGCCCATTCCAAACTCCTGATTGATTACGCGCGAAAGATGGTGAGGCTTGGCATCGAGCTGTGAGGCCAATCGCTTAATGGTTAATTCGGGATTCAGGTAGTACTGGTGGTGTTTCATGCCCTCTTCAAGCAGGTTTTTGATTCTTTGGCTTTCCTGTGGGCTTAAGGAAGATGTTTCGTATTTAGTGCGGAAAAACGATACTTTTCCCTTAGCCGTCAGCATGATATATCCTGTGATCAAAACAACAGCAGCGTACAATAGCGCACTTCCCAGATAACCTACATAGTAAAAAAGAGCGGGGGAATAAGCAACCATTAGGAGCAGGCAGACCATCAGTAGTGCCTTTAACCAGGCGTCAGTTCCCGAATCAACTTCTTGTAGCCTTTGGTAGTACGCGCGAACCGCTAGCAAGAAATAAATTAGAATGGACAAATAGCAAAACCACAACCCACCCTTGGACCAAAATGACCATTGAACCCAGGGACTCAACATCAGGAATAAGAGATAGGGTAAGAAGTGCCAGAGATAGTGCCACCTCCATTTAAATGTGGGAGTCAGCTTGGACTGAAAATAAAGTAGGAACAAGGGACCTATAGCCAGTTGGTGGGAAATACCCATATAAACGGAAGTCCGCCACAGGTCGTAGGAAGTGAACAACTCAGGATTCAGTTCCTTCAGATGAACAAATACATTTTTGAAGATCCGGATACTGGTGGCAACAAGAAATGCAGCAAAGATCTTATTGGATATGCTTCGGTTCTTTAACCAAAAGATAGCCGCAAATACTAACCCCTGTGTAGTACCAAAGAGCGCCAATAGGGTGGTAAAGTCTACTTTGAACATACTGGTGATCAAAGATATTGGACCCGATTCTCATACCCTCGGAAGACAGGGCGGTCGCTGTGATTAAGGCATTAAAGATTATAATCTTTTAGACGACCTGCCGGCTATTCTTATGAAGCTTCCTCTTCGTAAACGTCAAATTCTGCGGAGATTTGCTTCATGAGTTCCACATTCGCAAATGCTTCTTCGGGTAGCGTAGACAATTTTTCAAGATAGCGGTCGAACTGACCATTTTTGAAAATTGTAAGCATTTTGCCGCCCTTGGCACATTTGGCGGCATGCCACACATTGGGTGGAACCGTAACTGTATCGCCGGACTTGGCAACAATCGTTTCATCATCGAAGATGAGCGCAACCTCTCCCTCCAGGATGTAAAATACTTCGGTCATTATCTTATGATGATGGCGGGCAAGGAAAAAGCGCCAGGTTTCAACGTGTCTTCCACGAAGCTGAGTTCCCCGTTGGTGTGGTTCGAGGATAGTTTTACATAGCAATGATCTTGCGCATAGTCGTAATTATCGCCTTCCCCCCTTCCTGATCACTTCTTTCGTATTCATAAATCTTCTGTATGGTGAAGTTGACAAAGGTTGTGGGTCTCGTAGCCGATGTGATAGGTCAAAAGTGCCGAAAAAATGGTCAGAACCGCACCTATATCTCCCGTTCGTTTTTGAAAGCAGAGGGGGTGAGTCCAGTGTTTTTTTTGAAAAATTTGGCAAAATTGGTGGGTTCCGTGAACCCAACCTCGTAGGCTACTTCTTTAGGAGAATTCTGAGGATGTATCAGTAATCTTTTGGCCTCGAGAATGACAAAATTTGTAATGAAATCCTTTGCTGAAATGTCAGTTAGATGCTTACAGATGTCATTGAGATACTTATAGGTAATATGGAGTTCTGTAGCGTAAAACTTTGCATCTCGGTGCTGTGGATAGTGCTTGTGCAGCAGCTCTAAAAAGGATTGAAAATGTGGTAAGTGCTTATCGTTTGCTAATCCTCTCTTCGAGCTAGTCGCTTGCTTCAACCTTAGAATAAAAGCATTGAGCAACGAAACGATTATCGGCTGACTGTGAGTGTCTTGTTCCTCGTGATATGCGTCCATAAGTTCCAATAATAGCCGAAGGCATTTGCCTCTGTGCTCCGCTGCTAAAAGCGTAACGGGATCCATCCATTGCATGTCAAAACCATAATTTGGCAGTATCAGGGGCAATTCATTATCGGAGAGGAGAAAGTCGTTGGTAAATAACACCAGGAAGCCTTTATAGGTACCTTGTGGGTCAAATGCCTGTACTTGCTTATTGGAAATAAACAAAATACTCCCCTCCTGAAATGGATGATATAGAAAGTCGATAAAGTGCTTTCCAGTACCTTCAGTGATGAAAATGATCAGATTGAAACGTATCCGTTGGGGTTCAAAAAGGGAGTGATCCAGCACGTTGTTTTCGTGCCTTTCGAAGAGTGCTTCCAGTGGTAATATTTCAAATCCTGGTATTTTTCTCGTTTTTGGATTGAAAGGAATTTCCTTCAAGACCTTCATGCTATTCGGGAAAGGTTTAGGCCCGGTTCACTTCGTAAGATAGTTCAACAATGCCGTCCTGGTATGTTTGCACCGCCTTGAGATGCAATTCATAGGCTTGTTGGATGTCGCGGAAAAATGGTATTCCGGACCCTAGTATAACGGGTAGTAAAGAAATAACAATCTCATCAGCCAACCCCTGTTGGAGAAAGGCGCTCGTTGCTGCCGCTCCCCCTACCAACCAGATGTTGCGGTACTTGGGTTTGAGATTTTGGTTTACCAATTCCTTCAAGTCACCAGCATATAGTTCTACCGTGTCCCTGGTGGGTTTCAGATTCCGGCTTGTGAGCACGATAACAGGAGTTTCACCATATGGCCAACCCAGTTGCATGGCATGCTCATAGGTTTTGGAACCCATTACATAGCAGTCGATACCAGCTATAAATTCCGATATATCCTGTTCCGTGAGTGTTTTGCCCTCTGGATAATGATCTTTTGTTTCCATCCAGGAGGTGCTGCCGTCATTTTTGGCAATGAAGCCGTCGAGACTTGCGACCATGTGAATTGTAACTTTTGAAATATTGGACATATTACGAGGTTGAGAGCACATAGGGTATTTGTCACAAGCTACCTTGGTTAAAAGTAGAGTAATCCATATTGACTATCAAAATAGTGAAAGGGGAGGGGTCTAAATCTCCGAGGCGTCTGTAGGCTTGGTGGCCTTGTGTCCACGGGTTTCAGTGTAGTCATCCTGCGAAGAATGTCCTGTAATGGCATTGGCGGCAGCGACGGCATCCTTTAGGAAGTCCGTTTCTTTTTCATGTGAAGTCACATTTCGAAAATACCTTTTATCGAAAGTGGTGGTTTTTGATTGAAGCCTGCTCGTACACCAGGGTTTGTTTCGATAGTCTACGCGCTGGATGACGGCCTGAAGCGTATCGATGCGTTGGTCTACGATGCCAATGCCCTCGTTCTTTTGTGTTACTTGGTCTGCGATGGCCCGAGAATGAATTTTTTCTTTTGGTTTAGATTCCCGATTCATACGCTACCTGTGAAAGTTGATTTGTAATAAAGATCACAAATAACTTCATTAAATGAAAGACTTAGGTGGATTAGCTGGAAGCTATAACTGCCGAAGTTCAGCAACTTTTTCTTTAACCATCTGCAGTAGCAGGTCGATGTGCTCTAGGTGTGTTCGAAATATCACCACTGCTACGCGTATCCAAAAAATACCGTCGATGGTCGTCGAAGAAAGAAAAATCCTACCATCTTTTTGGATGGCCTGGATGAGCTTCTTATTGAATGTGTTAAGGTCATCGTCGGTATCTACATACCTGAACATCGCCACCGAAAGTTCGGGTTCGGGACCAGTTTCAAAGCCGGATGTTTCATTGATTTTATCGTAGAAGTAGCGAGTAAGTAGCAATTTTTCCTGTAGCGCTGCCTTAAAAGGCTTAAGCCCAAATAATTTCAGTGGTAACCAAAGCCGCATACCACGAAAGTGCTTTGTCAGTTCCGGGGAAACATCGGCAGGAGATACTTCTTCATCTGCGTCAACTGTGTCCTGCATATAGTCGGCCAGGTAGTGGTGTGCCTGCAGCATTTTCTCCCGACTCTTTATCAGTATAGCCCCCGTGCCGAATGGGAGGAAGAGGGTCTTATGTGGGTCCAGCGTGATGGAGTCCGCGTGTTCAATGCCATGAAATTTTTGATTCATTTCAGGTAGGAGCTTAAAGAAACCACCATATGCCGCATCCACATGCAGCCACAAGTGATGTTCCCTCGCAATACTGGAGATAGGCGCAATGGGATCGATGGCCCCAGTGTTGGTGGTGCCGAATGAGGCATTTATGAAGAATGGTTTCAATCCTCTCTTTTGATCTTCGATGATGGCACTTTCCAATGCGTCGACGGACAGTCGCAAACCTTTGTCGAGCGGGATGTAGCGTAGCTGTGCATCGGATAACCCTGCAATTCCAATGGCCTTTTGAATCGAGTGATGGGCTTGTTCAGAAAGGTAAATGACACAATTATCTACATCTCGCGACCTGATCTTAAATGATTCGCGTGCTGTGACAATGGCAATTAGATTGGCAATGGATCCGCCGGAGGTCAAATTGCCAAATGAAGACTCAGGAAAACCCATTAACTGACTCATCCATCGAATTAAGGTGTTTTCCAGACGGACCGCCCCGGGCGCGGCAAAGAAGACACCCGCATAACGATTATTGATAGCCGCAATGAAATCGCCAAGGGCGGATGGATAAAGTCCACCTCCGGGAATGTATCCCATATGACCTCCGGAAGCTGGGTTGATACCCACCTTGTCAATGTTTGCGCGGGTGACTTCAAGCAGAGATTGGAAATCGGCAGGTTCATCATCAATATCCCAGGTAGAAGCTTTTGGAGATGATCCCTCACCATAATAAGCCTTGGCTGTGCCTAAACCTTCGATGAACTGGTTTGCATATTTGATTACCTCCGCATTCCAATCATTTCGTTGACTCAGGGAAGGATCAAGTTTTTTGGAAAGTTCTTCAAGGGCTTTGATTTTATCGATCATAGTTACCCTGAAATTAATCTACATTTTTCTGAGGAGGGAGGAACGCGTATTCACAACCACAGGATAAGCCCGCTAACTCCTGGCAGGGGGTGTTTTATGTCCAATATTTTGTAAAAAAATAGCCCAATCGATCGACTGGGCCATTCACAGAACTTATACTTACTTAGTCTCAATCGTAGTGTCTGAAAGTGCTACTTTGATCCTTTTCAAACGCAAGGTCCTGAACGCCGCCAGCACTGAGGTAGGAGTTATTTATCATGCTGCCTCGCAACTTTCTTATAGGCGATCGGAACTCCACATCGCCCTCGTTCATATCCAGTTCCACACTCAATACAGATGTCTGAAACGTGTCGAATTCGCCGCCTTCAGTTACGTTTAATTTCAGGTGCTTGAACCGGCTGCTTTTCGTAAGGACGCCCCGACCTGCCCGCTGATCAATGGTCAGGGAATCCATGCTTACATCATCCAATTGGAACGAGGAGGAAATACTTAGTAGTGCTGTAAAACGACCCGATGCATGAACCGTGAAGTCAACGTGTTTGTCTGAAGTACCCAGGCTCACTATTCGCAACGTATCCCCTTGTATTTCATAGTTGATACCATCCAACTTAGGGGTTTGATGGCTTCTGGCGCTGATCATGGGTTGATCGGCGGTGCTTATGTACAGCCGTTGCTCCAAATTCTCGAAAACCAGGTATTTAAAATCTGGTATGGCCACAGATTCCGTATTAAAAGCCATGCTATTGTTATCGCCTCTGACCCGTAACTCAACAAAGGCTGCGGAGACATAAGCGACGATCGTCAATAGTAAACCAAGAAGAAGTCGATTACTTGTTTTCATGAGCTTCAGAGTTTATTTGATCAATTTCTTCCTTCAGTTCTGAATGACTTATTCCTAGCAAGGAAGCCTGGCGAATGATTTCTGGTAGCACCTGGCCGAAAAATTCCCGGCGCTTGGCATGGAGTATGACCTCCTGTGCATCGGAATTCACGAAATAGCCAATGCCTCTTTTATTTTCAATAATGTTCATTGTTTGCAATTCATTGTAGGTTCTCATAATGGTATTGGGATTGACCCCCACTTGGACCGCCAGGGCCCGAACCGATGGGATTTTGGAGCCTGCCGGGTACACGCCACTCATCACTTTCTCAATGATGTTGTCTGCGACCTGGAGGAAGATGCTTCTGTTTTCATTGAATTCCATGATCAAACCTCCTTCTCTTTAAGTTTCAGATAAATGGTAATGGCTAATACTATGTCAATGATCCAAAAAGCGATAGTAAAAAGCAGTGCTCCCTGCTTCCCCGAGTTGGGGATGAGTATCATTCGCTCATTAGGCCGGTACTTCCCCAACCCTAAGTGCTCAATTATGACATAGAGAATGCCCATTGAAGCAAAAAAAAGGACGGCCACCGCAAACATGGTTTTAACCAGTGGGAAGCGTTCAAAGTGCGCGGATCCGGTAAGTGCTATCAGCAAACCCATCACCGTAAGTCCAGCTACCAGGAGTTTGAAACTCCCTGGAAGCTCCTCATCAGGTCCGAACTCGGCCAATCTTGACAAATCGAGCATCTCAAAACTGGCGTCACTATAAAATAGCTGAAATACAAAACCTTCAAAATGAAAGATCAACCAAAACAAAGCAGGGAGTACCAGGAACAGCGCCGCTAGCCTGGTCAGAATCTCCAGTAGGTATTTTTCAAATGTGGAGGCAGGCAACATCAAGTAGCCAAAAGTTTTCTCTTTGCTTCTGAAACTTGGGAATGCATTACCGCAAAAAAGCGCCCCGGAGCCCATAAATATGGCAAGGAAAGCTGGGAGAAAAATGTCCGGTTGAGTGCCTTGCTGTAGGTTATTAGAGAGCTGAATAAGAAAAAAGAGAAAAAACAGACCCCCGCTAAACCCAACCAGTGCTAAGGCGATTAACCGTTGATTGTGTATAAGGTTTTGCTGTGCCAATTTGAAAAAACGAGGCAGATGAAAGGTGTTGTTAGCTGACATAATTTTCGAGTTTTTGAGTCCTTTGGGTTACCGCGTTGAATAACAATTCGATATCTACATGGGAGCTGTCGCCAGGCGTAATGACCCTATATCCACCTGGTGAGGGCTCACTGTATAGTATATCCTCTCCGTCGCCAACAGAGCTATTGGCAAAATGCAAGCTGCTGGCAATGTCATGCATTTCCTTCTGCATCACAAAACGACCGTCATCGAGGATCAGAATCTTGTCAATCAGGTTTTCCACATCTTTGACCTGGTGAGTGGAAATTATAACTAACTGGTCCTCGTCTAAGGCTCCTGCCAGCGACTTACGGAAAATTGCTTTACTAGGAATATCCAAACCATTGGTTGGTTCGTCCAGGACCAATAGCCGGCATTTAGTAGCTAAAGCAAACGAAATGAGAAACTTCTTCTTTTGACCGTAAGAGAGTTTCTGCAAGTTGAGGGTTTCAGGAAGCTCAAACGCCTCAGAAAGCTCATCGAACAAGCCGTGATCAAACCTTGGGTAAAAAGGAGCATTAGCTTGCACATATCTCTTCCCTGAAGTCGGGGGCAAGAAAAATTCTTCCGACACGAAAAAGAGATTTTCCAAATGGCTGGGTAGCCTTTCCATCGGTATGTGGCCATTGACCTTGATGAACCCCGAGTTTGGAAATAGCAACCCAACCATGATTTTTAGGAGGCTGGTCTTACCAGCTCCGTTTTTTCCAAGCAATCCCGTAATACTGCCAGCAGATAAGTCACAGGTGAGGTCCTGAAACAACGGGGGCCGCTTTGGATACTGAAAATTGAGTTTTTGGATGTTAATCATCTTAGTGAATTAGTGTACTACTTAACTAATACAGTACAATAGTACGTAATCTTTTTTAACAATCAAAAAATCGGTAAGAAACCTTTTAACTTATGATTGACAGGTCTGCCTGACTCAGAGGTTACTTGGGGGCTGTCAGTGTCGGCGCAAGTAGGAGGCTGTAGGTATACCTCCTGGCCGGAATAGTGTATTCTTCATGTACGTGACGACCCCAGGAATTGTCTCCTCCTATACCCATTTGGAGGTGATCAATGTTCCATTGTACAAACGCTCCTTCTCGAATATCCGCGCCATGTCTCGATGTAATAGGGACCAGACCGGAAGCGGATTCACTTCCTTTTTCTCCTGGAATGAAATCAAGTTCATCTGTTTCAAAAGGCCAGACTGAGCCACTGAGCAGCTTGGAGGTGGCATAAGCAGTCAGGGTCAGTTGGTCCGAGGAAACGGCCATCCACCTGAGGTCTGTCTTGTTGCCGGTTTCCTGTGGTCTTGAATACCGATGGAACTGGTTCGCTATCATTCCTTGCCAGATACCGATTTTTGCCCCGGTTTTACGATCCCAGTAGGTTTCGTGCGGTCCTCTGCCGTACCATTTGGTTTGCTTGAATGCCGAAGGCAACTTCAGGGTCATGCCTAGCCGTGGAATTTTAGGCAAGCTGTCTCGGGTAGGTGTAAATGTAAGGTCGAGTGCCAGTGAACCGTCCCCTCGTAACTCATAGTCTACGGATTTTTCAGCCGTTGAATCTCCGACCAGAGTACGCGTACTGAACCGAACACCTTCTTCGGAGACAGTTGGCGGCGAGATCAATGTTGAATTCTGTTTGATTGTTGCCTCTTTCCATCCAGATGCCCAGTCCTGCATGCCGTTGCCTAAATCATTATCAACTGGTGGTCTCCAGAAGTTGGGGCGGATAGGCTGTGTGGTGATCAGTTGCTCTTTAAACGTCCAACGTAATAACTCGCCAGTCGTCTTTCTCAATTCGAAAAAGGTATTACTATCAGCTAGCTGATAAGAGGAATCAGTTTCTGAAATAGTCCATTTTGTGAATTTCGACTCCAGGGGTCGAGGACGCCAAGGTTTTAAAACGAACTGATCGAAAGCCAATTCATGGCCCTTCTTTAGCAGCCCATCCTCCTGGGTCAGCACCAGACTTACACGAAGGACAAGTTCGTCAGTTGCATTTGCTCTGAGCGTCGGAATCTTGTAGGCCCGGGTTGTTTGCGGGTTAATTTCAATACTTGGGATGCTACCCTCTTTGATGACCTGACCATTGCGGAGAATATGATATTGGAGTGCTATTTTGTCTAATCTTTTGAAAAAGTACTTGGAGGTAACGCTGACTTGACCGGCCTTATTCCATAGAAATTTCGCTGGTTGATACACCTTTTTCACCTCAAACAGATGCGGGTGGGGGTTACGAAAAGGATCTACCAATCCATTATTTAAGAAATTGCCGTCAGTAGGCATGTTGGGCTCATAATCATGTCCATAAGCCAGGTACGGAAGACCGTTAGCATCTTGGTACTCCAGGCTTTGATCTACCCAGTCCCAGATAAACCCTCCCTGTAGTACCGGGTACATTTCAATAATGTCCCAATAATCCTGAAGGTTACCCACCGAATTACCCATTGCGTGCGCGTATTCGATCATAATTGCGGGTTTGGTCGGATTATTTTCGGCATACTCGATAAGTGAACCAGGCCTGGGGTACATCGGGCAAAAGATGTCTGTGTAGCGTTCTGTTTCCGCGGGTTCGTATTGAACAGGCCGGGAGGTACTTTGCGTTTTCAACCAGTCATAAGTTTTCTCAAAGACTGTTCCGTGGCCTGCCTCGTTGCCAAGTGACCATACAATAATGGATGGGTGATTGCGGTCCCGGAAGTACATCCTCTTTACCCGATCCAGGTGAGCCGGAAGCCAGCTTTCTTCATTTCCAATTTGCGTATCTTCGCTGAGGGCCAACGGGTGACTTTCTATATTAGCCTCATCGATAACGTACAGACCATACTTATCACATAATTCGTACCAGTACGGATGATTCGGGTAGTGGCTGCTCCGGACCGCATTGATGTTGTTAGCCTTCATCAGTTGGATGTCTTGCAGCATCCGCTTTTTAGATATCACATGGCCAGTATGAGGGTCCGTTTCGTGCCGGTCAACACCTCTTATGTAAATGGGCGCCCCATTGATCAGTAGCTGGTTGTTCTCAATCCTAATGTTTCTGAAGCCAACGGATTCCTTTATGAATGATGGATTGTTAGTGCCTAAAGCAATTTCTAGGTCATAAAGATTGGGCTCCTCCGCGGACCAGGCTTTTATATTTGGAAGAAGCTTTTCGCTGGTGTGGCGGACGGTATCGCCTGGCATTACCCGAATGGTATCCCCGGTTTCATAGATTACCTGATCGTGCTTTTTTAGTCGAATGCTAAGGGGGTTGCTACTAGGCGAGCCAGCGTTATTTCTGATGTCAACGGATATGCTGAGAAGACCTTTTCCGTCGAGGTAGTCTGCGTCAAGTTGAAAATCAGTGATAGCAACTTTTGGCCTGAAATAGAGGTAAACCTCCCGCTCAATGCCACTCATGCGGAGCATATCCTGACTTTCCACATAAGAGGCGTCACTCCATCGGTACATTTGGAGGGCCAGGAGGTTTTTTGTGGGTTTTACCAAGTGGGTAATATCAAACTCTGCCGGCGTTTTCGAGCCCTGGGAATAGCCAAGAAATTGACCGTTGAGGTAGAGGTACATGGCGGATTTGGCTCCCGCAAAATGTAGAATCACATCCTGGTTGTCCGTAGCTGATTTTAGATCGAAGGTATGTCGGTAAGTCCCCACGGGATTAAATTCCTCAGGTACATCGGGCCATTTGGTCTCGAATGGATATCGTTCGTCCAGATAAATCGGATTGCCATAACCTTCAACCTCCCAATTGGCCGGCACCGGAATGGTTTTCCAGTCATCGTCATTCAGCAAGGTGTCATAGAAGTATTCTCCTCGATCCTTGGGTGATTTCACCCATTCAAACTTCCACAGCCCATTGAGCGACTGAAAGCGACCCGATACGTCGGTATCATCCGTTTCCATCTTTTCAGCATCCTCAAAAGCGAAGAAGTCGGCGTGTGGATCGAGCTTGTTGACGTTGAAAATCAAATGATCTTTGTGAAGTGTTTGTGCTTGCTCTGGCACAAATTGGTTGCAAGAAACAATTACTAAGGGAACGAGGGGGGTGTACCACTTCATCTTGGACAATGAGCTATTTAATGCTGGCAAATTATGGCTTACTTATTTGATGGTACTGGTTTCATACACTTTTTTAATGAAATGCTGGATAACCTGGATGAAGGCAAATCACTTAGATAATGTATCTTGGGACGAGTAACTCATTAAATGCTATGCCATCACTACATGATCCAGATATTAGTACTGCGCGTAAAATAACCGGCTATGTGCTATCGATTCTTCCCTCCCTGATGCTTGTCTTTAGTGGCGTTATGAAGCTACTGGAAGGCGATTTCATGATTGAGGCCATGTCTGCGCTAAGATTGCGTAGCGTTATGGGTTTTGTTGGCTTTTTGGAAATTGCTTGTGTTGTACTTTATTGGATACCTAAAACCATGAATATTGGCTTTTTCCTGCTCTGTTCTTATGCTGGAGGCATTATAGCTGCGGAGTGGATAGGGGCTGAGGGGCAGGGCATACCCATTCCAGGCGTACCGCTGGCGATCCTACTCTATGTGGGTACCATGCTGCGAAAAAAGGCTTTGAGCGGTCTGGATATTTGATCCACGATCGGATCCCCTTGTTTAACAGGCATTTCTGACACCAAGACTTGTTGGTTATACATAAAAAAACGGCCGTCATGCGGCCGTTCATCGTATCATTTCCTGAAGGATTTCTACCTAAAGTCTATTACCTCGACTGTGACCAGTTTACCACCGTAGTGAACTTGGTCTTTATTGGCCCCTGTAAGCAATTCGAAGTGATGTTCGGAGAACCTTACGTTTTCTCTTAGGTTCCTGATGACGTAAGAAAAGACATTGCCGTTACGATTGAAGATCATAAATTTCTCCAGGCTTATGTCCGGGGTTACCACCATCCGGATTTTAGAGAATGTAGACGGATTTTCCGGCGCTAATTCAATTACGTTACTACCATTCTGTTGTACTTCCATAAGGGCATATTTATAACCCTTTTTGTAGACTGTGAAAATGTTGTTAAACCCAATTTCTTCCTCCTCGGGATAGTATGTGGCAATATTCACTTCCAGCCCGTCAGGAATAAATGTATAGACATCAACGCCATCGTTCAAGACAATGCCATCTTTGGTATTGGCAAGGTATTTATCTCCGGAGACGGCAATAGAGCCAACGAAATTCTCGCTGACAGCTGCAGTCTTATTCTCCAGTCCAAACTCGAAATCGGCCGTAAAGCTCATATCCTTGTACTTATCACTCACGGCATCCAGAATTTTTCTGGCATCCTTATCGTATTGAGACCATCCTTGCCACGCCGTAGCCAAAATCATTGTCAGTAAAATGAACTTCTTCATTTCTTTGTTTTTTAATATTTATTCTCCAATTCAGACAATAACTGTTCCAAACTGTATTCGTCCTTGATTAAAACTTCACGGGCCTTGGATCCTTCGAAGGGTCCGACGATGCCAGCAGCTTCGAGTTGATCAATCAATCGACCTGCTCTATTGTACCCCAGCTTCATCTTCCTTTGGATCAATGAGGTACTTCCTTGCTGATGCGTAACAATGAGTCGCGCAGCATCCGGGAAAAGGGCGTCACGTTCCGAGAGGTCAACCCCACCTACCTCCGACTCTTCTCCGACAAATTCAGGTAGCATATAGGCATTGTCATAGCCGCGTTGCTCCCCGATGAATTCACAAATCCTGTCCACTTCCGGTGTATCAACAAAAGCACATTGCAGTCTTGTCATTTCCGAACCTAAGGATAGTAACATGTCACCCATACCAATCAACTGATCTGCTCCACCAGCGTCCAGAATAGTACGGGAGTCTACTTTCGAGGTTACCCGGAAAGATAATCTTGCCGGGAAATTTGCTTTGATGATACCCGTGATCACGTTCACGGAGGGCCTTTGCGTTGCCACAATCAGGTGAATACCAATGGCTCGGGCGAGTTGTGCAAGCCGGGCAATAGGTGTTTCCACTTCTTTGCCGGCTGTCATCATCAGGTCGGCAAGCTCATCAATCACCAGTACAATGTATGGCATATAAGAATGCCCTTTCTGAGGATTGAGTCGCCGATTAGTAAATTTCTTGTTGTATTCTTTAATATTTCGACACGCCGCATCCTTGAGCAGATCATAGCGATTGTCCATTTCAATACACAGCGAATTGAGGGTATGCACCACCTGGCTGGTATCTGTAATGATGGACTCCTCACCATCCGGGAGTTTGGCCAAATAATGTCTTTCCAGTTTATTGAAAAGCGTGAGTTCCACTTTTTTGGGATCCACCAGGACAAACTTTAGTTGGGAAGGGTGCTTTTTGTAGAGCAGAGAAGCGAGGATCACGTTGAGTCCCACTGATTTTCCTTGACCTGTGGCCCCGGCCATCAGTAGGTGAGGCATCTTGGCCAAGTCCGTCACGTAGACCTCATTGGAAATGGTCTTGCCCAAAACCACTGGCAGCTCCTTGTCGCTCTTCATGAACTTTTCAGTGGTGATTACGGAGCGTATATCCACCATTTCACGGTTTTTGTTGGGCACCTCAATTCCAATAGTACCCCTGCCGGGAATGGGTGCAATGATTCTGATCCCCAGTGCCGACAAGCTAAGTGCAATATCGTCTTCCAGGTTTTTGATCTTGGAGATTTTGACGCCTGCTTCCGGTACGATTTCATATAAAGTAACTGTCGGGCCGATGGTCGCTTTGATGCTGGAGATGCCGATTTTGAAGTTAACCAGCGTCTCTACGATTCTGTCCTTGTTTTGCTCCAGCTCATCTTTCGACACTTTAACGTCCTTTGGAGGGTACTCTATCAATAGATCGGGGGTCGGAAACTGAAATTTTGGAAGGTCCAGTGTCGGGTCATAGTTCTCGCTTACCTCCACGACCTTTTCTTCAAAGACGGGCTTTTCTACCTCCATTTCCACTTCTTCCGGTCGACTCTTCTCATTGGCAGGTGTTGGCGGCTTGGGAGGTTGGGGGGGCAAAATAATTTCCTCTTCGGTGGCTTCGGGCGCACTCTCTTCAATCGTAAAAGAGGGCTCCACTTTTGCTGGGGTCTTGGGCTTTGTTTTCGGGGGTGGTGTTATTTCCCAGGTTTCTTCTTCGTCTTCGGGTTCCACCTCTGGTGTCGTTTCTTCTTCGATATAGTCATCTCGCTGCTGGTCTTCCAGTTCCACTTCCTGCTTCACTTTTTCCAGCACAGAGGTCAAATCACCAGGAACTTCCTCGTCCAACTCTTCACCCGGAGCAGATTTGAACGAAAACCAGCCACCAATTGTAGCGGGAATTGCCGAAAGTTGATCGGTGACCCTGCTGACTGCAGGTATTCTGGTGATATCAAAGAAGTACATGTTGAACACCAGGAAAAGGAATAGTATGATCAGCGTCGATCCCCATCCGATCATGCTTTCCAGCAAAATGGACATCTCGAAGCCTACGCCTCCGCTGAGGAAACCCCAATTGGAAACCTCGTCCGAATTGAGTAGGAAGTAGCCCATCAACAGACTAATCCAGAATACATAAAATGCAGAGAATAGAAAGAATCGGAGAATGGGGAACAACTGCCGCTGATAGACTAATTGATAGCCAATGGCAAAGAGCAATGGAGCAAATAATAATGACGCTACACCGAACCATTTGAAAACAAAATAGTGCGCGGTAGTAGCACCAACAATTCCGAACCAATTGGCAACCTCCTGACCTGACTCCTTGATTCCGGTGTTCAGCAAAGCCTCCACCACACTTTGATCTGCCCTGCCCGTATTGAGATAGGATAGAATGGAGAGGAACAGGAAAATTGAAGAAAGCAACAAGATCAGCCCCGTGGTGATCTGAAACTTTCGGTCTTCATAAAAGCCAAAATTGATTCGGAAGTTTTTTTTCGGTTTGTCGGATGTCTTGGTCTTATAGGTGTTCTTCGCCATTGGGTCAATCCTGGGAGTGCGACGCCACTGTCGTGGACATGCTACTCAGCGAGTATTTAGTATTTAGAGAAACAAAGGTAATAGAACTGTCAGGCTTGGTCAAGCTGCTTGATAATCGCCCGATTGATGCGTTTGACAAGACCCGGTCCCTGGTAGATGAAGCCAGTGTATAGTTGGATCAAGTCGGCTCCTGCTGCCAGTTTTTCCAGTGCCGAACCTTCATCCTCGATGCCACCCACGCCAATGATCGGGAGTGTCTCATTGTGCTTGCGGAGATATCTTATCACGTCGGTCGAACGGGCTTGCAGTGGTTTTCCGCTCAAACCACCGGCACCAATTTTGGATAAAGTAGCGGCGGGGGTAGCGAGATCATCTCGTGAAATGGTCGTATTGGTGGCAATGACCCCTGCGATTTGTGTAGCCCCGATAATTTCAAGTACGTCATCCAGTTGTGAATTGCTCAGATCCGGTGCAATTTTCAGCAGGATCGGTTTGGCATTTTCTTTTTTTCCGTTTTCGTCCATCAACCGCTGGAGAAGCCGTTGCAGTGGCTCTTTTTCCTGCAAGTCCCGAAGGTTTGGCGTATTTGGAGAGCTGACGTTGACAGTGAAGTAATCGACGTAATCAAAAAGTGCATTGAAACATTTCAAATAATCGCCCTCGGCTTCAGCATTTGGCGTGACCTTGTTTTTACCAATGTTTCCTCCGACAATAATGCCCTCGGGCCTTTTTTCGAGCCTTATGAGCATGTGCTCAAGGCCTTGATTATTGAAGCCCATACGATTGATGAGTGCTTGGTCACCTTTCAATCGAAATAGCCGGGGCCGGGGATTACCTGATTGACCTTTTGGAGTGACTGTGCCCACTTCCAGGAAGCCGAATCCCAGGTGTTGAAATTCGTGCAAATAATCAGCGTTTTTGTCAAAACCAGCTGCCAGGCCGACAGGGTTTGGGAAGGTAATGCCAAAAAGCTTTCGCCTCAGCTTTGGGTGTTGGATGGAATATGTTAACCGGAAAAGGCTATTAACTCCCGGGATGAGCATTAAGTATTTGAGCAGTTTCGTCGTAATGTGATGTGCCTTTTCGGGCGGGAGAAAGAAAAGAAAGAAGCGGAGAAAACTATACATCGACGCGAAGATACGGGCAAAGTTTTCTCTGATTTAAAACAGGTATATGCAAAATGTTAACTCCTTGGATGAAATTCCTTGATGACTTGTTTTAGGTAGTCACGATCAAGATGGGTATAGATCTCCGTGGTAGTAATGGATTCATGCCCCAGCATTTCTTGCACAACCCTTAGATCGGCACCACCTTCTATCAGGTGAGTGGCAAAAGAGTGCCGAAAGGTATGTGGACTTATGTTTTTCTCCAGCCCTATTTTTTGTGCCAGTTCCTTGATGATCATAAACACCATGACCCGGGACAGTTGGGAGCCGCGCTTGTTCAAAAAAAGAAAATCCTCATGCCCGGGTTTTGGATGTATATGATTTCGGACCTGATCACGGTACAGTCGGATATGCTTGAGTGCAGTTTTTCCGATAGGTACCAGCCTTTCTTTGCTACCTTTCCCAATAATGCGGAGGAATCCAATGTCCTCATAAACATTGCTCATTAACAGCCCCGTCAGTTCTGAAACCCGCAAACCCGAGCTGTATAAAGTTTCCAGCATGGCTCTGTTTCTGGTACCTTCAGGTTTTGAGTGATCGATTGCCCCGAGTAAGTTGTCTATTTCGTGTACACTGAGTGTGTCGGGTAGTTTCCTTCCAAGCTTGGGTGCCTCGATCAGTTCTGAAGGGTCGCCGACGATGAGCTCTTCGTACATGAGGAATTTGTAAAACCCTTTGATGCCGGATACAATTCGAGCCTGAGAATATCGTGAAAGCCCCACCTCATTGAGAAACTCAATAAAGTCCACCAAATCGGTTTGTTTGACCTTCAACGGTGATAGTTCCTGATCTTTTCCTTGAAAGAATTGAGCCAATTTCGTAATATCCGAAATGTAGGCGGTCACCGAATTTTCTGCCAGCGATCTTTCTAGTTGCAGGTAGTGCTTAAATTGCTTGATATAAGTGGGCCAACTCACATTGTGAATGTATAAAATACCTGCAGTTGCGGGTGGTTGTTAAACTTAACATAACATTGGCTTAATCTTAGAGTATTTTAGCTATTTTGGCGGCGATAAATAAAAGCAAACTGGTAGTCCTATGGACGAGTGCGCTGGGATATAATGAAATAACACGCAATACATGAAATCTAGTAAGGTGCTTATCGTAAATGGACCGAATCTCAACCTACTAGGAAAGAGAGAGCCAGAGATATACGGAGACCTTGATTTCGAGTCATTTTTCCAGGAATTGCAGCAGGAGTTTGCAGAACTTGACCTAACATATTTTCAATCAAATAGCGAAGGAGCGTTGATCTCAAAGATCCAGGAAGTGGGCTTCTCCTACGGTGGTATAGTATTGAATCCCGCAGGGTATTCCCATACTTCGGTGGCGTTGGCGGATGCGGTGGCAGCCGTAGATACTCCGGTGATCGAGGTGCATATTTCGAACATTTTCTCACGTGAGGAGTTCAGAAAACATAGCTTTATCAGTCCGGTAAGTGCAGGCGTTTTGACGGGTTTTGGCTTGTCGGGCTATCGGCTGGCACTTCAGTATTTAACCGACTTGTAATGGCGAGGATGTCTTTTTATCCGGGACCCTCCAGAGTATACTCGAAAGTAGCAGAATACATGTATGAAGCCTACAAAGATGGTTATCTGACGATCAATCATCGTAGTGAGGAATTCATGTCACTTGCCGCGAAGACAAAAAAGATATTTAGGAAAAAACTGCAAATTCCAAAGGACTACCGCATTGCATTTGTATCCTCTGCTACCGAATGCTGGGAGATCATTGCCCAGTCGGCCATAAATAATCATAGCCAGCATTTTTTTAATGGAGCGTTTGGTGAAAAATGGCATAAGTACACCTCGGACATCTTGCCATCAGCACAGGCGGTTTCTTTTGATATAAATGAAAAGTTGCCGACTCACCTGATCGACCAGAAAGCAGAGTGTCTGTGTGTTGTGCATACAGAAACGTCCAATGGCAGCTACTTACCTCATGACAGCCTGCAGGCCCTTTTTGACAATAAGAATGAGGATCAGCTGATTGCAATAGACGCTACCTCATCGATGGCAGGGACTACACTTCCCTGGAGATTGGCAGACATTTGGTTCGCCTCAGTGCAAAAATGCTTCGGCCTTCCGGCGGGCCTGGGGATTCTTATTCTTTCGCCGAAGGCGGTCGAGCGGGCGGAGCAATTAGGGGATAAAAAAAGATATAATAGCCTATTAGCAATATTGGCTAACGAAGCAAAACATCAAGCCCATTATACACCCAATGTGCTGGGCGTTTATCTGCTGCGTAGGACCTTGGATTCAACAAAAGGTATTGGGAAGGTAGAAGAAAAAGTACTCAACAGGTACCACTACTGGACGCAGGTATTGGGGGAATTCAAATCCTTTGAATTTCTGATAGAAAACGAGGAACTGCGCGCTCCCACGGTATTTGCCATTACTTACAAAGAGCCGGAGCAATTGAAGCAAATAGCGCTGGAAGCCGGATTCACTTTAGGCAATGGCTACGGTCCCTGGAAGTCGTCAACTTTTCGAATTGCCAATTTCCCGGCTATCAAGAAAAAGGAGATAGAAGCTTTGACGAAATTTTTGCAAAAGAATGTCAGCTAATCCCGGCGTGCCAGGGCTACGGTAGTATTGATCCAGCAGCCGAGGACTACTTCCTGACCTTCCTCGTAATTTTCATTGAAAATTTCCTCGATGGAAGGAAATTGCTCTTTACTGGCGTCCATTTGGACTTGATTTCCTGCCTTTTCATACATTTCGTAGGCAGCAATGAATATAGCCCTATCCAAAACTTTACTTTCCCCAAGCTTGCAATCGCTGAAGCTCGTGAAGTAGAGATTTCCAATAAGATTGTAGGGTCCGGTAGCACCTGGCATTAGTGCCAATGCCTCTAGCGCCTGGCTTCGGGCTTGCTTTTTATTTCCTAGTTTGCTGTGACAGGTGGCCAAGCCCATTTTCGTGTCAAATTGCTCTTCGGAACTCATGGCGAGTTCCAATGCCTTGGAGTAGAAACTGATTGCCTTTTGCGTTTCGTCATTGGAATGGTATTTATCTCCCAGACCCTTCGCTAATCTGTAGGTTGGCTGTTCCTCATATACCAGGGCACCAGCTTCTGTAAAGTAGGGTTGATCCGTGCACTTAGCCTGCAGTGAGTATTTGAATATTTTTTTTGCGACATTCAGGTTTGACGGGTCATCCTTCATTTTGGGAACCAGTTTTTCCTCAATGAACTCGCAGGTTAGAATTCCATCCAAAGAGCTGAGAAAAGCGTCTACTTTGTCCTGATCTTTTTTTAATTTCTCCCTTTTCCCACCTGCTGTGATTTTATAGTCTATGGCCTGTGAGATCTTGTCATGAATGTCCAAGACCATTTCTGCAGTCATTTCCTGAGGGCGCCATTCATGGTAAAACTTAGCAAGGGTCATATATGGCACTAGCGTGAAATCGGAAACATCATTGCCGTTTACTTCGAAATTCCTTTTAAATAATTCATTCAACTCGGGATAACGCGACCGTTTGCGATACATTAATTTGAAGGCCTCATAGGCTTTGCGGTCCACTACGACGGCTTCGTTTCCAAAGTATTTGATCCTTTGGTCAAACATCCAAAGCAGGGAATCTTCCAGTGAAGTGATCCTTTCCTTATCCACCTCGTCTTTGAGGATTTTTTGGATCGTCTTCACACCATCGATGTAAATGGAGGGATTGAGCTCCGGATTATTTTCGTAAAGCCATTTTAAAGTCCCGAAAGTGCCATTGTAATCATCCAATTGGGTTTGGATTTTGTAATAGGCCTGTTTTTCTTTCGCACTAGACTGCAATTCCGGATCTTCTGGCCAGTTCCATTCACCTTGTGCCAGTGCGGTTACAGTAAAAAATGTAAGCAGAATAAAACTGGAAAATTTTCTAATATTATTGCTTGCTGCCATATGAAGCCAGGTTATCAAAAACGTCCGCAAAGGAACAAAGATCTAACTTAAGCAGATTACGTAACCAATTAGCTTTGTGTTAATAAAATCGACCAAAATGTTGAGTATAAAGGAAATTTTTTCAGTCACTATCATTCTCTTTTCTGTGATTGATATGCCTGGTAATATCCCGGTGGTCATCGACCTTAGGAAAAAATTAGGACATATTCAATCTGAAAAAGCCACCTTCGCCGCAGGTGTCATCATGATCGCGTTCCTCTTTCTTGGAGAGCAGATTCTAAACCTTTTCAACCTGGATGTCGGTTCCTTTGCCATATCCGGCGCCATTATTATGTTTCTAATTGGTATGGAAATGGTTTTAGGACTCAGCATTTTCAAAACGTCTCCTGACGAACTTAGCTCTGCTTCCATAGTCCCACTCGCCTTTCCGCTTATTGCCGGTGCGGGAACGATGACTACTCTGATTTCCCTCAGAGCAGAATATGCCGTGTGGAATGTGGTAGTAGGTGTCTTGGTCAATCTGGTTATAGTTTATGTCGTCCTTAAAACGTCGGGATGGCTTGCCCGCAAGATTGGAATGGGAGGGTTCAACGTACTGCGAAAGGTCTTCGGAATAATTTTACTTTCTATTGCAATCAAATTGTTCAAAACCAATTGGTTTGCAGGATGATCAAGATTTTTACGGATGGTGCGGCAAAGGGCAATCCCGGCCCCGGTGGCTATGGTGTGATTTTGGATTACAAGGGAAAACGAAAAGAGCTTTATGAGGGGTTTAGGATGACTACTAACAACCGAATGGAGCTACTGGCTGTAATCAAAGGCCTGGAGACAATAAAAAAAGATGGCTGGGATGTATTGGTTGTTTCAGATTCGAAATATGTTGTCGATGCAGTAGAAAAAGGGTGGTTGACCAACTGGGTAAAGAAAGATTTCAAGGGTAAAAAGAATCGAGACCTCTGGGAGCGATTCCTGAAGACCTACTACAGGCATCGTGTGAAGTTCCAATGGATTAAAGGGCATGCCGGCCATCCGGAAAATGAGCGCTGCGATCAGCTCGCAGTTGCCGGTGCTGAACTACAGGAGTATCAACAAAGCATCGACGAAGTTTTTGAGCGGGAGCAAAGCACTTAAGTAGTGCCTCGGAACTCACATTTCAGCTTTCGCCAGTTCCGTGTTGAACAACGTCAGTCGGCCATGAAGGTAACGACAGAAGGTTGCTTATTTGGGGCTCGTATCGAAGTTCAGGGTACTGAAAAAAGTATCTTGGATATAGGAACAGGGACAGGTTTGCTCGCCTTAATGCTGGCCCAGCGATCACGGGCTACCATCACAGCTGTGGAGGTAGACGGCAAGTCCGCGAGTGAGGCAACGACCAACTTTGCCGGCAGTCCTTGGAAGAGCCGATTGCATTGTATCCACCAATCAATACAGGAATATGCTTCGGAAGAAACCGAAAAATTCGATTTGATCGTTAGTAATCCACCGTTTTTTTCGAACCACAAAAAGTCGGATAGCGCAAAGGATGTGGCCATCCACGATGATCACCTAAACCAGGAAGAGCTCGTGACAGCTGTAAGAAGCTTGCTTTCGGAGAGCGGGCGGTTCTGGGTAATGTATCCGACGTACGAGTTCCAATTGTTCAAAGCCGTTTGCATCAACAAGGGGTTTTCGTGCGCAAACGAGACCCGGGTCCTCAATAAGGCGGGCTTGCCACCATTGAGAACGATAGGTATGTTTCAACGGGAGACCAGCCCAAAAGTGGAAGATCAGCTCGTAATTCGTGACGGTTCCGGACATTATACCCAAGAATTGCAAGATTTGCTTAGGGAATTCTACTTGTGAGGTTTTATCAAACCAATGTTTAGGAACTATTTGTTAATTATGTACGTGTAATTGTACGTAAATAAGAACAAGTTAAACAAATGATTGCTGCCAACTATTCAGAATTTAGGACCAGGCTCAAGAAATACCTGGACAGTGTTGAGGATGACAATGAGACACTTATTATCAAAAGAAAGAGCGGTAAGGGAACGGTCATGATTTCACTTGATGAGTACAACAGTATTATGGAGACGTTGCATCTATTAAGTTCGAAAAAGAATGCGGATAGATTGCACGAGTCTATAGAACAGTTAAAATCGTCTAAAGTCGTGACACCTGACCTAAACCTGTAGGATGGTCCTAGTTTTTACGGAAAATGCCTGGGAGGATTATCAATATTGGCAGAAAGTTGACAAGAAAATGATAAAAAAGATCAACGAATTGATCAAAGACATAAAGCGGGACTTTTTTCATGGGCTTGGTAAACCGGAGCCACTTAAATATGACCTTGCCGGTTACTGGTCAAGAAGAATCGATCAGGAGCATAGATTGGTATACAGGGTCGTAGAAGAAGAGGTGCAAATCTTTGCGTGTAGGTATCACTATGATTAAGGCGTACAATATGCTTAGAGTTAAATTTTGGTGGGTAGGCGCGTTTGTGTTATTGGCTTGTTCCAACGATGATGGCGGGCAGGCTGGCTGTTTGCCTGACCTGTCAGTCTGCAATTCCAATGGGCGTTTCTGCACGTTTGGTTCCAAATGGGGGGAGGATCGTTTGTTTTCACCGGCAGGAAATAACACACCCGGTCCTGGAACCTCCGGAGGCACGGTAACTTTCAGCTTCCAGGGACCAGGGGAGTCGTTTGTGCTAAACGACGAGACCCTTGAAAGCAGGGATTTCGAGGTGCATCAGATTGCCTGCGCCAAGGACATGATCCGCCAAGCCTTTGACGCTTACTCGGCAGTGGCGAACATCGATTTTCAGGAGGAGGCAGCTTCACCCAATAGCGATATCCGACTTTTTGCGGCCATCATCGATCCCACCGCTGTTGGGTTCCCACCGATGACAGGGAGTTGTCAGTTCGTTTCCGGTCAGATCATTTTCGACGGAAGATCACGGTCTTGTCATGAGTTCTTTCTGCTAGCTCTTCACGAAATTGGCCATGCCCTTGGGTTGGGACACCCGGGTCGAGGCAATGTCATGTCGCAGGGCTTACCAGACCCTTCGTATACTGGCTTGAGAGCTGGTGATATTGAGGGAATTCGCTCGATTTACGGAGCACGCAATTAGGAAATGGTCTCCCGTTCAGAAAATTCAAATCCCAATTCTCCTAATTCTGCCAGCACAGGTTCGTAAATAGCCTGTTCCGTTGGAATTTTCACACCGGTCACCTGAAGCTTGCCTTGTATCACCAGTTTTGCCGCGATAGCCATGGGCAACCCTACAGTTTTGGACATGGCCGTGTGTATTTGGTTTTCCCCGATGGCGACCATGTGTGATTGGATTTGCTTCGGTCGTCCTGCTTCCAGGTAGTCAAACTTGTGCCACATCACGATCATATCATGGTCAGAGGGATCAAGTGTCCATTTTTTCTTCAGAATGTGCTCCAGAAGTTGCGCTGGTGTACCTTTTGACAGTCCGATCGGTTCATCGTCAAAAATCCCTAGCCACTTCAATCGATACATCTCTTCTGACTCCAGCCCAATGCTCATATAGTGTGCTAGCTTCAACTCTACCGAGTCATGAGGATTGTAGGAAAGAAATGAGTTGATAAACTGCCTATGGGTCATGGACTCGACACCTTCCATTTCATAGGTGTCATCAGTTGCTCCGATTTGTACAAAGACATTCCACGCCTTGCAATAACCAGGTCGACGCAAGGTGCCTCTATAAAGTGTTTGGATATTTCGCAGCTTGTAAAGGTCCAGATATTTCAACGAGTCTCTGTTAGCATATCCTTCGAAATAACCATAACCTGGAATATGGATGATTTCAGTACGGGAAAACAACTTGTGATAGGGGATGTATTTATATCTGCCTTCCTGAATGAACTTTACGTTGCCGGTCCCGGCCATTACCACATTACGTGGGTTCCACGTGAATTTATACTGCCATGGGTTGTCTTTTTCTGTGTCTTCTGCCAATAACCCTCCGGTGAATGTTTCAAATGCTGTGAGCTCATGCCCTGCGGCCTGGATCGTATCCAGCACCTTCATGGCGGACATATGATCGATCCCGGGATCCAGCCCCATTTCCATGAGTAAAACGGCTCCCTTAGCTTCAAACTGATCTGAGAGGCTTGATATTTCCTCATTGAGGTAAGAGGCGGTGATCATGTTTACCCCCAATTTGGCACATGCCCGTGCCGGATGAATATGTAAGGCTGCTGGCAACATGGAAATCACCAAATCGTAATTTTGAAACACGCTTTCCGATTCGCTGGGATTAAGCACATCTACGGTTTCCGTTTGAAGGGAGGGGAATTCCCTTAACCGTTCATCGCGTAGTTGGTCATTTTGCTCGCAAATGGAAACCGATATGTCGTCAGCGAGTTTAATGAGGTAATCCAGGAGCGAAGAAGCTGATCTGCCAGCTCCCAAAATCAATATTTTCTTGGGCATAAGTTGGGGTTAATGTTTATTCACAATCGTGGCAGATGCCTGTGCTGTAGGTAAGACGGTCATTTCAGCGATGGTTACATGGGGCGGAGCCAACGCTGCATATCTCACGGTATCAGCAATGTCCTCAGCGGTCAGGGGCTGGAAGCCTGCATAAACCGATTTTGCGCGTTCCTGATCTCCCTTAAATCTCACTTCTGAAAACTCAGTTTCGACCAGACCGGGTTTAATTTCTGTAACCCTAATTCCGTAGGGATTCAGGTCCATCCGCATCCCTTGCGTGAGCGCGTCTACGGCAAACTTACTGGCGCAGTAAACATTGCCCTTTGGGTACACTTCCTTACCGGCAATAGAACCAATATTGATCACGTGCCCTCTTTGGGCGGTGACCATGTAGGGCAGAACTTGCTGACTGACATAGAGCAATCCCTTTACATTGATGTCCATCATTGCTTCCCAATCTTCACTATTGCCGTCTTGGATAAAGTCAAGTCCGTGGGCATTTCCGGCGTTGTTGACCAATACCTCTATTTGTTTCCATGGACCGGGTAAAGAATCGATGGAAGCCTGGACGCTTGCTTTGTCACGGACATCAAAGGCCAGACAGGTGACATCCGTTAGTGGTTTGAGCCTTTCTTGAAGTTGAGTGAGTCGTTGAGCTCGCCGGCCACAAATGATCAACTGATGGCTCGGTGCCAGGCTTATAGCTGTGGCTTCACCAATGCCACTGGTGGCTCCGGTGATCAGCGCAATGGGTTTACTCATCCTTTTCTTCTGTTTTTCTTTTTGAGGTAACTCGGCCCGCCTTCAAAAGTGATGAAAAAGGTGAAATTGTGAAAAATTACTTTGTCCAATGCAGCATTAAATTCATTCTTCTCTTCTCTGATCATGTTTCTAATGCCCCAGGAATATCTCAATTCCGGTGAAAATTTGAAGAGCGGAAAATAGATATCCAGTCCGATCCCCGTTTCAATGGCCAAATTCCAGTTTTTTGTCTCCAGGGTTTCCACTTCTGCTACATCATCGCCACGGGCCGCGGCTTCCAGCGAGGGATTGATTCCTCCCACAAGGTACATGGCCGTATTTCTCCTACGTACGCTTTTGTATTTCAAAACCAGAGGCAACTCGAAATAGGTTGCATCCTTGAATAATGTTTCGGTACCGCTGTTGGTGAATCGATAAAGCAGTTCGTTCTCATAAAGGCCAAAGGTTGGCAGAATTCTGAAATCCAGGTATTGATACAGGTGGAAGTTGACTACAAAACCTACCTTGAAACCACCGAGACTTCTGGTTACCACTGAATGAAGGGTATCCAAAGAGGGACTTACAAAATCATTATTGTACTTAATAACATATTTCGAGGAATGCCCACCGAAAGCAAAACCGTAGTGGATTCTTTCCTCATCATAGTGGATCAGATTTTCCGTGCGATTATTGTAGGTTTGAGCCACACCAGTACCCCATACCCCCACCAGGAAAATAACTAAGACTATTTTGAGCCTATGTAAATTGAGCTTATGCCAAGTGTCAGGGATTTGCATTCCGTATTTCTAAATCCAACAGTGCTCAGGACCTTCAAAAACTTTTCTCCATCAGGAAAACTTCCTACAGATTCGGGCAAATAGGTATAAGCTGCCTGATCTTTAGAGATCAATCGCCCAACAATAGGCAAAATATACTTGAAATAAAAGTGATAAAGTTGCTTAAAAGGGAAGCTGGTCGGTTTCGAGAATTCCAATATCACTGCCTTGCCACCCGGCTTTAGTACTCTCCTCATGTCTTCCAATCCTCTTTCCAGATTCTCAAAGTTCCTGACTCCAAATGCAACGATCACCGCATCGAACTTATTATCCTCAAAGTTCAGGTTTTCCGAGTCTCCCTCAAATAAAGCTATGCGATCATCCAAACCTCGTTTTCGTAATTTTTCTCGACCGATGTTGAGCATGCCGGGGGAAATATCGACGCCTGTTACGAAATCAGGTTTTAGAGACAAAGCCTCTATCGCAAAATCGCCTGTTCCGGTGGCGATATCGAGGATCTGCTTGGGCTGATCGGCCTTTAGGTAGCGGATCGCCTTTTTGCGCCAGAGGATGTCAATGCCCAGACTCAGAAAATGATTGAGAAAATCATATTTGCCGCTGATATTATCAAACATCTCGGCTACCTGCACTTTTTTGCCTGTTGTTTTCTCTTTGTACGGTACTACAGTCATATTCGCCACAATATTACGGAATAACCCAACGCAGAGCGCAGATGTTCAGTAAGTTCCTCTAGCGACAGGAAATATTAATTTTGAATTATGCATTTAATCAAGCAGGCGGTTTTTGAAAAAAGCAGTTCAAAGTTGGAGGAGTGCCCCAAAACGCACTTCAAGGAATACGCCTTTATCGGCCGGTCAAACGTCGGTAAATCTTCATTGATCAACCTGCTGACAAACAATAAGAAACTCGCGAAAACTTCCGGTAGGCCCGGCAAAACACAACTAATCAATCACTTTTTGATTGATAATCAATGGTACCTGGTAGACCTGCCAGGGTATGGCTGGGCGCAAGTGAGCAAGAAAGAAAAAGCTAAGTGGAAGGTTATGATCGAACGATACTTGCGGGAACGTGAAAACCTTGTCAATGTATTTGTGCTGATTGATTCCAGGCATGATCCGCAAAAAGTTGACATGGACTTTATGGCGTGGTTGGGTGAAGAAGGAATCCCTTTTGCCATGGTTTTTACTAAAACTGATAAGCAAAGTCCTAATCAAACAAATTCCAATATTGCCAGGTACCGCAAGCATATGAAAAAAGAATGGGAGGAACTGCCTCCGTTCTTTCAGTCATCGGTTGTGAATAAGGAAGGTCATGATATTGTCAAATACATTTGGCAGCTTAATGATTTGTAAACGTCAGATTTATTCCTGTTTATCCGATAAAATACTTGTTGCGCTGGCATGTGCCGCCCATTAATCAGGTATGATCTATTTTCGAGGTAAGACCAACCGGATACAGATGGAAGAAGTAATGGAGCGACCCACTCGCAAGAAGCAGAAAGAATTCACTATTCTCTACGTTGATGATGAGGCACCGAATTTGCGTGGATTCAAATCAGCCTTCAGGAGACTTTACAATGTTCGCACCGCAGAAAACCCCTTGGTAGCGTTGGAAATTGTGAAGAGCGAGAAGATAGATCTGGTTGTGACAGACCATAGGATGCCAGACATGGTAGGTACTGAACTATTGAGGGATGTATATGATCACAATCCGGATATCCGTAGAATGATCTTAAGTGGCTTTATCAAACGCCACGAACTGGATGAAGCTGTAGGTAGTTTCGGAATCCATGAGTTCGTTACCAAACCCTGGGATTTTGACGATATGCTGGAAATATTTGAACGACTGCTTCGAACCAACCCTGAAGTAAAGCGATTCTCTAGCTAAGTAGGTACAATTACCGTAAAAATTACCCAGAATTGGGTATTTGATAATTTATGATGGTTTCGCACCTTTGGGGACACCAAAGAAAAACCGCCATGAAAATTATTAAATGGACCCTCCTGGTCGCAAGCCTGATCTTGACAAGCCTTTTCCTTCCCAAATTCATCAAGCTCAGGTCTTCCCGATCTTAACATCAGAGACTGATCGATCTTCTGCATAAAGTTGTTCGGTATCGAACTACTAAGTCTATTGATTGGTTTTTATGTGTTTGATTAACAGTGTGTTATGTTTTTTGGCCTCATTTCTGATAATGTAAGAGTAAGGTCAGAAACTCATTTTTTTTGCTTTTCCATTTTGAAGCATAAATCATTGAGCTAAGTAGTATTATCCTAAAAGTGTCATGGCAAAGCTTTGACATTTTTTTTTGCCTGGCATTGGCTGCACTGGCAAGTCCCTTAGTTTTGCAGCTCATTCAAAAGACTTATGGAATTCAACGACATTGCTTCAGTTTCTGGAAAGAGTGGCCTTTTCAAAGTGATTTCACCTACACGTAATGGGGTGATCCTCGAGAGCCTGGAAGACGGGAAAAAGCTAATCGCCGGAATGCGGATGAAGGTTTCTGTTCTAGGCGATATTTCGATTTATACAACTGACGGAGAGGGTTCGGTTCCGTTGGAAGAGGTCATGAAAAAAATCCATAAGGAATTTGACGGGGATACCGACCTGAATGCTTCCAGCGAACCTGGAGAATTGAAGTCTTTCCTTAGGCACATCCTGCCAGCCTATGATGAAGACAAAGTATACGTTTCGGATATGAAGAAACTTGTTACCTGGTACAATAAGCTAGCTACAGATCATCCGGAGTTACTGCAGGACAAAGTAGAGACAATCGAAGGCAAAGACGCTGCTGACGAGAAGGCAGGTCAATCATAACTGTCCTTGATATACTGGGGCACGTCGCAATCCTCTGTTCGGCGCGTATCGACCAAATGAAAAATTTTCCATTCACCAGCTGTTTGGATCAGGTGAAATGCATCGACGCCACAGTGGTGAAAATCCGCTCCCAGGTAAAAAGCGTAATCCACCCAGACCGACGCTAGTGGACCATCAATTTCGATCTTTTCGTTCCAGATGGGCTCGGTCCATTGAAGCGCTTTCTCCTTGTCAACTGCTTCTGCAAACTTTTCTACGGATCCTGGTCGCTTTTGCGTGATGCCTTCCTCGTCAACAAAAACCGTGAACGTCTGGGCATCATCACTGAATGCCGCTCGTATCAGATCACCATTGTTGGTGGCCATCCCTTCGAATACGGAATTGATGACATTCATAATCGCCTTTTCCTGGTCACCTTGGGCGGGACTATCCGCGATGAATATGAAAAAGAATAGGACGAAACAGAGGAACTTGCGTGTATGGACCATGATGCAGTAAGATTAAGCTATGAACTTATCAGGAAAGACCTGGACCCGAAAGAAGAATTTGATGGATCCGTTGCTTCCTCCTTCGATCGGTTAGGTGAATGGTTGGAAGAGCGGGTTTCTTACTTTTTGACCCATGATATGTCCCTGCTTGTTAGTTTTTTCTATCGCTTCGATTTGGAGGAGAAAAGGGTCAGTGAGATTTTCGCTCTGAGAGAACGGGAGGCTATCTGTAAGCAACTGACTCGATTAATTCTTGAAAGGGTCAAGGACAAAGTAAAATCCCGTAGGAGGTATGAGCATCGTGAATAATTTTGGCAGAATTGAGTTATCTTCATGGGGTTCATGCTCACGATCATCGTAATTGTCCTGGCTGTCGCCTATGTACTGGCAAATTTCATTGTGTATTTCTGGCAAGAAAAATTCCTCTTTAAGCCCGAAAAATTGCCTGCGGATTTCGAGTTCAAATATGGAGATACGCCGTTCATGGAATACAACCTGGAACCTGTTCCTGGGGTCAATATAAATGGTGTTCACTTTTGTCTTGACGCTCCAAGGGGAGTGGTACTTTACCTGAAGGGCAACTCTCGCTCGATTAAGGGCTGGGGGCGCTTTGCAGTGGACTTTACCCGACTGGGATATGACGTGATCATGATTGACTATCGGGGCTTCGGCAAAAGTACGGGCAAACGCACTGAAGCTGGTATCAAGAAAGACCTGCAATTCATCTATGATCAGATAAAGAAGCAGGTGGATGAGAAATATATTGTTGTCTATGGCCGATCCCTTGGGTCTGGCTTTGCTGCAAAGCTGGCCAGCACCAATAAGCCTCGGATGTTGATCCTGGAGAGCCCTTACTACAGTCTGAAGAAGGTCGCTAAAAGATATGCGCCATTCCTGCCGCTTTCGCTGATTCTCAGGTTCCCGATTGAGACCCACAAATGGTTAAAGTATGTGGATTGTCCGATTAAGATTGTACATGGGACAAACGATAAATTAATTCCTTATAATACCGCCATCAAATTGTCAAAAATACGTCCGGAGAATACGCGATTGTATTCAGTAATAGGTGGGGGGCACAACAACCTCTATACAAAAGAAGAATATCATAGGATGCTTCACGAGATCTTAAATTCCAAGTTGCCTGAGGCCATTGATCCGAGGGAGACAAGTATAGAGTTTAAACGGAGCGGTAAAAAGAAACCGGTAAAACTTTGAGTCTTCTAAAAGTTGTGCTTATTGGAGTTGGCGCCATTTACCTATTGGTGGGTGCACTTCTTTATTTGTTGCAAGACCGATTTATTTTTCTGCCAGAGGCGCTGCCCGCAGATCACACCTTCGAATTTGACCGTCCATTTGATGAGCTTTGGTTTGAAAGGCCAGATGGTGGTCGTATAAATGCGTTGCATTTCCATGCCAATAAACCCAAAGGGATCATCATGTACCATCATGGGAATGCGGGTAATCTTTCCAGATGGGGAGAAGTGAGTTATTTTTTTTTAGATCTGGGCTATGATGTACTTATTTATGACTATCGGGGTTACGAAAGAGTGTTGGTCGCAGAAGCGAGCAACTCATGTTTTCAGATGCTGGCGCGATCTATGAATCCTTGCTTGAGGAATGGGAGTCCAGTGAAATTATTATTTATGGAAGATCCCTGGGATCGGGCATGGCAAGTCAGTTGGCATCAGAAGTGCCTCATGGCAAATTAGTGCTGGAGACACCTTTTCATAGTATGAGAGACATGGCGAAAAGGTATTTCCCACTTTTTCCCATATCAGCGCTTTTGAAGTATCAATTCAATAATTCCCAGCATTTGACACTGGTGAACACACCTATATATCTTTTTCATGGCGACGAAGACGAGGTAGTTCCTTATGAGTCCGGTCAAAAACTTTTTGAAGCCGTCGCGAAGCGGCATGTAACTTTTCATACAATTGAGGGGGGACACCACAACGATCTTATTTCATTCACTCCATTCAGAGAGAAGTTGAAGGAGGTACTACGATAAGTAGCTACCGGGTGGGTTCTATTATATCAAAACTAGCCTTTTTCGGCAGTGTGAAATGAAAACCGGTATTGACCCGAACCGTAGGTGACAACTGCGTATCCTGCACGCGGGCATAGAGCGGCAAACCAATGTTGAATTGGTAACTCCACGACGGAGAAAGGACCATGGAAACACCGGGATTTACAAAGACAAAATCACCACCGGATGCCGGAAAGTCTGTGCTGTTGAATTGATCACGACCAGCCTTTCGGTATCGCAATCTTAAGGACGGGTCTATGAAAATCTTACCCACATTAAAGCGGTCGCCGATACCCAGAATCAACTGCGTTTCATCCCCGAAAGCGTAAGTAGAACTTCCAAGGTAGTTGCTATTGCTGCCTGTGAACCTATGGATTGCGGTACCCGAAATGGTCAGCGTAGGACGAAAAGAAAACTCCCGGAGGTAGTTGGCATACACTATCATATCCCAGGCCCCACTACCGGGTTGAAGATCGGCGTTAAGCGGTAACCCATTCTCCCTTGTGCGGTTGGAGGCACCCAGCGGTGCTTTTACTCCCAGGCCTAAGTTCAGGCCTTGTATTACCTTATATTTTAGTAATCCAACAGCATCTCCGACCCCTTGCGTATGGATAAAGTCTTCGCTAAGACCCCTTTGATTGATGGTCCTTTCCTGTCGTACAAGTGAAAAGAAAACATCCAGAGACCACCGTTCGGAAATGGCATAACCACCTTCTATCAGGATCGCATGTGTTTCACGTCGACGACTTTTGTCATTTAGCTTTTCGCTGCCAGCCATCAACGTTTCCAGGTTATTCCAATCATAGTTGACCGTAACTTGGAAAGTTCCTTTTTCAGTAGCTGGTAAACCAATATTCCCGGACATTGGAACCCCTCCAGAACAACACTGCGCTTGCAATTGCGCCGTTGATATTAATGCCAGCAACCAGAAAACTAAATGCCTCACATTCCAACATTACTTTACTTAAATGGTCCTGGGTTGTCGATTCCGGAGAGTTTGATTGCGAATGTCAGCGGCGATACAATGTTACTCCAATAGCCAGGCCTTGAGCTCCGGCGTTTTTCTTCTACTTACGATTTCTGTAATTGGCTTGGATGAAGATATTTCCACTTTTACTTGCCCCTTGTCGTGTTGGATGAGAGAAAGTATGGCGGTGCGATTGACGATATACTGCCTATTGATACGGAAGAACATCGAAGGATCCAGGAGTTCTTCAAGTTTGGCCAAGCTGTAGCCACAAAGGTAGGTTTGTCCCTCTGGTGTGTGCGCATAGACAAGGTCGTCATCACCATGAAAATAAGCTATGGTGGAAGCGGATACTGGTACTAATCTACGCCCAGACTTAAAGAGAAATTTCGTCTTATAGTCCGGTTGAATGACTTGCAGGTTTTGAAAGTCAATTTTCTGACTTTGTCTCCCAAGTTTTTCTATTTTCCTGAAAGTCTCTCTGATTTTCTCCTGGGTAATAGGTTTCAAAAGATAGGCGAGCCCATTTTCATTGAAAGCCCTTAACGCATAGGCGTCGTACGCGGTAGTAAAGATCACTGCACCTGTCACTTCCACTCGATTGAATACCTCGAAGACGGAACCATCCGCCAGTTCAATATCCATAAAAATGAGCTCAGGATTATGGTCAAGTATGAATTGGGTCGTACTGGCAATCGAATCTGCCGGACCTAAAATTTCCGCCTTTGGATAGTAATCCAGGATAAGCCTGCGAAGCTCATTGGCGCTGACCGGTTCATCCTCCACGACGAGGATCTTCATTCTACGCTAATAATTGGTATGGTCACCAAAAACTCTGCGTGCGTATCCTGAACTTTTATAGGTTCTTCGGTGAGAATTTGAAATCGTTGGCGCAAGCCTTCAAGGCCTGTTTTAAGTGACAGTATTTTTCCTTTTCGTTCTTTTTTGTTGTTAACAACCTGCACCGATTTGTCTGTTTTTTTCACAACAATGCTGAGCGGGGCATCTATGGACATTTCATTGTGTTTTACGGCGTTTTCAAGCAGCACCTGTATAGATACTGGCGGTATGTAATCGTCGCGCGTTTCGGGGACTTCTATTTTATACAAAAGCTTATCGCCGAATCGTGATTTCAATAAATAGAGATAATCCTTCACGAACTCTATCTCCTCTTTAAGAAGTACCACCTCATGATTTTCATGTTGCAGAATGTACCTGAATACTTGAGAAAATTTATGTATAAATTCCTTAGCCTCCTTGCTGTTGCCATCAATCAGGCCGTTGAGAATGCTTAGGTTGTTGAAGAAAAAGTGCGGGCTCAATTGCGTTCTTAAAGCTGCAAAACGTGCATTGGCCGCTTCTTTTTCCAGGGATTCAATTCTGACCAGTGACTGCCTCCATTGATCAAAGAGTTTGGAGGCATTTACAAAAACCATGAAGCAGAGAGAAATGAAAAAGACCAGGCACACGTAGAGAATTACGGACGGTAGTACCACCGGCATGTCCCAAATGATGACATATAGCGTGGAGTAGGCGGTGTACACGACGGCCACAGTAATCAATAAGGAGGTCCCGATTTCTATCAGCAGTCTTTTCGTCAAATGGCCTTCCCAGGACAAAATCTTGTCCAACTTGATTGCCTTTAGCTGCTGCAATTCGAACAGCCCAAAAAAGGCCAGGGCTGCGGTAATTCCATACTGGGTAAATGCGTAACCCGTAATTTGTTCAAATGGGAACCCCCTCATGAGGGCATAAATCGGATAGGAGGGCAACCCCAAAACCAATGAAATGATTAACCGTACGAGCCTGCGATTGAAGTGCATTTCTGACTGTAATTAAAGTTGTTCCTTCGGTAAATGAAAGAATAGAAAAGCCATCGGCCGTGAAAAAGTGTCACTTCACCTGAATTTTCATACCAGAGAAGGGAATGGCCTCTTATAACAGTGATCGGGGCCTCCTAGGTTTGGACCATGTTCGTAAGGAAAGTATGGCTTTTTACACTCGCGTTTTTGTGCTTTCATGTGGTCGATGCTCAGTACTTTGAAGTATTCACGTCAACCGATTTGATGGGTAACACCGGAGATTCTCGGGGCGTGATTTTTACTGATATGAACGGTGACGACTTGACTGATTTATATATTGTGAACGGGCCTAGAGGAGGTGCCAACAACGAATTTTACCTGGGGACCGGTTCAGGATTCAGTTTTCAGCAATCATCGGAACTGAGTACCGACAATACCGCCACCGTCGGAGCCACTTTTGCAGATGTAGACAATGATGGCGATCTAGATGGTTACCTGGCCAATTGGTATGGTGAAGGCAATGTCTATTATTTACAAGAAGATGGTGCCTTTGTCAGGACAGTTCGTGGCAGCCCCAGTACGGGCGGACACTCGGAATCCGCTGCTTGGGGTGACGTAGACGGAGATGCTTTTGTGGACCTGGTTATTGCCAATAGCTCTTTTGGAGCAGGTGAGAAAAACGTCCAGTTCAACAACAAATCAGGAGATTTCTATCAGCGTCAAAATACAGATTTTACTGACCTAAGGGTCAATTCACGTTCCCTCAACTGGGTGGATATCGATGGCGATATGGACCTGGATCTTTTTGTAGGAAATGAGGGTGGGAAGAACGAAATCTACCTAAACAATGAGGGAATACTTGAAACTGCCGACGACAATCTGATTACAGATCAATCGGCCACCACTTTTGGCAGCAGCTGGGCAGATGTGGATAACGATGGTGATTTTGACTTGTTGGTAATGAACTTTGGTGGGACCAATCAACTCTTTATCAATGACGGGAATGGGACCTTCTCATTTGGCCAGTTTTCTGGGCATGTGGCTTTTTCCATTGGTTCCGCATTTGGAGATATTGATAACGATGGCGATCTCGATGTGTTCGTAGCTAATGGTTTCGCGGACGGGGACACGCCCGTGGCTAATGAACTCCACCTCAATGATGGATCAGGAGCTTTTATACAAGTATTTGATGATCCCGCGGTGGTTACGGAAGGGTCTTCCTATGGGGTGGCATTTTCAGATTTTGATGGAGATGGTTTTGTGGATATCGCCGTGGCCAACACAGCGGGTGTCGCCAATAGCATCTTTAAAAATACAGGATTGAGCCGCAACAACTGGCTGAAGGTCAAATGTGAGGGTACGTTATCTAATCGCTCTTCTATTGGAGCCAAGATTGCAATTCGTGCCATTATCAATGGGAGTGAAGTATGGCAATACCGTCATATTTCTTCCCAGACCGGTTATGCCAGCCAGAGTGATCTGGCGGCGCACTTTGGATTGGGGGATGCAACCCGTGTTGAGGAGTTACGGGTAACCTGGACGTCTGGAGCTACCCTTGTATTGAATGATTTATCGACCAATGAGCTGGTAGAAGTGACCGAGCCGGTAACCTTGGGGCAGTTCAGACCATTTTTTGCTGTTCTCGAGACGAGCCCGACATCCTCCGGACTCGAGGTGCAAATGGATAATTTGTCCGTCTTTAATGAGAGTGATGCACTGACCTATGCCTGGGATATAGGGGCAGACGGAAGTGTTGAGTCTGATGAGTTTGCCCCGACACTTTCAGTTGAATCCGCCGGAACTTACGACATTCAACTTACCATCTCGGACGGTAATGAGAGTAGGTCCATTGTACGAAACGTAGAGTTGGTAAACAATGCCATTCTAGCTGTAGGTCTGGCGGGGGAGTCCGCTATTTTCCCCAACCCGTCTCGGGGGGTGATTCGCGTCAAGGACCATTTTCCCGGCGGATTCCAGTTATTTGATCAATCCGGCAAAAGTGTGCTGTCGGGAGCAAGGTTTCCGGGCGTTTTAGATTTGCATCACCTGGAAGAGGGGCAATATTTGTTGATTTTGGAGAGGGATGGGATCAAGGAAACGCATCGGTTGATCCTCAAAGATTGAACAGAAAAAAGGGTCGTGCCAAATGTATTGGAACGACCCTTTCCTACTGTGCTTTTAGAATATAAGCCCGAAGCTAAATGCGTTCAGATCCGGTCCGGTACCCGAAGCAAACATCTCGTTTAAATCATAGTTAGCGAATAGGTCGAATGCCCGGTAACCAAACTGAAAACGTAGGCCGTATCGGATATTGTGAAGGAAGAAATTATCTCGCTCCTTATCTTTCTCCTTATTGCCATTATCTTCGAATACGACCTTTGTAGAGCTGCCGATTCTGTATCCTGCATAGCCACCGAATCCAATTCTTGCCCCACGTCGGCTATAGTACCGACCTCTTCTACGACTGTCTCGCCTTTCACCAAAATCCAGCATAGGAACAAACTTGGCGTTCAAGTGCCATACATTCAATTTGCTCCTGATAGGGTCTATGGCTGGATCGGTGATCTGGAAGAATTCCACTTGATCAAGGCCTTCTGTCAGAATGATGTCCTCATTTTGAAACCTGAAGTTGGACCAGGAGAGTCCAAAACCCCATTGAAGAGCCAACGGACCTGCGATAGGTGATTTGTAGTCCGAGTTAAGACTTAAATACCAGGATCCCCAGGGCTGTACAGTGTATGGAGCGTCGATATCACTTGGAAAATCGCTGCCATCCTCAAGCCAGTTCGTTATGCCTATCTCCACATTCCAATTGTTTCGAGTACTACGGAAGGTACGGCGGCTTCGTCGCCGTTCCCAGCGATCGTCATCGTCATCATCGTCATCGTAATCTCGGATGGTCCTACGTTCCTTACGCTCATCGTAGTAAACAATTTTGGCTTCCTTTTTGTAAGTGCGACCATCTTCATCTGTGAGTTGAATATAGCTGGACCCGGTACTGTCGACCGACTTATTCAGATCAGCTATCATCTTGTTGAAGTCGTAGTTTTCCAGTGCTTTGAGCTCTGATTTTGAATCCGTATAGATGATGATCTTACTACCACCTTCTAATTCGATTATGACCGTATCCGCTGCTGTTGTTGCCTTTGAATACAATGGCATTGCCAGGAACGCTATTGTTAGTATTTGAATTAACTTTTTCATTTCTCCTTTTCGTTTGAGTTGTTGAATTTTTGACCTTTTTATGAATTACTTTCCTCTCTTTGATGCAAACAAGTCGTCCTTGGCTGCACGTAGATCAGCAAAAAGTTGCCCTGGCTTCAATTCGGATGCCTTGGCTACCCAATTACTTAGACCTTTTTTGTCATTGGGTGTGGCTTCCTCTCCAAGGTTTGCGTAGTATTTAATGCTAATGACCGGTATATCACTGGTAGGACCGAGATTGCCCGGCATTTTTAGCTGAAAGTAGTTGTCGATGCCTTTCCTATCTACCAGTGCCAGGGTCAACCGTAGTGGTTTTTCCGTCGCAGTTACATCTGATGCTGATTCTTCCACTACCTCTCGCTCAGCCGGGGCTGCCGCAGGCTCCGCTATCGACACCACTTGAATACCCAAAGTAAGTACATTGGCCGGGTCCCAGGTGACCAACGCATCTTGTGGAACAGGGTGGTTGGCGATAACACTTACCATTTGATCGCGCTGCCCATACTGAAGCCAGGCTATAGTTGCACAAAGAATCAGCGTGAAAGACGCAGCTAATTTTAAGTATACCCTTTTAGCTTCGGATTTACCGTCAATTTTCTGAGCGATAGCTTCCCACGAATCGGGACTTGGTGCTACCTTGAACGATTCTGATTTTTCCCTGAAAAGTCTGTCCAGTTTGTTACTTTCCATGATCTAAAGTTTTTTTCAATTCTATGTCCTCCATTTCGATCAGCTTATTTTGAAGCAATTTTCTTGCTCTGCTAAGCTGTGATTTTGAGGTGCTTTCGCTTATACCTAGTTGCTCCGCTATTTCCGCATGATTATAACCCTCAATAGCGTATAAGTTGAATACTGTTTTGTATCCCACAGGCAGCTCCTGAATCATTTTCACGATATCTGCTGCTTCTAATGTTGTGTCTAACTCCGCAAAATTTAGCTCCCCATGTACCTCGTTTACATCGACTTCCAGCGAGAGTGCTTGGTTTTTGCGCAAGTACATCAATGACTCATTCACCATGATCCGTCGGATCCAACCTTCGAAGCTCCCTTCACCGCTGAACTGCTTCGCTTTTTCAAAAACCTTCACAAAACCGCCGATCATTACATGCTCCGCCTCATCTCTTTCACGCAGATACCTCATGCACACCCCTAACATCTTAGGAGCCAATTTTTCATAGAGCGCTTTCTGCGCTTTCGGTTTGCCTTTTTGACAACCCAGGCAGAGATCCTCGAGAGAAGGTGACTTGTGAATGGTTAACATTTCGTTGATCTTCATATGGAAGATGAGCTAACGAGGCAATAGGTTGCGTGCGCTTTTTATTTTTTTCAAAATTAGCCAACAGGGAGATTATGCGACCCAAAGAAGGGTTATTGCCAGGAGTGCACCAAGTTCGGTAAAAGCTATGCTGCAGGCCTTCAGTCCGCAGCAATGTGTCATTGGCTCGCCAAATGCACATTTTTAAAGTTGATTAAGATTAGAGTTTTCGGTTAGGTGGTTGTTTTATTAACTTCATCCCAACTTTCCGAGCCGTTAGGGAAAATTGTGGGTTAACGCTAAGTATACCTAGGCTTGGAGGTACTAAACTGCCAGCGAGAAGACATAACCACCCCGTGAGCAAGAAGATTTCGCATATTTATTTAGTCGATGATGAGGAAACTTTCAATTTCCTCAACAAGACTGTCATTCAGATGGTCATGCCTGAAATCCAGTTGTCGATTTTCTCTGATGGCCAAGCCGCAATTGACGCATTACACGATGAAGCAATACCTAATCCTGATCTGATTTTTCTCGATATGTACATGCCCCTAATGGATGGATGGGGTTTCCTCAAGGAGATATCGGGAAAAGAAACGGACCATGTTTCTGTTATTATGCTTACAGCATCGATTGATGCCACTGAAAAAGAGAAGGCTTTGACCTATCCGTTTGTAAAAAACGTCTATTCAAAGCCTCTGACCGTGGAGGTCATTCAGGAAATTATCGGGAATTAGCTCGCTTTTTTGTCCATCATCAGAAAGTCATTGACAATGATTTCGGTGATATACTTTCGCTCCCCATCTTTTTCGTAGGACCTATTCACCAATTTGCCCTGCACCGCGATCTCGCTGCCTTTCTTCAAGTAACTTTCCACTACCTCGCTTTTTTTGCCCCAGACAACAATGTTATGCCACTGGGTATCTTCTACTTTTTCACCCTGATTATTATAATAGACTTCATTGGTTGCAATGGAAAATGTTGCCATCCGCTTGCCAGAATCGAAAGTCTTGATCTGAGGGTCATTACCTAATCTACCAATTAATTGTACGGTGTTTCTAAGTGCGTTCATTTTAATTAATGTTTTTATTTAACAATGATGATGTTGATCTGATCGGTAGATGATCGAATCGTTGAAGCAAAGCTGAATGCACTGGTGAGTTTTACTCGGTAGCTAAGTATTTGTATCCGTTTGTAAGCGACTAAAATTGTTTTTGTCACTGATAACCAGATATTTATTCACTCTGTGATTTTGGTAACTAATCGGATAACTGGTATTTGTGCGTTAAAAAATCCCAGTCCCCCAACTACATTCGTTGGGAGGTTAATTGGTTCGGACGTGGTGGCCGCAATAATCCCTCCGGTTCTTCGTCTGGCGTCTAAGAACCGGAAGTATCCTTCACTTACGTTGGTGAACCAAAAGGCGAGCGTATCAGTAGCCGTGCGCTGATCTAGTTCGAAAACACGTTCAAACCTATGCTCGGTCAGCGTGCGATCGGAAATAAGACGCTCATGGACCGTTCCGTTGCCCTCACCTAACAGGTTAAAGGGATTGGATTCGAGAGAAAGAAACAGATTGGTAGGGTCCAACACATTTACCGCATACCAGTTTTCGGTAAATGGCGGGTCATCAAATGCATAGTAGATGGACTCAATGGTATCTTCGCCGTTTACTTCCTCGAAAAAGGCCAGGCTATCTGGGATAACCGGAGGTAAGATGGACGTAACCGCCGATACCTGAGAACCTGTCAACGAATCAAAGATGTTCAGCGCCAGTAGTTCACTATCGAGTGGCAGGCTATCGGTAGTGATGTAGATACCAGGAATGCCTTCAATGCCGGTCAATGTGTCTAAGCCAGCACCGGAAGAAACCGTAACAAGGGCATTTTCAACGACGATCATACGAAGAAAGTCCTGGCTCAGACTATCCTCGTTTCCCTCCAGCGCGGTGAAACTCCGCGTCAGAAAAACGATGAGCGAACCTCCTGGCAGTAGTTGTGATGAAACCACTACCTGAGCGGCCGGTGGCTCGATCTCAACCAGTAAGTTTTCCGGTTGACATGCCAGCAAAAAGAAACAAAGAATGACCGTGACTGTGTTTTTCATGAGTTAAAATTTGAAATTCCAGGCTACAGAGGGGATGAGACCAAATAGGCCCCGCTGAATGTATCTGTAGGTCAATCCATCAAATTCTATGCTTACCTGGTATGGCGAAGCACGATTGTAAAAGTTGTAAAAGCCAAAGTGCCATTCGCTCACGAACTTCCTGTCAGGTGCGTTCCTGATAATAAAATTCATATCGAGCCTATGACTGGAGGCCAGGGTAATGGCATTTCGTTTTGTGTAGGTTGGGATGAGGTCAATTCCTGTGAACGAAGGGTTTGGGAAGAAATACTGACCGTTTTGGGCCGTAAAACGAGATCCGCTGGTGTAAACCCAGACTGTTGAGAAAGAGAACCTTGGATTGAAATCGAACGTGGTTACCAGTGAAAGATCATGGCGTCTGTCAAATCTGGCCGCAAAAGACTCGCCGCCATTGAGTCCTTCAAAATCTCTCAAAGCCCTGGAGAGGGTATAACCCAACCACCCCGTAAAGGGGCCAATTTTCTTGCGTACCAATAGCTCGCCGCCGTATGAAATGCCTCGACCGCTTAGAAGCTCATCCTCAAAGTTGTTGTTAAGGAGCAATCGGGCACCTTCCCGATATTCGATCAGGCGATCCATTGTTTTGACATAAAGTTCTGCAGACAAATTCCATCCAGATTTCGCGAAACCTTTGAAATACCCCGCCGCCACCTGGTGGGAGCTTTGAGGCCTCACGCGCTCGGTAACCGGATACCACAAATCAGTAGGCAATGCGATAGAAGAGCTCGATACTCTATGCATATACTGGCGCATAAAAGTGTAGCTGAGCTTCACCGAATTCAGTTTACCAAAAGAATACTTCGCCGCAAGACGTGGTTCTAAAGCACCATAAAAAGCGCTTCCGACGATTGATGACGATAACCTCAGACCATAGTTGGTACTTAGTTGGTTACTGTGTTTTTGATCATTTTGCCCGTAAAACGACCACTCTAGGTTGTTAATAGGATCACCGGCCTGACTGGCCAGGGCTTGTGAAATGTCGCCGCCGGTATTGACCACATTCGGACGAAAAATATGCAAGATGCCCTGCGTGCCAATAGTGATAGAATTTTCGGGGTTTGGGTAGTAATCCCAGTCTGCCTTCAGCCCAAGGTCTCGTATCCTCGAGCGGATCAATAGACTATTGCCGACAAAGTTTCCACCAATATCGTATTCGAATTGGGTTTGGTACAAGGTAACGTTGTGAAAAAGCTTGTTATCGTCGTATATATGATTCCATCGAAGCGAGGTGGTCGCATTTCCCAACTCAAATCCGAAGTTGAGTTCTTGATCGATCTCATCCACCTCAGTGGCTTCTCCCGCATCATCTGGACTACTTTCTTCTACCTCTTCTCGAAATCGAAGTATGTCGTCTCCGATATAAGAGCTTAGATATATCCTGTCCCGAGACGAGATCTTATAAGTGATCTTTCCATTGAGATCGTAGAAGTAGTAGGGCAAGTTAACGCCGGTAGCCTTTAGTACCTGGTCGATATACGTGCGCCGCCCGGAAAGCATGATGGACAATTTGTCTTTCAGGATAGGACCGTCCAGAGACAAGCGACTGGAAAGCAGGCCTATCCCTCCTTTGGCATGCCACTTATTAAGATCCCCCTCTTTCATGCGTATATCCATGACCGAAGACAACCTTCCTCCATAGTAGGCTGGAAACCCTCCTTTGACCACCGAAATATCTCGAATAGCGTCATTGTTGAAGACCGAGAAAAAGCCAAACAAGTGACCCACATTATATACTGTAGCCTCGTCCAATAGCATAAGGTTTTGATCATCGGTGCCACCGCGAACATATAACCCAGTGGTTCCTTCGCCTCCTCGAGATACGCCTGGCATAAGCTGTGCGACTTTTATGATATCCACTTCGCCCGCGAAGACTGGTATTTTCTCTATCTCCTTAGGCTTTAACTGGATGGTGCTCATGCGCGTACTTTGCACTTCCTCCTCAGCTTCAAAGCGATCTGCCGATACCACCACCGCATTCATTTGCGATGATTGCGGCTCAAGGGAAAAATCGAGTGTGACCGATCCATTTAGGTCAACCTCCACCATATCGCTGCCAAAACCGACGAAAGAAATGCGCAGTTTGGCTCTGTCACCTGGGAGTGTTAAGGAGTAAAATCCGTAGAAGTTGGAGGAGGTCCCCTTTTTGCTCAATTGGTCATAAACGGTTGCTCCAATCAATGCTTCGCCATTGCTAGCATCGACAATGTACCCGCTGATCGTCGTAACTTCCTGAGATAATAAGCGCATTGAGCATATTAAAAGCAGTATAATGATGGAGTATCTCGTCATAGGCCCAATGAAATTCCTAGCCTGTTGCCGCGAAAAAACCTGGTGATACGAGAAGCCGGGGTGTACAATGATCCGGGTGTAACCTGAAACTGGTAGAAGATTCGGGTTTTTTTGTGGGCTTTCTTTTTCCGAGCGAGGCGGTAGTCGATTCCAAGTGGAATATTTAGGAATGTGGAGTAGCCTCTTTTCGCAAATAGGCGTCTTTCTCCACGAGCGAACAAAAAGGCATCCAACTCCCGCTCAAGTACACGCGATGAGACATGGAACTGACTGGTCCACTCCATGCCCAGATAAATCCGAATTTTACTTCGCTCCGGCACGAAATATTGACGTAATCCAAGGGATATTCGGAATATATCATTGGTGAAATCATATTGGTAAGCAATACTGTCGGAGGCGATCACCCTGGCCATTCGCGTAGTGGAACGGCCTGCCTCCAGTGCCATAGTTAATAAAACCTTCCGACGAAACCAGGACCTTGGCCATTTGGTGCTCGTCAGGAAATTGATCATCAAACCGGAGTAATTGGTCCTGGCGTTGAAGGCTGTGTCCGGAAGGCCTGTGAGAGCAGGAGTAGAGAGATTACCTGAAAGTGCCGAGCTTGACTGCAACGACGTTACAGGTACAGCCGACAGATTCGATTTGGTGCTGTTTGAACCAATTTCAATGCGGTATGGAACCAGGGATCTCGTTGAATCTGACAGGTACTGGCCAGTGCACCACGAGCTGGTTAGTACCAGCGACAGCAACAGAAACACCCTGCAGGACATGAGTTAACGTTTGATTTTCTTCCAGTTTACAACAAGTGCCCCGACCAACCCTACCACCAGGCCACCAACAGTAAGGGTGTCAACCGTTGCCCTGTCCAGATCTAAGCCAAGAATATTGTTGGCCAGGTAGGAAGTAAAGGAGTGAGGTAGTGCCTGCTCACCAAGTGTTCTTTTTAAGTCCCATTCCCAATCTGTAAGAATACAATAACCCCATCCCTTCCATATGCCGAGCAGGAACCACGAAATGAGCGTGAGCGTCAGTAACATCAGGTGAGCCTTTCGGGTTTTGACCCAGATCCATCCGAAAACATTGCCGAAAATGACGATGACGTGAATGGAGAACAAGAGCATGTCCAACAACTTCAGCATTCAGTGAAATTAGGAACAAATCTAAAGGGGGTAATAAAGATCGGGCCCTTTATCCATGGGAATATTCTTGGTGCTCATTTTGGATACAGCAGTCGAAACGGTATTTTCGATACTTATGCCGCATGCGACTTCACGTGTATGTCCTGAATGCGATCGACCTGTTTTTGGTAGAATAGATAAGAAATTCTGTTCTGATGCTTGCCGCAATGCTTTCAACAACAGGCAGAATTCAGAGCAACTACAGCTGATAAGGAATGTGAATTCTATTCTAAAGAAAAACAGGAAGATACTGGAGGAAATGAACCCTCAAGGCAAAAAGACTACCCACAGGGAGGAAATGCTAAAACGTGGATTTGACTTCCAATATTTTACCAACATCCACCGAACAAAGGCAGGTGATGAATATCGTTTTTGTTACGATCAAGGTTTTCTAGAGCTCGACAAAGGCTTCATCCTTCTCGTAAAAAGGCGTGAAGGATAGTTATAATTTGCCGTTCGGCCTTACTTTTGATACTGGTTAGCCCTTGGTTTAAGGAAAAACCGCACCCCGAGACCCATGCATTGCCTAAGGCTGCATGTCATCTGATAAATGGGATTATGAAAGGCAATCCAGTTACACTGAAAGATATCGCCAATGAGTTAGGGGTTTCCATGGGCACCGTTTCGCGCGCATTGAAGGATTACCCTGGTATTAGCGAGAAAACCCGAAAAGCAGTCAAGGCACTCGCTAAAAAGCTAAAATATCGTCCAAATCCCATCGCCCTTAATCTCAAGAGCCAGCGGTCGAAAATTATTGGGGTCGTATGTCCTAAAATTTTCCACACATTTTTCAGCGCTGTGATCAGCGGGATTATGGATGCAGCGGATAAAGAGGGTTACACAGTTATCCTGGTCCAAACCAATGAATCTTACAAGAAAGAGGTAAAGGAGGCCAAGGTTTTGTTACAAAGCCCATTGGAAGGCCTTCTCGTCTCGTCCACCTTTGAGACCGTCAAATACGACCATATTGAGCAATTTTTAGATTATGGGATTCCGGTGGTCCAATACGACCGTATCAATGACAAGCTTGATACCTCCAAAATACGGGTTGATGACTATGAAGGGGCATTTAAAGCCACTCAGCATTTGATTGATCAGGGATGTAAGAACATAGCGTTGGTACGAGGCAAACTTATACCGCTGATACGACGAAGATTGGAAGGGTTTCAGGATGCGCTAAAAGCCAACAACTTTGAGTTTGATGAGTCCATGGTGATTGAAACCAAAACTTCGGATATCGAAGAAGGAGTGAAGCTCACTAAGGAGCTACTGAAGCTGCCAACCCGGCCTGACGGTGTGCTATCTTTTGCCGATGTAACTGCCCTTGGACTCATGCAGGGACTCAAAGAACAAGGTATCCAAATGCCTAAGGACATAGCCGTAGTTGGGTTCAATGACTCTCAAATGTCAACGCTGATCGAACCATCGCTTTCCACCGTTGCACAGCCAGGTTACAAGATGGGTAGGCAGGCTGCGGATATCCTGTTTAGGGAGATTGAAGTGATCAAAAACGATGACGATCCAATCCCCCAGGAGGTGACGCTGAAAACCGAGTTGATCATCAGAGAATCCTCCCTAAAGCATTCGTGATCCGAAAGGCTCGCTTTCGGGTGTTTGTTATTCGTATTTCAAGGAATCTACCGGGTTGGTTTTGACTGAACGTAGCACGCGGCTAGCGATTGTAAACAAAGCTATGGCGCAAACAAATAGGAGCGGGATCGCCAGTAACCAGCCGCCCAATTCAATTCGGAAATGATAATTCTCCAGCCATTGACTCATAGAAAACCAGGCTATCGGCGTGGCTAACAGATACGCGATACCTATTAGGGCAAAATAGTTTTTGGACAAAAGGATAGTAAGATTGCTGGCACCAGCTCCCAAAACCTTTCGAATTCCAATTTCCTTTGTCCGTTGCCGCAACGTGAATGCCGTAAGGCCGTAAAGGCCTAAACTCGCGATGAGTATGGCCAAGGCGGAGAAAGTACCAAAGATTTTACCGAATTGTTCATCCGCGGCATACTGTTTATTGAAGGACTGGTCCAGGAAGTAGTAATCTATGGGCGTGTCAGTAAAGCTATTGTCCCATTCTGATTCAATCAACGCCACGGTCTCCTTTAACCTTGATGTCTTCCCAGCGGGGCCACCAGGTACATCCAGATTCATTTTGACAAAGTAAAACTCAGTCCAGGAGCTCAATATGTACACAATTGGTAAAAAATCATTGTGTAGTGAGGTTTGATGGTGATTTTCAGCCACACCTTTGACCACTATGGGGTTGGGGGAATAAAATCCCAACAATTTGGCCTCCAGGGCGTCCTCGGGGTTTTCAAATCCGAGCATTTCAGCCATCTTCTCATTAATGATCACGGCCCCATTTCCCCAAGGGCTGTCGCTTGATTCAAGCTTTCGGCCGGCGATAATATCAATCTCGAAAAAGTCAATAAAATCCAGCCCCATCGAGAAAAAGTTGGAAGGAATAGAACTCTCCTCTGGCTCTGTACTTAATCGAATGTTTCCGCCCCAGGAAATGAAGACCCCAGGTATTTCGCCCGCATTAGTGACCTTTTCTATCTCGCTTCTTCCAAGTAGGCTGGTCTTGAAGGAATTGAATTTTTTGACATCTGGCCTGTTACTTTGACTTACATCACCAGGGGGCGACTTGATCACCATGATGTTGTCGATGTTGATACCCAGGTCAGAGGCCTTCATGTACCCGATCTGCTTGTGAACCGTGAGTGTAACACCTATCAGCAGGAAAGTGATAATGAATTGAAATGATACCAACGCACTTCTTAGCCCCAAGCCGCCTACCTTTTGTTTGCGTTTGTTTCCGGTCAGTATGTTGCTCGTATTAAAAGCACGGAGCATGATAGCCGGATAGAGACCGATAAGGACGGAACCTACGACGACTATCGAGAATAAGATTAGCGTCACCTGTAGGTTTCCTAAAATCGTAAATTTCACACCAGTGAGATTTTCAGTGAGCGGACTGGTCAGTTGTGTGAAAGTCAAGGCAAGAAGGAAGGAGAAAACATTCAGTATTACCGCCTCCATCATAAATAGTAAGGTGATCTGCCTGGTCTTGGATCCCATCACCTTCCTGATCCCAACTTCTTTCAGACGTTCCAAAACCTTTACTAGGGAAAGATTTAAATAGTTGATCCAGGCAATCACCAAAATGATCAAGGCAATGCCCGCTAATGCCCAGATTAACCGATAGTCGATGGAAGGCTTAAAGTCGACAGCTGCCTTGGAGTAAAGGTGCAAATCACTTAACGCCATCAGCTCATGATCCATGACAAAGCCGTATTGATTAAGAGGTTCCTTGGCATTTTCATCGTAGAGTGCGGCGATCGTCTCATTAATTTTTGACAAATCTGCATTTCGCTTTACTTGTAGATAGGTATAGAAATTGGCATTGGTCCAGGACTCTATGCTAACGCCATAGTCATCTTTGAGACTTTGAAAAGAGATCAATGTGCTGAATTTCAAGTGCGTTTTTTCAGGCAGATTCTCGATTACGCCAACTATCTCAAATTCCGTTTCACCGATATTTCCACCGATGGTCAGCTTTTTGCCAATTAAATTCTCAGGGTTCTCGTCATACTTGATGGCCGTAGCCTCAGTTAAGATTATCGCGTTGGGCTCTGAAAACCGGTCATATCCACCCGCCACAAATGTGAAGTTGAATATCTCGAAAAGGGACTTATCCGCACCGTAGATATCACTTTCCTGAAAAGAGAAAATGCGATCCCCTCCCTTATATTCGAAGGTATTGTTTTGGTAGTCTATGTTATAAAGTCTAGCCATTCTGGTTACCTCCGGACTTGCCTCAGCTAAACTATAACCCATCATCGGTGTGCATCTTCCTGACGGCCCCAGGAGGGTTCCGTTTTTTGTAGTAGCCGTTTGAATACGATAGATATCAGCCGTGTTGTTCCAGTCTTTATCAAAACCGACATGGAAAAACACATATTGGGCAATGATCAAACATGCCGCAATGCCCATTGCCAATCCCAAAACATTAACAAAGGAGAAAAGCGAATTTTTCTTGGTCTGTCGAAGAATCGTGAGGAGATAGTTCTTAATCATGGCTTTGAGTTTTCGTATTTATAAGGTTTCAAGGTCCGTGCCTAATCGTAACTTGCTGCTAATCAGTATTTTATTTTTCCTTACGCTGTTTCAATTGTACCATATTGACACACTTCAGTGCAAAATGGCACATTGCTTATTCATACCGAAGTGCATCGATCGGGTTGGACCGTGCAACCATAATTGATTTACGACCAATGGTTAATGCTGTGATCAGGCCGGATATGAAGAACGAGGTTACAAAGTACCCGAAGCTTATGTCGATTTGATACCGAAATCCATTGAGCCACTCTCGACAAATTAGGTAGGAGAAGGGTGTTGCAAGGACAAAAGCGATCGTCATCAGCAGCAAATACTCAGAGGAGAACGCGCGCAGAATATGGGTCATAGATGCTCCAAAAACCTTGCGAATACTGATGTTCTTTCGGTTACTGGTTGCCATAAAAGAAACCAGCCCATACAAGCCAAATACACCGATCAGTATGGCCAAAGCAGCAAATACCTGAAAAGCCGTGTATACCAGGTTTTCAACAATGTAGCTTTCGGCAATAAGGTCGTTTAACAACGTGGCCTCGAAATAGTCGGTAGGTGCAAACTCACGGAAGACACCCTCTATCTGCGAGAGTTTAGTACCCAGGTTGATATCCGCCAACTTCAGATTGATTTGCGTCATGTTGGGAGGGTTGTAAGTCAGGATCACCGGCATAATTTCGTCTTGAAGAGAAAAAACATGATAATCCTCGATAACACCCACAATTTCACCTTTCCAACTGCCAAAAAATTTCACCTTTTTTCCAAGGGCGTCTTCCAGCGGCACATTAGCGCGCTTGAGAAATTCTCTACTTACGAGTAGGTGTTTGGTCGTGTCCGTTGTGGCTCGATGCACCAGGTTCCTGCCGGCGATTAACGGGATTTTAAACAGATCGAGGTAGTTCTGATCCACAAACTTCAGAATCATTTCCATGTCCTCTGTGGTGCGGCTTCCCTCCACAGAGTAGTTAGAGCCCCAGTTCGATTGCGACTGAGGAGCACCCATACTCCAGGTGGCATCCTGCACGAAACTCATCGATGCGTAAGCCTCACGGATCAGGGGCATTTTGTCGGTGAGTTTGTTGGGAAAATTGATTATCAGGACATTCTCCTGATCGAAACCGAGATCTTTACTTTTCACGAATTTCATTTGTGCGGCGACGATAACTGTTGTGATGATCAGCAGATTTGCTACCAAAAATTGCGTGATGACCAATCCTTTTCGTACCAGAGATTTTCCACTTCCTTTCTTCAATGAGATCTGGTTGTTGAGGGCATTGATGGGATTGTAACCGGAAAGAATCGTCGCTGGGTAAAATCCGGCGAGGAAACTCACCACGATGGTTAAAGATGCGGCAAACAACAGGGCAGCCAGGTCGTATCCTATTTCAAAACGCACAACGGAGAGGAGCTCGTTGAGCTTTAGGATGAAAAACTGGCCAATGGTAAATGCAAGCAGGGTGGCAAAAACTACGAGGATAAAGGTCTCGCCAATGAATTGCAGCACGAGTGAAGACTTGGAGCTTCCTAAAGTCTTACGAATTCCTACTTCCTTAGAGCGTCTAACTGCCTGAGCGGTTGCCAGATTGACGAAATTTAAGATGGAGGCAACTAAGGTGATTACCGCTAACAGGATGAAACCAACCATGACCTCCGTAGGTGCCACATAATTAGCACCTCGCTCATACCTTGTGTCTGTATGGACTTCTGAGAGTGGCTGCAAATGGTAGGTCTTGCGTTCCTGTTCATATTTCGAGAAATGCTTGTGGACTTCTGTAGTCATCATGCTGGCGACCTCAGTAATAGGGCGATTTCCATCGTGTATGTAATAGGCTGAGCCGGTCCAATAAGCTCCCCAACTTCGGGCATAGTCGCCATAGATAATATCCGCCGATGAAAAGCTAATGATCATGTCGAAGGGCATGTTGGTATTACCAGGAGGATCTGCCAGGATACCTACTACTTCCAACTGATGGGCTTCATCATAGGTGATCACCTGACCGATAGCATTGTTCTGTCCAAAGTACTTGGAAGCTAATTTTTCAGTGAGAAAGACTTTCAGTGGAACGTCCAGGGAGGAGGAAGGAGCTCCCCTCAGCACTGGAAAATCAAGTGTGTTCAGAAAACTACCTGTTGCGAAGACAACATGAGTTTCTTTAAAAGATCGATGTTGGTTTTCATGATCAAATTCGACCACACTCTCCAACGGTCCAAACATGGGTATTACGTCGCCACCTAAGTTACCTGGCGCACTAAGTTCTTTCGCGAGGGCATTAGGCAGAATGCCGCTGTATTCCATGCCATTGTCCCCCAAATAGTGCTCCACAATTCGGTAGATGTTTTCAGCGTTTTTGTGAAATGCATCAAATCGTAATTCATGTCGAAGGATGGCAAAAACCACAAGGCAGGAGGTTATTCCAATGCTAAGGCCGATCACGTTGACCGTAGCATAAAATCGATTCTTGCGGAAGTTTCGAACGGCAGTAAGTAGGTAATTGCGCAGCATACTATTTTTCTTTTACCCTCGAAACAGTTAAAAAAGGTGCCAGGTATATAAGTATCTGTTTTTTAGGTTATTAAGTGATGTAACTACTAAAAATAATGTTCTATTATGAAACACTATATTGTTTTCATATGAAACATTCCCTTTCTTCGGAATGAAAGATCAGGTTGAAAAGCTAATGAAGAAGAAAGGACATATTTTAATTGTCGATGATGACAAGGACGTTCTGTTTACTGCTCGCACGATCCTGAAGCGGGAATTTGACCAAATCTCCGTCGAAAGCAGCCCAAACAGATTAGAGACGTTGATCCGGCAAGAGGACATTGATGTGATTATCCTCGACATGAATTTCAAGGCGGGAGTCACCAGCGGAAATGAGGGGCTCTTCTGGCTCAATCGCATTAAAGAATTAGATCCGGGTATACATGTCATTCTCAACACCGCCTATGGAGATATCAACCTGGCTGTTGAATCCATGAAAAAGGGAGCCATTGATTTTTTGGTGAAGCCCTGGGAGAAAGAGAAACTCCTTACCACAGTTCACAATGTTTTTCAATTACGTCAATCGGGCAAAAAGATAAAAAAGTTGGAAGCCCGCGAGTCGGCTTTGACCAAAGACATAGAGGCTGCCTACTCCGAGTTGGTTTTTACTTCCGCGAGGATGCAAAAAGTCGTACAGACCATTGAGCGGGTGGCAGAAACGGACGCATCTGTCCTGATCTTGGGAGAAAATGGAACGGGCAAGGAAGTGGTAGCACGGGCTATTCATCGTAGTTCGAATAGATCGAACCAATCCATGATCAAAGTAGATTTGGGGGCACTACCTGAAACGCTCTTTGAGTCAGAGCTCTTCGGGCATAAGAAAGGTGCTTTTACAGATGCTAAAGAAGATCGCCAAGGTCGTTTTGAGATTGCAGACGGAGGTACTATTTTTTTGGATGAGATTGGTAATCTGAGTGTACCAATGCAAGCGAAATTGCTCTCAGTTCTCCAAAATCAAATACTCACGCCGGTTGGTTCTAGCAAGCCCGTGCCTTTTGATGTAAGAGTGATCAGTGCAACCAACCAGCCGCTGTACGATATGGTGAGTGAAGGTAGTTTTCGACAGGATCTATTGTACAGGATCAATACAGTCGAAATAGAATTACCCCCGCTAAGACATAGAAAAGAGGACATTACCTTATTGGCTGATCACTATCTAAGAATTTACTCGGATAAATATCAGAAGCCAGGCATGAAAATCGACGATAGATGTTTGAAGCAGTTGACATCTTATGATTGGCCAGGTAATATCAGAGAGCTTCAACATGCCGTTGAACGAGCCGTGATCATGGCACCATCCAGAGTGTTGAAGCAAGCGGACTTTTTACTTCCTAAACCAGGCAAGTCTATGTCGGTGGATTCATTGAAAATGGAAGACCTGGAGCACCAGGCCATTCAAAAAGCGATAGCGAAATTTGATGGTAACCTTAGCCGCGCGGCAGAGGAATTGGGGATGGGACGTACTACCTTGTACAGGAAGATGAAAAAATATAAGATCTGATGTCTGACAATTCCAATTTCCGACTTCAGGTCGTGACCAGGATCGGCCTGGTTCTGGTGTTTTCAGTGTTGGCATTTTATTTCTGGGTGTATACACCGTTTTCTCTTATGGTGTTTTGGATGGCACTTTTTGCCGCTTTTGTACTCGCCGAACTAGTGCGATTTGTAGAAAGGTCAAACAGAGATCTCAGTAATTTTCTATTGGCGATCAAGCAAAATGATTTTTCCAATATATATCCTGAGCACAACAAGAAGACCCAGTCACTGTATCATGCTTTTAATGTCATCACCAGAGAATTTATTAAACTGAGAAGCGAGAAAGAGACCAATTTCCATTTTTTCAAAACCGTGGTAGAGCATAGTCGGGTCCCGCTGATGGCCTACGATTTGGAAGACAATCGCGTAACGTTGATGAATGAATCCGCCAAGGAATTGCTTCATATCCCGTTTGCGTCAAAACTCACATCACTCAAAAAAGCTGGAGAAGACCTTTACCGCACCATTAAAAGTTTGGAAAGCGATCAAAAAATACTACTGAAGACAAAAATTGGCGATTCCCCCATTCAATTGTCCATTGTCGCCCGGACGCTGGTGTTGCAGCAACGACGATTCAAGGTGCTGGCGCTCTACAACCTTGATTCAGAGCTTGATCAACAGGAAATAGAATCGTGGCAGAAGCTAATTCGGGTACTCACTCATGAGATAAAAAATAGCGTGATTCCAATTGCTACTTTAACGGAGGTTATCAATCAGATGGTCAGTCGTGACGATGGGGAGGGTAGGCCGTTGGATGAACTGGACGCTGAAGAGGAAGAAGATCTTCGAATCAGTTTGCAAACAATCGAAAAACGAAGCAAGGGTTTGGTGAAATTCGTGAATTCATATGGCGATCTCGCGAGAATGCCTAAACCGGAACCCGAACCAACCAACATGGTCGACCTGGTCCGTCGGATCGTTGAACTGGAAGGAGCCGAGCTGCAACGTCGTGGCATTAAACTTACCGAGGCTATCGCGAACAAAGAGCTTATCATCTCTGTGGACCCGGGTGCTATCGAACAGGTTTTGATCAATTTACTCAAGAATGCCATGGAGGCGTTGGAAGGCATGGAAAATGGTAGCATCATTGTATACCTGAAGGTCTTCGGTGACAAGGTCATTTTGAACATCACTGACAATGGGCCAGGGATTGATGATGAGACCTTGGGAAATATTTTTGTTCCTTTCTATACGACCAAAAAGGAGGGCTCCGGTATTGGATTGCCGTTTTGTAGACAAATAATGCGCGCCCATGGTGGTAATATCAAGGTGCAATCGCAGGTCGGGGCGGGTACGACTTTCGAACTTCAACTACCGAATCACTGAATTTCAAAATAAGGGTATTTCAGAGTTAGGTTTTTAGCGACTTGATGGCATTTTCAATACTCGATCTATTCCTGGCCATGGGGATTGGCCAAGGAGCTTTTCTACTCATCGCTATTTCCTTGGTGAAAAATGCCGACCGACGTTCCAATCAATGGTTGATGGGTATTATTCTGGCCTCCAGTATTATGCTAGCTGGAAGAATTATAGGCTTTGGTCCAGCTACAGCCTGGTCCATGCGCTTAGGTGCTTTTGTTGATATCACCATCTTTCTCCTCGGTCCCCTTTCTTTCAATTATGTTCTCAATGCCTTGAGAGTACAGAATAATTGCCGGCTCCCCTGGTTTCATTGGCTGCCATCAATAGGTCACTTGCTGTTTTTCATATGGAGTGTTTCCATGCCATTCTATCAATGGTTTGAGATGTGGCAAACCGGTAGATTAAACTTACCATTTTTCATCATGGAGAGTCTGGGTCTACTATCAATGATCTCATACACTTTGACCGGCCTGGTTGTTATTCGTTCCCAGGACAGAGACCATCCGATCACTGAACTGAGTCAAACTTCCGGACGACTCAAATTTGTGAAATTGTTACTCTATAGCCTCGTGATTTTGGAGGGCTTTTGGTTATTTGCTTACCTCGAAACGAATTTCCTGGGCTTGGGCATTTCGGCCCTCAGTTACGGAAACGTATGGGCCCTAATTCCCCTGTTTTTGTTTGCTGTAGCTGGATTTGGGTTGACGACACCAGCGGTACTACGGAGGCAATCAGCCAAAAAGACCGTGGACCGATTGCCAGATGCTAAAAGCCAAAAGATTGCGGAGGTACTGAATGACTTAATGGAGCGTGAACAAGTCTATCTGATACAGGATCTGACCCTGGCCAGCCTTGCGTCGATGGCTGGAGTGTCTTCAAATGATCTATCATGGCTCCTCAATGCGTTTTACAAAAAAAGCTTTTATGATTTCGTGAATGCCTGGAGAGTCAAAGCATTCGAGGCCAAAGTCCGAAATCAGGAGCATAAAAACCGCACGCTGTTAGCCCTGGCATATGAGGCGGGCTTCAATTCGAAGACAACATTCAACAAGGCTTTCAAAGCCGTCCATCAAGAAACGCCAAGCAATTTTGTTAAGCGATACATGGCGACTCAAATGGATTTGATACCTCAATAGGTTCGGCTGTACCCAGGCAACCGATTGCACCTGCCTGGAACCTCGTACTTCAAGCTTTCACTAATTAAAAATTCAATGAATTTCTTAAGGCTCATGAAGCTCAATGTATTGTTTGTTTGCGTTTTTTCTGTGGTTGCAATGGCGTGTGCTGATGACGATCCCGATCCAGTGGTGCAAGAAACGGATTCCATTGCTGGTAAGTACGTGGGAGGATGGACTTCCGATCCACCTACTCCCAATGAGTATAAAAGTATTCCCATCTCTGTAATCCTGACACAGGCTGAGGAGGCCAGTCACTATGAAGGGGAGTTTTTTTTCTCTGGGAGTTTTACCCCTTGCTGTGGTGGAGCAGACAATAACGGCACGGTGGGTTTTGTCATTGAAGGAAATGAAATCTCCTCCTTTGTTTACAATGATAAGATTCCTGGTTGCCCAGGTTTGTTTAAGGGCACGGGCACTGTTGAAAGTGACGGGCGTCTTCTCATATCATTTACAGGAAGCGATTGCGAAGGCGAGCACGAAGGAGGCCAATTATTCCTTAGAAAAGAAAAGTCGCCCTGAGAAAGCATGTGAGTGGTTGATGAATGGCCGGGCTAAACTTCCATCCGAGGTTGGCCCGGCCTTTTTAATATTCCGAGAGATTGCTTTATAAACTTGCGAACCTCATCGGCTTTGTCATCTTCATCTTTTCGATAGACTAGCCGCAGTAGCTTAAACCGCTTAACTGTAGTCTCCATGAAAAAATTGTAAATGACCTCCTGGTTTCCTTCCTGGAAAGGACTGGTATCCGTATACTTTTTTACTTTTTCAACTTGCAACTCGGTGATCTCCTTACCTTTTAACCGGTATATATTCGGGACAATGCGACCGGTTTCAAGAAGTACTTCTCCGCTTCTGGCCAGGGTTATTTTGTCCGGGTATTGCCACTTGCGACTAATCCACGGCGAAAGGGACAGTAAGAGCCCTAAGAGTACGACGTTTATGTGGATGTAGAGGCCCCCAATCACCAAGGCAATACCAAAGACGGCTACCAAGATTGCAGGTACAAATGATCGGGATTTTTTCCTAATGATCAGATTCCCGGATTGCAACGCCAAATCATAAAATTCCGATAGTTGGTTATTCAAAATCCACGATTGCGATAAACTCGGGTCAACTCCTGTTCCGTCAAGTGACTGTACTGTGGTTGTGATAATACCTGCTTGATCTCATCCTCCGAGAAAGTAAGGCGATCTATGAGATTTGTGACATTGATCTGTTCCAGAAAAGAGCGGGATTTGGCATCCAAAAACTGGAGCTTATCATAATTATTGAGTGCAACGGATGATTTCTCTATCACGACAATTGGCGGTTATCTTTCGGTAGTATGAAAATAAATAATGTTCCCATCATAAACGAAGGAAAAAACTATTAGTGTCGCCATTTATATAAAAAATATTCTTACTTACTAGTAAGTAAATATATATTTGATCTGTGAAGAAGAAAATTCTGGACCTGGGTGAACAACTCTTTTTGAATAAAGGGTATGCCGGCTTCAGCTATGCCGATATTTCCGCTGCGCTTAGCGTGAAAAATGCGGCTATTCACTATCATTTTCCTTCGAAAAAGGATCTGGCTGTGTCCATTCTGAAGCGCGAACTGGAGCGGTTTCAAAAATGGTCGGAAAATCAGGAGGTTGATGACGCTTCCCGCGCGCTGGAGAGGGCGATTGAAGATATTTATGAGAAACGACTACTGAAAAGTGGCCAGGTGTGCATGATTGGTAATACGGCCGCATCATATGAAAATATGCCACTAGAGGCAATAAAAATAGCTCGAGAATTGATTTTTGCTATTGCGTCGTGGTTCGAACACCTTCTGTCCCGAGGACGGGAGCAGGGGGTCTTTAATTTTTCCGGGTCGCCTGCGGAAGAGGCTAATTTGATCGCTGCTAGTCTCTCAGGTGCGCTCCAACTTTCAAGAATTACCGGCAAAGACTATTTCTATTCCGTAAAACATCAAATAGGACAAAGACTAAAAAATGGATAAAAAAAGACGTGTAGTGGTTACGGGCTTGGGTGCCCTGACCCCAATTGGTAATAATGTAGACGCCTTTTTGAAGAATTTGAGAGCAGGAACTTCAGGGGGAGGTCCGATCACATATTTTGATACAGAAAAATTCAAAACAAAAATTGCCTGTGAACTGAAAGGTTTTGACATAAAGGACCATCTTGATCGTAAGGAAATCCGGACCAACGACCCGTACCTTCAATATGCATTGGTCTCTACCGAAGAGGCCATCAACGATGCCCAACTTGACTTTGAGCGTTTGGATGCTTGTCGTGTGGGCGTGATATGGGGGACGGGTAATGGGGGCATCCAGAGTTTCTATGATGAGGTCGTGGATTTTGCGAAAGGCGAGGGAACACCTCGATTCAATCCCTATTTTGTGCCCAAGATTATAGTGAACATGGCTGCAGGTGTCATTTCAATTAAATACGGATTGAAAGGTATCTCCTTTACGCCTGTTTCCGCGTGTGCTACCGGAAATACAGCCATCATCGAGGCTGCCAATTACATCCGCTGGGGTCATGCAGATGTAATATTGGCGGGCGGGTCGGATGCAGCCATTAGCGAGGCGGGAATAGCAGGTTTTAATGCTAACAAAGCCTTAAGTACGAAAAACGATGATCCGCAAGGAGCATCAAAGCCTTTCGATTCGGACCGAGATGGGTTTGTGATGGGAGAAGGTTCAGGCACGCTGGTCCTTGAAGAGTATGAACATGCGGTGAATCGTGGGGCGAAGATATATGCGGAGTATGTTGGAGGAGCTATGACAAGTGATGCCCATCATTTAACAGCGACTCACCCCGAAGGAGAAGGCGCGCAACGAGCTATGCATTTGGTGCTACAAGAAGCCGGTATATCGATTGATCAGGTGGATTATGTGAACATGCATGCCACGTCCACTCCCATGGGAGACCTAAGCGAATTAAAAGCGCTGAAGGCTGTTCTCGGTAGTAAATCACCGAAGATCAGTGCTACCAAATCTATGACTGGTCACCTCTTGGGAGGTGCTGGTGCCGTTGAGGCCATTGCCTCTATTTTAGCGTTAAAACACAGTTTTGTTCCACCTACTATCAATACTACCAACCTCGATGAGGAAACACCAGAAGGCCTGGATCTGGTGCTAGGCAAATCTCAAAATGAGGACATGGAGTATGCCATGAGTAATACCTTCGGTTTTGGTGGGCACAATGCGATCGTGCTGCTCAAAAAGTCGGCAAAATGAAAATCGCCCGTCCGGAGGCAACAAAAAACTATTTTTTTTGAACTAAAAAAATTTCAGAAAAGGAAGCCAAAATTTTAATAATTGCAATTATGTAAAATATTGTTTTGGAAAAATTCGTTTCTGTCTAAACTTTATTGTGATTGTCTAAAATACGAGGGTTTTTTCTTTGAACTTAGAATGAAGGTTTTCACTTTTGTGGATGTTCCTGTATCAGAAGAAGAAAAAGGAAGAGAAAATGAGAAGAAATTTAGTAGCGTTTTTGTTGGTCTTGTCATTTGGAGCATTTGCACAAGAGACATTTCGATTCAATTTTGTAGAGGCCCAATTAGATGATTCCGAAGTGTTGGAAAGCGATTTGAGACCGCACTATTTGGGTCAAGAATTCTCCGTGAAAATGGCGATGCTCTGGAATTCATACACTTGGCTGGAGGAGGCGACTGCCACGAGCCCAGCTCCTAAGCGTGTGACCGACAAGAAGCCCATTTTTAACTCGGTAAAGAAGTTGAGTGCTTTTTATAAAAAGCAACTGAAATCGAACGCTATCAATGAGGATCTGGCCAAGAAGAAACTTACTCGGGTCATGGACATTGCATTGTGCATTAGATATCAGAATACCAGAGAGTTTGAGATGTATTTGTTGAAGAAAAAGCCTGCGCAATTGGATGAAATATTTTCACAGTTCGTAACGCTTTCGGGCTCAGCAAAATACAGTACGGCATTAACAAGCGTGGACTAGCGTCTACGCTTTGGCCATTTTTACTCCGACAGATTTCAAATCCTCCCAGTATCCTGGGTAGGATTTTTTTACGACCATTTCATCCTGTACATGTAGGTCAGTTACCAATGATGCAGGTCCGAAGGCCATGGCCATCCTATGGTCTTCATAAGTTTCAATGGTCGGTGTTGAGAAATCTAATGTTCCCGGAACCAGCGTCCAGGAAGCACCATCATCATGTTCTGTTAGCACCGCATTGATTTTGTGAAGTTCTTGCTTCATCGCATGAATTCTGTCGGTTTCCTTGATCCGAAGCGTTTCCAACCCGGTCATTTCAAGTCTAATGCCCTTGACCGCAGCGGCTACCATAACGCCTTGAGCCAGATCGGGACAGGTCTTAAAATCGATCTTCACTTTCTCTTCGACGCGATCAGTTTTAACTAATTGTACACCGGTGGCGTCAAACTGGCTTTGGATGCCAAAGTTTTCCATGATCTGCACTATTGCCTGGTCACCCTGGAGGCTATCCCTCCTAAGACCCTGAAGTTTGATCTTTGCTTCGGCAGCAATAGCAGCTATTGCATACCAGTAGCTGGCACCGGACCAGTCGCTCTCTACATGATAGCTCCGGCTTTGATAAGGTTGAGGATCTATGGAGATTGTGTTACCGTTCCATTCATGATCCACACCAAAATGGCTCATCAGGCCAAGGGTCATTTCTATATAGGGGCGACTGAAGATATCGTCGGTCAAAGTAAGGTTGAGGCCATGGGGAAGGGTTGGAGCGATCATAAGCAAAGCGCTGATAAACTGACTGGAGACATTGCCAGGGACGGATAAAGTGTCCGTTTTCTGAACAGTCAGGTGATCGATTTTCATCGGTGGATAGCCAGGTTTTTCCAGGTAGTGGATGGTAGCCCCAAGATTCTGCAACGCCTCCGCTAATATGCCAATAGGCCTTTGCTTCATTCTTTCAGTGCCAGTAATGGTATGCCCATTTCCTTTCAGAGCTAAATATGCCGTGCAAAAGCGCATGGTGGTACCCGCCTCCTGTACATCCCAGTGCAAAGATGGGTCCCCAAGTAGTTTCTGCATCGTTTGCGTGTCTTTGGCATCCGAAAGATTCTGCAAGTCAAAGCGTTGATCTGATAGGGCGGACATCAGCAAGACACGATTACTTTCGCTTTTCGATGAAGAAAGTTTGATCTCTCCCTCGATTTTGGCACTGGATTTGTATAGGTGTAAGCTCACTTATAAATGTTTAATAGATAACTATCGTTATCGAATTAGCGTCTTATTAACTATGTCGACATCAATGAAAGCCCTTGTATCTATCCTCGCAACTTCCGTCTTAGCTGTCGTTACACTGGTATTTGTATCTCCGCAAAAAGTTTTCAAATCAAAAACCAGTGTACAAAAGTCGACCGCATCGAAGCAAAAGAAAGAGGATAAGGATAACTTATTCATATAAACTTGGTGTAATAGGTCATCGCTCGGTCCAAATCGTCCGACGATACCTGCACATTCCACTGGCATTTACCAATTGCTTCCAGCAAAGAATAATTGACCCGGTTGTTTTCATTCTTCTTGTCCTGGCCAAGCAATGCTTCGATTTCGCCTGGCTCAGGCAAAACCCGAGTAGGAAACGCACTGGATATATATTCACTGATCTCTTCCAACTGCTTGGTAGGCATTCCTAGAATATCTGCAGACAGCTTGCTTTCCAGTATCATCCCAATCGCTATAGCTTCGCCGTGAAGTAGCGGCTCCTCACTTTCCAGGAAATAGGTTTCGATAGCGTGTCCAAGCGTATGACCAAAGTTTAAGATCTTGCGAAGACCGTTTTCCAATGGATCCTTTTGAACTACAAGACCTTTTAGCTCCACCGACTTTTTTAACAGGTCGTTCCAATTGGCAATTTCATCAAATGGCTGTTTCACTATTCGATACCAATAGGAGCTGTCTGCGATGAGGCCATGTTTAATGACTTCCGCAAATCCAGATTTTAATTGCCGCTGGTCTAAAGTGGCTAAGAACTGCGTATCCAGCAGGACAGCTCGGGGCTCCCGAAAGACGCCCAGGTGGTTCTTCAATCCATTAAAGTCAATGCCCACTTTGCCACCAATACTGGCATCTACCTGTGACAATAAGGTTGTCGGAATATTTATAAACTCGATTCCGCGCTTGTAGGTGCTGGCTGCAAATCCACCCATATCGGTGATCACACCACCACCCAGATTGATGAGAGCTGATTTACGACTAAGCCCCCATTGCGTCATTTGCTCCCAGATGTGGTTACAGGTAGCAAGCGTCTTTTCCCTTTCACCACTCGAAACCTGAATTATATCGGTATCTGCAAGGCAGGGGAACTTGTCGAGACAGAATTTCCTGGAATTTTCATCTACCAGAACCACAATCCTATCGTAGTTTGACTGACTCAACACCTGCTGAAGTGAGGCATCGGCGTTCTCAGAAAAGATCACGTTTTGAGGTATAGCCATATAATTCTAATAGGGCGCGCTAATTAAGTCAAAAACCACTTGAAAATCCATTTTTCCGAGGCATTAGCACAACATTCAATCGCTGGAGGAAATTATATTTGCCACGCTTACCCCAACTAGATGACTGACCCGAAAATCACTTTCGACGATACTTCAATAGCCTTTCGCTCAAAATCGGGCTGGGGCCTTAGAAAAGCTAGATTCGTCTTCGAGACCATGAAATATCCATGGATGGTCAAATTAGGGACTAATGTGACCTCCTGGGCACTGAATGCCAAACTCCCCGTCAAAGGATTGATCAAAAAGACACTATTCCAGCAGTTTTGTGGTGGTGAGTCGATCACCGATTGCCTGGGGACCATCGACTCCCTGGGAAAGTACAATGTACAAACGATTCTGGATTACTCGGTAGAGGGTCAGGAAACAGAAGAAAGCTTTGATCAGACGCTCGAGGAGGCTTTGCAGGTGGTTCAGTTTGCTAAAGATCAAAAGCAGATTGCCTTTTGCGTTATTAAGCTGACCGGACTTGGCTCCGCAACACTTATGGCAAAGGTGCAAGCGGCCAAACAGTTGAGCGAAGATGAAAAACGTGCTTACGACAAGTTTGAAGAACGTGTTCACAGGCTTGCCCAGGCAGCAAGTGACCATGGCTTGAAATTCATGATTGATGCGGAGGAATCCTGGATTCAAGAGGAGATCGACCGGTTGGCCTATGATCTCATGATCGAGTTTAACACAGACGAGGCTGTGATTTACAATACCTACCAACTATATCGGAAGGACGCCTTAAGAAATATGCAGCGCACTTATGACAAGATGGGGGGTAGAGGGTATTACTTCGGAGCAAAGATCGTCCGGGGCGCATACATGGAGAAAGAGCGCGAACGTGCTAACCGAGACGGTTATGATGATCCGATTCAAGATACGAAGGAAGACACTGATGCAGATTATAATAAGGCTATAGATTTTGCCATTGATCACCTGGATCGGTTCCGACTTTGCGCAGGCACCCACAACGAATACTCTTCTGGTTACCTGGCAGAGAAGATGGACACTGCCGGGCTTGAGAGAAATGATCCTCGGGTTTTCTTTGCTCAGCTACTGGGCATGAGTGATAATATTAGCTTCAAATTGGCGGATATGGGCTTCAATGTAGCGAAATATGTGCCTTATGGACCAGTGGAAAAAGTATTGCCTTACTTGTTCCGCAGAGCCGACGAGAATACCTCCATTGCGGGTCAAAGTGGTCGGGAGCTGACACTCGTAAAAAAAGAAATGACCCGCCGGAGAAAAGGCTAACTACCCGACTTCTCTCTGTTACTTTATCCAACTACCTTTGCGGCTTTTCCAGCCCCGAGGGCTCCGTATTTTGAGAATTACTTTATGTTAAGCGAACAAGAACTTCAAAGACGTCAGGCACGTGAAGAATTGATGTCAATGGGCGTAGATCCCTATCCCGCAGCATTGTTTCCCGTCAATACAACTGCAGAGGAAATAGCCGCTCGTTTTGAAACAACGCCTGACGATTTTAAGGAGGTATTTATTGCTGGTCGCATCATGAGCAGGCGGATCATGGGGTCAGCATCATTTGCCGAAATCCAGGATCATACCGGTAGAATCCAGTTCTACGTTCGTCGGGACGATATATGCCCCGGTGAAAACAAGGACCTATACAATACAATATTCAAAAGGAAGCTGGATATCGGTGACATAGTCGGTCTGAAAGGGTATGTGTTCAAGACCCAGGTGGGTGAAATATCTATCCATGTGACTGAACTCAAAGTACTGAACAAGTCGCTGCGACCGCTGCCGATCGTCAAAGAAGCGGTAGATGAAACGGGGAATAAAAAAACCTGGGACGCCTTCAGCGATCCCGAACAACGCTACCGGCAGCGTTACCTGGACCTCATAGTTAACCCCCACATCAAGGAGACATTCCAGAAACGGACGGTTTTGATGAATACAATACGGGACTTCTTCAATGATCATGGGTACCTGGAGGTGGAAACACCTATACTCCAGCCGATCCATGGGGGAGCCTCGGCTCGACCGTTTAAGACGCATCACAATACCTTGGATATGCCACTGTACTTGCGGATTGCCAATGAGCTGTACCTGAAGAGATTGATTGTTGGTGGCTTTGAAGGTGTCTACGAATTCTCCAAGGATTTTCGAAACGAAGGCATGTCACGGTTTCACAATCCGGAGTTTACACAAGTCGAACTGTATGTGGCCTACAAGGATTACTTCTGGATGATGGACTTCATGGAAGCCGTGGTGGAGCAAATTGCCATTAATCTCCATGGTGGCACCAAAGTAACGGTGGGTGAACATGAGATTGATTTCAAGAGACCTTGGAAGCGATTCACCATGTTCGAGGCCATAGCACATTTCACAGGAATTGATATTTCTGATATGGATGAGCCTCAACTTCGGGAAGCTGCGGCCTCATTAAATGTACCGCTGGACGACACTATGGGTAAGGCGAAGATCATTGATGAATTGTTTGGAGAGAAGTGCGAGCCTAATTTGATTCAACCTACCTTTATTATGGATTATCCGGAGGAGATGTCGCCACTTACCAAGAAGCATCGGTCCAAACCTGGGCTGGTGGAGCGATTTGAGGCCATTTGTAATGGCAAGGAGATCATGAACGCCTATTCGGAACTCAATGATCCCATAGATCAGCGCAAACGATTTGAAGACCAACTAGAACTGGCCCAAAGAGGTGATGAAGAGGCTATGGTACTGGATGAAGACTTCCTACGGGCCTTGGAGTATGGTATGCCTCCAACCTCCGGGGTAGGGCTTGGTATCGATCGCTTGACCATGATTATGACCAATTCCCACTCTATACAGGATGTGCTTTTCTTTCCGCAAATGCGCCCGGAAAAGAAGCCGGAAGTGGCTTCCGAAAAAGACTATTTGGATCATGGTATAAAAGCAGAATATATTCCAATACTGCAGAAACTGGGCTACCATACCATAGCGTCACTAAGTGAGGCGAATGCCAATAAACTGCACAACGATGTTTGTGGTATGCGCAAGAAAATGAAACTCAAAGAGGTGAAAAACCCAACCAAAGAGGAAGTTGAGGCCTGGATAACAGGCTAAGATACTTTCTTACCTTCCTACTTTTCTTGGAATTTCTTCAGGCCAAGTCTGCGTAGATCTATTTTTTAAACAAAAATTAATTTTATCCGTATCTATTTTTTAAACAAAAAATAATAATATGAGTTTGCAGCTCGGATCGCTGGAGGAAATGATACTCCTTATGCTTCTGATGAAGGAAGAAACCTATGGAGTTGAAATCGCTAAGGAGTATAAGCAACAGTGGAATCAATCCATATCGCTGCCCAGCCATCCATGTTGTTCTCAAGAGGTTGTCAAAAAAGGGTTTGGTCGATTCTCGCCTGGGCGAACCCACATCGGAGCGGGGAGGCAAGGCAAAACGTCTTTATAAGGCAACTCGCAAGGGGTATGAAATTGCCCTTTCCATGCAGGAAAAACGGAATCATATCTGGGAGTACATCCCAAAAATGAATTTTTCGCAGCTATGAGGCCGGGGACATTTCCACCTCGGTGGATCAAGCAACTCTTGGAATTCATCATCCGACCGGATGTCAAAGACGAAATTATCGGAGATATCTACGAGGCCTACCTCTGGCGTCAATCTGAGGAGGGTACCTGGCGGGCGAAAGCCAATTTCTTTTATGAAACATTCCGGTCCCTCAATCCTGTCAACTTAAGACCTTTTTATCATATATCTATTAATAGCATGATACTACGAGACCACTTAAAAGTAGCTTTTCGATTGATGGTGAAAAAACGCGCCACCTCATTCATTAACATCCTAGGACTCTCTACAGGTGTAGCGGCGTTTGTATTGATCTTTCTCTACACTTATGAAATTCTGACTTTCGATGACCACCATCAGAACAAGGACCGGATCTTTCTTGCCTACAAGGAACGAATAACGCCCAATGGGACACAAGCGGCTTATGATACATGGTTTCCGATGAAGGACCGGCTGAAAAGTGAGTATTCTCAGGTGGCTGAAGCTACGAGATATTTCGGGACCAGGGCGCAAGTGATAAAGTCCGAACAATTTGTTGAGGAACAGATGGCCTTCATTGATGAATCCTTTTTTAAGGTCTTCAACTTCCCGGTCGAGCATGGGGGAGGTGCCTCATTTTTTGCCTCGCGCAATTCGATTGTAATAAGCAAGGAAATGGCTTACAAGTATTTTAATAAGGGCAATGCAGTCGGAGAGCTTCTGGAAATGTATATCCCATTTCAGGATACTACCATGACCTTCGAGGTTTCAGCTGTGCTGGCACCATTTCCAGCGAATGTAAGGCCCCAGCCTCATCTTACTATACAGATCGAGAGTATCCCGGATTACCCTCAGTATGCCAACGAATGGGGTAACTCTTTCATCGAAACCTATGTATTGTTAAACCAGACCGTAGATGCAGGTCAATTGGAGGCTTCTTTCCCGGATTTGGTAGAGGCGATTTGGGGGAGCGGAAACGCGCGATAATACCAAGTTCAGGTTAATGCCTCTTGAGGGGATTTATGACATATTCATAGGTACCAAAGACGATGCTCGTACGCTGCTTATGATAGGTGTGGGCATCCTACTTATTGCGGCGATCAATTTCATGAACCTCTCCACGGCGCAGGCCGCTCAGCGGATACGTGAAGTGGGGGTCAGGAAAGTGCTGGGAGCGATTTCAGGTCAATTGCAGTGGCAATTTGTTGTAGAGGCAATGTTGGTGACAAGTGTGGCCACTGTCATTGGCGTGGCACTGGCTATTGGTATGATACCCTACTTCAATGATTTTTTCGACATCTCAATATCCCTGGCCTATTTCTCCTGGGCGGAAGTGCTGGTGGCTACCATATTGGTGGCATTGCTCCTAGGTGTTTTCAATGGAGCCTATCCCGCGATATATTTATCGTCCATCAAGGGGTTGGAAGCGCTGAGAAGAAGGTCTTCGTTTGGAGGTTCGACTCGTTTCAGGAACGTCATGGTGGTGCTGCAATTTTCCATAGCCTTGTTCCTCATAGCATGCACGCTATATATACAGGAACAAATTACCTACATGAGTAGCAAAAACATGGGATTTCGCGGGGAGAATGTGATGATCATTAATGCCTCCAGGAATGATTTTGAAGATCAGGATCAGGGCCTGGAAAGGTTAAACACACTTAAGACCTCCCTCAAGCAGCGGGCATTCATCAGCGATATTACCTTGAGCCGGTCCGTTCCCACACAGTGGACACAAAGCTTTGTTTTTGTACGTCCCAGTGGTTGGAATGGAGACCCATTGCGTATGAGGTATACGTTTGTAAATGCCAACTTCTTTGATTTCTATGATATTCCACTTCTTTCCGGGCCTGGATTCCTGGCTGACGATGTAGGGGGTGATCAGCGAACGTCAGTAGTACTCAACGAAGCCGCAATGAGGGCCTTCGATTTCAATATGGAAGATCAAAATCAAATTCAAATTGGTGATTTTCAGCTAAATGTGGTGGGTACCGTTCAGGATTTCAATTTCGAAACCTTGCAAAATGATGTAGCACCCACCCTGATTTTTCACCGAACCGCGGCCAACGCCGCTCATCGTTTTATTTCGTGTAAGGTGAATATGGAAAACATCAACGACGAATTAGAAACGCTTGGTTCGCTTTGGGAGACGCTGGGCGCCACCACAGACTTTTCTTATTCGTTTATGGATGACAATGTCCAACGAATGTATGAATCGGAACGCCGCTATCTGGGGCTGGTTACTTTTTTCTCTGGACTGTCCATTTTGGTGGCATGCCTGGGGTTGTATGGCCTAACCCTATTTGTCATTGAAAAGCGACGTAAAGAAATCAGTATCCGAAAAGTACTTGGCGCAAGGATGGCGAAGGTGTTGACCATGATTTTTTCCGACTTTGCCAAATCTGTGATACTGGCTTTTGTACTCAGTGCACCCCTGGTTGTTTACTTTGTTACTGGCTGGCTAGAGAGTTATCACTACCGAATTGCCATTTCCTGGATCACACTGGTGGGATCATTATTGATCGTAATGTTGCTGGTGATACTGACAGTACTATATCAGTCATTGAAAGCCGCCAAAGCCAATCCAGTCCGATATTTGAAAGAAGAATAAGAACCGACTACTGGACCGAACTCCGGCATCATTTAGCAAAAAGGGCAGACCCCATCGGAATCTGCCCTTCTTTCACACCTTGGGTGTGGTAGTTCTTAAGAATTGCGAGCCATTGCCTTGTTGGCCATGACCCTGTATTTGTCCAGTATTCTGAATACGATATGTCGGACGAATCGATCATTATCAAACCTGTCGTTACCGAAGATACCAGAAGCATATCCCTGCCACACTGTTTTCTTCTTCTTCCGATCGTAAAAGGAAATCAGCAATGTGCCTTCACGAAGGTCGCAAAGGATAGGGTCATATCGTGTGCGGCTGCTGGCTCCATAGGTACCCCCCTCGACGTAGGGGTTGAAAGAAGCAAAAGTGGAATCTGAGTCGTTGCTGAATTCCTCCCTGCTGGATCGATCGATTTTTGCAGAAAAATTCTCCGCCACCCACTGTTCAAAGTTCGGCTGACTGTACCCTTGAAGTTTGAAATCGTCGTAATACAATTTATAAAAGACTAGTAAACTTGGTTTCTTGTCGGCATGTTTATAGCCCCACTTATTAAGATTTTGGGTCATGAATTTTTCGATGAGTTCCTGATGTAATTCGGAACCCTGGAAATTTTTGTCGGCTACGAAATTGTAAGTTTCGTATTTGCCAAAGTTGCCTTCAAAGCTGTAATCCGATTCAATTACGTGACCGTAATAGTTGCCACAGCCGCTGATAAAAAGGACAGAAATAACGATAGGTAAGACTTTTCTCATAAGGTGCGCACTTTCTCCGAGGTATCAATTTATATCCTTTCAACAACAATATCCCAAAATACCCTTTATCGTTTACAACTTTTTATACTATAGGTCGCTAGTAATGAGGAATTTGCGCTGCATGCAGCGTATTTTCTAAGTTGATTATCTTTACTTTCACACAATTTCCAGAGCCGGATGAATGCCTATGTTGCGGTCTTGAATTACGCGATCCCCTTTTTTATGGCGCTTTTACTTTTTGAAGTATTGGTCGCCTGGTGGAAAAAAGAACGGGTAGTGCGGTCAGTTGATACTTTGGCCAGCTTGAGCAGTGGTCTTACAAATGTGATCAAAGATGTGCTGGGATTGACTTTGGTTATCGTTTCATACGCCTGGGTAGAGGAACACGTCGGATTATTCGACATTCAAGCTACCTGGCTCGTATATTTGATTGCCTTTATCGGAATAGATTTTGCAGGTTACTGGACGCACAGGCTCTCACACCAAGTCAACTATTTCTGGAACCATCACATCATTCACCATAGTAGCGAAGAATTTAACCTGGGCTGTGCCTTGCGGCAAACAATTTCAGCCTGGTTCTCTATGGGATTTATTTTTCTCTTTCCTACAGCGGTCCTCGGAGTTCCCGCCGAGGTAATTGCGGTCGTTCAGCCGTTGCATCTTTTTGCCCAATATTGGTACCATACCCGGTTAATTGGCAAAATGGGATTTTTGGAACACATCATCGTCACACCGTCGCATCATCGTGTTCATCATGCAATCAATGAAGTGTACCTCGATAAGAACCTCTCACAGGTCTTCATTTTCTGGGACAAGCTGTTCGGGACTTTTCAGGAGGAGCTGACCGACCATCCCCCCGTATACGGAGTAAAGCGGCCCGTACGGACCTGGAATCCCTTCTTGATCAATTTCATGCACCTGTGGTTACTGATCAAAGATGCCTGGCGGACTAAATCGTGGAGTGCTAAGCTTAAGATCTGGTTTATGCCCACAGGTTGGCGACCCGCAGATGTAGCTGCGAGTTTTCCGGAAGAGGTGATTGACGATGTATATGCTTATGAAAAGTATGATTCCAACCCATCAACCGGTTTGCTTTGGTGGTCGTGGATACAATTTGCTGTTGTCTTTTCCGGTATGATGTACTTATTCAACCAGCTACATTTGATGACCTTCTCGTCGGCTTTGATCCATGGCGCGTTCCTGGGCGTGACCATATTTTCATACACATCCCTTATGGATAATCATCCCTGGTCTCCGGCTTTCGAAATAGCTCGGCTGATTATGGCCGTTGCCATGATGTACTTGCTAGGGGATTGGATGGATGCTGGCAATTTGGCCAATCCACTGATGATAGGTTATCTATTGGTGTCTTTGGGTATGACCTTTTATTTCACTCAGATCGGGAAGAATAAAAAGTATGCACTGGCCGGCAGTTAGAGATTCTCAGAAAAGGACAAAATGTAGCCATTAGGGTCTCGAATGTCGAAATCCTTCTGACCATAATCTCTCGGTGACAGTGGTGTCACTATTTCAACCTTGTGTTTTTTTAACTTCTGGTAAAGCCGTTCAATATCTCTCACGAAAATGTAGATAGGAGTTTGGGATGAATCCACTTTGAAGTTTGGCGGTGCCTGGGCCAGATGTATGTTCACTTCTCCAGCCTTGAGCACTGCGTAGCTAGGTGGATCTTCCCATTTAAACGAAACGCCAAAACCCAGCTTTTCAGAATAATATTCCAGCGTTTTACTTACGTCTTTTACATGCAGAACGGTAGCAGCATGAGAGTAATGTTGTTGCACGATCCTTTTTTTGGCGCTGCAACAAGTTACTCTGTGCTGGTTTTATTTCAATTCATAAGTTAGACCGACGAAGTAAGCTGGGTTTGCAAGGATATTTTGCCCTTTGAATGCGCCGAACGCCGATGCACTGATGCCAAACCCTGCACCCAGTTGGTAACCCACCTCCGGACCGAAGGAGATGTACTCGGTATTATTTGAGAATATACCTGTTTGGCTGGATTCTGCGTTGCCATTGGCGAAACTTTCGACCCAGTCCATTTTTAACGCGAAAAACCACGACTTCCATCCTGCTCCTGCTTCAAGCCCAAGCCTGAATTCTTCAGAGAAGTCCTTCGTGCGGTTATTTACGCCCACGTAGGCAGCTGCGTAAAATGGTGCCGGGTAAAAGGAATACCCGGCATGCAGTCGCAGCATCTGGTTGAACTCCCCATCTCCGGATTGCAGGATTTGTGTGTCGCCGCCATCGGTCTGGCCGGTGGGTACGCCAAGGATGAGGCTTGTGGAAAGCACAAAAGGACCCTTTTTCAGAATCCCATACTGCAATCCAATGTTCATGTCGCCAAAGCTATTGGCCTCATCCGCTTCTTCGACGTTTGGTGAAAGAGTAAACTGCTGCTCATTGATAGTATTCCGAAAAAACACGGGTACATATGCCACGGCTGTTAGCTTATCTGAAAGTCCGTACTCCCCGTACAAGCTGGTAATGTAAACACCTGCGGTCTTGATGGTCCTGATAGTACCTTCAGGTGTGTAGAACTCGTCAGAAACAATGATGGTTTGGCCTAACTTGAAGAAGGCCTTTCCATTTTCTTTCGGCCAGGCTCCTTGGGCCAGTGATAGCGAAGTGCTCGCCAAGACAGCCACTAGTATTAAAATATTTTTCATTAGTTACTTAATTCAGCAGTTCCAAAACCCACCCCAAACGGTTTACAATAGAGCACGATGTGGTCAAAATCTGTTATTTCTACGTCGCCCGGAACGGGGTACGTATCAGCTCCCCTGGTCGATCTGAGGGCACCAAGCTCTACCCCTCCGGCCACTCTTGTTGCCGAATTAGACAAGTAGAGGTACAATCCCGGGCCATTTTGTGTTCGGAAGGCCTCGTTCAGCGCTACTTGAAGACTGCCATTATCATTGGTGCTGAGTGTGACAGTTCCGGAAGCATCATAGCCGTTAAGTCCTCGGAATTCACCGCTTCGGCTTAGTGATTCCTGCGAACCTATCAGCAAGTCGAAAAAGCCGACAGCATCGCCTGAGGTAGCGGTAATTTGTACAGCACCGTCGCTGATCCCCGTTACAAAGCCATTGGCATCGACGGTGGCGACATTCTCATTATCACTCTCCCAGCTGATCGTGGCATCGGAGATGGAACCTCCTAAGATGTTTAAGGCATTTGCTTCTAACTGCAATGTTCCTCCTACATCTAAAATGGCTACACCTCCTTCCGAAGTGATTTCAATCAAAGCGATGGTTTCGTTATCCGGTGTGACAGCCACAGCAATTGGGTCACTGGTGATCCCTAATGCACTGGCGGTAATCAAGGCGTTACCTTGGCTTATAGCCGTGATCAATCCATTTTCGTCGATGGATGCCACGGCGGTATTACTACTGCTCCATGTCGCTTCGCCGTAAAAGAACGACCCTCCAAGGTCGCTTTTAGCGGTCACTTCCAACTGGGCTGATTCTCCTATTAGCTTGGCAAAGCTGCCATTTACGCTGGTCACTTCCGACGGTACCAAAATTTCTAGAGAGGTCAGTCTATCCTCTACTACATCGGTACCGGCGCAGCTAGCGAAAAATGCCAACGCAAGTATTTTCGGGTATTTCATATTTTGCTCTTTCGAACTCATTACCCAGATCTAGCAAGGAAGGTTTATTCCCCAACACACTTAAGATTTCCAAATGTCGAGTAGCTGACTATTCTATCAATTGAAAGAATCGAGGAAATTTCGTCGTTTCTCCAACTTCAGTTCCTGAAGTAGTGAGGCCCTGGGTTGGATCGTTAGATTAAACGATTGAAAACGTCCGAAAGGGACCACATTGAAACTCAAGGTCCAACAATGGAGGTCACGATTAATAGTGACGCGCGTAGTAGTAAATTCTTTGGCCTCCAGGTCATAACCCGAGTTAATGGATACTTGTGTTTTTGGTGTGAGAGCCAGCGATCCGTTGAACGAAAGCGTCTGAACGATCCGGGCATCTTCGAACCCTCGTTGATTGCGTGTGATGGAGTAGTTGGCCGAAAGTCGCCAAGGTAAGTTGAAATCGACATACTCATCAGGGTTATTCTGAATTTCAGCGATTTCGTCGATGGACCCCAGGCCATCGGCCACACTTGGGTCATCGAAGAAGCTCGTACCGGAGGTAGCGCCAAATCCACCTCCATTTTGGTCCTCTTCCTCTTCCTCATCGAGTTTCTTTCTCTGGAAGGTGCTGGGACTAAGGCTCAGTGAGATATTAGTACCAAGCCGGGTCACCTGACCCAGACCTTGTCCGGCATCCCAGGCAAAACGGTTTACTCTTCGTTGCGTTACACGACGAACTCCGGAAACGCTGGTGGTCTCGCTCAGCAGTTCATAAACATATGGGTCAACGCTGCCCGAGAAGTTCACACTTACAGCATTCTTAAAAAAACTGGTTCGAGCTCGAAAGCTAATATCTGACAACTGGAAAGAGTCGGCGGCGAAGTTATATCCTGTGCTTGCCGAGAGGTTATCAAAGATCTTTATTTTCCTGAATTCCTCCCCGGTAGAATCTTTCAGGTTCCTGACTTTCATTTCCAAGTTGTTCTGGAGACTCAGTCCGATACTTTGACTCTCCCTTGAAGGATTGCGATAGTTAACAAAATTCTGATACTTACTTAGACTCTGGGTGTTTCCTAAGCTGTCGACCTGCACTTCCACAAAAGCACCCCTGCTTGGATCGGTGAAATCCGGATTGTAATTAAAGGATATGCTAGGCGTCATCACGTGCCTAATGGCCTCTATTCTTTTGCCACGGACAAAATAGGTACCGTAAACGACGGTGTTCAAAGATGCGCCGGTCCTCCAGGTTCCAGTCCGGCTGAATCGGTTAAGTGTATCCACCCGTACACCATTAAGCTCTTCGTCATATTCAAAGGCCAACTCCCGCGGAAACCAGGATTCTTCATAGTTGAAGGTAGGAGATAGCGTAAAATGCTTGAGTACGCTCAAAGATGTAGATACCGGGATGGTGTGCCTACCACCAATGCTGGACCTGTCCAATACCCTATCAAATTCATTAAAAAATTCAAGGGTGTCTCCCGCTCCTTCACCACGATTCACAATGGTAACACCAGGGAAAGAGGAGGAGGAGATAGGAGCGTTGGAAAACTGACTGCTGGCGACGAAGTTATGGCTGACATTAAGCTTGTACAGTGGCGACTTGGAGTTTTTTACCAACTTCTTGAAAGGGTTGATCCGGTTCACATTAAAAGTCATCTCCGGTAAGGTTACCCGACTAATTTTTGTCGTTATGTTTTGATTCTGACGTGCACTTAAAGACAAACTCGACCATCGGTATCTCTGCTGAAAGCTCACATTTGAAGTGAATTGAGAATTGATGCTGCGCTGAAAGTCCTGATTGACGAGGTTGTTATTTTGATTAAATGTCGATGTTCCTGCCGATACGGAGGCACTAAAGCTCGATCTCCCGCGGCTTTGCGGCGAATGACTCCATCGAACCCATTGATCATTGCTGCGTGAGCCGCCTTCCACATCATCGGTGATAGTCCGATTAAAGGTGTATGAAAAAGAACCGCTGTAAGCGTAACGTTTTTTGTATCGTGAAGTCACCTCAGCTGCTGCTCCACCACGGGAATAAATGTCACCGGTCACGCGTAGGTCAGCATAGTCGCTTATGGCCCAATAATAACCCCCATTTCGTAAAAAGAAACCCCTGCGGCGCTCCTCACCATAACTTGGAAATACGACTCCAGAGACTTTCCTCTTAGGTTGAGGAAACATACCAAATGGCAATGCCAGGGGTGTTGAAAGCGACTTGTTCTCCGCAGATCGGAATTTAAGTACGAAAGGACCCGATATGATCTTGTCGCCAGGTATGAGTTTGAGTTTGGACGATTCTATGTAGAAATGTGGGTCGGCCAGATTGCAGGTTGTATAGCGCGCATGTCTTATGAAAAGTTCGTCTTTTTCATTCTTCTTCACGTCTTCACCGTGCATGAAAGCTCCGTCCTGCTCAGTAACTACTCCCTTGATTACCGCACGTTTGTTCTTAAAGTTGTAGACTATATCCTCGGTTTCATAAACATCCTTGCCGTCTGAAAATACCGGTTTTCCGACTTTCCGGCCAACACTGTCTTTTAGGTATGCAGATTTGATGGTTTGCTTTTGCCAATTGACTGTGGTTCTTTCGGCATCAAGGCTTATTTCACCATAGTCTACATGTGATTCACCGTACAGGCTAATAACTTGATTGTTGACATCAAAGTAGATTGAATCCCGGGCGTTGTAGTTAATAGTTGTTTCAATTTCAGATTGCGCCGCGGGTTTTTTTGGCACTGTATCTGCTGTTACCGTGATTTTTGGCTTGATGAGAGGCACGGTATCCAAGGGTACCGACGTTTCATTCATAAGCGAATCCGACTCGCTCAGACCTGATCGGGAAGGGCTGATTTGCGAGTAGCTAACAAAGAAAAAAAAGATGAATAAACAAGAAAAAGCAGCGCGCCTCAAGCCTTCCTCAAATTTTGATTTTGGGGAAAATTCTACAATTTTGCGTAAAATTATCGCATTTTACTATTTACAACAGCAGTAGGGTGAGAAATATTGCGATATCGTGTGCGTTTTCTTTGCTGCTCCTGATGGCATCTTTTTCGCCAACTAATACGCGCAGCGTCATCATATCCAGGATCGTCATTGATCCCGGACACGGGGGAAAAGACCCTGGTACCCACGGTGCTATTTCCAAAGAGAAGGACATTGCCTTAAAAATTTCCAAACATCTCGGACGAATTCTGGAGCAGAATATGGAAGGGGTAGAGGTAATTTTTACTCGTGACAATGACAGCTTCCCCACGCTTCAGGATCGATCGGATATGGCGAATAAAAGCGGCGCGGATCTTTTTATATCAGTCCACTGTAACTGGATCAGCAATCCATCAGTTTTTGGTACGGAAACCTATGTTATGGGGCTGCACAAGACCGATGAAAATTTTGAGGTGGCCCGCCGCGAAAATGCGGTCATTTTGCAGGAAGAAAATTACGAAGAGAACTACGATGGGTTTGACCCCAACTCACCCGAATCTTATATTTTTCTGACGCTCCAGCAGAGTGCCTACCAGGAGGGGAGTCTGAAACTGGCAGAAAGAATAGAGAACGAACTTGGAACAAGAGCAGGACGAAGGAGTCGCGGCGTAAAATCAGCGGGATTTTATGTGCTATTCAATACTACCATGCCCAGTGTGCTGGTCGAAACGGGTTACCTCAGCAATTCCAATGAGGAAAGAGATCTCAATGATGATTTGAAACAGCGTTATATTGCGTCCGGGATCTACAGAGCGATCCGCAATTATAAAGAAGAAGTGGAATCAACAAATTAGGACGCTACGTGTCAAAAGAAATTCGAATTGCCATTATCGCCGTTTTATCGGGAGTCATCTTTTATTATGGTTTCAACTTTCTCAAGGGCAGCGATTTCCTCTCTCGTACAGACTATTACTACGCAGTATACAATAATATAGGCAGCCTGGCTAAATCCAACCCTGTCAAGATCAATGGAGTGCCCGTGGGAAAGGTCAGTGACATTGTATTGTTGCCCAAGTCGGGAAATAGAGTGCTCGTGGAATTTGACGTATTGGAGGGGATAGTTCTGAATGATAGCACCATCGCAGAGCTTACCAGCGATTTGCTTGGGGGGAATTCTATTGTCCTGAGGGTAGGAGCGGGTGCCCCTATACAACCAGGCGATACGCTTATTTCGGTAATCGACAAGGGCTTGGAAGAAATTATCGAAAGTGCGCAACCTGTTGCGAACAATCTTAATATCACCATTAATCGTCTCAACGAACTGCTCGCGGAATTCAAGGGTGTTGGTAACCAACTACAAAGTCGGTTAAAATCACTCGATACAACCTTGACCATATTCAATCGCACACTGGCCAATAACCAGAATGAAATTACCGAAATACTGTCAAAAACGAACTCGGTAATGTCTAATGTAAACGCTCGAGTATCGCAGTTGGGGGAAGTCCTAAATAAAGCAAATAGCGCAATGGATTCACTGGATATTGTGAAAATGAATGAAACACTGAGCAACGTCGGGCAATTAACGGCTGACCTCCAGCAAATCACAGCCCGCATCAATACCGGTGAAGGGACCATCGGTAAGCTGGTCAGCGATGATTCGCTTTACAATAATCTCAATCAAACACTTTTGGATCTTGATCGGCTTCTAATCCATTTCGACCAATATCCGAAGGACTTTTTGAAACCCCTAGGTAGAAAACACAATAAATTAAAAGGAAACTAGCCTGTTTCCTTACCCTTATGACATCAGCTGACATTAACTTCAACAAGAACGAAGACGAAAATAAGCTTCTCGTATCGAAGCTCAGACACAGACTCAAGCAGGTCCATCTCGGTGGCGGAGAAAAAAGGATTGCGGCTCAACACAAAAAGAACAAGCTTACTGCCCGGGAACGAGTGGATTTCCTGATTGACGAGGGTAGTGAATTCCTTGAGATCGGAGCATTTGCAGCGGATGGTATGTATCAGGAACAGGGTGGTTGTCCTTCTGCGGGAGTTGTTACCGGCATTGGTCAGGTTTCCGGGACCAAATGTATGATTGTAGCTAATGATGCTACAGTCAAGGCCGGCGCTTGGTTTCCAATGACAGCCAAGAAAAATCTCAGGGCGCAGGAAATAGCTATTGAGAACAGGCTGCCGGTGATCTACCTGGTTGATAGTGCTGGTGTTTTCCTGCCAATGCAGGACGAAATATTTCCGGATAAAGAGCATTTTGGGCGTCAGTTTCGTAATAATGCCGTCATGTCGTCGATGGGAATTGTACAAGTGGCGGCCATCATGGGTAGCTGTGTGGCTGGTGGGGCCTATCTGCCAATTATGTCTGATGAGGCTATGATCGTGGACAAGACAGGCTCCGTTTTTCTAGCAGGCAGCTATCTGGTAAAATCCGCAATAGGTGAAGATATAGATAATGAAAGCCTTGGTGGGGCCACTACTCACTGTGAGATTTCGGGGGTGACGGACAATAAATATGAATCAGATCAGGCATGCCTGGAAGCTGTCAGGCGGATTTTCGATAAAATGGGGGAAGGAGAAAAAGCCGGTTTTAACCGGAAGGACCCAGCTCCACCAAAAGAAGATATAAGTCAATTGTACGGTCTATTTCCGGTAGACAGGTCTCAACAGTATGATGTGCGTGACATTATATCTCGACTCGTTGACAGATCCGAATTGGACGAATACAAGGCTGATTATGGCAAGACCATCGTCTGTGGAACTGCCAGAATAGACGGATGGGCAATAGGTATCGTTGCCAATCAACGAAAGGTGGTAAAAGCCAAGAAAACCGGAGGGGCAACGGAGATGCAGATGGGTGGTGTCATCTACTCTGATTCCGCAGACAAGGCCGCAAGATTCATCATGAACTGCAATCAGCGAAAGATTCCCCTGCTGTTTTTGCACGACGTAAACGGATTTATGATCGGAAGCCGATCCGAACATGGCGGAATTATTAAAGATGGTGCCAAGATGGTAAATGCGGTTTCGAATTCAGTGGTGCCCAAGTTCAGTGTTGTGATGGGGAGTTCATATGGTGCCGGTAATTACGCGATGTGTGGCAAGGCCTATGATCCCCGACTGATTTTCGCATGGCCAACGGCCGAAATCGCCGTAATGAGCGGGAATTCAGCGGCAAAAACCTTGCTTCAAATCAAGGTGGCTGCCATGGAAGCCAAAGGGGAAACCATTTCTGAGGAGGACAAGAGTGCCATGCTGAACGAGATCAAATCCTCCTATGACGAAAAGATCAGCCCTTACTATGCCGCAGCTCGTTTATGGGTAGACGGGATCATAGACCCATCTGAGACTCGCCAAGTAATTTCGCAGGGCATTGAGGCGGCAAATAATGCACCCATCGAGAAACCAATGAATGTAGGAGTAATTCAGACATGAGTTTTAAACAATCAGAACTTAAGGCCCTGGTTGTCCTGTTGGATGACGATGACGATGAGGTTGTTTCTCATGTGGAACAACAGATTATGTCTCAAGGCACACAAGTGATCCCATTTCTGGAGCAGGAGTGGGAGAGTCACTTCAATCCCACCTTGCAGCGTCGTTTGGAAGACCTGATCCATCAGCTACAGTTCGAACTGGTCCAGGAAAGACTCAGTACCTGGCGCAGTTCCAGCATGACCAATTTGCTCGAGGTACTATGGATATTGGCAACTTACCAATACCCCGACCTGGAATATGAAGACTTGCTTGCTAAAGTGGAGGAACTACGTGTCGAAATATGGCGAGCGTTACGGGATGACCTGTCGCCTTTTGATCAGGTGAAGATCATAAACGATGTGTTTTTTGGGACGCTCGGCTTTAGGTCAAACACAAAGAATTTTCATTCTCCTGCCAATTCAATGATGAATACCGTGCTGGAGAGTAGAAGAGGCAACCCAATATCGCTGGGAGCTCTGTATGTGATGATAGCGGAAAAGTTAGACTTGCCGATTTATGGGGTGAATTTACCTAACCTTTTTATCCTCACTTACAAAACCGATAGCGTGCAGTTCTACATCAATGTTTTTAACAAAGGGCTTATCTTCTCCAAAGAAGATATTGACAACTACATCGATCATTTACAGCTTACGCCAAGAGACATCTACTACGAGCCGTGCGACAATTTAGATATCGCCACCAGGTTTGCCAGGAACTTGATCGTGTCTTTTGAGAAGCTTGGTGAATATCAAAAAAGTGATGAGATCAAGACGCTACTCAAGTGCCTTGATTCAGAGTACACTGACTAACGCCTATTCATGCTTCTGTAGGTTCTGACTGAACTTACTCACCTTTCTTTTCAAATCAATAGGATTGAAGGGCTTGGTGATAAAATCATTCATGCCAGCATTGGTGACCCCCTCATGAACATTTGAAACCGAATCTGCGGAAATGCCGATGATCGGTATACTCATCGTCGTGGGCGTATTTCTTATAAGCTTGGTAAGCTCATAACCATCCATTTTCGGCATTTGTAGATCCAGAAGGATGATGTCATATGATTTCTTCATGATTTTGCGCAGGGCATCCTCTCCATCCTCGGCCACCTCACATTGGACTTTCCACTTTAACAGAAACTGACTCAGCATGACGCGATTCATTTCATTATCATCCACGACCAGGACGCTCAGATCGTCAGGAATATCAGGGTCTTCAATTACATCGTTGCTGAAATTGGATATTTCGGCCTTTTCCAGGGCAATTGTGAAGAAAAATTTAGAGCCCTTGCCTTTGACACTCTCTACTTCCAATTGACCGCCCATTAGGTCCACAAGCGCTTTGGATATGGTAAGACCGAGACCCTTGCCACCATAATTACGATCGGGGGTCAGGTCGGGTTCGGCGAGCCTATCAAAGATGCGAATAACTTCATGTTCGTCAATTCCAATACCTGAATCTGTTACTGAAAACTTTATGTTGCCCTCGAAATTGTTCCCGGATTTGATGTACTCCGCAGATAATAATACACTGCCACTGTGAGTAAATCGTAGACTGTTTGAGAGCAAATTTTCAAGTACCTGAAGCAACCGCTCTTCATCGCCTCGCACCCAGAAAGGAAGAAACGGGTCAAGAAAAAGCTTCAGATTAAGCCCTTTTTGTTCAGCTCGTTTCGTGTGATTGGAAATGAGTCGTTCCAGCGACTGATGTAGGTCAAAATCCACACTTTCCAGTTGTAGTTTGCCAGTTTGAATCAGGTTATAATCCAGTACATCCTCTATTAACCCAATGAGGCTTTGAACAGATTTCTCCATGGTCTGGCCATGCATCTTCGCTTCTTCCAGGCTTTTGGCGCTATTCATCAGGTGGGTCATGCCTGCTATGGCCGTGAGCGGAGTGCGTATTTCATGGCTCATGACCGACAAAAAGTCTTCTTTAGATTGCTTGCATTTGTCGACATAAGAGCGGGCATTTCTCAACTCATTTTCCAGCGTTTTAAGTTGAGAGGATAGGTGTTTTACGTCTTCCGAATCTTCCGTTGCTTCGGGTGTCTTTTCTGTTCGTCGGCGACCCAACCATCCCTTGAAAATACCCATGCCAAGGGGTACGACCACCAAAACAACTTTCGCAAAGAGCGGAAACTCAACCTGAGGTAAATCAAGAATTGGTGATATCGTAAGGCTAATTAACACAAATAGGCAAAAAGATCGAACTGCTATCTATCTGCAATGCTAATGGATTGATGGTATCCTTCAAGTAACTTTTCGATTACACGCCGGAAACCTACGATAAATGACCCCTAGGCACTAGGAATGCCTAAATCGAGTAGACCAAATAGTACTGGTTGACATTTTCCAGAATTAGCGGGACGTTTGTTACCTCGCCATTTCTCATGATTTTGCCACTGATCACATCCTCCTGAAGGTCGATCACAATATGTTCCTTGAAACTCAGTTGACGCTTTCCATACCGTTTGTAAATGGCTTCTTTTGCAGCCCAAAGAATACACAAGGCTGTTTGATTGTTTCGGTAGTGCGACTCTTGTTTATGCAGGAACTTGGACTGAATTCGACTCATTTTCTCTCGAGGCCATTCCACGTCAATGCCGCACGGCAATTCAAGATGGAGCATGGCCGAAGCGATAGGAAATGAATGAGAAATGGAAATTTGGGCATCAACACCCTTTAAAAAGGGCTTGCCGTTTTCGTCTTTAACAATGCCATGATAGGGGACATCAAAACTCATGCACAAGTGTTTGATGAGCATTCTCGTGGCTACCCATTCACATTGTTTATTGATATGAAAATCAGGGTTTGGCCGTTCATTGTGCAACTCACAAAGTTGATCCACCGTCTCCGATATCTTCCAAACGGCGTAAGCTGCATTCTCGTTGATTCTTTTGGTAAGCAGTATTGGCATTAGCCGACTCGGTATTCCACGGTAATGTAATAATTTTGAGGCTGAACCCTGTTATTGAGTGGTAGAGGTAAAGAAGGAGCATACATTGAGTGGTCATAAGGATGCACTCTACACTTTAGCCGTAAGAAATGAAAGTGAGCTATTCTCAGCCGGCGCCGATGGGTTGGTCGTACATTGGAATTTGCTGGAAGGAAACCAGGGTACCATCGTCGCTAAAGTGAATCGCTCGATTTATGCCCTGCAGCGCTACGATTCGAACCTGGTCTTGGGAGAAAACTTTGATGGAATTCACGTGCTTGATACCTTGTCAAAGCGAGAGAGTCAATCCCTGCATGTTACGGATAAAGCCATATTTGACATACAGTTAATTGAAGATAACTATTGGATTGCCACTGGCGGAGGCGAAGTGATCATCGTAAGCCAGGATATGCAGATTCGAAAAAAAGTTCGTTTATCCGATATGAGCGCCCGGTGTATTGCCCACATACCTTCAAGGGAGGAGGTGGCGGTGGGATTTAGTGACAATAAAATCAGGATTCTTTCGTCAAAGAGCTTTGAAGAACGTTGGCAGTTTGAAGCGCACGAAAACTCGGTATTTAGCCTGACGCTGAGCCCGGACGAAAAATACCTGATGAGCACCAGTCGCGATGCCCGATTCAAGGCCTGGAGTGTAGAAAGTTACGAACTCACAAAAGAAGTGATTGCGCACATGTACGCTATCAACAGCCTTGATTTCAGCCCCAGTGGGCAATATTTCGTAACTTGTAGCATGGACAAATCCGTGAAAGTCTGGGAGTCGGGAACTTTCAGTCTTTTAAAAGTGATAGACAAAGCAAGACATGCGGGCCATGCCACCTCAGTTAACAAAGTAAAATGGATGTCGGAAGAGCGCATTGCTTCCTGCAGCGATGACAGAACTGTGTCCATTTGGTCAGTAAAAATGAAAAACTGATGAAAATTACACCTATAGAGATTAGGCAGAAATCTTTCGAAAAGAAGCTCCGTGGCTATGACAAGGATGAGGTAAATGCCTTCCTGTTGTCGCTATCTAACGAATGGGAACGAGTCCTCGATGAAGCCAAAGAGACGAAAATAAAACTTGATCAGGCAGAGAAGGAAGTTCAAAAACTCAGGGAAGTCGAAAATTCTCTGTTCAAAACACTGAAGACTGCCGAAGATACCGGTGCTAATCTCATTGATCAGGCCAACAAGGCGGCGGATCTTCACCTTAAGGAGACCGAAATGAGCGCCGAGGCGCTGATGAGCGAATCCAAATCCAAGGCACGGGGCATTATTGAACGTGCTGAGCTTCAGGCCAAGGAGATGATCGAAGAGATGCAGGAAGCGTTGAAGGATTTGGAAAAAAACTACAGATCGCTGGAGAATCAGCGGGACAACCTGCTGGCAGAACTAAAGATTTTGTCATCGGACATCATGGATCGGCTAGACAGAACCTCCAGGCAAAATGCTCCTTTCAAAGTGGAAGACCACATGAAAAAAGTGCGGGGCATGGTCCGGGAATCCGAGCAGCGGATCAACGAACAAAAGTTGGAGGGTTCGGAGGTAAGTCGTCCCAAGAAAATACCGACTATTGATCCGAAGGACGAGGGTAGCCTAAACGAGTTGCAAAAATTTATTGACAACAAAAAGGAGGAACCAAAGTCCGAAACCAGCGAGGAAAAGACAGCACCTGCTGAGGAGCCTCCCAAATCTGAGCAACCCGACAAACAGGAGGAGGTTAGGCATACGTCTAACGAAGCCAAAATGCAGCTGCTGGACTCACTGCGAAAAACGCAATCCAATCCGCCGACAAGGAAATCGGCTAATGGACAGAAAGAGAATGAAGAACCGGCTTCCCCCAAAAAAGTTAAGCCAGAAACAGACCCAGAAGGCGGATCCTTCTTTGATAGCTTAGAATAGATGGGTGTAATTAGACTTCAAGGCATGGAGTTCCATGCTTTTCATGGAGTATATGAATCGGAGAAGGAAACCGGCAATAAGTTTATCGTGGATGTCACCATCCAGTATCCCTTCGAAGACGTAAACCTCCGCGATAGATTAGCCAAAACGATCAATTATGAGCGCGTATACGCCATAACCAAGCAAGTTATGAGCAAACCTGCTAACCTAATTGAACAGGTGGCCCTGACCATTGCTGAACGTGTCACCGAAGAGTTTCCTGCTATCCAGTCAGTTAGCGCAAAGGTGTCCAAATGCAATCCGCCGATCGAGGGAAACGTGAAGCTTGCTTCGGCCGAAGCCACTTTACCCTAATTTTCCATGTCAGCGAAATGGAAACCTCTGGCATCAGCACCTTCATAGAATTCAATCCGTTTGCCCATAATGAACATCAACTCCCGTTTCTGGATAATTACTGGAATTGAAGCGATTTGATACAAGTTATCGCCTTGTTTTTGCGTGTCAAATCCTAATGTTAACTGTACTCCGGCACAACCAGCTCCTCCTTTGACGGTTACCCGTAGACTGTAACCTGCCGGGATTTTCTTAGTGGCCATGATATGACCAATCTCCTTTGCCGCTTCGGTACTTATTTCAATGGGAACAGGTAAGCCGGGAGCTTTCATAGATACCGATATTTTCAAGTTAAATTTGGGAACACAAATCACGTGGTATTAATTCAAAAATGACTGATTTCTTAGACTTAATTCAAGTACTAGCTCCGGCTTCCTTGGTACTATACCTGGCATATTTGCTGGTAAGATCTTTCCTCAACAAGCAATTGGCCGAAATGAAGTTGCAGATGGTTCAGAAGAATCAAGAAGTGATCATCCCTGTTAGACTGCAGGCCTACGAGAGAATTTGCCTACTACTGGAGCGGATTTCTCCTAGTAATTTGATTACCCGCTTAAACAATTCTGAATACACCTCGCAACAACTACAGACCATATTGGTTTCCGAGGTTAGGGAGGAGTTTAACCACAACCTGTCACAACAGGTGTACATGACCAACGAGGCTTGGGAACAGGTGAGCAATGCGGTGGAGAGCACCCTTACCTTGATCAATGAGGCAGGCGGGGAGACGGCCCCTGATGATAAGTCGCTTTCACTCGCAAAAAAGATATTTGAATTGAATATGGCCAAGCCTTCGGATCAACGGAAAGAGGCTCTGACCTTTGTGAAAGCCGAAATACAGGCTATTTTCTAAGTATTTTGAAGCAAAATAGAATTGTATCTTGTCTTTTCTTAAATTTAGATAGTAACCAACCTATTTCATTCAATGAAGGAAAGAACCGCCTTGGTCGCCGGCGCCACGGGTTTGGTGGGAAAGGAACTGATACGAACAATTCTTGATGATGATTACTACAGTCGCATAGTCGTACTAGCAAGAAGGGACCTGAATATCAAGGACAACAGATTAGAGATAGTCGTTATCGATGATTTTGATTTTCTTGATGATTATGCTCACCATTTTGCCGTGAATCATGTGTACTGCCTGCTTGGAACTACTATGAAAAAGGCAGGTAGCAAGGAGATATTTCGTAAGATCGATCATGACTATCCTTTAAGAATGGCAGAGTTGTGCCGTGATCAGGCGACATTCGAACACTTTTTACTTGTGACCTCACTTGGAGCCAATTCCTCATCTATGATTTTCTACAATAAGGTAAAAGGTGAAGTAGAAGATCATATCACAGCATTGGCGTTGAAGTCCCTGAAGATTTTCAGGCCATCATTGCTGATTGGTTATCGGGATGAGATGAGAATCGGTGAGGAAATTGGGAAGTGGGTCAGCAGCTTTCTTTCTTTTTTTATGATCGGCTCACATCGCAGGCTCTGGACTATCGAAGGTAAGGAAGTTGCAAAAGCCATGTTTGAGATTGCAAAGACACATGGCGACGGTAGGGAAGCTTTTAGTTCAACAGACATCATCAACATAGCAAAAAGAGCTTGAGGGTATTAGTGCAGCGTGTGAAAGAAGCTAGCGTGTCTATCGAAGGTGGTAGGACAGCTAGTGTGGGCAAGGGGTTACTCTTGTTTTTGGGGATCGAAGCGATTGATGACATGACCGATGTGGATTGGCTTGTTGGCAAGTTGATCAACATGCGAATCTTTCCAGATGCAGAAGGCAAAATGAACCTCAACGCGCTTGACATCCAGGGTGAGTTCTTGGTGATAAGTCAATTCACGCTTCATGCGAGCACCAAAAAAGGAAATCGACCCTCTTTTATTAAAGCAGCACGACCAGAAACGGCGATTCCTCTTTATGAAAAATTCCTGGAATCACTGCTCAAAAGCGTCTCCGCCAAGGTGGAATCAGGTGTTTTTGGAGCAGACATGCAAATTTCTCTGGTGAATGATGGACCAGTTACGATCTTTATCGATTCCCGGGCCAGAGAATAGGTCAGACATTCTTCTGCTCTTGCTATTTTTGCACCTCTTTTTGCGCGAGGCTAAATGGATCACATAAGAAATTTCTGCATCATTGCTCACATAGATCATGGCAAAAGTACGCTGGCCGACCGGCTACTGGAGTCAACACAAACCGTGTCGCAACGTGAAATGCAGGCCCAGTTGTTGGACAACATGGATTTGGAGAGGGAGCGGGGCATTACGATCAAAAGCCACGCCATTCAGATGAATTTCCAATTGGAGGGGGAGGACTATGTGTTGAACTTAATTGACACCCCAGGACATGTGGATTTTTCCTACGAAGTTTCTCGCTCTATTGCTGCCTGTGAGGGAGCTCTGTTGGTGGTTGATGCGGCTCAGGGGATCGAGGCGCAGACAATTTCAAATTTATACCTGGCACTGGAGCATGACCTGGAAATAATCCCAGTGCTTAATAAAATAGATTTACCTGGAGCCATGCCCGACGAGGTGAGTGACCAGATTATCGACCTGATCGGATGCGAGAAGGAGTCAATCATCCATGCCAGCGCCAAAGAAGGTATAGGGATCGAAGAAATTTTACAGGCCGTGGTTAACCGAATCCCCGCGCCAAAAGGTGATCCAGGTGAGCCACTTCAGGCTATGATCTTCGATTCTGTTTTTAATTCATACCGAGGAATTGAGGTCTACTTCCGGGTTTTTAATGGCGAAATGACCAAAGGAGATAAAGTGAAATTTGTCAATACCGGGCGCACCTACGAGGCAGATGAAATAGGTGTCCTACGACTTGACCATGAACCTCGGAAGACTATTTCCACAGGCAATGTAGGTTACCTTATTTCAGGCATCAAGGTGGCAAAAGAGGTGAAGGTTGGGGATACAATTACCCATGTCGATCGACCCACTGAAAGAGCAATCAAGGGCTTTGAGGACGTTAAACCCATGGTCTTCGCCGGGATTTACCCAGTTGAAACCAGTGAATTTGAAGAATTAAGAGCATCCATGGAGAAGCTCCAACTTAATGATGCTTCCCTCGTATGGGAACCGGAGACATCCGCCGCCCTGGGATTTGGTTTCCGATGTGGGTTTCTGGGTATGCTACACATGGAAATTGTGCAGGAGAGACTCGAAAGGGAGTTCGACATGACGGTCATAACTACCGTGCCCTCTGTAAAGTTTCATGCGATCGATACGCAAGACACCATTCTCCAGGTCAGTGCACCATCAGAGATGCCAGAACCCAATACGATCAGCCATATTGAAGAGCCCTACATCAAAGCCCAGATCATTTCCAAAGCCGAATATATAGGCCCGATCATTGCGCTATGTATGGACAAAAGAGGGGAGATCAAGAATCAGGTCTACCTGACCAGCGATCGTGTGGAATTAACATTTGACCTTCCTTTGTCGGAAATTGTATTTGACTTTTTCGACAGATTAAAAACCATTTCGCGGGGCTACGCCTCTCTGGATTATGAGTTGATCGGTTACCGAAGATCTACCATGGTGAAATTGGATATAATGTTAAATGGCGAAAAAGTGGATGCGTTATCTGCAATAGTGCATAAAGATAAGGCTTACGAGTGGGGCAAACGGTTATGTGAGAAATTGAGAGAGCTACTGCCAAGGCAGATGTTCGAAATTGCCATTCAAGCCAGTATTGGAACAAAGATTATTGCGCGTGAATCGGTTAAAGCACTACGCAAAAATGTCCTTGCTAAGTGCTATGGAGGTGATATTTCCAGAAAACGCAAATTGCTGGAGAAACAAAAGAAAGGAAAGAAACGCATGCGGCAAGTGGGTAGTGTTGAGATTCCTCAGGAGGCATTTATGGCCGTTTTGAAACTAGATAATTAATATTGACTATGACGCAAATTTTGGATGGAAAAGAGATCGCATCTCAGATAAAAAAGGAAATTGCGGTCAAGGTTAGGTTGCTTACCCAGGACGACAACAGACCGCCCCACCTGGCCATTATTTTGGTTGGCGATGATCCAGCAAGTCATACTTACGTGGGCGGTAAAATTAAGGCCTGCAAAGAGGTGGGATTTGATTACACGCTTATGCAATTTGCCACCACCATTTCAGAAGACAAATTGGTTAAACATATCGACCAAATCAATGTGGATGAAGATATTGATGGTTTTATCGTCCAGCTCCCATTGCCGGATCATATTTCGAATGAAAGAATCATAGACGCTATCACGCCCGCGAAGGACGTGGACGGATTCACCAACCAGAACTTCGGGAGTATCATCAGCGAAAATCAGTTGCTTTTGCCTGCTACGCCTTTCGGGGTGATGGAGCTGCTCTCCAGATATGATATCGCCTTGCAAGGAAAGAATGCCGTAGTAGTTGGCGGTAGCCGAATTGCCGGCGCCCCATTAAGCCTGATGCTGCAACAAGCCGGTGCTACGGTGACTGTTTGCAACGAGTACACCAAAGATTTGAAGCTTCATACAGTGAATGCAGACATCATTCTGGTTGCAGTGGGAAAACCGGGCCTGATTACCGAGGAAATGGTGAAAAATGGAGCAGTAGTTGTTGATATCGGCACGACGCGGGTCGCCGATGCCTCCAAGAAGTCCGGATTCCGCCTGGCAGGCGATGTTGATTTTGAGAAAGTTTCAGGAAAAACGAGTTACATCACGCCAGTGCCAGGAGGAGTAGGGCCGATGACCATAGCATCGCTGCTTCTTAATACATTCAAGGCCCATGAAAACCTTCACGCCTGATGTTATGAGTGCGCTGCCGGTGATGGAATCCTTCTTTACTATACAGGGAGAGGGTTTTCATACAGGTGTTCCTGCCTATTTTATCCGATTGGGAGGCTGCGATGTAGGCTGCCATTGGTGCGATGTGAAGGAATCTTGGGACGCGCAGCAGCACCCTGCGGTCGACGTTCAGGAGATTGTCAGCATGGCATTGGCGTCTTCGGCCGAGCGAGTAGTAATCACGGGCGGAGAACCGCTGATGTACGATCTCACAGCACTTACCGGAGCGTTCAAACAAGAGGGGATCAGCACCCATGTGGAAACCAGTGGCGTCTACCCAATTACTGGACAATGGGATTGGGTCTGCTTTAGTCCGAAGAAGTTCAAAAAGCCGTTGGATCAATACTACACCGCGAGCAATGAACTGAAAGTGGTGATCTTTAATCGGTCGGATTTCGATTGGGCACTTGCCCATGGTGAACAAATGCATGAAAATGCACGTCTATTTGTTCAACCGGAATGGTCACGGGAAAATGAGATGTTGCCGGCCATCATACAATTTGTAAAGAGCAATCAGCGTTGGAGAATATCTTTACAGACACACAAATACATGGATATACCTTGAGATGGTTCCTTTCATTTCTGGTTTTCATAGCAATGGTTTCTCAACTCCATTCGCAAGGGACTCGTCCGTCCGTGAAGGTGGCCAAGTTATTTGACAAAGCAGACGCACAGATAAAAGACAGGCAGTTTGGCGACGCGTTGGAAACTTATCACAAAGCCCAGAAAAGGGATCCGCTGTTTTCAGATACGTACATGAAGCTGGCCAACCTCTACACATTCCTGAGGGTGCTGGATTCTGCGTACAACAATTATCATAGATATTTTTTGTTGGCCGACAAGAACCAAATCACTTCCAAAGTTGCTCGGGCGCTGAGTGTGAAATTTTTTAGAAAAGGGGACTATCCCCTTGCTTCAGACGCATTTTCCCTTTACCTGAGGAAGATAGGTGAGGCCGAACTGAGCTTGGAGGATTCGCTGATGAGACAATCGCTTGGGTTTGCCCTGGATGCGGCGGTCAATGGCAAGAAGGTAAAAGTGTTTCCGCTATCTGATTCCGTCAACAGATTCAGGTTGCAATATTTCCCTGTGCTTACTATCGACAATCAGAAAATTTATTTCACACGCCGACTGGGGAGAGAAACTCAATATGATGAAGATATTATGATGGCCTCCAAAAGCGGCGGAGAGTGGGGCAAAGCTCGAAGCATATCCAGGAATATAAATTCTGAATATAACGAGGGGGCTTGTACGGTTTCTGCCGATGGTCGTGCGCTGATATTTACCGCATGTGAAGGAAGACAAACGTTTGGTAATTGCGATCTCTACGTCACCAACTTTGACGGTAACAAATGGAGCAAAGCCGAAAACCTAGGAAGCGCTATCAATAGTCCCTACTGGGATTCGCAACCCAGCCTGTCAGCAGATGGAAAAACACTCTATTTCGCCTCCAATCGACCTGGAGGTGAAGGTAAAAGGGATATCTGGATGTCGAAATTAGAAAATGGATCATGGCAAAAGCCCACCAATCTTGGGAAGAACGTAAATACCAAATTTGATGATACAACACCCTTTATTCATGTCAATGGGGAAGCCCTGTTCTTTTCAAGTGACGGTAGACCCGGAATGGGAGGATTCGACCTTTTCCAGTCAGAAAAAGGACCGAATGGCTGGGAGGCACCTGTCAATCTGGGATATCCCATCAACGACCATCAAGATCAACTGGCAATTTTTGTGGTGCCGGGAGGGGAGGAGGCCTACTTCACCAGTGATACAAGGGAGGGTAGCTTTCTCTACCGGTTTGAAATGCAAGATGAATTATTTGTTAAGCGGCCAGCCAGCTATCTAACCGGGGAAATCAGAGATAAGAGGACCAATGCACCCATAGAGGCCGAGATACTTCTTTATGATTTAACAACCCAGGAAAAGCTGTATCAGTCCTCCTCCGATCAACAGGGACGGTATTTCGTAGCACTCAAGGCCAATGGTGAATATGGCGCTTACATAACAGGAACCGGCTATTTGTTTGAGGATTTGCGAATTGAAGTTCAATCAAATGACATTCTACGCCCAGATACGGTCAATATCAGTTTGAAACCACTCTTGGTCGGCGAATCAGTCGTCTTGGAGAACATCTATTTTGAATTCGATAGTTACAAGTTATCATCGAAATCATTCTCAGAGCTAAAGGAAATCGCCCGTTTTCTGGCCGATAGCAGGGTATTGGTTGAAATAGGCGGGCATACGGATCAATCAGGCTCAGCCGCCTATAATCTGGACCTTTCTAAAAAGAGAGCCGAAGCTGTATACAATTATCTGTTGGAACTGGGAGTACCTCCGTCACAACTTCTATTTCAGGGGTACGGAGCCTCAAAACCACTTGTTCAGGATCAGGAAACGATGAGAATTGCCGAGAATCGACGAATCGAATTTAAAATCATCCAGAACCTGCCAGATTGATCGCCTAATATTAAAAAAGTTACATTTCATGTATCCAAATAATCACCTGTAAAAGTGATGTAAGTCGATCGATTATTTTATGGCTTTTTGATTACGCAGAGATTGCATAAATATTCATCGGTGATTTTAGCAAATTTCCAAATTTTTGACTGCTACGGTAGTGCCTCGAAAAGGTTTTAACATATTTTTTGATATTCCGAAAATGTCATAATTTAGGCATTTAGAAATCATTAAGTTTTTAATGATCACATAATAAACCAATTCAATATGAAGAGGATTTTACTACTTAGTTTTTTGTTTAGCTGTATTGGTGTGTTCGGTGCCTGGGCGCAACGAACCATTACAGGAAAAGTGACTGGCGTCGATGACGGCAGCGAAATTCCTGGTGTAAACGTGATCTTGAAAGGTACTACTACAGGTACCACGACGGATCTTGACGGAAACTATCGGCTGACCGTTCCTGAAGAAGGAGGAACGCTCGTTTTCACTTTCATCGGTCTTCGGACTGAGGAAGTTGAGATCGGAAGTCGATCAGTTGTGGATATTGCTTTGAGCTCCGATGTTCAGGAACTTCAAGAGGTAGTTGTTACTGCACTTGGTATTTCAAGAGAGAAGAAAGCTCTTGGATACGGTGTTACTACTTTGGGAAGCCAGAATGTTGAAGGTCGTCCTGAAGCTGACCTTGGAAGGATTCTTCGAGGAAAAGCTCCTGGAGTTGATATCCAGCAAACTTCCGGTATTGCCGGAACTGGTACAAACATCATTATTAGAGGTTATTCTTCCATCACTGGAACTAACCAGCCTCTGTTTGTAATCGATGGTGTGCCTTTCAACTCTGATACTAACACAGACCAGAGTTTTGTTGCTGGTGGTGCTACTGCATCATCTCGATTCCTTGATCTTGATCCTAACAACATTAAAGAGGTTAGTATCTTGAAAGGTTTGAGTGCAACAGTACTTTATGGAGAGGCTGGTCGAAACGGTGTAATACTTGTTACTACTAAGACTGGTTCAGCTTCAGCAGGACAGAAGGATGTAAATGTTCGTTTCTCACAAAACGTTTCATTTAGCCGAGTAGCTAACCTTCCTGATTATCAGAATACTTACGGAAACGGATTCTCTGGTGATTTCGGATGGTTCTTTAGTAACTGGGGACCTGCGTTTGATGTACGTGGTAGCAACGGTATCGCTGATGATGGTACTGTAGAGCACCCTTACGATCAAGCTCAGTACAACGATGATTTCCCTGAATTCATCGGCCAGAGATACGAGTACAGACCTTATGAAAGTGTTGAGAACTTCTTCAGAACTGGAGTAGGATCAAACACTTCTATCGGTTTTGACAAGAATCTTGGTACTGATGGTGCTATCAGCTTGAACTATAGCTACTTAGATGACAGAGGTTTCATCCCTAACGATGTAAACAGATTTAAGAAGCATAACTTCAGCCTTGGTGGTAATACTACCCTGTCCAATGGTATTCGAGTTAACACCTCTTTCAACTACATCGATTCTGATCGAAATGCTCCTCCAGCTGCTGTTGGTGCTGGTAGTAACCCTTCAGGTGCATCACTTTTTGCTAACCTGATCTATACTCCTAGAAGTATTGACCTTCTTAACTTGCCATTCCAAAGCCCAGTTGACGGGTCTATGGTATACTATAGAAGAGGTGCTGCTATCCAAAACCCATTGTGGACAATCTACAATGCACTGGATGTAGAGTCTATCCGACGATTCTTCGGAAACGTTCAAATGTCTTATGACCTTACGGACTGGTTGACACTTACTTATCGAGCTGGTCTTGATCAGTACACTCAGCAGAATAGAAGACACGTGAACAAAGGTGGATCTCAAGTTCCTCTAGGACGATTGATCACCAGTGAGCGATTCAACAGAATCAGTGATCACGTATTGAACTTGTCATTCAGAACTGACATCAACTCAGACATTTCTTTTGACGGTTTGATCGGATACAATGTGAGAAGAGAGATGAGAGATGAGACATTCGCTATCTCTACTAACCAATTCATCTTTGGTTTGGTATCTCACAACAACTTCACTACTCACCAGACTTTCCAAAGGCTACGTGAGGAGAATAACCTAGGTCTTTATGGTACTGCAACATTCGGTTTCAGAGATTATCTGTACTTGAACGTTCAGGCTAGAAATGACTGGACTTCTACTTTGGAGAAAGACAACAGATCTGTTACTTATCCTTCAGCAAGCCTTTCGTTCGTTCCTACTGACGCTTTCGTAGCATTGGAGAACGACATTCTTAGCTACTTGAAGGTACGAGTTGGATACGGTCTGTCTGCAGGTTATCCTAACCCTTACAAAACGAGAACTCCTCTTGGATCGGGTGCTAACGCATTCCTTGATGGAGGTAACATCGTAAACGTTAACACACAGTTGGACGTTTTGGGTAATGCTGATTTGCAGCGTGAGCTTCACAAAGAGTTCGAAGTTGGTGTGGAAGCAAGATTCTGGGACAACAGAATCAGCTTAGATGCATCTTACTATAACAAGCAATCTGAGGATCTGATCATCGATTTGGCACTTGATCCATCTAGTGGATTTACTTTGACTGCCGTAAACGGTGCAGACCTTGAAAATAAAGGTGTGGAGATAGCCTTGAACGTGAACCCTGTGAGAAATCCTGTGAACGTTCAGTTCAACTTGAACTATACCCGAAACAGAAACAATGTACTTTCTATCATCGAAGGTGTTAGCCAAATCGGTTTGCCTAACATTGATCCAGTTACTGGTTTCATCAATGCAAACGGATTCAACGGTGTGAATAACTATATCATCCCTGGTGAGCAGTATGGTGTTCTTCAAGGATTTGGTTATGAGAGAAGAGACGGTCAGTTGCTCGTTGGAGCTGATGGTTTCTACGTACCTGAGCAAGATGTTAGCGTAATTGGTAATCCTAACCCTAATTGGACTGGAAACGCTTCAACTACTATCTCATGGAAAGGTCTACAGCTTTATGCTCAACTTTCTTACGTGAGTGGTGGTGACATTGCGTCTATTACTGCGGCCACAATGCTTGCTAGAGGTAACACTGTTGATACTGATTTCGACAGATTCCTTCCTGTTATCCTTCCTGGTGTAATCGAAGAAGCTGATGGTACTATCAGACCTAACGATATCCAGGTTTATATCGGTGACGGATCTTTCCGATCTTATTTCTTCGCTAACGAAGGAAACGTATTCGATGGTACTTCTTTGAGATTGCGAGAAGCTTCTCTTTCCTATGACTTGCCTGCAAGCTTGCTGTCTGGAACTCCTCTTGGTGTTGCTACAGTTCGAGTTTACGGTCAGAACCTATGGTACAAAGCTTACAACTTCCCTGAAGGTGTAAACTATGATCCTGAAGTTCTTAGTACTGGTGTAGGTAACCAAAGAGGACTTGAGTTCGCTACTGGACCTACTTCAAGGATTTATGGTGGTGGTATAACCCTCACTTTCTAAAGTCCAATTTTTAGACAAAATCTTAAAGAGATGAAGAATATATTTAAGACAGGCGTTTTGGCTGTGCTCATGCTGGCGTTCTCTTGCGATTCCTTTGATTTGGATTTGCAAAACGATCCCAACTTTGCAACTCCTGAGCAAGCTGAAGCGGATTTTTTGTACAATAACATACAATTGACGTATCTGAACTTGTTTCAAGCGACTTGGTTCCCTGCTGGCTGGCCAGCACGAATGATCCAAGGTGCTGTAGGAACCAACTATGTGAATGCATTTGGTCCTGCTGCTTACAACTTCATTTGGCGTCAGGCTTATTCAGTAATGTTCCCGGATGTGGATCTGCTTTTGGCAAGCACGGACGCGAACCCTTCTCAGTACATCTATAGTGGAAGTGCAAGGGTTATGAAGGCTTACGCGATGGTTACATTAGTTGACTTGTTCAACGATGTGCCTTACACTGAAGCTGGATTGGGTGTTGAGAACTTCAGCCCACGTGTTGATCCTGGTGCAGATGTTTATGCTGCCGCCTTGGCATTGGCAGAGGAAGCTGCGAGTATCTTGAGTGCTACTCCTGACAGTGAAATCACACCTGCTTACAATGCAATGTTTGCTAATGCTGATGGATGGTTGCGTGCAGCCAATTCTTTGAGAATTAAGATTCTTAACAATCAAAGAAACATCAATAGTGGCGCAGCTGCAGCGATAGAAGCTATCCGAGCTGAGGGTAACTACATTTCGCAGAACAGTGAAAACTGGGAGTTTCAGTTTGGTACAAATCAGCTGAATCCTAACACTCGTCACCCATTTTACAATGATTCTTACAACAACGTAGATGGTACCTATCAGTCCAACTACTTCATGTGGGAATTAGTGGGTGAGAAGAGAGATACAGATGCATCTGGAACGGAAATCATCGTGAACGATCCACGGAAGAATTTTTACTTCTACCGATCTGCGAAAAGAGTTCCTCTGGATAATGCTAACGTATTTTCTTGCTTAGGTATCAATGGTTTGACCGAGGATACGCCTACACCTGCTCACTATTTAGCAGTTGATCCTAATATGCCTTTCTGTGCTACTAGCATTCAGCAAGGATATTACGGACGTGACCATGGTAATGGTAGCGGTATTCCTCCGGATGGACCTATCAGAACTTACTACGGTGTATACCCTGGTGGAGGTCTTTTTGATGATGGAACAACACAAGTTGGACAGCCAAATAACAATGGTGTGGATGGAGCGCTTGGAGAGGGTATTGCACCTATCATGCAGTCTTCTTTCATGAACTTCATTCTTGCTGAGAACTATCTCGGACTTGGAGATGCAGCTTCTGCTCGTAACCACTTGAGAGATGGAATGAACGATTCTTTTGATAGAGTATTTGCTTTCAGTTCGCTGATCGCTGATCCTAACAAAGTAGTTTCTTCTAATCCTACAACTGGTGAAGATCAGACTATTCAGAGCGTATTCCTTGACACTTGGGCTGACAATGTGAGCACTTATGTTGATTATGTCTTAGCACGGTATGATGCAGCTAGCAACGATAGTGAGCGACTTAATGTTATCATGAAGGAGTATCACATCGCTGCATACGGTAATGGTATCGAGCCTTACAACAACTTGAGAAGAACCGGTATGCCAAATAACTTGATGCCTTTGGAGGATCCTCTATTGGCTAATCAAGCGACTTTTGCATGGTCGGCTATCTATCCTCAGGAGTATGTTAACTTGAACCAAAATGCAGTTCAAAAGGCGGTAACAGACCAGAATTTCTGGACTACTTTGTCGCCAGATGCATTGTACTAAAAACTGAAAGAACATGAGATTTTTGAAGAATATATGTTTATCGGGATTTGTCGCTTTCTTGGCTTTTTCTTGTGCCGATGAGGACTTGAGTCCTATCGTAACTTTCGATAAAGTTGGAAAGGGTGGATACCCGCGTTTAGTTGAATTGCGACAGGGAGAATATGATCTGCAAGATCCTACTAACTCTGCTTTCGATTATACAGTTGAATTCGTGACCCTTAACAAAGGGACAGACGTAGAAAGCTACGGTCTGTTTGTGAGCCTAAATGGTGGTGACTATGTGCAGCATCAGGTTTTTGGACAGTCTGATTTCAGCGATAATGCGAGAGGATTCAGAGGAATCGATGTGAACCTTTCATTCCCGGATGTGGCTTCCACTCTGGGTGTGAATCCTGCGAGCCTCGTTTCTGGTGATCAGATTACTTTGGATACCCGTGTAACTGTGGGTGGTGTTACTTATACATTCGATAACACTGCTGCTACAGTAAACGGAACAGCTTTCCAAGGATTCTTCCGACCTGTGATCAACGTGACTTGCCCACTACCTGACACTCAGTTTGTGGGAGATTACACTGCGACTTACGATGGCTATGCCGGTGGGTTCGGTGACATCTTTAACATTGGCTCAGGAGCTACATTGACATTGGAATTGGTCTCTGGTTCTACTACTAGAAGAACTTTTGGATTCGATTACAATGGCTTTGGTTTCAACGGTGTAATTGATCTAAGCTTCGGTTGTGATCAAGTAACTGCTGCGAACTTTGCTCTTGGTGCAAGCTGCGGTGCTGGTGACATCACTACTGGTGATGGCGGCGGTACATTTGATATCACTGATGACAGTTCATTTAGCTTCTCAGTTGTAGAAACTGATGATGGAGCTTGTGGATTTGGTACAGGTGGTGTCATCGTTGTTACAATGACGAAGTAAATAGAATATACTTTATACGAAGAAAAAGCCTGGGGTTTTGCCCAGGCTTTTTTTATTTTGCGCCCGCGATGGTAAGGGTTAACAATTCTGTATTGTTTACTCTAGAGATCATCATCTAATGTCCTTCTTAGCCAATGAATAAATCTAAAATATATGGTTTGTCTCTTGTTATTCTATTGACGGCTCTAAGCAGCTGTTTAGATGAATTTCAAGCGGATGAAACAATCATTTCCAGTGAGGAGCTGATCTTTGTGAGTGCTGAACGTGTAGCCTTACTTGGACGGCTTCATGCCACGCCATCACAACCCGATGCGGTGGGCTTCCAAATCTCTGAGACCGCTGATTTCGGTTCGCCGATTATTGTTGAATCTGATAGTGAACCTGAGGTTGGAGCTTTTGTGGCTAGATATGATAATTTAACAGCGGGTACTACCTATTTCGCGCGGGCCTTTGCCGATGAAGGAGGTAGTCTTACATTCGGGGAAGTTATAGAATTTGAATCACTCGTTACCAACATTCTGTCGTTTGCTCCAACCAATGCTAAGGTAGGATCAACGATCGTAATACTTGGGTCGAATTTTGCGAGCTCGACACAAGTGTTCTTTGGAGATCAGGTGGCCAATGTAGTTACCATTAATCTTGAGTCCAGAATAGAAGTTACTGTACCCGATATTGATGATTCTGCGCTGGTAAATATCAGAGTCGTCTCGGGAGAAGATGAGCTTACATTCACTGATCCCTTTGAATACCATATTGGCAATTGGAGCAAAGTCACGGATTTTCCTTCGGATGTCCAGTTAGCGGCACCGGTAATCATGGATTTGGGCGACCAGGTGGTTGTAGGATACGGCAAATCAATAGAAGAAAATGTGTTGAGTACAGGCTTTTGGTCTTTCAACAAAGACGCTGAGACATGGACCGAAATAGCCGCACCTGCTTTCAGTACACCAGTGGAGGACGCAATATCTTTCTCTTCTGGCTATGCTTCCGGCACGGCTGCCTTAGGATTTGGAGCTTTGCTTCAGACGGTGGAGTCATGGAACTATGATGCGGCATCTTCCTTGTGGGCATTTGGAGGCGTTGTGCCGTGGGCGCTATCGGCAGGGATTGGCGTTGAGTTGAATGGTACGAAATACGTTTTTGGTGGAGTAGATGATGCTATTCTGGCAAACAGAACGATTTGGGCCCTGGAAGAGGGGGGAGCCTGGGAGGAGATTGGACGAGCTCCACTAGATATTACAACAGACTTTCCTCATTTTGTCTATAACAACGAGTTCTACTATCAAGCTGATAATTTCAATATTGTAAAATACAATCCCATCACTCAGGAATGGTCGCTTTTCTTTCAGGCAAGTATCGACCTGGGGTCAAGAGGGATAGCGGAAGTAATTGGAGATAAGGTTTACATTGGCATGGGCCTTCCGAGAAGGGATTTTCTGGAGATAAACCTTCTTACGGGAGAGTCCATAGAGAAAAATTTGTATCCCGGCATTGTGGCTGAAAATAATGTGGCCAGCTGGGCCCATAACGGGCGTGTTTTTGTGTTGCGAACCGCGGTTACGAATCAAGCTACAACAGCTGGCATCGAGCGCATGGAAGTCTGGTCACTTAACCCCAACGCCCTTAAAGTAATTTTTTATGAAGTATCGATTTATCGTATTGCTGTTGTTTTGTGCCTCTTGGGCGGAAGCACAAAACATAATAACAGTCGGCCGGGAGAATGAGAAAAACAAACCACCATATCGCGTTCAGGGTATCGTAAGTGACGCTGCTACTGGTGAAGTTCTTCCTGGTGTCAATGTAGTCATTGAACGGCAGAACATAGGAACCACTACTGATTTTGATGGAGCATTCCAATTGGAATTATACAAAGGATTCTATGATATTTCTTATCAGTAGCGTTGGTTTCGGTACTGAGAAAAGAAAGATCAACGTAATTGGATCTGGAAAGTTTGAGGTGCTCATGACTGAATCCCTGGTGGAGTTAGAGAGTGTCGTGGTTTCTTCTGAAAGTGAGGACTCCAGAATCAGTAGTGCCTCAATGGGTAGAGAGGTGCTGTCCGTTGAGTCGATTAAGAGCTTACCACCTATTGCTGGTGAGGTGGATATTCTTAAGTCAATTACACTTTTGCCTGGTGTGAGCGCGCAGGGAGAGGCTTCCAGTAGTTTCAGTGTCAGGGGAGGGGGATTTGATCAAAACCTGATTCTATTAAATGGAGCTACAATCTACAATCCATCCCACCTCTTTGGGTTTTTCTCGGCTTTTAACGCAAGCGTGATAAGGGATGTACAATTGTTCAAAGGTGTTGTACCTGCGAAATTATGCCGGTAGAGGATCATCGATCGTGGATTTGTCTTATAAGAAAGGGAATTTCGGTCAGTGGACAGGCGACGCAACGATTGGAATGGCGACCTCTATAAATTTTCGGCAGGTGGTCCGATTATACCCGGTGCACTTTCTGTACTCGTAGGGGGAAGAGTCAGTTATAGCAATTGGTTGTTGTCGCTCGCCAACGATCCAGATATCAACAATAGTTCGGCAAATTTTTATGATGGAAATGTCATAATGTCTTATGTGCTCAATGATAAAAACGATATCGAGTATTCACTTTATCACAGTTTCGATGAATTTCAATTTGCAAGTGATACTTCCAATAGCTGGCAAAATACCAGCCAGTTGATCAAGTGGAATTCCTCCATTACCGAACGACTAAGTACGTCGCTAACCACGACGTGGACCGACTACAGATCTTCGATCAATGGCAAAAGTGAATTTGATCCTTTTGAGTTGAAAACCGGGATTGATCACAAAGATGTTTCCCTGGATGTGGATTTTGCAATAAATGACAGGCAAAACATTTCGGTGGGAGGCCAGGCGAAGTTCCTAACCGTGAATCTTGGAGAATTTGAACCCGGTGCTAATTCGTCTAGAGAGCAGGAAATCATTGAGTCCGAGAAGGCGTTGGAATCAGGAGCGTATGTCCAATACGATCACGACCTTACCAGCAGTATCACGTTTGCCGCGGGCCTCAGGGTATAGTAACTTCAGGTTTTTGGGCCCTGGAACTGTGAACAGCTACAGAGAATTATCGTTGCGATCAGTTGAAAATATTGTAAATACCACTGAATACGGTGATAACGAGCTTATTTCGAGCTACGACGGCCTTGAACCAAGGGTATCGCTGAGCTATCAAATAAATGATAAAACCTCCGTAAAGGGAGGGTATAACAGGATGTATCAATACATCCACCTGGTTTCTAATACCACTTCAATTGCTCCGACGGATGTATGGAAACTGACTGATTCATTCATCGAGCCGGAAATTATTGACCAATACTCAGTAGGTATTTTCCGCAAGCTCGGTAGGCGAGGTATGGAAGTCTCTGTTGAGTCATACTATAAAGAAACCAACAATGTGGTCGAGTACAAGGATGGGGCTGACCTTTTCCTAAATCCTAGCCTCGAGACTGATTTACTATCTGGTCATTGGTAGGTCTTATGGATTGGAATTCTACCTCAATAAGCCAAAGGGAAGATTGAACGGTTGGATAAGCTACACGTTTGCCCGCAGCTTTTGGAAAGTGCAAGGTGCATTTGAAGAGGAGCGCATAAATAATGGTGACTGGGTACCGATCAAACTTTGATAAACCTCATAACCTGAATATGGTGGCTAAGTATCGCTTGAGTCGACTGATAACCGTATCAGGGGTATTTACTTACAGTACCGGTTAGACCACAGACGGTACCTGTTGGTAAGTTTATTTTTGGTGGAGAGGTCTTGGCCAGGTTTGAAGATCGGAATACGGGTAGAATTCCGGATTATCACCGTTTTGATCTGTCTTTTCAGTTTAAAACCCCCAGTTCCAAGAAAATATTTGATGGAGAGTGGTCCTTCTCAATTTACAACCTTTATGGTCGAAGAAACGCTTATTCAGTGTTCTTCCAGGATGTCCAAAACTTTCCGCCTCAACCATTTCAGCTGACGGTTGTGGGATTCCCGCTACCTGCATTAAGTTATGAAGTTAAGTTCTAGGATCATGAATTTACGAAATTGTCTTTACGTGTTGATGTCTGCGATGCTTGTTGCTTGCGTTGACCCTTCTGAAATAGATATTCCCGAAGATGAAAGCATTTTGGTGGTAGATGGCACCATTAGCACGCTGCCGGGACCGCATCGAATAGACCTCAGCCGGACCGCCAAATATGGATCTGTTTTTGACGGAGTAATTGGTAAGGTCACAGGAGCGACGGTGTTGGTAAGAAATAGTGTTGGCGATGTTGTAGAATTTACAGAAATACTTGACGGTATTTACGTGAGCCCCGCTTCCTTCAGAGGGGGTAGTTGGTGAAACTTACACACTCTTAATTGAGACTAACTTGGGAGTGAACTATTCATCTCTTCCTCAAACAATTGTGGGTGGCCCAGCGATAGATGATGTGGAAATCCGATATCGAAGATTACCAAGTTCCGATCCAGTTAATTTCGTCTCAGGTGTGGATGTATACAGTACCTTTCAAGATCCTGGAGATGAACGAAACTTCTATTTTTGGGGTATCGAGGGCACTCATATAATTAAAACGTTTCCGGAATTGTTTACGGTACCTGGCCCTCCAGTTACACCTGCTCCGAAAGATTGCTGCGATCGCTGTTTCGTCTCAGAGACACTCACGAATCCAGTAAGTATCTTGGACGATGAGCAGCAAAATGGCCAATCCATCACCGCTTTGGCGGGATTCCTTGCCGATGACGGCCTTCGCTTTACCGAACGGTATCGAGCCAACGTACAACAATATTCAATGAATCAGGAGGCATTTACCTTTTACAATCTCATTGCTTCTCAGATATCTATTGATGGCGATCTTTTCGATCCACCACCAGCCAGAATTCGAGGTAATATGGTCAATCTGGACGATCCGTCGGAGGATATTATTGGGTTTTTCGCCGCTTTTGGCGTCCAGGAAAGAGCTATCTTTATCGATAGAGATTTCCTTGAAGACAAGCAGAGATTAGTTCAAATAAACGACGACTGTAGGACCCTTCCTACGGCAAGAATCGAATCCACCTACCTTTTGGGAATTCTAAGAGAGGGTTTGCGAAAACATACGTATGAAAAGGATTCAATCGGCCATATGGCTGTTTGTAGCATTTGCTTGTGTCGACCCGGCAGAGATTGAAATAACCGGTACTACCGATTTACTAGTTGTATCTGGATTCATTACAGATCAGCCAGGTCCCCACCGTGTTGAAATTTCAAGAACTGCTAAATACGGCTCGGTATTCGATGGGGGTCATTCCTAAAGTAACTGGAGCGACAGTGCTTGTCAGAAATAGTGTTGGCGCAGTAGTGGAATTTACTGAAGTGCTCGACGGGATATACGAAAGCCCCTGCGGATTTCGCTGGAGAAATTGGGGAGACTTATACGCTCCTCATCGAGACAAACCTTGGCGTCAATTACTCTTCTTTACCCCAGGTAATACCAGATAGCCCCGAGATAGACAGCTTGCAATTGAGGTACAGGGCGTCTACCCAGTATCGAGCCAGCTTCCTTCATCTCAGGGGTGGACGTCTTTGCCACTTTTCAGGACCCACCAGCTGAAAGGAATTTCTACTTCTGGGGCATTGATGGTACTTTCCCCGTCGTAACGTTTCCAGAACTTTTTGTTCAACCTGGAGACCCCTCCAACACCGGCACCGAAGGATTGTTGTGATAGGTGCTACCTCTCTGAATCGGTAGTAAATCCTTCAATAATAATGAGTGATGAACAGCAAGATGGCGAGGAAATTACTGCACTTGCTGGTTTCGTTGAAGATGATGGGAGAAGATTTACTGAAAAATACTATGCCAACGTTCGTCAGTTTTCAATGAATGAGGCAGCCTTTAACTTTTATACCCTTATTGCTTCTCAGATTCAGATAAGTGGTGACCTATTTGACCCACCGCCCGCTAGAATTCGTGGTAATATTGTGAATTTGGACACTCCCACAGAAGAGGTCATTGGCTTTTTTGCCGCCTTTAGTGTCAAGGAAAGGGGCAGTCTTTATTGATAAATCTATACTTGAAGATAAGCAACGGCTGGCACAGGTTAATGCATGATTGTCGGACACTTCCAACTGCGACCACTACAATCCCTGATTTTTGGGAGTTTTAAGATTTGACATCAGGGAAATGTGAAACTTTAAGGGGAAGTTGTAGATTGCTTGTTTCAGCACTGTGTACCAAAAGGGTCAACTTCTTTTATTTCCTAGCCTTCTCACTCTATTAGCGATTGTCATAGGCTGCAATCGAGAGTTCGTTTTTGACGAGGTAATTATCAGTAGCGACAGAGTACTATTGGTGAGTGCAGAGCGAGCGATCCTACTTGGTCATGTGCATGCTACCCCCCTCATCTCCTCAAGAGCTGGGCTTTCAGATTTCCACGTCGGAGAATATGAGCGATGGCACTATGATTTCCACTGGAAAGTGATGTTGGTATCGGGGAGTTCATCCTTACCGTTGCGAGTCTAACACCAAATACGGATTATCAAGCCAGAGCTTACATTGTAGTCGATGGGGAATTTAGTTATGGGGATATTCTCAAGTTCCGCACCAATGTCACAGATATCATCCAGTTTTCTCCTAGAAATGCACCTGCAGGGGGCTACAGTCCAAATCTCCGGTGCGAATTTTTTAGATGGGACACAAGTATTCTTTGGTGAAACCGAAGCTACCATATCTCGAAGGAGCCTCGAGTCCAGACTGGATGTGCTAGTACCTGATAATTTGCCAGAAGATACTGTTACCATCTCCGTGGTGAGTGGTGGTGTTACTCAAACATTTGAAGAACCATTTGTGTTGCACACCGGTGTGTGGGAAAAAGTGAGCCTCTTTCCACCTACTGTTCAATTGAAAACACCTGCGGTTATCGAATATCCCACCGAAGTATTGATGGGTTTTGGTAGGGCATTGGATGAAAACAGAAATTACGACAAATTTTGGATGATCAACAAGGAAACCCTCGAGTGGTCGGTTAGGTTCCAAGTCCCAGTGGAGCGGCCTTCGTCGAGGGCCCCATAAGTTTTAGCGACGGTTTCGGCTCAGGGAGAGAAATTCTTGGTCTGGGGGCGGCTTTGCATTCTAACGAAAGGTGGTACTTTGATCAAAGTAGTCGGTCCTGGACAGCAGGAGCCCCGTTGCCATTTAAATTTTATAATTCGATTAATGCTGACCTGGCCACGGGGACATTTGTTCTTGGTGGCCTAAATGATATTCTCATACCCATTGATTCTGCTGATAACAAAGAGGTTTGGAAAGGAAATGATAACGAGTGGTCCTTAGTGGCAAGTGTGGCCAGATCCGGCAATGATTTCATCGAGATGGATGTCGAAGGAGGACATTTCGTCTACAACGACAAATTTTACTATCTGGATCGCTCCAAGGTATGGGAGTTTGACTCTGAACAATTGAGTTGGAGCATTTATCGGGAGCTGCCAATTGGCGAAGGGACTCGCCCCATGACCGCCAGAATTGGCGATAAGATCTACTATGGAATAGGTGCCGGCAGCAGAATGTTGGTTGAACTTGACTTAAAAACAGGGATCTGGATCGAGAAAAATCAATTTCCTGGCTTTCTTTCGGAACGTAACTCGGCCATTTGGACACACGAGGGCAAAATTTTCGTGCTTTCGAACGGCACTTTGGCCGATCAATCCTTCCGACAACATGGAATTATGGTCATTTGACCCTACAGCTTTGAGGTGATGAATAAGTCCAT
>CBDETI010000008.1:0-77459 GCA_965242775.1 Cyclobacteriaceae bacterium
AACAAATTCTACACATACCTTTAATATTTCTGATGACGACAATTCCCGTGAGATTGATTTTCAGGCAATAACCGGTAGTGGAGGAGAAGGCACGACGCCTGTTGCTGTCACAGTTCAGATCAACGAAGAAAACTTGGCTGGAGGGACGTCAGTTGATTATACGGTATCCGGAGGTTCAGCGTCGGGTTCTGGCGTTGACTTTACCTTGGCTGATGGCTCCGTAACGGTGCCTCAGGGGGCAGGTAACCTTACGGCAACATTTGACATAGACATTGTTGATGATGCCATTTTTGAGGGAAATGAGACAATAGAGATCACTTTGGTTTCAGCTGCTTCGGCCAATTTGGGTACCAACCAGGTGTTCACTTTTACTATTACGGATGATGAGTCCACACCTACAATTGACTTTTCTTCCTCGAGTGTAACCGTAAATGAATCCGGCGGTACGGCAGATGTAGAGGTTCAATTATCTGCAGAATCGTCATCAGATGTAACCGTATCTTATGCCTCATCAAATGGTGGCGCTGTTGCTCCTGGTGATTTTACGGCTTCCTCCGGCATGATCACAATCCCTGCCGGTTCAACAACAGCCGATATCAATATCACGATAATTGACGATAGTGACCTGGAAACTAACGAGGATTTCACCTTGGCACTTTCGACTCCTTCGGGAGCGAGTTTGGGTACGACCAACAATCCTATCACCGTTACCATAGTTGATGATGACAACATTGGTATTGTTGGTCCGGGTGGAGTGGGTTCCAATAGTAACAATTTGCTTTGGCTGAAGGCCGATGATATCGGACAAGCGGATATGACGGGCGTTACCTCTTGGACAGACGCATCTGGAAATGCGAATAACTTCACCGACGGTACCGGAACGCCTACTTATAGAACGTCAATTCAAAATGGCCTGCCTGTTGTTCGTTTTGATGGCAATGATGCAATGACGGGATCCTCGACAGTCACCGGCACTTCTGGCCGCACTGTCTTTATTGCCGGCAGTGTGGCCTCAGGGCTTAGCACGAGTACCTTCGCCGAGCTGAATACGGGACGCAGTGGAGGTACAGGCACTTCCTATAGGATCCGGGGAGATGTGTCTATTGATGTCAACAGTGGGGACCGGGTGTTCAGTACTGGATTTACACTGTCAAGTTTTAACGTCCTCACCATTAGCAATGGAAGTAATGCAAATGCCAATAGTATCAGTGGGTACCTGGGTGGCACCAATCTCACACAAACCTCGGCTACTGCTGCAGCAATCAATACCCAAACTGGCGGAATGACGATCGGTGGAACCAGCGCCTCCGGGGGAGAGTTGGACGGAGATATTGGAGAAATAATTGTTTATGATACAGAACTCAATGACGCACAGCGAATCCTTGTAGAGAATTACCTTGCCGAAAGGTGGGGGACTGTTACCACACCCGATGTTTACGACGGACAAGGTACTTATGAGTTCGAGGTGGCAGGGCTCGGACAGGTCGATGGTGCCAATTTCCATCTATCATTCGAAACTGCTGGAATAATTACGGTTAATGCCCCCGCCGGAATTGGCAATGGGGAATACCTGCTGGCTGGTCATGACAATGGAGGAGTTAGTACCTGGCAAACTAGCGATGTGCCCAATTCAGGGGTACAAAGGCTGGATAGAGAATGGTATTTTGATGAAACAGGTGACATAAGCTCCGCTGACATCAGTGTAGATATCACAGGGTTCCCGGTACCAAATAGTGGTTATACTGTTTATGTCCTGCTCTCGGATGTTGACGGTGACTTTAGCTCGGGTGCCACGATCTATCCCCTCACGGACCAGGGTAGTAATATTTATCAACTTCAGGGGCTGCCAATTTCTGATGGCTATTTGGCTTTAGGTGTTGCCCAGAATCTTTACAATGGTGGTGCTTTTGACCAGGCAAGTAGCTGGCTAGCTGGGTTTGTACCAGGGTCGGGTCAATCGGCGATCGTTAGCGCCGGCATGGCTGCCAGTTTGAACGCAGACATAACCATTGGCTCAATCTCCCTGGCCGATGCCACTGCATCCCTGGATTTGAATGGGCAAACCTTGACCCTTGATATGGGCTGTATCACATTGAATGGTGGATCACTCAATACTGCAACTGCGGGTAGCACCGTGGTATATGCAAGTGCGTCCGATCAGTGTGTTACCGGTACGACCTACAATGTGCTCAATTTGACAGGAGGAGCAACAAAAACATTGCAAGGTGCTGTGGATGTAGACGGGGATTTGACCATTAGCAGTGCGGTCACACTTGACGTCAATGGCACCAATACCATTAATTTGGCCGGCGACTGGACGAATAATGGTATTTTCAGCGAGGGTACAGGTACCGTGGTTTTGGATGGTTCCGGAGCTCAGAATATCACTTCGCTGGGATCTGAATCATTCCACAACCTGACGATTGCCAAAACTTCGGGCTCCACGGCCACTATTCAGCAATCAACTACCGTCACGAATCAACTCACCCTGACCTCTGGTTTGGTATCCGTGGGTACAGAGCAGTTGATAATTGGAGAATCTGCGGTTATCTCAGGAGGAGATGCGGGGAGTTATGTTTTAGCAGAAGGTACCGGAACGTTGAACAAACTCTATCCCGATGGATCCGGATCGGCGGGATCATTCAATTTCGCCATTGGGGACTCTGAAGGTTATACACCCTTGACTTTCACGCTTAGTGCTGGGACTCGGACCAGTGCGGAAGTTAGTAGCAATATCAGCGATACCTCTCATCCAGGGATTGACTCAGCACAGCATTTGTCACAATATTGGACGATAGAAGCTAATGGGATCTCTGGCCCCACATTTGGTATAAGCTTCACTTACAGTTCAGTGGATGTAGTGGTGTCCGATACAGCTTTTGTTCCGCTGAAGTTCAATTCTGCGGCAGATACGTCAGATTTCCCATCCTATTCATTGGATCATGCCAACAACATCATTAGCTGGTCAGGGCTGACTTCCTTCAGCGCTGTAACTGCGCAAGGCTCCAACGACACGTCATTGCCTGTAGAATTAGTCAATTTCACAGCTAAGGAATCGGATGGTTCGGCACTCCTGAGATGGCAGACGGCTATTGAAGTCAACAACGACCGTTTCATCATTGAGAAGTCCACAGATGCTCGATTTTTTTATCCGATAGGCTCGGTTACCGGGGCCGGTTCGTCTGAAGAATTGCAACACTACCAATTTCTGGATAATGAACTTGTACCTGGTATGTCATATTATCGCCTGAAGCAAATAGATTTTGATGGCAGCTTTGAATACTCTCCGGTGATTTTTGTTGAGTATGAGATCTATGGAGAAATTTTCGCAGCCAGCCTTTTCCCCAATCCTGCACAAGCGGCTGCTATCAATTTGTCCTTGGCAACGAGCAACTTAAATCAGCAGATTCGTGTGGATATTACGGATATGACAGGTAGGTTGTTGGAGGCCCAAGTGTTTAGTCCTGTGGCAGTTAAGTCCATCTATGAGCTGTCCCCTACCGGCCTGAGCGGTGGAACCTACCTCGTGCGAATTTCTCAACCTGGTCACCAGACCATTACACGAAGACTTGTCATTTCGAATTAGTAAAAAAATTAAAAATCGATCCACTATCTAAGGTGTAAGCGTCGATTATTCCTTGCAGTGCTGAAAATGTAATTAAATAGTGATTATTTATAATTTTTACAATAAAATTTAATATCTTACGAGGTAATTCAACAGCGTCGCCTTGGGAAGAAAACTGTTATTGTGCGTTGCCTGCGCCTGGCAATTCCACTATGCTATTGCCCAAACCACCTCCAACGCCAGCGGAGAGTGGAATGATACAGGTACGTGGGTAGGTGGCGTGGTTCCGACTTCCGGGGATGTGATCATTGCTGATGGTCATGAAGTCATTTACAACGCCAATCACGGGTCTTCCGATGCTGTCACCATTTCTTCGCTTGACGTTCAAGGTACTGGCTCCCTGGTATTTCCTTTCAGCGATGACGGTGAGCTGGATGCTGACTTTACACTAACTATTCAGGGGTCTGTCACCGTAGCCTCCACAGCATCCATTACGAATTCAGAACCCAATGGAGGTAGCATACCCGGAACGGCAGCCAATCGTACCCACCTTATCAACTTTGAGGGTAACATATCAAATGCCGGGACCATCGACCTTTCCGGAACAACCGGATCCAGGTATGTGGATGCTGACTTTCAAACCAACAGCTTTGGGATTTCCGGAGCAGGTAATATCAACTTTTATGAGTTAGACATAGAGGCCGCCACTATCACGATCACCATAACGTCCACGGGTACGATCGAGGTGGAAAATACACTTGACTTATTTGCAAATACCACTCTTGTTATGAACGGCACACAATTCAATGTAGGCCCGACGGTGGCTTCGTCCTTTGAAATGGCTGGGGATGGTTCCACGTTTACCCTGACTGCAGGAACAGTAAATGTGGGCAGCGGTCTGTCTGGCAACTCATCGTCATTTTTCGTAGATGCTGATAATTGTACTTTGAACGTCGACGGAGGTACATTGAATGTGGGGGACATAACGACAACTGGAGAGGGTCGATTGCGGGTGGACGCGGATGCTTCCACGGGATTTTTGATGGATGTGGATGGTGGGAGTGTTGTTATCGCAGATTTGATTGACTTTCAAAATGCAACCGCTGTTTTTAACCTGGATATCAGCGCAGGTTCGGTACAAGTTGGTACGCAGGATTTAGGTGGAGAAGGCAATTCTGAGTTGCTAAATGGCGCACTTACTATGACTGGTGGTACCCTTGAGTTTGGCCGAAACTTGGACCTTGATGTCCTTCCAACTTTGAGCGGTGGTGCTAGCTTTTCCGTAGGCACGAATGCTGATCTCGACACAGATTTTCAAGTGGACTTTGGGAATTGGACGATTCCCAATACCGTGACCGTTACTGCTGACGGGGGACTCGATATCGTTGCTTCCAATTCCGTAACCGTGCAAACTGGCGCCGTTTTGAATATTGAGAGCGAGGACACTGACGAGCCTAACAATGCACTACAAGTATTTGGTACACTTACAATTGACGGAGGTACGGTAAATGTTGCCCAAAATGCCCTCACAACTATCGATGCGGATATCGTCCAGATAGAGGATGGAGGAATTATCAACCTGAACGACGGTACCATGAACATCGCCACGAGCGTTACTGACGGCAGTCAAAACACAGCCAACTTTCTGCAGTTTGACGAGACGACCACCACCATGACCGTAGGAGATGCCACAGGAGCTGCCGGTTCCGCAGTATTGAATATTGGGACCAGTATTATAGCTCAGTCCCCACCTACCGAGGAAGATCTCATTGAGATCGCAGGGAACGATGCCACGCTAACTATCAACAGTGACGGGGAAGTAAATGTAGGTGGAGGTAATGTCGGCAGTGTCCGCCTCAACACGGACAACAACGATACCGATCAGGATTTTCATCTCATCGTTCAAGGTGGCACCTTGAATATCAATGGCGCCCTTGACATGCGAAGCGGTACGGGCTTTCAAATGACCAGTGGAACGACCAATATTGGTACTACATCCAGCAACGGCGTGAATGATATTGACTTTATCAGTAACCGTGACCCTACTGCGCCGACTACCTTTGAAATGACCGGTGGGACACTGACCGTTGGCGACGGTGCTTCCCGAATTATCATGGGTGATGAAGACGCGAACCCGGCTTTTGGCAGTGCCACGGCTTACCATGAGTTCGAAATTACCGGGGGGACCGCCAATATCAATGGTGGATTGAGGCTACGTGACTACAATGCGAGATTGATTTTGGGCGGAGGAGCTACTATCAATATTAATCCTCAAGCCATTAACAATTTCGATGCGGATACGGATATCCTGGCGCTGGAATCTGGCATCGTGACCATTTCCGGAAGCGTCAATATTAATTTTCTCAATCCACATAGTTTGACCGGCTTTGGGGAGGTGCTGTCCATACGAGATCCTGGCAGTGACCAAGATGACGCCATTACCTCCAGTAGTGGTGGTACGGTGGTAGTTGATTTCTCAAATGTGACCTGGGGGTTTGGCGATGGGACCGAATCGTCCTCCAGTGCTGACGGCTTTGATATTAGTTTGGAAACAGGCCATACCGCTTATGGTACTTGGGTGATAAACAATCCTTCAGGCAGCAATCGCGAAGTGAATTTTATCCAGTCTGGTACCTCCTATCTGGTAGGGGATGTGACGGTGACCGCCGGTGCACTCAATCTGGCAGACAATAACTTTGACAATGTTGGTGGTGCTTCTTTTACTATTGGAAGTGCCGGCACCTTGAAATTAGATACAGATTTCCCTGGACATTCTTCCGCTAACTTCACTTCCTATACCCTCAACAGTGGCAGTGTTGTCGATTTCAACGGCTCAACGGCGATAAGTAACGGTGAGGTCCCCGATGGCAGTTCCTTCAGCGTTTTAAAAGTTTCGGGAGGTGGAACAGTCTCCTTGGGAGGAGCCGCGCCAGTAGCTGACACAATCTCTCTTGAAAATGGTACGTTGGCGGCGAGCACAAACGTAACACCCGCATCAGGAGCGGTAGTCTCTATTGCTGATGGTTCGATGACTGGCACTTTGCAAGGGTCCAACGCTTATAGTGTGCGATACACCGGCACGTCAAAATCAGTAGATGTGAATACATCCGCAGAATGGACGGGTTCAGGTAGCAAAAGCCTGATTGTTGACCTTACCAGTGGCCAAACGATGACCTTCAATACAACGGCTCTTTCTGTTGACGACTTTTCGATACACGCTGGGACAGTCACTGACGCTGGACTGTCACATACGATCAGTGGAGACTTGCTTTTGAATGACGTTTATACCGGCGCTGGCTCCTTGGCGTTAACCGGTGGGTCTGCAAGTCATAGCATATCAGCAAGTGGAACTGCCACAGTTTCCAATCTAATAATGAATGATGTGAATGGGGCAGCAGGCGACTTGGATATGACTATCACGAGTGGGCTTACACTTACTACCGGCGTATTGTCCATTGGCGCTGGTACTATGACCCTGTCATCAGGAGCTTCCATTTCGGGAGGGTCTTCTTCATCTTATGTAGCTTTTGATGGGTCGTCATCAGCCGGCGGGATGGTACAGACCTATACATCAAGTACGGATAGTAAGACCTTTCCCATTGGCACTTCCTCGGGGTATGCTCCCGGGTCCATGACGTTAAATTCATCTTCTGGTTTTGGAGCCCTGACGATGGTGCCCGTTACAGGCGGTTCTCAATTTTCGCTGGACGGTAGCAATACCCTGGATTTGGATTTTCACTGGGTATTAACTGATGACGGTGGGTTTTCTGGTGTCAGCGCCGATTATTCCTTCACCTACGATCAGTCGGATGTCAGAGGTACAGAAGGTAGTTATATCACCGCCAGATACGATGTAAGCAACCCAGCATGGACGAATTCAGATGATACTGCGGATGGAGCTGATGGCGTGAACTCGTCGACTAATGTCGCCACGCTCAATGGTGTTGATTTTACGGATGGACATTTTACTGCGGGGGAAGAAGATGAATTTTCTGGTGTCATTACGACCTTTTACCTCCGATCAGACCTCTCTGAGCCGCTGGACTGGGATGATGGTACCAACTGGACGAACATCGATGGAGGCACCACGCCAATCGGTCGAACACCTGGCACGAACTCTCCCGTGGTTGTCAAGCGAACAGTAAGCATCAATTCCAATGGACAAAGTGCAGGTTCTATCAACCTGGATGCCGCTGGTACAATTATCGTAGATGAGGATGGCGGTGGTAATCCCACCTCGGGTCACTCCCTTGGAACGATTTCGGGTACGGGCACACTCAGATTAGTTTCCGATGATACTGATGTTCCTGTGTTTCCAGATGAAAATGGAGGTAATTGGACATCTTTTTTGGGCTCATCAGGAGGAACCGTCGAATACTCAGGAGATGGAAGTTACACTTTGCCGGCAATTGGCGAATCATATCACAACCTTACTATCACCAGTACCAATGCCTCTTGTAGCTGTACAAAGACGCTTGCCGATGAAGACATGGCAATCACAGGCGATCTGGTTGTGACCGGAGGCAATGGCGTGACCGCTCTTATCAGCGAAAGTTCGAATGGTGACTTAACGGTCTCCGGTGACATAACTGTAGCGTCTGGGGATATCCTCCGTTTTGGCACGACCAATGCCCGTACGGTTACCACTTCCGGAAATGTGACCGTCGAGGGAACTTTCGATGTGACAGGCACTGGCTCGGCCTCCCATAGCCTCTCGATAGCTGGAACACTTACGTCTAACGGTACTTATGATATGAATACCGGTGGAAGCACCACTATCACTACTTTCAATGGTTCAACCAATCAATCGGTGACCGGAAGTGGTACCGCAGATTTTGAACGCCTTGTTGTTAACGTGGGTAGTTCCTCGGCGACTTCATTGACGGTGGATGTCAGCACTTTCTCCGTAACGGGCACAGGGGATATCAGTGATGAATCGTCTATAGAGCTGCAGAATGGCGAATTGATCCTTTCTACCGGTGGAACCATTGTGTTAAGCACTAACGGAGGCTTTGATATTCCTGCGACCAGTGCTCTGACTATGAACAGTGGTTCGCCTACTTTGAGTCTTTCAGGAGCTTCGGCCGGCAATTTGGCGCTATCTGGGGCCATTACAATCACGAGTGGCATTTTGAATGTAGGAAATTCTACCGACCAATCAACTGATAATAGCATTCTATACGATGGCACTATGGGTTCAATTACGGTCAATGGTGGTACCCTTAACGTAGGTGGCGCGATAAGGCCGAATGTTAGCGATGCATCAGCTGCCTTGTCTTTCGACCTAAGCTCCGGCACGGTATCAGTGGCCCGTAATACGAGCACCAATAACCTTGGCGTGACCAATGTGACTTCCCGAGCGGAGGGCGATTTTGTAATGGATAATGCAAGCTCATCTTTTACCATGTCAGGGGGGAACCTGGAAGTCGTCCGAGCGCAAAGAAATGATGGCAAGGCCTTTAGTATTACCTCCGCTGTGACTGATTACACAGTAACAGGTGGTACGGTGAGCGTACTGCAAGATGCCCATGATGCCTTTAGTAGCAACAATACAGTTACGAATAATGACGTATGTATCTATTCAGCGGTGCCCTTTTATAACCTCGAGATTGGTGATGGTGATTATGAAGGCGATTTTGGGGGACCCAATTCCAACGGAAATGAACTGGACCTGCAGGTATTGAATAACCTGACCATTAACCTGGATGATGGTACCGCGGACAATGGAAAATTTGAGTTTTACCGCGCGGATCGGGCCGCAAGCCAAAATGATGACGATTTCAACGTGGTGGTGGGCGGAAACTTTTTGATAACGAGTGGAGATGTGCAGGTGAACAATGACGGTACCGGCGGAACTATCACTTTCAACGGTAGCGGTACTCAGCAATTTACCACCAACGGAGAAAGTTTTGGGGATATTGTTATAAATAGCACCGGCACGTTGCAGCTGCAGGATGCATTGACAATAGAAGGAGACTGGACTTACACCCAAGGCACGTTAGATCAGAATAGCCTGTCTATCACCATGACTAATTCTAATGGAGTGGCCACGTCAATTACCGGTAATGCGACTTTCGATGACATCACCTTGAGTAACACCAATGGCGTGACCCTTTCAAGTGGTACGGTTACTATTGCTTCCGGGGGTACAATCACGCTATCCGACAATGTCATATTTGATATTGGAAATAATGGTCTTACAATAGCCGAGCAAAGTGCCTCCGCGATTACTTTTTCAGATGTGGCTGATGCTACGAACATGATTCGCGTATCAGGGAGCTCTTCCGCGATAGGCGTGACTAGAACCTATCCCAACAGCACCACAACTGGTTTTGTATATCCCATAGGTGCTACGGTGAACGCTACCGATTACTATTTGCCTGCACAGGTCGATCTTACTGCGGGAGGTGGAGCCGGTGCAACAGCCACAGTCATTCTTACCACTTCTCAACATCCACAGGTTACAGACTCGGAAAATGCTTTGAATCTGTATTGGACTGTCTCGGAATCTGGTTTCAATGGTTCTCAAACAGCCACACATACCTATACCTATGGGTCGGTAAACTCAGATTTGGTGGAAGGAGCCGACGATACAAATTTCCTAGACGCTCTCAACGCTGGTTCGCCGACATTTTCATGGACAGAGGGTTCGACAACTAACGTCAGCGGTCAGGTTATTACTTTCACCGATCCTGGCTCGGATAATATCACTGGAGATTTTACAGCTGGAGTTGATGCTGCTTTTGGTACCATCACTGTTTTTTACACCATTAGAGATGGTGATTGGAACAATACATCTAGCACAACCACACCTTGGACCAACGACGAATGTTCAGCGGGCGTAAGAAATGAAGTCACGGGAGTCGAGCCATCGACGAACGATCCGGTAGTCATTTGCTCTGGCAATACTGTGACTATAACTACTGCTACGGGCCTGGAGGCTTCCGCTATACAGCTTGATGGTACGCTCCAAAGTCAGATAGACGATATTTCCAGTCTGAACGCTATAGACGGGGACGGTACATTGGCCTTTGATCACACCACAGCCACAACACCTACTCTCGGTAGTTTTACTTCCGATTTTGAGTCAAATGGCACTGTGGATTTTGGTGGAACAATGGCGTACACACTTCCAACTTTGACCACTTACAATAATCTGATTATCTCTAATTCGGTCGATGTGAGTTTGGCTAACGATATCAATATTGCAGGAGACCTCACACTTAATGGTGATTCGCTAACATTAAATGGCTTTTCGATAACCGATAGTGAAGGAACCGGTACGTTTTCTATGGCCAGCGGAACCGATTTAGTCGTCGACGGTGCAAGCAACTTTCCCTCGGGATTCAATACCTACAGTTTAAACCTTGCCAGTAATGTTACCTATAGTTTCAATAATGCATCATCGCAAACGGTGCAAGGAGGAGTAACCTATGGTAACCTGCTATTTACCCGGACCGGGGGAGACCCGGCAGTGAAACTACTTAATGGCAATATTGTCATTGCCGGAGATTTGACTATAAATCGCCGGGCCGAGCTGCAGGCCTCTACCCATAACATTGAGATTCAGGGTGATTGGAGTATGGATACACGCAATAACACTAATTTTGACCCAGGTACCGGAACAGTCACTTTCAATGGGTCAGCTAACCAGACTTTATCCTTTACCAATGGCTCAGAGAGTGAAGCCTTTTACAATCTGATCATCAACAACTCAGCAGGATCTGTTGATTTTAATTCCAATGTTACGGATGTAACGGTTGCAAATGATTTGACTATCTCAGATGGCACCTTAGCCATGGGGGATTTAGAACTCGCTGTAACAGGCAATACATCGACCTCCTCCGGGGCTTTTTTAACAAGCAACACCACGGTGGACTTGAATGGGAATCTCACCAATGCGGGTACTTTCACCGTGCCCAATACCGTAACGCTCTCTGGAGATTTTAACAACACGGGTACTTACACCAGCACCAGCAATACACTGATCTTGGATAACATTTCAACCGCCCAGAGCCTTACAGGAGCGACCACTTTTAACAACCTTAGCCTGACCAAAGCGAGTGGTGTAGATGTTACTCTGAATAACGCCATGACCATAGGTGGGACGCTCTCTTTGGCGAACGAAGGAAATATCGTCCTGTCTTCTGGCAACTTAATAATTGCCAATGCCGGGGCGATAACTGGAAATGCCGGTGGATCGGCAGTGGGGGATTTCAGTGCCACTCGTATGATTAGAACGGATGGTTCGGGCTCCGCTCCATTTCTTGTCAAAAATGCTGAAGACAGTGATACGGAGTGGGATATGGTATTCCCGATAGGGACGGACGATAGTGGCAACAGATACACACCGGTGACGGTTGAGGCCACCAACGATCAAATTGCCAGCACGGGTACTCTTTCCGTAAGGTCGGTGAATGGTACATCCACCGATCAAAGCATAAGTAGTTCTGCGACTACCTTAAACAGGCACTACGATTTCGATATTACTGGTATCTCAGGCTCAGTCACATTCGATGTTCTCTTTCAATATGACGATGCGGATGTGGTTGGCACCGAAAGTGATTACAACGCCGCCTACAGCGAGCGGGGAGTAGATGACGGTTGGAATGAACCCGTAGCGTCCATGGCCAATGCTAGTGCAGGGACCAATCAGTTTGGCGCTTCAGCGACCTTGGATGGTGCAATTTCTTTTTCAACAGACATTGATACAGAGTGGATTGCCGGTGACAATGATCTCCTTTTTCCTCGCTACTACAGTAGAAATGGAGGTGGAGTGGATTGTACGGGCGGTTGTGACTGGAATGATCCAACCAACTGGACCCTGGAGGATGGAGGTACAACTTCCGCAGGCGCCGTTCCTACGGCAGATAATGCCGTAACAATTTCCTCCGGACACACAATGACCATGGACAACAATACCAATTTGGCTCAATCTGTGGACATCCTAGGTACATTGGACATAGCCGCCACATCTGGACACACGTTAGGCGAGGTTACGGGCACAGGCACACTCGAAATAAGCGCCAGTGGGCTAAATACCTATGTGACTACTGGCGCTGGCTCTACTTTTTTCGGACAATCCGGGGGAACCGTATCTTATTTAGGTGATGCAGCTTATTCATTGCCTGCAGTCTTTACCGAGTACAACAATTTGACCATCGGAGGTACCACACAGGACACTCACGACAAGACCCTGGCTGGAAATGTACTCATTTATGGCAATCTGACTCTTGGTACCACGGACCTGGAAAACTCGGGGGATTTTGAAGTCGAATTACGGGGAACTTTCACATCGGGAGGGGGTGACTTAAATGTAAGCAACGGCACGTTCGTCTTTGCCAACTCAGCTACGGCGAGTATTCCTTCCGATCTTAGCTTTGGGTCCTCGGGTAACCTCACCCTTGATAATATTGGAGAAAAGGATATGGCTGGAGCGTTGGTCATCGAAAACCTGACTTTCAATTCCTCCTCCGGGAATCTAGATGCCAATAGCAACAACCTGACCATCACCGGTAATTGGGATAATCAGGCAAGCGGGAATCTATTAGCCAACCCCTCCACAGTAACGTTTAATGGGGGAGATGCCCAGCAAATAGACGGAGATAATCTATTTGCAGCAACCAATATAAATACGAGCTCCACGGCGGTTACTGTCAATTCCGGCACCCAAACCTTTTCCGGCGCCGTGACCTTGGCCAGTGGGACTAGCCTTGATATTGGTTCCAATACGATTCGTGTTGGAAGTACGTTAGATGTCGACCAGGGTACTTTTACTGGGTCGTCGGGTACTGTTGTCTATACAAGTACCAGCGATGGTGAAATTCAAAATGATCCCATCACGGTAGCCACCCTGGAGTTAGACAAAGGGGGTAGTTCCAATACTTTCGACAATGATCCGCAGACTGTGACATTCACCAGTTTGGTCATTACAAGTGGCGAATATGATGGACCCAATGCAGACATCAGCCTAGCAGGTGACTTTAGTCTGGGGGCATCTGGAGCAATAGATCTAACGGGCGTCACCAACATAGATGTGGATGGTAGCTTTTCCGTTGCCGGTACATTGGATCTATCAGGAAGTACTGCGCTGAATGTGGGTGGTGATTTTACTAACAGTGGAACCTTCACAGCCCCAACTACAGTAACCTTTGACGGTGCGGGCGCTCAGGCAATTGGGGGATCCTCTGCTACGAGTTTTACCAACATGGCCATTAATAACACGGCCTCCGGTAATGCTGATTTAACACTGAACGCTGCGGTAGATGTAAGCGGTTATTTGGATTTTCAAGAAGGAGTAATTGCACCCTCCGGTGGTACTTTGACTTTCAATGATAATGCTACAGTACGATATGATGGAGTAGCGGAAACTACTCCAACCGGAGGGGCTAACGACGGGAATAGCTACGTTTCGGGGCCCGTACGCAAAATTGGAGACGATGTATTTGTATTTCCTACGGGTAGCGGATCACGCTATATGCGATTAGGTCTTAATCCATCTTCAGGGCAGACTGCTACTGACGAATATACTGCGCAGTACTTCTTCTCAGCCAGTGCAAACAACGGCGCTTCCAAGGGGGGAGACATTGTTCGTGTGAGTGGATTGGAGTATTGGGACCTGAGCAACGATAACGCTCATTCCGCTCAACCCATTGTTACCTTATTTTGGGACGGTACCAGCGAAGTTACTGTTCCATCCACGCTTTTGGTTGCTCACTACAATGGCAGTACCTGGGAGGACCTGGGGAACGGAAGCCTTACGGGCTCCGCAGCAGCTGGCACTATCACGGCCTCCGCTGCACTTACTTCTTTTTCGCCAATTACATTGGCCACTAGTGAAGAAGGTCACAATCCCTTGCCCGTTGACTGGCTATATTTTGGAGGTCAGGTCAAGGATGGGGATGTGTACCTGAGTTGGGCTACTGCGCAGGAAGTTAACAATGACCATTTTGAAGTGGAACGGTCTTCTGATGGCTCGACTTTCTTAACCCTTGCCGTAATCGATGGGCGTGGTAGTGTCGACGAGGAAAGCCGATATAACTATACCGATACTCATCCGTCGCCAGGCTCCTTATACTACCGTTTAAAGCAGGTAGACTTTGATGGAGTTGCCCAGTATTCGAAAACGATTATCGTGTCTTATGAACCGGCATTTGCCGGAGATGCTTCATTTCGACTTTATCCAAATCCATCCATGAGCGCTGATATATATCTTGAGGGCAGGCCCAGGAATCCGGAGAAAATTGTCATAGTAGAAATTTTGGACCTGTCAGGTAGGGTGGTTTATAAGGATTCGTTTCTGCCGACAGAATTTCAGTTTAAACATCGGGTCAAAAATCCACAAATTCCTGTTGGCTCCTACATTCTCAACGTTCAACAGGAAAATCGTTCCCTTGGTACTCAGCGTTTGATAATTACGTCGAAATAATCCCAAAAAAGTGCTCATACGGCGTATAGAACCTGTTTTTTAAATAATTCCCTGTTCAACGCCGGTTTAGTACTATTCGTCGAATTTATTGCATTTAGCCAGCGTGCGGTATCTAAAATTGTACCGCGCCTGAATAAATGAAATACAACACCATAGCCAGTACACGGAGTTATTTAAGGTCCGTTTTGTGGAATGCTATTCCCAAAATGGATCTTCGATTGGGCAAATTCAAAGGTTCTTTGCTGTGCTTAATCCTTTGTGCTTGTTCCTGGGTTGGCTACAGCCAAACCGGACCGGGTGGTATTGGAGATAAAAGTGGTACTTCAGAACTGGTCTTCTGGTTAATAGCCGATAGCATTTCCGGAAATGATGGAAGTGACGTCACAACCTGGCCGGATCTCTCCGGGCGCAACAACGACCTTACACAAGGCAATACCACTTTCACCCCTATTCTCAGACAAAATGTAGTAAATGGGCGAAGCGTTGCTGAAATGTCCAAATCCAACGACAGGATCGTAAGGAACCCAGTTAGCGGCATGCCCTCCAACGCTATCACTACCGTCGTGGTGCACCGATCCACTGATGCCGGGTCACCGCTTGTGAGCTACAACGCAGCGGGGAACGAAAACGAGTACTTGCTCTTCAGTATTGAGAATGTCCGTACATTCATTGATGGGACGGATGTGACCACAGGTGTGGATGTCACTTCTTCAGGTTTTCAAATTGCTATTCACAGATGGAGAAGTAGCGACGGCCGCAGCCAAATTCTCTTAGACAATGCTTTATCCTATAATAATACTTTTCAGCAAGGGGCGACCATTACCGGAGGTGGGTCCTTTGCTCTGGCCGGCGAGCAGGATGGTGTGGATGCTGGCTATACGGAAAATCAAAATTATGACGGTGATATAGCCGAGGTAATTGTGCTGAATACTTATTTGGACTCTGCCCAATTGCTCGCACTCAACAACTACCTGGCTGTCCAATACGATATTACTATTACCAACGATTTTTATGGATACGAGAATACGCATGACGCTGAACTGGCCGGTGTTCTGCAGGCGGGATCTGATATTCAGGCCACTGCCAATTCTTCTGAGCTTCTAAATATTAGTGCGCCGACAGATTTGACCGATGGTGAGAATCTTTTCTTTGCGCATGATAACGCCACAACTGCCTGGACTTCCTCGGAAACCCCGGGAGGTGGAGTAAATATCCAGCGTGTGGCGAGAGAATGGCGGGTAGATGAAGATGGCGATGTAGGTACCGTTACTATCACCCTTGACACCACTACGCTGCAAGCGAGACCTTCAGGTGCCTATTCAAGGTTTGTGGTGCTAGTGGATGACGATGGCGATTTTTCCAGCGGTGCGGAAGTCAGAGAAATGGCCCAAAATGGAGGATCACCTAACCTTTTTGAAGTGGATTTGAATCTACTGGCGGGGCAGTACCTGTCATTTGGTACGATCATCCCAACCCTTTCTTTCGACAACAATGTTGCTGCTGATTCCGAAGTGAACGACCCCACTATCAACGTGAGCCTCAATTACACGACGTTAACGGCCGTAACCTTTAATTATGCCACTGCAAATACCTCTCCGGTGGGTGCTACCGCGGATGCCGCGCTTCCATTTGATCCGGGAGCCGATTATCTCACTATTCCTTCCACCGTTGGTACCATTACTGCCGGCACAAGTTCGACCAGTTTTGTATTGGATGTAAACCAAGATAGTGATATCTCAGGCGAAGAGGGTGATTCCTTGAGGATTGATATTTCCAGTCCTTCACAAGGTGATATTGTGTTTCTTTTTGACCGGCTTGTATATTCTATAAACGATGACGACAATCCGCGCAAGATCTATTTCGCACAAGCAAGTTCATCTGTGAATGAATTTGGTGGGTCCATTGATGTTACTGTCAACCTCACGCCAGCCCAGGTAGATCCAACCAATCCTACGACGGTCGATTATATTGTTAACACAGCTCCTGTCGGCGGGAGCACAGCTACGGGGAGCGGAACAGACTTCACCTTAGTGAACGGGACGCTGAATATTCCCGCTGGATTCATTTCGGGAACCTTCACCGTCACGATTGATGATGACTTTCTGGATGAGGCGGATGAAACGATAATTGTCGATCTGTCATCCCCGACTAACGGTAGCTTATCGGGTACCGATCCGATCCGGCATACAGTAACGATACTGGATAATGAAGATCCTCCAACAGTGCAATTCAACGTGACTTCCGGAACGGGCTTGGAAAGTACATCACCTAACATCTCAGTGACTTTATCTGCCCAATCAGGCAACAATGTGGCGGTAGACTACATCGTTACCGGTACCGCGGAGAGTGGCGGGGTTGACTATGATTTTGCTACAGTAGGCACCGCGATCATTAGCGCAGGCAATTTATTCACCACCTTGTCGCCATCAATTGTGGATGATAGTGAATTTGAAAGCCTGGAGACCCTGGTTGTCACCCTGAGGGATCCGAATGGTGCGACATTGGGTATTGATAGTGTTTTCACCTACTCAATTCAAGATAATGAAGGTAGTTTCGGCTTTTCGGGACCTGGCGGTGTTGGAAGTGATGATGGTACCGCGGCACTGGAACTTTGGCTTATCGCCGATAGTATTTCAGGCACGGACGGTAATACCTTTTCTTCATGGAACGACGAATCCGGAAATGCCGTGACTATTTCATCCTCTCCAAACGTGAATACGGTGGATCCTACTTATAGGACTAATCTAGGCGCGATCAACAACCACGATTATGTTGATTTTTCTGCAAATGAAGCTGTATTAATTACCCCAGGCTCCAATTTCAATGGCTTGGCAGGGACCCAGTTTACTGTGTATTCTGTACTCCGCGATCCTGAAAATGGTGCAGATCATATCGCTCCGCTGCAATATGAGTTAAATGGTGACGCCAATGAGTTCTTGATATTTCACCGGACTTCTTTTGGCGCAACGTTATTCGTTGATGGAGATTCGGACCAAGCTGGAGGTAGGGGTGATGCCTCCATTGATGATGGCACCTGGCGCATTTTTTCGTCCAGATGGCGAAGTGCTGACGGTCAGGTACAATATTATTCCTCTGGAGATTCCCTTCGCACAGCTAATTTGCTAGGAGGGGGTACGGTCAATGGTGGTGGCACGCTTTCTATAGGACACGAGCAGGATGGTGAAGACATTTACGGCCAGGCGGAGCAGGATTTTGATGGAGATTTGGCTGAGACCATCATCTTCACCTCCTATCTCAACGAAACCCGACGAGTTATTGTAGATAATTACTTGAGCACCAAGTATGGTATAGCTCTTTCAAACGACGATCATTTCAATGAAGGCGCGGTGGGTGCGACGTACGAAGTAGAACTGGCTGGCATTGGTAGGGAGCAGGAGGCAGATTTGCACGATGATGCGGAATCAGGTCGTATTTTGAGGATCAACAATGCCAGTAGCCTCGATATCGGAGATTATCTGCTTTTCGCTCATGACAATGGGGCACTGGCGTTTTCCACTAGCGAACTACCTGCCGGCGCAGATTCCCTACAGCGTATAGGTAGAGAATGGGGCCTGGACGAGACCGGCGATCTAGGCCATGTGGATATTATTCTTTCCGATCCCGCCACATCAATTGGGAGTATTCCTGCCAATACGAATGGTTTTGTCCTACTAATAGATGATGATGGCGATTTTTCCAACGGTGGAACCACTGCTTTGACGATGACACAATCCGGGAGCGACTACATTGTCTCTGGTGTCGACATTTCTGATAGCTATATCACTTTCGCCGCACTGGGTATAAAAGTGAATTTCACCGCAACTACCTCCAATCTCGATGAGGGAGGTTCATCCATCAATGTGGAAGTGTCGCTTAGTGCCGCACCTACTTCAGGTTCCGTTACGGTCACTTTCAACACCGAATCGTCCAGTACTGCTACCGAAGGAGTGGGGCAAGATTTTGAATACAATGCAGGGACCTCTTCTCCCCTTTCATTTGGTATTGGGGTGATGACTCAAAATATTACTGTGGATATCAATAATGATGCCCTCACCGAGATTGATGAAAGCATAGTCATTGAACTGTTATCCGCCACAGGTGCTACTTTAGGACCCGATACGCTTCATACCTTGACCATAGAGGACAATGACGCCTTGACCGGCGGCTCAACCGGTCCGGGTGGAGTCAGGCAAGCAGGAGCTTTTGAAGCGTGGTGGCACGCCGATTCGGCCGCCTTTAGCGACGCAGGTACTACTCCGTCCACCAACGGAGGCAATGTCCTTCAATGGAACGATCTTTCAGGAAGCGCCCAAACTCACAATGCTACCGCCTTTAGCTCTTCCTACCCACCTTCGTACAATCTGTCCACTGGCCTGGTCAATGGCATGCCTGCGATTGACTTTTCCGGGGCTGATTCCTTGTTTACAGTACTGAATGAGACGAATTTGAATGTTGCCACATTTACGGCGAAAACTTTAGTGTTAGCCTTTGAAACAGGCGCTGATGTATCTACCAGACAAATTATATATGAGCAAGGTGGCGGCACCAACGGGATCCACTTTCGGGTAGAAGGTGGTCAAGTGTACGGTGCGATTTGGGATGACAATTGGACGGATGTAGCAAACGGCTATTATGAGTTTTCGGCTTCGGCCGCTGCCAACGAGTCTTACGTGATCGTCCTGGAATATCGTGGAGGATCGCAAACTATCCTTTGCACAATCAATGGGGTGGTACAAAATGTCACAATAGTGGCAGCAGGAGGTAGTGACTTGGATAGCCACGGTGGCGATGTGGGTATCGGAGGGACCGATGACAATACGAGGATCGGTGCATCCACTCCAGGAGCTGGTGACTATTTCTCAGGCAAGATCATGCAGCTATTGAATCTCAACGATTCGCTGAATCAGGCGGAACGGATCATTATAGAAAACTATCTGGGGGCTAAATATGATGCCAATCTTTCAGGTGGAACGAATATTTATGCTCACGGACCAACTCATCCATTTGGGGTGATTGGAATAGGTCAATCAAGTGGCCAGTTCCATGTCGGGTCTACTTCGGATAGCCTGCTAAGTATATCAAATCCGACGGCACTTGCTGATGGCGATTTTCTTGCCCTGGGCCATGACAATGGGTCTGCTACGTCCTTCGTAGCATCTGAGGTGCCGGACACTTCTATTATGCGGTTGACACGAGAGTATAGAGTGACCAAAGTCAATGAGCTCGGGTCTGTTACTATGACCATCGACACCACCGCACTACCAGCACCTGCCGCGGGATTCGCCAACTATGCGCTGCTAGTGGATGCCGATGGTGATTTTTCAAGTGGAGCACAGGTTTTTGCGATGACTCGCGCTGGGGGCACCAATTGGGAGGCAAATGTTGACTTTGCGGATGGTGATTACTTCACAATTGGCGTAATAGAGCCAGTCGTCTATTTCACTAATAACCTGCAAAATCAATCCGAAGGAGCGACCCCTGCTAACCTGGAAGTGAGGCTCAATTATCCAACTGTGGTAAATGTCACAGTCGATTTTGATACCACAGCGTTGACTACCGCCATCAATGCCACTGATATAACGTTTCCTGGCTTACCCAATTCGGTGGTTATCAACGCTGGGGACTCCTCGGCGCAGATTGCCTACACGGTCCTGGATGATGGCCTCATTGAGGCGGTAGATGATACCGTGGTAACGATACTTTCGGGTGCCACTAACGCGCTCGTTGGTTTAAATGCCACCAATACACTTTTGATCAATGACAATGACAATACCCAGGAAATCGATTTCAGTGTTACGGGAGTATCAATAAGCGAGGGTGCTGGCCTGGTAAATGTAATTCTTCGGCTAAATGCCCTGAATATGTCGGACTCGACAACAGTGAATTACACTGTTTCAAGTGCCAGTACAGCAGTCGAAGGTAGTGACTTTACACTAGCCGCCGGAATCGCGCAGATAGATGCGGGGCAATTGACAACCAGCATCCAAGTGCCACTGATTGATGATTTGAGCGATGAAAATCCGGAGACAATTATCCTGGACTTATCAGCCCCAGTTAACGCCGCATTAGGCCTTAATGCGCAATTTACGATTACCCTGAATGACAATGATCTGGCACCTGAGCTCAATTTTCAGAGTGCAGCGCTGGGTTCTATAGAAAGTACATCTCTGGCAAATTTCCAGGTAAATGTTACCCAGGTGTCGGGAAAAACAATAACTGTAGACTATGAGGTCGTAGCAGCCAATTCCACTGCCACAAATGTGACAGATTACACCCTGGCAAATGGCACGTTGACAATTCCTGCAGGGTCAGTATCCAGTAATATAACTGCGACTGTAATCGACGATGCCACGCAGGAAGTGGACGAAAATATTGAATTGAGAATTTTTGACAATGGCAATTTGACTAATGCCACTGTAGGTGCTGTTGACACGACAAGCTATGTAATTGCTGATAATGATGCCGGAGGATTCCGCGGACCGGGCGGGGTGTTGGAGCCCAATGCGTACACCTTGTGGTTGAGGGGTGATGAACTCGTGGAAAGAGATAGTATAACCATGGCCCCGGCAGGAAATGGCAATAGTGTGCAACGTTGGGTAGATTTTAGTACGAATGGAAACAATGCAAAGGGCATCACGGGCAATGAACCTACCTATCTGCTCAATGCTGTCAATGGCAAACCATCGATAGATTTTGGCGGGACTAATTCTGCACTGCTTGTTGACAATGCCCCGGAAATTAACGATGGTAACGGCCCATTCAATACAAGAACTATTGTAGCTGCTTTCCAGGCTGGGTCTGACGTAAGTACTCAACAGGTCGTTTTCGAAGAAGGGGGAGCGACTAATGGCTTTGCCGTCTATGTTGAGAACGATAGTGTTTTCGTGGCAGCTTGGGCAGAAAGTGCGCCAGTGCCCTGGGCATTTGATACTGTAGGAACCGCCATAGCCGGAGGCCAGACGATGATAGCTATTCTCGAATTTAGCGTAAGTGACGGGGGAAGACTCACGGGGTACTTCAATGCCGATTCCGTAGGAACCAAAACAGGGAAGACGGAAGGTGTTCCCAATCATGGAGGGGGTATTTCAATTGGCGGGTCCGACGATGGATGGGAGCTGGGTAGTGGCGATATGTTTACCGGGGAGGTCATGGAACTGATGATTGTGAACAGGACTTTTAATGAATCAGAAAGAATAATTATTGAAAACTATCTGGGCGCGAAGTATGGCGCGAACCTCGCTCCTTCGGGAAATAATTTCTACAGCCACGATGTAGTACATGGCTTTGATGTTGTGGGTATTGGACGCACAGCATCGGACGACTTTCATACTCGATCGCAATCCGACAGCCTGGTGACAATAAGCAATGCTGCTGATTTAGAAGATGACGAGTTCTTACTCCTCGGAAATGACAATGCTAGCATCTCCAGCTACATTCCTACTGAAGTTCCGGGAGCCAATTTGGAAAGATTAAGAAGAGAATGGCGTGTTGATGAGACAGGGGAAGTAGGGACTGTCACTATAGCACTCGATACGGCGAGGTTAGGAATATCCCCATCTTCGGGATACTCCCAATATGTCCTACTGGTTGATTCTGATGGCATATTTTCGTCCGGGGCAAACATCCTACCCATGACCCAAACTGGTAATGGCTATGAGGTGGCTACTAACCTTGCAGATGGTGATTATTTTACTTTCGCAGTAATACGCCCTGAAATTCAATTCTCCACGGTATCCTCTAACGCTTCTGAGACCCTGACAGGTGGTACCATCGAGATTTCACTCAATTACCCACTAGGAGAGGATGTCAATGTAACCGCTACGGAAACCGGGGCTGGCACCGCCACTGAGAGCTCTGATTTCACCTTTGCTGATGGTCTGGCAACAGTGACCGCCGGCAATACAACCACAGACCTGACCCTGAATGTCACGGATGATTTCGAAGTTGAAAACGATGAAACCGTAACAATTCAACTTTCGAGCCCTTCACTAGGGTTCTTGGGCGCTAACACGTTACACACTTATACCATCAACGACGATGACAATTTCCGGAAGGCCAATTTCCAAAAAGCCGACTCCACGAATTTAGAGGATCAGGCTCCCATCCAGATAGGCGTGTTTTTGAATGCAAGAAATACCACGGGTCCCACTGAAATATTCTACACAGTTTCAGGAGGTACGGCCATTAACGATAGTACAGACTTTTTCGTGCAAGCCGTTGATACGCTCAGATTTCCAACAGGCCCTGCCGCAGGAGATACCCTACAATTCATCGATATCAATGTGGTCGACGACCTGATCGATGAAAACCCTGAGACCATTATTATATCGCTAACCGGTGGTTCAGGGGCGACCATCGGTGATACCACCACCTTTACCTACACTATCGGTGACAATGATAATCCACCAAGTGTAGAATTCACAACAGCCTCACGATCCGGAGCGGAGAGTGCGCAAACAGTCGATTTGGCCATCACACTTTCCCAGGCCTCAGGAAAAGATATAATAGTGCCCTTCAACGCAACAGAAGTCTCAGCGACGAATAACGTTGACTATCAATTGCCTACGTCTTCAGTGACCATTTTCGCTGGCAATATCACCGATAGTATTCAATTCGTGGTGCTCAATGATGGCTTGACGGAAGCCAATGAACAACTGAGTGTAAACCTCGGGACACCCACCAATGCATCGGTTGGAGCCACCGGCTCGCTGAATTACACGATACTCGACGATGATGGACTTGGATTCCGTGGGCCTGGTGGAATAGGTAATCTGGACGAACAAGTGGCGCTGTGGTTGCGTGCGACCGATCCTGGCTTTAGTCTTTCTAATGGCGATCCGGTTGCTAATATTCTTGACCGGACCAACAATGGTAATAATGGCTTTCAGGCTACCGTAGCCAATCAGCCACAGTATTTGACCAATAGCTGGAATGCCCGGCCGGTATTTGCTTTGGACGGAAACGATCTGATTGAACTCAATGACACAGACGCGATCAATTCAGGCGGCCCTTACGATCAAAAAACCATCATGGTGGCATTTAGAACTTCCGCTGACGTGACCACACGGCAGATGCTTTACGAAGAAGGTGGAGGCGTCAGAGGACTGAGTATTTACATCGACAATGGTTTCTTATATATCGGCGGGTGGAACAACAATGATGATGACGCAGGTGCAACAACCCCCTGGCCCAACCCAGGACCCCCCACGAACAACACCGTATTTACCACAAGACCTGTAACAGCTAATAGTAATAACTATGTTTTCTTACAATTTGACTTCTTAGCTGGAACGGGGACCATCGATGGGGAGGTGAGCGCTTCGATAAATGGTGAAGCTTTGACCGAAGTGGCCGGCGCGGGTCGTCTTTTCGCCCACCCTGGAGATATTGGTATTGGTGGAATAAATGAGAATACGGTAGTTCATGATGGCAATGAAGGAATCGTTCAAAACTACAATGGCAATATTGGAGAAGTAGTGGTACAGAATTTTGTTTACAACCCCGCGCAATTTGTGATTGTGAACAATTACCTCTCTACCAAGTACAACATTCCACTCACTACCGTACAGGATGTTTTTGCTCACGATGTGGATTATAGCTATGAGCTATTTGGTCTTGGCCAGGTAAACGATAGCTCTCATAGCGACGCCCAAGGTCAAGGTATCGTACGCTTTGCTAATCCAAGTGACCTGGATAACGATGAGTTTGCTGTGGCTGGACACGACAATGGAAGCATCGACTCCTGGACTTCCTCAGGGGTTCCCAATGGTGATGTGACCAATTTTAGGATTCTGGGAAGGACTTGGAGAGTCGATGACACGGGTGATGTGGGTTCCATGACCATTAGAGTTCAGGCGTCTTCGTTACCACCCCCACCTGTGGGTTTTCTGGCCAATTATGTGCTTTTGGTAGATGACAATGATGACTTTTCATCAGGTGCAACTGCTTATCAGTTGGTCAGTAGTGCCGGTTATTTCGAGGTGTCTAACGTTGATTTACCTACTGACGGCTATTTTACCATTGGCTTGGCCAACCCTGTTGTGGGCTTTACAACAGCCTCAGCTGATGGGCCGGAAGATGCTGCCCCTTCAGGCTTAAGCATCGGACTCAACTACATCACCCAGACTTTGGTGACCGTCGATATTGATAGCACTGTCAACAGTACCGCGCAGCCTGCCGATTTCAATCTTTCCTCGACTACCGTTAGTATCACCGCAGGAAATCAATCAACACCGGTACCATTGGTCTTAGTCAACGACTCTAACGAAGAATCCGCCGAAACCGTGGAATTGGCGCTCAGCAACTCGAGTACCGGGCTAATAAGTGACCTGGACACTGCAGCTTTTACGATTCTGGACGATGATGTCGCCAGAGCCATCCAGTTTGTTCTTACGGATTCGACCGGCAATGAATCGGACTCTCCTGCGTTGATCCGGGTTTTTGCGGATTCTCTTTCCAATTCTGATTCACTGCGTGTGTATTATGAGGTGATTGGAGGTACAGCTACAACAGGACAAGATTTTGTTCTCGCCGCCGACTCTCTGAAGTGGCCTCGCTATGTAGACAATCCCAACGATACCATACGTACGATTTCACTGACGATTAATCAGGACCTTCTGGATGAGGCAACTGAAACAGTGATCGTTCGGTTGTCAGGTCCTTTCCAGTCGACGCTAGGCGCGACAAGGGACTTTACCTATAATATCGTAGATGATGATGTCACACCGTCAGTTGATTGGCTGGCAGCTACCTCGAGTGGGCCCGAGACCAACACATCGGTCTTCGCCATAGTCAATCTATCAGCGGTATCAGGACAAGATGTGACCGTCAATTACTCGAATCAGTCCTCCGATCCACCAACTTCGGGGGGTATCGATTACGATCTGCAGGGGTCAAGCATTATAATTCCTGCAGGCCAGCAGCAGGATACCATCCAGTTTTCGGTTTTTGACGATGCGATTGAGGGAGAAGGCCCTGAAAATGTAGTAATCAGAATCGATGGTGCCATTAATGCGACGGCACCAGGAACTTCCACCTTTACCTACACCATTCTTGATGACGATGGAGGGTTCGGACCTCTTGGACCAGGAGGGGTAGGGGATTCCGGCGAGTTAGCTTTTTGGCTGAGAGCCGACTCAGCGGTATATAGCGATCTTGGGACGACTTTAGCCTCCAATGGCAATAATGTCAGGCAGTGGGACGATCAAGGTGGAAATGGTCATAATGCGCTCGATGGTACGGTATCTGTTCCGGTAGATAGTGTGCCTTCCTATATTGCTGCGGTGGCTTCTGCCAACAACAGACCTGGATTAAGGTTCGAAAATGCGAATACCGAATTCCTGACCATTGCCGATGACAATATGATCAATAGCAATCCTGGCCATTATACACTGAAATCTACGGTGGTGGTGTTTGAGACCGGTGGTACTGACCCTCCGGCAACTAACCAAATGATTTATGAACAAGGAGGACAGGGTAACGGATACAACATCTATCATGGTTCTGATGGTGACCTGCACTTTGGTGCATGGAGCAACAACGCCAGCCCCTCCTGGGGTTATACCGAAGTAACTGCTGCCGTAGGCGCCAACCAATTAGTGATGGCCATCTTCGAAATTGACGCGGCCAGTGGTAATCTCAACGTCTATATAGATGGAAACGCAGTGTCAACTACTTCCACAGGAGTAAATTCCTTACTCAATAGTCATGCAGGTGATATTGGCATTGGTGCCACCATCAACGATACAAGGTTCAGTGGAAGTACCGTCACAGGGAATGGTAATTTCTTTAATGGTCGGCTTTTTGAATTGACGGAGTACAATGAGCGAAACCTCAATGCTCCGGCTCGTAAGATTTTAAGAAATTATTTGTCCACGAAATATGGCATTAGCATAGGCGCAGAAGATGTCTTTGCCCATGACGCCCAGTATTTCCACGAACTGTTTGGTATTGGGGCGGAAAACAGCGAGATACATATTGAATCCAAAGGTTCTGGCATCTTACGTTTAGACAACCCACAAAGCATTGACAATGGGGATTACTTATTGATCGGACACAATGGCGCAGGTATTGATTCCTACAGTACGACCGCTACACCTCCTGATTTTGGAAATATGTTCATGGAGAGGTTGGATCGCGTTTGGCGCGTGGACGAGACCGGCGATTTTGGCAATGTCAGAATAGCGATTGATACCTCGAATTTACCTGCATTTACCACGGGGTTTGAGGACTTGTTTTTAATGGTAAGTAGTGTCCCGTCGTTTTCTTCATATGATTCTCTCGTCAGATTCAGCGAGACCTTTGGAAACGAGTTGAGGACAAGTTATGACTTTTCCGATGGTCAGTTTTTCACTTTGGCCCTGGTACAAAATGTCAGTGCTCAGGACGGCCCCTGGAACGATCCCACAACCTGGACGATCGGTGTTCCGGCGATAAGCGAAACCGCTTTTTTGAAAGATTCGGTGTATCTCACTAGTGATGTGACTGCTTCTATCGTGGTAGGACTAGACAATATTTCCGGTCGCGGCAAACTAAATATTCAAAGTCACACACTGAATATTCTGGACTCTCTGATTATCCTGGGCTTTGGACCACCTAACAGAGATAGTACCACCTTTGAGGCGGGGACAGGGACAGTCAATTATGGTGGCCCTGGTACGGAGATCTTCATTCAACCACTGGTTTACCACAACCTGACAATTTCTGGTCAGGGCAGGAGACACTTACGAAGTGAAACGGTGATTGAAAACGACTTTACAATTGATGACAATCCCGAATTGCTTACTAACGGGAACGACATGCACATTCGTGGTGACTGGAACAGTGCCATCAATGCGACCTTTACACCAGGCGGCGGTACCGTTTGTTTCAATGGGTCCGGACCGCAGCGAATAAGCCCAACCAATCAACGGATTACTTTTGACAATTTGCTGATAGACAATACCGGAGGGGATGTCACTTTGGAAGATTCCGTGGAAGTGATGAGCGTGCTCACACTGACTCAAAATGACCTGGTTTTAGGAGATGAGATGCTGATTATATCCAATACGGCGGCCGGTGCGATTGTCTGTCCGGGAGATAATACCAGTTACATACAAGCTGACGGTTCCGGCGCCGTTAAACGATCTGTCGCCGCAGGAACCTCGTATGTCTATCCCATTGGCGATGCTTCCGGCGATTACGCTCCTTTGACCTTTTCTCCGAGTGCCCTAACGGGCACCTCTCCGACTGTGGAGGTAAACCTCAGGGATAGTCGATTCAATGAAATTGATGATGGGGAGGCACACATTACCAGGTATTGGAGTTTCGAGCCAACAGGGGTGGGCAGTGCCACTTTTGATATAACCATGGAATATACTGATGCCGATGTGGTTGGCACAGAAGCTGATCTGGTACCTATTAAATTTGCTGTCGATGCGGATACCTCAGACTTTCCCAGCTTCTCGCTGAATACAACAAATAATACGCTCACATGGCAAAACCTGACAAGTTTCAGTATTACTACCATGGGCACGGTTTCGTCTACTTTACCGGTTGAATTGCTATATTTTCAGGGAGAACTTGTTGAGAGCGAAGTGTTGCTCACATGGGCTACTGCTACGGAGTTAAACAATGAGGGTTTTGAAATAGAATGGTCCACGGATGGTAAGTATTTTGAATACGTGGGATTTGTCGAGGGACGCGGAAACAGCAAAAAGGTCAATAAATACCATTTTACTGATACCGAACCAAGGCCTGGTACGAACTTCTATCGCCTACGCCAGGTGGACTTTGATGGCAATTTTGAATACTCGAAAACTATCTCCATTGCCTATACTCCGCTTGATCAGGCTTTTGAAGCTAACGTTTTTCCTAATCCGGCTCCTAGTTCCAACATCAACCTGCATATTGAGACGGGAAATCTGACGCAATCAGTAGTAGTGGAGATCCTAGATCTTACTGGTAAGACCGTCCATCAAGAGCAGCTCCCAATACTTCAGCCACGGGCTGATTACCCCCTGAATGTGCCGTCTGGACGACTCAAATCCGGCACCTATGTTATCCGAATATCCCAGAGTAGGTCTGATATAAAGATCAAGCGATTGATTATCACGAAATAACCCGCTAGGAGTTAGGAATTATTAAGTTTTCAAAGACAACCGGAATCAGTCTTGCTACCGTGTTCATAAGGACTTTGACTAGAGGAAGAGAATGTCCCTGGAATAGGAACGGTCACCCTACTCGATATACGTTGACAGCCCTTTAGCTTCCGGTCCGCGGGTAACTTTGGGTATTTGCTATCATTTGACTCAGGAATCTGGAAATAAAAAAACCTCCCAGCATACTGAGAGGTTTCTTCAAAAGTCTTATGGTAAAACTTATAGCTTAAATGATAATGTTAGTTGAGCGGAGATGCCATCAAGTCCAACGCTTTCTGTAGCGGCATTGGTACCTTCGCCAAATTGCTGGTCGAAGCTTCCGAGCACGTACTCAGCAAGGATTCCAAGGTCAAGCCGATCAACAATCGCGATTTTTGTACCCCCCAAAGCCTTGTAAACTGGAGCTGTTCCCTTGAGCGATGAAGTAGTTCTTTCTCCATCGATAACCCTGTCTAAATCTTGTGTGATGAGGTCATATCCGGCACCTAGACCAATAAAAGGAGTTAACCTGGAAAGGAAGTTCGATTGTCGGCCTCCACTATAATTATATGGTGAAGCCGCTTCAAAAGACCATTGATACATCAATGCCACAGAGATCGGAACAATCGAAATCTTAAGCTCTTCTGTTCTCACAGTGGTTCCACTGGTACTGGTGAACTCTGCTACATCTGACCAGAATCCCGCACTAACGCCCAGGTATAGGTTTTGATAAAGCTTCGCTTCCACTCCGGCAGTGGCAATAATTCCTCCGTCGAACGACGCACCAAAAGCGTTTAAGTAAGACTCATCGTTTAGATAGTCCAAGCTAGGCTTGTACCATCCAACTCCCACGCCAGCGCTGCAGATGATACAATTAGATTGCCTGGGTGGTCCGTACCTTCCTCTCTGTCCCTGGACGTCCATAGACATTCCAAAAAGGATGAGAAACAGTGCCATGGATTGGATGGTGATTTTCATGGTTGTAAGGTTAAGGGTTTGCTATACGATCTTTATCAGCCACCGGAGCCACCTCCTTGATTGTGGCAATCTCTGTTTTCATTCAGGATTCTGTTTGCCTCCGATTTCTGATCGTTGAAGTTTTGCTGAACATCATCCCTCAAGCCATCAGCTTGCGTATCAACGGTGCCGAGGTTAGTAGTCCTTCCAGACTCGATTAGCGCGATTTCGTCATCTAGCAAGTCTTGGCTGTCCTTGATGTTGAGCGCGAAAGTCATTTTATTGAATGTGCGTAAGTCGGTTTCTTCATCAGCGGTAATAGCATCAGCATTACGGAGTGTCGTGATCCGGTCTTCGATGGCATTGTAATGGTTGGTGAAATCAGTTTTTCTATCCTCATGCCGTTGGCGTGCAGCGGCAATTTCATCATCCGCACTTGTGTTTACTGTCTCTTTTTCGGCAGTCACTTTGGTGTCTATTTTCCCCAACTCTACATCCCTGTCGGACTCAAGCTGTGCTATCGCGGCCGCATGTTCATCAAGGGCTTGCTGGACACACGAAGGCACATCCTGTTGTGACCTTCCCGCAGGGTTGGAAAATGTAGCTGAGCTCGGTCCACTATTATTGGCGGGTCTACCTGCCGCCGCAGGCCGACCACCTGTGGGATTTGTAATGGACGCGATAAATTCTGCCAAGACCGGGTTGGAAGCAAAAGCTTGTTCCATCTTCGCAATTTCCTGTTCGAAATTGGTGTCACCGTTCTCGATATCATTCACTATGTCCTCGGTACTCTTGTTTGCAAAAGTATCTTTCGTCTCCTGTGAGACCGCCGACTCGACGGCTCCAGCTACGTCTTTTGCTTCCGAGGCGGAAGTGTTTGCGAATTCTTCATTTTTCTGATTGGAAACAGCTCCTTCGTTAATGGCTACTTCCTCTCCGGAGATGGCGGCAGTATCTACCTCATCGATGGAAACATTTATTTCCTCTAAAACAGCTACTTCAGGAATGGGACCTACTTCACTGCAGGCAAGCACGAATATCAGGCAACCTATGGCGGCGGCGAAAATTGCCGTGCTCAGTTTCTTAAAAACCTTTTTCATGGAATGACAATTTTCTGTATATACAAAGAAGTGTAAAATTGGTGTCGATCAAAAGCTTTTTCGTGAAAAGTTCATCAATTAATTATGCAATTCATTCCCTTAATTGTCCATTAAGGTAATGTTTGTTGAAGCGATATATTTCCCGGTCGAACCGAGTATATGGCCTAGTGGAAAGCGCAATGCCGGTATCTGGTCTTAGGTCATAGGTGTAGGAGAAGCTGTTTGGAGGCCTTAAATTGAACCATTTGTTGGTAAATATTTTTCTCGCAAAAAAGGGCAATACGACGAAAATTGCGGCATTATCACCATTACTGCTCTTGGTGACGGAAAATCCAATGTCAGTATTTCCAAATTGTCGAAAGACCTCAAAGGAGAGTCCAATGTCATCTTGGAGGAACCTCTCGCCAGATAACTGGACACTTATATCTGGGTGTCTGAACCTGTAAAGAACTCGGATATTGCCTGAGAAATAACCAATATTTTCCCTAAAAAAAACATTGTCATCGTATAACAAACCACCCGTTTGATAGACACTTAACCCGGTGTACAGGCGTGAGTCCAAAATGGACTGAATGAATTCTCCATAAAATCCATATCTGTTGTTCGTAAAAGTCCCCGCAAAGAGATTAACGAAAGACCTTCCTGCCCATATTTTAGTGTAGCCCAGACCAATTTCACCTGGCCGTTGCCCAAGTCCTGTTCGATTAAATTCGTTGATGATAGGCAAAACCCATTGGGCGATTGCATAAAAGCCTCTGATGTTATAAGCGAGTCTGGGCGCCAGCGATACTTGATTCCTGACTGGATCTGAAAACCTTCCAAATTCTTGTACAACCAGCGGCCTGAGTTGTAAGTCTAATTTGTAGGCCTTGGAAAACGTGGTGGTTCCGCCATACTCTGCAAATCCTTGATTGTTCCGGGTGACGATGGCGTTCCCACGAAAAAGATGCGTGTGAGTATGAAAAGTATCAGTGGAATCTAATTTGGAGTAGATATATAGTGGATTCCTATGAAGCCGATAATCAAAGAATACCTCTGTCTCGGTTTGCTGATATAATTCAATATCTGAAATGTCCTGACTGCTAATGGAGTCAGAAAGACCAATGAAGGCTATTACGAGGAAGAAGCCTCTGACGATGAAAAGTCTTGTCCGTATCACGTACGGAGTAAAGATGTCTATTTATGGAAACTTCTGAAAAAAGAATTGTAGGTCGTTTTCAGAATTATATATAAATCCAACCCAAAGGAGGCCTTCTTAATATATAAAAGGTCAAACTTCACCCTTCTATTCATATGAGCAAGCGTGGGTGTTGGACCGCAATTGCCTGTGGCTTGTGCGAGCCCCGTTACTCCTGGCTTGACGCTGTATCTTTTTGTGTAATCCGGTAAACGCTCAGAATAATACTGGTCGTGGTACTGCATATGAGGTCTGGGCCCAACAATACTCATGTCACCCCTGATTACATTCCAGAATTGCGGCAGTTCATCTAGATTGTATTTGCGTAGGAAGGCACCAATACGGGTGATTCTTGGGTCTCCATGATATGCTTGCTGGAATTCTTGAGAAACATTAGGACGCATGGTGCGGAATTTCCAACAGATAAAGGACGTGCCGTTTTGTCCTCCTCTTACCTGCCCAAAGAAAACAGGGCCCTTGGAGTCTGATCTAATGAGCAAAGCCACAATGGGCGTAAGCCAGGAGAGGCACGAAAATTAGGGCGAATAAAGAGAACCCAATATCAAAGGTCCTTTTGAGAATTGCGCGAGCATTTCTACTGGTAAAGTCCGTTCTCGTATCTCCTTTGTAGGATACGAATAATTCTGTGAGGGTTCCCGAATATTTTACGGACTCAGGCGATCTAAGTGGCATAAATGACGGTGGCGTTTAAGTACAAGGCGTAAAGATTCGAAAATAGTAATTTTCTAACATTATTTTTAAGGTATTCGGGAAAAATCACTAAAGACTAACGTTTCATATATGTGTTTTTCTCAAAAGAGGGGTCAACGGCCTTGGAAACGCAGCTTTTTATCTCCGGAATTTTGCGAAAATAGATGACCAATTTGGCGGCACCTGGCTGGTACACCTGACCTTTCGCTCAGATTAAGGTTGGCCATTCTGATAGAGAAACCATCCCCTGATTGACTTATCAAACCAGGTCTGACAAAAATTGTCCAAAAGCACCTAGCACTTTTGTGCTATCGAGGTTGCTACTAAACTCCCTGGCGTTCCTTTTCAACTCGTTAAGCTTTTTCTGATCGGCAGACTGGGACTTGATTATTTGTAACAACTGGGTAGTATCCTCCGCTTCGAAGAAGAAACCAAATTTATTTTCTTTGACCAGTCGATGGATGGTGCTACCCAAATCACCACCGATAATTGAAATTCCTCCAACAGCAAGAATTGGCCCGAGTTTGGAAGGCATTACCAGGTCGGAGGATCCTTTCTTCTGCGTTATCAGATGATAATCAGCCATGTTGAGAAGTTCATTTAGCTGATTTTTTGGTACCAGTGAACCAAACTGCACGTTTTTCAATTTCATTGCTTCTGCAGTTTGAACCAGTCTTTCTTTCGCGGCTCCCTCACCTAAGATCAGGAATTTGTAGGCGGGATTATCCTGAAGTTGACCGGCCGCTTCAAGAACAGTTTCCAGCCCTTGCTTCTCCCCGATATTTCCGGAATAAAGCAAGACAATATCTGATGGATGAAAACCATATTTCTCCTTCAATCCCAACCCTTTGATCTCTAGTGGGTGGAAAATACCAGTGTCCACCCAATTTCGAAATATTTGAGTTTTGATGCCGGGTGCTTTTTTCCTTATCCTTTCGCGCATGCCCTCACTGATGGTGGTGATAACAGAGGTTTTGCTGAAAAAGAATTTTTCAATCTTTTCCAGGGTCATCAGTAGTTTCTTGTTGGTAATAATATTTAAATCTCTTGCGGCATCCACTTGCAAATCCTGCACGTGCAGGACAATGGGAACACCCTTCAACCGTGCTAGAAGAAATGGTAGCGGCAAGGAAATTAGTGGAGGATAAATGCAGAGGACAAGATCAACCTTTTTGAACAAGTAATAAAGTGTGTAAGGTATGCACCCTAAAACAAAAGACAGCTCGTGCAAAATCCGTTTAAACCCGGATATCTTCTTCGGAATATAGAAGGGCGCCCTCCGGATTTGCACCTTATTAATACATTCGCTCTGCCAGCTATAGGGCTTGTAGGGTTCCTGAACTTTCCAATGTGGGTAGTAAGGATATGCGGTAATCACATCGACTCTGTGATTTTGATCAACCAGTGCCTCACACAATTCGGTATTATATTTACCGATTCCGGTTAACTCCGGATGATAGTTGATGCCAAAAAATACTATTCTCATCGATCAGCTTAAAAATACACCACCATCCCTGAAAAAAAGGTTGGAAGGTCTAGTTCGGAAAGTTGTCGCCGCCATACGGCAAGATTTGGCGAAGATACCTGTAATCATCGCATTGCTTCTATTTTTTGCTTCGGGGGTCGAGGCACAGAAGGCAATCGGGGGCTATGTTGGAATGGTTGTTGTCCCCGAAGCGCAACTCGTCGAGGATGCCAATCTTAGTTTTGGAATGTATACCAATCCAAAAAAATACCTATTAATTGATATTCCGAACAGAGAGGATCGCGGTAATGGAGAGAAAATTTTCCATCTGAATATAGGATACATTCCCAGGGTAAATGTGATCTTAAATGTGACCAGAATCGACAAGGGCGATAGTATTGGCATTGGAGACCGGGCGGCATTGGTCAGCTATCAGGTATTAAAAGAGACGGAAAAGCTGCCCGCGGTGGTTCTCAACGTGGATGTGCCTCTCAGTGTAAACCAATTTCTAGCAGGTAATCACTTAGTGCTTTCTAAACGTTTTTGGGATAAATCCTTGGTTACAACCTTAGGTTATGGTTTTCCTTTTACGCTAGGAAGGAGCGGGGGAGCCGGGGGAGGTCTTTTGGGCGATTTTGACTTAGCTAGATTTCGACGAAAAGAATCCGATTACCTCAATGGTCTGTTCTTTGGCGCCAGGTATAATTGGAACAATGTTTATACCTCCATGGAATACGATAGCCACAAGGTGAATGTGGAGATTGGCGCCAGAATTTTCTCTTCACTAAACCTGGAAACTTATGTACTGGGATTTAGTAGGCTCGGTTTTGGTTTTAGCTACGAACTGGATATCAAATGATCTAGTTACAAGGCTTTTTCCCTGAGTAGCTGGCGAATTTGTTTGTCAATTTCATTGGCTTGAAGTGCCTGGGATTTCCTTTCATGATCTATCTGTTGGAAGGTAGTGTTGAGCTGTGTATCGCTTACCTCGATTTTTGCAGCATCGAATAGCCTTTTCAATTCTTTCGGATCAGTGAGTAGCGTGTCCAACTGGAAATCGTGCAGTCTGCCCGGATATAGTTTTTTGAATATTTCTTTTTTTTCATTGCTCACCTGAAGGACTTTGGTGTGATAGGAGAGTAGACCATGTTCATCCACGTAGTTGATGAAATCTTTTAGCTTGGGACCAAAGGGGAAAAGGTTGGCTTTCGTGTTTCGTTGATAGAGCATCCATAGCAAATAGCGCCCGAAGCTAAAGGCTTCCTGCCATCTTATTTGACTGAAGATCTTCCTGTCGCTTGTGGCATGCGGTAGATCAGTGCTACCTACTTTGTAGAAGTACTTTTTGAGGATGATAGATGGTTTAAAGGAGTCGTTGGCGATCGATCGTTTGTAATTGGAATAGATACAACGAACGGGATCGCGTTGAATATAGATGATTGTGGCTTCAGGGAATACCGCATGAACTAACTCTGGTCTTAGGGAGTTAATGGGAGATTTTTCCAGAATATCACGGCCATTTGCTTTTTTTAGAAAATTTTGTCTTATCCATTTGAGTTTGGCTTGGTTCAGATCGTACTCTTCATCATTCAAATACTTGAGATTGCCAGACTTCCACAGGACATGCGGTTCTATCTCAACATGAAAGTGGTCTACGGATCCAAGGAGATTGGCAACTAAAGTTGTACCTGACCTGGCCATGCCTACAACGAGCAAAATTTTTTTTGGGACTTTCATTTCCTGATTTTGAGTGCTGGGTCACCATTCCATTTGAATGGCAAAGTACCAATTACCAACTTGAAAAACCACAATGATACGCCCACCTGAGTCCAGACGTTTGTAAAATCGAATATTGTTGCTAACATTACTTTCTCTTTCGGATGATGAGTTCAACATCCCCACATTTTCACGACTATTTACTCGATGATTGAAAAATTCTTTTCAGAATACCGCTACGGTGGTTTTACCAGAATGGATGGTACGCTACAGCTATACGCTCGTATCAATGCCCTGACAAAAAAAAGTGATACGGTGGTGGATTTGGGGTGCGGTCGCGGCAAGCAGATCGATGACCCGAGCGAATACAGAAGGAACCTCAAGATCCTCAAAGGAAAGTGCGCGAAAGTAATTGGGTTAGATGTAGATCCAATAGGATATGAGAATGAGCATATAGATGAATTCAGGCTGATTGAGACGGATCGTTTGCCCTTGGAAGACGAAAGCGTGGACTTGGTTTTTAGTGATTGGACACTCGAACATATCCAGGATCCAGTACAATTCTTCAAGGAGATAAATAGAATCCTAAAGCCCAATGGATATTTTGCTCTCAGGACTTCAAACAAACTACACTACGTTAGTATTGCAGCTATGCTGATCCCAAACAAGTGGCATGGCAAGGTCACAGGGAAAGTGCAAAAAAACAGAAAAGCCGAAGACGTTTTTCCGACCTATTTCGCTTGCAATACTAAGGGTCGGGTAAGAACAACTCTTAAAAAGTCGGGTTTGGCGGGCATCGTTTATCTGATTGATGGCGAGCCATCCTATCTACAATTTAGCAGGATCGCCTACAGTCTTGGATTGATTTTAAGAGCGTTGACCCCCGAGTATTTCAGGCACACAATGCTGATTTTTGGACACAAAGATCCTTCCTAGACTGGTTTATTCGAAAGGTATGAAGTCAGTTCATCTTCAAACCTTTTAGTTTATCTCTACTTTTATGTGTCTGCATCCAGATGACTGTTTTGTCTACTGCTTGCTCGCTCGTATAGGGCAACTCGCCGCAAATTTCCTCAAGGGCAGTGGTATCATAGGACATTTCGGTGATAAGATTGTTTAGTCGGGCACTGGTCAAAGGCACTCGATTCCAACCTCTTTTTAGGAGAAAGTCACCGATTCTTGCTGCTGGAATTAGTAACCATTTTGGAATTTTCAACAATTTCCGCTTGCCGAAGGTTTTGTTTATCAGATCTGCCCACGAGTTCAATTGTATGGGAGGGTAATCGCAGAGATAAAATGTTTTTTTATGGACCAATTCCTGGGGCGCTTCCATCAATTTGTCTATTTGATATACGGAGTTACCGACATAGCCAAATGATTTTCTTGGATCGTGTCCTTTGATCTTGAAAAACAGACCTTTTCTGATGGATTGGAAAAAGAGGATGTAGGGGGAATCAAACCACTCTCCCCACAGTGAGGTGGGCCTGAATATGAGCCACTCCTTTTCAAGATTGCTACTCCTCACAAGTTTCTCTCCTATTACCTTGCTCAATCCGTAATAATTTGGTGGAGAATAGTCTTCTTCGCTTGTCGGGTTATGACCTATTTTACAGACCAGTCTCGAGGAGGCGAATAACACCCGCCTGACTGACTGAAGGCTCCTTGCAATCTCAATGGTATTTTCAACACCAACAATATTCGTTTTGTAGCCATTGATCAAATCCTGATTTTCCAAAAGATCGGTCCTCGCTGCAAGGTGGATCAAATAATCCGGTTGAAAAGTACTTGCCGCCTCGTGGTACGACGCTAAGCTATTGATATCTCCCTTTTGCCATATATCCCGATGCTCGGGAATTTGAGGCTCCCGAATATCGAAGTTTCGAACTTCGTATCCTTTATTTTGATAGAAGTTGACAAGGTTGGTGCCGATGAACCCTGAGCCGCCCGTGATAAAGAGCTTTTGTGTCTTCATTTTTTCGTCCAGTTCGTAAGATCTCTGTCGACCATTGCTGAAAGTTTTAAGATATCGTTTCCCCAATACTCTGTTAGTCTTCGGTGGAGATTCGAGCTAATCACGGGGCTGGAATTGGTTGATCCGTTCTCCTTAGCCATTAATTTTGAGAACAGCTTGGTTTTCTTAAGACTTTTGAAAGAGTCTATTAAGAACGAATTATTGGTTTTGTGCAGCGTCTTACGGAACTGCCCTACCATAAACATCAAATTTTGATGTTTGGCAGTAGACCCCTCATTTATTTTTGCTGAAATGTTGGTAGGTGTAAAAGCAGGTATTTGCAAAAAATTGCAAATATCGTTGAAAAATGATTTTTCATCGTGCTGCAAATCCTCATAGAAAAATATGCCCAATTGGTCGCGGTTAAAGTACTTTAGGTAGCGGGCGAGATGTTGGTGATACAAAGATGAATCAAGGTACTTTTTCTCGTTGGCTAGAATAGCATTTTCGATGCTGTCGCTTCGTTCGATTCCGTTTGACTTGGCGAATGTATATTGTGATATAATCCGTTCAAAGGGGTTTCTGAGAATGACAAACAATCTGATTTCCGGATTGTAATTGCGTATCAACTTCTCGCTACCCTCTATATCAAGATAGCAGGGTGTTATTTCTCCTCTAATTTTCTCTTCACTTTTGAAGTCAAAGAATGAATGATACCACTCGTACGAATTTGTATTTTGGTGGTTGGCGGTTGCATAGTCAATGGGAATTACCGGATTGAAATAGTGAAGTTCCTTACGGGCTTTCGGATAGTTTACAGCCGGATGCTGCCGGAGCATTTCTGCGAGCCAACTGGTGCCTGATTTACCCGATCCTATTCCTATAAAATCTATCTTTTTACTCTCAATCATGGTGGGGTTTCCCGTTATCTGGCGATGCTAGCACCTACCAAAGTTCTTGTATTCGAAAGTAGTTTGCCTGTTTCTAGCACCAAATCTTGATTTCATTATTCGGTATTTTTTTTAGGGTCGCTTTCGATTAATTTAAGTACGGAGGCCTTGTAAACTACGGGCGAGAATTTTTGCTCAAAAGTTTTTCTGGCATTGATAGACAATTCTTTGTAAAAAGACTCATTTTCTAGCATGGCTTGGATGGCGTTCCTGATTTCCGCAGGGGATCTCTTCTCGACCAAAATGCCATTGTGACGATCGGAAATGAACTCTGGAATAGACGCATGATAGGTACTGATTACCGGGAGTCCAAAGTTCAATGCTTCAATAATGGAGACGGGCTGGGCCTCTTGCGGGAAGTAAGTCGGAAGTACAAAAAGGTCAGAATTTTGGTAAATCTCTTTGACCTTTGATCGGGAATCAACTTTCCCGTAGGTCGTAATATTCTCTTCAATACCATGGTGTTGGAGGAATTCTTGGAATTCGAGCTCCTGCTGTTTGGAGAGCCATTCTCCGACAAACAATACTTGAACCCTTCCTTTCAGCTCGTGGGGTAGGAGGGTGTAAGCCTCTGCCAGGTCCATATACCCTTTTGTCGGATTCATATTGGATAGATAAAGGACCGTGAATGGCGTATTAGTGCTTTCTCTTACGCGGGGAGTGGTGAGCATCTCCCTATCAATTGAGTTGTAGATTACTTTCAGTTTATGATTTGGAAGATACTTGGCAACACGGTCCTTGAGGCCATGACTAGTCAAAACCACCTTGTCGAACCGGGAAAAAAACCGCTTAGTGACCGGCTGATGCCATTGTCGCTGAAACACTTTTTCAAAATTCCCATTTTGAATAATAGTGAACCAAACCTGACCTTTCCTATATAATATCAGCTGAAGGATAATGTCCCTTAGGTGTCCGACAAAGCCATTCGAAGAGATAATAAACACATGCGAAGGATTCTGAGACCTTAAAGAAAAGATTTTAGGTATTTGGCTAATGAACCTTGCTGTGAACATGATCAGGTAACTGATCTTTAGAAGTGGATTATTGTTTGGTTTTAATCGCTTTAGAGAGAGGTTGATTTGGGTAGTAGGTATTTCCTCTGAGTAAATAGTATACAGCAATTCATTTAGTATTCTTTCTCCGGAACTAAACGGCGGCGGAAAAAGGCCGATCATGATCAATTTTCTTTGATCCATGATTCAATGATATTTCTTTCAGCTATGTAATGATTCGCCTCCAGCAGTTGTATTAACTGCAAGAGGTCGTCCTGATACACGGATTGGTCAAACGACGGACTGACTTTACGTTGTTTTTCTGCTCGGATCTTCGATACCAATTGATTCAAGTAGTCAGAGGTTTTTGCCACCAGCCGCGAATTTGGAAAAGCTCGCTGAAATCTTAGCAGATACTTGTTGTTGGCATTTTTCTTTGGTTTTAGTCCAATATTCAAAGGCGTTTTGTACTTGGAAATGCCTAAATGGTGGCACATTTTAGACAGGGCTTCCACCGGATTTTTATTGATTTCATCGTAGGTTACAATCAAGAGATTTGAGCCAAATAGGGCAATTAAAGAATGGACGTCCGCGTGATACAGGCTCCTGGAAACAATATCACTCTCTATTCCATTTCTGTGGTTCTCTAGTTCCTTCTCTAGTAAATTTTCAGCGGAAGATTCATTGGAAAATTTCTTTCTGAAATACCAGTTGCCTGCGGAGATTGATCTGTCTACGGGGTTCCTTAAGCTTACTATGATCTTAATTTCAGGGTTCAACTGTTTTAAAGCTGACAGAGCTGCGGGATTTTTGATATAATCGACGGATACGCAGCCATTTACCTGCGATTTTTTCTGTTTGCCAAATTGGGCCCAGTACCAATCTTCTCCTTCTTCGAAAAACTTTGGCCCGGCGAAGTGGTACTCTTCGTTTTTGTTAAGCCTCATGTTTGTCATAGGCAGTTGCGTAAGCACGTCATGAATCCAGGTTGTGGCCGATTTCTGAACGCCCACCACGGCAAAATCCAATCTTCTAGTCATATTTTTTTTGTAGCAGCACTCCTAGGATGAGGGCGATGAACATGGATCTAATTGAGTTTCTTAATGGATATTGTTGCAATACAATTACTGAGAAGATGAGTGGAGTTGCCACTAGATAGCCAACCAGCCTGAACTTAAGCACATTGAGATTTGAAACTCTCACTGTAGCAGTTATCAAAAGCCAATGAAGCAGAAAGTAGAAACCACCGAACCAATATAATTGGCCGAAAGAATTGATAGGCGCGTGGGGGGCATAGTAAATGCGATTGTCCTCGAACAGCCCCGCATACCCATCGATAAGTGAGGGAAGGGGCGAAAAGGATCGAATTTTGTACGCGTTCTCAAAAAGTGGATCAGCCATGTTCAGGGCAAAAGAAAAATTAACAGCGCCGCCAAAGAAATTATATAAGAACAAATCCGAAAGGAATTTGATATTCTCGCCTATGGTATAGAAGTTACCTACAACGGCATTCAAGCCAAACTGATTATTGAGCCTTCCTGAAAAAACTGTCAAAAAAGTGGTAATTCCCAAAACAATCAACACAATAATTGCTCCGTATTTGCGATAGTAAAGTAAGAATGGAACGGGGGTAATCAGAAAAAGTACTGCAAACCTTGAATGCAATGATAGTACGATCAATGTAGCATAAGCAAATATCCCAAAGAATACCATAGTACCGAAATCGACTTTCCTTTGTAAGATTTGTAAGGTCAAAAGAACGCTGGAAACCAAACCCATAAATTTGAGTGATCGGTGGACAAATTGTAGGAGATTGTTGTTAATCCCATTTATCTCGAAATCGCTTAGGGATAGGTAAGAATACGACGAGAAAAATAGGTCCAAATCGAGTGCAGCAAAGTGAAAAAGGCATAGCAAAAGGTAAATAGCACCAAGAATCTTCAAGGATTTGTGTTGAACCAGTTTGAGAATTGCATCTGCAATTGAAACCTGGGATTTAAACCTTTCCTTCTTTAAAGGCAGCGTGATCAATAAAGCGAGGAAATAGAGGTTATATACCGCGTAGACAGTCGTACTATTGTTGACGTTAAGCACCGTAGTTGCCATAGTACTATCATTGCTGATATCGCCCAGGTTGGTAAAAAAGTATACACTAATAGATATAAAAGAAATCACGCCGATCTGAAACGACGGTAGTAAAGGGTTTTTGTGAATTCCCAAACTTACCAGTGTGATAGCAAGAAATAGTACGACGCTCAATTCGTAATTCATCGCAATCGGCTAAGTAAACGGAGATTGAACGAAAATGCACGAAGTGCTCTTAAGTTAGTTTTATTGTAGCTCAACTGGCTGATAGTCATAGTCAATGCAGAGAAAGTTAGCGCTTTATGAACCTTCTAACTTCGGCTCTATTGTCAATAAATACATAAACCCAATAAGTTCCTGTGGCGAGTGTTGAAGTATTCATGGCGTGTCTCTTTGTATCTACCGGAATTTGGTGAATAATTCTACCAGAATTATCGATAAGGATGATTTTTTGGATTCTTTGTTCGGCTTCAATATGCAACAGACCAGATGTGGGATTAGGGTAATATTGAAGGGTTGGTTCATTACCGGGCTCAACTGAGAGTATTTTGTCATTGGTGAATTGTATTTCCCAGATGGAGGATAATGAACCATCCCCGGCCTCCACATTAATGCTAATTGGCAGATCAGGCAATTCAATGGTCGAGACATTTGTGAGCAGGTTGTCATTGATTTCGAAAAAGGAGTTACTGGCCACGGCGAAATGCAGAGAGTCACCTTCTGGATCAGTTGCCTTAAGCGATAACTCCAACTCCCTTGGTTGGTAGCTTTGATCTAAATAAAAAACAAACTGCGAAGATCCATCCAAGGATAGACCAAAAGGAGGTTCATTCACATCTGTGACTTCTACGGCCAATCTGGCGCTATCAGCAAGTTCGCCATCGAAAGCTGTTATTGTGGCTGAAAAGGAGGTTTGGGTTTCGTAATCCAGAGAGTCTGTGACTCGGAGATTTCCAAGTTGATCAAATTTGAAGCTGTCATGCTCTGGTCCTGCAATGCCAAACATTAGCGAATCACCATCTGGGTCATGATATGACAGGGAGCCAACTAAACTGTTAGGCTCCTGATTTTCAGGCAGCGTCAGCAAGAGATCCTGAATCTTGGGAGCTTCGTTTATATCTTCAACGGATATTTCTACAATCACCGTATCTAGGAAGTAGTCATATGCACTAAGACAGTTTAATTGAAATTGGGATTGTGATTCAAAATTCAAACTATCTATCTGCCAAATTGAACCTGAAAGGTCCAGTGCAAAGGTTTGCTCGGAGAACAATGGTAAGTAAGTAAGTTTCTTTCCATTGTCATTGTATCCTGGAAGACTCGCCACTAGGGAATTCACCGGACTATCTTCGGGTACAAGAGCTGTATGTCTTTCCAAGGGGAATGGAGATCCAAATCTCCTGAAAGTCATGTGATTGAGTCGCAACCCTGTACCCAGATATTTCACATTCAAAACAAAATTGCCCTGCTTCTCTAAAGAAAACGCAGGGATTAAAATATCCTCCCAGCCTTGTCCTGTAGTGGAGATGTAGAGCGTATCCATTACGATTTCATCCGCGCTCAGAATCAACTGATGACTTGTCGGTTGCTCGGATCTGCCGCGAAAGGTAATTTCATAAATTCCTTGTTCAGCGCTGGCAAGGCTATATTCCAACCACTCACTATCCTCTAGTAATACCTCGAACCCGCCACCACCATCATCTGTCGCAAATATGTCGACGCCATCAAACCGATAAACATCGCCCGTATTATTCGTATCCTTATCATGGTACGAAATGAGTTCCCCTCCGGAATCATACCTTTCCATTTGTATATTACCAGGAATTCTGTGGTTGGTAGTGGCATATTGTATGGATCTTTTATCCTTCAGCAACATGCTATCAAGAGAATGATTCAGGTCATTTACAAGTTGTTGATAAACTGATTCGTTGGCTAGATTGTGATGTTCCAGCGAGTCTGTGAAGTGGTCATAAAGCTCGACTGTGCCATTAGGATCTCGAGAGAATCTGTAGCGCTTCGATCTGATACTGTGATTATTTGGGATCCGCGTGGTTAGTGTGAAATTCCTGGAACCGCCTTCTATGACATCCCGTAAGGAGGTACCTTCATTGTTTGTGTTTTTCGGCAAGCGGCAGTAGTCAATGAGAGTGGGATACAGGTCCAGCAGGCTTACAGGCTCATCAATCACCATCGGATCAACGCCAGGTATCCTAATTAGTAGAGGAACTCTTGTCGCTTCCTCCCACAAGGTAAATTTTCTGTACCTCAATTTTTCACCTAGGTGCCAGCCATGATCGGCCGTGATCACTACGATGGTACTATCCTTCAGCGGGCTCTGATCTAATCCTTCCAACATGATACCAAGTGCTTCGTCAGCGTAATTGATATTAGCTAGATATGCTTGGACAGGTTCTTTGAGCTTGTTTTCAGACGCCAGGACTGTGTAAGCTTTGTCGACAAAATTTGGCAGCCCAACATCATTGAGGTCATCCGCCAGGATCTCGGGGACAATAATCGATTCGAGTGGAAACTTGTCATAGTATTCCTTCGGTAAATACCATGGCAAATGAGGTTTTGTAATTCCCGCTCCTATAAATAGGGGTCCTTCGTGCCCCGTTGATAGTAGATTCGCGAGCCAGGTACTGGTCTTGAAATCTCTTGTTTCGTCCTTAGGCTTGTCCGTCGCTCCCCAATCGAATTGGCGAAGTAATGTGCCTTCCGACAGACCATTGGCCATAAAACCAGGGTTAATTTCCGGTTGACCCCAATTACCTCTTGCCGCAACCCAATTATCCCAGGTCTCGCTCATGCTTTGGTCGTCATGGTACATTTTACCTCTTGCGACTGTTTCATAGCCGTGTCGGGAGAAATATTCCTGTATCGTTAAAGCATTCCGTAAGGGCTCACTACTACCAAGATCCTGAGGCTCGAATTCTAATGAGGCACTGGGCGAATTAGCATAAATGCCCGTCGACTTAGGACTGAAACCGGTCAGAAACGATACCCTCGATGGATTGCAAAGTGGACTGGCAACATGGGCATTGCGAAAATTAATGGCCCCACGTGCAAATTGATCTATATGGGGCGTAAGCGTCTGGGGGTGACCCTCCAAAGCTCCGATCCAATCATTGAGATCGTCGACTACTATCAGGAGCACGTGAAATCCATCTCTTACTGTTTGGGCTTGAAGGAAGCTACAACTTAGCAGAAGTACCGATGCAAATAGCGCTTTCATAATTTTCAGGTGCCCGGGTCCCTGGGCTTGGAAGATACGGCGGTTTAATACAAAGCTATCAACTCTTGATAGTTTGAAAAAATCGGCGTATGTCTCGGTATGGAATGATATTCCGATTGTTCACCTTGTTGGACTCGAACTAATTTCGAACTACTACCATCGATACTTTAGGCCTACAAGGACTGGGAATGAAAGCAGAGAGGATAAGGTATGTTGTAGCTTCGATTTAAATGCCAGCTTCCTGTATTCCAACGAAATATGATTTTCCGATTTGCCAGGATTTCCAAGTAGGACATGCTGCGAATCGAATTCGTAATCATTTCGAATGTCCCTTTCCGCTTTATCCCCAAGGAAGTGATAGATTTTCTTCATCACAGATTCGTGATTGGATACTAGGTCTTCGTACTTCACCGTGATTTTAGGCTGCTTTCTGAAAGCAAGGGAATTAAAAAATGTTAGAAGTAATGCGCGGAAAAGCGCGTTGTAAAACCTCATTTGTTTCAAATAACCTTTCTTTCTACTCCAACTAAGTGCCACCTGCCGGGGGTCACGTACGAGGTTTATAACATAGATATCATGTGGTGAGTCCAGTTTCTTCAGACAGTGGTGGTAAATTGGTAGATAAGATGTTGATTCAATGAGGAATTGAGGGGCTTTCTTTTGGCTAAAATAGTCGAATGCCCGCTGGGTTTGTTCTAAGGAGCTTCGACTTGATTTCTTGCCTGTGACAAATGTTGAAACATATCGAAAGAGACTAAAGGATTTTTGCGTCACGGGATTGATCTTAACCGAAGCCAGAAACTCCTCCCAAAAATCACACTTCTTGATCGATTGCCCACATCCACATATCTGCTCATTTGTTGACCGGAAGAACTTGTCACCTGAAATAAATCGAAGAAGTTCGCCTACGTTTAAATAGTTTTCATTGTTCCCAAGAATTTGGCTTAGGAGCGTGGACCCGTTTCTGCCAGTTCCGAGGATAATAACAACTTTCATTTGAGTGCGAAACTTAAGATTTTCAACTTTCGAAATACAAAATAGGATGCCACACTATTTTTTAGGAATATGGTCAAGCTATAGAGCCAAATTACCCCGGGGAGTCCAAAACTGGGGGCTACCCACAGCAAGCACAATGAACTCACCACCAGGCTGCCCAACGAAATATACTTCATGATATCATGATGTCCGGTCATCTGCAATATCGCGCCTACTGATCCAAAAAAATTATTGAAGAAATATCCCCCCGCCAAGGCAAGAAGCAGGACATAATAAATACCCAAGTCCTTATTGATTATTTGCAGAAGGAATTCCCCGAGGAACACATAGCCACCAAAAGCCAAAAGGGACATGGAAATAAGCACTTTGTTCGAAGAGATGATTGTCTTTTTTAAGGTTTCGCGCCGGGTCGCCTCAGATGCAAAAAGTGGGAGTGAGACACTATTGACAGAAAAAAGTATAATACTCAGCGCCATACAGAACTTGTTTAATATGTCAAAGGCTCCTATTTCCTCCTGACTGAGAAAGAAACCGCATATTATGGTCATAATCCATACAACGCCTTTATTGGCAATGAAAGTCCAAAACATGGATGCGGATGTCTTCAGAGCCTCAGGAATAGGCACCTCTTCGTGGGTTCGACCAGCGCTAAATTTTGTGTTTTTGAGCAGCAGGAAAGAGACGAGCATTAAAATCCATTGACCCAAAACATAGGAGGTCACTATTAGGCTGATGGAGGCCTCTTCATAGAATTGCAGCAGGGGGATAAAAATTGTGTTCGCAATGGCAAATTTCCCCATGGTGTCAGTCAGGTTTCGAGATACAACTTTTTTGCGTCCTCTCAGAACCCCGGAATTCAGGTTAATAACTGCCGATGGAATTACAACTAACTGTCCAATAAGTATCGTATTGGCTAAATAGATGTCCTCTGTGAAGAAGTCGAGGATGAAGTAGGTGATTACGCCAATGGATAAACCAATGGCTACACTTCTTTTTAGAAAAAAACTATAAAGCTTTGAGAAATTGGCGACCCCTTGAGCCACCAGCTTGGTCACCAAAGTATTGGACCCCAAAAGCGCAATGCCTGCTGATATTTGTATTACGGAAAAGGCTATCGCAAACCTGCCCCAGGCATCAATTCCGAATTCCCTGGTGGCGAGGTACATGAATAGGAAATTCAGGCCAATTCCAGCAACTCGCAAGGTAAAATCCAATAGCGATTTCTTTAGAATTTGAGACATGGCGATAAGAATTAAAAAGCTGCCGCAGGGCTATTCATAGTAGCCACCGTTGCCATAACCGTAGCCATACCCATACCCGTAATTATTTGAAAACTTCCTGAAATCTATCCCATTGTACACAACCCCAATATTTTTAAGCAATTCTTTTTGCCGTAAGTCGTTGAGAAAGTGCAAGCCCTGTTTTGGTGTTTGTTGATGTCGGACAACAAAAATATTGATATCCGTCCATTGGCTAATTTCCATGGCGTCGGAAACCAATCCGACCGGTGGAGTGTCAATGACAATAATATCGTATACCGATTTTAGCGAAGCCAGAATATCGCCCAACCTTCCAGTGTGTATTAATTCATTTGGGTTAGGGGGGATCGGCCCCGAACTTATGAAATCCAATCCTTCGATAGAGGTTGAGGCAGTGACTTCCTGTACGGTTTTCTCTTTTATAAGTACCTGTGATATCCCAGTGCTGCCATCAAACCCGAGCGATGCGTTGAGTTTGGGTTTTCTCATATCCATGCCAAGCAGCAAAGTTTTTTTGCCTGCTTTAGCATACATAATAGCTGTGTTTAGTGCATTGAATGACTTGCCATCCCCTGAAATGAAGGAGGTGAATAGGATGCAACTGATATCATTTTCGGATTTAATGAATTTGATAGCTGCTCTCATTTTTCTGAATGTTTCGGAAACCAGAGAGCGTGGATATTGATCCAGCACTAATTCAGTGCGATGGGTACTCAACCCGATAGTGGCCAATATGGGTGCTTTTGTCCTTCTTTCCACTTCTTGGATGGATTGAACACTTGTGACAAAGAAATCTCTCAAAGCCATGATGGCTACGGGTATCAGCCCACCTAGCAGAAGTGCGACAAAATAGTTGAGAAGAACCCTGGGAAAGATTTGCTCGAAAGAAATGGCTGCATCAATGATCTTCGTCGACGCTACGTTGCTGGCGCGAGCGATGCCAGTCTCAGCTTTCTTTTCCAATAGATACAGATAGAGATTTTCGCTCAGGTTGAAGCGACGCTGAATGTTTACCAGGGCACGCTCATTTCCGGGTAACCGATTCAGTTCTCTTTCCGCATCAAGGATTCGCAGTTCCAGATCGCTCAGTGTTATTTCTGTTGTATTGCGCAGGTTACGCACGTTTTCCTTAATGGCTCCAATAGTTGCGGTGACCTGTTGTCTTAATGTTTTCACTTGCGGATTTATCTCGGAGGCACTTGCTTCAACCTGTGTCAGTTGATTGGTGAGTTCATTGAGGTTCATAATAAGTCCGTTTAAGACCGCATCTTGAATACCGGCTGTGGAAGGACTTACGACGTTGGTTATGTTTTGTCTCTCTAAATATTCCAGCAGATAGGAGTAATAATCAAGCTGTATTCGAACGGTGGAGGCCTCCTTTTCCAGGCTCTCGAGCTTGGTGAATACGGCCATTCCCTCCTGACTGATGTCAATAATATTGTTGGCAGATCGGAATGATTCCAATGAACTTTCCGCCAGCACCAAGGAATCTTTGATGCCCTCCAACTGGTTGTCGATAAATTGAATTGTAAGCGTAGCGGCCTCATTCTTTTCGTCCAGTTCCCGTTTGATATATAGACCGATAAGCGTATTGATAAATTCTTTTGCTTTCAGGGGGGTAGTGTGTTTCATGGACAGTTCGATGATGCTAGCGTCTCTATTGATCGGCCGTATTTTTAGCATTTCTTTTACTTTCTCCAGCAACTCGTCTCTATCCAGGAGGTTAATTTCGATTGGTTTTTCAATACTGGTGGCCACTGTATTGGAAGTTTTACTAATATTTATTTGAATGCCCTCCAATGAGATATTTTGGTTGAACCGGAACGTCTCCTTCGGTAAGTCGGGTGTTGACAACTCAAATTGATCATCACCAATCAGCTCAATTACGAAGGTGCTAGGATATAATTCCTCATCAAGGATAGTGTAGTTAAATTCAATAGGCACATTTTCGCCGTACAACTCCACATCCCTTACGCGACCTATAAGCGTGTACGTGGTTGTAAACCGCAACGAGTCTACTACTTGCCCTAGCAGTGTGTAAGACCCCAGGATTCCCATTTCATTTTCTATATTAGCAGAGCGCCGGAATACGTCAAATTCTTCCAATACGGCACTTCCCATGGACTCGTCATCCTCGATGAGAATGGTGGCCTTTACCGGATATAATGGTGTGGCATACCGGTTAAATAAGAATGCCGCTAAAACACAAGCGATTATTGATACAAGCAACCAAGGCCAATTGCTGAGTAGACGGAATAAATAGGCCTTTAGGTCAAAGGATTCCTCGTCAACTAGCAGCTCGTTCTCGTTTGATGTCATGGTAAGTAAATCTTATAAACGAGTTATTGAAACCCAAATGAGCAAGGAAGTGGATACTGCACTTAGTGCTTGCAGAAATGTTTGAAAGCTTGTGACTCCTACACCTGCACCAATTTCTCTCACTTTAAGCGGTTCAATATATAATTGGTCGTTAGGTTGAATATAGTAGAACTCACTTTTCATGATATCACGATCCGTGAGGTCAATACGATGGAGTTTCTGTCCCTTTGAGTATTGCCTTATCATCGTAACTTTTTCTCGATTTGCAGTGATCCTAAGGTCACCGGCATTAGCCAGTGCTTCAAAAATGGTGAGTTGGCTTTTTACTACCAGGTATCTTCCCGGTTGCCGAAACTCTCCAATGGCCGTATATGGAATGCCCCCGAGCTTGACAAGTACGTACGGGTCAGTAATATAGTCGTCGATGTATGAGGCAATAAGATCGTGGGCCTCAGTCAATGTTTTTCCCTGTACTTTCACCAAGCCACACAAGGGCAGATCCACATCTCCATTTTCGTTAATGGGGAACCCTGTCAGATAATTTACATCAGCAGCACTGTTCGCCAATTGCCCCGCACTATTTAGCCCCGTGCCTTGAGGACGAAAAATCTGCGTAACCGTAGGGTCAGAGGATCTTACTTCAACATTTAAGATGTCTCCGACTTGCAACCTGTATTCGGGATAATTGTGTACTAAAAGTGAATCGTACTGGACTGTCGAGTTCTCCTTTGCCTGTAGATATAATACTTTCTTGTTGGGTATACATGAACTTAACAACACTAACCAACTCAAACTCCAGATCAACTGCTTCATTATCAATGTTCGGCTTAGCCGCAAATATGTTCTAAAATCCAGAATTCTGATTCACTTAGTTGGAGCTTTTGCGGGATGTCCATCGGCTATAGGCAGCATCAGTACTGATTGATCAGGTTCATAGCTTGTGTCACAAACAATCCGGCAGTTTCGGTTCGTAGGGTACTTTGGCCCAGGTTTAGGGGGATGGCACCATGCGTACAGGCAGTCTGTACCTCTTCAGGCGAGAAGTCACCTTCAGGGCCGATCAAAAATGTAACGTTCTGATTAGGCTCCACGCATTCCATGATGTAATCGGCGCGCTCGGTCAAATAACATATATAGGCTGGGCTTCCAGGCAATTCGTCTAGCACCTTTGGCCAGGAGTCCAGGAGAGATAATTCCATTTTCCAGGAACCGCCCGATTGCTTCAGTGCGCTGATGGTCTTTTTCTCGAGTCTGGAGAGATTTAGTTTTTTTCTTATCGAGCGCTCAGAATATATAAACGACAGCTTGTCCAGTTGCATTTCCCCACATTTTTCTATCATCCATTCCATGCGATCCAAGTTTTTGGTCGGAGCGATCATTAAATGGACCGAAAAGGGTTTTGACCTTGTCTTGATGGTTTTTCTTGACTCATAGCTAAGATGGTTTTTTTCAATCCTTGTAATTTCTACCTCACTCCTTAAACCACGGCCATTGATTATCTCGATCGTGTCCCCCGCCTGATGCCTGAGTACACGGACGCAATGACGAAATTCTTCGTCCTCCAACTCGCCGGAGCTACCCTCAAAGTCCGCGTCGTAGAATATATGCATAAGCGATGTAATGTTTGCAATTGCAGGTACTTTTGCCAGTACTCACAGGAACACCATTTACTGTATGGCTCATCTCAGATTTAATGCCCTTAATTTAGTTCAAAATCGTGGCAAAGTAGAAGTTAAGGCTCCTTCGGCCAACATATCCGACTATTTCGGAGAACTCTCTTTCGATATAGAGGAGATGCGCAAAGTACTTTCCTCTGAGGTGTATGACAAAGTGAGTTATGCCATCCGCAAGAGGAAGAAGATCGACTCGGAGACTGCCGATGTAATAGCCGCCGCTGTGAAGAATTGGGCCATGTCCAAGGGCGCCACGCACTTCACACACTGGTTCCAGCCACTCACAGGCGCAACTGCCGAGAAGCACGATTCTTTCTTTGACTTTCGCACTGGCATCGAAGCACTGTCCGGCAATGAGTTGGTGCAGCAGGAGCCCGATGCTTCCTCTTTTCCAAGTGGTGGTATTCGAACGACCTTCGAAGCCCGTGGGTATACTGCCTGGGACCCTTCCTCACCCATGTATATCTACGGTAGGACCCTCTGTATTCCAACCGTTTTTGTCTCCTTCACGGGGGAGGCCCTGGACTACAAGGCACCACTTTTAAAAGCCTTGGAAGCAGTCGATAAAGCCGCGACAAGGGTATGTAAACTGTTTGATAGAAATATCACCAAGGTCAACCCGTCACTTGGCTGGGAGCAGGAGTACTTTGTCGTCGATAGAGCACTTTTCGAATCCCGCCCGGATCTTGTCATGGCGGGCCGAACGGTATTTGGTCATAACCCGGCAAGGGGACAGCAACTGGACGATCACTACTTTGGGGCCATACCTTCCCGGATTTATGATTTCATGAAAGATGTGGAAATCCACGCGCATCGACTTGGAATACCCTTGAGAACCAGACACAATGAGGTAGCTCCGTCACAGTATGAAGCCGCACCGATGTTTGATATGGTCAATGTGGCAACGGATCAGAACCAGTTGCTCAAAGACCTCATGGAGCGGGTTGCTGGCAGGCATCAACTCAAAGTCTTGTTTCATGAAAAGCCTTTCGCTGGACTCAATGGAAATGGTAAGCACAATAATTGGTCGCTCATCACCGACACGGGCGTGAATCTATTTCAGCCGACAAGCAGCGCCAGAGACAACCTGATGTTTCTCACCTTCTTTGTAGTGACCATCAAAGCGGTTTGTGAATATGCCGACTTGCTACGGGCCACCATAGCTTCGGCCGGTAATGACTATAGGCTCGGTGCCAATGAGGCGCCGCCAGCAATTATATCTGTCTTTATCGGGTCGACCTTGACCAAGGTACTGGACGAGTTGGAAAAAAATGGCAACGTCAGCATCAAAAAGGGAGACAATCTCTATATGAAGCTCGGGATCGATCAGATCCCGGAAATCATTCTCGATAATACCGATCGCAACAGGACTTCACCGTTTGCCTTCACGGGTAACAAGTTTGAGTTTCGTGCAGTAGGTGGAGATGCCAATGTGTCCAATGCCATGACGGTACTCAACGCTATTGTGGCAGATCAGTTGGAGCACTTTCATTCGGAAGTTGATCGACGTATTAATAATGACGATGAAGACAAGAGACTTGTGATCATCGACGTACTTCGAGAGTATATTAAGACCTCCAAGAATATCCGATTTGAAGGGGATGGTTATTCCGACGACTGGGTGGCTGAAGCCGAAAAAAGGGGACTGTCAAATGTTAAGAATACGCCAAGGGCGTTGGACTTTTATCGGGGAAAGAAGACCATCGAATTATTTGAGAGAAGGGCTATCATGTCAGAAAAAGAAATCCATGCCAGACATGAGATCATGCTCGAAAACTACCTGATGAAGGTCCAAATCGAATCGCGAGTAATCGCTGACCTGGGACTTAATCACATTATCCCAACAGCCATTGCCTACCAGAACAAACTCATCGAGAATGCGGAGGGATTGGCCCGTTTGGAATTATCGAATGATGGTGTAAAAGCGACAATCACAGAAATTTCCAGTCATATTTCCCAAGTCCGAGAATTGTGCTACCAAATGGTTGAAGCAAGGAAGGAAACAAATAAAATTGCGGATAGCAGAGAACGGGCACTGCGCTATTGCGATAACGTGAAAGAGCGGTACTTTGAAGAAATTCGATACCATGTAGATAAGTTGGAACAAATCGTTGACGATGAAGATTGGCCGTTAGTGAAATACCGGGAATTGCTGTTTTTAAGATAAGCCCTATGAGTGATAAAAAACGAACCAGAGAATCCAGAGCTGCCATTGAGCGACTCTACATAACAATGCGCCATTTATTTATACGGGGTAGTTACAAGCCAATGGGGGTATCAGGGCGCTCGCTGGTGGAGTCTTTGCTTGATCTCAATCCCGAAATTTATGGTGACATGACTGACTCGGAACGGGTTGAATTGGATGGGCTGCTCTACGTTATGGAAAGGCTGCCACATGGCATAGAGGAGTGTAGAATTATCAACCTGATTGCGCGCGAAGGTTTTGAAAATTCCGACTATGAACTGTACATACCTACAAAAAGAAAACGCAATTGCTACCGCATCGATTCAGATCGTATGTACATAGAAATGACAAGGGGTAGGAGCGATATTTATGATATACTGACACACCTCACCTTTCTATACATCGAAGCAGACAAAATCAAGAAACACTGCCTTACTGCTAAGGGGGAGCTCAACGAAGATTGGAAGCGCCTGCGCGAGGTAGTGGGTGCGCAGGCCAATAGTGAGGAAATAGATGAGAAGAAGGCATCGGTATACTTAAGCACCATACTGGGTAGAACCCTGGAAGAAACCCGCGAGGCGATCCTTAAGTTCAAGAATAGCAACGCGGAAAACAGCTTGCATCATATTGTTTACCACTTGGGTCGGGTGGCCATCGATGAGCAAAAGAAGGGGAAGAGCAAGGAAATTTCCTTCTCACGAAAACTGAGGGACATAGTAGGTCAGCATACCTATGGCGAAAAGTGGGCGGACCAGATTCGATCATTCATTTATGATCAAGGGTGGATCAAGAGGCCAATTCATATCATTTCCGCCAACTTGCATAGTGTCATGAATACCTTGTATGGGTGTCAGGCGCTGGATGGTGAAATCGAATTTGGCACCATTGAAGAGCTTGCGGAGCAAACCAGCCAACCGGCAAGTAGCGATTTGCGACAGCAGATTTTTGAGTACGCCAGGGAGCACGGACTGACGGAGTTAAAGGATACGTCCGGGACCAATCTGACTGTTCAGGTAATCGATGTGAGTCAGATCGACGCTTCTAAACTTCCGCGCGACCTCAATATAGATCAGCTTACCTCCGAGGGTATTTTGATCGTGATGGATTACGCTTTTGGTGAGCAGGCATATGAATGTCTCGAGGAGTTGCTGAAGCCCTACGAGAAAGCGGGAAGTCAGCACAACCTGGATGTTCGCTCCGTTTCAATTATGGGCAAGGCTGGTATTTTGGAAGGTGACAAAGGCGACCTGATGATACCTACAGCGCATGTATTTGAAGGTACTGCTGACAATTACCCTATTTACAATTTACTGACCGCCGAAGACTTTGCGGATTGTGATATCCCCACTTTTCAGGGTACTATGATCACAGTGCTGGGCACCTCTTTGCAGAACCATGATATCCTTAATCACTTTTTGACAAGTACATGGAATGCCGTGGGGCTTGAGATGGAAGGAGCGCATTACCAAAAAGCCATTCAATCTGCGGCCAGAATAAGGAAAAGCATTAGTGATCAGGTGAAAGTGTGTTATGCTTACTACGCCTCTGATAACCCCTTGAAAACAGGAAGTACACTCGCCTCGGGGAGCCTGGGTTTGGACGGGATAAAACCGACCTACGTGATTACAAAAAAGATCTTGGAGAAGATTTTGGCTTAATAACAGTATTTCATCATGTATTCCGCGGAGACACGACTTCCCGCATCGACGGCAGATTGGAAATCCTGACAGGCTTCTTCCTTGCGACCTGAGCGCAGCCTCGCCTGGGCACGATTATGATAAGCCATATAGTTGGACTGATCTATGTCAATGACATAGGAATAATCACGCTCGGCTTCCTGGAATAATTCTAATTGCAGGTAGCAGTTTCCACGGTTGTAAGTGCAACTGAGATCGTCAATCACTACTTGGCTGCTATCCTGATATTGGAGTGCTTGGGTATAGGAATTGATAGCCCGGCGATAGGCCATTTGCTTGTAAAATATGTTGCCAGCCATGACGTGATAATCCGATTGAAAAGGCTCCAATGAAAGAGACCAGCCAATTTTCCTTTCGGCGGCCCGAAGACTATCGATTTTGTACAATGCAAATGCGGCTGCGTAGGTATAGTCGCTGTTGCCTTTGTAGAACTCGTGGGCCTGGCTGAGGAAATCGACAGCTTCCAGGTACTTACCTTCGGCAATCAGTAGCTTGGATTCTTCATATAAGGCAAGACTTGCTTGATAATCAGCCGCAAACTCCACACTGTCTACTTGACCTGTAACCACATGGATGATTAGCATACCAGCAACCCAACAGACCATTTTCATGATCCAAAAGTATGGCTTCATACGATTATTCGGCGCGGATTTTCTATTTCCAGACGCTGTTTTTCAGCAGGCTGACATTAACACCAAAATAATTAGGAGCCATCGTGAATCCTTTTACCTTATCGAACCCGAATCTTTTTCTATTTAGATCTGACATTCTTGTGGCTCGTAAGCTTATCTGGGCGGTAAAACCCTTTATTGCTCTGGAAATACCTACTTCCATAAATGACCCCAATTGGAAATTGACCACTTTATAATATTGAGAGTACAAGACCGTGGCACGCGGGTTGTTTATTTGGAAAACCTCAATATCCTTTCCAATATTCAGTTTGCTTTGTACTCCTCCGCTTACGAAAAAGGACAAGGGTTTTCTAGGAAGGACCCATTTCAGCCCAAGGGGTAGTACCAGGGCATTAAACTTAAAGTTATGGCTATGTTCGTCGCCCTCATTGTCTCGGGTAATGGCATTGTAACTTGATCGCCGGAAACTCAAGGCGGTGAGTAGGGCTAAGTGCTCCGAAGTTCTCGGTGCTGATATTTCAAACGCCAGGCCCGCCATGGGATCTATCGATCTGTAGGTGCCCGTAGCATACGGAAATAGGCCCGTCCGGTCTTTGGAGGTAATAGTAGATCTAACCATTGCCAATGATGGGCCATAAGATATTTGAAGCGAGGGCTTACTTGCTTTATGATGGGAATATTCCCGGGCGGAGTTTTCATTGTGACGCACAACTAATTTGGTGAGGTGTTTTTCCGATAGGTGCAGGTGAGAGTCGATGAAACTCCTGTCGTCGATGCGATCCAGGTGGTAAGCGAGGAGCCCTCTCCAACTATTGTCCTCCTTGTTATAACGTGAATAGACCTGACTGCTTTGTCGATGATGTGAAAGCAAGATCGCAACTGTGTCTTTTTTAAAAACATAGCCCCGGGCTGTTTTGTATAGACCAATTTCTCCACTAACTATTTCTTCAACGAAGGTGTCTTCCAGCACCTCCGAAGTGAATACCTTGTCGTTATCGTAACCGAATCTTAAAATATCTTCAGGCCCGTACGCAGTTGAGGCTTGATCATTTACACGAAAATGACAAATGCGATAGTTATTTCGATTTTTCGTGAATTTCAATTTACCCCTGACAGTATCTCCATCGTTAGTAACAATAAAGCCAGGACGATAGGCGTCCTGTGCGCAGGTATTTTGACTGATACCCAGTGCGCAGGCGCTGAGAACAATAGGGATGAGGAATCGGGAAAACATGACGCGATTTTTGTGTTGAGGGCGAAAATATCCTGTCATCACATTGCCCGCGCCTTTCATGAAGTAAGCATTTGTTGTGTTTTCCTTCCAAAAGGATACTGCTACTTCATTTCTTATTTTTCAGCAATTTCGGGGCAATTGCGGAGCTCGATTACATATTCCAATGTTCCAACTGAAACCATAGCTGAAGCCATGTTAGATTTGCTTTGATTATTGAAATTGATGATGAAAAGAGTCTTACTGCCGATGTTTCTGTTTTGCCTGTGCCAACTTTCAAGAGCCCAGGAAACGAGTATCACTTTTACATCCAGTTTGTTGCAAGAGGCCGAGGTATACTTGGGATACCATCTTGCCGAGCAAAAATTTATAGCTGATACGCTTACCGTAGCAACGGATGGGGTGGTAGAGATTAAAAACGCAGAAGGTTATAGGCCAGGACTTTACTTTCTATATCAACCTAATTCCTTTTATCAGGAATTTGTGATCAATGAAGCTGAATTCTCTATTCAAAGCGAGAGTCAGGCTTATGACCAGCTTGTGATCCAGGGGTCACGCGAAAACGAAGTTTTTCAGCAATTCCAATTGGAAATGGGTGCTCTGCAGCGTGAACGAGCCGCGTTGGCCGACTCCCTCCAAGGCCTCAGTGGCAAGGACTCGCTAGCTGTCTCCAAACAGCTGGAAACCATATCAAAGGAATCTGAGGAATTCCGGAAGCAACTCTTCGCGGACAACCCGGACCTGCTGATCAGCAAAATGATCCGATTGATGAGTGTAGTGCCAGTCGACAATTTTGATAGTATTGAGGATGTCCACAGTCGTCAGCGCGCAGAATATAATTCTTATCGCAAGGAATTTAAGAGACGATTGGATTTTGCGGAAATTGGACTGTTGAGAACCCCTGTTTTCAAAACCAATGTTATGCGCTATGTCACGCAGGTGATCCCACAAGTCCCCGATACCATTAAGGCTGAACTTGATTGGATATTGGCGGAAGTTGCAGATGATGAGGCCTCCTTTCGCTACTGGCTTGTGACATTCACCAATGAATATCAAAACTCGAAAATGATGGGCATGGATGCGGTCCTGGTACATCTCTTGAAAAGTTATTACCTGACGGGGAGAGCAGATTGGGCAACGGAGGAGTCGCTGCAAAAGATGCGGGAGGAAGTAGCGTTTTTGGAACCCAACCAAATTGGCCAACCAGCCCCCAGATTGGCGCTTGTTGATACCATGTATGCCCCAATGAATCCGCTAGAGGAGTTGAGTGAAGATTTTATCGTTCTTTATTTCTATGACCCGGACTGTGGTCATTGTAAGAAGAAGACGCCAATACTTCGCGATAACTACTACGACCTGAAGGACCTGGGGGCGGAAGTGGTTGCTGTCTGCACAATCTCTGATGTCAAAAAATGGAAAGATTATATCAGGGAAAACGAGCTTGATTGGATCAACCTTGCCGACCCCAACAGCCAAAGTCGATTCAAGATGACCTATGACATTCGTTCAACCCCTCGTGTGTATGTCCTGGATAAATCCAGGAAGATCATCGCCAAGAGACTGGATGTTGAGCAGCTAGTGCAGTTCATAACCAATTATCGCAGGATTGTTACCGACGAAGTTTCCGAAGGTGATTAGTGTGAAACGGTTTCTATCAGCCTTCCCTTGTTGCTATAGTGGAACCATTCGCCAGTTTTGATGCCGTTTTCGAAACGTCCTTTGGATTCTAGCTTGCCATTGGAATGGAAATATTTCCATTCGCCGGATTCGACACCACGAATCATTTCACCTTCTGACTCTACATTGCCATTGGCGAAAAAAGAGCTCGTTGGTCCCTGGAAATAGCCATTCTTGACCTGAGTACTAAGTTGCAACTCTCCCTCCGGGAAGTATTGCTTGTATGTTCCTTCTCCATTGGCGAGTGTGCCTTTGTCCAGGGTTGTTCCCTTAATTGAGAAGAGGTCCGAGATGTCAAGCAATCGTCCCCTGTCCCATGTCTGTTCTTGTTTCAGCTGCTCATTGGGGTAAAAGAGACCCCACAGTCCCGTCTTCATTCCTTTGTAATAGCTCCCCACCTCCGCTAACTGATTGTTGTCGAAGTAATAAAGCCATTGGTCTACTTTAAGGTCTTTCTCGTATGGACCTTCGCTTTCCAGCTCCCCACTTTCAAAGAAGAACTTCCACAAACCTTCCCGTAGATCAGTTTCATAATTGCCTATGGAATAGAGATTCTCATTGGGATAGAAATTAAGCCATTTTCCCGTCTTTTGATCCGCTTTATACTGCCCCTCTACACTTTTTGTTTGATTGGGATGGTATTCAGTATAGGTGCCATCCAGCTTTCCATCTTTAAAGTGAAACTCTTTGAGAAGTTTCTTCCCTCTGAAATAAATGATCCACTGGCCATGCGCTTGCCCGTCTTTATAATTTTCAATGGCAACAAGACGACCATATTCTCCGGTATAGAATTTCCAGGTTCCGTGGGCCAGACCCTCCCGGTAATTTTTTTCAAAGGTTTTGTAGCCCGCAGGACTGTACTCGGTCCATAGACTGTCTTTTTCGCCATTCCGAAATAGTCCGATTAAAGCAATGGTTGTATTTTCATAATACTCTATGTGCTTACCATTCTTAGTATCTTCTATATAGTTGGTCTGACTGATCGGTAATTCCTGTTCATCAAACAGATAGGTGGGACCGTTACGTGAATCGTTTCTGAAAGAAATTTGTTCTCTAAGTGTGCCGTCTTCCCTGTAGAGTAGCCAGATTCCTTGTTTTTTGCCATCAGCTACTTCTCCTTTGGCGGCAACCTGGCCATTGTCGTAGTAGCTCTGAAAAATCCCATCCTCACTTTTACTCTTCTCAATTGATGCCAGCCCCTGGGCAAGTCCAACGGTGGAGGAGCAGATAAGTAATGTGGGGAATAGGAGTGATTTCATGGGTTCTTATCTCAGCAAAAATCGGGCAAAACTTCCAAAGTCAATTCCCGGAATGCTTCAAATCTAACCTAGCTAGCATCAGGCCCAGAAAATTTGCCGCAAAATCGGGTGTTGCCTCAAGGTCCCTGAGAGGTACCTGTTTCGCTATTTTTATAAAGTCTCGTTCGCGCTCTTGGCTGCTTATTTGCTCCATGGAAAGGGTACTGAGAGGTCGGTAATTGTCAAGACCGAAATGGTATTCCCAGGGGGATTCATTGATGCAGAAGTAAGCATCTGGCAGTGGCATTTCGTAAAGTGGACCTGCTTTGGGAAGGAAAGATCCTCCCAAGTGTAAGGTGCAACTTATTTCATGCCCCCACCAAACCATCGTTCGAAATGCGAAAACATTGCCTGCGTCGAATTTTCGGGGGAAATCCAAAATCCAGTAGGGAAGCCCCCGGTAGTTTTCACCTCTGGAAATATTGCCGGCCTTCTGCAACACTCCTTGGGGTAGGTGTACGTCATGAAGGGCCAACGTTGATTTCAGACGTTGCTCTGCGGATGCCAATACCTTGGTCACAAAATCACCTATTTCTCTCTTGATCAAAAGAAATTCTGTGTCCTGAAGGTAGCGAAGATGTTTATCCGAGAGGGCCGACAATTACCACCGAATCAGCGCCGAGGCCCAGGTAAACCCGCTGCCAAAGGCCGCAAAACATACCAAATCTCCATCTTTGATTTTACCTTCTGCATGCGCCTCACTTAACGCAATGGGGATGGATGCGGCAGTTGTATTGCCATACCGCATGATATTGTTATACACCTGGTCGCCGGTCAGTTGCATCTTTTGCTGAATAAACTGGCTGATACGCAAGTTGGCCTGGTGAGGAATGAGCATGTCAATATCTGTCGGTTGATGGCCATTCTGTTGCAAAGCCTCGTGAATAACCTGCTGAAACCTGGTAACGGCATGTTTGAAGACAAAATTGCCGTTCATATAAGGGTAGTAGCTGGTATCCTCCGGGTCACTTTCTTCCATGATCCTGTCCACCCATCTACTCGTGGCCGGACCGATCAAAGCCAATTCTTCGGCATGTTTGCCTTCTGAGTGCAGGTGCGTAGATAAAATACCTCGTTTTTCTTCAGTACCCTGCAAAACGACAGCTCCGGCACCATCCCCGAAAATGACGGTCACCCCGCGACCTCTGGTGCTTTTTTCAAGTCCACCGGAGTGATACTCGCTCCCAATTACCAGTACATTCTTGTACATACCCGTTTTTATGAACTGATCAGCTACCGAAAGGCTGTAGACAAAACCTGAACATTGATTTCGTACATCGAGGGCGCCAATCTCTTTAATACCTAACTGATCCTGGACTTGTACACCCGGGCCAGGAAAATAATAGTCGGGGCTGAGCGTGGCGAAAATGATAAAGTCGATATCATCCGGAGTGAGTCCCGCATTTTCAATTGCAATTCTCGCTGCTTTTGTACCCATGGTCGAGGGCGTGTCATCAGACCCGGGCTTGACCCACCGACGCTCCTTGATACCTGTCCGTTCAATGATCCACTCGTCCGTGGTATCCATATACGCTTCAAGATCTTTATTGGTAACGACATTGTCCGGTACATAGTGACCGATGCCAACAATTCGGGAGTTGTACATGTTGTTTATTTTTTCCCAAATTTAAAGTCAGGCATTGATAATCCCTATTCTACCACGCGCACCTCGATCCGTCTGTTGAATTCCCGACCTTCTATTTCATCATCATTACTCGCCAGGGGCTGAGAATCGCCATAGCCTTGGTAGGTTACGCGTTCGGTGGGGATATGATTGAGTTGAAGTAATTCGACTACCTCCTTCGCCCTGGTAAAAGAAAGTTGGACAGGATCAAGGGATTCACTATCATCAGTGTGACCACCAATCTCTATCCGGATCTGAGGATAGTTTTCCAGCAGTTCCTGGATCTGCATCAAAGTTTCTGATTGAGAGATCTGAATTTCGCTGGAACCGGCATCAAAGTAGATATTCGTAAGTACGGCTTTCTCGCCAATTCTGAACCGGCTGCCAAGCAGTTCAATTTCTTCGGATTGACCCTCATCGTCACCTACATACAGGGCTTGGTAATTCGTGGATTCACTTGGTTTCTGTACGTTGAAATCTTTTTTGAGCAGCTTGTTGCGACCTTCGAGTTTTGTTGATGCCAGATCATTGTGGAATACTTCCTCCTCCCAGGCCAATTCCACCGCAAATTCCTCCTCTGCAAAAACCTCCAGGCGATAGGCTCCATCTGGTCCGGAGACTGTACGGAAGGTTTCATCAGTATACTTCAGCGGATGGAAGAATACCTCAACATTTTCCAATGGGTTTCCGCTGAGGTCTCGAACGAAACCAGTAGCAACGGTGCTCCCAGCTTTATGGAAATAGTAAATGTCAAATCCTCCCAGGCTATGTAGTCGGTTGGAGCTTAGAAACCCGGAAATATTGTCGGGGTTTAATTGGTAATTGATTTCATCGTCTATGGTATTAACCGGAAAGCCTAAATTTTCAGGTGTGGACCAGGACTGTGTTTGTGCGTTCCAGTCCGATCGAAATACATCAAAACCACCCATGGAGTTGGGTCCGTTGCCACTAAAATAGAGTGATTGGCCATCAGCGGCGAGGAATGGGCTGTCCTCATCGAATTCAGTATTTACTACCCCTGGGATCGGCGTGGGATCGCTCCATAGTCCATCTGCTCCTTTTCGCGATTCGAAGATATCCAATCCTTTTCCACCTCTTCCGGCAGCAAACAGCAGGTGGTTTTCCTCCTCGTTAAGGAAAAAGTCTGAAGCTACCTGATTGCTGCGAATTTTAGCGTCAAACTGGGCTGGTTGGGACCAGCCACCTTCGTGTGCGTTAAGCACGAGGATGTCCCCTCCGGAGTTTTCGTTGAAGATGAACAGTTTGCCTTTAGCCGCTGTGACTTCCACTCTGGCCGCCGACTCAGGTAGTTTTTCTATGGATGGAATGGCCTGGGGTTCTATCCAGCCATCTGCCGTCCTTTTTGAGTGAAATATCAAGAATTCCGTATCTGATTTGGGAATATTTCTGGAGGGTCTAGAGGATGCGAATACCAGTTCGTTTTGCTCTTTATAAAAACCGGGCGATAGATCATTGTGAGTGGAATTGATGGGGTAGCCCAGACTCTCTATTTCAAACTTGGTGGGGTGGTCATAGAAGCTGCTTGCTACCTGAATCTTCGCCAGGTAGCCCTCTGTTTCTGCAATTATCTCCTTGCTTTTATAAGCGTCAAGATCTAAAAATGCCTCAAAATGCTTTTCAGCCAGGTGAAATTCATATCTGAGAAAATGGACTCTTCCGAGCCAATAGTTGTAGAACTTATCCGTGTGGCCTCTGGAGTCTTCGAAAGCCAATAATTCCGATAAATCTGTTCCCCGATGGGTAGTAAGTTGTTCTGCAATGAGCTTGTGATAAGTAGCTTGCTCGTTTGTAGGCGCCTTGGCCAGAATTTGGTCGTAAAGCCAAATGGCTTCGGCAAAATTTTCCTTGTAAAGCGTAAAATCCGCTTTTATCAATTGTTTTCGGAGGGACTGGGCATTGGTATAATAAACGCATACCATTACCAATAGAAAGGATAATGTAGACTTTCTCATTTTAAAGCTGATTGAGGTTGAAGGCGTAAACTGTTGAGATTTACGCCGTTGCTAACCTATTTCATATTGCTTAGGGCTGAAAAAACCACCTGGTGAAGCGGTATCATTGCGAAGTAAATCGGAAGAATTTCGTGTTTTCCAAGGTGCAGGAGTGGCAAATTGCGATGCCCTGGCCTTAGTTAAAGATGAAATCTTTTAGATGTAAGGTGTTCAATTCCGTACCTGTGGCGTGAATTTCGAAGGTGTCCTCAAAGATGACTTCACCATCTTGCACCACTTCTACTTTGTAGATTTCGTCGGAGATGATATCTGTACGGTAAATGCCTCTTTCGTCCGTGATGGCTCGAAATTTCTCATCCTCGTATCCCGAAGGGGTAAAGATCACCTCAACACCGACCAGTTTCTCACGAGCTGCTCGGTCAAAAACCCGTCCTTCTATCTCTACTTTGGTTATCTCAAAGAAAAAATAAATGTCAAAATCTCCTTTACTATGAAGGCGATTACTTGAAAAGTAACCAGAACTCATGTCCGGGTTGATTTTGAAGTGCACGTCATCATCAGGCGAGTTGATCGGGAAACCGAGGTTCTCGGGCTCGGACCAGGTAAGCGTGGTTGAATCAAGCTCGGTTTTGAAGATGTCGTATCCGCCGATACTGCCGTGCCCATTTGAACTGAAATACAGCGTGTGCTCATCGGCACTTAGGTAAGGGCTGTCTTCATCAAGTTCTGAATTGATCACTGAGGCAAATGGCCTGGGTTTTGTCCAGTCGCCGGTGCCTACATCCTTGAATGACTGGTACAGGTCCAATCCCTTTTTCCGTGCTTCCTTTCCGGAGGCAAAAATTATTCGGTCTTCGTGTTCGTTGATGAAGAAGTGGGATTCCAGATGCGTATTGGAGATTTTGCTGTCAAATTCCACGGGAAGTAACCAGGCATTGTCACGACTTTCGCTGTAGTAAAGGTCTCCGCCCTTGTCGGAACTGAACATAAAGAGTTTACCATCTTCGTTCACTGCTTCAATGTTGGCGGTGTTTCTATCGAAAGTGCCTAAAATATTTACCACAGAAATATCTGACCAGTTGCCATCTTCACCTTTCGCATGGAATATCTTGAATACCTCTTCATCCCCAAAGACGCTTTCTCTTGAGCTAGCAAATAGCAGTTCCTCTTTCGCTTTGAAGTAAGTAGGAGACAATTCGGCTCCTTCGCTATTGATAGGAGAAGGCAATTGATGTATTTCGTAGTTGTCGGGATTGGCAAAAGCTTCCTGCTTTTTTCTTGTCTGGTTGATTAACCTTTCCGCTACTTCCTTCTGTCGACCGGTCAAATTATAGGCTCCGTTCAAGTATGCGTCCCAGCTGTCCAGCGCTTCCTGAAACTGGTACCGCTGGTCGTAGATCCTGCCCAGGTGAAGCTGATACATTTCATCTTTGCTACCTTGCTCGTCATGTAGGGCAATCAAATCATCCAAAGGCTCATAGCGATCCTTGCCGGAGGCCATTGTCAGCAGTTTTAACTTGTACTCGACACTTTTATAGCTGCTTTTTTTATCAGAAACTATCAGATATTTTTCAAGCGCCGAGACAAAATCCCCTCGTTCCTCGTAGGCCTTACCCAATTCATAACTTTCCGAAACGGTTTCTTGTGCGGAGGCTATCGAAACAATAAAAAAAGGAATGAGCGCGATCAGGAATCTCATAAATGATTTATAAGGTCATTAATCCCACGAAGTTAGCAAAAGCCAAAGGACTGTGGAATCCCTGGTAGGGCTTCTTTTTGCCTGGGTCAGAAAAGTGTGTAATTGCCATATTGATCCGTCGGATTAGTAGGCTGGATCAATTGCGGGGTGTTTAGTCTCTCGTTGGAAATGCTTGGCCCTACCGGATGATTGGCGAAATCAATGGAGGCTGACTTCTCGATCAATTCCGCTATCTGGTCGTCTTTCAAATCGTCACTAAGCCAATGGGCAAACTCCGACGAGGGGATCAAAACCGGCCAGTCTGCCGACTCTCTTTTTTCAGTGAGGCAGAGGAAGCACTGGTATTCTTTTCCTTCAAGATCTTCTTCGGTTTCCCAGATACCTGCGATCCCAAAGACCTGATTCTGATCCAGGTAGTAGAAATAGGGAGTTTGCTTCTTTTTTCCTATGGATTTCCAGAGGAAAAAACCTGTTGCGGGGATGATGCACCGGTTTTTCCTGATGGCATTGCGTGTGGAGGCCTTATCGAAAATACCTTCTGCGGGGACATTGAACAGTTTGGGACTCATGGTTTTATTATTTGACCATTTAGCCATACGACCCCAATATAGCAGTGAGCATTGGGTCGTTTTATAGATTACGGGGAGTCTTTGGGTTGGATGAGCGTTGTAAACAGGTTGCCATTCGGTAATCTGTTCCGGCGCTGGGTTCTCGATAATTGCGTAACGATTGAGCATCTAATCCAAAGCTAGTCAAGAGGAGTGCTCCAGACAAAAGGAAAGTGCGCGACTTTCAGACCAGTATAGCCCCTCTTTATTTTTTGCAGGGAAACCACAATGCCCGCCATGCTGGGGTGTTTCGAAAGTCAGATGTTCCAAACCCTCGAATAGCTGATGATCAAGACATGCTGGAGGAAGAAAGGGGTCATTTAACGCATTGACAACCAGTGTTGGTGTACGGTTGGAGCTTAAAAAATTTTTCGAGCTACACTTTTCATAATAGTCATGCGCTCCAGCAAATCCGTGGATAGGACCAGTGAAATATTCATCAAAATCAATCAGTGATTTCACTTTGGACCACCTGGTCAACTCTATAGCTTCCGGAAACTGGCTATGTTTCATCATTAACTTCTTTTTCAGAGAGCGGAGAAAACGTCTTTCGTAGGCAGTATTTTCGGGCCGGGCAAGATGGATTGCACCTGCCAAAAGATCAAGTGGCACCGAGAAAACTACCGCGCTTCGGATTCGAGAATGGTCCCCCGTTTCTCCCAAATACTTGAGGGTGAGATTACCACCTAAGCTGAAGCCGACAAGGTGCACCTCGGCATATCCCTGATGCGTTGCATGATCGATTACCACCTGCAGGTCATTCGTGGCACCACTGTGATACATTCTGAGTTGTTTGTTGATATCCTCGCTGCATCCGCGGTAATTCCAGGCCAATACGTCAAACTCCTTTCCAAAAAAGGCCTTAGCCATACCGATTACATAGGGCCTGGTGCTACTTCCTTCTAACCCATGGGAAATGATGGCTAGTTTTTTCGCGCCACTTTTCAACCAGTCAAGATCCAGAAAGTCGTCATCCGCCGTTTTTATTCTTTCCCGGGAATAGGGCGTGGGTAGTCGAACTTTGCGAAAAAGAGCTGGTAGTACAGTCGCCAGGTGACCGTTCCGAAATAGGGCAGGGGGTTGATAATCTGAGTGAGACATGCCAATATTGCCGCTAATATTAAGAACCATTTAACAGATTATTCGATTTTTTATCTAAATCAGTTAAAACATCACGGAATCTTGTGAGAATGGACACGTGACTTAACTTTGAGTGCGCTTTAAAATATTTAAGACAAACATCAGATGGCGGAGATAATTAGAATGCCGAAAATGAGTGACACCATGGAGGAAGGTGTTATTGCTTCCTGGCTAAAGAAGGAAGGCGACGAAGTGAGTTCAGGGGATGTCCTCGCGGAAGTGGAGACTGACAAAGCAACCATGGAGTTGGAGTCTTACCAGGACGGCACGCTTTTGCATATTGGAGTTCAAGAGAGCCAGAGTGTGGCAGTCGATGGGGTTATTGCAATCATTGGCGAGAAAGGCGAAGATGTCAGTAGCTTACTAAAAGAGATTGAGTCAGGCGGCAGTGTCGAAACAGCCGGAGAAGCCGTAGAAGTGGCAAACGCTGCTCCGCAGGCTGTTGCTGAAAAAATAGATACCTCCTCAGTAAACGCAACTGTGATCACCATGCCGAAAATGAGCGACACCATGGAAGAAGGTGTCATCGCCAGTTGGTTGAAGGAAGTGGGCGATGAAGTAAGTTCAGGAGATATTCTGGCGGAAGTTGAGACTGATAAGGCTACTATGGAGTTAGAGTCCTATGAGGATGGTGTGCTGCTTTACAAGGCAGTTGAGCCTGGTAACGGTGTAGCCGTCGATGGTGTTATTGCCATCATAGGAGAAAAGGGAGCAGATTTTGAGCTACTGCTTAAAGCCCATGAGCAGGGAGGGCAGGCATCCGCTCCAGCAGAATCTGCACCTCCGGCAGCGAATGCAGATCCGGTGGCTACTCCGCAACCAACCGCAGTGACATCCGCATCAGCGGCTCCTTCAAGTTCCAATGGGCGCATAAAAGCTTCGCCCCTGGCTAAAAAGCTTGCGCAGGAGAAAGGATTGGACCTGAGTAAGGTAAGCGGTACCGGGGATGGGGGCAGGATCATCAAACGCGACATAGAAAATTATACACCTGTTGTAGAAACGTCAAGCACCCAGGAGGCTGCTGCTTCCGATAAACCAGCAATCAAGTTACCCGCAGTGGTGGGCGAAGAAAGATCCGAGGATCTCCCCCTTTCACAAATGCGCAAAGCCATTGCCAAGCGGCTTTCCGAAAGCAAGTTTTCGGCGCCTCACTTCTATGTGACCATGGAAATAAACATGGACAAAGCGATAGAAGCCCGAAAGAGTATGAACGAGGTAGCTCCCGTGAAAATCTCCTTCAATGACATGGTAGTCAAGGCTACTGCCGCTGCGCTCAGGCAGCACCCGAATGTCAATATCAGTTGGGAGGGGGACAAAATCGTACAGCACCATCATATCCATATAGGTATTGCCGTGGCAATTCCGGATGGCCTGATCGTTCCTGTGGTCCGTTTTACTGACAATAAGTCGCTTTCTCATATCTCCGCTGAGATCAAAGAACTGGGTCAAAAAGCTAAAGACAAAAAGTTGCAGCCCGAGGAGTTCTCCGGAAATACTTTCACCATTTCTAACCTTGGCATGTTCGGAGTTGAGGAGTTTACAGCAATCATTAATCCCCCTGACGCTTGCATTTTGGCAGTCGGAGGTATCAAAGAGACGGTTGTTGTGGAGAATGGTCAAATGAGACCCGGCAATGTGATGAAGGTTACACTTTCTTGCGACCACAGAGCGGTTGATGGAGCTTCGGGAGCTGCGTTCCTGAAAACCCTGAAAGGATTGCTTGAAGACCCTGTCAGGATTTTAATATAACATGGCGCTTCCAGAGATACATGCAACCACAGTGCTTGCAGTTAAGCATAATGGTCAGATTTGCATCGGTGCAGATGGTCAAGCCACCATGGGCAATACTGTGGCGAAAGGCAACGTCCGCAAGATCAGAAAGTTGGCTGAGGGCAAGATCCTCACCGGGTTTGCAGGGTCTACTGCGGATGCGTTTACGCTGCTTGATCGTTTTGAGGAAAAGCTAAGTAACTACTCCGGCAACCTGAAGCGAGCGGCCGTGGAGTTGGCCAAAGATTGGCGGATGGATAAGTACTTGAGGCAACTGGAAGCTATGATGATCGTCGCTGACAAGGAGGAAATACTCATTGTGAGTGGTAATGGTGATGTACTAGAGCCGGATAGCAATGTTGCTTCAATTGGGAGTGGTAGTGCTTATGCACGCCCAGCTGCCCTGGCTTTGGTCAAGCATGCCACACAGATGTCGGCGGAGGAGATTGTCAAGGAGAGCCTTCATATTGCGGCTGATATAGATATCTACACCAATCATAACCTGGTGATCGAGATACTCGGTTAGATCAAAGTTTTTGCTGTTCAGTTGTACCCTTCACTTGTCCGTCAAAGGATTCGGAGTATGTCATCCATTGGTGTCGTTCGAGATTGTTAATTTGCAATCGCCAAAGATCAATGGGTCCTAATACACCGCCAAACTCTCGTATCCGACTATTTAGGAGTTGCCTAACCCTCTTCCTGGTTTTAGCTAATTCCATTCGTCTTTCCGCCCAAATGGATACCTGGTTTGTCGAGCCAGAGGTAATGGTAGGGAGAAATGTGGTCAATTGGTCAAGGTTTCCTGATTCCGGAGAGCGATTGTTTTATGCGGTCGGCGTGGGCAAAATGCATCGGGACACCTCGACCTACTGGAACGGATATTACAATTTTCCGGGGCTTTCTTTCACTCTTTTCTATTCTGACTTGGGTAGCTCCATACTAGGAAAGGAATTAGGGGTGATTCCAACCTTTACCTTCAATGTTTCCAAACGGCGTGATAAATCGTTTTATTTTAAGCTCGGTCTTGGAATGAGCTACGCCACCAATCCGTTTGATTCTTTGGCGAATCCCGGAAACGAAATACTGGGCTCATCCTGGAACTGGATATTTCAGTTGTACCTCTACCGAACCCTGTTGCTAACCGAACGATGGCATGTGAAGGTCGGTGCAGGAGGTGTACACACCTCAAACAGCCATACCACCTTGCCAAATTTTGGACTCAATTCAGGCATGATTGCCCTCTCTGCTCAATATTTTTTGAAACCTTATGCCAGATTGGATAGATCAAACTGGAGTTTCCAGCCCGATCGAAGGAGGCAGTATTTCATACAAATTACACCGGGCCTAGGCCTGCATGAACTGGGGGGTACAAGAAGGCCGCTCGATGGACCTACGAAGATAATACCTTCGGTTTCGCTGGCGACGGGGATCATATTCAGACGTCACCTGAAGGTTAAAACAGGATTTGTGTACCGTTACTACGATTCCTTCAGAGATGATATTGTAAAAAATGACCTGCCGGACTTCCGGGATGCACCAATTTGGAATGCCTCGCACATTTATCTATTGATCGGTATGGAGTACCTTGTCGGGCATGTCGGATTGGAACTAGAGAGTGGGATTACTTTGCATAAACCTTATTTTGACCATTGGTTTCGTTCCACCGATTCTGACAATGCCTTTTTGCGGTGGCAAAACAAAACTTTTCCTACACGTATTGGCGGTAATTTTTACTTGTTCAATACGAATAACAGTCCCGCCCAGAATCTCTATGTGGGTCTCCATGTCAATGCCAACTGGGGTACTGCGGACTTTATGGGATACACGATGGGGTACATCCGCAGGCTGAATTTCAACTAGATCTTGTCGAATTTTTCTCTCAGACCAGTAAGATGCGATCTGGTAACTGCTGTCGGCCCACCTGGTGAAAGTGAAAATTCTATTCTGTAGGTTTCCAGGTTGGTAAGATCGAAATATTTGTTACTAAGCCGATATAACGGTATGTCATCATTGTATTCATCACTATAAAGCAATTCACCATTCTCGACTCTAAGTACAATTGACCCATATTGCCCGGCATAGCGGGAAAGATCCAATCTTTGGGCCCTGTCATTTAATGCCCGATTGGCTTCCTGATACCATGGGAATCTTGGCAAGATAGTTTTCGAAATTTCGGGATCAAGCTCCATTGCTTTCTGATAGGCCAGCCAGGATTCCTGATAGCGATGATCGAAACCAAGTACTTCTCCTTTTCGGGCCCAGGCTTCTGATGATTCAGGAAACTGAGCAAGGTGCGCTTCCACTATTGTTGCCGCTTTGCGGAGCTCCTTCATTTCGAAGAATGACCAGACCGTATTGTTCATTAGGTTATCATCGATCTTTGCTCCCGCCGAAATCATATCCAGATAAGCGCTGGAAGCTTTGGACGAATCTTGCCAATAAAATGTCTTCTTGACCTGTATGGCCAACTGATGGTCCTGCTCCTTATAGCTTGGGTAATCCAACCAATCCAGGGCGGTCATTGACTCCTGAAAAAATGTGCCCACTAACTCCCGGGCAATTGAAAGCCCATTCGCACTGTTGGTGAAGAACACCAGCCCTTTGTTGCTATTGGCATCCATAATGGCCAGGCTTTTGAAATTAAGATTATCCCCCCAGTGCCAGAGCAGCCGTGAGCTCTCGCCTTGCTGGACACCAAGTGTATAACTCCAGCCAAGACCTGTTGGGGTGCCATCCCAGGACATGATTGGTTGCACCATGCTGGTTAGGGAATCAATAGTTATGTTTTGCAGAAAGTCCCCTGCCGTCGCCTGCAACAGTTTCGAGTAGTCGCTGGCTGTAGTGTAAAGCGAGAAGCCGGCATTGGCTTCCTCATACTTTGTGATATCAACTGCCCTGTCAATGTCTGTATGTCCTGTGGCCACATTGCTGGCAAATTCATCCTTCCAAACGAACTCGGAGCGCGTTAGTTGCAGGGGCTCGAAAACCCACTTTCGACATAAGTCCCCAAAGGGAGTTCCCAGCTTTTCTTCAAGGGCTTTTGCAAGCAAAACGTAGCCTTCGGTGGAGTATTGCCATTCCAAACCTGGTATGGAGCCAAGATAGAGCGTATCAGGACTCCAGTTGGGCAACCCTGAGGTGTGTGACAGCAGATGTGCAAAAGTTATTTTGAAATAGTAAGGATCTTCCGCTAGCCTCTCATACCTGAAAATCTCCGCGATAGGCTGGTGTAATTCGACGATGCCCTCATCAGCTAGCTTTAACGTCAACAAGGCTGTAGCCAGAGAACTTAGGGATGCAGACTCGAAAATCGTCGCATCGTTAACTGCCGAAGAATCTTCTAACTTTCTATGCCCGGAAGTATAGGTAAAATCGTTGTTTTTATCAAAGTAGGCCAGTTGCAGGCCGGAGATCATTCCGCCATTTACCAAGTCGTCAATTTGCTTTGCCTGCTCTTCGGAAATGACGATGTTTTTGCGCTCACATCCTACTATGAACAGCAGCGGGAGCAAGGAGAATTTGATCAGATTCTTCATAGGTATCTTTAATGTTAGCAGTCTCTAAGATGACAATCCTCCTCCTCACTTTCGAATTCCAGGGTGATGTGGGATTGTTCCGGAAGTTCCAGGAGATCTTTGACCCGTAATTTCAGATGCGCTTGTTCCTGCAAGGTATAATTTTTATTGAGTACCAGGTGTAAGGTAATCACAGCATGTTCTCCGTCTAAGGACCAGGCATGGAAGTCATGAATGCCTATGATCTCCTCGACTTCCGCCAGCCTGTTGGAAATCATTTCCTCTGATGTGCTTTGAGGTGCCCCTTGTAAAAAGATGATTATTCCGTCTTTTAAAACTTTAAAGACATTGTAAAGCATGTAGCCGGTGATAGCGATAGTTAGAATTGGGTCAACAATATAAAGTCCTGTCTGCCAGATAATGACGCCCCCTACCAATACAGCAACCCAACCTAATACATCTTCTATCAAATGCAGAAAGACGGTCCTTTGGTTGAGGTTCGCACCTTTCCGGACCTTGAAAGCGGCCGCTCCATTGATCAAAATTCCAAGTATTGAAAGAAAGAACATTCCTCTGCCGTCTGTAGGTACGGGCTGTATTAAGCGAGGAATTGTATGGACAACAATTGTGATAGACCCAGCCAGAAGGATTAAAGAGTTGACAATCGCTGCTAGCAACGAAAATCTCTTATAACCATAAGAGAAAGTCTTTGTTCTGCCGCGTTTCGAAAGTTTTTCGAAGTACCAGGACAAGGCCAGGCCTATACTATCTCCTAGATCATGGAACGCATCGGACATAATGGCCATACTGTTAGTGAACCAGCCTCCGACAAATTCGATGACTGTAAAGCTCAGATTCAGAAAAAAAGCCACCCCAATATTTTTTTCAGAAGAATGGTGGTGATGGTGGCCATGTCCCATGATACAAACTTAAACTCGGGGCATTTAATTTAGTGCCATGAGTAAAATAAAGTGGGGGGTCATAGGCCCCGGTAATATTGCAGATCAAGTGGTGAATGATTTGCAAGATGTAGCGGACATGGAGGTCCTGGCTGTCGCTTCAAGATCTTTTGCACGAGGCAAGGAGTTCGCCTCAAAATATGCCATCCCTTTGGTATTTGACAACTATGAAGCGTTGTATACCTGTGAGGATATTGATGCTATCTACATCGCGACTCCACACAATTTTCACTTCCAGCAGTCGCTCAATGCCATACAAGCTGGTAAGGCTGTGGTGTGTGAAAAGCCAATTACCACCAACGTTGAGGATTTTAAGAGACTGAAGGCAGCAGCAGCATCGCATGATGTTTACTTGATGGAAGCTCTTTGGATGTATTTTTTACCTGCCATCAGAACGGCAGTACAATGGGTGCAAGCGGGTAGAATAGGGGCAATCAAAGGAATTCATTCCGACTTTGGGTTCAAAGTACCATTCGATGCGCAATCGCGTATGTATAATCCCGATCTTGCCGGCGGCGTACTGTTGGACATGGGGATTTATCCTGTGGCTATCGCCAATTTATTTTTGGGCCCCACGCCATCCGAAATTCAAGTGAGTGCGAGAAAGGCTCCAACCCAAGTGGATACGGATGTTTGTACCCTGCTGACTTACGACTCAGCCACCGCTATGATCCATACTTCCTTTGAAAGCCGATTACCAAACCTTACGACCATTATTGGAGAAGAGGGCATGTTGAATATTCAGGATTGCTGGGGTGCGAAGGAAGTTACGCTTTCAAAAGATGGAGCAGTCGTTGACACTTATACCGACGAGCACCCTGGAAGGGGATTTCACTATGAATTCGCCGCAGTGGTGGAGGATTTGAAAAATGGCCGCATGGAATCAGAAATCATGCCACACCAACAGAGCCTGGATTTACAACAGCTTATGGACGCGATAAAAACACAGTTTTGGTGGCTGGAATCGTGACGATTTTAGCTAATTATAGGCAGTTCATTACAAAAGCAGTATTTTCGATCATGCGCCAGCCCGCACTGACCCTGACCGTATTATTTCTGTTTTCAATTGGCTTTGGATTTGCTCAGGTTGACAATGGTGCCGTAGACCTGATTGGCAAGCCTGTTTTGCCGGCGGAACGTGTCGTGAACCTCAACGGATACTGGAAGTTTTATAAGGGCCTTTCTCGGGATCAAATCGTGGGGGCACCCAAAGAGTCAGTACAACAAATCAAGGTACCGGCTACCTGGAAAGATCATGATTTGGAAACGAAGGGGTTTGGGACCTACCAGGTAGAAATAGTCGTGGAAGACATATCCTCCTTGGGTTTGCGTATACCTAATATCTACAGTGCCTACAACCTATATGTCAATGGCCGACAACTGCGAAATTACAGTTTCGCCAGTCCTTCCATAGATGAGTATAAGCCTTACCGTGAGGTAAAAGTTTTCTCGTTGAGCCCCTTTCGAGGGAATAGGTTGTTGATCGAAATAGAGGTGGCCAACTTTCATCACAGTAAAGGAGGTATCAACGACCCGATCTTGCTGGGACCCTATGAGAAGCTGGCGAAGAAAAAATTTCGGGAGGACCTCTTTGACGGCTTCCTGGGAGGATGTTTGGTAATGGGTGGGTTTTTCTTTCTGGGGTTGTTTTTCTTCGGCCGAAAGGAAAAAGTAGCCTTGTTTTTTGCATTGTTTTGCCTAGCCTATGCGTATCGTGTCGTTGGCTGGGGCAACTACGTCTTACATGAACTTGTAACTATTCCGTACTGGCTTTCAATCCGGCTGGAATACATGACTTTTTACCTTGCTGGATACTTCTTCGCAAACTACCTGAAGAACCTCTTCCCAGATGATATCCCCAAGATACTGGTACGCATATTCGCAGATCTTTCTTTGGTTTGGGCCGGACTTACGATGTTACCGGTGAGCTGGTTTACTTCCATCAATACTTTGTACCTGGTTGCTTTGCTGTTTGGGATAGCGATTACATTATTTAGCTATATCCGGGCCTCCGTCTATCAACGTCCAGGGGCGGTGTATTCACTCATTGGTACCTTGATCATATTTTTTGTTTTTGGAACAAAATCACTTGACTACCTGGGGTTTGTAGAGGAGCCGGTGGCAGTTACCGCCGGTGGGCAGTTGTTATTTTTCCTCTTTCAATCGTTGATCCTGTCCGAACGCTTCAGTTTGTCGTGGCGTAAGGCACAAGCAACTGCGGAGGAAGCGGCTCGGTCCAAGACAGATTTCCTGTCGATTATGAGTCACGAGATTCGAACGCCTTTGAATGCGGTAATAGGCACCACGTATCACTTGATGGATGAGAATCCGAGGGAAGACCAGCTCCGTGAGCTGAAAAACCTGAAAATCTCTTCTGAGAATTTACTGGCTTTAATTAACAACATACTGGATTTCAGTAAAATAGAGTCTGAGAAGATCGAGTTCGATGAATCTGATGTGATGTTACAAGATTATGCGGAGAGGGCATTGAATCTGTTCAAACTAAGCGCGGAAAATAAAGGCCTGGCTACCGAGTTTAGATATGATACCGACCTGCCAAAGGTGGTGAAGTTGGATAAACTCCGTGTCAATCAAGTACTCTCTAACCTGCTGAGCAATGCCGTCAAATTTACTGATTCCGGTTATGTCCGATTAAAAGTTACCGAGGAGTACCGTCAAAAAAATAGGGTGGGTGTACGATTCACGGTAGAGGATACAGGTATCGGTATTGAAGAAGATAAACATGATTCGATCTTCGACGCGTTTCAGCAAGCACAAAGTGCTTCTACCAGAAGGTACGGAGGTACGGGTCTGGGATTGTCGATTACCAAGAAACTTGTGGAACTCATGGGCTCCACCCTGCAGTTGGAATCCCGCCTTGGTTACGGCGCCAAGTTTTACTTTACACTGGATCTTGAGGAAGGCGATCCCGACAAAATCCAACGAAAAGTCGAGTCAACTTTTGACCTGAAAGGGTTGAAGATACTGCTAGTGGAAGACAATGAAATGAACACCGTGGTTGCTACGAATATTCTGCAAAAATGGAACGTTGACCTGGATACAGCTGTCAACGGGGCCGAGGCAATTGATAAAGTAGTTTCCGGTGATTTCGAATTTGTCCTGATGGACTTGCAAATGCCAGAAATGGATGGTTATGAGGCCACATCGAAGATTAGGGAAATGGGCTTTTCCATGCCCATAATAGCTTTGACTGCCTCCGCTATGTTAGATAAATCCTCTAAGCTCAAGGAGGCCGGCCTGGACGGAGCTATCACCAAACCGTTCAACCCAAAAGACCTGTACCAGGCCATTGCGGAACGCCTTTAACATTATTTAAGAAGTTTCATCTCTGTTTTACATGAACCGCCGCGATAGCGAGAAATTCTACATTATTTTACAAGATGTAATAAATAAGCTACTACTTACTACTAATCAAGAATCAATATCCAAACTACAATCGAATGAAAAAGCTAAAAGTACTTGCAATTTGCTTGCTTACCGCCGTGAGTGTATCCGCACAAGATGTGGATGAAATAATCAACACCTATTTTGAAAACACCGGTGGCTATGAAGCCTGGGGGCAGCTGAAAGGAATAAAAATGAACGCCAAACTACAGCAAGGTGGGCTGGAATTTCCCATGGAAATAGTACAACTCGCTGATGGCCGTCAATATTCACAATTTGAAGTTCAAGGCAATACCTTCAAACAAGGCGTTTTTGATGGTGAAACCGTTTGGAGTGTCAATTTCCAATCA
>CBDETI010000009.1:0-273209 GCA_965242775.1 Cyclobacteriaceae bacterium
TAATCGGATGTAATGACACGTTCTTCGACATGCTCCTTTCTGAGCCATAGGGAGATCGTGGGTGAATCGAAGAGGGTGGGGCAGCCAAAGACCCTTTCATATTCGCTGTTGTATCCGGCCTTTTGCCAGGGAAACTCTACTCGCTCCGGAGCATGTTGCATACGAGTTAGGGAGTGAAATTCTCTAATTGTGAAGGCCATCATACCTTCAGCGGTATGTTGCATGGCCAACGGAGAGTCCACCGCCCAATGATTTTGAGGAGTCATCGTCACTTGATAACTGAAAGGATGCTCGACCAGCTTCATGGGCAAGGCGCTACAGCTAAGATTCGCAAACTCGCAGCAGTACTCCAGTGCCTGCTTGACGGTTTCACTGGATTGCGTGATCTGTAAAATCAAACCTGCTGCTGATAAATTGAGACTTTCGCCAGCATGCAACCCAAAAAGAGGGTCGCCGGATAGGTCGACACAGTTCTCAACTAGTCTATTGTACACATAATCATCCAGTACACAGGTTTCCTGTGCCAGGTCCTCCTCAGTATGACCGGTAAGTTTGATTAGCTGCTTAATGTCCGCTCCGTGTTTTCCTGCGAAGTGGCTTAGGTTCAATGCGAATCTTCCATTGAAAGGCATGCTTAAAAATAAGGGATTGAGGCCTTGGCACGAAATGTCAAGGCTCTGGCATGTAATGCCATGGGTCCCGGTATGCGAAGTTTCAACTTTGAAATAAAAAAGATGAAAAACGTGGAAAAGGTAATTGTAATTCAGGCGCCCGTAACCCGAGTATGGGAAGTGCTCATGGATTTTGATTCTTACAATCGCTGGAACCCATTCGTGAAAACCATTGCCGGGAATTCTGAAGTTGGCGAACAGTTGCAGATCACAATCGCCCCTCCGGGTAAAGGTGAGATGAAACTCAAACCAAGGGTGCTGACGGTTACGACTGGTAAGGAATTTCGATGGGAGGGACATCTCTTTGTCAAAGGGCTCTTTGATGGAGAGCATTATTTCAAACTGGAGCGTATCTCCGAAAATGAAACACGATTTATCCATGGTGAGCATTTTCGAGGCCTGTTGCGAGAGCCAATTCTCAGCATGGTGGGAGCTGCCACCGAAAAGGGTTTCGAAATGATGAACGAAGCTATCAAGCAAGAGGCTGAGCGTCATCCAAACTTGAAAGCATCATGAAGCGAATATCGAAAAGGTTAAAATGGGCATTGATTGCAAATGCTGTTTTCAGTGGAACTTCGGGTGCCACGCTGGTCGTAGGTCGTGCGATGATCGCAACGTATATGGGGACGGACAATCCCGAGATTTTTTTGTGGGTAGGAGTAGGCCTGTTGCTTTTCGCCATTTCCGTATTTTATGAAGCTTTTCGTAAGACACCCAACGTCAGGCAAATACAATTTATCATTTACCAGGACTGGGCGTGGGTCATGGGGAGTGTTGTTATTTTGCTCTGGCAGCCTTGGGATCTGACGGCTCGTGGTTATTGGCTCATCGCAATAATTGCCGTTGTAGTTGGCATGTTTGCGATTATGCAGCGCAGTGGCGTAAAGGAACTTGAGCGCACATGATCCTTTTCTGCTGTACTTGAGGTATTTTGCTGTTGATGGATTTGGAAGCATACAAACTCCAGTTCCTTGCTTTTCGCGATGAGCTTCAGTCGTTTGTTTACAGGATCGTGGCTCATCGCGAGGAGGCCGAGGACCTTACGCAAGAGACATTCATCAAGGTATTTGAAAGACTCAGCACCTTTCGTCAGGAGTCGTCTTTCAAGACCTGGGCGTTTACGATCGCTACTAATCTCGCTCGTGATAGTGTGCGTGCCCGCAAAAAATGGGGCGAGGACTGGATGGACCTGGTTCGGCAGGCTCATGTGGAAGATGAGGGCTTGAGAAAACGGAAGTTTGCAGTAGTTAAAAACTCGACACATGGTAGCTATGTCATGCAGGAGCACGTAAACTATTGTTTCAGTTGCCTGAGCAAGACCCTGTTACTCGAACAGCAGATTTGCCTGTTGTTAAAGGAAATCTATGGCTTCAAGGTGACCGAGATCATGGCGATCACCACGCTCAGTGAGGGTAAGGTGAAACACCACCTAGCCGATAGTCGCAGACACCTTACCCGCATATTTCAGCGTAAATGCGCCTTGATCAACAAAGAAGGAACGTGCAGTCAGTGCACCGGCCTCAACCACATTTTCAACCCCGAACAGGAAGCCCACCGTGAGGCAAACAAAATGAAGCTTGTCAAAGAGCGAGAAGGAAAGAATCATGAGCAGCTACTGGACCTGAGATTGCAAATGGTCCGCCACTTAGATCCGCTAAAGGGAGCGGGCGTGGATCTACACAACTATCTGCTTGAAAATTCGCCCGAATGGGCCGAAATGCAGGCGCGTAAAAAATAATGCCCTAATCATTGTTCGTCCGTTTTGAGTGGCTGGTTCGTCTAAGTTCCAAAGACGAAATATGAGAAAACCAGTTTACGTAAAAGTGACCAGGCAGCTGCCTTTTGATCTGCAGCAGGTCTGGCAAGCCGTGGCCTTAGGTTTTGGTAAGGTCGCGGACTACAATCCGGAGATCAAATTTTCAAGATACGAGTCCGAAAGGCGAGAGGGAACAAGTACCATCCGCCACTGCGATTTTCAAGGCGGTGGTTTTATAAAAGAGGAGATAGTCGAATGGCAGCAACCAGATTATTTCGGCCTAAAGATGCTCACATCATCTGTACCCTTGAAAGATCTCAGAAGCAAATTTAAATTCAAGAAATCCCCTGGCGGGACACTGGTTGTCCAGGAATTTTGGTATGCCTTTAAACCGCCACTATCCATTTTTCAAGGCCTGATGAAGCGCAAAATGACGCGTACATTGGAAAACGGATTGAAGGGATTGGAAACATACTTAAATGCACAAAATCATGGCGGTTAGCGAAAATTTTTTGAAGTACGTACAAGGACAACTATCGGATTTTGGACCAATTCAGACAAAGCGCATGTTTGGTGGCGTTGGCCTTTTCAAAGAAGGACTAATGTTTGGTAAAATTGGCAATGATATCCTTTGGTTTAAGGTAGATGAATACAACCAGCACGATTATGAGCAAGAGGGAATGACTCCATTTTACTCGGAAAAAAAAGGGAAAGGGATGCCTTACTGGAGGGTGCCAGTCGCTGTGATTGAGGATAAAGTGTTGCTTTCGCAATGGGCTAATAACTCATATGCGGCAGCGGTTAGGGCCAAAAACTGATCATAGCGTCAAGTCGACTCGGAAATACAGGTAGGTGCCTCGTAGGTCGAATGGTCGTACATTCTGACTGTAAGGATTGACACCCAGATTAGTGTTTTCGCTATGCTTGATACGATCAGGATACTGATTGGTGAGATTCAGACCACCCACGGTTAGATTTAACTTTGGTACGATTTGGGCCTTAAGGTCCGCTCCGAAAATATGCTTGGCGTCGAACTCCTGATCTCGAGATTCCAGTTGCCCGGTAAATTGATTGAGGACCCAGTTACTTGGATCTCCATCGTCTTCGTGAAGAAACTCGGTAGCCCCAAATCGTGTGTGGTTCAAAGTAAGAACGAACCTACTGAAGGTGGCTGAAAGGCTATTGCGCCATTGGGTATCCGGTACGTATGTCTCAATTCGGCTGATCTCGGATCGATCCAGGAGGTCGAATTGTACGTTTTGCAGCCCAGATAATGTTTTGACATCCCCCATCAGCCGAGTTTGCATCAAACTAAAGGCCGAATGGACATTGAAGGCAATTTTGTCCGTACTGAATTGCGCGGCGAGCACCGCATCCACACCCTGGGTTCTGGTATCTACAAGATTCGCGAAGAACTCAAGAAACTGAATATCAAATTCACCCAGGGCTTCCTGTAGAAACGAATCGCTGTTTACATCAATGCGGCTTACCAATCCGATCCGGTCTGTGATTTGGGTTTCGTAGGCATCTATGCTCAGGGATATGTTGCGGTTAATATTTGATGTTATTCCAAAGCTTACACTTTCCGAGATCTCCGGCTCCAGGCCAAACAAACCTAGCCTGGTGCCACTTATAGGGCTTTCCGTGTTGATCAGGACGACACTTTGCAGCTCTTGATCAAGAAGCTGGTTAGATACCCGTTGGTAGAATAGTTGATGAAGACTTGGCGCTTTGAACCCAGAGCTATAAGAAGTTCGCAACAGTAGTTGGTTGGCAAACTTGTAGCGAGTGGCCAGCTTGAAATTGAGGTTTTCACCAAAATCGCTGTATTCTTCATAACGAACCGCGCCAGTGATCGACCATTTATTCAGTAAGTAATCTGCCTCCAGGTAGATCGATCCGTTAGACCTAATTTCTTCCAGTGCATCATCTTCCAAGATCCCGAAGTAGCCCTGCATTCCCGCGGCTCGAGGAAGTCCGGTCGTCGTGGTGTCACCACCATCGATATATGATTCCGGTTCTCCATCGATGAGGAAATACTCCTCAATGCGGTATTCTGTGCCAAATGCCAGGTCAAACTGCCCGGGCCCCGCTTCGAATGTCCGGCTTGCATCCAGGCTGATGATGTCATGAAAATATTTGTACGCACCTACAAAAGAGGCCGTGGGCGTAATCACGCCCAAGGAGGCGTTGTTGGAGTTTTCGACGTTCAGATCAAATGCGTTTCTGCCTAAACCGTAGCTTACATCTATGAACCAATTGTTGACTTCCCCTCTTACCCCCAGGACAATCGACCGATCGTTGATTTCCGTAACCAGTTTAGGAGAAAACCCAAAAGGGTACCATATCGGGACTACTTGCTGTTCCAAAATAGGTAGGCGGTAGAGTTCATTGACTTTGCCGTCTCGGTAGCTGATACCGCCGAAAGTATAAAAGTCCATGTCCTCATTTAATTCGTAGGAGCTGTTGAGCCAGAGCGAGGCGTTTTGCGTTTGGCTATTCCCCAGTTCCACAATGGTTTGATTGGGAAATCCGGTTCTGTCGAAAAATCGACTTCTGAGTGCCGGAACATTATCTCTGTTATCACCGAATATGGGTCCTGTGTAGGCGCCTCCCCGGTTGACAGCTCCCTGGTCCACGAAAGCGCCGGTGAGGTTGACAAACCCCCTGCGCTTGATCCTGAATCCATGGTTGAAGGACAGTGCCTCGGTACTTCCGTCCTGTTCGGTTGTCCTTCCTGCGTACAAAGCGATCGTCGGGTCGAAAGACTGATCTTTCATTACTACGTTGATCACGCCAGCAATGGCGTCAGAACCATATTGGGAAGAGGCACCATCCCGGAGGATTTCTATGCGGTCAATGGCCAACAAGGGGATGGTGTTGAGGTCGGTACCAGCGGTGCCTTTGCCAAAAACGTCACTGACATTGAGGAATGCACTCTTATGTCTTCTTTTCCCATTGACAAGGACCAGGACCTGGTCGGGGCCCAGGCCCCTCAAGGAGATCGGATCAATAGTGTTGATGCCATCGTCGGCGCTTTGCTTCACAGCATAAAAACTGGGTAGTAACTGGTGCAGGGCCTGAGATAGTTCACTTTGTCCGGTATTGATCAGGTCCTGACCATAGATGACATCAATCGGGACGGGTGAATCCAGTTGGTTTTGCGTAACATTGGACTTACTGCCTATCCCCACATCCGCATCCATCAAGGCACTTTCCATTTCAAAATTCACCTCTTTTTGATCCAGATTGATCAACAGAATTGCCCGCTCGGTTTTATGATATCCTGTAATTTCCACAGTCAGTTCATGATAACCGGTATCTATTTCAAAAGCGAAGTAGCCATCGCCGTTAGTGAGGGTCCCGTAAGGGCTATCCTTCACATTTACGGTAGCATTGGAGATTGGCCCGAATTTATCAAAGACCCGTCCTGTAATAAACCCATATTGACCGAAGAGGAATACGGGTGAAAATGCCAACATTATCAATATGCCAATCCTTCTCATCTATCAACAATTCTTACTCGGATGGAGGGAGATGTCGCGATGATGCCTTCGCTGGTTTTTACTACGAAATTGTAGTTACCGGGAAGATCAACAGGCATCTCCGCACCGTCACCGATATAGTTATTGTCTTTGATCCAGGTAAAGTCCCCCCTCACATTGGACTTGCCGTGCAAAACGCCCTGGCCATTAAAAGTCACCGCCGTACCTTCCAGGATATAAGGTTGTGGATCAACAAACGACTTGATGGTAACATACGTAGGATCGGACAGTAAAACCTGGCCTTCGCGACTTATTCCCTTTACCTGGTATTTTCCCGACTTCAGTACCTCAGGATTGACCGCATTTGAAAATTGCCTGCCGTCATGATACCAGCTAAACGCCACACCTTTCAAATTACACGTGGCATGCAATTCCCCGCGACCTTCAAAGATCACCGAATCGCCTTCCAGGATATTGAGTCGGATTGGCAGTTCGGGCCTTCTTCTAAGTACTACTTCTTTTGTTAGGGATGTGGACTCCCAGGGAATTTGTTTGCTTTGGGTTTTTTCGACAACATCACCTCTCACTTTCTCAAACATATCCTTGATCTCCAGGTCATAGGATAATAAGTACTTGAGGAGTGCTTCCGTGAATACACCATTCCGGCCACCGCCATCCCAGGCAACCCTTCCTGGTGCAGTTGCAAAAGAGATAATGGTCCCGGTGGGCGCATCCATCAGCGCCAGGCCGTCGTGAGAATCCGCGGCCGATAGCATGGTAAAAGGATTGGCCCGACAAGCGTCCAGAATTACAATATTGGTGCTGGACCGAGATAGTTTCATATAATGTGTGATGGCGTTGGCCGACACACATGTCCTTTTGACTTCTGCAGCTGAACTTGCCACCGCGTCAATCGGTACGAAGTAATTTTTACCCAACAATTCGATACCATGGCCTGCGAAATAGAAGAGCAAGACGTCATAGTCCCGGCTTTTTTGCCCAAAATCCTTGATGGCCTGCTTCAGCTGTTCCCTATTGAGATCAGTATGTCGCATTACGTCAAATCCTATGGATTCCAGGGCCTCAGCCATGTCGTTGCCATCATTGACGGCATTGTTTAAAGACTCCAGGTAGGCGTATTCGCCATTGCCTATCACCAGGGCCAATTTGGACTGTCCGTGGAGGATGCCGGAAAGCATGAAACACACAAAAAGAACGCTGGATCTCAACATGCTCAGAATCGAGGCAAAATTAGGCAAAGGTTACCCTAACACAAGACCGGTAAATGTACAAATCGTAGACATTATGTCACATCAAACAAAACCATTGGAATTAGCTCACAACTTTCCCCCAGACGGGGGGGATGGTTATGCAGTAATTTGCGAGTCAACTTTGCAATTATGAATACGAAACTTGTAATGATCGCCAGTTCAGGCTTGCTTGGGCTACTGGGACTACTTATGATATTTCTTCCTCAGGAAATCGGTGCTTCCATCGAGGGTGTTGCGGCGCCGGTATTTTTGCAGTTACTTGGTGCCAGCTATTTTGCATTTGCGATGGCCAACTGGACAGCCAAGGCTTCCATTCTTGGTGGGATATATGGGCGTGCCTTGACCCTGGCCAACTTCATCCATTTTGCTATGGCTGGTGTGTCCTTGGTGAAATCAGCTTTTGTAGCGCACTTGGTTGGCGGCATAATTACAGCACTTTTCTTACTTTTTGCAGCCCTCTTTGGCGTAATGCTTTTCAGACATCCGACACTTAGACAGGAAAAACACTGAGATAAGGTTGACTATCCATTCTAGCCGCTAGCTTTATGTAGAAAAAAATGGATGCGCTGGTACTTATAGATATTCAGAAGGGCCTGCAAGAGACGGGCTATTACGGGGAAGAACGTAATAATCCCTTGGCGGAAGAAAACGCGCGAAAATTGCTTCAATATTTTCGAAATCAAGGCTGGCCTGTTTTTCACGTAAAACATGATTCGACCAATCCGGATTCACCACTATTTCCAGGGAAAGTAGGGAATCAGCTACAGGAGGGCTTTGAACCTGTAGATGGTGAGTTGCTTTTTTCCAAGCATGTTAATTCAGCTTTTATTGGAACAGAACTGGAGACGGTATTGCAATCAAGGAATATCCGGGACATAGTGATCGCCGGGTTGACAACAGAGCATTGTATTTCCACTTCCACTCGGATGGCTGCCAACCTGGGTTTCCAGGTATCGCTTGTGAGCGATGCTACCGCTTCCTTCAGCAAGGTTGGTGTTGATGGCGAAAGCTATTCTGCGGAAGTGGTCCATAAAATCTCTCTGGCAACATTGCAAGATGAATTTGCACGAATTGTGGACACGGCCACGTTAGTTAAATGAATGTGGTTTCGCCGTAGCTGTTTCTTGATTTTGTTTTTGCTGTCAGTATTCCTGGCGAAAAGTCAGTATGTCGTTCTTGAAAGTAAAAAGGCGGCTATTTTGGAAGGCAGGAAAATCAGAAAAAATGATAAACTCAGCAAAAAGAGTTGGGTAGTCGTAAAGCCAGCCGGAACACTAAAATTGGATATTGAATCCCCTCAACATCTTCGGCTAGGCCCCCGGTATTCACAACGTAGATTCGCTCGCCGGACAGTTAAACAGGTGGTATAATCGACATCTTCAGCTGACGGAGAAACTTAGGTCTCTGGATTTATTGGAGTGTAAGTTCATTTACGATATGTGGTATGTTCCGGGTTCCGACAGACATTTTGCCGCAGACCGCATCATGATGTCTCCTGAAGAAAAAATCATTGCTACAGGCCATTCCGAAAAACCTGTGGAAATAAGCTGGAGTAATCCAGATGGCAACTTCGATGGCAGCTATTATCTGATCGTCCAGGATGCATTTAATAATGGATTTGTCGATGTAGTGGAATCGAAATCGCGGAAGCTCCTGATATTTCCAGGTAGATACGACCATCAATACCTGAAATACCATATCAAAGCCAGCGATTGCAGGGCCAGTGGTGCTCACAAAATTGAGATTAGATACGATTGAAATTCAGCGGAGCACACATCCGGGTTGGGCAATCGAGTAGAGCGGCCGGCGATAACCTTATTTATTTGTGGTTTGTTATTTTTCCGTTCTTGATCCAACGGTTATGAGTGTAGCAAAGAGAAATTTCAAAAAGATAACCACCCAACGACTAAGAGAGATGAAAGGTCAGGGTGAGAAAATTGCCATGCTCACGGCCTATGACTATTCCATGGCGAAGATTCTTGATGGAGCAGGTATCGATGTGCTACTGGTAGGAGATTCCGCCTCCAATGTTATGGCAGGCAATGAAACGACTTTGCCTATAACCCTCGATCACATGATCTGGCACGCTACAGCGGTCGTTAAAGCGGTAGATCGGGCGTTGGTGGTGGTAGATGTGCCATTTGGGAGTTACCAGGGCAACTCATCCGAAGCACTTCGTTCCAGCATCCGAATTATGAAAGAATCCGGTGCGCATGCCGTGAAAATGGAGGGGGGACTTGAAGTAAAAGAGAGCATCGAAAGAGTGTTGACAGCAGGTATCCCCGTGATGGGGCACCTCGGACTTACCCCGCAATCCATCTACAAGTTTGGCACGTACACGGTACGGGCTAAGGAGGAGGAGGAAGCAGAAAAGCTGGTCGAAGATGCCCGGCTACTTCGAGACATAGGCTGTTTCTCTATTGTACTTGAGAAAATCCCGGCGGCACTCGGTAAGCGAGTGGCAGAAGAACTCGAGATACCTTTAATCGGAATAGGGGCGGGCCCTCATGTAGACGGGCAGGTGCTGGTCATGCACGATATGCTCGGGATCACCCAAGACTTTCAGCCTAGATTTCTGCGAATGTATGCCGATCTCAATGCATCTATTGACAAAGCTGTGAAAGACTATGTGACAGATGTGAAGGATCAAAACTTTCCTAACGAAAAGGAGAGTTACTGAGCAATTGATCGGAACCGCTCGGTAAGATTTTAAGTCTTTTGTTGCTAATAACGAGGTGGTTAGCTATCTTCAGAGGTTCACTGAAACACTAGCCAATGTCAACCACCCCTGAATTGGCCAACCTGATCGAAACCACCGCTTTCTCAGATTGGCAGCAACACGATTTGTCCTCTACACCCGGAAATTGGTCGCAATCGGATGGCAAGATCCTGCAGACCGCAACTACCACAAGCGCCAAGTCCGCTAGCGGCACCGGCCTTATTCACCCCGTGCCATTACCAGATGACACCACGGCTGTTGGTATGCAGCTACTCGCCGGATCAAAATACCAGGCAGGACTGGTTTTCAATTTCGAGGATGAAGAGAACTTTAGTCTTTTTCTAATTAATCAATATTCCAGTTCATATCAAGGCCATCGACTCCAAATTGTCGATGTTCGGCAAGGAGAGGCCAATGTGATTCATGACCTTAAAGAAGACCAGGAACTTGCCCAAAGTCCGGTAGGCCTCGTTGTGGAATACCGAAACGGAGGACTGGTCTTTTATTTTGATCAGCAAGTCCTTCATCGTTGGGAGGGCAAGCACATTTTTGGCCAGTGCGGTTTATATAGTCAGCAGAACGATGATGCGGAGTTTTCGGTCCTCCTGGCGGCCAAAGATTCCCTTGCTCCGGAATCTCCTGCTCCAAACAACGAGACCACCATCGAGACCGAAGCTGTTTTCCAGGAAGAGATACAGGTGCGAGATGATTTCGAGCCTTTTCTATCCATTAATCCACCTGCATCAGAAACGGAAGTAGAGTTTAATGAGATTTTCACCGTGCCACTGGATGCTTTCTATGTCAGTTTATTTCAAAACCCAAAATTGGGCGGCACCTACCTTGACCCCATTGAACTCCCTGGGAGCAAACCGGTGGAAGATGCTGGCCAATCACTCCAATTAGATATTGACTCGGTTGAAGAGCATGGTGTATGGGAAGCGAAAGATGACCGATTGCAGGTGATTGAGTACGTGGATCGACCTGATTCAGGTGGAATTTCATACTTTTCGCGTACCTACAACAAGCAGGGGTTGGTCCGTGAGTCATCCGAAGAATTTCTTTACGGAGATAGCCTAAGCCTGGACATTCCCCTGGCAAAGGAAAACGAGCACCTGACCTGGACTGTCAAAAGCGAAGCGGTCTTGATTGATTTTACAACCTGGGAGGAAACAGTGTTGGGAGAATTTGGCCGCGATCTCGAGGTAGCTTATACAAAAGACAAAGCATGGGTTTACTACAAGCTGGATCAGTCGTTGCAATGCTTCAATTTTCAGACAAAAGAGCGTCGCGATATCGCGTTGGAGCCAGACTTTGAATTGGAGGACTTTGGTCCCGTAGGGGAAAATGGCATGGCCATGTTCTTCCACCCCAAGGAAGACAAAGAATCAGCCTCAATCGTCAGGTTTTACGGAGCCGGTGCGGTGCAACCATATGCTGCCTGCTCTTTCCCGGATTATTCCCAATATAACGAGGGTACCGGAATTATTATGGCAGATGATTCAGCATATGCCATGATCAAAGGTTCAGATCTTTCCTATCTATTCCATGTTACTGAAAGTACGCTAGTAACAACCTTTGCCAAAGACTTTTCTTTTGGGCAGCGGATTGCCTTTGAAGCTGGAGGTTCAGCCATCTATATGGTCAATCCAAGGGCCACCAATATGCTATTGAAAGTGGAGAGATCCACTGGAGAAATACTTAATTCAATTGACGTCACCCATCAATTGAGCTATATAACACTCCTGGACGGGGGGCTTGTTCTGCTGGTGGCAAGAGACGGCCTGCAACTACTCAATCTGGCCACAGAGGCCGTTGAAAAATCGCTGGATCTGTCTACGATCGTAGGAAGCATCTACGATTATCAGGAAGCTGCAGTACACGAGGGAACCTCACGACTCTTATTGAGGTACTCACAGGAACTCATCTTAATGGACCTGCTGACCTTCAGTGTAGTAGATCGTCATGCCCATGATCGTTATAACACCCTGTGGTTTTCCAATGACGGGTCGAAGATACTCGGCGACGATTTCTATTGGCAGATCACGGATGACAAACTCGAACCTGTAGATGCGAGTGTGTACCTGCCATCGCAATCCAGAATCCACGGGATCTCTGAAGATGGTAAATACCTCTATGCGAGAAGTCAGAACTATTTTGAAGTCATCTATTTTGATACCGAGGAGTTGAAGATCAAAAACCCTCAGGGTGAAGGGTTTGATCACTCGCTGACCTTTGAGAAGTTTATGTATTTCGAATTGGCCTCTCCTGATGGCCGGGGGATAGTCTTCGAAAGGAATGCCTCCACGGTAGATCTTCATCGAGATGCCAGCGTGCTGCCTATCGCCATTGCACTACCGGAGAGCGAGATGATGCCTTTTTCCGGGTCCCCGGATGGAAACTACGCGATGATCATTGATCAAAGTATTGGTATGAATCTTTGGGATCTCCAGTCAAACAACCTCAAAGTAAATATTGGGCTGCCCTATGACGATCGCTCGTTCGACAATGCCGTTTGGCTTTGGGATTCCCAAGGTATTGCCATCACCACCTACAACGAAATCAGGATCTACGACCTCACAGGTACCGTTCTGAGGTCATTTACGGCCTCCGGCATGTATAATATTAGGAAAATAGCCGTGGCTAGGAATTCCGAGCGGTTGGTAAGTATCTCATCAGATCAAAAAATCAGGGTTTGGAACAGGTCTGATAGCACTTTGATCAGAGAAATTTCAGTAACTACAGCCAACAGTCATTCCCTCTCCGTCTCACCCAATGGGTTACTCGTCGCCATACAAACCGGCCCTAATGATCTAAAGGTTTTCGAAGCAGACAGTGGCGACCAGGTCAAGACCTATGAAATTGACAAGATAGCTGTCACTACCTCCTTTTCTGAGGATTCCAAGCGGATCGTGGTGGTAATGTCCGGTACATTGAAATCTTTTGTGGTACCAAGTAAGGAGGTCATTGTAACCGACGATAGTCTTAACCTCAATCGCGTTTTTCCCCTGGATTATAGGCCAAAAACCTGGTATCGAATTTTCAAGCATGCGCAGGGCGAAGAAACTTTTTATTCGGACCTAAGCGCCAACTACCAGAGTCTGATCACTGCGCACAACGATTGGACCGGTCTTGCGCATAGTGCTATCGAAGAAAACCTGTTGAAGGTAGCTTCTTACAAATCGCAGTTGCTGGACATGCAAAATGCCATGCTGGAAGCCCGGGATTTGAAGCAACAGATTATTCATGAGGTCAGACTCAATCGGTACAGCTTACTAACTGTCAATGACACCAATGACACACTCGAACTTAAAAATGCCTACAGAACCACCTACGATGGCGCCACGGTCGGGGGAGATCTAAAAGCCTTGGGTTACAACTTTGGAATTATACAAGGTAAACCGAAGTTCAGGAAATTCAGTCCCATCCGGATTGATGTAGATCTTGATTTCAAGGACAATGACAAGTGGGCAGTCTTCGCAGAAAATTTTCGAAAAAAACTGTTCGCTTCCAACGCGCTCACTGTGGAAAAGGAAGGCCTATTCTTGGTTGAACTGGAGCAATTGAAGGATTTCGATTCCAACACCCGCTTGATAGCGGACCGTGTTCAGAACGCCACGGCCCTTGCCGACGCAAGAGCACAGAAGACAATATTGGAAGGCCAAGATGTTGAGCATGATCGGGCCATAGAGGCATGGATCAGAGACAAGTCGCATGTCCAAACCTTATACAACGGTTATGACACGGAAAGATCTCGGGTACCGGAGTTCATTCGCTTCTTTGGTGAAGTTACTGGTCACAATTTTGAGAAGTTCAATATTCGCACCGAGACAACCTCCAGCACCGATTATCGGGAGGTGACCGAGAAATGGTGGAAATTCTGGAAGTGGTTCTCAAGTAAGACCAAAGTGACTATTACCTACTATACCTATGTGATGGAGCACTACCTTTTGGAGTCGAAGAAGCCCAATTTGATCTTCAAGTATAAAAACGACCAGCGGGATGGAAACAGTACCTCGTTTTCTCCCGGGGATGTGCACTATTTCCTGGCCGAGCTCATAAGGGCTATCGATAAGAAAGTCGAAGCGATTGGCGATAAGAAAGATGCCATTGACATAGACCTGTTGAACCTAGATGAGAAGATTAGCAGTTTCGAGCGAAACATAGAAGAGATCGATGAAAACGGCCTGCAACAATTACGAAAAGAGTTCATCAGGTACTGGAATGATCCGGAGGAATTTGGTGCTTTGGACTTGCTCAATGATCCGGTGCGACCGGACTCTGATCCTGTGGCTGACCTGCTGGAGCTTTTGAGGGAGGAGTACAATGTGGAGGCTACCGGAAAGGATCTCCAATTAGACTACTTTCATCACAATGGCCGCATGTATATCAACCAGGATGGACTGTCTATCCCTGCATATTTGAAGTATTTGCAAACTTCTCCGGAAAAACATGTGGCTTTCTTTCCCACCTTCAATGAAAGTGGTAGCCAAAACAATGACCTCTTCACGGCTGTTGTCAATCCCCGCAAAACTTTTTCGAGGGAACTTAAACTCCCTGTCATCAAATTCATCGAGACTTACACAGTAAGGGTGAGATGGGTAGGTCCTCATCTTGGAGAACTATCTCATGCGGAGAACCTGTTTCCGGGCGAGACCAAGGAAATTATTTTGGAAAAAAGTACCGAGCTGACCAGAAGAATCGAGCAAACTCGGACAGAATCGGAATTGGTCACGTCCAAAACAACTAATTCTTTTGAGGAGAACCTCACCAAAGAACTGACACAGAAAGACTACTCCGAAAGTTCGAAGGAGGATAGCTACAAGCAGCATACCCTGGAAACGGATGAAGATTTCCATGAAACGGTTCAAAGAAACAAAAATCAATTTGACTTGAACCTGGATATTACTGCCAAAAAGGGAGCAGGCGGAGCGCCAGGTGCTCAGGGCGGCGGAAAGTCTTCTGGAGCAGGTGGAGCTGGCGGAGGCACAGGAATAAGTGGTACGCTGGGTATGAGCCTCAAGATCCACCGCGATAAGGACATCACCGATCGTAAGAAAAAGACTTTTGAAAAGCGAAATGAACAATCAGGCAAAACTGCTAACAAAGAAACACGGGAGGCCTTTTCCAAAGACCTGCAAAATGTTATCCGCAAAGTAGTCAACGAGACATCTCAGGAAAATAAAGTTGAGATCAAGGTGAATGTCAGCGAGAGCTTCAGTCAAAAAGCCAGTAGCAAGGAAACAGTGTCTCTAGAGAACCCGAACCAGGGTAGAACAGTCAACTACAATTTCTATCAAGTTCAGAATCGGTACGAGGTGGAAACCTATCTGACAGATGTCAAGATACTGGTAGATACCAACGAGGAACAAATCATGGGCTCCGGTATTACTGATATTCGAATCTATGAATTGGAGGAATTAGGAAAAATATTTATCGAGAGAGAGGATCAGGACGATAGAGAAGTGATCACGGCGGCCATCATCGCGAGGCAAGCCTTCAAAAATTACCTGACAAGGATGGTGAAGGGTGTAGGTCAGGGAAATGGTGCTTTGGATATTCCTGATACATTTATACCCAATATGGAGCGATTCCAGGCCTTATTCTTTTCACGGGCCGGGGTAGGTCAGGAGGGTTATGAACAGAACCTCATGAGTTCACTTCGTGAGGCATTGGCCTATCTCAAGACAGTGCCGTTCCAGTTTAAAGAGGTGCCCGTTCATCGTCCGGCTTTCCATTCGGTTAATGCCGGTGCTTATTACCTCGATTCTGAAGTAGGTAAACGCCCGGCGACTGAAAAATACCTGGAAGAAAGGCGTGAGATCGAAACGCGGAAAAAAGTGGCAGAGGTGGAGCATTTGGAAGCGCAAACACAAAAGGGCATTTTCTATCGCGACTTGCCGGATAGCCTTTCAAATTTGAATTTAGGGGATAGCAATACGCCTTCTTGAGGTCAGATGCTACTGTATAACATAACCATCAAAAGTACCAGGAATGGCTGATTGCTTCGAAATTGCAGAAGAGGATAAAGCCCTGGTCTACGGCACACCAGAGTGGTCCTCCTGGTATCAAAAGCAACTTCAGAAGACCTTGAAGACCATTGCTGATCCTGTGCAATTATATCATTGTCTAAGGGATCGAAAAGTGATTGGGAATACCAAACTTTTGCCCTTGGTACTGTCACTTTCCGAACAGACAATCATCGACGTTTTCAAGAGACTCCATGGGGTGCAGCTGCTGTACCTTTTTTCGGAAATAGATTCGGTCTCTGAGCGGGCGAAACTGGTGAGGTTCCTGGTAAGTAATTCCTACCTCCGAACACAAGCCTGGATCAATGAATTTATGGCCAAGTTACCTCTGGCTAAACTGGACTCGAGGGTAGAGATAAGGTTAGGGTTGGACCGACTATTGGAGATTGTTCGCATACAGGGGTTTTTCTTCTGGGGGTGGAAAGACGTTTTTTACAGCCGGTACGACCTGCAATTGGTTAGTGACTTTGGGGGAGATCTTTCACGTCAGATCTTGATGGAGCTGTTCGTATTACCCGATAGCTTTAGCTTGTTCAACGAACATATAAAGTACCTGGCCTATGAGCCATTGCCTCAACACCTCAATGGTAGGTACTTCAGGCACGCCCGCAAGGCTATCTTGAATTCGACCAAGCGAGCCTCAAATCTTCAGGGTACCACTATCCATGAGGTTCTTCACGCCTCTGACGAACTTCCTGGAGTGGCGGAGCTCCGAAAAAAAGTCTTCGTGGAGGTGGTAAGATCAGGCGATAAGAGCAATCGACAAGTGTGGTTGGATCAAATTTTGGCTATACCAGATGGCTGGAAATCGATTAACGGACAGGTTATTTTCTCCGAGGATTTTAAGGCAGACGTGCTGACGTTTTTCAACGCACAGATAGACTATGTCCTGGCTAATTTGGATAGTGTGAAATCTGAAGACGACATCAAAAAGCTATTCTCCTCCTCGACTATCCGCTATTATCAAACATTATATCCCAAATGGAAAGATGAGTTCGACGCAAATTGCAAAATTTGGAATATTCTCCGCACCAGTATCATGCCTATACGAAAAAGCAGAGAACATGTCGAATCATTGCTTCATGAGGGTAGCTTCCATCTATGGATTTTTCCGCGATATTACCGTGTGGAGGTGGATTACCTCCGACGAAACAATCAAATTGTCTTCGAAGGTCTTAGCACGCAATACACCCCCTCTGAGTTCTGGGCTTTCATAGCTGAGGTCATTTTTGAGGAATTCGTCTCCAAGCATGGAAAGAAAAAGAGCGGTTTTGGCGTAGAAAATCCTACGAGCAAGCACTTTGATTATAACGCACTGAGCCCTCAGGCGCTCAGAGGCTTTCACCCCGAGGTACAGGCCACGATCCTTCGCTACGCGACAAAGGCCGAAGAACATTAGTTTGATTATTAATCGGTGCGCACTCCTTTACCCAAAATCACTATCTTCGCTACCCCGTAATTCACCCCTTTACGGGATCATATTGTCAAGATAAAAATTCATACAACAAATGGCGTCGCAAGATCCGAAGATCATCTATACTAAAACAGACGAGGCTCCCGCCTTGGCAACGTATTCGTTTCTCCCCATCGTACAGGCTTTTACCAAATCAGCCGGTGTAACGGTCGAAACCCGTGATATCTCATTGGCCGGACGTGTACTGTCTCAATTTCCTGAGCGACTAACGACTGAGCAGCGAGTGGGTGATCATTTGGCAGAACTGGGCAAATTGGCCAAAACTCCGGAGGCTAATATTATCAAGCTTCCAAACATCAGCGCTTCTATCCCCCAATTGCAGGCCACTATCAAAGAACTGCAAGGCCAAGGTTACGACCTGCCTGACTATCCCACTGACCCCCAAACTGATGAGGAAAAATCGGTCAAAGAAAAATATGACGCAGTAAAAGGTAGTGCAGTCAATCCGGTCCTACGTGAAGGAAACTCCGATCGACGGGCGCCAAAAGCAGTAAAAGAGTATGCCAGAAAACACCCCCATTCCATGGGTGCCTGGGCCAAAGATTCAAAAACACACGTTGCCAGTATGACTGGGGGCGACTTCTATGGCAGTGAAAAGTCTACGACCATGGAAAGCGCTACCTCCGCTTCTATTGTTTTCACACCGACAGACGGAGGTACAAAAACCTTAAAGAAAGGCATAGCACTCCAAGCAGGAGAAGTGATCGATTGCTCCGTAATGAACATGACTAGTTTGAAGACCTTTCTCAGCGAGCAAGTCGAGGATGCCAAAAATCAGGGAGTGCTTTTTTCACTACATATGAAGGCCACCATGATGAAGGTTTCTGACCCCATCATATTTGGTGCGGCGGTCTCTGTTTTTTATAAAGAAATATTTGAAAAATACGATGAGCTGTTTGCCGAACTAGGCGTAAACCCAAACAACGGAGTAGGGGACATATACGCGAAAATCGCAGGACACCCGCAAGAGAGTTCTGTGAAAGCCGATATCGACGCATTATATGGTTCTAAACCCGCCATGGCGATGGTCAATTCGGACAAGGGGATTACCAACTTGCACGTACCCTCCGATGTGATCATTGATGCGTCCATGCCTGCGATGATCAGAACGTCGGGCCAAATGTGGAATGGTCAAGGGAACCAGCAGGATACAAAAGCCGTAATTCCGGATCGGAGCTATGCGGGTGTTTACCAGGAGGTCATAAGTTTCTGCAAGGAAAATGGCGCCTTGAACCCGGCTACCATGGGGAGTGTGCCAAACGTAGGCTTGATGGCCCAAAAGGCCGAAGAATATGGTTCTCATGACAAAACATTCCAAATGTCGGAAGCAGGCTCTGTTCGGGTGGTGGATTCTGAAGGCAATGTGCTTTTGGAACAATCAGTATCCGCCGGAGACATTTTTCGAATGTGTCAGGTGAAGGACGCACCTATTCGCGATTGGGTTAAACTAGCTGTCAGTCGCGCACGCGCCACTGGATCTCCCGCGGTTTTCTGGCTCGATAGCAATAGAGCACATGACAGTGAGCTTATCAAAAAAGTCAATACCTATCTGCCCGATCACGATACATCAGGGCTAGATGTGAGGATACTGGCTCCGGTAGAAGCTACCCGTTTTTCACTTCAGCGCATTGTAAATGGCGACGATACTATTTCGGTGACGGGAAATGTCTTGAGGGATTACCTCACAGACCTCTTCCCGATTCTAGAGGTGGGAACCAGTGCTAAAATGCTTTCCATTGTGCCATTGATGAACGGTGGTGGATTGTTCGAAACGGGTGCCGGAGGCTCAGCTCCCAAACACGTGCAGCAATTTGTGGAAGAAGGTTACCTCCGATGGGATTCCCTTGGAGAGTTTCTGGCACTGGCTGTGTCATTGGAGCACCTATCCAACGCATTTGACAATCCGAGAGCAAAAGTGCTGGCGGATGCCCTGGACCAGGCAACAGGAAGATTTCTGGAAGAAAACAAGTCACCGGCAAGACGACTTGGGCAGATCGATAACCGAGGGAGTCACTTTTATTTAGGTCTGTACTGGGCCCAGGCGTTGGCGGCTCAGACCGATGACCTTGCACTTCAATCCATATTCGAAAAAGCCGCCTCGGATCTGACTGACAATGCTGAGAAAATTGACGCTGAGTTGATTGCTTCACAGGGAGCATCTCAGGAAATCGGTGGTTATTTCCAGCCAGATGATATGAAGGCGGCTAAAGCGATGAGGCCTAGTGCCACGCTTAACGCGATCATAGACAACATTTAAGTAGGTGAGCAGGTGGCCTATTCGCCACCTGGTTCTATTTACACATCACAAATTTCTACGGCTTTTTTCAGCGAGTCCAACGGTCTCTCGGAGCTAGGGATAAACTCCTGAGCTACGTGGCCTTCAAAGCCCGTGTCATAAATAGCCTCCATGATGGCCTTGTAGTTCAATTCCTGCGTTTCATCGATTTCATTGCGCCCTGGAACACCCCCGGTGTGATAGTGGGCGATATACTTTTGGTTTTTTCTGATGGTGTCGATGATGTCCCCCTCCATGATTTGCATGTGGTAAATGTCGTAGAGCAACTTGAAACTGTCCTGACCAAGTTTCTCACACAAGGCCACACCCCAAGAGGTATGATCACATTGGTAATCTACATGGCCGCCCGCCTTGGAATTGAGTAATTCCATGCAGATTGTTATGTTGTGCTGCTTGGCAATTGCCAGTACTGGCTCCAACCCCATAGCACAATTTTCCAGGCCCAGATCGTCGCTGATACCGTTGCGATTTCCAGAGAAACAAATGACATTTTTTAACCCAGCATCCGCAGCCTTTGGTATGATGTCTTTATAGTCGTTCAGCAATTGTGCATGATATTGCGGGTCGTTGAAACCCTTGGTGATATGCAGGGGACTGCCATTACTCATGGCACAGGTTAGGCCATATTTGCTGACGGTTGCCCATTGGTCAGGATCCAGTAGCTCCACCGATTCAATGCCATACTCCTGCGCTGCCTCGCACATTTCTTCTAACGTCTGATTCGGATAAGGCCACTTGCATACGGAATGGTTGATTTTAGCGCCTTTTGGTCTGGTTGTCGCTGTTGAAGCGGACAGGTGAGGAGCTAGGAACGGTAGGGCACTACCTAAGGCAATTTTTTTCAACGCTTGCTTTCGAGAGATCATGACAACAGGTCGTTAGGATTTATAAAATTTACTAATCGGTTTTCGTAATTATAGTTCTTTTGAAAATGAAAACGATTTCAAAATCAATTTAGGAAAAATAGCGCCATTTGATTAGCAATTATTTTATAGATTGACCGGCCGTAAATTGATTATTTGGTCACGGAGTTGTGAAGAATCTAAAATATTGAAGGAATGAACTTAAATACAAGAGCCAAGGCACAGCAGACCTACGACGCCATAGTAGTGGGGACTGGAATAAGTGGAGGCTGGGCTGCCAAAGAGTTGACGGAGAAAGGTCTGAAGACGCTTGTGTTGGAAAGGGGTCGCATGGTAGAACATCGCAAAGACTACCCGACAATGAATACACCTCCGTGGGAACTACCACATGGGGATAGAATATCCGCTGAAGAAGCCAAGGACTATGAGAAGCAAATGCGGACCGGGTACACCGTTCGGGAGTCCACCAAACATTGGTGGGTCAAAGATACGGAGCATCCTTACTCGGAGGTAAAGCGATTTGATTGGATGCGAGGATACCATGTAGGTGGGAGGTCACTGATGTGGGGCCGACAAAGTTACCGGCTTAGTGAAATGGATTTTACGGCCAACGCTAAGGAAGGTATTGCAGTCGACTGGCCGATTAGATATAAGGACCTTGCTCCATGGTACGATTACGTAGAGTCTCACATTGGCGTCAGTGGCCAGAATGAGGGGCTATCGCAACTTCCAGATGGAAAATTCCTTCCACCAATGGATTTTACCTGCCTTGAGAAGCATGTGAAAGATTCCATCGCGTCAAATTACAAAGACCGAATAATGACCATTGGGCGGGCAGCTAACCTCACGCAGGACCACAATGGCCGCCAAAGGTGCCATTTTCGAAATATGTGTATCAGAGGTTGTCCTTTTGGCGGTTATTTCAGCTCCCAAAGCTCCACACTCCCGGCTGCAGTTGCCACAGGAAATATGACTCTCCGTCCCAACTCAGTGGTGACGGAAGTGATCTACGATCCTGAAACACGGAAAGCTTCCGGGGTGAGAATACTCGATGCGGAGACTGGCGAGACACAGGAGTTTTTCGCAAAGATCATTTTCCTCAATGCCTCGGCGCTCGGATCTACCTGGATTCTTATGAATTCCAAAAGCGAGTACCACCCCAATGGTATGGGCAATGCTTCAGGCGAATTGGGCCACAACCTCATGGATCATCACTTTCGAGTAGGTGCTTCGGGAGAATATGATGGCTTTGAAGATCAATATTATTATGGTCGAAGGCCCAATGGTATTTACATTCCTAGATTCCGGAATGTAGGCAAACAGGATCAGGAATTCCTTCGAGGTTATGGTTACCAGGGAGGTGCCGGTAGGAATGGCTGGCAGTCAGCTGTCGCCGAATTGGGAGTTGGCCCGGAGCTGAAAGAGCAAATCACAACACCGGGTAAATGGAGAATGGGGCTTGGGGGTTTTGGAGAGTGTTTGCCCTATCATGAAAATAAAGTTGAATTGGACGATACACAACTGGACAAGCATGGGTTACCCACATTCAAAATAGACTGTGAATTCAAGGAAAATGAAATGCTCATGCGTGAGGATATGAAAACGCAGGCTGCTGAAATGTTGGATAATGCGGGATTGAAAAATATCAACATGTTCGATAGCATAGGTGGCCCTGGATTGGGGATACATGAGATGGGTACTGCCAGAATGGGAAGAGACCCCAAAACATCCGTGTTGAATAAGTGGAATCAAGTGCATGAAGTGAAAAATGTGTTTGTAACAGACGGAGCAGCAATGACCTCCTCTGCCTGCCAAAACCCATCACTTACCTATATGGCATTGACAGCACGCGCCGCCAACTATGCCGCGGAGCAATTGAAAAAGAGAAACCTTTAATATTTAAAGAGATGGCAATTAATAGAAGAGAAGCGATCAAGCAAGCAGCTTATTTCATGGGTGGCACCATTTCAGCTCCGGCAATATTGGGGGTTTTGAATGGATGTGCACCAAGTGCGAAACCTAACTGGACACCTTCTTTTTTTACCGAGGAGCAGGCATTGACGATCATGGAACTTGCCGAGGCTATCTTACCGGCCACAGACACCCTCGGGGCCAAGGATCTGGGTGTTCCCAAATTCATTGAGGAGATGGTCAGTGTGGTATATAAGCAAGAAGACAAAGATAAATTTATGGCCGGTCTGGAAGCTTTCATGACTGAAAACGAGAAATTCTACAGTTTGGAGAAGGCTGAGCGCGACGCCATTGTGAAGGAGAAAAATGCCTTCATCACAAATCCTGACAATCGAGCAGCATGGGGTCAAAACCCTCCGCTTTTCTGGCGGGTGAAGGAACTGACCTTGCTGGGTTACTTTACGACCGAGTACGGTGCCTCTACGATCTTGCAATATCAGCTTGTGCCGGCACAGTGGAATGGATGTGTTCCGCTTTCGGAAGCCGGTGAAGGTAAAACCTATGCTGTATAGACTAGTTTAAGAATGTTTGAAGAAGTGAAAGGCCGGTTGATCCCCGGCCTTTTTTATGATAGATTCCTTAAAGAAATATTTACCCGGAGCAGTTGATCAATTCAACATTCAGACACTTACGGCCATTTTCTTCTCCAGATACTCATCGTAAGTGCTAAGTGTGTCCACGAAACCGTCCGGACGAAGTTCAAGGACCCTATCGGCCACTGTTTGAGTGAAAGTGTGATCGTGAGAAGTAAAAAGGACTGTTCCAGGATAGGCCTTCAGTGAATTGTTGAAAGCAGTGATCGATTCCAGGTCAAGATGATTCGTAGGTTCGTCCAGTATCAGCAGGTTGGCCTCCTGAAGCATCATACGAGCGATCATGCATCGTACTTTTTCTCCTCCTGAAAGTACATTACTCTTTTTGAGCGTTTCCTGCCCGGAAAAGAGCATTTTTCCGAGGAATCCCCTGATAAATACTTCATCTTTTTCACCAGGCGCGTATTGACGGAGCCAATCTATAAGATTGAGGTCGCCGCTGAAGTACTGTGCATTTTCGTTTGGCAAATAAGCGGAAGTAATCGTTTGGCCCAATTTGTAAGATCCGCTGGTGGCGGCAATTTCTCCGGTAATTATTCGAAAAAATGAAGTGACCGCCAGGCTGTCATCAGAGACTACCGCAATCTTGTCACCTCGGTTCACAAAAAGATCAAGGTCTTTAAAAAGTGTTTTCCCGTCAATATCAAATCCCAATTGGCTGGTTTCCAGAATCTGGTCACCAGCGACCCTGGATTGATTGAAAATAATAGCAGGGTATTTTCTGTTCGAGGGACGGATTTCCTCAACATTGATCTTATCCAGCAGTTTTTTGCGACTGGTAGCTTGCTTTGATTTGGCAGCATTTGCGCTGAAACGTGCTATGAACTCTTGCAACTCTTTCTTTTTCTCCTCGGCTTTTTTGTTAGCCGAAGCTCGTTGACTCAGCGCCAATTGACTCGATTCATACCAAAATGAGTAGTTGCCGGTATACATTTTGATCTCGCCAAAATCTATGTCCGCAGTATGCGTGCAAACAGTGTCCAGGAAGTGTCGGTCGTGAGAGACTACAATGAGTGTGTTTTTAAACTCTAGTAGATGATCCTCTAACCACGAAATGGTTTGTATATCCAGATCATTCGTAGGCTCATCTAAAATTAAAATATCGGGATTTCCGAAAAGAGCCTGAGCCAGCAGGACCCTCACTTTTTGAGAACCGCTCAGAGCTGAAACAAGCTTTTGATGATCAGATTCGGCGATTCCCAGCCCGCTGAGTAAACTGGCAGCGTCTGATTCGGCATTCCAACCATCCATGTCCGCGAATTGCTCTTCCAGTTCTGAAGCGCGGTGGCCATCTGCTTCGGAAAAATCAGGCTTGGCGTAAATGGCATCCTTTTCTTTCATGATCTGCCAAAGTTCCTTATGACCCTGTATTACCGTATCAAGCACGGGAACTTCGTCGTATTCAAAGTGATTTTGCTTGAGCACGGCTATTCTTTTACCGGGCTCTACTTTGACTGACCCGGAATTAGGAGCTATTTCACCCGAGAGAATTTTCAAAAATGTGGACTTCCCGGCGCCATTGGCACCAATTATCCCATAGCAATTTCCAGCTGTGAAATTGATGTTTACTTCATCAAATAAGACTCTTTTACCGTATTGAAGGGTCACATTCTGAGTGGCGATCATGGTGCTTGATTTTTTGAAATCGCGAAGGTAGGAGTTTTAGTTACTTTAGTCACTAGTCTGTCCATATTAAGCGCAATAAATGGTCGCTAGTTTTTGAAACCTATTAGCTTATGAACCTCAAAATATTGCCTCGCAAACTCCTTTTGGTAGACGGCATTGGCGCTTTACTTTCTGCATTTCTTCTGAGTGTTGTTTTGATCCGGTTTCAGTCCGCAGTTGGAATGCCGCCTTCAGTATTGCGGTTTTTAGCTACATGGCCGGTATTTTTCGCAGGTGTTGATCTTATTGGCTACTTCAGGAAGAAGCCGGAGCCGAGGATTTTTCTTCGGATAATAGCGATCTGTAACTTGGCCTATTGTGGGATTTCCTCAGCACTTTTGTATCATCATGCTGCAGAATTGACCGCATTAGGTTGGACATATTTTGTGTTAGAATTACTGATTGTTCTTTTGTTGGCGTTGATGGAATGGAGGGTGGCCAGCCAGTATTCAAACCCGCCGGAGTAAAAGTTTGCCTTTCTGATAGTCACCAAATGGCACTATGAACCAGTTTTTTTGGTTATTAAGATCTACATCTTGAAAACAAATATGGAAACCGGTAGACCTAAGATTTTATTTTTTGATGTGAACGAAACATTGCTTGACCTAACCACGATGAAAGCGGGCGTTGGGGAGGCGCTAGGCGGTAGAAAAGAATTGTTGCCGCTCTGGTTTACCACCATGCTACATCATTCCCTTGTCACAACCGTCGCCGGGCAGTATGCAGATTTTGGGTCAATCGGTGCTGCCACTTTGAGAATGGTAGCGCGAAATCACGATATTTCATTGACGGAAGACGAAGCGAAGAAAGCTATTATTGGGCCACTAACTTCTTTGCCAGCACACCACGAAGTGAAGGAAGCATTGACAAAACTTCGGGGCGCAGGTTATACCCTGGTATCTTTCACCAATTCCTCCAACAAAGGGGTGGAGACGCAGTTCCGAAATGCAGGTTTGACCTCCTATTTTGACCGCCGGCTTAGTGTTGAGGATGTGGGTAAATACAAACCCCACTCAGATGCATACCGCTGGGCAGTCAAACAGATGAAGATACAACCCTCGGAGGCTTTGATGATTGCCGCTCACGGTTGGGATGTCGCAGGTGCCATGTGGGCGGGTTTACGGGCCGCATTCGTTGCTCGGCCTGGTGCTCAGTTATACCCACTGGCTCCGTTACCTGAGGCGACCGGTAGCGATTTGCTGGAAGTTGCGGACTATTTGCTAGGCTTGTAACTCAGATCACGCCTTTACTTTACTAAAGCTGAAATTCTCTTTGCGTGTTTGGGTGCCTGAACTTCCAGCAGAATGCGTTTTGAACCAATTATTTTGTCCGGATCATCAAAGCTCATCCATTCCAGAAGAACTTCATTTTGACCATCCTTCTCAAAGCAATGACGTGCTAATTTTCCATAACTGGCTATGCCATCCGGGAATGTCCAACGAATTAATTCCTTGTCGTTTACTTCCATGAAGGTTGAGACTTCCATGAAATCACAATTCTTGACAATTAAATGCTGGTTGCTTTGGTTTCCTACAATGCCGAAGCTTGATAGCAGCAGACAACAAGCCATTGAGAAAACCAGATAGTTTTTTTGCGCTGACCTTAAGCTTATTCGGTTAGCTATTGCCATAATATTATCTATCATTCGTAGGATGGTGATTTTTGGATCTTGCATGTCTATAACTTTCCCTCAAATGTAGACTTGCCGGTCGCTGGAGATAGCGACTATTAGTTGAGTAAATAGTGTAGTCCGATGAACGATACTTTTTTGCTGTTCTATCGACAAACAGCACGGTAGTTTGCTACGTTTTCATAAATCAATTAAAAGTTGCGGTCCCTCAGGATCACCAATTTGGAACCTCGCCAACCGGTTTAAGAGGCGGGTTTTGCGCTAAAAAGGAACGCATACCGTATACGCACGCATCTTGTCACCACTTTGCCAACATCCGATTTGCTCCGCCGTAATTATGTCGAAAACAAAATTCCAAAATCATGAAGTTGAATCATTTGCTACTGAGTTCTATGTTTCTGCTGACCTGCGCAACCGGACATACACAGGTCAAATCTTATTCCCTGAAAAAGGGTCAGGCATTGGATATTCTACTATTTAATACAAACGACGAAGCGAAAGAAACCCTCAATAGGTATTTTAAGGAGGCCATTCCAGTGGCCCAAAAGAGTGGCTACATTCCTCAAAAAGGGCTTCGGATCAATCAACCGCCCCTACAGGGAAACTATTGGCCACAAACTATGATTGTGGGGTTGTGGACTGATTATGCAAAGCGAGAGCAATTTGTGAGGGATATTACGAATTCGGTGCCCGATTTTCACGCTATGCGCCGGGAGATTTGGAGTACTTTCAACCTGACATATTGGGAAATAACCGCCGACAAGACCATCAACATTGAAGCAGAGAAGTACAACGTGTTAACATCTTACTGGAGCGAGGATCAAGACTCATTCGAACTATTCACGAAGACCTGGCTGGCGCTGGCAGAGCAAGCAGGCGGAGAGGTGCTACTCGAATTGACGCAGGGAACCTCGCCTTTTGGCTACAACTATGACCCAGATTACCTGACAATTTCCAGGTGGGATAGTAAGGAGCAATTTGATGCCTTCTATGCGAAAAACATAGCACTCGACCATAAAGGAGTGAAACATGTAAACCAATTCGTTATTGAGTAACCTTGCTGGAAGCAGATTTCAGATCCCATGCAATTTGTACTGAATCAGTTGGTTTATTTTGGCTTCTTACAAAGTGTTTTCCTACTGGGGATATACACTTTTTCAACCACGGCTAGAAAAAATATTAACCCGTACTTGATCGTGTTAATTGCTGTGTTACTCATTGGTCTTTCGGGTAGGGTGATGCACGCCGCAGGCTTATTTGGCTCTTCTTACCGTTTGATAGTGCTGTCCGAGTATGCCACCTTCCTTTTTGGTGCCACGGTGTATCTGTTTGTCAGGTCCTCGTTATCGGGTAGAGAATTCCAAAGACAAGATCTTTTTCACTACCTACCAGGTGTCGCTTACATCTGCACGATTACGTTTTATTACCAGTTCGCCCCCGATCCGGTCATTGCCGAGAGAATCAAAAGTGGCGAATTGTTTTGGGCAGTTGTCATCTTCATGGGCACTGGGTTGTTGGTCAATATAGGCTACTGGATTATGAGTTACCGGTTGTTCCTGTCATTCCGAAACCGGTTGATGAACGAGGTGAGCTTTACTGTGAAATCCAGATTCCTACAGAACTTTCTATTGGGTATAGGCATTTGCCTAGGTTTTTGGTTGATTGTGTACATGGTTGGCATTTTCCAACATACTTGGCTCGAGCGGGCGATTCGCCCTTATATATGGCTGGGAATTGCCTTTATTATACTCTTCATTGCTTACTACATAATCCGGGATCCGGCCCTCTTCAAAACGGCCCGCTTGGTCAATGGAAAGAAATATGCCCTATCTAAGCTATCTGCGGAAGAACTGGGCCAATTAAAGAAACGCCTTGACCAATTGATGGTAGAGAAGAAACCTTACCTCAACAGGAACCTGATGAAAGCTGATCTTGCGGAGATGCTGGGAGTAAATCATCCGGAAATAGCTCGTGTGCTGAATGAGCAGATTGGGATGAACTTTTTCGAATATGTCAATTACTTCCGGATCAAAGAGTTTGTTGAACTGGCAAGATCAGACAAAGCTCAGTCTCTTACTTTTTTTGGCCTGGCGCAGGAGGCTGGGTTTAACTCTAAGACCACTTTTAATAAATCCTTCAGGAAGATTATGGGGAGTTCCCCCACCGAGTACTTCGCGAGTGAAGTAAGCTAATCAACTACGATATACTATAAAGCTGAGGTGCTCAAATCTTATTGTGTTCTTCTTATAATACCGTTATGAAAAAAATAATATTATTTACACTAATTTCCACTGCTTACTTATTCCCGGTCTCGAGCGCAATTGCGCAAGTGCCTTTGGGTGCCATCCGTGGTAGGGTGGTGGATGCGGTTCTCGATGAATCCGTACCCTATGTTGCGGTTTCTGTCAAGTCCTTTGGCAATAATGAGCTCTTAACCGGGCAGATTACTGATGACAAGGGGAGGTTCTTCATTCAGGAGATCCCTATAGGTAGTTGGGTTTTAGAGATCCAATTTCTTGGCTACAAGACGATACGGCAACAGGTCACAATGGCGGCAGATGATCTCGAGCTAGATCTGGGCACGATCTTACTGCACGACGAGGTGGCGACGCTAGCTACCCTGGAAGTCACGGCAGACCGATCCACTGTTGAGCAGAAAATTGATAGAAAAGTGATCAACGTCGGGAAAGACCTAGCGACCTTGGGGCCGAGTGCGGCTGATATATTGGTGAACATCCCTTCGGTGGATGTAGACCAAAACGGTAACGTTTCCATGAGAGGAAATAGTAATGTGATGGTATTGGTGGATGGCAAACCCACCAACTTGACAGCTTCCACACTCTTGCAGCAAATTCCCTCGGGTTCCATTAAGCAGATTGAGCTAATTACCACGCCTTCCTCGAAATATGCTCCTGATGGTATGAGTGGCATGATCAATGTCATTTTGCACAAAAACTCGAATTTGGGCCTGAATGCGAAGGCAACCGGAGGCTTGACGTTGGGTCATGAGGCCAGGTGGAACCAGTCCGTCGATGCCAACTACAAGGTCAATCAAACCAATACTTTCTTCACCTATGGTTATACTGGAGGACCCACACCTACATGGGGCAATATTTCGCGGCTTGATGATTCATCCTTGGAAAATTGGTTGGCATTTAATGATCGAACTTCTCACCTGATAAAGTTGGGTGTGGACCAAGATTTAGGTAAGAAAATTCAGTTGTCTGCCTATTCGACCCAGAGTTTGTTTAAGAATGAAGCCTTTCGCTCCACGGATATCCGGTTCCAGGGTGTTGTAAACGAGGCCTTTGGGCAGGAATACTTGAGCGATGTTGAGAATAATTCCGCGACTTACAATTTGGATATTCAATATAATTTGGGTCAGTCTTCATCTCTGGAGTTTGAAGTTGATCACAGCCTTTTGGACGGCCGGGAGCAAGCAGACTTCACTTTTTTTGGATCGGGCTCAGCTGTAGAGGGTGCTGTTGAACAGGTCAGGACAAAAAGGGGGAATACGACACTCAACCTGGATTATGTAGGGCTGCTTGGCAACAATAAAAAAATTGAAACAGGAGCTGAGGTCCGGCGGCAACGTACGGACAATACTTTTGAAACAACCAATCCAAATTTTGTGGATGCGACCTATGACTTTGATCGAGATATTTATTCCGTTTACCTGAGTTTTGCGCAAGATGTTGGTCCCTGGTCCTATCAAATAGGTGCAAGAGCGGAAGATTTCACCACGACAGGGTTGTTTCAGGAAATTACATCGCCGCAGTTGCAATTCAGCGATCAGATTTACGCTATATACCCTTCTATTTTCTTGAGTTATTCACCTAATCGAGATAAGCAGAATAATGTATTCAACCTAAGCTTGAGCAGGAGAGTAGACAGGCCGAACCTGGATCAGGTTAACCCAATTAGGGCATGGGGATCTGCCAGGGTCACCAACGTCGGAAACCCGGCGCTGGTGCCTCAGTTTACCAATTCGTTAGAGTTCAACTATACCAAGCAGTTAAAAGATGGAAGTGTCACCTTCGGTTTGTTTTATCGCAAAATTCATGATGAGATAATCAGATTCGGTTTTGAGGATACCAGGAACCCAGGTAATATTTTGTTTTCTTACAATAACTACCAGGACAATTCAGCATACGGCGTAGAGCTTTCAGGTAACTATGAACTTGCTTCATGGTGGAGTTTCACTTCGAGCATGGATCTGTATGCTCAAAGACAGCAGGGAGTGGCGCAAGGGGAATTCAGGAGCGTGAATAACCTATTATTTCATTTTCGCATGAATCATCGGTTTAAGGCAACAGACAAGCTTACTTTTCAGTTGGTAAGCTTCTTTAGAGGGGCCAATACCAATCTTCAATACAAAACTCTGTCTTTCTATTTCCTGAATTTGGGTGCCAGGTATTCGGTTTTGGATGGAAGAGGAACTATCAGCATGAACTTGAACGACATTTTCCATACGCAAAGATTTGCTTTTGAGGGGGAAAGACCGGTGTTGCAAAATGGATCTTTTAATTGGGATAGTCGAACTATTTTCTTTGGCTATTCCCATCGTTTTGGCCGCGGTAAAAATCAAAGTATCAAGCGCAAAAAACGAGATAATAATGAAAAGAAGAGCATTGGCGGATTGTAAGCGGCTAGAAAAGGATTTGAAGCGGAATAGAAGAAGCATGATTCCTCACAATTGGCTCCGAAATGAAAAACCATCATACACTCAGTATCTAGGGGTTTGAGTTTCGTCGCTATCCAGAAACATGGAATTTATCTACGAGGGACCGTTCAGGTTCTCTAGTGACATGCATTGAATGATTGGCGTTCAGCTTGAGGTCAAACAGGAGGAGGGATTTGATCGGGCCACGCAGGCCGGACCGGCGTACCGGCCCCCGGTACCTCGCGGTACGCTCTACAGGATATTCGAACATCGCTAGCGGTTTCAGGTGCTAACTTTTTGATTTTGGTGGAGATAGATCCGTTAGAAACAAAAAAACCCTGACGTTTCCATCAGGGTTTTATGCAGAGGAGGAGGGATTTGATCGGGCCACGCAGGCCGGACCGGCGTACCGGCCCCCCGGTACCTCGCGGTACGCTCTACAGGATATTCGAACATCGCTAGCGGTTTCAGGTGCTACCTTTTTGATTTTGGTGGAGATAGATCCGTTAGAAACAAAAAAACCCTGACGTTTCCATCAGGGTTTTATGCAGAGGAGGAGGGATTCGAACCCCCGGTACCTCGCGGTACAACGGTTTTCAAGACCGCCGCATTCGACCACTCTGCCACTCCTCTGTGATCGTGCTATTATTTATGTTGACAACCTGCTGTTGCCATTCACCGGGGAGAGGCGGTTCCGCCGCATTCGACGCGTCCGGCTAGGACACTCTGCCACTCCTCTGTGATCGTGCTTTTAATCTCCGAAATTTTGACCAAGGAAGCCGAAAATCGGATCGCAAAAGTAGCGCAATTCAATAATTATCCAAGGGTCAGCGGCGTAATTTGTGATCCGCAAACAGAAGCCCTTACCTGTCCCGGATAATCGGTAACTTCAAGTTTTTACATTTCTTATGAAGACTTCACTTACCTCATTGATATATCTGATTGTCGTTACTTCCTGGGCGCAGGGAATTTTAAGAGAGAGCCTATCCATAGACTCCAAAATACTTGGAAAACGTGTAGAGTACAGCGTTTACCTTCCTGAGGATTTTGAACTCTCGAATAGAAAATATCCGGTTCTTTACCTTTTACACGGCTATACGGATGACGAGACAGGTTGGACACAATTAGGGGAGGTTAAAACCATTGCGGATAATCTTATCGGCGACCCAGCGGTGACGCCTATGATCATCGCTATGCCTGATGCGGGCCTCGATTGGTATGTGAATTCATACGATGGCAAGACCAAGTACGAAGATTTTTTTGTAGAAGAGTTTATTCCATTCATTGAATCGACCTACCGTGGAAGGGGAACAAAAAAGTACCGGGCTGTGGCAGGATTAAGCATGGGCGGACATGGTACGCTGATATATGCCATGAAGTATCCGGAATTGTTCGTAGCAGCGGCGCCTTTAAGTGCGGCGGCTTGGACGGAGGAGGATGTAAAGGCGTTTCCACAAGAGGATTGGGAACGGTACTTTGGTTTCATCTTTGGTCCTTCTACCTCCACGGAGGATCGCATCAACGAACATGTGCGAGCGAATTTGGCGCATTATCTTGTTCAGTCTGAACCCGTAGAGGAACTTAAGAGTGTGAAGTACTACATCGATTGTGGTGATGATGATTTCCTTATCAACGGTAATATGGCACTACATAAGATAATGAAGGAAAAAGAAATCCCTCACGAGTTCCGAGTTCGCGATGGCGCCCACAACTGGACTTACTGGCGGACAGCTTTACCGGAGGTACTCAAGTTCGTGTCGGCAAGCTTCCATCGCTAGCGCGCTGTGTAACTACAGGATTCTGTACCACCTCAACCCCAAATCACCATGTATACCTATCTTAAAATGCTACTGCTCTCGGTTATACTTATCGTCGGCTGTTCCCCAAGTGTTACTGAGAATTCGCTTTCGGTCGAAGGTCTGACGGACCAGGTGAAGGTAGTAAGAGATTCAGCAGGCATCAATCACATTTATGCCCAAAACCAGCAAGATCTATTTTTTTCCCAAGGCTATCTGGCCGCCAAAGACCGACTTTTTCAGTTTGAAATATGGCGCCGGCAAGCCACTGGCACCGTAGCAGAAATATTAGGGTCACGCGAGTTACAAAGGGATATCGGTACCCGTCTCTTCAAATTTCGCGGGGACATGAAGACAGAGATGAATTACTATCACGACCAGGGTGAGGAGATAATTACATCCTACGTTGCAGGTGTTAATGCCTATATCGAGGAAGTTTTGAATGATCCCGATCAACTACCCGTCACTTTCAAAATGCTTGGTATTGAACCCCAAAAGTGGACCCCAGAGGTGGTCATTTCCAGACATCAGGGCCTGCTAGGTAATATTGGATTAGAACTCGAAGTAGGGCGGATGGTCGCTGGTGTTGGTGCTGAAAAAGCAAAAAAGTACTACTGGTTTCATCCTAAGGACCCGGATTTGACTTTAGATGCTTCGATCACATCAGAAATGCTTTCCAAGGATATTCTGAAGCTGTACAATGCTTATCGGCAGCCGGTCCAGTTCCTGCCGGAAGATGTTGCCCCAGCTTATCGCGCTAGCAACTCTGAGCAGATTTCCGCGATAGACAATGCATCAACGCTTGAAGAACGGCTATGGTTAGGAAGCAATAACTGGGTTACAAGACCCGCGTTAGCCGCCAATGGCCAGGCGTATATGGCCAATGATCCGCACCGACGACTGGCCGTTCCTTCTCTGAGGTATATGGTACACCTGGTGGCTCCGGGTTGGAATGTGATCGGTGGAGGTGAGCCTGAAATTCCTGGAATTTCCATTGGACATAATGAAAATGGGGCCTGGGGTTTGACAGTATTCAGGACAGATGGAGAGGATTTGTATGTGTACGATTTGAATCCGGATAACCTCGCACAATACAAATACGGAGATACCTGGGAGGATATGGAGGAGATAGTGGAGACCTTTCAGGTCAAAGCGGCCGATCCAGTCACAGAAATGCTTCGATATACCAGGCACGGCCCTGTGTCATACATCGATACCGCGAATCTTAAGGCCTATGCCGTTCGATGTGCGTGGATGGAACCGGGGGGGTCACCCTACCTGGCCTCCCTGCGAATGGATCAGGCCAAAACCTGGGAGGAGTTCAGGGCAGCATGCAACTATAGCCACATTCCTGGAGAAAATATGGTGTGGGCCGACAAAGATGGCAACATCGGATGGCAGGCGGTAGGCATTGCTCCGGTAAGACGCAATTTCAGCGGCATGGTCCCGGTTCCGGGCGACGGTCGGTATGAATGGGATGGCTACCTGCCCATCATTGAAAAACCCAATGTTTATAATCCTGACGAGGGCTTCTTTGCCACCGCCAACCAAAATGTTACCTCGGATACCTATAAACTATGGGACGCAATTGGCTTTACTTGGGCTGATCCCTTCCGGGGCGACCGGGTAGAGGAGGTGCTTGGCGCTGGTGAAACACTGACCATGCAGGATATGATGCAGTTGCAAACCGATTATTACTCCAAAGCAGCTGAGGAGCTGGTGCCGTGGCTGGCAGACTTGGAATTGTCAGGGTCGCAAATTAATGCTGCGAGGGACTACCTGACTTCCTGGGACTATCGATTAGGTGTCGATCAGGTAGCCGCAGCGATTTATGTGGCTTGGGAAAATGAACTCAAACGCGCATTTTTTGAGTATTTCCCGGATAGGGAAAGCGAGAAGTTCTCTCCGACCATCCAGTTGAGCAAGATTGTGAGATGGCTTAAAACAGGAGACCCAATCCTTGGCGACGACCCAAAGCTTTTTGCTTATCTGATTGGCACTTTTGAAAGCGCCGTTCAGGGCCTTAACGCACAACTTGGTTCAGATATGAATAAATGGCAGTACGGCCAGATGGAATACAAACACGTGCAAATTACCCACCCGCTGAGTTTGGCCGTGAATGAATCCTGGCGTCAACGACTCAATTCACCCGCTGCTCCCCGAGGAGGTAATCAATATACGCCGGGTGCTACTTCAGGGTCCTTGAATCAAGGTAGTGGGGCCTCGTTCCGGGTAATTGTGGATACTGGTGATTGGGATGCTTCTGTCGGCACAAATTCGCCGGGGCAATCAGGCGACCCTGACAGTCCATTTTATATGAATCTATTCGGTCCCTGGTCCCGCGATCAATATTTTCCTCTTTTCTTCACAGATGAATCGGTTGAAGGCTATGCCTATGATACAATCGTACTCGTTCCAACGGGACGATGACGAACATGGGTGATCCAGCATAATCGCGTGTTGAATTTACCTTTACACAAACAGACGTTTTCTATGAAATCAACGATTCTAGTATTGCTTACTGCTACTTTGAGTTTGACGTTGCAAGCACAGGACCTAGAACTTATCATCCCTACTGGCCATACAAGACAAGTTTTGGATATTGAAGTCTCGCCCGATACGTCAACAGTTGCTTCCATACAAAATGGTCAGGAAATAATCATTTGGGACTACCAGACGCAGGCCCTGGATCGTATTTTGCGTTATCATCAAAACCGGGTAAACGATTTGTTGTTCATTGGTAATTCGCTATGGAGTGCGTCCGAAGACAGTACCATCAGGTCCTGGGATTACACAAAGAAGCGATCCGTAGCAGAATTGACTACAGCAGCCCCCGTGGTAGCATTAAGATCGTATCAGTCCACTTTGGTGAGTTTTTCCGAAAACGGAGGCATTACAAGATGGAACCTTACCGGCCGGGCGGTCGACGCTAGCCTGGCAATTGAGGAAAAAATAACGCATGTTTCCAATGTACTGAACGGCGAAGTTTTATGTGCTACTGGCAACAATGAAATAGTTGTTATAGATCTGGAAGGACTATCTGTGAGGGCACAAATCAGTCTTGATGGAGAAGTTGGGGCCCTTGCCATAAGTGCCGGTCATTATCACATTGGGACATTGGCAGGAGAAATCGTTTCTTACGGCAGGGACAGACAGGGAATTGTAAATAGGCAGCGTGTACTGGAAACAAGGATCTACGCCATTCAGAGTAGGAATAATGAGCTGCTGATTGCCGGACGAGGTAATAACGGGTCGTTCGCAACCATGACCGTTCCGGGCTTCGGGGTGTCAAAACCAGAGTTTGAACTTGGGTCCAATGCCAGGCTGGCTGAGATTGGAATAAGGGCAATCACTAGCGGCTATGGAGAAGAACGCCTACTAATTGCGGACGGTGGTCATGTACTGCGGGAGTTTCATGGAACAACCACCAAACCTGCCAAAGTATTTGCAGGCCAGGCCTATGAAATTGAGGATTTCGCTTTTTCGGAGGATGAAGCAATGGTAGCCATAGCTTCTACGCAAGACGCCATAAAGATCTTTGACTTGAAGGAAAGCCGAGCGCATAAAACTATTGCAGGACATATTGGCGGTACTAAGGCCGTTGCATTTCACCCTACCGATACGCTTTTGGCCTCCGTGGGCAACGATGATCAATTGAGGGTATGGAATTTGAACACCGGAGAGCAATTTGCCTCCTTTGAACTTCGAGGTAACTATCGAAGCACCTCCATTACTTTTGATGAAACCGGGCGATACCTCATCCGCAAAGGGGATGATAAATTCTTTGAACTCTTCCGATTAGATAAGTCTAAAAGCAGGAAGCTTAACGTAGCTAATGGACTTGATTACAAATTTGCCCGTAACGGAGAGTTAATCTTGTTTCAAACACGCGAGGGTTTCAGAATATATGATAGTGAGACTCTGAAAGAGGTGCGCGCTTATCCACTCCCGGGTATTCGCGATTTCGATGTGTCCAATGGTCGGATTGTAGCCACCGGAACCTTTGGCATCCGTTTGTTCGATTTGAATTTTGCCGACAAAGGACAGATTAAGGACAACCAGGGAATCGATCGGATCTACTTGCATCCTTCCGGAAGGCAGGCAGTAGGTACCATCAACTCAGCGAAGAAAGGTTCGTCGAAAAGGGACTATTCTTTGAAAATATTTGATTTGGTGCGCGGCAAGTTTTCCAAGGCAGTAAACGCCCACGAGGGATTTGTTAGTAAAGTCGGTTTTCTCAAGGGAGGGGAGTTTATGATGACAGGTGCCTCCGATGGACAAATTAAAATTTTCAGGAAACTTGACAGTCTCGCTGTTGGTAAGCTCATACCACTGGCAGGAGCAGAATGGGTCGCTTTAACCGAAACGGGCCTGTATGATGCAAGTTCGGGGGCGTTTGAGGCACTTCACTACGTTCAGGGAGATAGGCACATTGCCCTGGACCAACTGAAAGATCAATACTTTGAGCCCAAATTAGTCCCTCGGTTGTTAGGAAATATTTTGGAGCCCCTACCGACTCGTCGATCTCTCGATGAGCTAGCGCCGCATCCAGAGATTCAAATAAAACATCCCAATAACAATGGTGGTATTTTGGGGGTGAACCTGGCGGACGGGGGCGGAGGGATTGGTCGTGTGATCATCCTGATCAATGGCAAGGAGGTAGTACGTGAAGGCCTTGATAGAGACGATTCGCAAAGTACAAGCATCGGTTATCGAGTGGAAGGACACCCATTCTTGAAGCCCAATGCGGTGAATCGACTGTCGATCAAAGCATATAATAAGGAAGGGTCGCTCGCAAGTCCTCAGGAACGAATCTATTACTTCGATTCTTCCAAGGGAGATGAGGTGAAGCCAAAGTTTTATGCACTGGTGGTGGGCTCAGGGGATTATCCGGGGCTGGCCATGGATTTGAACTATGCCGTCAAGGATGCGGTTGACCTATCCAACGCCTTGAAATCCAGTGCCACTAATTACTTCGGTAAGGAAAATACGGTGGTGGAACTTTTGCATACGGAGTACGCGGACACCTCGCAATGGCCGACGAAAGCCAATATTATTAATAAGCTGCAGCGATTTGCCCAGGAAGCCAGTGCCCAGGATTATTTACTCTTATATTTCAGTGGTCATGGCATGACGTATGGAGATCCTCACGAAGACTTTTACTACCTCACCCCCATGGCAACGGATGAGATCACTAATGCTGAAAACCGCAGAAATAAAACCTTATCTAGCCAGGAGCTCACAGAGTTGATCAAGACGATTCCGGCGTTAAAGCAAGTGTTGATTTTCGATGCTTGTCATTCAGGTAAAGTAGCCACGAATATAGGTGAGCCAAAGTCGACCTTAACAAGTGGACAAGTCAAGGCATTTGAAACGATGAAAGACCGCACGGGTTTGTATGTCATCGCTGGTTCTGAGTCTGACGCGGTGAGTTATGAAACCTCTCTTTTTCAGCAGGGTCTGCTGACTTACTCAATCCTTTTTGGAATGAAAGGAGCTGCACTTACCGGGACCGGCGAAGTAGATATCATAGATCTGCTTCAATTCGTTTCTGACAAGGTACCGGAGTTAGCTTCGGAAATTGGAGGGGTTCAATTTCCGGAAGTTCGGGTTCCCGCCGGGGCCGAGAGCTTTTCCATTGGGCGGATGAGCCCCGAGGACCGGGCCAAAATTCAATTGGCAGGTTCAAAGCCAGTTTTTATTCACAGTGGATTTCAGGAAGACAATCTCTACTACGATGAGATAGGCTTGAGTGCCAAAGTAGATGAGTTGCTTTTGGATATTAGTGAAGGTGAGGACACACCAATCGTGTTTTTAGATAAAAAACAATTTGCGTCTGCGTATCAATTGAGAGGAAGATATCGACTGGAAGGCGAGCGGTGGAAGGCGCACATACGGCTGTTTAAGGATCGTCAGCTAATCAGAGAATCAGACCTTTCTGGAGTAAACGCGGGAGTACTGGCCGACAAAATCGCGGCTTGGGCTCTTCAAGAACGCTAGGATAGGGTTTGCTGAAGTTAGTTGCAACGTTGACAAACATCACTTTCGGCTGATTCGCATTCAGCCAATGTTTCGTAACAGCTTGTTGCACTGACGGTGGAATAGGGCGCGTCGCTATCGCAACCACTGCAGTCCGAAGAATTATCATCGTCATCCCCGCATGAAACGATAAGAAGGGAGGAAAGCGTAAAGATTAAGAACAACAGTTGCCTGATGGTTGATCTGATTTTTGGCATGAGGTGATTAGTCTTTGCGCCAGGAAGTTAAGAAATATCCTCAAAAAAGAGTTCGATGTTGAAAATCCTTGTTTTGACAAAGACTTTCGGTGGGGCGGAACTTCTGATGTGTTGTAATGGGTTAATTCGCTAGAGAATTTTTTTGAAAATCGTAGGTTTGCCAATACAAACATGAGCAAAATTAGTATCGATACTGACATGCATTGCCAAGGCTGTGTAGCGAAGGTGAAACCCATTTTGGAAAAAGATCAATCAATCCTTAATTGGGAGGCTGACTATTCGAAGGAGGGTGTCACGCTGGAGTTAGAGGGTGATGGAATTTCTGCGGCCTACGTCCATAAATTAATTCAACGAGAGGGTTATTCCGTGTTGAATTTACCTGTAACGGGTTTTTGGACAGATGGCCCTAAATGGTCACGCGCGTCTTTCAATACCTTGAACTGTCTTATTGGTTGCTCTATTGGCGATTTTGGAATGGTGTTTTATCTGCAGGCATTTTACCCGACGACCCCCATGATTTGGCAGATGGCGCTGGCTATTATCGCTGGTTTGTGTACCTCGATTATTCTTGAAACTGTGCTTTTGAAGTATCGAGAACATTTCAACTGGAGATTGGCCTTGAAAACAGCATTTGGAATGTCATTTATTTCAATGGTGGCGATGGAAATAGCCATGACCAGTACCGATTTCATGATTACCGGAGGAAAGGCGGCCTTTTCGGACCCAATGTACTGGCTGGCATTGATTCCTGCTTTGGTAGTGGGCTTTCTGGTGCCCCTACCTTACAACTACTACAAGCTGAAAAAATTCAACCAGGCTTGTCATTAGTGCCTGATTACCGAAATTCTCTTTCTGAACCACCGGTTGTCAGCTCTAAATTCCAGCAAATAGATCCCTGCTTTCGCTGTTAGCAGATCAATAGTTACTGTATTTCCCTTTTGGGTAAGCTGAACCGGAATTTCGCGGCCGGTCAAGTCGCTCAATCGCAGACTACCCTGCTCGTAGTTGCTTACTTGCAACTGAAATGTCCCCGTCGTTGGATTGGGATAGATCTTAAAATCTTGAACAATAGCCACCCCCAGAGGTTCCTCAGTGGATTCATCTCTGGCATAGATCATGATTTCAAAATCTTTCTCGAGTGTCAATCCGGAATCATCCGCAGCTTCTACTGTGATGCCAAATGTGGTGGTATCGGTCAAGTCTACGTTAGTTGCTAGTTGCAACTCATCGCCACTGATGCCGAAATACCCGGCTGTATCTGTTACCAAAGTGTAAGTAGTTTGGTCCCCGTCTGGGTCTACAGATGAAAAAGTGCCAATAATAGTACTTGCTACCTCTGATTCATCGATTGCGTAATTACTTAAAGCAACATTTGTAGGTGCCTCGTTGACATTCACTACTAGGATATCCAGTGTATCGGTGATAGTCAACCCCGCAGGATCTGCCGCTGTAATAATCACAGCGTAGTTTGTTTTGGATTCAAAATCAAAAATACGGGTGGATAGCAGTTGATCGCCTGCGACTGAAAAAGCCGCAGAATCCAACCCTGCTCTCAGGGAATAGGTGATGTCCAGTCCTTCCGGATCCACCGAGGAAAATGTTCCGACGATGGTGCCCATGGCAGCGTTTTCCTCGATTGCATTGGCTGTGATACTCAGCGAGTCGGGTGCCTCGTTGATGTCGGTGATATTGAGGGTGAAACCCATAGATGTACTTTCTCCGTCCGTGTCGGTGGCCGTCAAGGTGATTGCGAAGGTACTGTCGGTCTCATAATCGAAATGCTGATTGGTAAGAAGTTCATCGTTGTTGACTCCTCCTATTTGAAAGGACAATGAATCTTGACCAGAAAGGGAGAAAATGACATCCTGATTTTCTGGATCGGATGCGGTTATCGTGGCGATCGATGTGCTCAGTGTCAAATTCTCGGCGAAAGAGGTTCCGGATACAGTGACCGTATCAGGGGCTTCATTTACATTTTCAATCAGGAGGGTAAAATCTTCTGAAGTGGTGGCCCCATCACTATCTGTGGCGGTAAGAGTGATCTCAAAGATGCTGTCGGTTTCATAATCGAAGAGCTGATTAGTTAGTAATTCATTGCGATCCATTCCACCAATGTCGAAAGCTACCGCATCTGTGCCGAAGATTGAGAAAGTAATATCCTGGTCTTCGGGATCAGTGGCACTGATTGTAGTAACCGAAGATCCTGAAGCAATATCTTCCGGGAAAGAGGAGGTGCTCAACTCAATATCTTCGGGTGCTTCGTTCACATTTTCAACCGTGAGAGTAAAGTCCTCAGAAGAGGAGGTACCATCATTATTGGAGGCTGTGATCGTGATTTCGTAAGTGCTTTCAGCTTCGTAATCAAAAGCCTGGCTTGTCACGAGCTCATCGTTATCGGTTCCACCTATTTCGAAAGCATTGGCATCGGTGCCAGAGAGGGAGAACGTCATATCGTGGCCCTCGGGATCAGTGGCACTCATTGTAGTAACCGAAGATCCTGAAGCAATATCTTCCGGGAAAGAGGAAGCATCGATTGAAATATTTTCGGGAGCTTCATTTACATTTTCAATAGAAATTGTAAAATCCTCTGAAACGGACTCCCCCGCGCCATCAGTTGAGGTGATTGTTATATCGTAGGAGGTTCTCGTCTCATAATCAAACGTACCGACGGACAGGAGTTCGTTGTTGTGGGTTCCTCCAATTTCGAAACTAGCCATGTCAGCCCCTGAGAGGATGTAGGTGAAGTTTTCTCCATAGTCGCTATCTGTGGTCTCAATGGAAGAGACGGTGCTCCCTGCATCTTGATTTTCATGAATAGAAGTAGTTGAAAGATTGATGCTTTCCGGTGTGCGATTGATCCTGGTCACTTTAAAAATTCGATCTCCTCGAGCTCCGCAAGTATTTTCCACATCTTCCTTTATAACCAGGGTAAATTCGCTGTAGTCCCCTTCGGTAAAGGTTCCGGAACTGTCCCCGGCTCCAAAAAGCAATTCCGGACCACAACCGGTTCCAATTCCTTGATTGTCTTGAAAAACTACTTCTCCATCACCAAAATCAAAGTAGAAGTCCCGAAAACTCTTGTCCTGAAGATGTTCGTAAACACTAAAGCGGAGCAATCTGGTATCCGAATCCACATACTCAATCGTGCCTTGAAAAGAATCGCTATCAAAAAATAAGTTGCCAAACCCGCCAGAGCTGGGTTGTTGTTCAAACAGGAACTCCCCAACGAAAGGTGTGTTAGCAACTACCACAAATAGAGAATCATTGATCGGGTTCTGATCCGTGCTTAGGTGGTGCCGTACTTCAATCTCCGTTAACGTACTGCTACCAAAATCGACGATTTCTGAGAAAGTATAAGGTAAGATTTTGTTAACCTCCAGGGTCTGAGAGATGGTGACTGATTCAACTACCACATTGTCCACAAGTAGCTCCAATAAGAAGTCTTCTTCCATTGCTTCGGCTTGATTTTGTAGGGTAACCGTAACTTGCTTTGGAGCACTTTCCTGAGTGGTGAGGTCTATGAATCCGGTGATTGCCACGTCCGTATCATAAGCTATTTGCACTTCAATTGGATGGCTTTGCAGGGTAGTGCCGTTTACTAGGGAGCTCGATATAATTAATTTGTAGGTGCCTTTGTCCGCATTGGACAGATTCGTTATCACCAAAGTCTTGTTCGTGGCACCTGCTATGTCCAGACCGTCTTTTTGCCATTGATATTGATCGGCAGTTCCAGGTGATGGTAAAGCGGGTGCCAGCGTTACACTATTTCCGATTTTATCACGTATAATTTCTGGGGTTCCAAATGCTTGTTGCGCCAAATTGGTTACAACCTGGCTATGGGGTTCCAGACTATTGAATCCTAATCGATTGTTGTGAAGTGTAAGCTTGTAATTGGGATCAGTACTGATATTACTTAGGTCGGGAAACTCAGTAAGGTTGTTGCCATGCAACCGTAGAGATCTGATGGAGGTGAAATTCTGGAATGTACTCGGAACGGTTCCTGATAGATCGTTTAGTGTTAAGGACATGAAAGTTAGTTGAGTCAGATTACCTAACTCGGGAGGGATGGCACCGGTAAGGTTATTGGCAAACAGCGTGAGAGATGTCAGGAGTGGCAGGTCGCCTATTTCAGGAGGTATGAGACCGCTGATGTTGTTGATCGCCAGGCTGAGTGATGTAAGCGACCGCAGTTGACCTATTTCAGGAGGTATTGCACCTGTAAGCGAGCATTCACTAATGAACAAAATTCGCAGGTCCTCAAGCTTACCTATTTCCCTGGGCAGTGGTCCGCTGAGCTCTCCATTGTCGCTCAAGTCGAGAAATGTCAGTTGGTTCAAATCGCCGATCTCCGCAGGGATGGATCCCACGAGGTTATTGCCCGTGTTGTTTCCAAGATGAATTTCTGCCACACGATCGTTCTTGAGGGTAATGCCAAACCATGTGTCAAGGGTTCCTGCCAACCAGCCAGTGTTATTGGTCCAATTCTGTCCGCCGGTGGCGTTGTACAGTGCCACCAGAGCGAGTGAGTCCAGGTCTCGCGGTAGAGGACCGATATTTACTTGAATTTGAAAGCTTGTTATTTTCTGGCTGGGGAAAAGACTGTTTGTTACCTGCAGTTGGTAGGATCCCTGGTCCATGGTGGTGACGTCATTGATCGACAGGGTAGCATGTGTCTTGCCGGGTAGGTTAACGTTATCTTTTTTCCATTGATAGGTGTCATTGAATCCAAATTCCGTTAAGGGGCTAAGCGAGAGGTCATCCCCTTCTTGCAGATTGATAGAGCTCGACTCTCCAAACTTTTTTTGGCTTTCTGCATTAGTAATGATAGATGAGAGGGACTCAAGGTCGGCGAAGGTAAATTTGTTATCACCAATCAAAAGACTCGTGGGGCTGGCGCCACCTTGAAGAACTATCTTGTCAAAGTTATTCCCACGAATATCTACCGAATTGAGACTTGGTAATATGTAGAAAGTGCCGGTTATATTGCTACCTTCAATACCAAAGTGACCAAGTTTATGTAAGTTGCCAAATCCAGATGGCAAATTGCCTGAAAACTGATTGCCACGCAGTTCCACCCAAGTCAGATTCACAAGCTTTCCAAAGCTGGAAGGGAGCTGTCCGGTTAGGGAATTGTCTTCCATTTGCAGGGTGCCAAGCTTTGTTAGGTTGCCCAACGTGGCGGGTAATTCTCCTTGAAGCCCAACCTCGTTGCAGATCAGTTCACCTAAATTCGTGAGATTACCAATTTCAGCCGGAAGAGGTCCTTGCACCAGGTATTGGTTATTGCTTAAATGCAACTCACCTAGCTCCGGTAGTGTCCATAAACCAGCAGGTAATCCCCCGGTTAGATTGTTTCGGTAGTTGTTTGTTCCATCTGTACCTAGTCTAAGGTTTCTGAGTTCCTGCAAATTACCTATATCAGGCGGGATTCTGCCGGTAAGGAGGTTCCCACGTAAGGCTAGGATTTTCAGGTTTGATAATTGCGTGATGGTTGACGGAATTGAACCTCCAATATCATTGTATTCTAATAGCAAATGCTCCAAGCTTGAAAGATTGCCAACTTCCTTCGGCAGAATACCTCCGATCCGATTTGCATCTAGCCATAAAGTTCTTAACGCTGTGAGATCTCCTATTTCCGAGGGTATTTCACCCGTCAAGTTATTGCCATTATTGCTAACTCCATTCTCATTAAGCATCAATTCTGTTACTCTTCCACTCTCTACTGTAACCCCAAACCAGGTATCTAAATCGCCAGTTAACCAGTTGCTATTATTGGTCCAATCATCTCCATTGGTGCTGTGATAAAAAGCTACCAGCGCCAAGGAATCCTGCACCGCTGGCTCAGGCACGATGGTAATGGCATTTCTTACCAGTGTCAGATCCGGTGCTCCGGGGTTAGTAATCTCACAGGTATAATCGCCCATATCCGCTAGTTGGAAATTTACCAGGTTATAACTAGCTGATGTGGCACCCGGAATTGCCGAATCTTCATGGTACCACTGATAGACATTGCCCGTGGATAAATCAGTCACCGACATGGAGTGAGATGCTCCATCAGCAAGTGCTACGACCTCTTCATTGTCTGTTCGATTTTGGGGGTGATAACTCGTTAAAACGGAAGCATTAGGTAAAATATCTTCGAATGTAAAGTTGTTGTTTTCGACTTCTAATCGGCTGAGGTTGGTCAAAGAGGTCAGGTCAGGGAGGTCGTCAAATTGATTATCATTGATAAGGATCCGGCCCATGTTCGAAGCAGTGGTGAGATCGGGCAGTGAGCCTGTAAACTGATTTCCCTGCAACTCCAGCGCTTGCAGGTTGACCAGGTTAGCCATGGTGGAAGGCAAGGTCCCAGTGAAATTATTGTCTGCCAGGATCAGGTAAGACAGGTCCGTCAGATTCCCGACTTCTTGTGGCACGCTGCCAGTGAAGTCATTCCCGTTGACTGCCAACCAGCTGAGGTTAGGGAAGTTAACGGCAACGTCCAAAATTGCCCCGGTCATGCTGTTATTCGCGATAGCGATTTCATTTAGTAAAGTGAGGCTGGTCAGTTCACTGGGAAATTCGCCGGTGAGATTATTTTCGTAGAGCACTAACTGTCGGAGATTGGTGAGCTGGGATAGTGCTGTAGGAATGGAGCCACTCAGCTCATTTTGCGATAGATACAAATAGCCCAGATTGCTGAGGTTGCCCAATTCGTCTGGTATCGTTCCAGTCAAGTTGTTAGCGTCGAGAAATAAATTAAACAGACTACTTAGGTTGCCAAGTTCTGGTGGGATTGTGCCTGATAGCTCGTTACCACCTAAAATCAAAGAACTAAGCGATGACATGGTGCCGATTTCCGGCGGGATTTCGCCTGTTAGATCATTACCTTGTAGATCAATGCGCCAAGCGTTGGGCAGATTTGCAATCTGTGCTGGGATAGGGCCGCTAAAGTCATTTTGTCCAAGGCTCAACCGACGGAGGTTTGTAAGTTCGAATAGCACCAATGGCAAATTGCCACTTAGATCGTTGTTTAGCATGTTTATTTTCGTAAGACTGGTGCAATTAGACAGGCTGGCAGGAAACGATCCCGTGATATGATTGTTGGGGAGGTTCAGTTCTTCGAGTTTGTGGAGATCTCCCAATTCTTCATTGAGAGCTCCGGCGAGGTTGTTGTTGATCAGTGACAGTTTTGTGACCCGCCCGTCCGTCACAGTTACACCATGCCAGCTTTCAAGATCACCACTTAGCCAGTTGGTAGTAGTGGTCCAGTTGGGTCCCCCTGTGGCGTCGTAGAATGCTACCAGGGCGAGAGAGTCCAACACTCCGGGAAAATCAGTCAAATCATACACTTTCAGCCCGGTATCAGCATTTTCCATGGTCTTGCTTCCACCATGACCGGGTGGCAGGTATCTTACCTTCTCGAAGACATTGTTGTCCAGGTTTACACTATATACAATCCCGTACCCATCGGACTGTGACGGAGACCCATTCGTTCGGCCAAAGATTTGGTTTTCGTGAATCGTCAGAGTACCCATTGGACGTCCTTCTTCCGGGCTGAATTCGTGCAGGACGCTGAAAGTGCCTGTTCCTATTTCAAATTTGAAAAGGGTACCGGCCCCATCGCCACCATAGGTGGTAGCTCCATACAGGTTGCCAGCTTGGTGAACTGTGATGCCGTAAGGAGAGGAGGGGTTAGAAGGATCGCCGCTGAAGTCATAGACTTCCGAGTAGGAGAGATCTTGAAGGGAAAAAGAAAATATTCTTCCGGTATCCGTAAGTCCCCAAAGCACATTGTCAGCAATGATAAACTTGCTGAAAGAAATGCGTGTAGGTGATTCAACTTCAAAAACTTCTTCCACTAAGTGGGTTTGATGGTTAAATCTGTATATCTCATCGCGATGACCGATCCACCAGAAATGGTCATTGGCAAATGCGAAAGTGCTGGTGCCTGCCTGAAATCTATTGTCCGAGTTAAGAGCTGCTTCCTGCTGGTAATCTGTTCCATCAAGATTCATGCTATATATATAGCCGTTGAAGGCGCCACTGCTGTGAGTGGCACCCCATATGCGCCCATCTTGTATAATAAGGCTGGACGCTGGTACCTCATTGCCGGTCTGATCAAACTCATGTAAGATTTGGTACTTCGTACCGTCTGGTTTTACCCGATAGAGCCAGCCGTTTGAATCCTCATCTTCACCTCGACTGACCGTACCGTAAAACCATGATCCATGTCTTAGCAGGAAATTTGGTGCACTACCAGATGGTGAAAACTCTATTTCCTTCAGGTACTCGAAATCTGTCAACAGGGGCCCTATCTTAAAGGCTTGTAAGGTCGTGTTGCCAGTTAAGCCATAAACTTCTCCGCCCACGTCCAGAAGACTAGCTTGTCCGCTTCCACCCCGACTGATTGCATTGGCTTGGTAATTTGAACCGTCATTGCCTATGGAGAAAAGATCCAATACTCCAGTGACACCCCATAGTTCGTCCGCTACTGCTAAAAGGTTGCCCTCCGGAAAGCGTAAAAGGCCATTGTCGAAACGAATGTTCCACCCTGAAGTCTGTTCCATCCTCTTGGATGCTGTAAATGGTCCCGAAGACTTGCGTTCCGTCCAAAAACAAATCCAAATCCTTTGTCGTGCCCCATAGGCGACCCCCAGAAGGGGTCAGCCCTGAACGTGGCTGAGATCCTTCCGCACCCACAAAATCATGCAAAATTTGAAAATTTTGCCCGTCTGCGTCTATTTGAAAGATAGTTCCATGAGAGTTGGCTGCTTGCCAAATTCCTCGCTCGGTGGTACCCAATAGTTTTCCGTTGACAGCTGCAAGGCGCCCAAACGGATTGGCACCTGTGTTGGTAGAGAACTCGTGAATAACTGACAGCAAACCTGTAGCTGGATCCACTTTAAAAATGGTTCCCCTATTAGAGGTTCCACCCCTGTTGGTGGTGCCATAAAGGAGCCCGTCCAGTAATATGAGCCCAGATTTCGGGAGGCTAATGCCCTCATTTTGCATATCCAGCCTTTTCACAAAATCATCCGTGTCCGGATCATAGCTAAAGAGTACACCATCGTCCCCGGTTCCTCCATTTTGGGTTACTCCCCAAATTTTTCCACCATACATTAGTAGCTGACCATTTGGGTTTCTTCCATCTGGGCCAGAGAAACTGTGTAATACCTCATAGTTTGATCCATTGAGGTCTAGAGAAAACAGAACTCCCAAGCCATGAAAACCTCCTTTGGAAGTAGTGCCATAGAGTTTTCCACCATGGTGACTCATGGAGAAAAGTGGATTGTGCTCGTAAATAAAGTTTAAGGTCCTTTGGGTGGTTTGGTCCTGCGGATCCAGTGTAAACATGACACCCCCGGACTCTCCAGTGATGCCCGCAAATCGAATATCCTGGCCCCATACTTCCTTTGGAAGGCAGACAGCGGCACACAAAAGAAGGATTGGCAATACGTATTGCAATCTTCCCATATCTGGTTTTTGTTGTTTTGGGTTTTGCAAAATAAAAAAGCCCCTTTCCAAATGAAAGAGGCTCAATATTTTTCTAACGTTGGTCTTCTAGGCGAGTACCTTGGCGATTGTCTCACCAATATCAGCGGGTGATTTCACAACGCTCAGTCCACATGCCTCCATGATCCGCATTTTAGCCTCTGCTGTGTCGTCTTTACCACCGATGATCGCGCCAGCATGGCCCATTCTTCTACCTGGAGGTGCTGTCTGACCTGCGATAAATCCAACCACAGGTTTTTTGTTGCCATTTTCCTGGATCCAACGAGCAGCATCGGCTTCATACTGACCACCTATTTCGCCAATCATTACAATGGCGTCTGTCTCGTCATCTTCCATCAACAGTTGGACAGCTTCTTTTGTAGAGGTACCAATGATTGGGTCACCGCCTATTCCTATAGCGGTGGAGATCCCATAACCGGCTTTGACTACCTGATCGGCAGCTTCATAAGTAAGTGTTCCTGATTTTGACACAATACCCACCCGGCCTTTATTGAAAACAAACCCTGGCATAATCCCAACTTTGGCTTCTTCCGGGGTAATTACTCCGGGACAATTAGGCCCAACCAGCGTAGCTCCTTTCGACTTAGCATAAGGCTTCGCTACCATCATGTCTTTAACCGGTATACCTTCGGTGATCGTCACGATGACTTTGATCCCTGCGTCTGCTGCTTCCATAATTGCATCGGCTGCAAAAGCCGGAGGTACGAAAATGATGGTTACATCTGCTCCTGTTTTGTCCACTGCTTCTTTCACCGTGTTGAAAACGGGCTTGTCCAGATGGTTTTGACCGCCCTTGCCGGGGGTGACACCTCCCACGACATTGGAGCCATATTCTATCATTTGTGAGGCATGAAATGTGCCTTCAGATCCTGTGAAACCTTGAACAATGATCTTGGAGTCCTTATTGACGAGTACACTCATAGGGGTAACGTTATTCTTACGTGCTGCAAAAATAGACGGAAAAAATCCGGTTGCAACCTTTCCATTTTAAAATTGGAAGAGGAGGTAAACATAAGGTGTACAAGGTGGATTTGGCAGGAATTTAAAGTCTGACAAGTATCTATTTGCCGTATTGATTTCTGAACCGAATAAATCAAACACCGAAAGAAAATGGAAAAGATCAAGATTAATGCCGAGGATAATTTCCAACTCGCCGCCACTTTTTTTGAAAGTGAATCACCTTCGCATGAGGTGATCGTTATTGCTCCTGCGACTGCAGCTTCCCAGCTATACTATAAAAGCTATGCACGATACATGGCAAAGGAGCGCCGAATGAATGTATTGACCTTTGATTACCGGGGCGTGGGGGAGTCCTTGCCTGGCGATATCAAGACATTCGATGCTTCTATGAGTGACTGGGGATTTAAAGACCTCAAAGCTGCCATCAATTGGGCCTATGACAAAGGGTATACAGTATATCTGTTGGGGCATAGTATCGCAGGGCAATTGTTTCCGTTCACCCAAAGTGCTAACAAAGTATGTGCTTCCTATTTTATTGGATCGCAGACAGCATCGATGCACTTCTGGGAAGGAAAAGAAAAATTGCAGGTCATGCTCTTCTGGAGATTTGTGCTTCCTCTTTTGACGAAGCTATATGGTTACCTGCCTGGTTGGTCACTGGGAGCTCAAACACCCCTTCCCAAAGGAGTAGCCAGGGAATGGCAAACCTGGGGCCTTCACAAAGACGGAGCAATCCAGGGAATGTCAGAACTACAAGAAATGTATACTCAAGTAAGAGGCAATATTCATTTCCTTGATATAGGCGATGATAAACTACTCGCACCGCGCAACGCTACGGAGCAACTGATGTGGAGATACTTCTCGGCGAGGACTACCCTCGAATCAGTGTATCCGGAGGATATTGGAGTGGAAGAGATCGGGCACTTTGGATTTTTTCAATCGGATTTCAAATCCACGCTATGGGATAAACCGCTCGATTACTTCCGCACCATGTCCTGCTAGAACTTTTTTGTACTAAGATGATTGGTTGTGGAGAGGTGTTCGCTTAAAGTGGATACCTCTTTTTTTGTACTTACAATCAGCGTGATTGCTACATTGGTTGCGTCAATATCAACCCTTTCATAACTTGCTGCTATGCTGAGTTTCTGGGAAAAAAAGTCATTCATTCAGTACGATATCATCATTGTCGGGGCAGGGATCACCGGCCTTTCCACCGCGGCTTCGTTAAAGGAAAAGGCCCCAAACCTGAATGTTTTGGTGTTGGAAAGGGGTCTGTTGCCAACTGGTGCCAGTACCAAAAACGCCGGGTTCGCTTGCTTCGGAAGCTTGACCGAGCTTTTGGGGGATATTGATGCCATGGGCGAAGGGCGTATGTTGCAATTGGTTGAGAAAAGATGGCTGGGGCTGCAGAAAGCCAGGGACCGACTGGGGAATGAGGCTATTGACCTGAGAATTGAGGGTGGGCATGAGCTTTTAGCGGGATCCCAACTTACCAGCTTGGACCGGCTATCCAAGGTGAATGACCTATTGCGTCCAATCTTGGGGATGGAGGTATTTCAGGATCGATCCGAATTAATTCATGCATATGGTTTTGGTCGGTGTGAGAAACTCATCTACAATGGACTTGAAGGACAACTGGATACAGGCAAGTTGATGACTGCTCTTTGGACCTATTGCAACAAGCTGGGGGTGAAAGTAGTTACGGGGGCGGAAGTGAATAGTTGGGGTACTGAAAAAGAGGATTCGCATTGGGTTCAAGCCGGTCAGTTTCGATTTGAAGCCAGGTCGTTGGTCTTTTGTACCAATGCCTTTTCTTCGCCGCTATTTGATGTAGACCTGCGTCCAGGGAGAGGCATAGTCCTGGCCGTTCAGCCAGAGGAGCCGCTTTCATTTCAGGGCACGTTCCATTATGACGAGGGTTATTATTATTTCAGGGACTTCTACGGGAAGCTGATTTTTGGTGGAGGCAGAAACCTAGATCTGCAGGGAGAGGAGACGCTCATTTTTGATGTTAATCAGCAAATCCGGAATCGACTCATCGAGGACCTGCAAACGCGGATATTGCCTAATCGCGAATTCCGGGTGGAGCAGGAATGGTCAGGGATCATGGCTTTTGGGGACACGAAAGAACCGGTGGTTCGCGAACTGACTGCCGGTGTTTTTGCTGGTGTCCGGCTGGGTGGTATGGGAGTTGCCGTGGGTAGTATGGTGGGTGAAGAGTTGGCTGGGATGGTCCTAAAGGCGGTTTAAATTAAATTTGGCTATCTTTCGATTTGGCTAAAAATTTTTTCATGACCCAGAAGCGCGAGCCGTCGCTGTTGCAGGCTTTTATCCCCATCATTTTCCTGATCATTCTCCTTTCTATTAATGTTTACATCTTCAAAGACAGTGCCCTGGATGGCTCCAATCAAATTGTACTGGTGCTGTCTGCTGCCGTCGCTTCTATAGTTGCCAGCCGAATTGGATTTGAGTGGAAAGAGATCCGGGAAGGAGTGGTCAAGAGTATCAGTTCAGCCATGACTTCCATGTTGATCCTGCTTTTGATTGGTTCCCTGGCTGGCACCTGGCTACTCAGTGGCGTAGTTCCGGCAATGATCTATTACGGCCTTCAGGTGCTTAATCCAGCTATTTTCCTATTTGCAGCCTGTGTCGTGTGTTCGGTGGTTTCGATTGCCACAGGAAGTAGCTGGACTACCGCTGCCACAGTGGGTATTGCGCTCATTGGTATCGGCAAAGCCTTAGGGATTTCCGAGGGATTGGTCGCCGGTGCCATACTGTCTGGAGCGTATTTCGGGGACAAACTTTCCCCGCTTTCTGATACGACGAATTTGGCTCCCGCCATGGCTGGGACGGATCTGTTTACTCATATCCGGTACATGACATTAACGACAGTGCCTTCCATTAGTATTGCACTGCTTCTCTTCCTAATCATTGGTTTGACCCTGGATACCAGCGCCACGGCGATGGACACAGAAGTGATCTTAACGGCCATTTCAGATAAATTTTATATTTCAGGATGGCTGTTTGTCGTACCTGCGGTGGTAGTTTTCTTAATTGTGAAAAAGATTCCGGCGATACCTGCACTATTGGCTGGAACACTCCTTGGAGGTGTCTTTGCTTTTATATTCCAGCCTGCCTTAATTCCGGAAGTAGCCGGTGTAAGTGGAGCCAAGGGAATGTACGTTGGCCTCATGAAGTCACTCTACGGTGAAATTTCGATTACGACCAGCAATGATATGGTCAATGAACTGCTGTCCTCTGGAGGTATGTATGGTATGCTTAATACCGTCTGGTTGATCCTCTGCGCGATGATTTTCGGAGGCGTCATGGAGAAAGCCGGATTCCTAAAGGTAATTGCTGCCGCGATCCTAAGGTTAGTAAGCTCGACAGGCAGCTTGGTTTCGTCCACCGTTGGTTCCTGCTTATTTTTCAATATAACTGCTTCAGATCAGTACTTAGCCATTGTGGTGCCTGGCCGGATGTATGCTGATATTTACAAGGAAAAGGGACTGGCACCTGAAAACCTGAGTCGGTCGTTGGAAGATTCCGGAACCGTCACCTCCGTGTTAGTTCCTTGGAATACCTGTGGTGCCTACCACAGCACGGTGCTGGGGGTTTCGACGCTTACCTATTTACCATTCTGTTTCTTCAATATTATCAGCCCCTTCATGACCATCTTTTTTGCTTATGCAGGCATCAAGATTCGAAAGCTGACAGAATCCCGGCAGGCGGCCTGATGTATAAGGAAAGTATTACCAACGAAGAATTAAAGCTGCTCCCTCTTGTTAGATTTCAGGGGGAAATCCGCCTTATAGATGAGCGCGAGGCAGCCAAACGCGCTATTCGGACCTTGCGACAACACGCAGTGCTCGGCTTTGATACAGAGAAAAAACCCACCTTCGTCAAAGGACAGTATCACCATACGGCACTCATTCAATTAAGTACTGTTGAGGAGGCGTTCCTGTTCAGGATAAACAAAATGGGATTTACCTCGGAGTTAGTGGATTTCATGTCGGATGATCAGGTATTGAAAGTAGGTATTAGCATAGCCGATGATATCAAAGCCTTGCAGCGGATGTCTCCTTTTCAGGCAAAGGGGTTCGTAGAACTTAATGATGCCGTTGCCCAAGTCGGTATTGGCGTTATGGGCGTACGTAAACTGGCAGGTATTTTCCTTGGGGGCAGGATTTCCAAAAATCAGCAAACGTCAAACTGGGAAAACGAAAAACTCACCCAAGCACAACAAACTTACGCCGCTACTGATGCCTGGGTATGCTCCATGATCCACGAGGATCTTGAGCGAAAGGGCTATTTAAGCTGATCGCCCGTCTCCCCTTTGTCTCGGCTTTCCTTCAGGATGGATAGCGCATAGTCCCAAATGGTTCGTGAGCCTTCCGCAATGCGCTTCTTTTTCTCATAAATTGTCTGAAAAGGCACACTGAACTCCTTCCACGTACCGCCGCCATTGCTTGCGTTCTGGAGCATTGGTTCGAAGCGATCCAGGGCTTTGGCGAACTTGGCTTCTTGGGTTTCGCCGGCTTCAAATTCTTCCCACACCTGAATGAGCTCTTCGGCCTGCTCTTCTGGTAAGAGACCAAATATTCTTTTTGCCGCCTTTAGTTCCTCGGCGGTATTTACATGATCCTTTTGCTGATCGAATAAAAAGGTATCACCCGCATCAATCTCAACGATATCATGGATCAGCAACATTTTTAATACCTTAAGCAGGTCCACATTGTTGTTGCTTTGGCCAACCAATACGATCGCCATCATGGCTAAATGCCAGCTGTGCTCCGCATCGTTTTCATGCCGCTCGCTGTGAAATAGTCGAGTCTTTCGCTCTATATACTTGAGCTTATCAATTTCCTTGATGAAAGCTATTTGCTTTTGAAGATCTTCCAAGATCGCAAAGATTAGGTTTTTGAAACTGTCACGGGAACGGCTGAGAATGCGGCATTTCCTGATAAGGAGTCCAGGCCCAGCTCATCCGTGAGATCATTGATAGAGGCACCGGCATGTCGCTCTGCTATGCGCCATTTGATTCCTTTTCTGCCATGACCGTACCCATGAGGGAGGCTGACAACACCAGGCATTACTTCTTCTGTTATGTGGGCTTTTACTTGTACCTGACCTGTTCTCGATCGAACAGTTATTTGTTCCATATCGGCTATTTTCCGGGACTTGGCATCGGTAGGATGTATAAGGAATAAGCCCCGTTCAGGACCTTTGACCAATCGTTCATGATTATGCATCCAGGAATTATTGCTCCTCAATTCTCTTCGCCCTATAAGCAAGAGGTCTTGATTGGCCGTCTCCGGTGGGACTTTTAATTTTTTCAGGCCATTGACCAAAACCTCAGGACTCAGGTCAACTTTCTGATCCGGTGTATGCAGCCTGCCAGGTAAACTGGGTTCCAGCGGCCCAAGGTCGATCCCGTGAGGATTTTGCAGCAACTTTTTTAATGTGATGCTGCTGCCACTTCGCTTCAAACCTTGTGATAACATCAGGCGGGCATTGATAAATGGCCACATTAGCTTTTCTGGCCAGGTCCGTTTTTTAAATCGCCTGGTAAGTTCTTTTAATACTTCCCAGTCTTTTTTCAAGCCATCGCGGGGTTTGAACAAGGCCGGAGAAAACTTGGCCACATTGTGAATCGCCAAGGTGTTGAAAACAATATCATAATGGTCATTCTCCAGCCCTGTACTGGTTGGTATAATTACATCGGCGTGTCGGGAGGTTTCATTGAGATAAATATCAATGGAGACCATAAATTCCAAGCTGTCCAGTGCACTATCCAATTGCTGGCCATTGGGCGTACTAAGCACCGGGTTGCCGGCGACGGTGACCATCCCCCGGATTTTGCCCTCACCCGCTTCCAGGATGTCTTCAGCCATCGTTGCTACCGGTAGCTCGCCATTGAATTCCGGAAGTTTGCGTACCCGACTGGTCCACCGATTGATTTTGTGCATGGTACCTTTTCGACCCAATTTGATCACGTCGAGTGCGGGCTTGGTAAACAAGGCACCTCCTTCCTTATCAAAATTTCCCGTAAGTATATTGATCAGGTTGATCATCCATTGGCAAAGAGAGCCGTGGGCCTGGGTGGAAACACCCATTCTCCCATAACAAACGGCCTTCTTCGCTGCAGAAAAATCAGCTGCCAGTTTTTTTAGTGTTTCCGGATCTACACCAGTGACTGTAGCTGTCTTCTCCGGTGAGAAGCTCTCAAATAGTCCGGGCAATTCCGAAAGTCCCCTATGATAATCTGGTAAATCATTTGGAATGTCGCGTGTCAGTTCATAAATGATCGAGGCCAATAGGTATGCGTCTGTTCCTGGTTTGATGAATAAATGTTGGTCCGCTTTATCTGCCGTTTCAGTTCTGCGAGGGTCGATAACTACCATTTTGCCCCCTCTCTCGCGGAGTTCCTTAATGCGGGTGGGCATCCCTCCAGCGGTCATCAAACTTCCGTTAGAGACCACCGGATTAGCACCGATGCAAAGGAAAAAATCCGTACGATCAATATCCGGAATGGGTATTAGTAGCATGTGCCCAAACATGAACTGCGAAGCATAATGGTGAGGGAGTTGGTCTACAGAGGTTGCAGAGTACCGGTATTTGGTACGTAACGAACGGGCAAACCCGGGGCCAAATAACATGGATCCCAAATTGTGCACGTTGGGGTTTCCGAAGTAGATACCCACTGAGTCGCTTCCATGTTTCTGCTGAATACTTTTCAAGTTTTTCTCAACCAGATCGAAAGCTTGGCTCCAGGGTATTTCCTTCCATCCGTCCGAAGTTCTTTGAATAGGTCGACGTAAGCGATCGGGATCATCGTGGAGATCTTGCAGAGCCGTCGCCTTTGGGCAGATGTAACCTTTGCTAAAAGGGTCGTTTTTATCGCCTTTAATGGATTGGACCTGTCCGTTTTTCAAAGTTATTTCCAACCCACACATAGCTTCGCAAAGACTGCAGGTGCGGAAATGTGTATCCTTTTGATTTGGTTTGGGCATTTTTCTTTAAATCACCTAGTAATTTAACTCCAAAAATTGGGCAGTAAATAAATTGGTACTTCATGTCGACAATGAAGGTTATATCAATCACGGGATTTAAAACAGCACGCAGGACCACATGGAAAACCGAACAATAAAGCTAAGAGAGGATACACTCGTTCATATCGAGGCCACGGTCGAAAATGCCAACCTGGACAGCAAGCTTTGGGCTATCAATTGGTTCGACCTGAAAAGACCCAGACTTTACAATTTCTACAATGTCCTGGCCTTTCCCCATGTAAGGCGAATCGGCGCGGCGCCGCAGTTCAAAGGGTATGTGAAGGGGATCGTGCAAGGAGACAGGGAAATGGATCGCCAAATGCTTCTTATTGTTGCGTATCCTGACGCGGAGGCCTTCCTGCGGATGATAAGCAACAAGGTTTTTTTATTCAAAAGTATTTTGCGTATCAAATCTGTTAGTAGGTTCATTTTCGGATTTACCACGCCGATTGGAGTGGTGGAGGATCCCGTTGATAAACCAAGAAAATACCGGGGAGACCAACGTTATCTTGCCATATTGCTGGGTGATGATGTCAGTGAAACGACCCTATTTACTGAAATTTCGGAGTTGGCCGTTAGTTTGGGAATGGGCATCCATTTCAACGGGACCCGCGCGGCGACTATTGCAAGAGAGATTAAAGGTAAGAAACAGGTTCAGCCATTTTTTTTGCAAGGCCTGGTTTTGATAGCAGCGGATAGTTACGATCGCTTTGATGCGCTTCTAGGAGATGAAAAATTTCGAAGCATACTGGAAAATACAGATGGAAAAATTGGTATTTACAAGTTAAGGAGAGTGTTGTGATGAGTGAAGTTTACGAAAAGGATATTCTTGTCAAAAATGAACACCTGGATGCGCTCGAGCATGTGAATAATGTGGTTTGGTTGCAATGGGTGCAGGATATGGCAGCGGCACACTGGCAGGCCAGGACCACCCCGGAAATAGAGGCCGCCTACCTTTGGGTGGTGATCGATCATTTCATTGAGTACAAGAGGCCCGCATTCTTAGGAGAAACTATAACCGCCCGCACTTTTATCGAGAAGAATGAGGGTGTCCGATCAGTAAGAAAGGTGGAATTTTTCAAGGCAGGAAAGCTTTGCGTATCGGCCCGGACCAATTGGTGCCTGTTGGACAAAAACAGCAATAAGCCACGTAGGGTCCCGGAGGAGATTGTAGAATTATTTATCAAAGACGAAAAACAATGAACAGAAGCGACGCAGTAGTGATTACCGGTGTTTCTACCGGAATCGGCTTGGAGATGGCAAAGTCGCTGCTTCAGAGAGGTTACAGGGTTTTCGGTAGTGTTCGGAAACCCCAAGATGCCCAGCAGTTGAGTTTGGAGTTTCCGGAAAATTTTGTGCCGCTGGTATTTGATGTGACCGACCATGAGGCTATTGATCAGGCTGTTTCCAAGGTGTCAGCTAACGTAGGGGAAAAGGGAATCCATGCCTTGATCAACAACTCGGGCATTGCCGTTGGCGGACCATTGTTACACATCGATATCGCGAAGGTGAAATATCAGTTTGACGTGAACGTGCTTGGCCTGGTAAAGTGTATACAGGCTTTTGCGCCGTTGCTCGGTGCTCGAGAGAATCACGGCTCATCGCCAGGTAGAATTCTCAACATCTCATCTGTAGCCGGAAAAATCGGGATGCCATTTGTTGCGCCGTATGTGGGTTCCAAACATGCTGTAGAGGGTATTTCACATAGTCTTCGCAGGGAATTGTTGCGCTGGGGGATTGACGTAATTATCATTGGCCCTGGTGCCATTAAAACACCCATTTGGGCGAAGAGCACCAATATGGAAGAATATCATAGCACGGAATATGGTGATGCGCTGAAGAAATTTAATAATGGCCTGGTACGGCGTAGCATTGACGCTGGCTTCACTGCCGATTATGTGGGAGAATATGTGGCCAAAATAGTCGAAAAAGCGAAGCCAAAAACAAGGTATGCGCTGGTACCTCAGAAAGTGACAAATTGGATCATTCCCAGGATACTTCCTGATCGAATGATTGATGCATTTATCGGAAAAACCGTAAAATTGAAGAAATGAAAAGCCCTGGGCTACGTCAGTAGCCTGAACCATGCTCCTTTAAACCCTAAAACATGAAATTTGGAAGTGTCGAAAACCCGGAACTCGTAGATTTTACTTTACCCGAAGACCATCATGGTACTGCCAACGCGCTGGCTAAAGGTGATGGCTCGTTAGCCGAAGTATTTGTCGGGTGTGCCAAATGGAATAAGGGAGACCTCAAGGGTTTCTATCCCAGGGGTACGAAAGACGAGTTGTCTTACTATGCTACTCAATTCAACTCCATCGAACTCAACGCTACTTTTTACAATGCCTACCGGCCTGAGCAAATAACTGTATGGAAGGAAAAAACTCCGGACAATTTTAAATTTTTCCCGAAGGTCCATCAGTATGTATCTCATGTCAAGCGACTCAACAATGTAGAGATGCCAGTGGAGGATTTTTGTAACTCGGCTCGCGCCTTTGGCGAAAAGCTGGGAATGGTATTCCTTCAGGTTCACAACAACTTTGGGCCCAAATACATCGACCGATTGCAGTCAGTACTCGATTTCTGGCCAAAAGATATCCCCCTGGCGGTCGAACTTAGACATACGGACTGGTTCAACGATGAGTCGGTGGCCGACGAGACTTATGCGCTATTTGAAGAACATCAGGTGGCTAATATCGTCACAGACACAGCGGGAAGAAGAGATTTACTGCATATGCGATTGACCTCCCCGGTCGCTTTTGTCAGGTATGTGGGTGCCAACCATGATAGCGATTACGAGCGGTTGGACGATTGGGTCACCAGGATCAAGCAATGGAAAGAGCAAGGACTTGAGAAACTATACTTTTTCGTGCATCAAAACCTCGAAAAGGAGTCACCATTGCTTTCAGCCAAGTTTATCGAAGATTTTAATAAAGCCTTTGGCACCACAATAAAAATCCCCGATACCGGAACACAGCAGCGAGGATTAGGATTTTAGGACAATTATTCCCCGGCTATTAGTTTGTATCCGGCGCCATGTACCGTAAGGATGTACTTCGGGTCATTTGGGTTTTCCTCAATTTTCTGGCGCAGCTTTAATATAAAATTGTCGACGGTACGGGTAGTTGGTGTGGCTTCGTAACCCCAAACATCCTCCAGGAGTTGATAGCGGCTGACGATCTCATTTCGATGCTGGTACAGGTAGAGCAAGACCTCAAATTCCTTGTGTGACATCTTAGTTATCTCGCCATCATGCTGGGCCTCGTACTTGGTGAAGTCGACCTCCAGTTTGCCAAGTGACAAATGAGCTGGTGTGTCTTGCTTGGCATCTCCGGAGGATTCGGTCCGCCGCAAAACTGCTTTTACCCTGGCTACCAGCTCCCTGATACTAAAAGGCTTGGTGATATAATCGTCTGCTCCGAGTTCCAATCCCAGTACTTTGTCGATTTCCTCACCCTTGGCGGTTAGGAAAATAATGGGCGTTTTTACTCCCGAAGCCCTGGCTTCCTTGCACACGTCGAAACCCGACTTTTTGGGCAGCATAACGTCCAATAGAACCAGATCATAGGATTGTGAAGTGAGCAGTGTCAGGCCCTCCTCACCGTCCTTAGCTACTGTAACTTCATAGGATTCGAACTCAAGATTGTCTCGCAACCCAATTTGCATATTAGGTTCGTCCTCGACCACCAATATTTTTGCCATTACTTCGGATTTATCTTAAAAACCAATCGGAAGGTACTACCTTCTCCTGTTTTGGAATCCACCTCCACATTGCCCTCATGTGCTTCCATAATCGATGAGACCAGCGAAAGCCCTAATCCTGCCCCCTGTACATCGTGGATGTTGCTTTCCGCAACCCTGTAGAATTTATCAAAAATCTGTTTTATTTTTTCCCGGGGGATACCAATTCCCGAGTCACTCACAGCGATCACCGCGTTTTCTCCTCGCAATTCGGTAGAGATATGAAGCTTTTTTGTGGATTTGCTGTATTTGATTGCATTGTCTATCAGATTTACCAGCGCTTCATAAACCGATTCCTTGTCCACATTGGTGTCCAAGGGCTCCTCCCATAGGTCTACAGAAAACTCAAATCCGTTTTGCTCCAAATGGAAAGAGTAGTCATGCATCAATTCATCAACTACGGTGTTCAAATCCAGGAGTAAAAAATGGTACTTCTTCCTGTCTGCCTCTACTTGCGAAAAGTTCAATATGCGATTGACTATTCGCGTTAGCCGGTTGGTTTCTTTGAATATAATTTCAATATACTCTGACTTCTTTTCTTCTTTTTTTACTCGCTGTAAAAGCAAAGTCTCAGCAAACATGCTGATCAAGGCCAAAGGTGTCCTGAGTTCGTGACTAACATTTGATACAAAGTCACTTTTAGTCTGAGCCAGCTGCATTTGTTGATAGATGGTTCTCCCCACCATTATGAAGCCAATCAGTAATAGAATGATCAGTATTCCTGATGCCAATAGGTTGTATTCAAGGCGTTGATTGATAAGTTCTTTCAGTGTTTGATTCTTGAGGCTTATTGCCAATTTCATGGTAGGAAAGAGCCACATGCGTTTTGAAGCGATGACTTCTCCTGAGACACTATCGGTAAGAAAAAGCTTGAGCGCCTGTTCGTCGTTAACCAATGAAATGGCAATGTCTTCCTGGGCGATTTCCTGCAGTTTGGGGCTGAGCACTTCCACAGCAAAAGCCACTGGTTCGATCAGTCCGGAGAACAGGTATTGATTACCAGATGGATCCACCAGCACGGCCTGCAATACCTGCAACTCCATATTATCGATCAACACCACTTCCCCTGGTTCTATTTTCCGATATCCCGATTGCCGATAGCGTTGAAGTTGCTGGATCAGGTTCTGATTATTCCTATTGATACTATCCAGTAATAAAATGAACGGGCTTTGCAGGTCTTCGGGATAGTAAGTCGTATCTACCTCTGCATTGCCAATCGATTCCAGTCGGAATAAGGTGCATCCACTGTATTGGGTAAGGCTTCTTGTCTTTTCGCTTAGTTGGAAACCATTTTCGGTGAGATCTCCCTCTATGCTGTTCACCAGATTATCCAGAAAATCATTGGAATACTGGTTGGCCGAGAAAATGATGAAATCAAGCTGATTTTCGTAAATGGTTTGAAGCACCTGTTCATCTTCTTGTAACGAGGAGGTCTCGTAAACCACAAATAAAATGATGGGCAACAAGATGGTAGCAAAAGCTATAAGAAATAACTTTTTGGTGTTTTTAAGCATGGATTCAAATCCCGGATGGAAAGATACGAAGTAACAGGTATCGAGTTGGTTGAAAAGCCCTGCCAAGAGCATTCTTTAACTTCGTTTTACAATTATTTACAGCGTTGGAATTTTGTAGGTCCGGGTTTTACCAGGTAAAAGATTTCAATCTGGTCACTGAAGCCTGCGGAATTACCACTTCAAAGGCCTGACCGCACAGCGGACACCCACTTTTGTGCGAAAACTTGGGGCCGCAGATACTACAAGTCTTTTCATAATTCTTTAACTTCCTATTACAATTACTTACAGCATGAGCGAATCAAAAGGCCAAGTCGAAAACCTGTTACAAGAACTGGGACGAAAGATCGATGATCTCGTAGATGAAATGAAGGATGTCAAAGATGATCTGAAGGAAGAGTTCGAAAATAAAGTAGATGAGCTGAGGGAGAAGAAGGAGCAACTGGAAGCGGAATTTGACGAATTCAAGAATCAGGAGAAATGGCAAGAAGCCAAAGGGCACTTCGTTAGTGCGGTAGGGGAGCTTAGGAAAGCTGTTCAGACTGCTCTCAGGAAGAACTGACTATTTTATCAAGAACTTTTATGATCAGGGAGTCAATAACCTGATTAGGATCCTCCGAGAATTTGTTTCGCTGCCTGTTGGCTATGATGGCATTGAGGCTAATCATTTCGTGCCCTAAAACGCGTGCCATGGCGTAGTAACCGGCGGTTTCCATTTCCAGATTGGTGAGCCAAAAGTCGCGATGGTGGAATTGTGTGAGTGTATCGACCAGGTGAGGGTAGCGTATGGGAATTCTCAATGTCCGCCCCTGAGGGGCATAAAATCCATGGCAGGTGACAGTGTTTCCTGCGGTGGTAACATCCTTGAACAGATCCAACAATTCCTGGGACCCTTTCACGCAGTAAGGGCTATAAGGTAAACCCACGGAAGTGCCAACCTCCCGGCCGATTTCCTGCTCAAATTCTGACATAGACAACTCATAAAAATACATGAGTGGATCCATTCCCAAGGCATATTCACTCATGACATGCGATCCCAATCGTACATCTTCCTGGATACTGGCGGAGGTCCCGATTCGAATAATTCTGAGTATTCGTTTTTTTGACAGGGGTTGCCTGGTGCGCAAGTCGATATTGGCAAGTGCATCCAACTCATTCATCAAGATCTCTACATTGTCAGTCCCCATGCCGGAGCTGATAACCGTGATCCGATGCCCCTGATACTTCCCAATGTGCGTGATAAATTCACGCTTGTTCATTTCGAAATCAATGTTGTCGAAATGACGACTGACGCGATGCACGCGATTGGGGTCCCCCACGGTGATGATCGTGTCAGACAGGTGGCTGGGTTTTAAGTTCAGGTGGTAAACACTCCCGTCCGGATTTATGATAAGGTCCGTTTCAGAGATTTTAGTCATGCCGGCAATTCAACCTTAAATTCTAGCTAAATGATGGATTTTGCAAAGGATTACGTGAGATGCGGTAAAAATTGCGAACTAAACAACCAAATAACCAGATGAACAACCCCTGCACCTATCGTTTCAGACCTTTGTAGGGATTGTAGCCATTGCTTTCTTTCGGATAATAACCAGTGCCATCGTAGGGCCTAACTTCAGGAGCATTCATGCATTCTTCAGAACAGCACCCCTTGAATTTTTCGGCGCCTGCTTGCGACATAGCAATGTGACGGTTGCATTTGGGGTTGGCACAGTTGACCATTCGATCAGATGGTTCACCGGTGACATAGCACTTGGCAATGATGGAAGGATTTACTTCATTGACCTCATGAACGATACGATTATCGAATACGTAACATTTGCCTTCAAAATTTTCTCCACCTTCATCCAGTCCATACTTGATGATTCCTCCATGTAGTTGGTATACATTTTCGAAACCTTGCTCCAACAAATAGGCACTGGCTTTTTCACACTTAATTCCACCGGTGCAATAAGTGACTACCTTCTTTTTCTTAAGAGCACTTAATTCTTCTACTTTTTCCGGAAAATCCCGAAAGTTTTCCATGTCCAGGGTAACGGCATTTTTGAATTTTCCAACGTTGTGCTCATAGTTGGATCTGACATCCAGAATCACTGTATCCTCATCTTCTTCCAGCAAAATCTGCTTGAATTCGGCGGGTTCAACATAAGTGCCAGTCTGTGCAGTTGGGTCGATATGCTTTAAACTCGAGTGTACAATCTCGGGCTTGACCCGTACATGCAGTTTGGCAAAAGCATGCTGATCCATGGTGTCAATCTTGAATTCAGTTTTCGCAAATCTTTGATCAGCAAGAACGGCCCGCATGTATTTTTCACAATCTTCCGGTAGGCCCGATACCGTGCCATTTAATCCTTCTGCTGCTACAATGATGCGGCCACGCAAGTTGAGTTCCAGACATAGTAGATGATGCTGCTCCCGAAATGCTTCCGGGTCCTCAATGCGAGCGTAGCAGTAGTACAGTAGTACTTGGTATTTTTCTTTCATAATTCGCTAAGCCCTGTTTCAAGCAGGGTGCTATTCCTCTAAAAGTGCAAATATCTGTAAAATTCGAGATTAGCTACCGACGAGCTTGGCAGGGTTGCCGAAGACGGTTTCTCCTTTGGCTACATTGGAGATGACCACAGAACCGGCGCCAATGCGGGCATTTTCGCCGATTTCAACTCCACTGACGATAATAGCCCCACTTCCGATGAATGCATTCTTTTTCACTACCACCCCGGAATTTAGCACAGCGCCAGCGCCAATTTGCACATAGTCGTCACAGACGGCATCATAGTCGATGGTAACACCTGTATTGATGATGCAGTGATGACCTATTTTGACCGAAGAGCTGAAGCGTACGCCGGATGCAATAAAATTGCCATGACCAATAGAAGCAGAATCGGGGATAGTAGCGCTTTCGTGGATGGCATTGACGGGCATCACCTTTCGGGTCTCAATCAAAAACTCGACATTTTTCTTTCGCACCGAATTGTCGTCCGTAGCTACAAAAGCCTCGCATTTTTGGCCAATTAATTTCAGGAAACCATGGTCATCGGGAGATCCCAACACCGATATATCGTCAATCTCGGTGTTATGTAGTTTTTTATCCTCTTCCAAAAATCCATAAACAACAACGTCGTTGCTCTTAAATATTTCCAGTGCTGATTTTGCAATGCCTTTCGCGCCAAAAATGATGACAGGTTTTTCCATGATCTCTTGAAATAGTTCGCAAAACTAAGCAGAAAGGCGTGCCCACTTTCTATACGGTATCATAGAAATTATCAAGCAAAATAGAGGTAAGTAGGCGCTTTTGTAGCGGGAAAGCGTACCTAAATTGGGGTTGGCCAATGGTAGGGTCGTAGCCATAAGCAGAATAAAGCACAAGCCGACAACAATTTTTGGTTGCCAGACCGCTCTTAAATTGATGTATCGCAGCGAAAGAAGTGTGAGCAGGAGCAAAATCAGATTTTCAATGCCAAGTAGCATCGATAGAAAATGGTGACCGGTCCATGGCAATGGCATAAATAACCCCGATATCAGTGCCTTGGGCACATTCGAAAGTAAACTTGGCCAGGTCGGCTCCAGGTCAAAGAATAAGGTGTTGGCAGCGTCAGACTTTGCGATCACCTGTTCATGAAGTTCGTAGAAGGTGAGGGGGAACCTCTCAGGACGCAACCGTACAAAGAAATACCGGATTCCAATACCGCCAATGATCACCACAAGTGCGAAAACCAATGCACGCGCTACCATTCCTTTTGAAAAAGCCGCACGATATAAAAACAACAATATTGCCAGAAAGAAAGAAGTCCCGGCTAGATAATGTTTGATGAGGAAGAGGGCGCCAAAAGCTAAGAAACCAAGAGCAAGTCTGAACCAGGGAACACTGCGTCCATCATACCTGTCGAGTACGAGGCCCAACAAAAAAAAGAAACAACCGTTCGCGATCGTGTCCTTTGAAAGACCAGATCCCCAAAAAAGTAGGGAAGGCAAAAATCCTAGCGACAGTATGATTGGAATTTGGAGCTGTTTATAACTTTCGGTCAGCGACCTGATCAATGACCAGGTCGTAGAAAAACTGAACATCGCCAGGTATAGTGTTAATATCCAATAGTTAGCTTGAGTAGCCCAGGCCAGGGGGCTCAGTATGCGCAGTAGGTAGGCGGTACGCGGGTTAGCGCTGTAAGGGTCAATGGGGGATAGGAGCCAATCCAGGTACATGTCAAAGCTCCGGGACTTATTCAGAATCAGGGCTAATTCGTGGTAAATGTCCAGGCTGTCCCCGCTTTGATAATAAAACCAGTAAAGGAGCGCAAAGGCCATGGCGCCGACCAATTTTGCCAGTAGACCTGCCAGACTCCATTTGCTGAATTCATGCTGCTTTGTCAAGTACCAGCAAAGTCCGGCAAGTACAGGTGTGTGAAGCAACCAGATCAGCATGGTCTGGAGACTATGGTTGAGCCAATTTCACATTGTAAGCATTTGCGTGTAAGGCAATACGCATTGAACAGCTGAATCTGTCCCTGAGATTCAAAGGCTGAGCTTGCGATGATGTTCAAATTATCCCATCTTCTTGTGATTTTGTTGTTTTCCGCTGGCAGGTTTTCGAGCCAGGATAATGCTTTCTCCTTCAAACCTGGTGCTCCGTTTAAGTCGCCATAACCCACTAGGAGTGGAACCACCGCATTAATAATAGTACCTGAGGTTGCGATTTCTCCTAATTGTAGTTTTTTCTTGGAGGCTTTGCCAAAATCAAAGTGATACTGCCAATATTCTGATACTTCGGAGGTCAACAGCAATCTTACTTCATCAAAACGTTCCGCGTGAATGAGGAAACTCATTAAGTTACCGGTATTGGTCATGATGGCGCTCAGTTGAGCCAGTCTAACAGTTGGGAAATTGGCAGGCCGCAATCGGGCGTACTTCCATTCATGTCTTACCAAACGTGGTTCCAGATTGTATTTGTGTTTGAGAAAGGCGAATTCCTTGGCTAGTTTCCTTTGATAATCATCGATCGGACTGGTATCCAAAAAACCGGCCATTCCAAAGACCAGCGCTTCAATTTGGTCGGGTCGGTGCTGGTGTTTTAGCAAATAGTGTCCAGGAAGCGAGAGGGCCAGCGCTTCAAAACAATCCGAATTGATCTTCATTCCCAACGCTCGTGCCAAGCAGATAAATGCCACCGTTTCCCAGTCCCCATCAGTGCGCTTAAGCAAGGGTCCGACTAGTTGCGAGGCCTTGGACTCCATCCGCTCCCCGGCAACGCGGGTTAACATACTGTAAGTCTTCAGCCCATCGACATTGGTAATTACTTCCTGACAGGGTATGTCATAGATATTGCCACTAAGTGTTTTGTAATTGTCGACCAGGGTCTCATCGATCAATCCGGCTAATTCGAGTGTGGGGATCATTCGGCCGTTTTGTTCAATAGGCGTGTCGAGTTCATGAACCACGTGTAGTATCACGTTATCATAGGCCCGATCCTGCTGATGCCGGTGCTTGAGCCAGTCTGAAGACTTCACGTGGATTTCTACTTGTCCAACCCATTCAATATCTTCAATTTTTATCCGTGCATTTTGAAAATCTGGCCCGGCATCATGGTTATGAAAACCTTGCGAGAAAATGACAATTTTTTCTCCCTGAGTGGTTGTCAAGTTCTCGGTGCGGAACTGGTGGAATTTCCATACGTAGTGTAAAAACTGTTCGTCCACAAGGGAAAAAGTAAAGAATTACACGGATTGCACAGCCGAAACACCAAATCATTTTGGCTCTCGGGTCTCTTAATACCTACTACTTAGTACACTGTACGCTCTACTCAATACTTAAGGCCTTGTACGCTGTTCTTATAAGATCGCTTCGCAGGCTCGCGATGACGTCCAGTTGGCTTTGGCTCCGGGTTCTTTTGTTTTAGCGTCATTCCGGTTTCCGACGAAGGAGAAATACCGGAATCTCTCGTAGTACCTTGTACCAGTACTTAATGCCCTCTCTTGCCTCTTGATGATAAGATTCCTGACTTCCGTTGCACTCCATCAGGAATGACGTTTGGGGTTTCACTTTTCTGTTCCTGGCTCTTAATTCCTGGCTTTGGCTTCGGGTTCTTTTGTTCTGGCGTCATTCCGGTTTCCGACGAAGGAGAAATACCGGAATCTCTCGTGGTACCTTGTACTTAATACTCAGTGCCCTCTACTATATACTCACTCACGAAATCTTATCAATGAACCCATTGACTCGCACATTGGGTTTCATCAGGCATTTTGCCATGGTCTGCTGCATTTTTCGTGCTTCGGCTGCGGCTTTTTCCGCAAAATCCTCCCCGTCACCTGCATAAATGATTGATCGGGACGAATTGACAAACATGCCGCACTGCTTGTTCATCCCATAACGACACACCAGATCCAAATCGCCTCCTTGCGCGCCAATGCCAGGAATAAGCAGGAAATGATCCGGAACAATGAAGCGGATATTGATCAGCGTCTCGATCCGCGTAGCTCCCACCACGTACATCATGTTGTTTTTATTACCCCATTCCTGACTTTTTCGCATGACCCTTTCATACAGTTTTTCGCTGTTGTTATCCACGAGAAGCTCTTGAATATCGAAGGAGCCGGTGTTGGACGTAGAAGCCAGCAGGATCACCCATTTGCGCTCATATTCAAGGAACGGCATGACAGAATCGTGGCCCATGTAAGGTGCTACGGTCACAGCATCGAAGTTCATGTTTTCGAAAAAAGCCTTCGCATACATTTTGCTGGTATTGCCAATGTCTGCCCGTTTTGCATCTGCGATCTTGAAGACAGAATCCGGCATGTACTCCATGGTTTTCTCCAACGATTCCCATCCCTTTGAACCTAGCGCCTCGTAGAAGGCCACATTGGGCTTGTAAGCGATGGTATAGGGGAGTGTCGCATCAATTATTTGCTTATTAAACTCAAAGATTGGATCATCTGTTGATAGCAAATGCTTTGGAATCCTGGACATATCAGGATCCAGCCCCACACATAAGAAGCTCTCTTTCTCCTTTATCTTATCGAAAAGCTGTTGACGAGTCATTTAGGCTGTTTTAAGGGTTAGGCGAAGTTAACAATTACTTCATAAAGCGCCGTTTCCACATTAGATTCTAAAATGATGGTCTTTTAGGAGAGGTCGGCTTTCCCTTCGAATTGATGATATTCCCGCCTTCCGCCACAAGCCTGGCACTACCTACAGTCGGGTCTAGCTGAGTAGGTAGTCTCCTTTATCTGAATTTCCCCTTCAACTGAGCTAGTTTGGCCTGCAAATCTCCGTCTGGCTGGTTTCCTTGCGTCCTCTTTTTCGGTGGAGGCGAGGCTTTTTTCTTCGGAGCCCCGAATGGGTCTGACTTCATGGACAGGGAGATGCGCTTCCTCGAGATATCGACTTCCGTTACGGTGACTTGTACCTTTTGCTGCAGCTTTACCACTGCCGCAGGGTCACTTACAAAGCCGTCAGACAAATGACTCACATGCACCAGACCGTCCTGATGTACCCCTACATCCACAAAAGCCCCGAATTTGGTAATATTGGTGACAACTCCCGGCAGCTTCATGCCTATTTTCAAATCGGCCACTTCGTTCACCCCCTCCTGAAAGGCAAACAATTCAAATTGATCCCGGGGGTCCCTTCCTGGTTTTTCGAGTTCCGACAATATGTCTTTGAGCGTGGGTAAGCCAACTTCGTCCGTCACATACTTCTTCAAATCAATTGATGCTCGCTGGCTTGCGGAAGCCACCAGCTCTTCAAGGGTACACCTCGCGTCAGCAGACATTTGTTTGACCAGGTTATACCTTTCAGGATGTACCGCCGACCGGTCCAATACGTTCTTACCATCAGCGATCCTAAGGAATCCGGCAGCCTGTTCAAAGGCTTTCTCTCCCAATCTGGGTACTTTTTTGAGGGCAGCTCTTTCCTTAAATGGTCCGTTTTCTTCGCGGAATGCGATGATGTTTTCTGCTAACTGGGGCCCAAGTCCTGATACGTAGGTAAGCAACTCCTTACTGGCAGTGTTGAGCTCTACCCCCACATTGTTGACACAGCTCATCACCACATCGTCCAAAGCAGATTTCAACGCTACCTGATCTACATCATGTTGGTATTGTCCTACCCCAATTGACTTGGCATCTATTTTCACCAACTCCGCCAAAGGGTCCATGATCCTGCGGCCTATTGACACAGCCCCCCGTACGGTTACATCATGGTTTGGGAACTCTGTTCTGGCAACCTCGGAGGCAGAATAGATCGACGCCCCACTTTCGTTGACCATCGCAATGATTGGGTTCCCGGGGAGGCCGATAGACTTTACAAATTGCTCCGTCTCGCGGCTGGCGGTGCCATTGCCAATGACAAAGGCTTCAACATGATACTTTTGAGCCAAATCCAATACCTCGGCAGCAGCCTGCGGGATCTGTTTTTGCGGGGCATTAGGGAATATAGCCGTGTGATGCAAAAGCTTGCCTTGCCTGTCCAAACAGACCACCTTGCACCCGGTCCGAAAGCCCGGGTCGATGGCCATGACGGTTTTCTGCCCGAGTGGTGCGGCCATCAACAATTGCTTGAGGTTATCGGCAAACACACCGATCGCTTCCTGGTCCGCTTTTTTCTTTGATTCGAGCCGTATTTCTGTTTCAATACTCGGCTTCAGCAGCCGCTTGTAGGCGTCTTTGCAGGCCAGACTTACTTGCTCCGAAGTAGCATTATGAGCAGTTACGTATTGCCGGTCAATCAGGCTGGTAGCTGTGGATTCTTCCGGAGCTACGTCCATAGACAGCATCATTTCCTTTTCGCCTCGACGAATGGCCAAAAGCCTGTGAGATGGAATTTTCTTTAATGGCTCGCTCCATTCGAAATAGTCCTTGTACTTGTGAGCTTCTGACTCTTTGGACTTAATTACCTTGGAAGTGATCACCCCCTCTTCCACAAATAGGCGTCGGATCTTTTTTCTGATATCCGCATCTTCATTGATGCGTTCGGCGATAATGTCCCGGGCGCCCTGGAGCGCCTCCTCTACCGTCTTTACCTCTTTTTCTTCATCCAGGTAATCGGCAGCCACTACCTCGGGATCCTGGCCGCCTTGTTTCAAGAGTAATTCGGCCAGTGGCTCCAGGCCTTTTTCCCTGGCAATACTGGCGCGAGTCTTACGCTTTGGTTTATAGGGTAAGTAAAGATCTTCCAGCACCGACAGGGTAGCGGCTGCTTCGATTTTCTTTCGGAGCTCGTCGGTTAATTTACCCTGTTCTTCTATGGTTTTCAGGACGGTTTCGCGTCTGGCATCCAAGTCCCGAAGTTGTGTGAGTCGGTCGCGAATGCCCGCGATCTGCACTTCGTCTAGTGAGCCGGTCCGTTCTTTTCGATAGCGGGAAATGAAGGGTACGGTTGCCCCTTCATCCAATAGGGAAATTGTCGCGGTTACCTGGGGAATTCGCACGCCTAATTCGCGTGCGATAATGTCAGCATAGTTTGTCATGGGGTGCCATTTGCGGCCGCCAAAAATAGGACGTTTGGTCGTTTTTTTGTGAGGAAAACTAGCAACTTTTTGTCGCTGCTTCAATCAGGTGGCGATGACCGGTTAACAGCCAGCTCGCGGCTTATTCAGATACTACTTGCTTGTCGCTCAAAGCCGAAGAGACTTTGGTGCGGATATTGTCCCAGGGAGATTGCTCCGAAATTTTACCCGCGGCCATGCCATATTTTTCAACTAATCCTACCAATAGCTGATATTTTGGTTCGATGTAAGCAAAAATCTCCGCATACACGGCATCCATATCTACATCCTCTCCTTCCTTGAATGCTTTGAGTAGTGGCAGTTTCCCCTTTACATCGTCGTATGACTTCCAATAATTGGGTGGCTCGAAGATCTCTAACAATGCCGGAGTAGCCTCCACTTCTTCGCCCATTGCTACATGTACATCAGTCTGCATTTTTTTCGGGTCAAGTGCTAAAATATAGTTGTTGGTTAGGAATGCTTCACCATCGCCGATATCGTCCATATCCGGATGATACCTCTGGATCATATCCTGATTAGCCATCATGAAACAGAAGTACGGCTTGAGTAGCGTGCCCGTCGCAATCTGACCCTGCTCGTGATTAAATACTTCGATTTGTGTCAGAATTCGGTGTTCAATTTCAGCCCAGTCGTCATCCTGTAAATCAGCATTTTGATACTGGGTCCATCGGCCTTTAGCTTTCCCGGGTTCGGTCTCATTGGTAATTTTTGTGCCGCCGGGATTGCCATGAGTGATAAACCTGATTTTATCCTTGACACTCATGGTGTATTCCTGGTCATAATCTCGATTAAAATCCTTGAGCGTCAAGATGACCGCCTCAAAACCCATGGCCTTTGCATTGAGATGCTCACAAGCCATGGCCCACCACAGACCCATGTCGTTGATATCTCTTTTCTCATTGTAAGATCCAACGATCAAGACCCGTTGCACGATTGCGGGGTTTTGCAAGCGTGATCGCTTAAGATGTACCGGGACTGGGTCCCGACCATAATCGCCGGAAAGAGGTGATGCGTCTATCTTTCGCTGCAACTCTGCCATCGCGCTCCCACGATGATTGTTTTCGGGTGAATGAAGAGCGTCTGATTCATCCGGTTGGCGTTTGGCCATATCCTGGCTAACTGACCGGCCTTTACTTTTTACTAGTTGATGTGAGCGAATGCCCATAGAACTTCATTCAATTCTCTTAATATAGCACAAAATGGTGGGTTATCCGCTCGCCCCTCCGGATTTAACTTGGCCGACCATGGGAAGAATCCAAATGACGAGGCCCGAAACAAAAAAAAGCGCCCTGGGGCGCCTTCTTTCTAACTATCCAACTTCACCTTAATCCAACTTCACCACTATTCCAACACTCTTTACTTGCTAACCTTGATCGTATACTCTGGTGTGGGATTTAACGGACAGAAATACTTGTATTCACCCTCCTTGAGTACAACAGTCTGCGACTGAGCGGTTTCACCTTTCTTGATAGTGTTACTCAGATAACCTTCCTTGATGTGATCACCTGCGGCACCGTCGTTGTTTAGGTTAGCCACTACTAATCCAACTTCTCTGTCTACACTTTTGTTCGTCACTTCGAAAATGTAAGTGCCTGGCTTCAGGTTGAGTTCCTTCTTCGTGAATTTCCCTTCTACTTGGGTCAGCTTAATGACTTCAGGCTTTTGATCTTGAGCGATTGCGCTAGAAAATGTCAGCGCCACAACGGCGAGGAGCAATGTAAGTTTTTTCATGTTATAGATGCTTATATGTAATTTTAAATGTTACAATACTTAAACCTATATGTACTTTTAAAAGTTTCATTTTAGTAAATTTTTTTTAATAAATATGCTAAGCTGCTGATTCTGAGAGTATTTCAGTCAGATCTGTGGAGAGACCAGCAATGGTGACTTTTTCCAATTCGGTTTTCATTGATAACTCAGCCGCGTCGAAGGTGTCATGGACAAGCAGTTCTAAGTTGCAGCTGATGTCACAATTTTCGTTGATCTTGGGCCTTGCAAAAAAGTGCTCCTCGCGCACTGCCTGGTAGATCATCCAAAGTGTAATTTCTTTAGGCTTTTTGGCTAAATAAAAGCCTCCTCGGGCGCCGGCGACACTGCCAACGATCCCCGCATTTTTCAGTAAGGCGATCAACCTTCGGATCACTACCGGATTGGTATCAACACTTTCTGCCAGCTGGGTACTGGATTTTAAATCTCCCTCTTTCATGTTCAGGAAAAGGCAGATATGGATGGATTTGGTGAAATTGCTGCTAGCGCGCATAAACGATAACTTTATAAGTTACGATAACGAATATCGCTAGCTACAGGTTACAGGTGGGGTTATCCAGTCAGTTTAACGCCCACGATCAGCAGGTTCATGATCATGCTCAGGAACATGCTTATAAACATGCCAAGGTTTTTCTGCTTGATGCCCACCAAGGCAAAACACAAATTAAGAAACGCGAACAGCCCGAAAGTGTATTCCGATACCGATGAAAGATCGGAGGTGGTAAGTACAGTGAAAAGTTGGGGTGCCAGTGAAATAGGATTAGCAAGTGATACGATCCCAATAAAAGTATCGAAAGCTTTTCTATCTGTGAGACGTGAGGTCAGACGACCCAGGAAGTGCATGACCTGGGTCGACAGGCTGAGGGCTTCCGAAGCTTCTATATAATTGCGATGCAATTCAGATGGTATTACCGGCGGGCGAGCATTGGTAAAGGTTGTTTTGATCCATTTGCTGGCTTCGTACCTGTCCAGGCCATAGAGTAGTTTCTTAGGATCGTGATCCTGTGCTTGCCAGTGCAAGGCTTTACCCAGAATCTGGGTATGTTGGTGCACATATTCCTTTTCGGATTCAATGGCTGCAGTCACCTCCTGGAAAAGTGCCGGCAATTTTTCGGTCCCGGTGTAATAATACATTTTGCCATTGCGTATGTCGAATGGAACATTGTCCCAGTAAGCTGTCGGCTGCTCGTGCATGATAGCAATGATCCGCTTTTTTAATTTTCTTGCGTATTCAAGCTCCCTAAGCGCATACTCCGATCGAACGGCATGCGACGATATCACAAATAGGAAGTTCTGTGACTTTTCTATCAGGGCATTTACCTCTTTTAAATGACCGATTTCCATGGGTACCAAGCCATCGTCGTACCAGTAACTGAGGGATTTCTCTTGTAAACTGGCTGTCAGGTTGCCTACAAATTGCCTGCTGCTTTTGCGACCATAGCAAATGAAGGCATCAAGCGTTTCTTCGGTACTCCATTCGAAAGTGTCGGCCTGCTTCTTGGCATTGTTGAGGTGCGCAATGATTTGGTCCAATGATTGAAACCAAAGGGCTCCATTGCGTTCTACTCTCCGCCCAATATGCTCCAGCGACGAGATTTCATCTTCTGAGAATTCTTGCTCACCGTCTTCCCTAAGATAGCAGTAGATCGTTCTGTCTGGTCGTTTGATGGCATCGTCAGTGACTTCCGCGAGGCTATAGAACCCTGTCATTTTCGGAGTGATCACATAGAGCACAAAGTCGCAGTGTCGGCGTTCGTAAAGTTCTTGCTGATAAGCGGCTTCGTCCCAGACTTTTACTACCGGATTGAAATGGTCTATCTCCAGCTTTGGAACAATGTACTCGCGCCATGTGGATCCGTTGACGGTGCCTCCCAGGTATACTTTCATGGTTTATGACGGATGAGTTAGTTGCAAAACTTCGTGTCGGGAGACACGATCTCCAATGATTGATCGTATGATCTTTAAGTTTTCGGTAACATGTGGTGGCTTCAGCATCCGGGCATGGTCACCATAAGCCCGATGAGCAACAAACGTATTGCTGGTTGCGTCCTCCCAACCTTTGAAATAAGGAGTTCCTTGCACCTTTCTGTTGCCAAACACATGACGATTGCTGGAAGTCAGCAGGTGTAACTCAGCGTCTACCTGCCCCTCAAAATCCCGGAGATGGAAGTTTATCATTTCGTAATAAGTGTCTAAAGCCTTGAACGCACTCGCAGATGCCCCTGGACCTAATTCCTGGGATGCCTCGTTTCGCATGTTAACGATATCGGAAGGCAAACCCTCAGGAAACCCTGTTTTTCTGTACGCATCGATCATAATGATGGCCGAAATTGGATAATTTCTTTTTTCCAGCAGCTTACATACTTCGAAGGCTACATTGCCTCCTCCACTGTATCCCAGTAAGGTGGGGGGGTGGCCTTGGTATTTCTCGATAATGTCACAATAGCCAGCACTGGGATCATTGGCAGATTCTGAAGGTGGCATTAAAATAAATTCGAGATCAGGTGCCTGTTGCTGCAGGTACCGGAAGCTCATTTCACCTCCGATGGCAGGCGGAAAGCAAAATATCGGATTCTCAGCGCTCAGCACCTCAACGTCGGCTTGGGAGTTGCTACCCTCAATGCACCGGGCTATCGTTTCTATGGAAGGCTTTTTCAGGATCTTCGACATGTCGATTGTGCAATTGAAATGTTCTTCTAGGTCCGTGATAAAATGGACTAGAAATAGCGACTCCATGCCAACAAAAAACAGGTCCGTATCATTGTTTAGGTGCTTTATACTGGTCTCCGCGATGATGCGTCTTTTAATGTACGTTCGCGTGTCCAGGTTGTCTTTGACAACAGTAAGAGGCAATTTGGCGGCTGTTTCAACAACAGCTGCTTCATCCAATTTGCCGTTGCTTTTGACATTCCATGTGGTACAGATATGATAGTCTGCTGGTATCATCCACCGAGGAAGTCGTTTTGATAAATAATTATCCAGTGTATGCCTACTGATTTTTTCTGCTTTCAGGTATGCTTGTATTTGATGGCCTTTTGATTTTATCAGTGCCATTTCAATGGCCGGGTGTTTCAGTAGATGCCGCTCTATTTCTGCTGGTTCCACCCGGTAACCATTTACCTTCAGTTGGTCATCTATTCTGCCGATATAGTGGTATTCACCCGCTCGTAACTGGACAAGATCCCCAGAACGGTAATAGCGTCCATCTGCATGGGTCTTAAACTTTTTCTTCGTTTTTTCACTATCACCTACGTAGCCTATGGCTATGCATTTGCCGCCTATGAGCAATTCTCCCTGATCGCCTCCGCGAGGGTGAAATGCCACCTTGGCCCCGGTGATTGGTTTTCCGATCGGCACAAATGTGTCTTTATCGATCTGGGGATCAAATTCGTGAAAAGTGCAACCCACAGTGGTTTCGGTGGGGCCATATTCATTGATTATTACAGCATTAGGAAACATTTGCTTCGCTTGTTTTGCTACGGCAGTAGGCAAGGCTTCACCGCCGATGATGAGCGTCTGAAGCTCTGGCTTTAGCGTCTCCGTCCCCAAAAGCGTAAGGTGTGTTGGCGTGCATTTCAAAAATGTAACACGTTTGTCAGTTAAGCCTTGCTGCAAGCTTGCCAGGTTACTTTTTTGATGGTACAAGTGAAGGCATCCACCTGAAATTAGGGGCAAAAACATGGAGGTGATCGTCATGTCGACCGAGGGAGAGGTTACCATCCCAAATCCCTGACGACCTTTTTGGAGGTAAGTGGCTTTTGCGAATTGTAGATAATTTAATAGTGCATTATGCGATACCTGTACGCCCTTTGGATGGCCGGTAGTCCCGGAAGTATAGATGATATAGGCCGCATCTTCTCCATGCACATGAGGTAGTTGCATACGTTCAATTGGGGTCAGTAAATCTTCGTAACTAACTTTTTTCAGCTGATCCGAACCAGCGCAAATAGAAAATTTTGCACCACTGTCCTTGATCATGTAGTCAATTCTTCGGTCAGGCAATGAAATATCCAGCGGAAGGAAAGTGGCGCCGGCCTTCGCAATTCCCAGGATCGACGCGATCAGTTGAGGCGCTGAAGGCAATTGTACGGCTACCACGTCATTTCTCCCAATGCCCCGCCGGATCAGGTTTGCCGCCAGCGTGTCTGACAATTTTTTCAGTTCCGCATGTGAGACCGTTTCTCTTTCACAGGTAAGTGCCGGGTTTTGGGGAAACTCGTTAAGAAGAGGTAAAAAGTTGGAAATACTGACTTCCATGGGGTGCCGAAGAATTTTAAATGTCAATGCCGAATGATACTTGCCATCTGATCCCGTAGCCTGCACTTCCCTTCTCAGCCCAGGCGGAGTTGTTGCCGGTACTGGGGTACTGGATGGCCGTATTAAAGAGATTTCGGATGTTGAGCGTGATGAAATAGTGATCGAAGAATTTTTTAGGGTCCTGGATTTTCGTGTCTCTGGTCAACCTTAGATTGAGATTCGTGACCGCATAGCCTGATATGTCCTGGCCTATTCTGCTGGGAAGATTGGCATCCCCCAAGGCAAACCCGGGGACCACTCCAGAAATGTATCTGGCATTAAGTCCCGTGGTTAGCTCCATCTTGCTGAAAGTGATTGGGTAGCTGGCTTGGAGGTAACCCAGGAATACAGGTGAGTACGAAGGTGTCTCGCCCGTTACTATGATGTCCTCACGTAAGGTTTGAGTTTCTCTTGATCGGTTTATGGAGCCACTGATTTCGACTTTCCATTTCTGATAATTCAGGAACACACCCATTTCCCCTCCGAGCGTATTTACGGACTTTTCATTGCCACTCTGGAAGATGGAGTTACCACCAGCATCCACGGTCGAAACCCGGGTAATGAGATCTTCAATCCGGTTTAAGAAAAAGCTGGCATTGAGACGAACTTTCAGTTGATCTCCCGCATTAACCCGATGATCCTCACGAATAAAGTTAAACTCAATGGTCTGAATTGTCGGGAATCTCAAAGCTCCATTATCTGTGTAATTTCCAAAGGAAGGTCGTTTCCTGGCTTGCCCATATAGCAACTTGAGATGGTTGAATCTGTTGATCGTGTAGACGAGGGCGCCTCGGGGTATTAAGACTGGATTAATACGGTTCAGATCTGTTCGGTCCGGTGGAATTGCCAGGTTATTTAACGAGTCAATGCTGGGGTTGCTGATATAACTGAAGTTTGTCAACTCCTCTATCCTTAGCCCCCCGGTGAAAGCAAGGCGAGCCGTTGGAAACCCTGTGGCACTCAGTAAATTTTGGTTTTTGATGAGGGTGAAATTGAATTCGGAAAATGCCGAGAACAGGGTCAAATGACTGTCATTGTCCAGTGCGATGTAATTGTTCCCATCGATGAAGGAACTGCTGGGAATATCAAAAGTGGTGACAAGATCGTCAGCTCGCCGCAGATTGATACCCACGATACCGCTCAAGCCTTGCTGCTCCCAGTCATTGGAAGCGCTAACCTCACCCTCGAAGGCCCGAGAGGCAAAAGAGGAGAGCCCAAACCTGTTACCTCCTGCATTGTAATCGATGGCGGTCCGGTAATTGTAGAAGTTCAGGCGGGTGGAGTAATTGATGTTGGTGTTCGTTGGATTAAAGTTTAGCTGAAAGGCGCCATAAGTACTTGTTGTTCTGTTGACAGATCCCGTGGCGTTGGGATTGGCCTGGGGCAAGGGGCAACGGCAGAAGTCATTGGAGCTTGAGACGGTCGATTCAAATATGCCACGGTTTTCGCTGGAATTGACAATGTCTATATTGGTCTGGAGCTGTTCCGTAGGGTCCTTTAAACCCAGGGAGAGATTTATGTAGCGTTGTTTGCTGAATAGTTTTCCTTTGGTTGTCTGTGTGGTGTTGACACTGTCGTTCAAAAACCTGGAAAAGGGCTGATCGATACCGTCTGTATCAAAGAGCTGTCCGTTAAATGAAAAGTTGACTTTATCTCGGTTGAATTCCAAGCCTCCGCTCATTCTGGTTGTGTTGCGACTTCCACGAGCGATAGTGACAAATTTTGGGCTTTGGCTGTCTTCGGCTTGCTCACTGGCTTCGTTGGTAATAATATTGATCACTCCGAAAAAAGCACCACTGCCATATATCACCGACATAGGGCCTCTTACGATCTCAATCCGATCGATTGCTTCCACCGGAATAGGGAATGATGCGAAAGGGTAAAAACCCCAGTAATCCTGGTATTGATTCACACCGTTTACCAGAATGATCAGGTCGTTGTTAAAGCCTGGCGAGAAAAATCCACGCATGCCGATGATCGGGTCACCGCCTGACCATGAATAATCTCGGAACAGGTAAAGTCCGGTGACATTTTCCAGGATTTCCGGCACTGATTGATAGCCTTGGGCAGCGATCTCCTCATGATTTATGAGGACAACACTTGCTGGGATTTCACTAATGCTCTGATCCCGCTTTCCGGCTGTTGCAATACCTTTATCATAAAATGGTTTTACGATTGGGTTCAAGGTGAATTTCGGCTTGTACTGATCTCGGGCCAGGGGTGATAAGGTCTTAAATTTTTCAGTAAGACTTATCTTCAGTATCTCATAAGATTCGTGGGCAACAATCAATGTGTCTGCCTCGGCTTGTACGTGCTGTGCAAGACGCATTTCTCGCAATGGTTGTCTCTTTGATAAAAGCAATTGCGTGGAGTCTTTGCCTCCGATGTATCGCAGTTTTCTGGTGATAGTAACGCCAAAAGCGACCCTGCCTTGGTTTAATTCCATATCCAGGTTGATCACCCGTCGAAGAAGAAGGGTTTCATCCGGGATCTGACCTGTGGAGTCCGTTATAGGGATACTGTTGCTCTGATAACCTGGTTTAGAAAGGATAAGGGAATCAAATTTTGAATCGATCCTGAGTTCGAAGTAGCCATTATATGGGTTGGTGGGCTTTAGAAATGTACTCCCGAGAAGGACCGAATCCTTCAGTGCCACGTTGGTCCCATTGGGCACGGGTTGTCGGGTATAGGCGTCGAGCACATATCCGGAAATAATTTGGTTCTGGCCCGCTGCTGATATACTTGCAAAGGCCCAAAGAAGCAAAAGAATTGATCTGATCACGACACTATTCACATTTACAGAATTTTAATTCGTCCGCCCTGATCAACTCCTCTGTGATTTCGGCCTGGTATTCCTGTATAAACCGTGTTTTTTCCTCTCCACAATTATCCAGCAAACTGCAACTGGTTTTGATAATATCGCGAGCAGCCAATGTGTGATATTTGATAGCCCTGGCGTTTTCGATATAAAAAAGCTGACCGTCAATGATTGCAATGTCCGAGATGATATCGTCTGAACTCCTTTCCAGATGTCCAATGACCGTAGAGCCTGCAGGGTCTTCTTCTCGGAGAAGTGTATTAAGTATGATTCCGGAGTTTTCGAATTGGTTGCCAAAAGTCGTCGCAGCGTAAAAGTGTTCTGAGTCATCAAGTACAATTTTTCGGATGCTGCTCTTTGCTCTCTCCACGGCTTGAATTTCGCTGCGACCGAGCCAATCGTCAATGGCGATCTTCCCACTGGCGGTACCCAAGGCCAATTTGAAGTTCTTAATGTCAACACTGGAGATCTGCTCGGTGGTCCCCGAGGAGCTTGCGACTTTTTTCCGTTTGTAATTCCTCGGATTGGGAGGCACTGCCCCGGAGACCTGGTAGGTCATGATACTATCTCCGCGAGCTAATGATAGCAAGTAACCGCCTGCGATGGACTTCAGGGTGAAGGCTTCCGGGAAAGGATTGTTTCCAGGCTCCGGTAGTTCGAAGATCTTGTGCACTTGCTCCACAGTTGCCAAATAAAGTCGTAGCGAAGTGGCCGATCTGGTGGCTATGATTTCAGTAGCGTCTCCAACGGCTGCCACCATTATTTTTTTGCTGTTGGTGTCGGTACTATCTCGAATGGCATACTTATCGTCACCGGCATTGATCTCTCCTAATCCCTGATTAGAGATAACCCATACTCGGTCCGTGATCTCTGACAGTGCCGGGATCATTCTACGGTGATTCTTAATGAGTATTTGCCCCACGGGATTGCGGAGTGTCCGCTTACTTATCCGGGTATCATATCCATTGGTCTTGAAGATAAAAAAGACCTGACTCCTCTTATCATAGGTGAAAGCATACGGCCGATAGCTGGTTAGCCCGGCAGTGGGGTCGAGATCTCTAATAATTTTCTGAGATTTGGCCGAATTACCCAGTGTAGCCTTAAAAAGACTGGTGAAAATGTCCGGCTGATATTTCACCTCGCCTTTATCATTTTCAAATAGGTAGTAAGCCTGAACAGCCTTAGCCAGCGATTGATCATTGATGAGCTTGGTTTCTGTATTTCGCACTTCGTATGCATTGATGAGTGCTTTGGAACGGCGAGTTTCCTTCCTGGCTGTTCTCTTCAGTTGGTCGCTATACTCTCGCGCCTTATCGGCTTTTTTCTGTTCATTCTCGGCGAATTGTCTGCTGGCATCGGCCTTCAATTTTTCACAAATAGCTGCCTCAGCCAGGGAGTCTGCCTGGATCGTTTTGTATTCTGCATTTCTTTTTTGCTTTTCCGCCTCGAGACGTTGAATTTCTGTTTCCCTTTGTGCCTCCACAGCCATGATACGCCCGATCTTTGCTTCTACATTGGACAATCGCGCGTCGTAGCTTTTAGTAGTGGCTTCATAGCTTTGGTAGGAGGCCCATGCGCCAAATAGGGTAGCAAAGGTGGCAAGGGCTATGATTAGCATCCGTTTTAACTCGTTCCACTTTTCCAGACGCTTTTGCTGGTTTCGGCTTTCTACCAGGAATTGAGTAAATATTTTCTCAACATCCGATTCATGACCTTCTATCCGTCTTTCTGCGTCTTCCAGAATAAAACCTGATAATAAAAGATCTTTCTTCTCTTTTTCATGACTATCCGCCCATTGCAATACCCGTGGGTTGAGATCATTGAAAAACTTGACGAACTCTTTGTCTACCGTGAGTGTGTCAATTAGTTGGAAGGTGCCTTGCTGCGGAGCAGTAGTAAAATCGATGCAATCATGCTCCGACAAGGTGTCTGGTATTTCAGTACTGTCGTTGCGGATCAGAAAAATCCGCTTACTCAGTTTCCTTGCATGCTCGATCTGCCATTGAATGTCATCGATATCGGGGGTGAGTTGGGCGTCGGAAAGCACAATCACGAAATTGAGAGATAGCGCTATACCCTGCCGTACCTCTTCCTCTTCTGACTGCCCCTCGATCAAATAGTCGTGGTGATTCCAGGAGGTTAGTCCTCGCTCGAGGAGTTGTTCGCTGAGCCAGAAAGAAAAATTGCTTTTGGTGATTGATCGACAGATAAACAAGTCGTAATGCGTATGCTCCTTGACTGTCTTTGATGCTTCGAAGTAGGCAGCGGTATTGCCTGAGAGCAGAATATCGTACGTTTCCTGCGAATACTTGAAATAGGAAAGCGCCCGCCCCCTCAGAAGATTAGTGACTGGTTTGTTCTTTTTGGACCAAATATGTGCTTGGTAGGAGAGTGTGCTGGGTGTTTTGAAATAGTTGTACTTGTGACCTATTTCTAGCAAAATGTCCCGTTTCAACTCCTGAATTACCTCGGGTTCGACCCCTTCGGATATATCCACTACGCGCTCGCTTTCCTGAATTTGGAGGGGTGTTCGGTCGGCACTGTCGATGCAAAGGAAGATGACTGGAATGGTATGGTCTCGAGCCATCGAAAGCTGCGAAAGATATAGCTCTTTACCCACAGTCTCTTCTGATACCACAAATAGGAAGTAGACCGACTTCAGAAGGTTTAGGGGCTGCTCAGATGTGTCGTCGTAGTTGACGGTGAAGCTGGCCTGTATCACTTCCAAAACCTTAGGATGTCGGCCGGCAATCCAAAATTCACGATAGTTAAGTTGATCAAAAGCAAGTGATTCCGAATGAAATGCCTCGTGCAGCGCGGTGACAGGATTGGTCTTATTGTTGGCTTTCCGCAGGTCATGTCGCCACCGATCGATTTCGGTGAGGTTGTCCTGGTAGCTTAGTAATCTGGGGTTATAGGCATCTTCCTTCCATTCAATCGCCTTGGTCAACAGATTGGTGTGTTGTTGGACCAGGTCGCTTTGTCGCTCGCAGACTTCATCGATTTGGGAGATTATTTCGGATACATGCCAATGTTCTTCGGAAATGCCATCCAGCAGGATCCTGTTGATTTTGCTAATATCCGAATCGATCAATTCTTCGCTGACACCCTTTTCATGCTGGATTGGGATGATCCGCTTACCATAAGCTTTGGCCCAATTTAATTCGTCACCACAATAGGTAGAAGTGACGGACTTATTGGTGATTATGTACAGGAAATTGTCACAATTCCTAATTCCTTTTTCGATGGCCACTTCAAAGTCTTCGCCATGAGGAATACTCACTTGATCAAACCATACCTCGTAATTTTCCTTGAGATGCTCATATAGTGCATGCGCCAACGGCTTGCTCGGTGTACGGGAGTAGGAGATGAAAATATTGGTCCGTCGAATTTGGCGGTTGGCCTCTTTGCTCAACGCCACAAATTCTTCCATGTCCGACTGAATAGGGCTTCGCTTCTCATTGCTGAGTGCCCGCAATCTCTTCCAGTGTACCAAGCCCTCTCTTAGTAGACTACCGGTCCACAGTTGAGAGCGATCCGCTTTTTCTTTCCAATTGCCTACTGCTTTGGAGAGGAAATTGTAAGAAGCTGTGAATTCCACCTCCTGCTTGATTTCTTCATTGCTTTTATCCGACGCTTCGCTGGTGGCCGCGTAGTTGAGAAAGCCTGCTACTTCCTTTATCGAACGGGCCCAAACAGATCCGTACCTGGTAATGGCTCGACCGATTTTTTCCAAAGAAATAATCTGCCCTTCATGGAACTCGTCCTCTCCATCCTGAAGGAGGAAGCAATAAATGGTTCGGTTTCCTTTTTTATAGGCATCGTCCATCACTTCCGCGATGGAGTAGTAGCCGATCATTTTCGGAGTGAGCACATACAAATTGTAGTCGCAGTGCTCTCTCTCATAAAGTTCAGTTTGATAGGCTTGCTCATCCCATTCTTCAACAACCGGATTGAAATAATCTATTTCGAGCAACGGGATAATCTCTTCGCGCCAGTTCGAGTCTGCGACTGTTCCTCCGAGAAAGACTTTCATTGGAGTGCCGTCTTCAACTTTTGTGCTACCTGATCCATGGACTGACAGTAGGCAGCGCCGTTTTGCTCAACCATCTCGCCTACCCTTTTCAGGGATTTTACCTGATGCTCATTGAAGGTTTCTCCCTCGTCTTCTACAAGAAAAGCAAATACAGTCTTATGTGGGTTCTTGTTGGAATCTTCTACCAATTCCGAAATGTTCTCAAAATCATCCATTTTCGGGGTGATCACATAAACATGGAAATCGGATTGTTTCTTTTGTTCCAACTCCTCCTGGTAGGTTCGCTTCGAGCGTTCTTTTGACGTTGGGTCGAAAAAGGAAATATCGGATGCTTCAAGTAACTCAATTAGACTTGTGCGCCATGATGAACCGTTCTCTGTGCCATCCAGAAAAACCTTCATTCTTGTTTGGGTTTATCTTCCTCTTCACCGGAAGTACTTTCCTTTTGACCGTCGCTGCTTGCTTTGAAGTAATTCATCACATCCAGATGCAACTGGTTTTCAATGTTCATAACCAATTTGCTGTAGGCGTCTTCTTCGTCATAAGGCTCTGTTCTTGTCAGGTACTTGTACTTTTCCTTTTCCATTTTCTTAAAAAGCCGGCGGTAATCTTTGGCTTTGTGCTCAAACCCCTCTACCTCGAAAAAACCTGAAGAAATAGTCAGCCAGACACCCGCTGCTGCGGTAAGTATCTTTAATGCGACTTCCCATACCTGCTCGCCCTCGGGTCCACCAATACCTCCCATCGCTGCATGTGCACTCAGTGCAATAGGAACCGCCGCGGCCACCAGCGTGTCAATATTTTTCAGCAAGTTGAATTTTTTGCCATTTAAATCACTTTTTCTCTTGTGCCATTGAATTTGACCCTCTACGCGTTCCTCAATGTAGATACTGTCCGGCAATTGAGGCGCCTTGCGGCTGATTGGCTCGTAGTTGAGGGTCGTTCCCTCAAATTTCTTTTTACGTTGCTTCTTAGCCATTGTCCTGCGCTGTTTCTTCTTCCGGATCATTTAAAATCTGCTCCACCCGCTCCACAAGGGCTGGGAATGCGTCACGTACATCGTAAGGGGGCATTCTGGTCAAATAGAGATATTCTTCGCGCTTAAGGAGTTCTGCTCTGCTACGGTATTCTTTCCACTTATCGAAGAATCCACCCATCTTCAGGATGTTGTTCATTAAGGCTAAAATGGCACCTCCAATACCAGCATAAATCGTGAATACTGATTCGGCGAAGGCAGACTCACTTATAACCTGCATACTCGAGAGTGTCACGGCGAAGGGAATTGTCGCTGCGATGATGATCTCGGATTTCTTAAGGCGCTTGTATTTTTTTTGATTGAGTGAGCTTATATCACTTAACCACTTTTCGCTGGTTCTCAGACGTTCTTCGATGTATTTTTCGTCATACATCAGCTGAGAACTGCGACTATCTGGCTTGTAGTCCTGGCCTTCGGTTTTTACATCTTCAGGCGGCTGGTCAGTCATTCGTAAAAAAAGTCTTTGCTGTTGGAAAACCGTCAAGTTACAAAAAAAAATATTCTCTTCATTTCCGGCCCGGAAGGTGCTTAGAAGGAAGTAATGACTTTCTTTGCGGGCAAACAGCTCAACATGAGAGGACTGGTCTTCGTATTTCTGCTATTTCTGCTATTTCCTGCCAGCAGTCAAGATGATTTCCAGGTGATTACCCCGGAAAAAGGCGATGGCATTTACCGGCTACTTCGAAGACACCAGGTGGATCCCAAAAAGTACAAGAAAGCCTTTATTGAATTGAACAAAGGTCAATTCGGCGGACGGGAATCACTGATTTCCGGAAGGGAATATAAACTGGAGAAATCCTGGATCGACAGCCCAAAGGAAGAGTGGCGTGTCTACCCTATTTTCGGTGACGAATATCAGCGTCTGCAGATGGTGGATAGATCACTCCAGGGGGCGGTTTTCTACCTGGTAGCTGGTCATGGAGGACCGGACCCGGGAGCAGTTGGGTCGCACAAGAGTGGCGACCTTTGTGAGGACGAATATGCTTACGATGTGACGTTGCGGCTGGCGAGGTGGTTAATACAACGGGACGCGCTCGTATACTTTATAGTAAGGGATGACAATGATGGAATCCGCGACGAAAATTATTTGCCGTGTGATAAAGACGAATATGCCTATACCCGAGGCCGCATCCCCGCCAACCAAATACGGAGGTTGGAACAGCGTACAGACATTATCAATAACCTTTACAAGAAGCATAAGGGATCAAAGTACCAGCGTATGGTGGTTATTCATGTTGATAGCCGAGGAGGCGAAAACGTCGACGTATACTTTTATCATCATGCCAGAAGTAGGAGAGGTAGAAAGATGGCGCAGGATGTCTACGACACTTTTGAATCCAACTACAAGGCTTTTCAACCGGGAAGGGACTATCGTGGGTCGGTTAAACCCCGTAGTAGCCTTTTCGTGCTCAAGAACAGTAGTCCGGCGGCAATCTTTATCGAACTAGGCAACATTGTAAGTCCGAGAGACCAAAGAAGGATCCTGCTTTCAGACAACCGACAGGCACTTGCCAAGTGGATTGGTGAAGGACTGCAACGAAACTTCAAGGAACGATAGGTACTAAATGTGCCTGGCGTTTTTGACGAGCTCCTGGTAATCAGCTATGGCCTGCAATATGATTTCGTGAGCAGTTTCCTTGTTTTGGAATTCCTCCACTTTCACTTCCTTCTTTTCCAGTTTCTTGTAGTCTTCAAAAAAGTTTTTCAACTCCCTTAAGAAGTGTGGAGGCAGCTCTTCCACGTCGTTGATATGGTTAACACTCATGTCGTTTTCGGCGACAGCAATGATCTTATCGTCCATCTCACCACCGTCCAGCATTCGCATGGCACCTATGACTTTCGCATTGATCAGACAAAGCGGCACCACATCGATCTTGCAGAGGACCACTATGTCCAACGGATCTTTATCGTCACAGTAGGTTCTGGGGATAAACCCATAATTGGCAGGATAGTAAACAGCTGAATACAATACCCGATCAAGCTTGAGGAGCCCTGAGTCTTTGTCCAGTTCGTATTTCGCCCTGGTATTTTGAGGTATTTCGATAATGCTATTCACCACATCCGGTGCATTTTCACCGGCGGGTACAGCATGCCAGGGGTTAGATATGTCAACAATCATTGTAAATATTTTCACTCACAAGTTAGCGATTAATTGAGTCCAACCAACATACGATTCTTGCCAAATTTGGCGGAATTTGTATATGAATTGGCGGTTTTCGAAAAGGCTGATGCGGGAGCTTTGAGATATGAAAACTAAAGGAACGCTCCATCCGCTGGTCAAATATATCCGACACTGGCAGGCTTTTAACTACCGGCATCGGAAGGCGGTAAATCATTTTTTAGCTACTGTGGCGTTAGGTTTACTCGCGTTTGTATTATTAAGCTTCTGGGTTTCGCAATTGAATTGGTAATCTCACCGGAGATCATGGATATTCGCGGGTATGGAAGATACCGTACCCTTTAATATTTCCGGCAGGAGCCAATACATTCTTTCCACCTCGGGTCGCATTACCTCCTTGCGCAGATATCAGCGGCTGCTGCAGGAAAAATTGAACCTGGACATTGTCTATCTCCCAATTACATCGGTGGATAGCGCGACTACCATAGACCCAGCGCATTTCTCAGATACGATCAGAGGTTTGGGGGCCATAGGCGGGGCAATATCCAAGGATATCAAAGGGAGAGTGATCCCCTTTTTGGATGAATTGGACGATTCGGCGGCAGCGGTGCAGTCAGTCAATACGGTGATCAGAAAAGGGCAGCGGTTGATAGGCTACAACACCGATACCATCGGGTTCCGGGAAGCCATCGCTCAAGGCATCGAAACATCCGGAGAAGAGGTGAAATCGGCGGTTGTTTATGGATATGGCGGCGTTTTCAATGTCGTCCACCATGTACTAAGCCAGATGGGTTTGCAGGTGTACGTCACAGGCCGGAACCCCTCCAAAGTAGAGGAGGTAAGGGCATCCTTCGATTTGGAGGCTTTTTCGGGGGAAGCAGACTTATTTGTCAATGCCACCCCCGTGACAGATGCTCCGTTAGCGCAAGCGACAGGCTTGGTGGAAGCTTTAGGGGAATGTAAGGTCGTTTTTGATCACCATATGCCGGGGGCTTATCTTCAGTCTTTCTGTGAGGAAAATGGTAAATACTATATTCCCGGTACAGCCATGTATCATCCACAGATGCTCTTGCAGTGGTCCCTGTTTCTTGCCGAGTTCGCTCCCGGAGAAAAGGTAAAATCCGCGTTAGCTGATTTGATCTAAGCGGCGGTTTTTCTTAAATTCCACAACCTCATGAGGGTTGCCGCCACAATATTCCTCCTTAATTGCTCATTGTTGGGGATTGCCCAACTGACGATCCGTGCAAAGCAAATCACGACAAATGATGGGCTTTCGCAGAACAGCGTGAATGTTATAGCGGAAGATGCACAGGGATACATTTGGCTTGGAACGCAGGATGGGTTGAATCGCTATAATGGCCGGGATTTCAAGGTTTTCCGCCCGGATTTGGCGGATTCTTTTGCTATTCAAGACAATTACATATCACAGATTAGTATTGATACCCGTGATAGGGTATGGGTCCTCAATAGGGCTGGTATTGAAGTATTCCACCGTGAGACGGGTCGATTCCATAGACTGGTTTCCCGTAATCGTGAGATAAGCTTCGCGCAGTTTGCCTCTTTTTATATCGTGGATGATACCTTGTTTTTGCGTGACTATGCAGAACCATCAGGTATCTGGAAACTGTCAATAAATTTTGATTTTGGCGTTTCGGCGAGCCACTATATTGAGGATGTTGGCGAGGCGATTATCAGGCCTTTATATCCATTTTGGTATTTTTTTGATGACGACTATCAACTTGTCGCAAGTCATGATTCCATTCATTACTTGCAACGGTGTTGGGACAAGCCCTTGAATTACTTCCCGCAGGGAGGTATTGAGTTTCATCAGACACTGAAGGTAAGGAAGGACGCTTATCTCATTCCTGAATTCAACAATCTGCTACTGGCACATTTCGATGAAGGTAAGATGGAAATTGTCGCCAATGAGCGTACCTACAGCTTCGCGGCATTCCAGGATCGGTTTTTTGTTGGTACAAGTACCGGTATTGGTATACTGGACCTGGAGCAACGGAAACTCGAAAAAGTAACTGTGGAGGGTGTCGATTTGAGTCAAACGATTATACATACCATCTTCAAGGACTCATTTGGGCAATATTGGTTTGGTACTGCCAATCAGGGACTCTTTATTTTCGATCCCAAGAAAAGTCATTTCGAATATGTAACGCTTGCCGACGGCAGATCAAATTTTGTTTGGAAGGTAGATGGAACACGGGATAAGTTACTTTTTGGAACTGATAATGGTTTGGTCGAATGCGTCGAAGATCAACCGCGGCGCTATTTGCAAGGAGAGAAGGTTACCCTGGTTTTGGAGGACAATCAATCGAACCACTGGGTGGGTACCTACAAGGGTGAAATACTTAGAAAACGGCCAACAGATCAGGAATACAGCTCCTTGGGGCAGGTGTCGCCTTTAGCTATCACCAATGCCATTGAACGTGGGGATTCCATCATTTTTGGGAGCCAGAGTGGTTCATACGTATTCAAGGATGGGCACTTTTTTGAAGTGCCTTGGGACCAGACGTTTGCCACGTACGTGCTGGCTATGTTTGAAGATAGTCAGCGAAATATATGGATCGGTCATGCGGGGGGGTGCTCGATGTATACTCCTCAGGGCGAAAGACATAGCCTGTCTTTTGTCCCGGGGGACGCGAAGAGCCCGAGTTTCAATTTCATTTCCGGATTTGCTGAGGAGAGAGACGGTACCATGTGGATTTCTACGTATGGTGGGGGGCTAAATCGCATTAATCCGGATAGCACAATTAGCGTATTTGATGAATCCCATGGTTTGTCAAACAACGTGCTCCATGGGCTCCAAATGGACGATGAGGGTATGCTATGGATGATGTCTAATGGCGGAGTTTCTATGTTTGATCCAAACTCACATTCTTTTGTGAACTTCAACAACAGTCATGGTATTATCAGTCACAATTTCCCTATTGCAGGTATTTACAAGGACGATGAGGGCCAAATCTTGATTGGCTCCGACGAGGGTTTGTTAAGATTTCACCCCGACAAGGCGCACGCCTTTGCCATTCCTCCTGTCGTGGTTTGGGAAAAGCTGGAACTGAATTACAGATCAGTGGGTATGAAATACGGGGATATCAATGCCCTGGAAGCATTGAAAATCGATTATACAGATCAGGTGTTCAACCTGGAGGTTGGCGCATTAAAATTTGACGCTCCTGAGGAGGTACGGTTTTCGTACCAGCTACAGGGCTTTAGTGAACAATGGGTAGCGCTGCCTGCCACGGAGCGAAGGATCACTTACTCGTCTTTACCCTACGACAATTATTCACTCATAGTCAAGGCGGAGAGCATCAATAACCACTTTTCTCCAGTCGAAAGAACCCTCCTGATCACTGTGGATCCACCTTTCTGGCTAGCCTGGTGGTTTGTCGCGGGTGAGGTACTTGTAACGTTGGTCACTGTGGGAGGCCTGGTATACTATCTTTCCAGGCGAAAGTTGCGCCAGCGTATCAGAGAGCTGGAAACCCGCGAAAAAGTCCAACAGGAAAGGGAACGTATAAGTCGAGATTTGCATGACAGTGTCGGCACCCATTTTGCCTACATCGTTTCCAGGTTGGATTTCCTCTACCTCGGATGGGACAAGGGCCACGTCACTGACAAAAAGGATTACCTTCAAAAATTGGGCGACTTTGCACGTTCAGGTATGAGGCTGCTGCGAGAGACCATCTGGGCGCTAAATCAAGAGGAGGTTAAGGCCATCAACCTTAAAGCCAAAATAGACGATTACCTGAGATTATGTTTTACCAATCAGCAGACAGGCTACCGCTTTCAATTTGATTGTGAAACAGAGACGCTGCACGCGTCGGTAGCACTCAATTGTTTTAGGATCATTCAGGAGACAGTAAGTAATAGCCTGAAGCATGCTGAAGCCAGGAAGGTTGATGTCATCATGGCCATTACGGACAAAGCCGTAAGCCTGACTGTGCAAGACGATGGCAAAGGCTTTGATGTAGCCGAGGGCCAGGCCAAGGCTAATCATTTCGGGCTTGAAAACCTTGAGAAGAGAGCCAAGGAGCTAAATGGTGAGCTTATCGTGCATTCGGGCCACGATGGTACAATGGTGACCATTGCGGCGCCAAATACTGCATAAGGATTATTGTAAATTAAAAGTGCTTTACGCTAATTGCGCTTATGCCCATCCGACTAGGTATCGTAGATGATAACCCCCACCTGGCCAATCAGCTGGTCAATAACCTTTCGTTATTTGATCATATTCAAATAATTCTTATCGCTAAGAACGGTATTGACTTATTGAATCAACTTACCAAAACGCAACCTGACGTTTTGCTAATGGATGTGCAAATGCCGGAAATGGATGGTATTGAGGCCACAGCGGAAGTAAAGTCCAAGTATCCGGAGGTTAAAATTTTGATGCTCTCAGTGTTTGACGAAGACGATAAAGTGTTTCGATCTATCCTGGCCGGAGCGTCGGGATACATCCTAAAAGAAGAGCCTCCTGTCAAAATTCTGGAGTCTATTGAAAATGTTCTTCACGGGGGCGGCTCCATGTCTACCATTATTGCAGGAAAGGTCCTAAATCTTATCCGGTTTCAAAATGAGTCGCAATTGCCGCAAAAGCCTCCATCCGATTTTGGCTTGTCTAAGCGCGAAATCCAAATATTGGAGCATCTGGCAAGAGGTCTGGATTACCTGAAAATATCTGAAGCACTATTTATCAGTCCAAATACTGTCAAGAAACACATCTCCAACCTGTATGATAAGCTACATGTTCACTCGCGGGCGGAGGCGGTTAGAATAGCAGTTGAGAACAAGTGGGTTTGATGCTGACGGATTAGCTCTTGCCGTGAAAGCGACCTGACCATATAGTCATATACATGGATCGTTAGTCCGGTTTTCAGAAATAATATCGACCCGATAATACTCCATTTGGGTTATTGAAAAGCCGCGGAGAAGGGTGGAACTTCGTTACTTCAGCTACGATTTTAATTCACCTATGAAAACGCGACTATTTACAATTTTTTTCCTGACTTTTCTTCTTTGCTACCCGCTGATTGGGCAAGACAAAAAAGAACTGGAAGGTCGGTATGCCACCTTTTCTGGCCACAAAAAGTTCTTCAATAAAGAAAAGTGGGCCATGGTCAAATTTCACATAATCTATAAGTTGACCACTGCCAAGATCACCAAAGCCATGGATAAGAATGACTATATCAAATCCAAGTCATCGAGCGGGTCTTATGGGATTTTAAAAGGGATCAACGAGGAAGACCTGCAGAATATCACCAACCAGGTGGCGGAGAACTTCATAAAGCGGATGGGCGAGGAAGCTGGTGTGGAGGTGATCACCTGGAGCAGTTTTGGCGACTCACCAAATACAAAAAAGATCAAGGAACGTGCCGAGGAGCGGGAGATTTATTCAAAATCCCAAGGGCTCGGTTATGCCGTTTCATATGAGGACACACCTGTCTGGAACAAAGTCATTGCAATCATTCCCGGCGGTAAAAAGCTGGCCAAGGAGCTACAAGCCAACAATGGCTATCTCACCATGTACATTGACTTTGCCGATACGGAAGCGGAGGCTTCGGCCTTCGTGAGTTCGACCCGAGGCGGAGGATGGATCACCCACCGTTGGAGTGAAAGTGCGGATCAAAACATCGTGCCTATCATCAGGGTGAAACCTAATCTAGGTAGCCAGGATGCCTGGGAGGCGGCGACCAACATTGGAGGAACCATGGTAGGCGGGCAAACTGAATTGCTACATTCGTGGAGCATGGTCTATGCGGGTGCGGAACCGGATGAACTGGCTTCGGATCTCCAATATGCCGAAAAAATAGAAGAATTTGATGGTCAGCTTCCTCAGGTGTTATCCAATAGAAAAAACAACAAGATCGAGTATGTAAAAACTTTTGTAGTACAGACCACTCCTGAGAAATATGGCGCAGCCGTGATGGATGCGACCAATAAATTTTTTGATGATGTGATTGCCTATTACAACCTATCGAAACCCTAACTAGCTAGTTCCGCCATGTGAACCGCCCTCCAATCAGGGGGCGGTTTTTTTATTTACAGATGGTTTGAAGCTCGTGCATCTGCACGCAGACGCACGAAATCAGGCATCACAACGGGTTTAAAGAACGTGTCCAGGGTAGTTGAAACCTACTTTTATGATACGTTCACTTGGCTTTTTCATCGGGCTTGGCTGCCTCACGGCACTTCAGAGTTTGGCACAGGATCCACAGGCATTCGAGATCCGGAAAACAGTTACGAAAATCCAGATTGACGGTTTACTCAACGAATCTGCGTGGGAAGCTGCAGACACCATACCTCTTGCATACGAAACAAATCCTGGAAATAACCTGGCAGCGGAAGTAAAGACCTTCCTAAGAATGGCCTATGATCAGGAGAATTTGTATTTCTCCTTTGAGGCTAGCGACCCCAATGCCAAAACAATTCGAGCAATCATCAATGATAGAGATAAACTTGATGACAATGATTTTGTGACCCTTTCTTTAGATCCTTTTAATGACACACGGCGCGCGTTCTTTTTCACGGTCAACCCTTTAGGAGTGCAACAAGATGGTGTTTATGACGCCCAAACAGACGATGGAGACCTAAGCTGGGATGCCATTTGGAATTCGGCGGGTACGATCACTACCGACGGGTATATTGTGGAGGCGGCTATTCCCTTTAAGTCTCTTCGGTTTCCGGAAACGAAAAATGTACAAACATGGAGGTTTCATGGGTCCCGGGTGTACCCGCGAAGCATTGAGAAGGTATTTCATACCATGCCTATTGACCAGGACAACAACTGCCTGCTCTGTCAGGCTAACCTGGTCACTGGGCTTCAAGGCATTAAACCTGGTCGCAACCTGGAATTCACACCCACTTTTACCATTAATCGGTTTGACGAAAACCCGGATTTTCCAGAGGGCCAGGTTGGGGAGGGCCCGGTAAGAACAAATGTCGGGCTGGACGCGCGGTGGGGTATCACTACAGATCTGACGATGAACCTAACGCTTAATCCGGATTTTTCTCAGGTAGAGGCTGATGCCGCTCAATTGGACGTAAACAACCGGTTTGCGCTTCAATTTCCAGAAAAGCGACCATTTTTTCTAGAGGGGGCAGATTTCTTTAATACGCCGTTGAGTGCTTTTTTCAGCCGGACAATCGCCGATCCGTCATTCGGGGCTAAGATCACTGGTAAGGTCAATAAAAACGCCGTGGGCCTGTTGGTAGCCCGGGATGAGGTCAACAACCTGATACTGCCAGGCTTTCAGGGCTCGGATTCCTATACCAACACCGAACAGGTGCACAACGTGATCGCGCGCTATCGTCGGGATGTTGGCGATGATGCTAATGTCGGACTGCTGTACACTGATCGAAGTGCCGAAAACTACTTCAATAGGGTCGGGGGAGTGGATGTTTTTTATCGGCCTTGGCGTCCGATCACGGTTCGAACACAATACCTTCGTGCGGGGACGAGGTATGACTCGCTGGCCCTGTCGGAGCATGATCTTCCAACCGGGACTATCCATGGCGACGCCTACAACCTGCAGATACGCTATGATACACGAAACTGGACCAGCAGCCTATTCTATCAAAGCAGGGGGGAAGCCTTTCGGGCAGACGCTGGTTTTTTGCCACAAGTCGATTTACGTAACTACAGTGGATGGTTACAACGCACCTGGTGGCCTGCTGGCGCTAGCTGGTATAGCAATTTTGGGTGGAATATCGGCTTTTGGAAAAGAGAGTCGCTCGGAGGCACACTCGATATTGGCGGGATGTGGACCAGTGCTTTTTTCAATGGGCCGCTGCAACTGAACTACTGGATCAACCCCGACATTGTCTGGCAACAATATGATGGCACTACTTACGAATTGCGGCGGCTGTGGACCGGTTTTGATATTCAGCCACTAGGGAATTTGGGGATCAATGGGTTCATCAACTTCGGGCCGGCGGTGGATTTTGAAAACGGCCGTAAAGCGGATAACCTACAGTTCAGGCTGGAATCGGACATCAGGGTAGGCAAGCATGTAGATATGACTATCAATCATAGATACCTGCACTTGCATTTACAGGGAAATACCATATTTATCGCCAACCTTACGCAGTGGCAGGCAGCTTATAATTTTAATCCGCGTACGTTTTTCCGGATCATTTTACAATATCGTCACACCCTCCGCAATCCGGAGTTGTTTGAAGACCGTGCTGTTAACCGGGTCGATGAATCCGTTTTTGCACAGCTGCTCCTTTCTTACAAACTAAATCCCCAATCGGTTGTGTTCCTGGGCTATGTTGACAATCATAGCGGGTTGGAAAATATGACCGAATTTCAGCAGGTGCCACTTACGCAGATCAACCAGACTATTTTTTTTAAAGTAGGCTACGCTTGGCGTCCGTAGGTCAATAATGGTTGTTGCTGATGAGTATTAAACGTTATTCAGTTCTCAGTGCTTCTGCTGGATTGGCCCTTGCTGCACGCAGTGACTGGGCAACAACCGCCACCAGCCCCAGTATCATGACAACAACCCCCGGAATGGCAAAATACCACCATCTGATAGGCATCTGGTAGGCGAATTCTGCGAGCCACTCAGTGATGAGATAGTTGGCTAAGGGAATAGATATAAGAAACGCAATAAGGATGAGTCTGACATAACTTTTCGAGAATAAAAGCAATATGCCTGCTACACTGGCGCCGAGGGTTTTCCGTACCCCGATTTCTTTGATTTTCTGGCCTGCTGTGAAGGCCGAAAGGCCAATTAGCCCGAGGATGGAGATAAAAATGGAAATGTAGGAGAGAATTGAAATCAAAGTCTTTTGCGTCTCATCTTCTTGATATTGTTTGTCGAATTCTTCATCGAGAAACTGATATTCATAAGGGTGATTAGGTGAAAAATTGGTCCAGGTCTCTTCTATGAAGCTCATCGTTTGTGGCAGATCTTCCGATCTAATGCGAATGAAAATGTAACCACCTTTTCTGTGAGCGAGTGCAATAAATAAAGGCTCAATTTCATTGTGTAGATCATGAAAATGAAAATCTTTCACCACACCGATGATATGCCCATCCTCCTCTCCGTGGAAATACCGAAGCCGCTTATTTATCGGATCTTCAGCCCACCCGAACTCTTTCGCCCCGGTTTCATTGACCAGAAATTTCATGCGTTCAGAAGGAGAATCCTCATGCCACGTTCGACCTTCGACAAGTTCTATGTCCATGGTTTCGAGAAAATCCGGACTCACCCACATGGCGTTCATTCGCTGCTGAGCAAGCTCCCCCTCTTTTTCGACCAGAAAAACCTGACCACCTACATTAACACCGGGGATACCCCAAGACGTGGTGGCAGATATAACCTTGGGATTGGCGAGCATAGCTGTTTTGATCGTTTCAATTCTGTTTTCGACCGTCGTGTCAGGGATAACAATAATAACCACATTATCCTCCGAGAAACCCAACTCTTTGTTTTGAACATAGGCGATCTGTCGATCCATGAGAAAGGTGCAGATGATCACAAATAGTGAGATCACAAATTGAAAGACGATCATTGATTTTCTCAGCCACACAGCCCCTGTCAAGTTGCCCTTAGCACCTTTCAACGCGCTCACGACCGATACGGAAGGAATGTAGATCGCTGGATAAATCCCCGACAGCACTCCGATCGTCACGGTTACAGCGAGGGTGGAAATCAGAAGTGCCGGATTCCCGATAAAGTTGAGCTGCAAGGACTTGCCAATGAGTTGAGGAAACGGGCTGGCATGCAACAGCAGGTAAACTATGATCAAGGCCACAATGAGGCCGATGGTAGCCATTAACGTGGATTCCAGCATGATGGAGCCAAAAAGCTTGGCGCGACTATTGCCAAGCACCTTGCGAATGGCGATTTCCGAGGTGCGAACAACTGATCTGGCCGTAGCCAGGTTCATGTAATTAATACATGCAAGCAGGATGATGAGTATGCCAATGGCTGTGAAAGTGTAGAGATAAGCGATATCTCCTGGAGGTTCATCATTTTGCAAGTCCTCCGCAAAGTGAATCTCAGCCAATGGCTGAAGTGAGGTTACGACAGTACCTTCTATTCTCTTACCGAATAAGCCAAAAGTTTTCTCGAACAGCACATCCTGAAATTTGTCATCAAAGGATTGATAGTCATAGTTATCGGGAAGGACCAGATAGGTGTATGAACCTGGGTTCCAAAAACCTTCGGAAACGCGTTCAAGATTTCCTTCAGCCGCATTCCTGCTGATCCATTCTCGATCCGGTATTTGCGAGATTATGATGTCGTAGTACAAATGCGAATTTCGAGGTGGGTCTTCCATAATTGCTGTGACCTGGTACCTATCCCCATCAATCATGACATATTCATTCAGGCCATTCTGTTCCCCAAAATATTTCCTGGCAGCGCTTTCGCTGAACACAATTTTCTGCGGGCCTACCAGCGCTGTTTCAGGATTTCCGGCGATAAGAGGATGTGTAAAAACCTGAAAAACATTGGAATCTGCCAGTACGATATCGTCCTCAATAAACTGCCTCAGACCATTGGAGGTCTCATAAGTTATCGTGACCCCATTCCATGTTAAAAATCTGACACATTGCTGTACTTCGGGAAGTTCCTCCTTTAAGATGGGAGCAAGCTCCCTGGCGGTCCGGGCGACCTTAAACTCAGCACCCTGAGCCATCATGTGGTTCGTAAGTCGGTAGATGTTGCCGTGGTTCTTATGATGTTTGTCATAGCCTAGGTCATACTGCAGATAGAGTGCAAGTACAATGCCGACAGCTATACCCAGACTGAGTCCCAATATGTTGAGAATGGAATAAGCTCCGTCTTTAAGGAAGATTCGGAGGGCGAAGCGGATCTGATTACTGCGCATTTTGATGACCTTTTGGTGTATATCAAATCTACGTATGCCTGGATTGGCTGTTAAATAGTTGCAGTAAAACGAAATAAATATGCAGCCACCTGCAAATTCAGGAGTCCTGTTGCATGACAGATAGTACCGCCTGCTTTCGAGTACGACTTACCTTTACCTGAGTGTCCTGCGAGAGTTGCAGTGCGAGTTCATTGTTGGGTAATCTCGTAATGGATTCGACGAAATGTGTATTGACTATGGCCGACTTGTGTACTCGCACAATGTGCGGAGGCAAGCGTTCTTCCAGTCGCTTCATTGACTCGCGCAGTACGTAAAAATGATCCTTCACATGGATTTTCACATAGTAGTCATAGGCTTCTACCCACATAAGCGCATTATAGTCCAGAAAATGAACTTTGCCGTCCGTTTTGAAAACCAGCTTCGACTTGGCGCTCAGGTCCACCAACTCGTTAGCGGTGGGATAGGATCCCTTTTTGATGAACTCGTCCAGGTTACCTGGCTCAGATCCCAGTTTGTTCTTGGCGTTGCGAAGGCTTTGGAATAGGCGCTCGTCGCTATAGGGTTTCAGCAAGTAATCAAGTGCATGGACCTCAAATGCCTTGATAGCATATTGATCAAAAGCTGTAACGAATATTATTGCAGGTTGTGGTGCCCCCAAGGTAGCGACCACCTCAAAACCGTTTATGCCGGGCATTTGTATATCTAAAAACACCAGATCTGGCTTTCGATCCCTGATAGCCTCAATAGCTTCTATTCCGTCTTGACAGACCGCTACTATTTCTAGTTCCGGGTCTGTTTCGAGGAGCATCCGAAGGCCTTCTCGTGATTCTCGCTCATCATCGACGATTATGCATCTAATGTGCTTCATAGGGCAGTTCTATCCAGATATTTGTTCTTTCCTCCACCGCTTCAGTACGGAATATAAAGCGATCCTGATAGAAAAAACGTAACCGGTTTAAAACATTGGAAATACCGATACCCGGCGTATCGAAATTGTTGCTTTTGAAAGCACTGGAGGTGCTGTTGGTAACTTGTATGTGCAGGCGTTCTTCGCTTTTTGAAACAGAGATATTGAGATTGTTCTTTTCGTGAATCCGGAAGCCATGCTTGAAGGCATTTTCTACTAGAGGCTGTAAGATGAGTTTGGGCACGAGTGCTGACTTTAGTGGCTCAGCGCAAGCTATCTCCGTAATCACCCCTTTTTCAAATCTCATCTCCTCCAATGTTATATAGCTCTCCAGAAACTTCAATTCTTCTCGTAGGCCCCAACGATCGGCAGGGTCGCCGTATAGCACTTCCCGCAGTAGTTCATTCAGTTTGGCGATGGCCGAAACCGCCACCTGATTATCTCCTCTTCGAACCATCATCGCGATGGCATTCATACTGTTGAACAGGAAGTGAGGGTTAAGCTGCAGCGCAGTTTTTTCGTTTTCAGAGGAATCTAATGCCTCGGTCTGGGTAAGCCGTTGCCTTTTTTCAAAGAAATATAATTCCCTGAGTCGAAACAGATAAAGCACTGCTAAATAGATACAATACCAGGCGATCCCATGTGCTGCCTCGAACCAATTACTTCGAAAGTGCTGTACCAGGGACATGGCGGTATAATGCTCCTCGATCTCCAGCAGTCTCTCCAGCAGCAGCGTCAAAAAGCCTGTAAGAACAAAATGTAAACTTCCGAACAGCAAACTCCAGAGCGCCTGCCTTATCAGATATTTTCCTGGTGTTTGTGTCTTGGGAGATTGCACATAGGGGATGAGCATGGATAGCGCCCAAAGGCACGAAAAATAAGCTCCTGGCCAGTAGATTACATTTTCCAGGTGTCCGGAAACCCATGTATATAGGAGGGTGAGGAGAAAAAGCATGAGCCACCCCCAGTGATGAAGCGTGAGGGGAATCCTGGTGCCAGAGAAATGACCTTTTTCAAAACGATTCAAGGCTTTGAATTGGGGTAAAGTGGGTGGGACTTGATCTTCCGTATTTGAAGCAGATGACGGTCGGTATGGGCCACCCCCGTTAGCAGTAGTTGGTGTAAGTCACGTACTTCACCGATTTTGAGGTCTTCCAGCGACTTTTTGCCACCGTTGTTTCGAAAAGTAAATTGCTGTCGTAGATCACGATCAGTGGTAGCTACCCAGCTTCGTAGTTCTCCCCGGGCTTTGAGAAAAGCGGTTAAGCCTTGTGCTTTCGTTGGAAATCGACCCAAGGGCTTCAGAAACCACTGTGCTTGCCCTGGTTCCGCATCAGTGGCATACTTGATGAAATGGGCATCCGCACCCTGGGTCAACTGCCGATACTTTGGCATTTCAGGAGCGTTAGCTACTGCATAAATTTCTCGGTAGTGCAATTGATTTTGCATTTCCAGGTGCTCGACGATCTCACCAATCGACCACCTGGTGGGGTCTTCCTGAAAATCCCATTGTGCCTGAGTAAGATCTTGGATCTCCTGACGCAATTCTGAAGTAGTACGGTCTAGTTCCAACAAGATCGAAGTACGATCTTCATTACTCCAATGAAGTGAGCTGGCTCCCTGCGTCAACCCATCGTAACTTACAAGTAAAGCCAGATACACCATCGCTAACAATCGCATAGTTGAAGGTAGTGATTTTGAGCTAAATGAACCGTTCAATTAAAGCTTTGAGAAGGTAGATCATCAGAAAGAAACTCACGAGAAAAATGAAACCTGACAGAACCCGGAATCCCAGAGCTTGTCGTGATTCTTCTGTCGGATCGTTGGCAAGTCTTTTCGATTCTGCTCTTAGCCACCACCCTAAACCAAGAAAAATAATCAAAAGAAGTGTGGTAAGGGCTATGGGTCCATTTTCTGCTATCCAGCGCATCATTGGTAAATGTCTCCGATTTCAATTTAGCGAAATCGACACAGTAAGTTCTATTTTTCATTGTGTGCTGAAAGCTTCCAGCAACTGTGTTTTATAACTTCTTGACACTTTCACTTGGATACTGTCATTCAGGGTTGCCAGCATTTCCGAATGTCCGATGGGTTCGAGTGTTCGGACCTTAGTAAGGTTGACAATGTAAGATTTATGAACTCTTATGAATGTGGTGGGTAGATGGCGAATTATTTGTTTCAGGCTGTCTTTGACCAGGTAGGTTCGCTGTGCATGGATTTTCACATAATAGTCATAACCTTCAAGATAAGAGATGTCTTCATGGTCAATAAATACGATCTTTCCTTCGGAACGAACGATCAACTTCTTTGTATTCATGGTGGATGAAATGCGCTCATCCGGTTGGTCAATTGCGGCGGTAGCAAATTGGCGTAAGGACAGGAGAGAACTGCTTAATTCACTACTTCTTATCACTCTGATAGCGTTGCCAATTGATTCGACAAACCGTTCGTTTGTGAAGGGTTTAAGCAGATAGTCCAGTGCGTGAAGTTCGAAGGCCCGGAGTGCATATTGATCGTAAGCGGTTATGAAAATAACGAAAGGTTGATGAGTGATTGTTTTTAATACATCCAGGCCCGTGATCCCTGGCATTTGAATATCTAAGAAGACAAGTTGCGGCTTGTGCTTCTCAATGGACTGGATACCCTCCAGACCATCCTTGCAACTGTCCACTACGACTAACTCATCGATGGCATCGGCCATTTTCATAAGACCGTCACGTGCCTTCTTTTCATCATCAACGATTATGGTAGATATTCTATTCAAATGTCAAAGGTATCTCGATCTCACATTTGACTCCATCTTCATGATTGTTAAGTTCAAACGAAAAATCACCGTGATAGGACTGATCCAGTCGTTGGTAGGCATTGCTCAGGCCAATACCCGGAAATTCCTGCCAATGGAAATTTTGGGGGATGGCTGGGCCAGTATTGTAGATGCTCACTCGGAGACGATCATGGTGTACCATACTGCTAATATCCATCTTTGAAGCGCCCAGGTGTTTGGAAATACCATGCTTAAAAGCATTTTCCACAATCGGTTGAAGCAGCATGTTAGGCAGTAGGGCCTTTTCGGTTTCAGGAGCTAGGTTCATGGAAACTTCCAGCGTCTCCTCGAATCTGATCAGTTCTATTTCCAGATACTTTTTTACCAGCGAAATTTCCTGGTTAAGTGGCACGTAGGGGTGACCCTTTGTGTTGAGCGTAGCTCTGAGTAGTTCGCTTAGTCGACTGGTAATATCTATGGCCTGCTCATACTTCTGTGTGCGTATGAGCATGGCGATTGTATTGTGCGCATTGAATAAGAAATGTGGCTGAAGTTGCATTTTGAGTGCCTTCAATTGTGACTGATAAAGCTTGGATTCCAGCTCAGCCGCTTCCGTGGTTTTCAACCGGTACTTCTGGTATAATTCGTTTAAGAAAAACAGCAGAAGCACAACCCATACGATGATAGTCGCTTCTACGTAGTGAAAGGTGGTTTGCCTGGAAAGGAAATCCAGTATGCTAATACTTACCTGATTGACGGTAGTGTAAGAGAAATAATAGGTGGTCCAGGAAATGAGCACTTTGATGGACCCGGTAATCGGTCCCATCAAGAGAATAGTGAAAATTCTTAGCACAGGAGACAGCTTTTGTGTCCACTGAAATACAGAGAATAGTGGGAAGGACAGCAGTATCCACGTCAGGAATCCTGCCAGGTAAAAAGCATAAAGAAAGTGCTGATCTGTGTTGGAGAGGATATCTTTTTTTAAAATATCCACCAGCATAAACAGCAGCCAAAAAGTGAGGGCAGCTACAATTTTTATTTTCAGCGGTAACTTTTGTCTGTTTTCCACAATAGTAAAGATCAAGAAAACCCGGACTCTTTGACGAATCCGGGTTGTAACAATCGAACCTCAACCCAAAACCTACTCTTGGGTGAGTGCCTTCAGACGATCATCCGCGTATTTAAGCCAACGGAACCGAAGCCAGTTCTCATTCCAGTGTTGAGTAAAAGCAGGATGCTCATCGATCTCTTTAAATAGGGTACGTGCCCTGTACAAAGTAGCTCTCGCTGCCACCACGTCATTGATGTTATCGCTATTTATTTTGGAAGTACCTACTAGGACATAGATCATGGGATTGTCGGGGTTGTAGCGAAGTGCCAACTTTGAAGCTTCCCGGGCTTTGTCCATGTATTGTTCGACTTCCTTCTCGTATTCCGGGTACCAGGCATGCACACTATAGACGAAAGCCTGCAGCGAATGGATATTGGAAAGCACTCGCTGATCTTCTCCTTTGTATCGATCAATGGCTATGTCGATATTCTTCAGCGCATTGGGAGGTACCACTTCTCCTGCATTAGCCGGACGATCAGGATATAGGCTGAGCTGCGTGTATATATAGGCCGACCAATAATTGGCTAGCCATTCATTGGGAAATTCTTCAGATATTTTGTCCAGTAGTTCAGCAGCATAGAGACTGGATTTATATACTGAAGCCGTATCGTGTATGTGATACGCAGACTTGATGGTGGCATTGTAACGGCGTTTCTCCTGATCTCCTTGACCGTATAACATCAGCGAAAAGCAGGTGACAGTGAGTAGTGTTAGGTACTTTTTCATGGGCATAGTAGGGTTTTGACAAGTCTACGATGCCATAGGGATTGGGTGGCCTTTTTTCAGTCAACAGGACGAAAGAGCCAGTAACCCGCAACTTTCTAGGGAATATGCCGGCCGGGCAAACCCCTATTTGCTGATATCCAGCTGCTGGAGCGGGCCCGTTTCCAACGTCAGTATACTAATTTCAAGATGACTCGCAGCTGCAAAAGCCAGAGGGTATTTAAATAAAGCCTTTGTTGATGCCTGTCATGCCAACCATCAATCAAGCTTAGAAACTCTCCTCTGGATCAGCGAGTGTGGAATAAGTGGTGAATAAGACCTGGACACTGAAATCTCTCATGTCCCCGAATTTGTCAAAAGCTGTTTTCGGAAGTTACCAGTCTTTCCTTACCGTCCATGTCCACTACATAAAGCGCTGGAAGTCCCTCTTCCGTCCCAGACATTACGTCGCGTGTAAAGGCAATCCACTTTCCATCCGGCGACCAATTGGGGTAGAAGGCCTGGTAACCTTTTTTGCCTGTGAGCTTGCGGCTTTTACCTCCGTCAGCAGAAATCACATGTACTTCAAAAGTGCCCTCGACGATCCGTATAAAACAAACGTGTCGACCATCTGGAGAATAACTTGCATGGAATTCAGGGAGAGAATTTTTTGTCAATTGTTGCCGGTCAGTCCCATCAACCGATAAGGTATATAGGTCGTTACTGTCTTCAGGGTTCTCCCGGCTTATGAAGAGAATACGTTCCCCATTAGGCGACCATCGCGCTGAGTTTTCTATAGAAGAGGTGCTTGTAAGCTGTCGCAAGGTGCCGTCCTGCCTATTGCCCAGAAAAATCTCATTGTTGCCTGACCGGTCGCTTACAAAAACCATCGATTTCCCGTCAGGAGAATAATCCGCATCCATGGAGTTATACTCAGTGCTGGTGATTTTGGCAACTGATCGATCTTCAAGTGTGAGTTCATAGATTTCGTGATGTCCGTCTCGGATAGAGGTGAACATAAGCTGTGATCCGTCAGGAGACCATCTTGGAGAGAAGTCTCGATCGTCGTGTCGATCAATGACCTGAAAGTCGCTCCCATCCACATTGACCAGATAGATGTCCTCAATTTCATGGATATAAAAGAACGCGATTTGCTGGCCGTCGGGAGACCAAACCTGAGCCAGAGCAGATATGGATAATATATGGAGCAGGAATATCAATTTACTTTTCATCGTCTTCGTTTTTGTGAGCGATGAATTTATGATGCGTGCTTCAGCTGATGGCTCCGAAAATGCTGTGGCAAGTACAACTGCTTCTATTCGCACAAATCGGCTCGGATCATTTTTTTGGAATCCCGGTCAGAAACAGCTAGTTGGGGACCGACATCAACCATAGGTCCAGGTCATTGGTATTGACACTGTAAATAATGGATTCACCATCCGGAAGCCAATAGGCACCAGATTCTTTGTAGGCATCATTAGTCAGTCGCTTGATTTCACCTGTTGCGACATCCAGCGTAAAGAGGTCGAACTGTCGGGAGAGTTGCTGCCTGAAAACGATTTGGGTCCCATCGGTATTCCACCGAGCGAAATCAGGTATTGTAATCATTGGCAGAAGATTCTCTTCATTTAAAGTCGCCAAGTTCATTCGCGATACCTGGAAGTGGCCATAGTCCAGTCGTTTCGTTACCAGTAGATGCTGACCTTTCGGATCAACGTCGGTGGGCCACTTGTCGTAGGGCTCGTCTGACAATTGGCTTTTTGCCTTGGTGAAGGCATTTACCTGCCATATTTGCCTCAATCCATATTTGCTCTCCTTCCAACTGCTGTAGTAGACGTCCTCATTATTAGGGTGCCATAAAGGATCCCTGATACCTCCGCCCTGGTCCAATAGTGTCGTTTCGCCACTCTCAATATCCATTAAATAGAGGCCGACATTTTTCCAATTGATCTCCTTGGATTTACATGCCACAATTGCTGCAAAATGCTCATCCTTTGCCCAGGAGATTGAATTGATAGCAGCAAAGGACTCTCCGATCAATTGCTCGTTACTGTCATTTTTGAGAACGACCTGCTGCTTGGTTCCTTTGCCCCGCACAAACAGGATTTTGCCGCTCGCAGACACGGCAGGAACCGTGTTGATACCAGCTGAGGTAATACGACTTACCGAACCCGTTGAGACATTCATTTGATACAGTTGGTCATTTTCGACCCGCCTGGAGAACACCAGTTTTTGGCCTTGAGGATGCCAGGACGGGAAGGCATTATAATGGTCATAGGTAATTTGCTGTATTGGGAATCCGCTTGCTGGTGCTAGCCACAGATTGTAACTCCCGCTGTTCCTTGGGGAGGTGAATACAAACGAATGTCCTTTGGGTGAAAATTCCGGATAGAAGCCGATGTACCTGTCCTCACTGAGACTGGCCACCGCGAGCGTTTCCGTATGCACCGTCATGACCGAATCGTTCTTGCCGGTATAGTAGATGAGCCTCTTACTATCAGGAGACCACTTGCCCCAATACTCATCTCCCACAAAAGTAAGTTGACGAAGGTTTTTAGCATCGCTATCCACCAGCCACTGATAGTATTTGCCTTTATATAGCCCGGTAGTGGCGATAGATCTGCCGTCCGGCGACCAGGAGGGACCGCTTAATTTCAAGGTATCCGAGAAAAATATTTCCTGTTCCTTTCGGGTTTTGGTATCGATAGTATAAAGTCCATAGGAGTCGTCATGCGCCCATACGAATACCACGTGTTTGTTGTCTGGGGACCAGGCAGGACTCGATTCATTGTCAGGGGTAGCACGCAAATTGGTGATTTGCTTCGATTGGAGGTCGATTAGCTTGATATCACTGTTGCCCGCGAGTACATGCTGAAATACAAGCATTTTGCCGTCAGGAGAAATTCTCGCCCTGACTTCATTTCCAGGTAGTTCTGTCAATTGGCCCACTGGGTCAACAGAACCCCTTGGTCCACACCCAAGCAAAACTGCAAACATCAGCGCTCGGAGCTTATTGGTCCATGACAAGTGGTAAGATGCGATCATATAATAATCTGATTGGTTTTAGTTCTTCGGCGTAAGACGCGGAATTGTTGTTGGTCCAGGTCACCACCATTTCGTATTGGGGGATGACGAAAATAAATTGCCCCCAGTGTCCATAGGCCATGTATATGTCGGCACTACCGGACCGATCCTTAGCATCCAGAGGCAGAAGCCACCACATGTAGCCATAGCTCGCGTTTACCTTATTGGCTAATTTTTCCGCGAAGGGTACCCTTAGGTCCAAGGACTCCTTTATCCACCAGCCAGGAAGAATTTGTTGGTCTTGCCATCGGCCGTTTTTTAGGTATAGGTAGCCAATTCTGGCCATGGCGTCGGGGGTCAGATAGAGCCCGCCACCCGTATGCGGAATGCCCTGATGCCCCCAGCTCCACCTGGCATCAGATATACCAATTGGCGTGAAAAGGTGCTCTTCGGCAAATTTCTTGGTGTTCATGCCAGTGGCATTTTGGATAAGACCTCCTAGGAGGATAGCGATACCACTGTTGTAATACCACTTCCTTCCTGGTGGGCCTTCCATGGCATAATCGAGCACATACTTCATCTTGTCGCCACGGTATCTATTCAAAGCACCCAGATGACTTTCCCCCGTCCAGTGCTGACCTGTTTGCATGGTGAGCGCATGGCGTAGGTTCATGACTTTCTTGTCTGCCGTCCAATGCTTGAAGTCGTCGTATTCGGGGAAGAAGCTAAGTATAGGTTGATCCAGGTCATCTATAAATCCGTTTTGAACCGCCACAGCAACCAGCGTAGCGGTAATGCTCTTGGTGACAGACTGCATGGTGTGTGCCGACGTACCTCGATAGCCGCCAAAATATTCATTGACAACCAGGTACCCGTTCCTGACGATCGAAAAGGAACTTACTGGACGTACCAATTCGCCGGATTGCAGGTCGGCAATCAACGCTGTAACTAACGCCGGATCGAGACCTTGAGATTGCGGATCGGCCGTTCTCCATTGCGCTTTAGGAAAGTAATCGTCAGATTGACTGAAGCCTGGTAGCATCAGGGTCAGGCAGGTGGCTGTGACTAACAATTTCGACATGGTCCTTAGGTGGATTTTTCCTAGACTAACGGGATGGTGGTCAGGGGTGGTATCTACTATTGCTAAAAAGCGTACGAATACTTCTAAACGTCCCTTTTTCCTGGGCCAACGGGTCACGCAACACCGCCGCCCATGTACTTTGACATCTTTTTACATTTTCTCAGTAACCTGCTGATTATCTTAAAGTAGATATTAAAGTAACTCAAAGGTCATGTTCAAAAGCTATCTCACGGTCGCCTGGCGCAATCTCGCCAGGCAAAAACTCTATTCCACAATCAACATACTTGGTCTTACGGTGGGCCTGTCCAGTTTTCTGCTGATATTTCTCTACCTGCAGGATGAGCTTTCCTACGATCAAATGCATCCGGAATATGAGAGGGTCTACAGGTTTAGTTACCTAAGGGCCTGGGATACCGGAGAGATTGGAGCTATGGCTACCTCCGGCGCGACGTGGGGTCCTCGGTACGCAGAACGTTTTCCAGAGGTCGAGGCCTATGCCCGGCTGGCTCATTCGGGGTATCCCGGGTATGTGAATAGGGAAAATAGTGCTGAGGCTTTCATGGAGCCTAAGTTCTATTGGGTGGACCCAAGTCTTTTGGACTTGCTACATTTTCCGCTAAAGCTTGGAACGAAAGAAGCGGCATTTTCACAAGTGGAAAATGTCTTGATTTCTGAATCTGCAGCCACGAAATACTTCGGTAAAGAAAATCCTATTGGTCAGGTCATTGAGTTTAATCACAATGCCGGTACAGCTAAGCTGACGGTCTCTGGTGTTTACTTTGATCCTCCGGACAACACCCACGTGAAGCCGGAATTTATGGGTAGCCTGCAACGCCTGGCCGATCTCTATATTCAGGCCTGGAATTACAACCCCCTGGCACAGGACGCGGATGCATTTATGTTTACTTATCTCAAGGTATCGGATCCGGCGGTTTTTGAGAAAATAGCCGAAGACTGGAGAGTGCACCTCGATGGTGTACTTGATCCTGATCAAAATGGCGACCCTGAGAATTACAAGACTACCAAATTCACCGCTGTGGCAGATATGCATTTCGAACCGGAAATGAAATGGGAGCTTGAAGCCCCGGCTGATGCTTCTTACGTGCCCATGTTTGTACTCACAGCGCTTTTGGTCCTGATCATAGCCTGCATCAATTTTATGAATCTGGCAACCGCTCGCTCTGCCAAAAGAGCGAGAGAAGTCGGGTTGCGTAAGACGCTCGGCAGTGGCAAGCGACAGCTGATCATTCAGTTTTATGGGGAATCCTTTATGATTGCTTTTGTCGCAGTGGTAATTTCTTTGGGTATTGTGGCCTTGGTTTTACCTTATTTTAACGACCTAACCGCCAAATCCTTCGACAGATCATATCTCTTCAATTTACAGACCCTGGGTATTCTTCTTGCCTTAACTGTTGCGGTTGGCCTTATCTCTGGAAGTTACCCTGCTTTGTACCTCTCTAATTTTAAGCCGATGGCTGCCTTGAGAGGCCTTTCCACCTCGGGTAAGGCCGCAGAGCATATACGAAGGGGGCTGGTTATTTTCCAATTCAGTGTGTCGATCATTCTTATCATCAGCACCTTGGTGGTCTACAACCAGCTCAGCTTGATCCATGATAGTAAACTGGGCCAGGACAAAGACCGTATTTTGAGCATCCGGTTAGGTGGATTTGGATTGGGTAATGGTTGGCAAACTTTCAGGGATGAAGTGGCTAATGACAGTCGATTTGAGTCTGTGACACTGGGGAATCACCTCCCCAGATTGCCCCACTTTGGCTTGGTTAACCGGACATTTAGATTTCCCGAAAGAGACAATGAGGAAATGGAATGGAACAAGTTTGATGTTGATTTCAATTTTCCGGAGACCTTCGATTTGGAATTCATTGCCGGCCGCAACTTCGATGCCAAGATAAGGTCAGATAGCACGGGTGTTATTCTCAATGAGTCAGCTGTGGCCAGGTTGAACATCGATCCACAGGACGCTATTGGAATGACGGTTAGGGACCGCATGTGGAACCCGCAACTACAGCAGCAGGTAGATGTGGATGGGAAAGTAATTGCTGTCGTCCGTGATTTCCCCTACAAATCCGTGAAAACCACGATCGAGCCACTGGCAATGTGGGGAACTCCCAGCCGATGGGACCGGATCATGTATGTGAAAATGAGTCCGGGCGACTATCAAAGTAAGATTGATATCCTGGAGGAAAAGTGGAAAACCATCAACGCAGGATTTCCAATGGAAAACTGGTTCATGGATTTTGAGTTTGGTCGTCTTTATGAGAATGAGCGCAGGATGAGCCGGATTTTTACGCTTTTTTCCGGCATTACTATATTCATTGCCATCCTTGGGTTGTTTGCATTGGCTTCCTATGTAACCGAACAGCGTAAAAAAGAAATTGGGGTTCGAAAAGTGCTCGGCGCCACCACGGAACGATTGATGCGATTGCTACTTTCTCACTTTTTTATACTGATTGCTGTGGCCTTCGTGATTTCCGTGCCGGTCGCCTGGTATTTGATGGACGCCTGGTTAAGTGGGTTTGTGTATCGCGTCAGTGTGAGCCTTTGGGTGATTGCAGTTGCTGGAATTTCAGTAGCATTGGTAACACTGATCACCGTGGGGCTTGATACATATCGGGCGGCCATGTCTAACCCCGTGAAAGTGCTCAGGACCGAGTGAGAGACTGAACTCCTGGCATCAACCGGATTGCTACCCTCCGTTGGAGGCTAATTCAAGATCTTATAAGTACGTTGAAGTAGGCGAAAGGACCCTTTTGCATAAGCGGAAGTTTATGGCAACCAATTGTCCAGATCAGTACATGGTTATACTATTCGGTTGCTACCCGATACCTCAAGAATTTTGATTATCGCTACCTTTTCGCTATCATTATAGAGAAGCCAGTCCAGCCATCATTGGAAATAGTATTCACATTGTGACAAATGTGAAACTTAATTAATTGATTCAAACCAAAAATTTCTCAGGTACTGAAGAAGGCAGATACCTAGGTGTCACCTTCGTCGTGCAATGTTCGTCCTGCTTATAACAGGACTTAGTGTGGGAGGTCCGTCCTAACCGAGGTTCGAGAACTTTTTGGTCAAACAAAAATTAACCTAAGAGAAATGAGACTATCGAATTGGAAGCGAGCGCTACTGCTTGCAGCGGTTTTCGTACAAGCCTATTGGCTATCGGCTCAGGACGTATCCCTGGACGAATTGTTGGAAATGGATTTGGAAAAACTTGTTGAGTTGCAATCATCCGGAAGGGGCGATGTGGGTGCCTTTGGATATAGGCTAGGCACCAATGAGTCATCGGTACAGATACATGGTTACGTCACCAATGAATTTATTGATCAGCAGGAGTCAACAAGCACTTTTGATAATCATTATTACAATTTGTTTGTAGGTACGAGTCTCGGCGAGCAAATTTTTGCGGAGATCCAGTTGGAATATGAGCACGGGGGAGACGACATAGCCGTTCGATATGCGCAGGTTGATTATAAAATCTCAGATGCCCTGATTTTCAGGACGGGTAAATTCCTTGTACCCATTAATACTTTCAACGAGTATCTGTACCCTGAGTATATCTATCAAAGTATCAGCAGGCCGTTCATTAATCGTAATATTGCACCTACCGCTTGGGCAGAAGTAGGAGCGCAACTTCGTGGGACTTTCGAGCTGAGTAATAATTTAAATGGGTATTACTCCGCCTATATTGTCAACGGACTAGAGGGAGATGAAGGAGGCGATATCCGTGCCATGAGAAACAACAATCGAGACCGGAACAATGACAACAAAGCAATAGGTGGCCGACTGGGTGTCCGTTCAAGTGAGCTGGAGGTCGGCGCCGGGATTTATAATGGCGCTTATACTGAAGATGGGGAGCATAATCTCACGATCGTTTCTTTTGATGCTGGCTATACGCTGGAAGATTTGACCCTACGCGCCGAATACGGCATTGGTCGTCTTGAAACTTCGACTGGTAATATCGTCCGTACTGGAATGGCAGTATCTGCCGCTTATTTAATTGCCAAGAAATTTCAGCCAGTCGGGCGCTTCGATTTTATGAATTGGGATGATCCAACAAACCCCACACTGGATAGGAACAGAATCTATCTCGGTTTTAATTACCTCTTATCCAATACGATGAACGCCAAAATTGGGTACGAGATCATTGGAAACGACGGGGAGGATGTTAAGGATAATGTGTTGGCTCTTCAGGTTGCCTTAGGGTTCTAAATAAGACATATCTGATGCGCATACTCACCACTGTTTTACTCGCGTGCTCTTTTCTCATGTGCCATGCTCAAAGTGAGAAATTTAAAGCGGTCTATTTGTTTCAGTTCGGATCGATCATGGATTGGCCTGACCCTGAAGGCAACTTCAATATTGCGGTTGTAGGGAAGACCAATGTGATTGATTTTCTTAAGGAAATAGCATCCTCCAAGCAGATCGACAATCGGGCGGTAACCGTGCATGCGCTGGAACCCGGCGCAAGTATCAACGGAATGGATATTGTTTTCGTGACCGCTTCAGCCAAAACTCATCTGGAGAACTATTTCAATCAGTCCACGGACCAGTCGGTTTTGGTTGTGGCGGATGGTACCGGTCTGGCTCAGCAGTACGCAGGCCTAAGCTTTGTTGAAAGCGGAGGCAAGGTGTTATTTGAGGTTAACAAAAAAGTGATAGCCAATTCTGGACTTTTTGCACCCTCACTTCTGGAGCGGTTGGCATCTAAATCCTACTAGAGAATATGCGTTTTAATTCGATCAAGATCGGCATTGGTAAGAAAGTCGCCTTGGGTTATGGTGCGGTCGTGTTTCTGGCAATAGCTAGCGGTATTTTCAGTATTTACACTTTAAATAGCAGCCAGGAAATCGACAGCCAACTCACTGAGGTCTATGACCCTGTCACTCAGGATGTGAAGGAGCTGCAGAAAATTATTGGTGATAGCAGGAAACTCATTAGTAGCTGGATATACAGCCCTAGTCAGGCTGGCAAGGAGGAGTTGCAGCAAATACACACCGAAGTAGCACCGGCGCTACTGGCCAAGCTAAATACCGACGCCATGCGAGATGATCGTTTGCTGCCTGTCGACAGCATTGCTGCAGTCAAGGTTCTGTTCGAGCAGAGTCTTGAAGATCAAAGCGGAATCATGGCACAATTGCAAAGTGCGACAGACTATGATGATGCGCTTCTTGTATTTCCTCTGATTGAATTGCTCGACAATAAAATGGCTGCAGACTTTGAAGCAATGGAGCAGACCACCTTGTCAATATTGACTCTGCTCGCAGAAAACCGGTCAAAAATGATTCTGAGTAAAAGCCGCTCCTTTAATCGCCTGAGAGCAGTTTTGATTGGGACAACACTATTGGCGGTAATCGTGGGTATTATGAGTACCTGGTTATCGGACAGGACTATAGTCAAACCGATCAATAGAATGAACGATGTAATCGCCAGGCTTGCCCAGGGCGAGCTCCCGGAGGTAGCCCGCTCGGCCACTCGGGATGAAGTAGGAGAGATGTGGAATGGGGTGAGGAAGTTAATTTCCAGCTTGCAAAAAACCTCCCTATTTGCCGCAGAGATAGGCAAGGGAAACCTGGAGGCGCATCATGAGAAATTGAGCGATAAAGATATTCTCGGCCAGTCCTTGCTTTTGATGAGAGATAACCTCCAACAGGTAATGAGCGAGATGGATTATGCGGTTGGGAAGGCATTGAACGATGGGGATCTTCGCGCCAGGGTAGGCGAGGACCAAAAAGAGGGTGCGTGGCAGAAATTGGCAGGCTCAATCAACTTGCTATTCGCCTCCATCAGCAAGCCGTTGATCAAATTGGGGGAGGTGATTGCGGCGCTAGCCGATGGCGATTTAACAAGTCAGTATGCTGGAGAAAGTAAAGGTCAGGTAAAGGAGGTTACTGATGCTGTAAATAGTGCCTTGTCGAACCTGAATAATCTGATCCATCAAATCCTTGATGCTTCCGGAGCGGTGGAGGCCGCCAGTGAAGTTATGATACTTAATGCCGTAGAACTGGATTCCACGACAAATGAAATTGCTCAGTCTATTTCGGAGATGAGTAATGGTGCGCAGACGCAATTGTCAAAAGTGGATGAGTCTTCTACTCTGTTAGAAAAGCTTCTGTCCAAAGCTCGTGAAACCGGCTTGAAGTCAAAGACGATTAACGCGGCCGCAACCAAGGGCTCCGAAGATAGTTCCAAAGGCAATGAAATGCTGAAGGAGGTGGTCGAAGCAATTCAATCCATTTCAGAATTTTCGAAGGAGACAGGCACTTCAATGGGCGCGTTACAAGATAGATCCAAGGAAATTGCGCAGGTACTTTCTACGATTTCTGAAATTGCCAGTCAGACTAACCTGCTATCGTTGAATGCGGCTATTGAAGCTGCACAGGCTGGGGAATTGGGCAGGGGTTTCGCGGTGGTGGCTGAAGAAATTCGAAAACTCGCCGAGGAATCGAGAGAGGCCGCGAAGAGAATTGAACAACTAATCTCCGATGTTCAGACTGATATCAATAACACCGCTGACAACCTGGGAACGATGCAAAGGAGTGTGGATAGAGGGGTGGCAGCTTCCGAAAATGCTTCGGCCTCCTTTCAGGAAATGGCTGCATCCTCGCAACAGACTTTGCATCAAAGTCAGGAGATTATGCGATCCGCGGAAGAACAGGTATCAGATTTAGAGAATGTCGTTTCTCTAACCGAGGCGGTAGTTGTAGTAGCAGAGGAAACCGCCACTGGTACCGAGCAGGCAGCAGCTTCATCCACGGAGTTTGCAACAGGTATGGCGAATTATCGGAAGAAGTCGGAAGAGTTAAAAGAGGTTGCCTTGAAGCTCAAAAAGGAAGTAGAGGCGTTCACACTTAGAGGAAAGGAATCCTAATACATCGAGAACTGCTTGGTGATCACCCGCCAGCCTGATTCGAATCGATACAATGTAAGGTAGTCCACGTATTTCTTTTTGCCGTCCTCGTCGACGGTCAGCTTTACTACTGCCGTTTGACCTTCGTAATCGATCATATCAAAACGACAGGTATAATTTCTTTTGGCCATATTCGGGGCATGCACTTTTTTTAATCTTTCGATCCACTCATCACGCTTCGATTGATAGTACTTGCCCTCGTAATAGACATTCATCAGGAAGTCTTCATGGAATCCGTCCTTTAGTTTATCCAGGTCCCCACGCTCATAAACCGGCTGAATATAGCTTTCGGTGATCACTTGCTTGATTGCCGCCGTTTCGTCTGCCTGCGCTTGCGATGCTATTGGGGACGAGAAAAGGAGAAGGATCAAAAGCTTTTTCATAGGGAGGAAGTTTGCCTTACCAATACGCGAAATGGTGCACGTGGTTCTTCAACGTAAGCGAAGAAGTATTTCTGCAAAATCGAAACAACCTCATTTACTGTTCGTATTATTGCTTTATGAAAGGAACAAATCTTGGGGAATTTGAGGAGCTGACGCTGCTCGTGGTTGCGAACCTGCAGGAAGAATCCTACGGCCTTGCCATTAAGAAGTACATCCTGGAAAAATGTTCTCGGAAGGTTAGTATCAGTACCGTCCATGCCACACTACATCGGTTGGAAACCAAGGGGTTTGTTAGGTCAGCTTATGATGGTTCGAATGCAGGGGAGCGTGGTGGTAGACCTAAGCTAATTTTTATGCTCACAGCATCCGGTGAAAAAGCACTGAGGACCACCAAAGATTTGAGAAACAATCTCTGGAGTACTATTCCCAGTCTAGGTCTGAGTGAATCATGAATCAGCAAGCACCTCCACAATGGATTGAGCGGCTATTGGAGCGCTTTTTGACACCCGGACTTTTCAGGGGTGTTTGGGGAGACCTGTTGGAGGAATATCACGAGAACCAGCAGCAGTACTCATCTGTCAAAGCACGAAGGATGTTGGTGGTGGGTGCCCTGGGATATTTGCGATTTCCCGCACTGTTAAAAATGAATTTTATAAAATCTACTGGTATGAATGGTATTTGGAGCAACTATCTATTGGCCTCTTTTCGAAATCTAACTCGCAATAAGCAGAACACGGCATTGAGTTTAATAGGTCTTGTAGCCAGTTTTGTGGCTTTCATGGCCATCGCGCAGTACGTTTACTTCGAGCGGAGCTATGATGGGTTTCACAAGGAGGTGGACCGACTTTATCGTGTAAGCCATGTGATGAAGGACAATGCCGGTTCCACAGACCAGGCGGCTACTTTCTATGCAGCGAAGGACTTTTTGGAAGCTGCGATCCCGGAAATAGAGAAGGCAACACATGTTTTTGCGGCGAATAGGGCATTGCTACAGGTCGGGGATCAACTACATCAAGTGGACGAGGTGCTGCTGACGAAGCCTGGCTTTTTTGAGATGTTTCATTTCCCTGTCGTTCGTGGTAACCTCGAGGACCTGGCTAACGAAAATGTTGTTTTCCTTTCCTCAACTGTAGCTGAAAGGCTATTTAGAGACAATAATCCAATTGGAGAGGTGATGGAAGTGCAGGGCGTTTTTGGGCAAACCTGGAACGCCAGAGTCGCAGGGGTCTACGAGGATATGCCGGAAAATTCCCATTTGTGGGCGGAGATAATACTACCGTTAGCGAAGCTCGAGCAACTCACGCGGAACGGCGAGATTTTTGGGAATAACATCACGTTGGATCTGGTGCAGTGGCGATGGATGTCGTTTCATACCTATGTGCGATTGATTGAAGATGCGTCCATTTCGGACATTGAAAAGTCTGCCAATGAGATCGTTGCTACCAATCGTAGCACGTTCAATGCGCGTTTGAATCAAGAGCATACAGTTTGGTTGCAGGATGTTCGCGACATACATACCCGTGCCGGGGCTCAGGCTGAGTTAAAACCCACCAATGACGCCAACATATTGAATTTGCTCCTCATAGTAGCTATAGGTGTGATGGTCATTGGTTGGATCAACTATATCAATTTAGGAACAGCCCGTTCGATTTCAAGAGGCAAGGAAGTAGGTGTTAGGAAAGTTCTGGGGTCCAGCAGAAGCCAGTTGAAAATACAATTTCAAACTGAATCTTTTATGCTGAGCCTGGTGGCTGTTTTGCTGGCATTATTGATCCTGATCCCACTCAGGCCCCTCCTCGAAGGTATCGTCCAGGTACCCTTTTTCCACGTATTCATTTTGGACCAACAAGTTTATCTGGTTGTCTTGGGCTTGATGGTTTTTGGATCGGTAATTTCCGGATACTATCCCGCCCAGGTGCTCTCTGGATATAAGATCGTCGATGTGATCAAAGGCAAGCTGAGCTACTCCAAACGAGGTATCCTATTACGAAGGTTGTTAGTAACGGTGCAATTTGGATTTTCACTATTATTACTTTCCGCCTTGTTGGTAGTTCACGATCAGATGAATTTCTTACTCAGCTCTCAACTGGGTGTGAATATTGAGCGAAAGATCCTTTTGGACGGACCTACTAACGCCGTTCAAAATGAAGATTACATCAGCCGGATGCGTACACTCAAAAATGACCTTCTGGCTATTTCAGGAGTGGAGCAGGTATCTGTTAGTTCCATTGTCCCCGGAATCCAAAATGGCTGGTTGAATTCTACGGAAAATACTGAGAGTGCTGGTGTTTTTACCCATCGATCTCTGATTGATGAGGACTATATTGACATGTACGATTTGGAAATTGTTGCTGGCCGGCCATTGTCGCGTGACCATGGTATGGAGCGAACAAATATCCTGATCAACGAGCATCTTGCCAGTCGACTGGGCCACAATACCCCGGAAGAGGCCATCCACGAGGAGGTGGTATTCGCTGATGCTTCCTGGAAGATCGTGGGAGTGGTCAAAGATTTCTACCAGCGGGGCGTACAAGTAGCTATCGAACCCATGACCTTTAATCTTGATACTGCCATGTTTGGCAATTTCATCACTTTGGAAGTTGTAAGCAGCGATTTGGCAGGGGTCAATCAGCAAATAAAAAACGTATTCCTCGGTAAATTTCCTGATGCGCCGTTTCGCAGCAGGTTTTTAGATGCTGTCTTCGAGGAGCAGTATCAGCAAGAGGAACGGTTTCGGTCCTTGCTCAGCTTATTTACCTCTGTTGCAGTAGTGATCGCGTGTTTAGGGGTGCTGGGGCTCGCCTCTTATATCATGAATCAACGGCTGAAGGAGATTAGTATTCGCAAAGTACTCGGTGCGAGGATTGGTACGCTTTTCATGATTCTCAATAGAGAATACCTCGTGGTTGGTGGTATTGCATTTGTCCTGGCAATTCCGACCACCTATTATCTGATGAGTCAATGGCTGGATGGGTATGCCAATAGAATTTCGGTTTCCCCGCAATATTTTGTGTTACCAATTCTTTTCGTCGTAGCAGCCATCTTAGTGACTACTTTGCGGTACACGTTAAGAGTGATCTTCGTAAATCCCGCCGAGACCCTCAAGGATGAAGGCTAGCTGTCTTCATTTCTCAGGTACTCCCTGGGGGTCATATTTGTGTGCTTTTTAAATGCCGTATTGAAACTGGACTTTGATTTGAATCCTGCGAGATTGGCAATTGCCTCGATGGTAAGGTGTTGGTGCTTGGGGTCTTTGAGCAGTACTTTCACCTCTTCTATTCGGTAGCGGTTCACGTAATCATAGAAGTTTTTGCCGACCTCATTGTTGAGTACTGAGCTTAGCTGCCGAGGATTTATTTCTAAACCTGTAGCCAGTTTTTCCAGGCTTAACTGCGGATCGGTGAAGAGTCGCTGTTCACGCATGATCACGTCCAGAGCGTCACTGTAGCCCGAATCATCTGGTGAGCTTCGAGACCACACCAACTTCGAATCGAGGAAAAATTTGGGGTTAAGCGCCACCTCTCCAACGATCCAGATTAACACCACACCGAATATTAACCAAATTGGATTGTAGGTCAGCGTGGTAACCTGGAGGTCATATAACCAAAAATTGATGAATATAACCAGTGCCCAGACAATGGACAATGAGCCTGTCAATGCCAGGAATTTTGGGATCCATCTCCTGATAACTAAGCCATTAGAATTGGTCCTTTTCCATAATTGGAACTCTTGCCATGCAAGCAAGGAGTAGGTGGCGAGTCCCAAGGTCGCGATTGCTTGTTCCCAATGGCTAAACGAAGCTTCGAAAGGAGAGTGCATCCATGCGCGCTGGGTGCTTTCCGGCATTAAGAGTAGCAGCAGGTAGAGTGCTGCAAAAACCAGGCACGGAACAAAATGAATGAGGTCTGCTTTTCTGAGGCTGGATCGTGTGCCGAGCGTACTCAATACATAGAAATAAGCGAGAGGCCCTAAGGCAGTGATAAAAGAAATGGGAGTAAATATGGCCTGGAAATCACAGGTGATGCTACCCTCCACACCATAAAGTTGGTTTTTGAAGCCGAAGAGACTTAATACCAATAGAATACCGCCCAAATAGGGGTTAAGTATCTTACCCCTTTTACGAGGCAATATCAGTAAGACCGAAAGGATAATACCGAATACGAAAATCGGATAGATCAATTTCGGATAAAATACCCCCAGACTGCCGTCCCTAAATGCGTGGCCTACTTTGGCATCAATTTCGGCCTTCAAACCAGTGCAAACCGGCACGACATGCATTGAGCAACTCGGACACTTACCGGGTTTACCAAAAACAAGGTGATCTGAGCGGCAGCCACAAGGAGGGCACCGATAGGCAGGGGTTTTGGTTAGCGTTTGATCAAAAGGGTTATGTGCTTCACTGGTTTTCGGAATTAGCAACAACGTCAGTAGCACCATGAAATTGATCAGTAGCTGATGGGCTTTCATGCATATAACTTACGGCTTGCTTTACTTAAAAGTTAGTGTTTTGCTGGATTGGGTGTCTCCTTGTATCTTCAAAGCATGAAGAGGATCATTCCAATGCTGGTCGTGGCCTTGGTCATGAGTTGTTCCCAGGAAGAACAACCAGCCGGCTATCAGGGGCAGGGCCCCACACCGATCGTTCCCACAGCCACGCTACCGGTGCAAAAGCAGTGGAAAGGCACCTGGACCTTTCAAGATAGCAGTGTCTTTTTTACCAATGATTTCGAGGGAGGAAGGGTCAATGGTGTTGCTGCGGATGGCGACGATCATTACACAGTGTTAATCACCGCTGAGAATTATCCCATCAATCCGAGCCCATGGTACGCATTCAAGGTTTGGGCCACCAATCCTCAGGACATTACAATCAGACTTGTCTACCACCAATCCCGAAGTAGGTACTATCCCAAAATAAGCCAGGATGGCCTGACCTTCCAACCCCTGGATAGCGCGGCATATAGCGAGATCAGTCCCGGAGAAGGAGATTTTGGGATCAATGCCGCTCCCGAGAGCATTGAATTTGCTCTCTCGGTGAACGAAGCTCCCACCTGGGTAGCAGCGCAGGAGTTGTGGACTTCTTCCAGTGTAAAAAAATGGATTGATGATCTTGAGCAAAAAGAGTTTGTGCAGCAGGAGGTGATTGGACAGAGCCGGGAAAACCGACCTATACGACTCATGACTATCGGTTCGCAGGAGAAACGAAAAGCCTTAATGATCATCTCTCGGCAGCACCCACCGGAAGTGACCGGATTCCTCGCCATGAAATCCTTCATAGAGACAATCTCTGGCGATTCGGAAATGGCAAGGGCATTCCGCGAAGATTTTGTGACCTATGTCGTCCCGCTCATGAATCCCGACGGGGTGGACAATGGTCATTGGCGCCACAATATGGGCGGCATAGACCTTAATCGGGACTGGCACGCCTTTAATCAGCCTGAAACTGCCACCGTTCGTGACTTCCTGACCAGAAAGCAGGAACAGGGTATAGACTTTGTCTTTGGGTGCGACTTCCATTCCACCTGGGACGATATTTACTATCCGATCGATTCCACCCTGACGTCTTCGGAAGATCTGATTATTTACGATTGGATCGAAAGTATTACGTCGCGATTGCCCCAGAAAAAGACCAACGTGCGACCATCCGATAAGATTGAACCGACCATGGTCTCAAGAAATTACTTTTATCTAAACCATGACATGCCATCGATTGTGTTTGAATTAGGAGACAACACTCCAAGGGATTTTCTCAGGGATAAGGGGGAAGTGGCTGCCGAGGAGTTAATGCAGCTACTTTCTCAGCGACATTCGCCTGATTAACCAACCATGATCAGTTATCATTAAAAATTAACTCGTCCATGTTGCGATATCCCTGATTGTCTTTGTACCAATCTTCGTAGAGTGTACCGCTCGAACGACCCCACGAAAGGAAATGATGATAGGCACGATCAATTCTTCTCTTTTCTTTTGGATACCGAAATCGATGGATTATATGGATACCCCAGGGAGCATTACTTTCCGATACATAGGTTATTTCATCGGTCAGCTGACTCCTGTCATCCGCTGAGTTGAAGTAATCCCTATCCGCCAGATCGGTGGGTAAATAGTTTTTAAGGTGCACTTCCCTGGACCGATTTCCGTCAATAAAAATGAATGGGTTGAACGGAGCATCGGCTAGCGCTGAGGCTTCGATAAGCCTGTTAAACCTGATGACTATTTCCAGTTCTTTGGCCGGAACAAGCGTATTGTGATCCTGTGTATTAATGATACTTCCTCCTCCTAATTGGTTAATAGCATTATCGAAGACAATAACCACTGACCCGCTTTGATTTAGTTCGAGTCCCTTTTCATCTAAAGAAATGATACCCTCCGTAAGCTCAAAGCCGGTAATGTTGGCAATGTCCGCCTTGTCAACCGGCAGCAGGATACCAAAACCATTTTTGTAGGTGGCTCCCGCCGCCATGATCTTGAAATTCATCTTCATCCTAACAGCTTCATTGTTGGCATTGAGAACTGCCTGCATTCGATAGTTTACAACCAGGTCATTGAAATCATAATCGCCTGTTTGGGGCCAGAGATCCTCAAAAGCAAGGGTGCCATAGCCAATACTGGAAGGGGTAAACACGTCAAATGCGGCACTTGCATCTTGTGGGTACTCGTCTAGTACATCGATGATTCCATCCCCGTCTGTGTCTGTTTGTGCTAATGCGGAGGTCTCACAATTCCATGCGGCCAGATCATTGATTTTGTGGTTGTAGGTTCGGACAATGCGATAGGAGCCATCAGCTTTGTCTATTTCAATGAGTTTAGATTGGCTATCGTTCGTGGCTACGAATATTCGGTCCTTGCGATCAATGGCCATTGAGGTGAGTTGAAACGGGAAGTTTTCGGCGCTGATTCGGGCAACTGTCGCCTGGGTTCCGTTGAAGCTGGTGAATTTGTACAACCCTGAAAAGCAACTCAAGTATAAATGCCCCTGCGTATCGAAATCCAGGTCACCACCTGAGGCTGTATTCTGAATGCCGACGATATCAAACTGTTCAACGACATCATTGTTTATGGCATTTACTTTATACAGTTTAGTACCATTGCTCATGTAGAAAAAGCCATTCCTATAAGCCAACCGGGGATAATTTCCATTGAAGGGATTCCCATTGAATACAGTATTAAACTCTTTTTTCGCGATGTTGTAGTTGTATAAAACCTTGCCCCGGTTGTAATAGACAAGTCCATTTTTTTGATCCAAGGTGCATGCAATAGATCCTCCACCCTCCAGATTGGGTAATGCCGTTTCCTCATAGGCTCCACTTGATAGGTCAATACTCGAAAAGCCTCCGTTCGTACTTGCGACAGCATAAAGCCTGTCTTTGCAATCCATGACCGACGACCTGCCGGCGGGGGAGGCGAAAGTCACCTCAGCTACATTATTTTCACCGATTGAAACAGCCCGGGTGCTAGTGCCCTGGGAAGAGATTTCGTCGATTTGCAATTCTCTCAAATACTTGGGAATAGTAATTGAATGGGTCTTTTCCTGCCCGCTACTACCAAATGTTGCTACCAGGTTTTGAACCCCCTGATCAAAGTAGTACACGTTGAACTTTACGTTCTCATTAGCGGAAGAGACCTTAAGGGTTATGGTCCTGGCTGTAGAGAAATCAAAGGATTTAGGAAAGGAAAAGTCAGCTTCCCGGGCGGGTGCCACTTCCTCTATCTGCTCGGTGACACAGCTGCCTAGGGCAATCAGAATTGCGAAAAGAAAAGATCGATTCATTTTTTCCTTCAAAGGAGAATAGCACAGGTGAATGTTTGCTGGAAACTCGTCCAACTGCCTTTTACTTAGGTCAAGCTGCTGTCCCTCAGTTTCGGACGGTTACTCGGGCTTAGGGTGCAGCAGATAGCGATAAGGAAGCAGTTCGTCGACCGGCCAGCCGGTCCTCAAGGGTGTTATTTCCAGAACTGAAACTTGCCTTTGCCATGATTTGAATGCTTTTTCAAGATCTCAATCAGTTCTTTGTTCCCAGCTCTTTTAGCCAGCGTCATGGGGCTGTCCTTGCTTAACCAGGCCTTCTGCCCAGGGTCGGCGCCTTTTGAAAGCAGATACACGGCAATTTCGACGTGATCGTAACTGACCGCTTCTATTAAGGCGGTGGTCATCAATTCCGGATGTTCGTAGTTCGGGTCTACACCATTTTCAATATGGTACCTTACCAATTTGATATCGCCATCCTGGACAGCTACTAACATTTCTTTCCAATCACCTCCTGACATATTGTTTGACTAGCCGCGGAAGGTAGTGAAAAGTCATGTCAAATGCACCGAAAGACTTTTACTCATACCGTATAGAATCTACCGGATTAGCATGGGCGACCTTTATTGAATGATACAGGGTGGAGATCATCGCAATGACCAAGGCGGCGAGGCAGGTAAGGGCAAATGGCCACCAGGTAATGCCAACTTGATATTCAAAGTTGTTGAGCCATTTCAACATAAACCAGATAGTAACCGGGGCACCAAGTATGGTGGCAATGAGTACGAGTTTGATGAACTCCTGTGAAAGCGAGCGTAGCAGACTTCCGAAGGAAGCACCCAATACTTTTCTGATACCGATTTCCTTGGTCCGCCTTCGCATAATGAAAGCAGTTAGTCCAAACAACCCTAAGCAACCAATGAATATTGCCAGGCCCGAGAAAGCAGAAAATACTTTCAGGAAAGTCCTTTCATTAGCATAATGTTCCTCCAGTTCTTCATTCACAAATTGATAGCGAAATGGTCTTTCAGGATTGATAGAAGCCCATGAATTTTCCATAATGGAAAGAGCGCTTTCAATATTTTGTGCGCCCACTTTAATGACCATCCAGTTCAGTGGCATGGTGATCTCGGAACTCAGAGAGAATACGGTTGGCCGAATTTTGTCGCGCAAGGAAGCAAAATGAAAATCTTCAACCACCCCTATGATACGCGCATTCTTGCGAGACCATTCCGCGCCGGTGAAGGCCATACCCTGTAGATTGGCGCCTACGGCATTTTCCAGTTGAAAAAATTGCTGAGCAGCCTGATTGATCACGTAGGCTTCGGTATAATCACTTCCAAATTCTTTCGAAAACGACCTTCCGTTAGCAAACTTGGCGCCGAGTGTCTCGAAAAAATCATGGCCTACTACCACGGTTGGACAGCTAATGTTCTCCTCGCTGTTGTCAAGGCGATAGCCACGCCAACCACCAATCCTGCCCGTAATGCGGCTGGTGGAAGCGGATACTGACAGTATCTCCGAACGTTGAAGCAGGTCTTCCTTATACACCTCGTACTTGGCAAAGGCATCGGCTGTTTGAAAGGGCACCATGATCAGCTGATCGGTTTCTATTCCCAAATCTTTGTTTTGCATATACTTGATCTGGTACATGATGATAAATGTGCTGGAAATCAGCACTGCTGCAATGAAGAATTGAAGAGCTACGAGCAGGTTTCTGCTGGAAAAACCACCTACGGATTTATGTAAATTTCCGCCTGACAGGGATTGCACCGTCGGCATCCGGAGAAGAAATAGTGCTGGAAAACTACCGGTGACCAGAGAAATAAGTACGGTTATCACGAACAATATGCCCCCAAGGATCAGATCGTCAAATAGTGAAAAGGCCAGCTCCTTTTCGGTGACGTTGTTGAAAAATGGAAGCGCTAGTTCCACCAGGATCACCGCTATTAGAGAGGCTGTTAGGCCAATTAAAATGGATTCTGACTGGAATTGGAATATTTGCGATTGACGCGAAGCCCCAAGTACCTTTTTAAGCCCCACTTCCCGGCTTCTTTCCATAGAACCTGCAATAGACAGGTTGATATAGTTGATACAGGCGAGCAGTAGAATAATGAACGAGGTAGCTACGAAAATATAAATCGTAGCATAGTTGCTGTTTCTACCAACCTCCGCGGTGAGATCAGATTTCAAATGAATGTCGGCAACTGGCTGAAGAAAATAGTGACGAGTGTCGTCTTCAGGGATATTCCAGTATTCCCTCAAGAATTGATTGAGGTTGTCTTCAAAGACCTGGTAATCTTGGTTTGCGGGAAGTTTAATATATGTTAGATGACTAACACCTGTTGCATTGGTCCTGATCCATCGCGGATAGGTATTGACGATTCCTTTCATAGCTAGGAACAGCCCCGATTGAAAGTGGGTGTTGCCCGGTAAGTCTTGGATCACTGCATTGACAGCATAGGTATTATCATTGACCTCTATGTTCTGACCTAGCGGATCTTTATCTCCAAAGTACTTTTTGGCTAGCGTTTGATTGATCACTGCACCAAAGGGGTCATCCAAAGCCGTAGCCAGGTTTCCTTGTATCACTTGCACGCCGAACACATCGAAGAAAGTAGAGTCGACAAGCAAGGAATTTTCCTCCCAGTAAAATTTGTCTCCAACACGAACAAGGCGCTCCCCGAAATCAAGTCTTGTATAGGCAATATTCGGATCAAATTGTCGCTGAACTGCTGGCATCAGCAACCAGGTGGTCAAGACGGATCGTGTGACCGCATCGCCTCCCTGGTCGTACTCGCCGGCAATTCGGTAAACCTGTTGATAGTCGGCAAAATGCTTGTCGTAGGTAAGTTCGTCCTCGACATATGTGAATATCAATGAGCACGCTGCCAGTCCAACTGCCAGCCCAAAAATGTTAATAAGGCTGTAGACCTTGTTTTTTAGAAGGTTTCTACGAGCGATTTTTAGATTCAGACCAATCATAATAATGTTGTTATTGAGTTTTTTGACATTTTTAGTTTTGACAATGAGCTTCAGCCGCAGCATGGATAGACTATGAAGCAGCCAGGTACGGTTCGCATGGCTTTTACCCTTCTCATTCACCAGATCTTCGTACCATTCTTCAAAATCACCAAGCACATCTTGTCGGCTATCCGGGCAGCACTTAGTCAATAGCCATGATAAGAACTTCGGGGGTGAGTTCATTTGGGTAGTTCAATTTGAAATACGCCTTCAGGAATGTGTTTCCAAAGCTTCGTACGATCGTCCATCACTTCTTTCAAGGCATTTTGACCTCTCATAGTGACTTTGAAAAAACGCTTGGGTTTTCCTCCTCTTTTTTTGGTGGCTTCACCCAATTCTGAGACAAGAAACCCCTTTTCCTCCAGCCGATAAAGGCCTGTGTGTAGAGCGCCCATACTCACTTTGCGACTCAATCTGCTTTCGATTTCATTCTTGATTGCCAGTCCGTAGGCATCTTCATTGAGTATGCCGATCGTTAGCATTACGATTTCCTCAAATTCTCCAATATTATGTCGAATTGCCATTATATTCTATTTGCAGGTATAATTACGAAAGTAGCGTGATTTAGTTTTATCTGCAAATAGAAAAAAATAGTTTACAGGGCTTCTCATGGTGCTCCCGTTCTCTTTCGGCTCTCCTTTCACTGATCAATGGTTTTTCGGTACCCGATTAGGGGGGTGAGTTGTGGGGACTACTAATTCTGCTTCGACCTAACATGTTTCTGGTTATTGTTTGACCGACTATGGCTAAATTGAGAAACTGAATAAAGAAGCCGTAGCTATTACTCGTCTAAACTCCCGCGTCACTGGTATTGCTTCCTGTAGCATTTCCACAATGGGCCTGGTTCGCCACGTCTGCCTGTTAGTCGTCCTTGCAGCAAGTTTGTCAGCGGGAACGCAAGACCTGGGCTTACCTCCCTACAAGTACTTTTCCCCACAAGATTATAAGGCCGCCAGTAGGAATTGGTCCATAGTAACTGACACAACGGGTATTGTGTACGTGGCCAATGAGGATGGCGTATTGAGGTACAATGGGGTTAGCTGGAGTTTGATTGAGCTTCCGGAAAAGCAAAAGGCATATTGGGTCGAAAGAGATGCAGCGGGCCGTATTTATGTGGGGGCTAACGGCAACTTTGGCGTACTGCTTTTGGACGAAAACGGGAAAATCCGCTACACTTCACTTAGCGATCAGTTGCCGGAGAAATATCAAGACTTCAATGTGGTGTGGGAAGTGGTTGCTACAGGCAAGGGTGTCACATTCAGGTCCAGAAAATACATCTTCCGATATTTTGATAATGAGCTCACGGTTCACAGTGTGCCCGAGGGAGGAAGAATTTTTGATGCCGCATACGCAGCACGTGATACCGTTTTTTTTCGGGTTTACGGTTTGGGTTTGGCTTACGCTCATAACGGGGGTATCAGCCTGCTTCCTGGTTCCGAAGAATTTGCTGAGAAAAAGGTAAATGGCCTATATGCCTTTGGTGAGAATGAGTTGCTGATTGCAACCCGTTTTGAAGGATTGTACATCTATGGTCAACAAGGAGTAAGGCCATTTAAAACGGACACTGATGACTATTTGTTGGCAAATAAAATTTATGATGGACACCTCCTGGAAAATGGAAATTATGCGCTGGCAACGATGGCTAATGGCCTGGTTATTATCACCCCTCAAGGCCAGGAGGTCTTTCGCTTTGACTCATCAAACGGCCTGGAAAACAACGCTACATTGTTTGTCACGGAAAGTGAAGGGCAGCTGTGGCTTGCTACGAAGAACGGTATCTTTCAGATGGCTCACCAGGCGCCCTATAAATTGGTAGAAAAGGAATTTGGGTTAAAGGGTCAGGTGACGGATATTTTCGAGAACAGTGGCGGTCGATTCGTGACTTGCAACGACGGGTTATACCAATTGGTCGATGAAGCAGAGGAGGTGAACTTTAAGGTTGCTCATGAAAATACGATTGTCGACTGTGTGAGCATCTTCGAGCATGACAATACGCTACATGTAGGAAGCCTTGAAGGTGTATTCAGGTACAAGAATGAAGGTATGTTGAGCAGGGTGTCCCTCTTTGCGCCGAGGACCGTTGTTCCTACAGTTAATGAGAATGTGTACCTCGCTGCTGAATTTTACTATGGCTTGTATGTGATGACCTTTGAGGCGAATCAACTGGCAACAGTCCGCGTACCGGGTATTGATAGACTTGTCGATCAGGTTTTGCCTGCCGGAGGCAACCTGTTTTGGGTGCGCACAATTGATGATAATTTCTATGAAATTCAACTGGCGCCTACCGATAAGGGGTGGCAAGGCGAGATTGTGAAGCAGCTCAAACTAGCTCCAAATACCTACTTGCTGACAAAGGGAGAGCGGCTTCTATTTATAACCGGTACGCAGCTTTACTCGCTGGTAGACGACAGACTTGTTGAAATGGGAGACCCGATTGTTTATCAATACAATATCGATCGGATCGTTTACACTACCTCTCTCAACGACGATAGCTGTTTTATTTGCTATGAGGATGCTCAGGGAAGTATTTATTGTGAAAAGTTTGTGCAGCAAGCAACAGGTTCGATGCTGTCTACGGGGGATTATCTCTACGTCGATTTTCGGCCAAACACGATTTTTGAAGATCCGGAAAGTGGAGACATTTGGCTTGGGGGCGCGGATGGTGTGCGTATATTTTCCTGGGCGCAAGACAGCTATCAGTCGGTACCTCGAACAATTATTCGACAACTCGATATAAATAACGATTCTATTGTTTCAACAGGCTTGGATCGCCCCCATTCTCTCGCCTATTACCAGAATAATCTTCAGGTGTCCTATGTGTCTAACTCTTCATTGAGCGATGGCAAAATCCTCTTTCAATACAGGCTACTGGGCGGGGATGAAAATTGGTCTCCCTGGACAGGCGATACAAAAGTGATCTTCAGCAATCTCAGGTCCGGGGACTACCAATTTCAGGTAAGGTCGAGATCACCCTATTCCGGAACGACGGCAACAAGCGCTCTGAATTTTGAGATTCGTCGGCCCTGGTATCTAACCGGCTACGCTTTCTCAATTTACACGTTATTGGCCATGATGGTCATTTACGGAGGCTACCGGCTCAGGGTCAACTCGCTGGTTAGAAGCAGAAAGGAACTAGCAAAATCCGTCGCAAGCAAGACCCGGGAACTGGCTCAGGCGAATGCCGCACTGCAGGAGAAGGCGCAGAAACTAGAACAACTCGGTGAGTTTAAATCCAGGTTTTTTTCCAACGTTTCGCACGACCTTCGAACACCCATAGCTTTACTCTCGGGGCGTATCCAGATGCTGCAGTCAGACGACTCCAGCCGATTCTCCGAAAAGGCAGATGTACACCTTGACCGCCTGGAAGAGGATGCTAAAAAACTTGTTTCGATGGTTGACGATATTCAGGAGCTGGTGCAACTGCAAGACGATCAGATTACGCTTCATGTACGTGCTGTAGCTGTCGAGCCTTATTTCAAGAGCATCACCAGTTTGTTTGAATCCTCTGCCAAAGACAAAAACATAACGTTGCGCTTTCGGAGTACCCTCGCTGAGGGAAGAGAGGCAGAGATCGATCCACATTGTATTGAGAGAGTCTTATACAACCTGGTCTCTAATGCTCTGAAATTCACAAAGTCGGGGGGTACCATCCAGGTTTTACTCGAAGAGCAGGCTGACAAATTTCAATTTTCAGTTATCGATAGCGGTGTAGGCATTCCAACCGCTGACTTGGATGAGATATTCAATCGCAATTTTCAGGCGAAAAATCAGTTGAAAGAAAGCAAAGGACTTGGACTTGGTCTGAATGTCGTCAGGGAGCTTGTGCAACTGCATGCAGGAGAGGTAGGTGTCCAAAGCAAGGAAGGTCAAGGGTCCACTTTTACAGTGAGTTTACCTTGGCGACAATCTGAATCGTCTGCATAAGGGCCCTGACTGTTCATCAGAACTTTACCGTTGATTATTTGTATCTCCTGCCTAATGACAGCTGGAAGTATGAATGCGTTTCCGTAGGACTTAAGCCTTTCGCTTACCAGGAATCTTTTTTATCAGGTATTTGATGACCTGATCATAGTTCGTGTTTTCCCGGTTGCTGAGTTTGATAGGCTGCCCTTCGTTGAACAGGATTCTTAGTTGCTTGAATGTTCGACCCTTGGTTTTGATTCTTTCTTCTTGCCAAGATTGGACGTCTGAGAGCTTTTTCTTGATGGGGTTGCGCAATGGTGGGCGAAACGAGACCTGATTCTGCCCAAAGTGCACTTCGACTGATGAAAAGTAAAGCTTTGTACCGATGACTATAGCGATCACAATCAGTATTGGAACAAGAATGAGTTTGGCTACGAAATAGCTAGCTGGATGCAGGACGAGCTCGTAAGTCAGCCAGGAGGCCACGCCGATGATGCAACAGAGAAATAGGCTGACTGAAAAAAGAGTGCCTTTGTCGGGTTTTGATACAATCACTAGATAGGCAAAACACGAAATTAGCAAGGTTCGATAAGATCATCATGGCATTTTTTGTTGTGCATATGGCACTGGCAGTACCCGCCGGTTTGATTGTAAGGTGACTAGGTCGGAATCGGTAAAGGTTATGGCAGGATTTGAAAAAAAAGCCGAAGCACATTTGGATAGACCAAAATTCGAAATGCCATGTTGAAAAGAATGCTCCTTTCCCTCTTTTTTGGTTTGGTGCTATTCAACTATTTGTTGGGAGCAGCCGCCGATTCTCCGCAGACGACAAAGGATAGCTTGAGAATTGTCACGGAAACCAGTCCGGATCACCAAGCCAGGTCGGAGGCACACATCAGACTAGCCGCCATTTTCAGTAAGCGCTATTTATCAGACAGTGCCCTATGGCATTTGCACGCAGCTCGTAGCTATTTTGACAAGCTGAGCGACACTACCAGGTATCAACCGATCCTATTTTATCTGGATCTCTCTGCGCGGGCTTATAGTGGAGATTACAAGGAAGCCCTTGCCGTTACAAATGCAAACATTGGCTACATCGAGGAGAACTTCTTTGGATCGGATAAAAGCCCTTTTGAGGAGGTACACCCACTTTTTATACCTCCCTTTGTTGTCTACAACCAGATTGGTGATCTCTATCGTAAGATCGGCGATTTCGAGGCGGCGTATGATTTCTTCATTCGCGCAATGAACAACGCCGAGTCCATGAATAATCCCAACGGGCGAGCTGATTGCTACAATAACCTGGGGATTCTTTACGATCTGCAGGATGATTACAAGAAAGCGATCCAATATTATAATCGGGCGCGTCATCTGAATTTGGAAATCGGAGCATCCAGACGGTTTATGCTGGCTTCCAATTACAATAATATGGGCATTGTATATAAGAATCTTGATCAATTTGATAGTGCAGCTTTGGTTTATGAGAAAGCCCTGGAAATCATGTTGGATATGGGAGCTTCCTACGGCGAGGCCGTGATCCGAGACAATATGGGTTTGCTTTATTTGAAACAAGGAAGGTATCAAGACGCCCTGCGGGAGGAGCGTCAGGCGCTGGCCATCCAGCGCGAAAGAAATGCCAAGGATCAGGAGGCCATGATTCTGCTCAATATTGGCGATATCTATTTTCAGCAGCGAGACTTCTCGAATGCCATAAACTATGGCTTGGAGGCTTATGGGATTGCATCCAAAGGGGAGCAACATGAAACGATCCGAATGCTAGCGGATCACCTCAACCAGGCGTACGATTCCATTGGTGACATTGCCAACGCATACAAATTCCTGAAGATTTACAAGGACAAGGAAGAATTGCTTTCCAATGAGGCCAAAGAGGAGACCATCGCCAATCTTAAAATAAAGTACGAGACCGATCAGCAGAAAGTCGAGAATGAGTTGTTAAGGCAGCAGCAAGCCAATAACGCACAGCTAATTTCACAGCAGCGTAATTACCTGTTGGCGTCGATCATTGGTATTTTAATGATTTTTGTGATCCTGCTATTGATCTTTCGACTATACAAATCAGCTAACCGTCAAAAAATGGTCGTCGGCGCCCAAAACGAAAAGATCAAGGAGCTGAGCGATATGAAATCGCGCTTCTTCGCCAATATATCGCATGATTTCCGCTCTCCGCTGACGCTGATTAAAGGCAACCTGGATGTTATTTCACGTGAAGAGAATTTTCTGACCCAGGAGACCGAGGCGAGCATGACACGGATAGACAAAAATGTAAATCACCTCATACAGCTTACCGATGAGATCAGGGATTTGATTTTATTGGATGAGCGCAAGTTCCAGCTTCACTTTTCCAAAGTTGATGTGGGTGAATTTTTTCGGATCAATGTGAATTTATTTCACTCAGCTGCGCAAGTCAAGGACATTTCACTTCAGTTGACAAGACAGTTTTCGGCAGGACTCTACATTCATGCCGATGTAAAAAACCTCGAAAAAATTCTATATAACCTCATTTCCAATGCCATCAAGTTTACCGGATCGGGTGGTCATATCGAAGTGAGAGTCAAAGAAGAGAATTCGGGAATAAAACTATATGTGACTGACGATGGTATGGGCATTTTGCCAGAGGATCAGGACCGGATATTTGATAGGTTTCATCAGAATCTGAGCAACGATTATCATGTCCATGAGGGCATGGGGGTGGGACTTTCACTAGTCAAGGAATTGGTCTTGCTGCATCACGGTGAAATCGAGGTATCAAGCCAACCCGGCGATGGTGCTACTTTTTCAGTTTTCCTACCTTTTAATTATCAGGAAGACGTAGACAAAGCACCGTTCGAATTTTCCTACACAAAAGATAGGCTATCCGCCAGACCGAAGAGCAGCACCGACGCCACCCATAGGGTAGGATTCCACCCTGCGGATTTTAATCTTGAGGGGAAAACACTTCTGGTGGTGGACGATCATGAAGAAGTGAGGGAATATATCTGCGCAGCCATCAACGACGGTTACAAGTTGCTAGAAGCTTCGAATGGGCGCGAGGCGCTTCAACTAATGAGTAAATACGAGGTAGATCTTGTGGTTACCGACTTGATGATGCCTTGGATGGACGGGTTCGATCTTATTGATCAAATTAAGGAATTGCCGGGAGGAGATGAGTTGCCAATCTTGGTTGTTTCGGCGCGTACCACACGGGAGGATCGGTTGCGTGTACTGGATCTGGGGGTAAATGATTTCTTGAACAAACCTTTTGACAGGCGTGAACTGAATCGCAGGATCCAAAACCTCCTTCAAAGACGAAAGACCGAAAATGTCTGGGATCAGGTGGCCGGAGATCAGAATTTAAAGTCAGAATTGGAAAAAGATCTCCTCAACAAGATCAATCAACTCATAGTGGCCAGGGTTTCGGATCCGACACTATCACTCGCCGATCTGGCTGATGAAATGGCAGCCAGTGAACGTAGCCTCAATCGCATGGTCAAAAATTTGACCGGTCTTTCTCCAAAGCAATATGTACAAAAGGTGCGAATGGAATATGCCAAGGACCTGCTTGTCAAAAGAAGGGTCAAAAGTGTAGCGGAGGCCGGCCGGGCTATTGGCAATGCAAATGGCACCCATTTTTCACGAAGCTTCAAGAAATTCATTGGAAGGACACCCTCCGAGATATTGGAGAAATGACCCACCTGGCAATACTAATCCGGTGAGGCAACGGGCTCTTCGTCGTAGTAGGCCCGGTATTGTGATTTAAATCGCGTGACGTTTGCGATCCCAATGGCTTTTCCGGCTTCATTGAGACTTTTTACCTTGCCTTCAGTCAATAGCTTGCGGGCATACTGAAATTTGACCTGTTTGACATATTCCAATGGCGTCAACCCTGTGAGGTCTTTTAATACCCGGTAAAGGGTTCTTTCACCCACAGCCATTTCGTGGGCCAGCATATGATTACTGATTTTTTCGCTGATATATTTTTTAACAATGGCTGATAACTTGGTCAACCATTCTTCTTCAAGTTGCTCCAAATTGAATTGTTGTAAAGATTCTGGCAGTTCTTGGTCTTTTTTTCGCATTTCTACAAGATTGGAAACCCGTAAAACGAATTCATTACTGTTGAATGGTTTGATTACATAATCAGATACGCCTAATGCCAGGACTCGCTCCTTGTCTTCCTGCCCTGTTCTTGCGGAGACAGCCACCACGGGGATTTTTCTGAGTTTGTCGTCTTTTTTCATTGATTCTATCAGTACAAACCCATCCATGACTGGCATCATGATATCAGTGACCACTACGTCTACTCTATTTTGTTTAAGCACTTCTAGCGCCTGCCAGCCATTCTCCGCCAATAGTACGTTAAATTTTGACTTCAACAAGTCGGCCACGTACGAACGTATTTCAGGATGATCATCAACGATCAGCACGTAACCTCCCAACTCAGGGTCAGGTTGTAAATTCTTCGGTGTAACAGCTGCCGAGGGGTCGTCCGAAAAATTGGAGCTGACGAAAGAATGCACGTGTTTCTCTGCCTTTGATCGCGGCAGGGTGATGTTAAACCTGGTTCCCTCCCCCTGCTTGCTTTGAACCTGTATTTTGCCAGCTTGTAATTCCACCAGTTCCTTGGTGATAGCCAGCCCAATTCCCAGCCCTTGTTGTACTTTATAGTCTTTGGTTTCTATCTGATAGTACCGGTCGAAAATGTGATGGATATGTTCCTGAGGTATTCCGATACCAGTATCCGAGACACTAATGACCAGATTGTGTTCGTCGCCAATCATCGATACTTCAATGGTGCCTTCTTTCTGAGTGAATTTCAAAGCGTTAGAAAGCAGGTTGTAAAACACCTTTTCCATTTTGAAAGGATCAATGTCAGCAATTGCCCGTGCAGGTCTGAAATCTTGGCTCATGGTGATACCCTTTTCCGCGGCGGCAGATTGGAACAAGCCCACCTGGAGTGACAAGAAAGAATTGAGATCGGTAGGTTGCTTGTCTATTTTGATATTGCCGGAATCCAGGCTGATTAGTTCCCTGATCTCCTCGGTTAAGGAAATCAACCGATTATTGTTCCAAGATATCTTGTGTAGTCTGGATAATGCATCATTGGGTAGTACGTCTTTGTAGTCATCCAGAAGTAGCTGTACCTGCCCACTGATGAGTGTTAAAGGTGTCCGGAAATCGTGGGATATGTTGGCGAACAACTGGGACTTGGCGCTGTTGGTAGCTTCTAATTTGTCACTTTGCTTTTGAATGGTTTGACTGAGATTTTTGGCTTGTTGCTGGGCTCTATATACATAAGCCGCAAATCCGGACAAACCAAGGATGATGAGCAAAGCAATGATGGTAAGTTCCTGTTGACGTGTGATCTCTGCCTCCCGAATTTGAGCTTCATGGAGGAGTCTTTCATTTTCCGATTCTTTCAGACTCAGCTCATATTTTTTCTGAAGTACCCCAAGTTGTTCTCCAATATCAGCTTGGTCCAGGGAGTCGAACAGGTGCATTCGCTTCATGGAAAAGTCGTATGCTCTTTCAAAGTTGCCAGCTCCCGCATGCGCCTTGGCAAGGTCCTTAAATACTGTTTCTTGCATGTTGTTGATCCCATATTCGACCATCGCATCAAGTGCGCCCTGAAGGATCGGAATAGCAAGGCGGTACTCGCCACTATCCAGCAGTGCTTCTCCCATGTGGTACTCTGTAATTGCCATGCCATATTTGTCTTCCAGTCTGGTGAATATTTCATTGGATTTTTTTAGCCGTAGATAGGCCTCTCCGAACTTATTCATATCTATGAGGGCATTCCCATAATTGACATTGAGAAAAGCGGTAGCCATACCATTTTTATCCACGATCAATTCATCTGCGGATCGGAAGAAGTTTTCTGCTGAATCCAATCGTCCCAGGAAATGGTACATTGTGCCAATATTGATAGCCATTCGAATGCGATCGGTGATGGTACCTACCTCGAGGAAGTACTTATTGGCAATCTGGTAATGAAATAGTGCCTGTCGCTCGTTGTTGTCTGATCTGTGAAGTATGCCAATATTCAAATGAACATGGGCCAAACCCTCCTGATCATTGAGCTCATCAAAAATGGCCTTGGCTTTATGCAATTCCGCCATAGCGGCCACGGCGTTCTCATCACAGAAGTCCAGAATTCTTGCGTTGTAGTGATGGGCGTCACCTCTCATCTTGCGGTCCTGATTTTTATCGGCCAAAACAAATACTTTGCTTACCAGGTCCCGAGCCGAATCGGCAAGTTGTTGGACACGCAGCCGATCTGCAATGTGCAGCTTGGCCTTCGCTTCAATTTTGTAGAACCCGACGCCTCTTGCAATCGAGTCGGCTTGCTGCAGGTGAAAAATCCCTGCTTTCAGATTCCCCTGGAGTATCTCAGTAGATCCTTTTTGAAGGTGCCAGTGGGCAATTAAACTATCTTGACGTTGTTTGGTCGTTTCGGAATTGTTCAACAGGGACTGCAATGAGTCAAGTGTTTGAACGGAGGAAATTTTATCAATTTCGACGTTTTGCGACCAAACATTGATAAAGCAACCGATGAACAAAAACAGTATGGCGCTACGGATCATCATGGCGAAAGGGAGGTGGCGATTCATATTAAAGGTAGGTCCTTCTCCAGGAAGTTTCAAATCCTGCCAATGCCTATTCCCGTGCATTGGCAAGATATGTAACAGCTTTGACAGGTTTTGAAATAGGTGGGGCGCTATCTTGGCTTTGAATTTCGGTCTTTGTTCGACACCCGCGAGGGTGTCCCGCTTTGAAAAGCAGTTCTTTGAAGAGGGAACTGCTTTTTTTTACAATAGCATTAAAGCTTCTTGCAGGTCTTCGATCAATAGATTTGCTGACTCCAGCCCCACACTTATCCTAACACGGTTGATGACGACATTGGGATTGTCGTAATTCAAAGAGCCCACAGTAGCCATGGCAGGAAAAATTAGTGAGTCATAGCTTCCCCAGGAGGGACCGAGTTTGAATCTTTTTAGCTGCTCACAAAACAAGCTGACAGTTGCTGGGTCCTCAGTGTTTAAATCGATGGTCAGCAATCCGGTGCCAAGAGCGTCCTTTGGATAGAACATCTTTTTTACTTTGTCAGACCCCTGCAAGAACCGGACCACCTCCTGGGTGCTGGCTCGTATCCTTTCCAACCTCAGTGGCAAAGTCCTCAATGAGCGAAGCAACAGCCAGGCGTCCAGGGGAGATATAACACCTCCTAAGGTCATAAAGCTGCCGGAAAATATGTTTCTTATATGCTTCTGGCTTCCGCATACCACTCCAGCGACCACATCAGAATGTCCGTTCAGGTACTTGGTAGCTGAGTGTACGGTCAGGTCGATTCCCAGGGAGGCCCCTTGCTGCAACAAAGGGGTGGCATAGCTGTTGTCCAGAATAGTGAGGATGCCTCTTTCCTGGCATACGGAGACAATTGCAGGTATATCAACTTCCTCAAAAGTCCACGAGTTTGGACTTTCCAAGTACACCACTCGGGTTTGGTCCCGGATCAGTCCATCGAAGGTCTCGGTATCCTGGAAAAATGAAGTCTCTATCCCATAGTTTGGGAGCCACGTGGTAAAGAGTTTCTTGCTCCAACTATAGGGGTTGGCCATGCTCAGAAGATGATCTCCGGCCTTGACAAAATTCAATACAGCTGCCCCAATGGCAGCACTACCGCTGGCAAATACCAGGGCTTCCTCAGTGCCCTCCAGGGCTGCTATTTTTTTTGAGAGAAGCTGAACCGTCGGATTGGTACCACGGGTATAGAAGGGTATCTCGTCTTCTTTGGCGAGCGCCTCCTGCATGGCCTCTAATGTATTGAAGGTAAAATTGCTGGACTGGTAGATGGGAGGTGAGCCTGCTTGCGGTCCGCCGCCGTTTGCTTCGCCCAGGTGGAAAATAATGTCGTCTAACTCCATCAGATCTTGCTGACTTGGCCCTTCCGCACGTAGGCGATTTGATCGTTCCAGAGAATCTTTACCCAAATATCAGTCTCTTCTAGTACAGTCACCTTATGGCCTTTTGAGATCACATCCACCGGCTCACCTGCGGCCGATGGTGCAGTGACAATCAGGGTTTGATCGGCTTTGATGATCGCTTCCTCTGCCAGGAAAAAATTATTGGCCACGAAAAAAAACAGCAACAGGGTAATGCCTTGAAAGAATAGGTTCAGCGAAGGTTTGCGACCCTTTTTTCTTTGATAGTAAAGGCCTGCGAGCAGCCCGAGTGAGATCGCTCCCAAACCCATGAGAATGTCGGTGCTGTATTTAATCAGCACGGTAAGTACAAAGTCTTTGTCCGAATATTCATAACCTTCGAGTCTTTCCGCGTCAGCCAATTCCTGGATTTTGTCGAGCGCCTTTCGGTCCCCGGAAATTTTGTAATAGAGATTGAGATAGATCAGGGCTTGTCCGTAATCCTGCAAACCTTCTTTTATAAAAGCCATTTTCAGAAGCATGGACTCAGTGATGTTCCCTTCTTCAAAGATTTGGGAATAGATTTCGAAAGCCTCCGTATATTTTTTAGCTGCGTAAAGGGAGTCGCCCTCGGATAGCAGCGTTTGGCAGTTTGCTGTCTTCCAGAAAATGAGCAGGAGGAGAATAAAGAAACTCGATTTAAAATTCATTTCCTTTTGGAATTGGCCTTTGGATACTTACTTTTGCAGCCGCAATTTTAACAAATGCAGCGCATGCATAATAGTTAAAATTGTATAAAAGGTTAGATCCGATAGCTCAGCTGGTAGAGCATCTCCCTTTTAAGGAGAGGGTCCTGGGTTCGAGCCCCAGTCGGATCACTTGGTAAACCTCGGCATCGCCGGGGTTTTTTTATTTCTGGGGTTTTGGATCAAGAAACCTGCATAAACTCCCAAAGAAATCAGAACATGGAATTCAGCACCGTTTTCTACGAAAAGTTTGAACCCATTATCTTTAAGTGGCTAACTTTTATATCATTATCGTCGGTCTTCACTTCTTAAATGGCAATACACACCATGGGTAATGTCGAATATTTTATATGGCGCTCAGTGACCCTTATGGAGGCTACTGGTAACGAAGTGAATAGACAATGGCGTCAGATGCTCCAAGTTTTCATGAGCATAACTTCATCGAAGGCCGAAGACTTGAAATTCGGAGTTTTCCGTGCTTCATATTCGGCGGATTCATTCGCCGACTTACAACTGATTTTGGCTCGGACTAACTCGGAAGGTAGTACCACTGATTCCAGGCATAAGCAAGAACTGATCTATTGGCTGAGAATGTACCTCCTGAATCAGGTGAACAAGGAATTTGCCGATTCGCAGGTGATAAATCAGATTAAAAGTTGTCTTGACGAGAATGCAGAAGGGATGCTGATTACAGCATATACAGAGGTTGCAATAAAATATTTTCTTCCAGAATTAAGAGGTGCCAAATTAGATGTTGCCGATCATGTACCGTTTGAGCAGGATGGGAGTTACTCGAATAAAATAGAGTTCCCACCTCACTTGAAGCAAGCAGGTATTGCCATTCTTAATAATTTCAGTGATATCCTGGAGAGTAAATTTCCCGAGAGGGAAATCGGCATCACTATTGAACAAAAGGGACTTGAGGTGACGATGACCATAATGGCTGAGGATGGACAAGTTCTGGAGGAGGTGAAGCAGACTTTATCCGAATATATGATGGTTGTACATGGGCAAAAAGAACCCGAGGAACTGCTAAATGATCCTTCCGACATCAAAAGACTAAAAAACAAAATAGAGCTGCTCACACGCGAAATTGAAATGAATGAAAAGCTAATGAGTAGGGACCAGAGAGAAATAGCGCAGTTAACAGGAACAGTTCGGGATCAGAGGGAGCACATAGCTGATCTGATCTCCTTAGCACACAAAAAAGAAGATAACTCCGCTCAGACCCAATTGACTTTGAGGGAGATCTTGCACTTCAATGACCGGAACGTGCTCTTATTGCTCGACTCTCTGGTAGATAATTTGAATGCTCGAAACGAAGTGGAGGCGCGAAAAGATATTGACGTTTTCCAAAAGAGACACCCCAGTGAGTTCAATAAGCTTGTCACAATGTCTAAACAAGTACTTGTCGGCGCGATGGGTGGTGAGGCCCATCGACTCTTGATGACTTTGGTTTAGACAGGAATTTGTCCCTCACACCCCCTTATTCCTATTCCAGAACTTCCCTTGATTGAGGACTTTCAGTGTTTTACGCAGCTCTTCGATGCGTTTGGGAGGCATCTTCCAATGAATAAATGCTAGAAACGCCAGGAAGGAAAATCGAAATAAGTAGTAGGTAAAAACACCGAAAACGGGAAGTAGCCAGGGACTGAAGGGTAGAGTCTCCATAGAAATAGAATTAATAAGTACGACGGGGGAGATCTTCACAGAACTGTGACACCTGTAATTATCAAGCCTATAACTACACTTAGCTATTGGAAACTTCTAAAGGTATTTAGCCATGATCGTCCTTAGCAGGTCATCCTTTGGTCTCCAAAAAGGAATTTCCACGGACGTGTATTTTTTTTGTGCTGACACAGGAACAAAACGGTAACACCGTATCTCAAAAAAAAGTTCAAACGCCCTACCATTAGGGTATGCGCCGAGTGATTTACGTATAGACAGGAGAAATTAGCGGTTGAAGCTGTGAGATCGTCCGCTGGATTATTAGCAGCCCTTTTTGTAATGTTACTCAAACTTCAAAATGAAAGGAACTGTGATAAACTTAGATCAGGTCACCATGCACGTCATCTCCACAGCCGAAACAGGTGTGGTAAATGAGGACACGATTTTTCACTTTACTCAGCATGACGAACACGTTGAGGCATCTTACAGCGGCGGACAAATTGTCAAGGGATTCCTGGTGGGCATCATGAAAGGACAGGAATTGGCCTTTACCTATTGTCAACTCCAAAAGGACCAACAGCTCGATAATGGTGTTTCACAAGCAGAACTCAGAATGGATTCAGACGGAAAAATACTATTGGTCGAGCACTTTGAATGGAAATCGAGGCCTGGTGAAAAGGGGACCAACACTTTCAGGCAAATAACGGATTAGTTGCTAAGAGCAATCGCCGAATCTGAGGATCCTGCACCTCCCGCATGCTCTCTTTGAAAGCGTTTAGGTGTCATGCCCGTTTCCTTCTTGAAGGCTGCGTAAAATGCAGAGGGGGTAGTGAATCCGGCTTCATACGCCAGGGCCTCTAACTTCAGGTGTCCATTGCTGGGAGAAGTGAGCCATTCTTTAATGTCCGAGATGCGAAAGTGATTGACAAGTTCTGGAAAGGCTTTTCCGTAGGCTTTATTGAGCGTTTTTGAAATTTTGTAAGTAGGGACCCCCAGTTCACTCGAGATATCCCGAAGCGTAAGAGAGTTTTTACGGTGTATCTTATCGTCTACAAAAGCCTTCTCAATTCTAGCCAAAAGCCTTCTATCTTCAGGGCCGTCGAGGGGGCGAGATTGAAGCACGAAGAAATTGGGCTTACCTAAGAAAAAGCTAAAGTTGTGCAAGAGAAATCCACCGAAAAAAAGCGAGTATGGAATCTTGAAGTACAGATAATTTTCGAGGTTCACAAGTCCCCAGGATAGTGGAAAAATGGCCACAAGCGTGATAAAATAAAGGCACTGCACCCGAAACCACCGATGGGTTGCAACCGTAGATGCCGTGTTCAATGACCGCAGCGCATATACGACTGTCCCAGTCAGGTTGACTGTCAAAAGCCACTTTGGCCCCCAGAAGTAAATGATCAGGCTTATGGCCAAAGATACGGGTAGCTCCAAGCCGCCCACAGGCCCCTTATCAGCCCTTATTAAATGCATTGTTAACAGCAGGGTGGGACCGTACAACACGTAAAAGAAACTTCGATCGATCAACATGGCCTGGAAATAATGCGCCGCATTGAGCGATACGAAATGGAGGAAAAGTAGACCTAAAAAGGCCAGATGGGCCCAGAATACCTTCGAACGATTGGTATTTAGCAATAAATAAACAATCTGCGTGAGGATCAGAAAAGTCAGGATAAGTTCCAGGCCGTTTTTGAGGGACAGTAGCGAAGACCAATCAAATGTTGCCTTCATATTGCCTGACTGGAACTTTGGATTCATCAAATCAAGATAACTGTGAAGAACTAGTGCCTTAATCTAGCGGTCGTTGCACCAAGAAGATACGCACTATGACCTGGAGATATCCATTTTCTTTTATCTGTATTTGCCTTTTGCTGATAAGTGGTTGTTCCAATCCACCAAATGGTCAGGAGGCACGGGCTTTCCGGCGATTGGGTAAGGAGGTGAAAGTCCAAAGGATGTTCGACCACCTTAATCGCTATCATATGTTTGATTCGACCGGGCAAAAAGTAGGATCGATGGTCTTTGCCTGGACAAAAAATGGACCGCATTTAATAGCCCGGGATACCTCACAGTTTGATAACGGAAGTGTATATGAAACGGCTTCTATGTTTATAAACAGCGGCAGCATGATCATGGACAGTATCGATTTGGACTTACGGCTTCCACATGTGCAGGTGGGTATTAACCTGTTCAGCCGAGCTGGAAATATAAGCGGAAATTTTCAAGTTTCAAGAGATACCATGGTCAGCAATACTCCGGTAGATACAACGTATCAGTTTGACGTGTTTCGAGAGGAGTTATATGCGCTAATGCCCTTACTGGACTTTTCGCCTGGGGACAGTATTGCGTTCAAAATGCTTCTTACCACCAGTAGGTCGGTAATAGATGCGGCCTTGGTTTATGAGCGGTCGGAGGAAATCCAAGTGGCTGCAGGAACCTTTCAAACAGATGTGCTTTACCTGAATACTGGCGGAGTAATCGACAACCGGATTTGGTTTTCCCAGGACGCTCCCTACCAAATTGTAAAATTCTACGTGCCAGGGTCGGACCTGAGTATTGATTTATTGGAAGTCATTGAAACCGGTAATCCGTAGCTATTCTTTGCCTCATTTTCGGTCTTGGACCACTTCAATCCATCCCCGGTGGAGGATCACCTGATTTTCGATTTCCAGCTTTTTGAGCATTCGTGATATGGTTTCTCTGGCAGCTCCTAACTCATCAGCAAGGTCCTGATGCGTTGCTTTGATTTTTGAGCTTTTAAGGGCTGTCGCACGATCATGTAGCCAGGTCATAAGCCGATCGTCCAGACTTTGAAAGGCCAGGGCATTGTAGGCATTCAATACATCATCGAACCGCTTATGGTACAAATTGAGTATGAAGCTGTTAAAGGAATTATACTTTCGTTGCCATTCACCAATGAGATTTGCCGGAAGTAGAACCGCCTGACTCTCTTCCTCGGCTATAGCCTTGATACTGCTTTTGACATCATTTATCCCACAGTTGATAGAAATGATACAGCTTTCGCGGGGGTAGATGTAATACAACAGCATCTCGCGGCCAGGTACTTCCTCTCTGATCACCTTGACCAATCCACTTAAAAGTACCGGAACCGTTTTTACGTAACTGCCCTCTTTGAGTATTGCCGCCCCTGCAGCTACGGTTACCAATTGTGCCCTTCCTAGAATTTCTTCCCTCAGTCCAGCCTCCTTGAAGAAGGATAGCTTGGTTTCCAACAACTCCTTAATTTCTAAACTTCCCATGCAGGCCGAGGCTTTTTCTGTGAAGTTAGTGGTTGCAGCACAGAAAAATTTTTCAGCCTTGACAAAAGAACGCTACGATAGCACTCCGCTAGATGTGATTGAACCTGGATGACCGATTTTGGTAGGTCCCGGGTTATCCTGTTTTGTGCGTTAGTCTTTGAAGATGATCCGCTGTGTGTAGGCGTTTTCACCTTCAGCAAGTCGGAGTAGGTACATTCCCGGATCCAGTCCTTTCATAGATAGTTGGCCTCTGATGGTGCCTTCTCCGGCAAGGGATATGCTTTGCACTAACTTGCCTCTCATGTCATAAACTCTGACCTGACTGTCATAGGAGCCCTCATGGTCAAGTTGGATATTGACAAATTCTGTGGTTGGATTTGGAAAGACCAATAGCGACTTTTCGGGTATGGATGCCGTGGCCAGATCGGAAACCTGCTTTTCAGAATCGCCATCATATATTCTTCTGATCTTGAAATCAGAAAGATAACCGTGCAGGTCATTGGAACTATTGAGGCTTGCTCCGAGGAAAACTTCAGTTTGTGGAGCTGCCGGCTCATAACTATCAAAACCAGTTGCGGAGAGGACCAGTTGGCCATCGACAAAAATATTTTTGGTACCCGATTCGGCCAGGTAATTGAACCGGACATGGTGCCACTCATTAGGAGTGATTTCTATATCAGAGGTTGTGGTGTTCACACCGTCCCAGGACATCCGAATCCTTCCGAATCTCATTAAAAAGTTGAGTGGTCTCGAACCTAAGATTCCCATAAATGCATCCTTGCCATCTATGCTTTCAAATTTGGCCCAGGTACTCACCGAATAGCTCACCCCATTTGTCACGCCTATTTCCCCCACTGCTCCCAAGCTGATGCGATCGTCTTTTCCATCGAAGTAGGCCACATTTCCACGTTCCTCGTCGCTGACAAATGTCACGTCACCGATGAGCGTACCGACCGTGCCGCTACTGCCCAAATCGTTGGCATCTGCTTGGAGTGGATAATATCCGGTTAGCTCTGTAGAATGCCCACTCCACGCTTCAAAGATCTCCGATGAGGTCAATGGCTCTCGCCACACTTGTAAATCATCCAGGCTCCCATTGAGGTAGTTGGAACCCTGGGACATACCCACCGACACCAACTCTCTACCAGCGAATGCAGTGACTTCCGATAGCGAACCATCCAACTCGCCATCGATATAGATGTACATGGCTTCGCTTTCAATATCATATATGTAGGTGATCAGGTGCCACTGGTCTATACGAAGTGTTTGGGTACCCATGAGAGAGGTACCTGAAAAATCCATTAGTGCTTTCCCTTCATTGAACCCTAAGGTGAGACTTTGGTCATCGGTTGTGAGATCCGTACCAAGAATAGTTTGAATACCTGCTGTCGTGGACAATTTAACCCAGGCACTAACCGTGAAACCAGCGTCCACCATTTTGAAAGCTTCAGTAGTACTTAGATCCATGAAATCATCTGTGCCATCGAATGTAGCCACTGAGCCTCGATTATTGTCGTTTTCAAAGCTTAGGCCACCGTAGGTTGTACCATCAAACAGGTTGTCGCTGATATCGTTGGCTCCAGTGTCAAGGGGATAGTAGGCAATAAGGTAATCCATACAGGTACTGGTAATGGCTACTTCTTTCTCCACGAACTGGTCGCATTGGCCTAGGGAGGCTGTCATGATTACGGAGTAATCTCCCACGGAATTGTAATTGTGAGTTGGGTTAAAATCCGTACTGGTAGTTCCGTCACCAAAATCCCAAAATACCTCTACCGGCTCTACATCGGATACCTCGATAAATTGGATCGTGTCTTCGGTACAAGCCACTCCGGCCACCAAAAAGTTGGGCGTGATTTCCTCCATGACATAATCAATTACCACCGTATCTCCGGCGGTACACCCCAGGTCATCTGTGACAATCAAAGAGAAGGTGCCATCTTCGGCCACCTCGATACTGTCGGTAGTTGCCCCTGTGGACCAGTCATAAGAAACAAAGCCGGCGGCTGCCCCTAGCATTGTAGGATCACCGGCGCAAACCACACGATCCTCGCCGAGATCCACACTATATGATCTCGTAGCCACCGCGATCGTATCCGCCAGGGTGCAGCCTGTATTGTCAGTCACTTCTACAGCATAATTGCCAGCTGTCAATATTTCGACAGCCGCATCGGTAATACTGTCAAGCGACCATAGGTAAGTTTCGAAAGTGCTTTCGGGAGTCAGCAGTAGCGTATCTCCCAGGCAGAATTCAGTACTTTCTTGCGAGAAAATCGGGGTTGCAGGCAAGTCGAATTCGTAGGCACCAATATCGGGTGATGTCACCACACGATTATTGCCGAAAAAGTCCCTGGCAACCGAGTTGGTTAGCGCCACACCGGTGTTGTTGACGGAATAGTGGCACACCTCCGGGGAGTTGTCACTTCGGAAATCTAACAGTAAGTTGGTGGAATTTGTGTCCAGGCCAGAAGCACTCTGGTGTTCTGCTAATGTGGCTCCTAAGGTGGAAAGAATGCCTTCTGAGTAAACAACGTTGTAATCAGCTGAATGAAAGGCACTTAATATGGCTGAATAAACGGACCCATTGCCTGTGTTTTGCAGAATATTATTATAAATACCAACATTCGAACCGCCAGTGAACGATAGCGCGCTGAGCAAAGACGAAATTCGTACTGTGTTATGTACAAAGTCGACATCCGAAGCTAAATCGAAGGTCATCCCGACGGCACTGTTCGTGCTGTTTTGGACTTTTAGGTAATTATTGCTCACGATGTTGATGGTGCTATCCTCGAGGGAGGAGCTCTGCACTTGCATGCCTTTTGCTCCGCTTCTAAGCAATACTGTGTTGCGGTTGACCACAAAATCACTGGAACTCCAAACCTCCAAACCGATAGAGTAACTCGGCCGCTGGTCATCATTTTCGACGTAATTGCCTTCCACTCTTGCATGGTCCACACTCAGGGAAATACTTTGAATAGTCTGATTAAAAAATTGGTTATTGAGTACCTGCACTTCGGAGGTACCGAAAGAAGTTAACCCGAAATAGTTGTTGCGGAAGATACAATTCTGTACCAGGATATCATTTGCGCCATTACCATTGAAAAACAGGAGGGTAGGAAAGGAGGAAAAATCAGACCGTTCCTGTCCCAGGAAATCACAGTCATCGAAGGTAATGCCGTTGACTACTTCACTGTTTCCCACGGTTGCCACGGTGGCATAGTTGCCGGCACTGGTGTTTTGGAAAGTGATGCGTCGGAAGAGAATGTTGTTAACACCCTCTACTTGTAGCGTATAATCGCTGTTTTCCGAGTTTACATCGTAATACAGCAGCACATCGGCAGTAGACCCACTGCCGACGAACGAAATGGAATAGGTGTCGTTCCCTGCGATTTTTGCTCCGTCAATGAACAGTTGCTCTTTGTAGTCGCCAGGGGCAATGGTGAAAGTGACGCTGCCAGACAGGCCTTGGGACTCCATGTCCGATACTGCGGAGGAAAAAGAAGAGTAGTCCCCGCTGGAGCCAATGGAATAATTGCCTGATAGTTGCGCCTTAGCGATTGAACTCGTAAGAACAGCGAGGATGGCAAAGGATGTTTTTAATGATTTAGCGATGGCCATAATCAATAGGTATTATTGATGAAAGCAAAGTTGACTTAGCCGTAGAAGGCTACTTGTGGGTTATTGAGACATCTTGTGGACATCTTTTTTTTTTGAGGTGAGATACGCTTGACCGTCGCGAAATACCCCAATTCTTCAAACTCGGTAATGATGTGTTCTGCAAAGTTGAGCGTGAATACGGGTTCCAAAATATAGGTTAGTCCGGAGCCCACATATTTTGTTTTCATGTCCATGCTGGCCGCCTGCAGGCGTTCGTGCTGATTGGATTCCTGCGGCACGATTTGCACTTGAAAATAGGCTTCACATTCGCTGATCGGATGATGGTCAAAGGCCTTTATGCACTCGTCAATGATAAATTGATTTTCAGGTCTGCTGTGGCCACTTTCATCGGACAATTGACTAATGAACTTTGCCAGTAATTTGATTTCCTTTTTGGTGGGATTTAGTTGCAAGTACCGCCGTATTTCTATAGACATATTGTACAAGGCAGAGATGTCGGACTTTTTAAATCTTGCGATTAATGTTTCCCAGTCGACTGTGAGCCCCCAACTTTCGGCCAGCTGATCCACAAAGTCCCGCTCGCGAGATTCCAATACCTTATCCGTGAGCGCTGTAGCAGCGAGCAAGTCCAGGATATTTCTTCTTGAACTTACTTGAAATATGTATTTGGCCAAATTGTTAAGTTCCCTTGATTCCCGTTGGATAGCGCGTTTGATCAATCCAAAAACACCGCTTCGACGATTTCCGGCCACCCAAATCCCGGCGGCTACCATAATCTGGATAACGGAGGCTCCAAGCCAGATGGCGCCATCGATAAAACCTTGCCATTGCCCCTCGAAAAAGTAGTTTAATGTGAAAACAGAACCTGGTATCATGCCCGTAGCCCGCGCAGAAATCGAAATACTGTCAGCTACCTCTTTGATATGTTTTCGGGACCAGAGTTTATTGAGTGTCAGATAAACCTCGACGATGGTGAATACCAATACTCCGTAAGCGAGTACATGGATGATCTGTTGGAACATGGTGGCTACTTTGTAGCAAAAGTAGATTCCGGTCTAAGCCTACAATTCAATATTGGTTGACATTATGTGGACAGATTCAGGCATCAATAGTTGTCTGCCTGGCTAAGGATCCACTGAATTTGGGCTATGTGGTGATCGTCGTGCTCTGCCACGAAGTAGAACAGGTCGATGATTGTCATCGGCGTTTTTAACCTGGGATGTAAGGCGCTTTTTCGTACATCATTGTAATTCAATGCCCGGAGGGCCCGCACCAGGGTTTGTCGTTCCTCCTTAAATTGTTCAATAATTGAGCCCAACTCCTTTGAATTGTGATGGGCATTGTGCGTCTGATTATTCTCCAGGTCTGCCTCGCGCAGATACTTTTTTCCCTCCAAAATATCTGTCAAACGTCCTGACCAAAGGATTTCCAGGTCCAGAAGATGTCCAATGTTTTCCTGGATAGACCACTTGTTTTCTGGCCTGTAGATAAGTTGCTGATTGGTCAGCGCCTGGGTACGGTGCCTGATCCGTAAGGGTGTATCATTCAATCTTTCGACAATGGAAGGAAAGGTGTTTTCGGACTTGTTAAAATCAAACTTTCTGTCAAACCATCGGATCTGTTCCATTTTCTAAAATAAACCTAGGTGCTGAAGGAATCTACTAAATATTCCTGATGGCGTGAAAATAAAAAAGGCTACTGACCTAAGTCAGCAGCCCACTCGCCTGATAAATCGCCTTAAAAAGAATGTTTTGAGGTTCAGTGAAACTCAAACCGCCGTTCTTTTTTGCAAGTGTGAAATTAGTTGCCAGTTAACCTGGCGAGCAGGTGCCTTAGTAGACATTATGTAGACAAGCCGCTTGACTACCTATTATGCAGCCCTCAAAAATGAAGAACTGCTGTATAACCATCCATATGATCACTCACAGTATTACCAAGCGGGTGTAACTCCAGGGTATGCTGGCCAATGTCAAGTTTTACCTCGACGAACTTTGGGACGGTGGCTCTGTGCACATCACCTGCATTAGAAAAGATCATAGATGAACCCAGGAGTTTGCCGTCAACTATTATCTGGATCCCAACGCTTTCTACGCTATTGGTAGCACTCCAGACTGATCCAGCGACTTCCAGTACCATGGGGCTGTTGTCGTCAACCTGGAATGTTTTACTAATCGGCAGAGGTCCTGCCTCGTCTAATATAATTTGTACCATGCTATGATTGTTTTTAACTAGGTAATATACGAATTTTCTATGCTAACGGCGTTAATTGTGATAGTCTGTTGAATTAGAGTGACTCGCCCCTGGCTTCACCGGAGTTTCTGTAAATTTTCACGAAAAATCAGGCCATGAAAAAGGTACTTGGAAAAGTAAAAGAACAAATTCAAAAGACACCAGAAGCCGTAAAAGCTGTCTACGGCAATGCGGTGGAAAAACTCAACGGTGGTCTGGGTAAAATCGGAAATATGGGTGTCGATGCCAAGGACAAAGTAGTAGATTTTGGCAATGAGATCATTTCGATCCTACCGATACTCGAGAAATTTGGTTACAAGACCTCAGAGCTCCGGGTCGGTGTATCCATTTCACCTACTATCGAAATGGATGTTTTAAAAGTCGAGGATATACCGAAAGAGCTACATGACGTGATGTTGCAAACATATAAGGCCAAGTCTATGTTTAGTTTGATCTTAAAAGCCTTGGAGTCGGCCGGTTACATCCAGGACAGGTTAAAAATTGGTGATGATTATTACCATGAGTTCAGTCTTCAAATATCGATGATCCCCAACATCGGTATCAAGTATCGATTGAAAGAGAAGTTAGCCTTGCCAGAGTGATCGTCTTTTGTCTACTCACCAATTTCGATTGATACCCAATCACTCAATAAGCTCTTTTCTCCTTGTTGTCCAAATACCTTGATGGCGTAGTAGTAGGTCCCCGCACTTCTGATTTTGTCAGAGAAGGATGTCTTATTGTTTTCCGCTGATGCATATCGTTTCACACGTTCGTCATTGATATTGCGATATATAGTGTAGCTGGCGACGCTCAGCGAGTCGCTATATGACCATATCAGGCTGATTTCCCTTGTTTCCTCATTGAAGCTCAATTGAAGGTCCTGAGCAGGACTCATTCTCTTCCTGTCAATCATGCGCCCCTTTACCGCCAATGAGGAAGGAGATAAGTTGCCCGCGTCATCTTCCGCTAAGATGGCGTATCTATATACCGTACCAGCGATGGCCGAAGTATCCTGAAAGGATGTTGCTTCACTATCAAGTGTGAACTTCACGGCTGCCTCTTCGGGATTGGTAGTACGCGTCAAAATTTGCCTAACTACATCCTTACTGGCACTTTTTTGCCATGAAACTTCAATGTAGTCCTCGGCGCCCTTTGGCAACATCATGACCGGAGCTACCGGGGCGATCAGGTCCGGTTTTTCAGCTTCAAGTATTTCTGAGAATTCGGAGTGATTGTAATGTTTGTCTACAGCTTGAACTTTAAAGTAGATCTTCTCGGTCAACGTCTTTACGGGAATGTGATAGACGTAGAAATTGCTTGGAACTGGTTTTACTGTCAGCTGGGTGAACTCATGACGCGGATGGTTACTGGCAAATACGCGATATCCCAGGAAACCCTCCTTATCCGGCAGTTCGTCCTCCCAATGAATGTTAACCTGACCTGTGGTGTCGATTTTCGCGGAAAGATTAACGGGTGGGAGTGGAGGAATCGTGTCGGGTACATTTACGAAAAGTGGGAATGAGTAGCTGGCATTGCCCGCCGTATCCACAAGTCCCATCCGAAAATAGTGTGCAACTTCATTGGGAAGCGGGGTGTGATAATAAACACTATCGCGGGGGTCGAGGGATTCAGATTCTAATCTCACAAAAGTGGAATCCGGGGACTCGGCATATTCTATGTGCAGGTCTGCAAAATCGTCGGGTATTTCCGACAGTCTCCAGGTGATCTGGATTTGTTTCCTGTCTTCCAGGTAGGTGGCGGAGGTCAACTCAGGGTTTTTCGGAGCGGTCATGTCACGTGCCATGCCATGAATGATACCTGGTTGGCTGCGATCGCCAAAGGCGTCAAACGCCGTAATACGGTACCTGAAACGCTGATAGTTGGGCACCGGACTATCGTGATAAACAATGGCGGTCCCCAGCTCATTGCCCAGGCTATCTGTCAGCACCTGAGGCTCGGAGATATAGATGTTGCTGGTCAAGCTGTCGTAGGTGTTGCCCCCATCTGCGCTTCTCTCGATGATATAGCCGGAGAAATTGTTTCCAGCAACCGGCCATTGCAATTTCACAAGGCTGTCACCAGGTATGGTTGATACTTCTCTTAATCTGGAAATGCTGTTTTCACCTGTGAAGTTTGTTAATCCGCGCTGGTGTTGGAGGCTGCTGGCTCGAAGCGTTTGGGCTTTAGCAGGTAAGCTTTCAAATGGTACCTCAGCCAATGAATCTGCTAATATTACTTCGTAAAAGTAGCGCTCCCCTGGTCGCACATCGGTATCCACAAACCTGAGGCCTAAGCCATCAGCAGCCAGTGCTGAGAGGTCTGCAGCTAATAGGGTAAACCCAAAAGTCGAGCGATCCTGAGAGGCTTTTGTCGCGAAACCTGCGTCATCCGCGATCTCCAGATGCCCTGCTGTGGCTCCCCGCAGCTATCAAGGCGTATTTATCATCATTGGGAAAATAGGGAGCCCATTGTGCTGAATCGTAGGGCTTAACAGGGTTTTGCAGACCTGCCAGGTCTCTCCAGGCCAGGCGTTTTTCCTCGGCAGCACGAAGTGCTCGTTCTACCTCTTCCGGGTCGTTGGGATTGCGCAGCTCTATGGTATCGGGTGTTGTTTTGGGAGGGCCACCTGGTAACAGTCTCTTACGAACTACATATCCTACTTCCTGTCCGTACAGAAATAAATTCCTCGTAGAAGGTGCCCATCGTAACACAATGGAATCAGCATAGGCTTTGGTAGCGAGTGCGATGAAGGGAGGTTGTAGTTCGGCCTGCGCTTGTTCGTCCTGAAGCTTGATAGAATCAGGGCGGGATGCCGTCTTCTTGAGCCCTTTGAGGTTGTTAAATATTGCCTGGGCGGTAGAGTCCCTCTCACTTTCTGGCAATACCAGATCCTCAGGATTGTAAGTTGGGATTTGCGGTTGCTCCTGGGCCATGGCCTGATAGGCCAGCATCAAGGTGAGGATCAAGAAGAGAATTTGAGCAAGTCTTTTTTTCAATGTGAACATCTTCATGCTTTTAAGTTGGCTAGTCGAGGGTCAGGGTTTTGGTGGTAGAGGATCCGTCTGCGTTGTTGATGATGATTTTCCACTTGGAATCGCTGAGGTCCCCACCAATGGGCCAGTTCTGGTCGTTCAATTCATCTATATCATCGGAGGGATAGAAGAAATTCCAGAAGTCCTGGTTGTTTGCATAGTATGAGAGGGTTTGTGTTCCTTGTCGGTAGCTGCGGGTCTGAGAATCGTAGTAGGTATAGGTTTGCTCCCTGGTATAAGGTACGGGAATAGTATTGGCCGACGCCATACTGGTTACTGCCCTGGCGATGTTAAGGAGGCTTTCAGAAGAGGAGGTGAACCATATCGGGCTAATACCTGGATAAAATCCTCCGGTCAAAGCTGTTCCGGATTCTTTTTCTCCTGTCGTTAATTCAGTATAGCATCCGAAACATAGGAATTTATTGTGAAGGCCATATCGGGGATATTCGTCATAGAAATTGAACGTTCCCATCAATTGGGTCCAACTAGAACGCATATTAGCGTAAAAGGTGAGGTCCTCCTGGTTTTCGTATAAGTCTTCCATGGTATTGTACCAGGCCTTCCACTCATTGACCAAATCGGAATTGCTTGTCCAATTAATCCTGTCCACTTCAAAGGTTGGTGCAAACGTATAAGTATCACCCAAGTAGTCGAAAGAGTATCCTAGTCGTTCATACTTGTCCAGTGTCTCTCCAGTGGAGAAATTTCCGTACTGGTTGTAAGTGTTGACCTCAATGGAGTTATTGCTATAGACACGCGAACCCGCGCCATTCCATACAGCAGAAGTGATTCCAAGTGAACTACCTCCAGCGGTTTTGACGAAATCGTCCAGTTTGTCTTCAGGCGTGTTGTAATCAGACATGCGGAAGTACCATTCGTAGATTTCCACATCTTCTATGGCAGATTCCGTGCTGGAGGTGATTTCATTGCTTACAACTTGTACTCCTTCCGCTACGGTCTCGGTGGTTTCCTCGACCGTCAATTCTTCATCTGCTGCAGCCTTATAAACGCCCACAATAGAGCAACGGAATATGTGGCCATTGCGATCGTTGACCCAGTTATTCCAGTTATTGGTGCTCCCGGATAGGATGGTCATGGTGCGGGTTTTGAGCGTGGGTTGCCAGTAGTAAAAGTCCGTATCACCAAATTGTACCTGCTCCCAAACCCAGGTGGTTTCCGAATCTTCAGAATAGTTCAAGGCCTTGCGTTTGCTGCTGCCGTCTGTCAAGTCTTCGATTACCAGTTTATAGTCAAAGTCACCCGTGTTTTCGAAAAGATAATCCCAGCCTGCAGAGCCAACGTACACCGTAAATGGGTCGTCAGAGGCGCGATCATACATGTTCCGCTGGTTGGCCAATGGGAAGGTGATTTCCACGGCCTCCTCTGGCAAGTATTCAGGGAGGTCACCAGTAGTAAAAGTCACTTCCTTGGATTCTGTACTGTTGGCTACCCAAGTCCAGGGACCATCTTCTGTTTTGGTTTTCCATCTTACACTGGCTCGGGCCGTGTATTCCGTGAAGGGATCCATGATATGGTCCAAATACAGCTGAGCGGTTTCACCATCCTCTGCTACCTCCAGGGTGGTTTGGCTGGTGCCTCCTTGTAACGTGAAGCTTTGTACCACTGGCATGTAGTAATAAGTGGTGGTAGATCCATCGTCTTCCAGGGCATCTATAGTGAAACTTTCATTTAATGGGAGGTTGACAGCAATGGTTGGGGCCGTCAGGACGGATACGTTGGTCTCACCATCCTCTGGCACCATGTCAGATATTTCTATAATCCCCGCCAATGGATCTTCCAGGAAGTTGCATTGTTCACCGATTTCAAATTCATATTCGACATCACCCTTGATGGCTCCTGAAAGAATATTGTAGCGAATGTCCACTTCTCCATAGAGCCAGGTTGGGTTAGGAAGTTCCGCTTGGATTACCATGGACGCTTCCAGGTCCAGAATATTGACTTTGCCTTCGTAAAACCATGTGTCCACTTTGATGCCTACATTACCTTCACCATAGGCATATGCTTGACCAGAGAGGTACCAACTATCCATCCCTATGGTACCTCTGGCAGCGCCACAGCTACTAGCGATTACCTGTCTCAAGTACGCATCAAAGCCCATTCCAAATTCCGCGGATGCATAGAACGAGCCAAAGGAATAGCTCTGTTTGTCCAGTTCGAACCCTGCGCCAAAAATGATTTGGCTTCCACCCAAGGTAGTGGGGCGTTGATTTCTGGAAGATCCGCGGTACTCGGGAATGATGTCAGAGATCTCTGGCATGTCGGGTACTTCTGTGCCAATGTCCATGTAGGCTGTAAACGTCGCAACGTCCGCTACACGAATAGAAATTGGATTGTCGGGTGTCCCGATCCATAGGTAATAGTCATCACCGGCTAGCCTCATCGCGGCTAAACCTGAACCCGTTATAGCCTCTGTTGAGAGCGTCATCTGGGCCGTCGCCGTGAAGATAGGGTCATCAGGGTCTGACATGTCCAGGTTGGCATCAAACTGACCAATGGCAGAAGACTCTTCCCGGTTAAGTATGGTCCCGGGGGACATCATATAGGCAGCACCGCCCATAGCAATGCTCTCGATAGAAGGTACATTGTTGTTGAGGCCAAACGACATTTCCAAGGTCGCGTCTGCACTGAAGCCTGTGCCCGGGGCAATGCCCATAATCATGGTCGCTTTCATGCCAATCAAGGTTTCGTCGTTAGGCACATACCTGATCCCTGATAAGCTGGCACCAATTTCATTGGGCTCCGCATACAGAGAGCCTTCTTCCAGGTTCATACCCGGATCTGCGTCATCTCTTGACATGTGGTAGTACATGCCTCCCCCGAAACCATAGAGTCCTATCCCAAGAATATCGATAAACGGACTTTGACTTAAGACCAGTGCATCCACAAAGAAGTACCGGAAACCATTGACTTTCCCGAATTGCGCCAGGGCGTCTACTTGGCCTACACCTGTAAACTGGGCACTCAACAGGCCTTTGAATCCGTCCCCATAAGTTTGGTCACCGTCGTAAATAGAGATACTTCCTTCAATGGAACCGGCGGCCACGTCGGCGGCCACATCCACACTACTCAACTCCACGCCCTGAAAAGACCAGGCATTGAAAGGAGCACCAGCGGCATCATATTCGCCGGTGACAGTAAGGTTGGCTGTTCCAGCAACGCCAAGATCGTCACCCGTAAGATTGATGTTAAGGTCAAAGTTGATCTCTGCCTCATCGCCACTGCCTTCCACAAAGGCCACATTGCTCATACTTATTGGAAAACCTGCCAGGGATTCCTGCTCGTCTTCTCCCTCTTCTTCCTCTTCGTCATCGTCTCCTCCCAGCCCGTTGCCACCTCCAAATAGGGAGAAAGCGTCCACAGCAATACGGCTGCTCTCATCCGGATGGTTGATTTTGAGCCCTTCAAATGACATGGCTTCAATCTCGAAGTTATTGCCTTCCTGAATCTCCAGGTTGAGCGTAATATCACCATGGAGCTCCGCATATGGGGTGAATCCCTCATCAGTTTTTTCAATTGCGATAACGGAGCTACCGGAGAGAGATAACTCTGCGGCCCACATACTCACACTCACATCATCCTCCGTCTGAATGGTAAAAAGCAAGTCCAGGCCATCATCGCTCTCGGCCATCACGGCAGCATAGCTCAATGCATTTTCCTCGTCCATGATAGGCACATGGATTTGTCCGAGCAGCGATCCTTCTGTGAGTGCATTGGAGACGATATCAATTTGTACCGTATCAATGGAAAAAGCCCATTCACCTAACCTTCCATTGTCAATTTCCAGCAGGCCGGCAGCGAAGATGTTGGCAGAAACCCCTGAGTGGTCAATGATGACATTTTGGACACCTAAGGAAATATCTCCGGTGGACTGAGCGAGATCTTCTGGAAAAGTCATGGTGGCGGAAGCCAGATAGAAGCCGACCCAGTCTTCTTCGGTATCGTCATAGTCTTCGGGAAAATCAATGTCTTCGGGGTTTTCCAGATCTGAGAAGTCCAGGTAGGCTTGGTCAATGCTAAAAGTGTATCCATCTACACCGACCACTTCAAATTCGTCGAAAGTTACATCTGCGATAAACTGCCCCCACTCGGTTGTATTGATATTGAAGGAGGCAGCGACAGGCTCGCCGGAACCGTCGGCTCTCGCCAGCATATCGTCGGGGAATTCGTACTGGCCTTCAATGTTGAGTTCCTGAAATCCATTGCAATCGACAGTGACAAATGTGCCGGGATTACCATCTCCTGGTGCTAAGAAGGTCAGGTCCAATCCAGCATTGCTGAGTGAAAAATCTTCGTTTAGAAAAAGCGATGCTTCCCCACCCCCAATACCATAAGGGTGGAAGCAAATTCCTGTAGCTCCAAAGGCGATCAAATCCCCGCCGGCTGCGGAGCCAAAGGACATCACGGCATTGAGGTAAGCAATATCCGTATCGAAGGAAATACCGGTGATAATGAAGTTGGTGGTGACACCACCAATGGTATTGTCCAGGGCAATGGGTAATCCCAGAGAAGAACCCTCGGGCATTTGATTGACCTGTCGTCCTTCACTTTCTACTTCTTCATTGATAGCGGCAATGGCGTCTGCATCTATGGTCAGTTCACTTCCGGTATCGGTATACTCATCAGTTAAAGACTCTGAATCGATATCCGTAACGATATCACCGCTGTAGACTACCCCTTCGGTATTGACGGTCATGTCGTCGAAGGTGACATTCATGTTACTGAGCAGAAAGGGGATAAAAATGTATCCTTTGCCACCATAAAAGCCTCCGTTGGAAGATGAGATTTCTGACACGTTCATGAAGAACTTTCCGATCTGGACAACATCGCCGACAGAGAGGTCGGTAATGATCTCAGAGTTGGTAGGGACTTCCGCCGTGCAGGCAGCTGCGCATTCGCTGGCTTCATAATCGCCGTAATAATCAGAGAGATCCATCTCTTCTTCTTGCTGGTAGCTGAAGGTACAGACTACTGAATAGCCGTCGTTTTTAAAAGATGTTAGCGGATCTCCGGTGAAAGCATCGACAACCTGTACGCGCCAGGCGTAGGTATAACCTCCCTCGAGGATGGGGTCCTGGAGGATGAGCGTGGTATTAGTGGTGGTTTCCTGGTGGATGGGTGTGGCGGATTCCATGGCTTCGAATTCATTGTATCCGGATTCGACGCGTACCAGGGTGAATTCATACTCGAAATTGGTGACGGGGTTGGGGGAGCCATAATGCATAGGCATCCAATTGAAAGTAATGTTTTGGGCCTGTTGGAATGAAACATCTTCACCGCACGTGGGTAGGTTAGGGAAAGGAGGGTCATTGAGAACAGCGTAGCCACTGGCACAAGCTTTTCTGGAGAGCACAATTCCTGGCCGGTTGTAATCAACCACTTCAAAGCAGAAGCTGTTAAGTCCCTCGGGCAGTGTGCCATCATAGGTGTACCCATTGATACCGACAAGGTTTTCGAACGCGAGATATTCTGACAGTTCAAACCCCGTGTAAGTGATGGTAGCAAATTGGTTCAGGCGTAAAGGCGAGGGGTCAAAGCCAGGGCTGGTCTGTAATATTTCGGTTCCGTTATTGGAAATTGTAAGTCGCAAACGCACATCCCAAAAGGGTTCTGTCGGATCGTTGAGTGTCAGGTTGAGCATGAGGTTCTGACTTTGATCTACCTGATAACTTGACAAATCCAGCGAGTAGGGAGGTATGAGGATTGCTTGCGCATCGATGGGGTAGGTCTGAGCGAAAACCAGCGATGACCTTAACAGGCCAAGCAGGATGAAATAAGTTGCAAGGAGCAGTTTACGATTCATGAGATAGTTGCAGTGAAAATGAAATAGCCTGGATGTATGCCCTGTATTTGACGCTACGGGTGGCACCGGGTGATTGCGGATATGCAAGTCGGTGACCAAAAAAACGTACATTGTCGGTGGCTTCCATGTATCGTTTGCTTTGTTGGTAGCAAAGCTAGAGGCCACTGGCTCTCCTTTAAGAATGGGTGTGTGTACATTGTGTGCACAGGCACGGCATTCGGCCGGTTTGTAGTATATTCAAATTCTACCCTGTATCCGTCCTAAAGAACGGACTATTGATCTAACTGCCCATGAAGACCAAGCTGTGGCTTCTGAACATCGTATTTATTCTCTTTTTGACTGGTTTGTTATTATCCATCAGCCAGGAGATTCAGGCCGGGGCAATCGTGATACTCATAGGTGCGATGCTTGCTAGCAGTGTCTATTTCATTCAGATACGGCAGCAATTTCAAAATTCCGAAATATGGTCTGGGTCCACCTTTGCCATGACGCTCGGTCTGGTGGTGCTCGCCGTGGTATTCGTTCACGGATTTGCTGCTTCCATTGACATGATCCTGGTTCATCGAATTGGGGTATTTACTTTCCTATACTTTGGCGCAGGATTCGTGATGGTAGCTCTTTTCCTGTATTTTTCGATTAAAAGTGTTGGCAAAGACCCTGGAAGATCCTGGATTATTGCCGCTTCTGCGATTGCTTTTGTCTTGGGATTTGCGGGTCAATTGGGCTCGTTGCAATTAATCCCTGTCTCCGCTCGATGGATTTATTACAGCTGGGTTTTTCTCCTATTCTTTTATGTCATTTTCCTTTTAGTCAATTCTGTAAGAGGTGCGCAAGAACTGAGGTCTGAGCGCTTCAAACTTCTGGGTATCTCTTTGCTACTACTGGGGTTTTGGTTGGTAAGATTCCCTTTGGCAATTGACATTCCACAAGGATTGGTCAAGGCGGCATTCTATTTTGGTTTGGTTCCTATGCTGGTATTGCCGCTGGCTATTTTCACCGTAAGGAGGCTTCGTTCCTTTGTCGTCTTCATCTTTTATTTCCTTTTCCTCGAGTTTTATTTCATTCAATTTGATGCCAATTTTAAATACCTGGTGGATGTGGGTATCCACGGATGTGTGGATTTTGAGGAGGCTATCTATTACCCCATCATCAATGATCCTGGCGTTTCGACTGACGACCTGTTTCGGGAGCCCTCTCAGCAGGAGATCCAGGAAATTCGTACGGAGTGGCTGCAAAAAGACTTTAACTCCCAGGGTATTCAAAAAGTCTATGCGGAGGCTTTGCCGGGTGGCGACTCAATCCATGTGATCTCTCATCTGGTCGATGGGCAGCTTCACTACGGAGCTATTTACCTCTCCAGGGACCTGAATTTTCAGCAGGCGCCGATTCTGATGCATCTTGAAGGGGGAGGGACGGGGATGGATGTTTCCAAAGAGCAAACGCTTACGCAGGGCAAATGCTTGAGAGCACGGAAGGGTTATCTTCAAATTTTGCCCTCCTACCGGGGCAACGTACTCCGCGGAAAGAACTTTTGCTTTAGATCCGGCGGTTACCCTGGTGATGTATGGTTGGGTGCCACACATGATGCGGTGGCATTTTTGGAGGCGGTAAAGACCCATTATGCCATGCCTGATTCGACGCCAGTGGTTTTGAGTGGCCGCAGCAGGGGTGCGACGGTAGCCTTGATGATCGGAGCATTGACAGATAAGGTCGACTACATTATCGCGAGCTCCACGCACACGAAATTTCTGGACCGGCATGTGGTTCAAAATGAGCGGGTAGGGCGCTCGTTTGGTGCAGCATTCTACACGCCCAAAGCTACTCTCCTCGAGATGAGGCGGAGACTTATTGCCAGCTCCCCCTATTATTTTGCCCAATGGCTACCGGATTTTGAACTGCATCAGGGTTCCGAAGACCCGTTGACCACCGTATGGCATGCAAACGTCTTACAAAATCAATTGGAGAAATTGGGTAAGGACAAGCATACTTATAATATCATGATCTATCCGGGCAAAGGGCATGGTTACGATGACGATAGCATCGTATGTGGCAGTCTTCGCGACTTTCTTCAGCCAAACTCAGTCCGCAATTGATGAGGTTACAACTCAAACAGAAACTGCCTGATGTCATCGCCGGCGGTTAAACCGAGCCTTTTTTTGAGTCTATTCAATGCTCTTCTGACGGCCATGTCATTGGCTCCGGTCATTTCACAGATTTCATAGTTTCCCATACCCATTCTCATATAGGCGCAGAGTTTTTGGGCATTTCGGTTGAGGGTTGGGAATTGCCGATGGAGCCGATCGAAAAAGCCTTTGTGTACTTCCCCAAAATGGATTTTGAATCGCTCCCAGCTTTCATCAAGATTGAAGTGAGCATTCAACTCCTGCGTTAGCACGCTAATATCGGTGGCATAAACCATTTGGGTGAGCCCATCGATACTTTGCAAATGCTCGAGTATCCGGGCTGAGAGGTGATTCTTTTGGTGGTCCAAAATCGCTTGAGTTGTCAGTTCGCGTCGTTTATGATGAAGTGTTTTATTTAACAGTTCCTGCTCATTTAGAAGCATGCGCCGGATGTTCAAATGTTGATCTCTAATTCGAATGGCAGCCCGGATGCGAGCTTTAAATTCTATGGGGACGAAGGGTTTGGTAAGGAACTCAACGGCACCGTTTTCAAGAGCTTCCTGCAGGTGGGTTGATGAGGTCATAATCCCCGTGGCAACGATAACCGGGATTTCTTTGGTCTTCTCAGTGGCTTGCAATAGCCGGATGGCTTCCAATCCATTCAAATTAGGCATTTGCCAATCCATGATAATAATATCCGGAAGTTTTTCCGTGGCAATCTCATAGGCCACCTGCCCGTCGGGAGCATAAAGAACTTGGCCTACCTCATCTTCGATAAAGGAAAGCACTGCTTCCATATTGGCGTACTCATCGTCAGCAAGTAAAAGGGTCGGCTTTTGTGCTTTCATTAACGGCGGTTTTTGCTTATACCTGAAGCATTTTTATCATAGATTGATACGCTTCTCTATCACCTCGTGATACTATCTCCCGCATCTTAAGCATCCACCTCGATTTGATACCAGCTTGTTCCATTTCCGACAGGAGTTTGTACAACTCCCGGACTTCATAAACTTCAATCGCCTCCAAAGTAGGCCGAAATTTGGTCAAAGCTTCAAATTCCTCGGGAAGGATGACTGGCTCGGATTCGTTTGGTTGGATCCTATCTGTTATAATTTCACCTGATGACTCGGATATTGCTTTGACCCGGATTGTAAAAGTGGTCCCTTTTTCTACCAGAGAATTGACCGTAATGGTCCCCCCGTGGGCTTCAACGGCCAACTTGGAAAAAGTCAGGCCTAGTCCGGAAGAGGCGGCACGGCCCTCAAACTTTCCACGACCTAGCCAAAATTTATCGAAAATATAAGGTAAACTCTCCTCCGGGATACCTGAACCCCGGTCAATGATCTTAAGCTCACAAAATGAGTTATTCGCTTCAACTATTTCCTTCGCTGAGAGCTCGACGGTTGCCCCGATAGGCGAATGTTTCATTGCGTTAGAGAGTAGGTTGGTGACCACTCTCACCATCATTCCCTCATCGATGTTAAGCGTCAGGTTTTGGTGCGTATTTATGATCAGCGACACGCTTTTTTGTTGGAAAAGAGGAGCCACCTGTAATCTCGCCTGTTCTAAGATTGAGGAAAGTGGAATCTGCTGGAATTGCAAGTTCACCTTCGCTTCCTCGAATCTCTGAACGTCCAACATGTCGTTCACTAATGAGAGCAAAGCCTGACCATTGTGATGAATGCTTTTCATCTTTTGATTGAAGGGTTCGCTGTTGGAATAGGCGATGATACTGCTTAAAGAATTTCTCATGTCATGAGCAATCATGTGCGTAAGGCCTTCTTTCAAATCCGAAAGTTGTGAGATCTGATCCCTTGATCGCTCGATAACCTTGGAATATTGCAATTTCCTTCGGTAGTTGCGATAGGCCATAGACAGAAGTATTGACAGAAGACCAACACCCCCTAAAGCCGCATACTGAACGATAGCTCGTTGGCGTAATTTTCCTTCCAGAAGGAGCGCCTCAGTTTCTTGCGCCTGGATCAGCTTCTCTTTTTCCCGGTCAAATTCATATTGTGCCTCCAGCTTAGAGATTTCAGCGGTTTGTTCCCTATTGAAGAGGGAATCTGCATTGGTTTTGTGGATTTCGAAGTTTGCGAGCGCTTCCTTGAAATTACCTTTTAGTTTGTACGCACGGTAAAGGCCGTGGGCTGCATCCGAGATATGCGTCTTTCGCCCGGTGGTGTAGGCCAATTCCAGGCCCAGTTCAAATGCTTTTATGGATTGATCGAGTTCTCCTTGTTTAAGCAATACCTCTCCATACAATGAGCTAGCTGATCCCTTGGTTTCAATGTTACCACAATCACCGGCATTCTTAACTGCCAGTTGAATGTAGAATGCAGCTGAATCTAATTGGTCCATTTTGAAGAAAGCCTCCCCGATACCTTTAAGAGGCAGGTATTTAGGGCAGTCTAGTTGCCACTTTGCCGAGTGCAGGATGGCCTCTCTGAAGAATGGCAGTGCTTCTTCCTGTTGCCCCATGTCACTGTAAATGGACCCGACATTACTTGTCGAAATCAGTCGATTAAAGTATTCGGATGTCTTTTTATAATGTTGGTAGACCTGTTTGAAAAAAGGTAATGCTTTGGCAAATTCGTTCTGATAGGCGTAGGCCACAGCCAGATTGCTGGTACTTACGATGTAGGCGTTCTCATCCTGCGCTTTTTCGGAAGCGGCTAATGCCTTGAGATAATAGGCAATAGCCTCTGAAGATCGTCCGAGATCATCATAGATTCGAGCAATGACCGGATAGGCATGGTAGTTGTCTTCATGGGCCATTTCGGCCAATTCCGCATAGTAAAGCGCTTTATTATTGTCGCCCTGGTATTGGTAATAGATTGAAATGTTTCTTAACGCATAACATTTTTCTTCAGCATCTAGCACGGGCTCATTGAGAGCTAAACCTTTTTGAAGGTAAAAAAGAGCCGAATCCCGGAAGTCTGTTTTACTGAAAAGGAAATCATAGCCGAGCATGTTGTAATGCTTGATCTGTCGCCGTAAATCACCACTTAACTCGGCGTGCGCCAAGGCCAGCCGCAAATAATAATTGCCGGAATCCAGACTGGGATTAGGCCCAGAGCGGACATGGTCTGACATGGCATGGTAAATCCGTGACAATTGCAGGTGATCAACTTCGGCCTGTGCGATCGACTCTGCTTCTCTGAGATACTTGCCGCCTTCGTCACGAAGCCCCAGGTAAGACAATTCACCAAACAACATAAGCAAGGCGTCTGTGCGGTCAGCCGACGGCATATCTTGCGCTAATACCTGTTGGAGGCTATCAACAGTTGATGTTTGACCAATACAGGAGAAATACAAGAGAAGTACTACACACGTAGTATAGATACTTTTTGGTGGGCGACGTGAGAACATAACAGCGAGTTTTAGGCATCCGGCAGCCAAGGACTGCAAGTGAGTATAAAGATAACTTAACTTGTATTGGTGACACATGCCCAATGTGGACATTTAGTGGACGTGGAATGAGTCGCTCATACACAGGCTGTGCGTCGCAAATATCCGGAAACGTTCACTTGCTTGTCGATAATGTTTCAGCGTATCGTAAATACTACTTGTTTACAAACAAAAGGCCAGGTCGACTGTCAACGTCTCAATGATCTGGTTACAGCCAGTTGGTCCTGAGTGGGCTAAAAGAACCTTGTTAAACTAGAATTCTTCAAAAAACGTCCGGATTTCTTGATTCGGCCCTAAGCCAAGTTTCTTTTTCAGTCGATTGATCGCGCGGCGCAGTGTATTGCTTGTAGCCCCTGTGATTTCGCAGATGTCAATATTGGACAATCCCATTTTGATGTATGCACAAAGTTTCCGTTGTTGATTAGTCAGTCCGGCGAACTGCTGATCAAGCTTTTCAAAGAAACCGTCATGCATTTCCTCGAAATGAAGTTTAAATCCATCCCACGATTTACTTAGGTTTAATTGCGAGCGAAGATCGTCAGTAATGCCCTTAAGTTGCTCTGCATGTTCCGCATTGGTCAGTCGGTCCAGACGCTCAACCTCTTCCAAAAGCCGTTGGGAAAGGAGGTTTTTGCGCTCATCGAAAGTGGCAATCTGAGTCAACTCCTGTTGTTGACGGTCAATAATCTCCATAAGAAGTTGTTGTTCACGTTCCAGTATTGCCTCCATTTCACGTTGCTGTTCTCTCTGTCGAAGAGCTGCGTAGGTACGGGCCGCAAATTCTATCGGGTCAAAGGGCTTTCGAATGAAATCAAAGGCTCCTACTTCAAATGCTGCCTCCAGATCTTTTGAGGCTGTCATGGCACCAGTAGCGATGATGACTGGGACTTTCTGAGTTTCCGGGTCGGCTATCAGCAGCTTTAAAGCCTCCAGGCCAGACATGACCGGCATTTGCCAATCCATGATAATGATATTGGGCTTTTTTTGTTTAGCAATTTCGACAGCTACTTTGCCATTAGGCGCATAATACACATCGGCAAAGTCCTGGTCTAAAAAGGACAAGATCAATTCCAGGTTTTCATGATCATCATCGGCAATGAGTATAGACTTTGCTGCATTCACAGAACTAGCATTTGAGGCTGTATCAAAAATAATATCTGTCTATCCAATTAGTCCGTAATCAGTAGGTAATTGGTCCTTTTCCCGATGCTCTTTATCTGTAACAGGCAAATATTCATCAAATGGCGCGTTAGACTGTGGGAGTAGGATTTGGCCTGGCAGGAAATTTAAGGAAGTATGAGAAGCTATTTGTTTTGTTTGTTTTTGACATGCTATTTGGCGGGTTTCGGGCAGGTGGAAATGTTTGCGCCTGATGTGATTTCGAATGGCGAAGTATTTGGCGTAGCCATGGCGCCTGATGCCTCGCAAATACTGTTCGTCCGAGCGTACGGAGGTCGGGATACCCTGGAGATACATGAGTCGCGCAAAGTTGGCGATAGGTGGACGCAACCAAGTCTCTCATTTTTCTCAACCGTCGGTGCTGCAGAAATTGACCCAGCCTTCTCCCCGGATGGGCGTACCATTTTATTCAACAAAGTGAGTAACGAGACCAGTGGCTATGACGTGTATGCCCTTCGGAAAACAGATACGGGTTGGTCGAAACCCGAGCCGTTGCCTGGGGTCATTAACACAGAGGCTCATGAATTCTATGCCACTATGTCCAGGAGTGGAAACATATATTTCACCAGAAGAATGGAGTCCAACGATATTTATGTGAGCTTTTTGGTCGATGGTGTGTATCAGAAGGCGGTACCACTGCCCGGATTTGTCAATACCGCTGAGAGTGATTCTAACCCTTATATCTCACCGTCGGAAGATTTTCTGATCCTGGCTTCCCGAAAGGAAAGTGGAATGGGCGGCGCGGACTTGTATGTGAGTTTTCAAAAAAATGGTGAATGGAGTGCTCCAGTCAATTTGGGCAGTCCGGTCAATACCGAATTCAGTGATTTTTGCCCCAGTATGGACATTAAAAACGACCGGTTTATGTTCTCCAGAACGGAGCGAATCGGAGAAAGAAGAATAGAGAACATTTATTCTATTCCCCTGAAGGACTTGCGCCTCAAAAAATTAAGAAAGTCTGCCACATGGGGGCAGTGAGTGATCCGTGCTATGAATCCCGCTCCGAGTTGTTGTTATCGTTCTTTAACCCTAGTTAACGGATTTTAGTTGTTTATATTTTTACGCCACTTACTCCAGGTGATCTTTAAAAGTTGGAGAAGGGAGAATCCTCTGGGTACAAAAACCCACAGTGTACGGTCCATCAATCGAGAGAAGCGTGGTGTTGTCATAAAAGGAAGTGTTATAGGTCCGCGGCAAAGTTGGGTGGTACTACCGTCAGTCGAGACCATCCTTGCATACAATCTGTAGACATGAAAAGCCACTTGGATTAGCTGTTAAGGACTAAGTGACGGGTATGGCCTTTAGTGCTGCTGCGTGCGATTATCTCCGGTCCCTGGGCCATTGAAAGTGAATAGTACCGTTTGCTTCTCAAGCAGCCCTGAAAACCGATCACCTTACTGGCTATCCACGAATTATCCTCCGATCTGAATGGATACCCATTCGCTAAGCAGACTTTTGCGATTCTCATCATCCCAAACTTTGATGGCATAGAAGTAAGTGCCCCCCTTTCGGATTTTTTCGGTGAAGGTGGTGGAGACTCCTTCCACCGTTGTATATCTTTTTACTTTTTCGCTTCCGATGTTACGGTAGATGCTGAAATGCGCATTGTCCCCGGTTACGTTGCTTTCCCAGGTCAAAGTAAGTTCCTGTTGTTCTTCATCAAAAGAGACTTGCAAGTTGGAAACCTTTTCGAGGCGTTTTCGGTCGACTACTTTGCCCCGCATGGGCATGGATGCTGCAGAGGATAGTCCGTAATCATCAACTGCCTTAATGGAGTAGGAATAGATTGCCCCGGGGACAGCCGTTTCATCGAGGAACGTGTCCAGGCTCCCGTCAAGTTCGAAAGAAACTGGCTCATTATCCACCTCGTTGGATGTACGAGTGACAATTTGTTTTACCACGTCCTCGCTTGGACTTTTCCGCCATGAGAGTGCGATGTGCGACTCAGTGCCGCGAGGAGTATTCATCACCGGGGCTACGGGAGGGACAACATCAGGCTTACGTCCTTCAATGACCTCTGAGAACTCCGAGTGGTTATAATGTTTGTCCACGGCCTGCACTTTGTAATAGATCTTTTCGGTCAGTGTCTTCACAGGGATCCTGTAGATATAGAAATTGGAAGGCACAGGCTTCACCGTAAGCTGTGTGAACTCATGATTGGGATGGTTGCTAACAAAAACCCTGTAGCCAAGAAACCCTTCTTTGTCTGGTAGTTCATCTTCCCAGGTAATGTCTACCTGTCCGGTGGTATCAATTTTCGCGGCCAGATTGATAGGAGGAAGCGGCGGGATGGTGTCAGGGATATTAACGAAAATAGGGAAGGAATAGGCGGTATTGTTGGCGGTATCGCGTAAGGCCATTCGAAAATAATGCGCATATTCATCCGGCAAAGGGTTGTGGTAGTAGACCGTGTCATTTGGGTCGAGGGATTGGGATTCGAGGCGCAACCAGGTGCTGTCGGTGTGCTCGGTATACTCGATATGCAGATCTGCAAAATCTTCGGGTACTTCTGGCAGCCGCCAGGAAATACGAATGCGTTTTTCATTTTCCAGGTAGGCCGCTGAGACCAGCTGAGGATTCTTTGGAGGCGTAAGGTCACGCCCCATGCCTTTTACAAATGCAGGTCGGGAACGATCAGCGAAAGCGTCATATGCTGTGATTCTGTAGGTGTATTCCACATAGTTAGTATCCAACTCGTCTGTGAAGAAGTATACTTCCTGCTCGCTTTGCTGCACACTGTCCACGTAGTTGATCGAGGTGCTGACAAATACATTTTGCGTCAAAGAGTCGTAAGTTCTTCCGCCATCAGCGCTTCGTTCAATGACGTAGGCGGAGAATCCCGGATTTTCATGTACAGGCCACATGAGTTCTATGGTCTTTTCACCTGAAACAGAAAAGAGGCCTTGTATGCTTCTGGGCTGAGGTGCGATTCCTTGGTATTGGATAATGTTGTATTGCTGCTCATCCATCCATTCCCCCCATTGCTTGATCTGAGCGGAATCGAGCTCAAATGGGTCCAAGGCGTAAATGGAGTCTGCTTTGGCAATTTCCCTCGGGTCATTTAGTATCACCCGATATTCATAATCCTTGCCTACACGAACGTTGCGATCGACCAACCGAAAACCCAGGCCATCCGCAGCAAGCGTCGAGAGATCTGCGGACAGTAGAGTATATCCAAACATACTATTGTCCTGCTTTGCTTTTACACCGAAGCCCATATCGCTACTTGCGGCCAAGGAACCGGTGGTGGCTGCAGCAGCTATGATCGCGTACTTATTCTCTATTGGTAAAAGACTGGCCCATTGCGCTGAATCATAAGGCAGTACCGGGTTATTAGCCCCAGCGACCCAGGTCTCAATGAAACTATCCTCGTCTATGGTGAGTGTATCTTCACCGGAGGGGTATTCATAGCGTTTTATGACATAGCCCAATTCGAGGCCACGATCAAATAACTCTTGTGTGGTTGGCGCCCATCTGAGGATGACCCCTTCATTGCTTGGCTTGATCGTTAGCCCAATGAACTCCTTTGGCTGCACGACCATATTGGTATTGGTAGTATCAAAGTTGATGAAGCTGCTTAGCATCTCAGATATCTGAGCAGTATCTGAGGGTATGGTATCATCATCCCTTTGACCGTAAGTAGACAAGGAGAAGCCCATGATTAAACCAATTAAGAAAAACTGGCGGACCTTACTACATAGCAGAGGAAAATACCCGCCAACCATCTTTTGATTTTTTAATAATTCCATCATTTGAAATTTTATTATTTTGGATCTACGGTAACCATGCCCCTAGCACCCGTTTCGGGGTTGTATAGTTTTACCTTCCATCTGGAGTCCGTCATTCGTCCTGACGCGTTCCAACTCATCCAGATGTAATCCTCATGATCGTACCTAAATCCTTTCTTCGTATTGTTGTAGCCATGTGTTCGCATGTCTTTGTGTTCATGCGTCACCCAGCGTTCTGCCCGAGTCCAGAACCGAACGCCGTTGTATTGTCTCGAAGTTCTGGAAACACCCAGACCTGCCTGGCCAGAGCTTTTCTCTGAGCTGGTCAGATAGTCTCTGTTATAAGATCGTGCCATCCTATTCCAGCCTTTGCCTGTTCCCCAGACATCATTCATGTCCCAGGACATCTTGTCTCCAATGTAGCCACTGAATCTACTCCTGTTTCTCGTCCAACTACTCTTGAAGTAGCTCTTGCACTTGCAATCTCTGATATTATCTGAAATCTTGTAAATGGCATCATGCCTGTCCATGATCGATTTGATCTTGGAACTTTTTGAAGAATTATAATCCACGATGCTAAAAGTGAAAGTGGCAGGCATGGTAAAGTCAAGACCTGAGATGGTGGTGCTAATGCCTTCATAGTCCACTTTGTCCAGCATCTCATCAGAGGATTCGAAGTAGCCCATGACCTCATGTCTTCGTGTGCTGTAGCCTTCGTAGCTTTCATCGTAGGATGCCGCATCCCCGAACTTGTAATCCCTCATTTTGGCAAGAGGCGTATTATAATCAGACTTCCTAAAGTGCCAGACGTAAATGGTTTTGTCTTCTGCGTCTGCTGTGTTCACACCGGAAATAGATCGGTCCCGCACGGAAACATTTCCATCCGCACCCCCGGTATCTTCATCTGAAGAGGATGTGGTGGTGGAGGTAGTAGAGGCATTCTTGTAGACACCCATTACTGTACACTTGAAGATATTTCCGTCTCTGCCATTCACCCAGGTATTCCAACTTCTTTGCGCACCGGAAATTCTGGCATATTTATAAGGAAGGAAGCTCACGAACTTGGTCTCGGTATAGGTGATGTCCATGGTCTTGGACCCACCATTGGTCAAGTCTTCTATTTTCAACTGATAATCGTAGTTGTCGGGATCATCAAATAGGTACGACCATCCCGTTTGCTTCAGGAATACGTCGAAGGAAGCATTCTGATCACGGTCATAGATGTTCCGGCCATCTACGAAAGGTCTGGCCCACGCCACAGCGTCAGTAGGAATATATTCCGGGGGATCACCAGTTCTGAAGGTGAAGGACTTTTCTTCCACGCCATCCAATTCTGTCCACGAGCGTCTTCCTTTTTTCCTTTTCTCCCATTTTACGGCGATGTAGCAATCATAACTCGATTGTCCTTTCAGTAGGCTTGCTAAGGTTAATGAGGCCGTAACGCCATCACTGGCCACTTTTCTCACATAGGACGCGCCATTATTCATCGTAAAGCTGCTGATGACAGGTCGGTATTGGTAGGTTGTTTTGTCACCATCCTCGTCCAATTCTCCCACTTCAATGATCTGATTAATGCCGAAGTTGAAAGCTACGGTAGGGGAGGCCAGACACGAGACATTTCGTGCATTGCTCTTAGGAGAGATGTCCGCAATTACTTCTACACCAGCCATGGCGTTGGTGGTAAACTGGCAACGTTCTCCCACTTCAAAACTGTAATCTACGCTTCCCTTGACGGCCCCACTCAAGACACTGTAGTCAATGGCAACCTCTCCTTTCAACCATGTGGGATTAGGGAGTTGTGCCTGCATCACTACACTGGCTGAAAGGTCCAGGATGTTGATGTTTCCTTTGTAAAAGAAGGTATTGACTTTGATGCCCACATTACCAGATCCATAGGCATATGCTTGCCCGGAGAGGTACCAATTGTCAATGCCTATGTTGCCACTGGCTATTCCACAATCTGCTGCACTTACCTGACTCAGGTAGGCATCAAATCCAAGGCCAAACTGCGCAGAGGCATAGAACGATCCATAGCTATAGCTCTGTTTGTCAATTCCAAACTTGGCACCAAATACGATCTTGGTTCCACCCAGGTCCGCAGGGCGTTGACTGGTGGGTGTCGACCCGCGGTAATTGGGAACCAGGCTTCGAATGCTGGGCATAGCGGGTACTTTATCGCCCATGTCTGCATACAACTGGAAGGTTCCGAAATTCTTTACGCCAATCGAGACGGGGTTACTGGGGTGTTCCAATCCAAATGTAAGATTCTTCCTTCGACAGTTTCATGGCCGCATTGCCATTACCAGTAATTACGTTGGTATCAAAAGTCACCTGGGCTGTTCCAGTGAATACGGGATCTTCAGGATCAGACAAGTCCAGATTGGCATCAAATTGCCCAATAACTTGTGAGTCATCACGCTCCAGGATGCTGCCTGGCGACATGAAGTATGCCTTACCACCGATTCCGATACTTCTAAGGGAGGGAACGCTGTTGTTGAGACCAAAGGACGCTTCAATACTGGCATCTGCACTGAAACTGGTACCTGGTGCAATGCCCATGGTTAAAGCCGCTTTCAGACCTAGCAGCGTGGATTTGTCGGGGGTGTATCGTATGCCGGATAGACTGGCACCTAATTCGGAAGGTTCAGCGTAAAGTGTTCCAGCCTCCAGGTTCATGGCAGGATCAGCGTCATCCCTTGACATATGATGATACATGCCACCACCAAAGCCATATAATCCAACCCCCAGGATATCCACGAATGGGGATTGACTCAGCAGCATCGCATCTACGAAGAAATACCGGAATCCGCTCACTTTACCAAACTGGGCCAGGGCGTCCACTTTGCCTACACCCGTAAAATTTGCTGACAGGAGCCCCTTGAAACCGCTTCCGAAGGTTGCATCACCTTTATAAATGTTCAGTGATCCTTCAATGGAACCAGCTGCCAGGTCTGCATTGACATCCAATGAACTCAATTCCACACCTTGAAATGACCAGGCATTGAACGGGGCTCCTGCAGCATCGTACTCACCTGTTACGGTAATATTTCCAGTAGCAGCAACACCAAGATCGTCGCCCGTAAGGTTCAGACTCAGGTCAAAATTGATGCCTGCCTCTGATCCGTCTCCTTCCACAAAAGCCACGTTGCTGAATGAGACCGGGAAACCCGACAAGGTCTCTTGAGAATCCTCTCCTTCACTGTCGCCTACACCTTCATCTTCATCGCCAAAACCAGCACCTCCACCGAATAGAGAGAATGCCTCTACAGCCAGTCGCTGGCTTTCGTCAGGATGGTTGATCTTCAGTCCTTCGAATGAAAGGGCTTCAACTTCGAAACTATTACCCTCCTGGATTTCCACGTCGAGGGTGATATCTCCGTGCAGCTCGGCATAGGGGGTCAGACCATCGCTGGTCTTTTCGATGGCGATTACCGATGCATTGGATAATGTCAGGTCGGCGGCCCACATGCTCACACTTACATCTTCTTCGGTGTTGATGGTGAAAAGTAGATCCAACCCATCAGCTGTCTTGGACATGAGGGCGGAGTAATTCAAAGCGTTTTCTTCATCCATGATGGGCACATGGATCTGACCCAATAGCGAGCCTTCTACGAGGGCATTGGAAACAATATCGATTTGTACTGTGTCCACTGAAAATGCCCATTCCCCCAAGCGGCCATTGTCGATATCCAGCAAGCCGGCAGCAAAGATGTTGGCTGAAACACCAGAGTTGTCAATGATCACGTCCCGCACACCTAGCGAAAGGTCACCTGTTGGCTGGGCCATATCCTCCGGGAAGGTCACGGTGGAAGAGGCGAGATAAAAACCGACCCAATCATCACCGGTATCGTCATAATCATCAGGGAATGCAATATCGTCTGGATTAGCAGCATCTGAAAAATCGAGGTAAGCCTCGTCGATAGAGAAAGCATAGCCGTCCACACCCACCACCTCGAACTCATCAAAGCTAACATCGGCAATAAACTGTCCCCACTCTGTGGTGTTGATGTTTACAGAGGCCACAACAGGCTCACCGGAACCATCGGCTCTTGCCAGCATGTCCCCTGGAAATTCGTATTCAGCCTCGATGTTGAGCTCTTGGAAACCGCTACAATCGAAAGTGACGAATGTGCCGTCGTTTCCATTACCGGGAGCCAGGAAAGTCAAATCCAGCCCGGCACTGCTTAATGAAAAATCTTCATTGAGGAAGAGTTGGGATTCGCCTCCCCCGATGCCATAGGGATGAAAGCAAATACCTTTGGCGCCAAAGGCAATTAAATCCCCTCCCGCTGAGGACCCAAACGACATGACGGCATTAAGATAAGCTATGTCGGTATCAAAGGAGATGCCTGTTATGATCAAGTTGTTCGTAACACCGCCAATGGTATTGTCCAAGGCAATTGGGAGCCCCAGAGAAGAGCCATTTTCCATCTGATTGACCTGACGACCATCATTTTCTACTTCCTCGTTTATCGCTGCAATGGCATCAGCGTCGATCGTCATGTCGCCATCGGTATCACTGAAGTTATCCGTAAGCGATTCTGAGTCAATATCGGTGACAATATCGCCACTGTACACAACACCATCCGTGTTGACCGTCATGTCTTCAAAAGTCACATTCATGTTGCTCAGAAGGAACGGAATGAAGATATACCCCTTGCCGCCATAAAAACCTCCGTTCGAGGAGGTGATAGAGGTGATGTTCATATAGAATTTTCCAATTTGAACGACATCCCCAATACCCAGGTCTGTGACTATTTCCGAATTGGTGGGCACCTCCGCCTGGCAGGATGCTGCGCATTCGGTTGCCTCATAATCGGCATAAAATTCTGAAAGATCAACATCTCCTTGTGCCTTGTAATTGAATGTACAGACGATGCTGTAACCCTCGTTTTTAAATAATGTTAGAGGCTCTCCGGTGAAAGCGTCTACTACCTGAATCCGCCATGCATACGTGTATCCGCCCTCGAGAATAGGGTCTTGCAGAATGATGGTCGTGTTGGTTGTCGTTTCTTGATGAATCGGAAATGCCGATTCCATGGCCTCAAACTCATTGTATCCTTCCTCTACTCTCACCAAGGTAAATTCGTATTCAAAGTTTCTTACAGGATTGGGCGACCCCAGGTGCATGGGCATCCAATTGAAGGTGATATTCTGGGCTTCCTGGAAGGTGATGTCTTCTCCACATATCGGTAACTGCGGGAATGGCGGGTCATTGAGGACCGCATATCCACTGCCACAGGCCTGGCGAGACAACACAATTTCCTGGCGGTTATAATCCAGCACTTCAAAGCAGATGCTGTTGAGTCCCTCTGGAAGTGTGCCGTCATAGGTGTAGCCATTGATGCCGGTAAGATTTTCAAAAGCGAAGTACTCGGAGAGTTCAAACCCGGTGAAGGTGACCGTAGCGAATTGATTCAAGCGGATCGGGCCGGGGACAAACCCTGGACTCGTTTGCAATATTTCTGTGCCATTGTTTGATACCGTCATTCGGAGCCGCACATCCCAGAAAGGCTCTGTCGGGTCATTCAAAGTCAGACTGAGCATCAAATCCTGACTTTTCTCTACCTGATAGCTGGATAAATCCAGGGAATAAGGAGGTATCAGGATGGTATTAGCGTCAATGGGATAGGTTTGCCCGAAGGATCGACTCACCGTGAAAATCAAAACCAACAGGAGAAAAGAGAATCTGGAAATCATACTTGTAGGAGCAGATGAAATGGTGATCCCTCCGGGACCAATAGAATGCGATATTGCCTGCTCCGGAGATTCCGAAACGTTGCTGTGATCGCTACTGAAAATGCTTACACTGACGGTGGCTTCCATGTGTGAGAAATTTCCTGATACAAAGCTATTTTGGCCTCAAACTGGTTTTGAGAAACCTAGTGGACATTGTGTGGACAGGGTGTACATTTTGTGCACACTTTTGCTGATAGTACTCTCTAATTTCAGCTCAGCCCAGCGGATAGATCAATTTTGCTTTAGTCATTCTCTATCAATTCCCTGAATTTTTTAGCATTTCCGGAATACACCGCGTTTTCGAGTTCTCGACGCCAACGCGATTGGATGTTGGCGTTCCTCATTTCCTTGATGGAACGGTCTAGCTTGCTTATTTCTGAGACTTCCAACCCTGCCATTTCCTGTTGGAACCTGGTGATTATGGATTTTTCATTGTCCAGAATTAATGGATCTTGTATGGGAGTGCCGTCAGTGGGGGCAGGCATAACTCCGATTTTCCCGGCCTTCAGCTCAACTTTGATGGTAGTCCCTTCATTGATCGCGGAAGTCGCGGTTATTTTCCCTCCATGCCCTTCTACGGCGAGCTTGCAGAAGGTGAGCCCAAGCCCATTAGAGGCCACGCTCGATGTATATTTTGAGCGACCCTTCCAGTACTTCTCGAAGATATAAGGTAGTTCCGTGGAAGGTATACCTTCGCCCTGGTCCGTTACGGTAATTTGATAAGTACCAATGGGTTGTGTATCAGTCCGTTGTGCTTCTATGGTGACGATGGAGCCCGGCCCGGAATATTTGTGGGCATTTCCTAGCAAATTGACAAGTACGCGCACCAGGATATCTTTATCCACCAATAAGCGGGCCTCTTGGTGGATTCGAATCACCAACTGCTGACTCTTTTGCTGATATTGTAAAGCCACCTGTCGACGAGCGGTTTCGATAATATCCGTAACTAGATACTCACCCAGGTGTAGGTTCATACCACTTTCTTCAAATTTCTGTGTATCCAGCATGTTATTCACGAGGGCCAATATCACGCTTCCACTTTGATGTATCCCGAACATTTTTTCGTTGAATGGCTCGCTTTCTGCATAACCTATGATGGCATTCAACGCATTTTTCATATCGTGAGCAATCATATGTGTCAAGAGATCACGGTCATTGGATAAAAGCTCGATTTTGTCTCTAGAAATCTTCATTTGTGTAGCATACAGCCGTTTTTTTACATAGAATCGATAAAGGCTAATGAGCATACCCGCTAATAGTAAGGCCCCCCCTGTAAGGGCATATTGAATGGTTTTTCTCCGTTTCAGTTCGTTTTGAAGAATTAATTCCTTTTTTTCTTGAAGCAGAATCATGTCCTGCTTTTCCTTGTCGAATTGATATTCCAATTCCAACTCGGTGATTTTGCGAAGGTGTTCGGAGTTGAAAAGGCTGTCACTCAATTGGCGATTGATCCTCTCATATTCATAAGCCTTTTCGAAGTTGCCTTGCTCAACAAAAATCTTCGACAGGAACGCTGAAAACTCTTTTCGAAGCTGAGCATGTTCCAGGTCCCTGCTAAGTTGGTATCCGCTTTCTCCTAATTTACGAGCCACATGCTCCTGCCTTTTGGCCCAAGCCACCTGACTCATTCCTAAAGCGGCCCAAGCCTCAGCCTCCTTAAACTCAATTCGTTTTGATAGCTCCAGCGATTCATGAAAATAATCGCTTGCTTTCTCCAAGTTTCCCTTTAGCCGGTGTGTTTCACCTATATTGATCAGACAAAATGAAAGCCCGTATGACGCTTGCCAATTGCCCGATTCCCGATAATACTTTTCCGCCAATTTGCCATTTTTCAGCGCCTCTGCATACCGACCCTCTTTTTGATGGATAAAGCCTATGTTATCTGAAATACCTCCTAATAGCGTGGGGGCATCGAGCCCGGCATCATTTACCACATTGAAGGCTTTTTGGTAATATTCCAAAGCCAGGTCATGTTCTCGCCGATCTCCATAAATCGCTCCGATATTGATGTAAGCCAAGGCTTCACTGCGATGATCTCCGATAGACTGGAAAAGGTCAATTACTTGATGGTTAACATGCAGTGCCTGTATGCTTTCGCCTCTGTCAGAGTGAATAATCGCAATGGCCTGTAATGCCTGCCCCATCGTTCCTTGCTCAAGTATACTGTCACTCAGTGCGACGGATGCTTTCAGGTAGTGCAAGGCACTATCATTATTGCTCTGAGCTATGTAGGTTTGTCCTGTCAATAAAAGCACTTTTGCTTGTTCTTCTAAAGCCTGGGATTGTTGGAACCACTTGATGGCTAACCCGAAACTTTCGCAAGCCTTTGCCAGTCTACCCTCCTGCCTCTGGTTCTGTCCATGCCTTTTATAGATCCTGCCCATCAACAGGTCGTCATTTGTTTCCGCTGCAAATTGTTCAGCCTTCGTCAGGTATATGGCTGACGAATCGAAATGACCTTTTTTGGCCAGGAGCTTCGCGATCTGGAAGTTGGCCTTTCCCAATTTGGAAGGTACTGCTTCTCCTAGGACCAGTGCTTCCCGGGCTGCCTGGAGTGACGGTTCGATCTCACCCGAGTTGAGCAGGGCATCACCTAACGCAAAAAGTAATTCGATTTTACCGCTTGGATCGGTTGTTTTGGCCAGGATTTGCCTCAAACTGTCAGGGTTGGAGGTCGCAGTGGAGTTTAGGGGAAGGAGTACCCAGGAAACTACGAAACATTTTGTCCAAAGCAGTAGTGTCGGAAAAAAATGAAAAGTAGGTCCCAGGCGTGGACTTTTCAAGGCTCTCATAACGGTTCAGGTCGGTCTCAGAATACCGATTATAAGTTAGTCGATGCAGTGCTCTACACATCGTGTGTGTTGTAGACATCTAGTGGACATGCTATCATTCCAAACTCAAAAACCGATTATCACAGTCGATAACCCCACGGACAAGTCTGGAAAGGAATTGGAAGCTTATCTGAGCAAACTTGAACTTTGCGAGCAGGAGTTGCTCACTCGCGTGATTTCCATCGCTCAAAAACAACCGCTATATAATGGAAAAGAGGCGGCAGGTATCTTGGTTTTGGCAAATTGGGGGAAGCGAAAAAAGCCCGACCAAGAGTTGATCGGGCATAACTAGCACTAGGAGATGGCTTTAGGTTGATTTAGTCAATTACTATCTTTTGCGTGAAGGCGGATGACCCGCTTGTTGCTTTTAAAATAAATAGCCCGCGGGGCAAACCTCGAAATTCAACCACCTCGTCCGGAGCGATACTTTGTTTGAGGGCCACCAACCGCCCCTCAAGGTCATAAATAGCTACTTGGGTCAAGCCGGAGGCTTTCACCTTTAAGGATCCTCTTGTTGGGTTCGGATAAACTATCGTGGCTGCAGCGGGATTATCCACTGACAGCACGGTGCCCGGGTCTGTCGGCGTGCCGCTATCCCCAACACCCACGTAACGAGCTATGGATTCATCGTCCAATTGGTTGGTTTTGCCCTCATTGAAGCCAGGTATCTCGTTGATGTCTCCTCTCCAGGCTCCCACGTGTAAAAAGTGTTCGTTGAAATTAACTCCCTGATCCGTTGTGACGGCTTGGGTGTGGGCATGGTAGTGATATCCAAATCCATCGTTATGATCATGGCCGCCAAATTCATCCAGGGCGATCGCGTTGCCCACCATAGAGGGGTAGTCCGATTCGTATCTTCCAAATAAAGCGATCCCGTCATAGGCAAATCCAATAACAGGAGGATGATCATGACCCTCATAGTCGGAGAGGTTGTACAAGTTGATTCCATTTCCACTAAAAGCGTGGCCATCGGCATGATAGTGAAGCTCCAGTCCTCCACCGACATGGATGCCCGAGTGCGTGACTTCAGCATCCTCTACGGCGAATCTGAGGTTGTTGTTTGAAGCAGGGTAGATGGTGACTCCATCCACTGCTACACCGCTCGATGCAAGAGCGGCATAGTTGTAGACGGTCTTTGTTGTTGTGGTACCCTGTTTAGTATCAAAATCTGAGGCCAGGTCGCCAATTTCGCTCAGATCATTATCTAGTAGGTCATCAATCAGCCCATAGTCTTTTAGGGGAAACTTGGTAAGAAATTCGCCCAGTTTCCCATGGCGAGTGACTGATGTCTCAGCGTAACCCACGCCCTGTTCCGCTCCCGGCGGGCGATTCACGTCTACCAGCTGGTTAGGCCGTGTGGAAACCGCATGCGATGCTACCACCATAAATGGGTGAGGAGTACCGTCATCGTCAGAAGCGTTGGTGAAATAGACATGTGGTACCGTATTATAGCCGATACGTGCCCCATAGATGTCTGTACTTGCTATTTTGTGAGATAGCATGTTTTCACGCAGTGCCAGATAAAATTCTTTTGGATACCTGAGGGTTGATCCGGCCGCTGCCAGGGTATTTTCGATTTGATCCAACATGGCTGCCGCGGCGGTAGCTGCCGTCGTTGAAGTACCAAGTTGCTCCAATGACTCGTCATTTACCTTTTGCTCAACATCGGTCAATATCCGGCTATCTTCAATAAGATTCACATCTTCCGGAATCGCCGCAGTAGCATTGGGTTGGTAGCTTATTTCGGTTGGGTTGAATTCACTCCCATCTTCGATTAATAAATCCATCAGGGCGGACGGATCAGCCAGGAAGAAGGTGGAGGCATCTGATTCCGTGGAGGTCCAGCTTACATTGTTTCCTTCCGTTTTTAGCCAATGAGTGGTCCAACCGGTTACCTCGGCAAAAGTGGCGGAGGACGCATCGTATTCAAACTGACTGGTGGCTTTGAGCTTTGCTGCGCTGGCGTCCCCTTCAAACTCTACCAGGACATACCCCTGCCTTTCCGATTCGCTTATTTGCATGGAGCCAGCATCTGAATTGATAGCTGTGTTATTTAGAGAGGCATTGAGTGAAAAGTAGCTATGCAGAAATGGGGATACTCGATATTTACCCTCCAAAGCTACTTCTCCATTGTCTTCATGGGTATTGATGTCCACGATTTGGAAAATACCACGGAGCCAGCTGCCGTAGGTCGCGTTTGCTCCGGTCAGGTCTTCCATTGAAACAGCGTTGATAGTATAAATATTTGTGCCATCCAGTTGGATCGCGTTGGACTTGGATTCATCCAGTAGCACCACGTAACTTCTGTTTTCAATACCTGAAACAGCCGAGGGTGACCAGGTTTTGTTAAAGGAGTTTTCGAGTATTTCTCCGAAAGGTTGTGGTCCGTAAAAGTCGAAGGGCTGAGTCAGAGCGAGAACGGATAGGACTATAAAAAAGCAGAATAGTATGTGTTTTCTCATTTAAGTGATGCTATTGGTGACCAAGATTTCCCCACTACGCAACCAACTGACGCAAACGTTGCGCTCCCTGGGAATTTAAAGATAGGGACTGCTGGTCGGGCGTGTCAGGGGTGTTGTATACATCTAGGTGACATCACGCTGGGACTCAGAACCTGAAGGAATAATTGATGGTGCTGATGAGCTCACCGAATGTGGCAGTCTCCGTGTTCCCGTCCGAGGCCATAGTGCTGATGATGCTACGACGGATATAGCTGGTGTTTAAGGAGAAGACGTGTTGTTTTTTCAAAGTGGCAGAGGCAGCCAACAGGAAGTTCAACGTGTTGTTGCCTTCGGCGGCAAAATAGTTGACGCTCGTCTGCGTGGTGACCACATCTTGGAAAAAGTTACGCTTCAATGTAAATCCGGGTCCGAGCCGTTCCGTTATCACTCCTGCCAGGTCATTGCGATTGTAATTGAACCGAGCAGTCAGATCCGTGCCAATCGAACTCATCTTCAACGTGTAGGTAAGAGTGCCCGAAACCACAGAACTTTCGTTGCTTCGATCCATCGATTGAAAGTCGTCGTTGACAGTTTGCCTACTTACATTGGCGGAAAATACATGAGGATCTCCGCTTCCACGCTGTAGTGTATAGGTTCCAAATAGTCCAACAGATTGTGTGACTACTACGGCATTGAGACTGTCCAGAGAAGGATTCAGGACAAAACGGACCTCCGAGGAATAATTACTGAAATTTACCCCTACTGAAAATGGATTTTGCGCAAAGACAACCGTGCCGGCACCTATGGTCCTTCTGGATTCGGTCTCTTCCTCACCAGACAGGTTATTCCTTTGCAGTCCCCCGTTCACGGAGAGGGCTAGCTTTTTGCCGAAAATGGCCGTCGAAACTGCTGTCGTGATGTTTTCAAGGTCATTGTTGAAGAAATATGCGCCCATAGTCTGGTAGCCAGGATCTATTCGTTCATAATTCCCAGACACACGGGCTCCCAGCAGGCTATAAGAAATACTTGTTTTAAAAGCATTCCGGGCTACCGTTGAGGCTCTATTGTCATAGGGGATAACACCGATCAAAGACTCTTCGCTGATCAATTCATCACGAACGTCCTCTGTATAGATTGTGCGGGCGATTTCACCGGAAATGGAGAGATTCTTGATCAATGACATTTTCCAGGTGCTGCCTACAACGACATTTTCACCCGGGAAGACAGTGGAAGAGTCTGGAATTGCGAAGCCCCATGAGTCCTGCTTGTCCTCCGCGGCGAAATAGGTGAAGTCAATAAAGTTGCTATCATCCCCATAGCCGATTTTTCCACCATAGCCGAATCTGTCGAAACTGGGAACAAAGGGCTGATTTGTTGCGCGATCCAGGGGAATGGCAGAAGCGAAACGACCATAATTAGCTGCAAATCTTATTTTGCCTGGGTTCAGTTCCAGACCGCCGCCCAGAAACGTATGACCCGCCAAGGTATAGGATGAATAGGTCATGTTCGAATAACCAATGTGGGCTTTGGCCCATTTATAAGTTGGCTTTAGGGAGACGCGATTATAAGGTTGGGTAACCGAGCTGTTTTGTGAGGTGAGTGTACCGGAAAATGGCACGGCTATGCCGAAGATGCTGAAGTTAAGGCGGCCGCTGAGTGTCCAGATATGGTTTTCCTGCCGATCATCGATGCCCATGGCTCCATAAAACCGGTTGAGGAGAGAAACTCCGCCTGATACTCTGATCGGTTTGGCAGCAGATATTTTGTCCAAATCAACATCTTGGCCATGAACCAGGGCCGAAGTTCCGGCCAGGCACAGGATGCATAGAATTATGTTTTTAGTTCTTCTCACGATATACGGTGGCTAAGATGAGAATACAAAGCTATCGGGACGTCAAAGTTGGCGAGGTGCTCATGCGTTGACTTTTTGTTGACACTTTTTGATCATTCATGATACTAACCGATCGCAGAAAGGTGATACCTGTTTAAGATCACCCATAGATTTATGGCGATAATGAATGCGGCGAGGATCCACGGAAACAAGCTTAACTTATGTTCGGCATCGACCAATAGTGCCATAGGTTGATTTTTTGAGGTATTCACAACTACTTCATCCTTATTAAGGGTGATAATATCATGAAAATTGTAGTGGTCATTTTTAGCAGAGGTTAGGAAGCTTGTATTTAGGATGCGATCCATTGGAGCAGATTTTTTTCGATAGTAAAGACTACATTCAAATGTGTCCTGGTCCATGGCGATTTCGGAATGTAGCAGTGGAATTTTTTCGTTATTGGTATCGTAGAATGTAAGGTGTCGAGAGAAATATTTTTGAACCTGGATTTCCTGCGTGTCAAAGTGACTGTGTGTCCCGGTCTGTCTCAATTCCTCGACAAGTCCCGGGGCGAGTTTCGTTGTGACCAAAATGGCTTCCTGGAATTCGATCACCTGAAAGCTGGCTTTTGTAGGGCTCATTGAACTAGTCTCGACACATCCTATCACTGAGAATAGCGCCAGGAACAAAAACGATTTCACTTGATATACTTGCATGGCCTTGAGTATCTAATAATGCCATACAAAGTTGAAAGTTGCCCCGTGGCCAGCCTATCAAAATACGAGACAACTTGTGGACATCTCTTGCTAGAAATTAAATAAATAATTCCTTATATCATCTTTCGCACCCAGGTCCATTTTCTTTTTTAGGCGGTTGATGGCCTTTCTTAGGGCGGCATCTGATGATCCGGTCATTTGGCAAATTTCGAAGTTGCCCATGCCCATTTTGATATAGGCACAAAGCTTGCGCTCATTGAGACTCAGCCCTTCAAACGATTGGTCTAATTTTTCAAAAAACCCGGCATGCATCTCTTCGAAATGCACCTTGAAGGTGTCCCAGCTTTTGCCAAGATCTAGTTGAGATTTAAGCTGTTTTTCAATAGATTTTATGTCCGTAGCATAGACATGATTCGTAATTCTGTCAAGGCGACCGACCTGTTCCAGCAAACTGTTGAGTAGCGCATTTTTTTGATGATCAAAGACGGCCATGCTGGTCAATTCCCGCTCCTTGTGGTCCAGTTCTTTTTGGACATATTCCTTTTCTTGTATGAGCATTTCCTGGATCGTCTCATGCTGTTGCTTAATGCGCAGCGCTGAAGCAACCCGGGCTTTGAACTCAATTGGATTGAATGGTTTCCGCAAAAAGTCCACAGCCCCTGCGTCCAGGGCCTCCTGAAGATTTTCGGCGGTGGTCATGACACCTGTGGCGACAATTATTGGAATATCTTTAGTGTCACTTTGTTCCTGTAGCACTTTGATCGCCTCCATGCCATTCATTTTGGGCATTTGCCAGTCCATAAGTATTAGATGGGGCTGCTTTTTACTGGCTAGCTCACACGCAATATTACCATTGGGAGCATATAAGATATCATCGGTGAGGCCCTTTAAGTAAGTAAGGATGATATCAACATTGGTATAATCGTCATCCGCTACCAGCAGGGTAATATCCTTTAGAATGTCATTCATATCAATTTTTTTGGGCTTCGAGGGTCTTCAACAAGTCCCGATATTTTTCCTCCTCTCCGTAATGAACAGCTGCCCTTATCTCTGAAAACCATCGTGATGAAACCCCGGATTTTTCAAGTTCCGCAAATACCTTGTTGAGTTCGCCCACCTGATAGACTTCAAGACTATTCAGTTCTTCCTGGTATGGAGCAATTATACCCACCTCTTCCATCAATAACAAAGGTTCCACGTTGGCACTGGTTTTCGGGGATGGTGTCGATACTTTTCCTGCGGCAACTACTTTTTCGTATGGCAGGCACACGATGAAGGTGCTACCGAGATTTACTTTTGACTTTACAGCCAGGGTACCTCCATGCGCCTCTGTGGCTAGCTTACAAAAGATCAGTCCCAGGCCAGTTGAAGCATCACTGCCCTTCGAGTTTCGATTGACCTGCCAGTATTTGTCGAAGAGATGGGGCAATTTCTTTTCGGAAATGCCAGGGCCTCGGTCGCGAACTGAGATGTCGAAGAATTTGCTTCCATTATGTTCTACTGTCCTGCCTTCGAGCCAAATGGTTTGGCCGGTTTCGGAGTACTTGATAGCGTTTGTAAGCAAATTGGCAATGATCCGGGTCATGATGTGTGCATCGACATTGATCACACTCTCCTCGTTCACCGATACTTCTAGTTGGAGCTGCTTCATATGGAGAAACATGGTTGTCTGCTCTTTGGCTACCTTGATAATATCCGAGAGCCGGGTCGGTTCCAGGTTGAGTGGGACTTTCGCTTCTTCAAAAAGTTGGACCTCCAGCATATTGGTGATCAAATTGTGCACTAGGCTGCCTGCCTGGGTGATGCTGTGCATTTTTTTGTTATGTGGATCGCTTGCCGCATAGCCTAAAATGATATTTAGGGCGTTTTTCATTTCGTGCGCGATCATATGGGTGAGTCCCTCCTTGAAGGTAGAGAGTTCCTGCAGTTTTTGATTCTTTTTGGCTATTATCCTGGTAGAACGACGCTTCCTGCCGTAAGAAATAATTAAGCTGGTGATGGCTATTGTTAATAAGCCAATACCTAGTAAATAGGTGTAGAGAAGCGTGTCGCGACGCTCAATTTCAGATTTCAGTAACAATGCCTCCTGGGCTTGCTGTGCTACCAGTTCTCGTTTCTGGTTTTCTAATTCATATTGCAGTTGTAGCATGGACGCACGCTCCATTTGGGCTTCATTTGTGAGGCTGTCCTTGAGTTTTATATGATCTGTCAAATACTGATTGGCGAGCGCGTATTTTTTTTCCCTCTGGTAGATATCTGCCAGTAATCCGGAGGCTGCGACGCTGGTATACAAATCTTTGTATTCCTTACTAAGTTCGTAGGCGATAAAGGCTGCTTCCTTGCTCTTGGAGTATTCAGCCAGCGACCAGAATATTTCCGCCAGACCCATGTTAGCTCCTGCAGCCTGACTGTTCTCACCTGTTTTCATGCTAAAGGTGACCGCCTTACCCTGGAATTCCAGTGCCTCCTGTAGCTGCCCCATTTCCTTGTAGATGCTGGCAGCAACCTGATACGCGGAGGAAATATTTCTGTATTCGTCTTTCTCCAAGCGTATCTCGATTTCATCTTTACTATACGCCAGGGCCTCGCGTAGTTTCCCTTCCTCCCGAAGCAAGATGGCCATTTCATTGTAACCATTGGCCAAGCCTTCTTTGTTCTGTATGTTTTGACTGATCAACAGGCCCTTTTCAATGTACTCCCTGGCCTTCGTCATATCGCCCTGCTCCCTATACTGACTGGCAATGTTGTAGTGGGCGTTGAAGGTGTCGTCGTACTTTCTGGTGCTTCTTCTGAGGTCAATGGACGTCTGGTGTAGCTTGATGGCCGTAGGTATGTCTCCTAATCTATGGTAGACATTACCCAAATTATTGTGGGTGCCTGCTGTCAGGTTCTTTTGCCCGATGGAATCAGCAATGGATATCGTGCGCTCATAATAGTTCTTAGCCGCAAGAAAATCTCCCTGTATTTGAAAAACGTGACCCAGGTCGTGGTAAATGGCCAATTTCAGGTTGATGTCTGATGGGTACAGGTGGCTAAGTTTCAAAGCACGCAGTAGGACTTCCCTGCCCTGATCGTATTTGCCAATGTCTACGAGGATGTCACCCTGATAGCTAAGGCAAATAGCTTGATACCGTTTCCATCCGTTTTGAGCGAAAATTTCAGCAGCATAGGTCAGTCGGCCGCTGGCATACGGCAGGTCCCTTTCCTGTTCAAAAAGCCACTTGACCCTGTAGAGAACGGCCAGTGCTTGAATGGGTCCTTCTTGATCTTCGCTAACCCGCTCCTCGAATCGTACAATAGCCTGCTCGGCCTTGTCGAATTCAAGACTTTCTAACAGCGAATCAATCTCCTGCAACTGTAGACGTACAACTCCGTCTACATCAGATAGGTCCTGTGCAGGTACATAGATCGCCATCAGGCAGGCCACAAGGCAACTGCCAATAATGAAGATCAGTTTTTTCCTCAATTTGTCTAATAGCTGTAATTACAAAAGTGTTGATTTATAGGGTGATATAAGAAAAACATAAGCATATGTCTACAAGATGTCTACAAATTAAAAGCTCCAGTCAAACCAATTGTTCTACGATCTGATCGTATTGCTGCTGGTCTCCACTGGCTATCGCTCTTTCCAATGAACGCTTCCATTCCGGCCCCACTTGCTCTGCATTCAGGTCATTTACAATCTCGCGCAAGGCTCCCACCTGGTAGACTTCAAATGACTTCAGTTTGTCCATCAGCACTTTCAGTTCCGATTTCGATAATGTCGCTGCGCTAGAAGCTGCCTGCGCATCCATTTGCTTCATGACAGGTATAGAGATAGTAATGGCGGTGCCATGCCCTACCTCTGACGTAGCTGAAATACAGCCGTCATGTGCTTCTGTGGCTAACCGGCAGTACGTAAGCCCAAGCCCGGTTGACGCAGCTTCACCGGACCTGCGACTGGCGCCCTGCCAAAATTTATCAAAGATGTGAGGTAGTTCATCAGGCCCTATTCCGGCACCATTGTCTTCCACACGAATCAGACATTGGTCCCCCTCTTCTGAAACGGTTAGCCTGATGTTTTGTCCTGGCTCTGAATATTTAATTGCATTGGTAAGCAGATTGACCAGTACTCTGACAAACATTTCCACATCCACTTCGAGCATTACTTCATTGTCAACCTGGGTATCCAGTGACAGATCTTTTTCCTTGATCAGTAAGCTTACCTGTTCGATGGCAGCCGCTACCAGTTTGGAAATTTCCTTAGGTCGTTTGTTTAGCGTGATTGCTGCGTCTTCAAATTTTTGAACATCCAACATGTTCGTTACTAACCTAAGAATCTGTCGGCCCGCTTGATTGATATTTTTCAATTCCGGTTCCCTGCCTCCCGACGAATAACCAATGATGGTATTCAGGGAATTTTTCATGTCATGGGCAATCATTTGGGTCATCCCCTCCCGAAAGCCGGTCAGTTCCTCAAGTTTGTCGCGCGATGATTTCAATTGTTGTGCTGCTCTTGAAATCTGTACGTTTTGTTGTGCAATCAGGGAGTTGTCCAGTTTTTTTCGTTTCAGCGAATAGTAAAATGTCATGGCAATGGCGATGAGGGTAAGCATGCCGCCAACAGAGACGTATTGTAACCATCGGCCCCTGCTGATTTCACTATTTAGACGGATTTGTTCAGCTTTCTTTTCGACTTCCAAAAACTCTTTTTCCTTCTCCAGTGTCGAGACTTTGTGTTCTGTTTCGAGTCGGCTGATCTCCCGGATTCGTTGCTGATTTAGCATACTGTCACGATAGGCACCGCTTATTTTCATCATCTCGTAGGCCTTTCGGAACTGACCGATGCGAGAATAAATGTCATGGAGTAGCGAGTACGCACCCCAGGCCTCGGCTTTGGATCCGAATTTCTGGGCCACCTCTACGGCTTCTTGGGTGTTTTGGATGGCGAGCTGGTAATCGCCTTTTTCAACAAGACACCTTGACATTAGTGTGAGATCACGTGAAACAAATTGCATGTTGTTGACAGATTTTCTGATAGCAATGCCTCTTCGATAATAAACCAAAGCTGAGTCGCAATTGTCTTCGGCCCGGAATGCCTCTGCCAACAGCGCGGTGAGTCCCGCTTCACCGGCCAAATGCCGTATTTCAAGGAACTGTTGCAGGCCAAGTTTTAAAAAATGTTTGGCACTATCTAATCGACCTTCTTCTACGTATACTTTGCCAAGACCAGCATTGCAAGTTGCCACTTTGATGATCTGATCTGGTAGCTCGAATATCGAGAGCGCTTTGCGGAAAAGGCCTTTGGCCGCGCCATATTCCTCCAATGAGATCTTAACTAATCCGAGGATCAAATAGGAGGACCCACCCTGGTTATATTCTTGCAAGAATGCCTCATTTTCCAAGGCAAGCATCAGGTGGGCGGTGGCGCTATCAAATTCACCCATGTTGCGAAAAGCCTGCCCCATGTTGTTGTGCACTTTACCGACGCCTGCTTGGTCATTTATTTGAGACTTTATGGCCAATGACTTGTTATATGCCTCAATGGCTGCCTGGTACCGGCCTGATTCTTCGTTGGCGATGCCAATCCCTTTGTAGGTCTCTGAGGTGATCAGTGCAAAATTGTGTTGTTTGGCCGCCACAAGGCTACTGTCAAAGTAGGCCTTGGCACTGTCATAATTAGCCCAGGGAATGTGGGCATAACCGAGATTCTTGTATCCTTCGGCCAGGCCTTTGTCGTATTTCCGCAACTTGGCCATTGCAAGAGCTTGATGAGCCCACCAATAGGCACTATCAAAGTCAAGGTGATAGTACTTTTCAGCAAGCGCGTTCCGAAGGTCTACCTGTTGGCTGGAAGCTCCTTCTGAGCTGCTCCCGAGGAGGGAGTACAAGCTGTCAATTTGCTCACTTTTCTGGGCAGTTCCAAGTCTTGGAAGGAAGAGGTTTCCGGTGACTACAAAAATGAAAAGTAGGCGTGAAAAATGGATGTGACGCAATAACAAACGGAGCAATGTTGAATTCAGGTTAAAAAGGAATTTACGCTTTTCTTCAAAGGTCGTCAAGAATTTTTATTATCAGTTGATGCCATAAAGTAGGTGTGTCCGTTATTTGGAAGCTGATAGACTCATGTGTCTTGCTGGTAACGTTTGCAAAATTCCTGACTCACTTTATCTGGTATGAACCGGGTTTTATGCCCAAAAGCCCTTAGTTTAACCATCAAACCACCTAAATCTAAAACATGCTCGCCGCCAGATCATTGTCCCGGGTGAAATCTGTCCTTTTCATCCTTTCAATCGCCCTATCACCTTTTTTCGCTTTTTCCCAAAATGCTGCTCTGGATTTCGATGGCACCAACGATTATGTGCGTGTTCTCGATCACAGCAGCATAGATTTTACAAGCACCATGACCCTTGAGGCATGGATCAACCTGCCAAATGTAACCGGTACCAGAGCGATCATTTCCAAATATTACTCACTTGGAGCAGCGGGAACAAATACTTCTTACCAACTCTATGTGAATGGAGGTAGTTTGTCGCTTGCCATGAACGAGAGTGACGAAAGCGGCGCCCTGGCCTCGCAATCTACAGGGACTATTGCAACTAATACCTGGTATCATGTGGCGGGGGTTGCAGACGGATCCGGCGGTTTGTTACTCTACCTAAATGGTCTACTCGTTGGCAGCTCGACTTACGACAACACCATATACTCGGGAACTCGAAACCTCGTCATCGGCCGCACAAGGGAGGATGATGCAGCCGGGGCGACTGATGGTGTGATTGATGAAGTGAGACTTTGGAACACGGCCAGGACGCAAGAGCAGATTGCCGCTGGTATGAATCACGCCCTCACTGGCTCTGAATCTGGTCTGGTTGGTTATTACCAATTTAATGACGGAACCGCCGGAGCGGACAATACGGGGGATGTTTTCACCCCGGACGGCACAGGAAACGCCAATGGTGTGATGACCAATATGGCTTTGACAGGCGCTTCATCCAATTATGTTGCAGGTTTCTCAGAGACCAACCATGCGCTGGATTTAGATGGATCGAATGATTACGTAACCGTATCTTCCCCTTATACCTCCTTTGGTAGTGAAATAACTGTCGAAACCTGGATCAACCTTTCCACACTTACCTCTGCCGAAGGGGTGATGGGGCAGAGTACTGCCGATAGCGACAATAGTGGTACCAACGTGTGGCTTCTCGGCAATATCGGAACTTCGGATGGCTCGCTTACTTTTTTCGTTTGGGACGGTAGCAATGTTCGATCCGCCACATCGACCACAGATTTTGCCGGTACCGGTTGGCATCATGTTGTGGGTGTTGCAGATGCCACCTCCACAAGGATCTATGTAGATGGAATATTAGAGGCCTCCGGAACAGGGGTGAGTTCAGGGATACAATCCAATGGAAGTGCTGCGATTCATATCGGCAAGGATTCCAGGTATTCCGCTGCCAGATTTGTGGACGGAATAATCGACGAAGTGCGTATTTGGAGCGATGCGCGAGCGTGCAGCGAAATTCTTTCGGTAAAGGATGTAGAACTCACGGGCTCGGAATCAGGACTGGTAGCCTATTACAACTTCAATCACGGCGTATCAGCTGGCACAAACACAGGTCTCACGACCATTCCGGACTTGAGCGGTAATAACAGTGACGGAACACTTACCAACCTGGCACTTTCAGGGTCTTCATCCAACTATGTCGACGGTTCAGGAAACAGCGTTACGGGGAACACACCCTCTGATCAGCCTGAGATCAACGTACAAGGCAATAGCAATAACATTGCCGATGGAAGTACCGCGATCAATGCGACCATTGATACCGATTTCGGTACACAGACCTCTTCCAATGCCATTATTTACACCATTCAAAACACCGGCACCGCCACATTGAACATCTCCAGTATCACTTCCTCCGGCGCGAATTCGGGAGATTTTGTAGTTAGTGGCGCACCCACTACGGTGACTGCCTCGGGTAGTGAAACTTTTACCGTCACCTTTTCTCCTTTAGCTACGGGCACGCGAAATGCAACGATCACTATTAATAGCGATGATTGCGACGAAGCAGCCTATGATTTTGCGGTACAGGGGGTAGGGGGACCGGCCACGGCCATAGATTTCGATGGGTCCAATGATTGGATAAGTGGCGAACAGTCTCTTCCAGTCATGAGTGATTTCACCATCGAGACATGGGTCAATGTGGATCAATTTAGCTCCGGCAACTCTGCGATTCTAATCTATGATGGCGGATTAGCATCGGGAAAGATTTTTTTCCAATTCGAATCCAATAATCTCTACTTGTCAATGTTTGGAAATGGTCCGATCCACCACGTGCTAAATGCCACTTCCTTTAATACAGATACCTGGTACCACGTGGCAGTGGTCTATTCATCCTCAGGGCAGGACCTGGAGTGGTATGTAAATGGATCTTTGTTGGAAACTGACAATTATTCAACCGCAATTTCCACCTTATCCAGCACCTATAGTCTTGGTGCCCGAAACGACGGAAGCAATGTGACAAACCATCTCGACGGACAGTTGGATGAGTTACGAATTTGGAATACTACCCGAACGCAGACTCAGATCTCAGATAACATGAATACGGAGTTGGTAGGCAACGAGTCGGGACTGGTGGGGTATTTCACCTTTGATGAGGGGTCGGCAGGTCAGGATAATAGTGCGTTGGATGCCCTCGTTACCAATCATACGGGAGCATGCCCTGGCGTGATGAATAACTTTGCTCAAACCGGAACTGCTTCAAATTGGGTGGAAGCAACTGGTCTTTACATCTCGGAAGTTTCTCAGCAGACCTTGAGTTTTCCTGAGATCAACGTCCAGGGCAATAGCAACGACATTGCTGATGGCAGCACTACTATCAGTGCAACCATTGACACGGATTTTGGCTTGATCTACCAATCAGGAAATGTCATCACCTACACTATTCAGAATACCGGAGCAGCCACTTTGAACATAAGCAGCATTACTTCTGCAGGAGCCAATTCGGGAGATTTCGTCGTAAGTGGGGCTCCTACCACTGTTGCTGTGTCCGGAAGCGAGACCTTCGTCGTTACCTTTACTCCGGACGGATCTGGCACTCGAAACGCGACCATTACGATAAATTCCAACGATTGTGATGAGGCCGCTTACGATTTTGCTGTTCAGGGGTCAGGGCCAGCTCCGGGAGGAATTTCCAGCGATTTGCAACTTTGGCTTAATGCTGGTGAAGGTTTTGCAGCAAGTCAGTGGGACGATCAATCTGGCAATGATAATCATGCTACCCAAGGCACAGGTTCGGCGCAGCCTTCGAGTACTTCCAACGCCATCAACTTCAATACGGCGGTGGATTTTGACGGATCTGATTTCCTGACCTTGACCAACGATGCGGGCACAATGGGCCTAAACAACTCCGACTATGAACTTTTGTTTGTGGCAAATTCGTCAAGTACGGATATCCAGTTTTTGATGTCTGCGGTAACGCAGGAGCGCTACGAAATGCACATCAATGGTGCGGCAGGCCACCGGTTTATTCCGGCCAACGCAAGCGACTTTTCAGATATTGGCAGTAACAGTGATTATGACGATGGTATCTCGAGGATCTTTGGAGGGACCCTGCAAAGTTCTGGCGCCTCGGCAGCCGCTCACGTCAACGGGCTCTTTACCGCGGATATTGAGACGGCAGGGCTCCAAACCACCGAAACAGGAGCCGTTACAATCGGTCGGAGAGAATCCAATGACTCTTTTCATTGGTTGGGGCAAATGGGAGAAACGATCATTTTCGGTGACGCCTTGACCGCCACCCAGCGGCTGCAGGTCTTTTCCTACCTGGCGGTCAAATATGGCATTACATTAGATCAGAGTACGGCGACCAACTATCTGGCTTCTGATGGGGCAACTGTTTGGGATGCCACATCAAACGCAACTTACAATACAGATGTCTCGGCAATCGCCAGAGATGATGCCTCAGGTTTGGATCAACGAAAATCGGCCAGTATCAATACCAATGCCATCCTGACTATAGCCAATGGGGACGTTACCTCGCCTACGACATTTTCGGCAGACGATTCCTGGCTTGTCTGGGGTCATGACAATGGTGCCACAACTTTTGGAGTGAACAATATTGACAACAGTAACGGCAGCGCTTCCAACAGAATGAGCCGTGTATGGCGTGTCGACGAAACCGGCACGATTGGCGATGTAGAAATCAGTTTTTCGAACAGCTTGGCTACCGGCCCTGTATCACTGGTAGTGCATAACAGCGATGCAACTTTTCCCGCCGATGGAAACCGTCGCATTATTGAGATGGTAGACAATGGGTCCGAATATGGGGTAACGGTGGATTTTGCAGATGGGGACTATTTCTCTTTCGTTAATACCAACTATCGGATCTTGACTTCACAGCTTGTCGTGATCAATGAAGTAGTGACCGATCCGCAACAAGATTGGGGAGCGAGTAGCTTTTACAATCCAAGTCCCGGAGGTACTGGTGATGAAGATGATGAGTGGATTGAATTATACATTGATGCCGATTTCCTTGATATGTCTTCATGGACGATTGAAATGAATGATGGCACTGACGAGTCTGGGAGTATTGCCGCCGGAGGAGCATTTACACATGCTAATTACCGGTCTCTAACTGGTGGAACCCTGGCAAGTACCCGCGCAGGGGATTATTTGATTCTCGGTGATCCCGCTTCCGGAATGATGAATTCGACTGGGACGCTCACGGTTATCTTGAATGATGCAACAGGAACCATGGTCGATCAGGTGGTGATTGCGACCGGTTCCGGCACAGGTTTTAATAGTAACGCCTCTGATATCACCGATGAAGCAGTGGCCCGCATCCCAAATGGATCAGATTCGGATGTGGACGCTACGGATTTTGTGAAGACCAAAGCCACCCTGGGAAGCACCAGTAGTCCGTCGGGAACCGTTTTTATCAACGAAATCGTAACTGATGCATTTACCGATTGGGAAACCAACAGTTTTGATGGCTCAGATGGAGGTGTGAGCGCCACCACGGGCACGGATGAGTGGGTGGAATTATACATCGGGACAGATGGGCTAAATCTAACGAGCTGGAGCCTGGAGGCCACAGGTTTTAGCGGTGACTTGACCAGCTCCGGGGCATTTCAGGTATCCAATTATCTCTCCTCCAATGGCGGTACTTTCCTGGATACCAAGGCTGGAGACTACCTGGTGTTGGGGAATCCCACCGGTTCCGCACAAATGACTAATTCAGATCTGTTGATCCTGAAAGACGCCTCCGGAGCAACTGTGGATCAAGTCAAACTTGGTGGTGGTTCGGGGGAAGCCCCCTCCGGTGCCAATAGCGCATTTAATTCCGAGGCCATAGCCCGGTATCCCAATATTGCTGATACCAACACAGACGATGTTGACTTTATCCAAACACGACCCACACTCGGTAGTACCAATTCACCTGCTGGTACGGTGGTTATCAACGAAATCGTGACAGATCCTCAGCAGGACTGGAGTACCAATGGCTTTGATGGCACAATTGCTGGTGGCTCCGTCACTGGCTCTGACGAATGGATCGAGCTTTACATCGGCACTGATAGCGTGAACCTCACCGGTTGGACCTTGCGCATTGAGGATGGGACCGACAGCCAGGATGGGATCATTACGACATCCGGACCCTTTGGCGATGCAGTTTACTTTTCAAACAATAGCGGGGAATTTGTAAATACCCGATCCGGAGACCTCTATGTGCTTGGTAATGCCACTGGCGAGATGGACGATGATGTAATAATTACTTTACGAGATGCTTCTGGCAGTATTGTGGATCAGGTAGAATTAGGCGATGATATAGCTTCAGATGGTGCAGGTGATGGAGCTCCGGATGGTACGGCCAATGGAGGTGCCGCAACTGGTATATCAGATGAAGCCATTGCCCGGATACCCAATGGGGCGGATACAGGGAACGATGTAACAGACTTTGCGGCAGTGCCTGCATCCTTGGGTAGCACAAATAGTATTGCACAGTTACCTGGTATAGGTAATGGCCTGGTCTTCGATGGAACAGATGATTATGTGAATATTGCCTCTCCCTATACCGGATTTGCTACGGAAATTACCGTTGAGGCATGGATTAATCTCAACACTTTGACATCAGCTGAGGGTATCATGGCTCAGAGCACATCCAACAGCGACAATAGCGCAACCAACGTGTGGCTATTGGGTAATATTGGCACTTCTGATGGTTCGCTTACTTTTTTTGTTTGGGACGGTAGCAACGTACGTTCGGCAACATCTACCACTGATTTTCGAGGGGCCGGTTGGCATCATATTGTGGGAGTTTCGGATGCTGCTTCCACGAGAATTTACGTTGATGGAATCCTGGAAGCCTCAGGAGCGGCTATTAGTTCTGGCATACAAAGCAACGGCAGCGCTATTATTCATATTGGCAAGGATGCACGGTATGCTTCCGGCCGATTTATGGATGGAAGTGTGGATGAAGTGCGAATCTGGAGCACGGCAAAAACACAAGAGGAGATCGTGGAAAATATGACCGGATTACTCGATCCCACTTCTCCTAATCTCCAGGCGTATTACCGTTTTGATCAATCCAGTGGGGTTTCGCTTCCCGATCTGACTACTAATGACAATGACGGTACATTGACCAATATGGCCGGTACAGAATGGGCGGCAGCAGCATGGAACATTTTCGCCCAGAATGCGGCCATCTTGCAATCCGGCGGTACGGATGTTTCCGCTGGTACCTCTGGTGAACTGACCTTGACTGATGTCAGTTTCCTCCATGATGACAATGACCTGCTACTGGCAGGACATGATAATGGCAGCTTCAGTGAAGTGACCACTGATCTACCTACGGGAACACTGCTCTCTGCCCGGTACGAACGAACCTGGAGCCTTAGAAAGAATGATGCTTCCGGAACGTCAAACGGCTCGATAACCCTCGCCTTCGATTTGGGTTCGACACCCGACGTGACTTACAATTATTATCTACTGGAACGGACCGGCACCTCAGGAGATTTTGCGATCGTGCCAGCGTTGGGAATAAACCCGAACGGCAACAGTGTCGCTTTCACCGTAGACGCCTCAGCGATTGACGATGGCTCCTATTATACACTCGGAAGGTCAGACGCAGGAGTAGGAAATGCCATTGCATTTGATGGTTCGGATGATCACATGGTTGTTCCCCATAACTCCTCTTTGAACTTGAATAGCGGCGACTTTACGATTGAGGGATGGGTGTACCCAAAGCTTGCATCCCCAGGCGTATTCGTGCTGAAAGGCCGAGGAGGCCTTGTAACGGAGGCTGAAGATTACGGTATCTTCTTGTTTAGTAACATATTCGCCCTGAGCATTGGAAAATCTGGTGGGTTTTCGGAAACCAAGTCCTCAAGTACAAACCTTACGATCAACGCCTGGAATCATATTGCCGCGGTTTACAATTCCTCCACCATGACCGTCACACTTTACCTCAACGGCATGGTCGATGGCACCGGCACCTATTCGGGTACCTTCTACACTTCGGATACCGAAGACCTTTACATAGGGCGTCAGGGATCGGGCGGCGGGGGACATTTCAACGGAAACATGGATGAAATCCGCATTTGGAATGATCAACGTACGCAGCAGGAATTGCTGGACAATATGTTCACTAACCTAACCGGCGACGAAGCCAATTTGGTTGCTTACTACCGGTTCAATCAGGGAATTGGAGATAACAATGCGTCGGTCCCGGATTTGAGTCCAAATGGTTTTGGAGGTACACTGACAAACTTGGGAAATCTTGGTGCGTCTACAGCTTCTTCTAACTACATTACCTCGACACGCAGTGCTGTTGATCAAAGTGCTGTAATCGCCAACGGGGGCGACCTGACGAATACAGATGGAGAACTCACAATTACCAGCACACAAACTGCAGGGGATTTTCTCCAGGATGCCAATGATTACCTTCGATGGAACAATGACGGTGGTGCCTTTTCCGAAACTACGGCGGATGTTCCAACAGGAACGCTTGTCACTAGCAGGTATCTGAAAACCTGGATAATTGACAAAAATGACGTAGTGGGTACTGCCGATGGCAACCTCACTTTCACTTTTGATCTGGGAGGTGTACCAGACCCGGATTATACCTATTTCCTGCTAGGCAGGGCCAGTACTTCTGGGGACTTTGCTATCGTCGAGGTGGTTTCGTCAGCGCCAAGTGGGAACACCATTGCTTTTAAGGTGGATGCGGGTGAGATTACTGATAATTATTACTTCACCTTGGGAAGAACCGATGCTGGCGCCGGTAATGCATTGGACTTTGATGGGAGCAACGACTACCTGACGGTGCCTCACAATGCTGCTTTGAACTTAAACGGAGGGGACTTTACCCTTGAGGCCTGGGTCTATCCTGAGGCGACAAATCCTGGTTCCATTCTGCTCAAGGGCCTTGGTGGCCTCAATCAGGATGCAGAGGACTATCATTTTCTGGTGGTCAATAGCAAGATCTATTTAAGCATTGGAAAGGCGGGTACATTCTCGGAAGCTTACTCGGCCACTACCTCTGTGACACTCAACTCCTGGAACCACCTCGCAGTGTCCTATAATTCTTCAACGCGAGTCGCGACATTCTACCTCAATGGTATTGAAGACGGGAGCGAAACCTTCAGCGGCACCTTTTTCTCAACAGATACGAACGATCTGTATATCGGGCGCCAGGGGGCTGGCGGTGGTGGATACTTCTCGGGGAGCTTGGACGAGATCCGTCTGTGGAGTGAGGCACGGTCGCAAGAGCAGATTCAGGACAACATGAATCGTAAATTGGACGTAGCAAGCGAATCTCAACTGGAAGCCTACTATCAATTCAATACTGGGATCGCCGGTGGGACCAATACAAGTGCGGATGTATTGACCGACCGCAGTGGCAATGGCCATGGAGCCACATTGCTCAATTTTGGACTCTCGAGTACCTCGTCGAACTGGGTTCAATCCAACGCAATTATTGGGGATCAGGCGATCGCAGAAGGGCTGATAGGGGCGGGCAACGCACTGGATTTTGATGGATCTGATGACCATGTATTGGTAAGTGATAACTCGACGCTGGAAAGCTCTTCCTTGCTTACCATCGAAGCCTGGGTACGACCAGATGCTACCAGTAGCTTCAGGGGGCTGGTTTCCAGGTATTTCACCTCCGGCGATGCCAGCAATGCTTACCTGTTGGAGATCAATAGCGGCAATTACAACTTTGTTATTAATGAAAGTGACAACAATCTGGTTTCTGCTTCCGGCTCGGCAACTGCTTCTACCTGGACCCATGTAGCGGGCGTGGCGGATGGAACTAACGTGCATTTGTATATAGACGGAATCCTGGTAGCCTCCACAGCCTATGATGGCTCCATTACCTCCAATAGTTCTCGCGACTTGTACATTGGCAGATATAGAAATGACGGTTTTGGTTATTTCGATGGTCAAATCGACGAAGTGCGCATATGGAATGTGGTGCGTTCTGGTGCTGACATCCAGGCCAACATGTTCGAGCAATTGACCGGAAGTGAAACCGGCTTGGTTGCCTATTATCGCTTTGACGAGGCATTGGGTACTAGCCTGGATGATGACTCTCCCAACAGCAATACCGGTACCTTGGTAAATATGGACAATGCTGACTGGGTCGATGCTTCCGCCAGGGAACCTTTTAAGACTAACGGAGCTGGAAACTTGAATTCCGGTGGCACCTGGGTTGGCGGCTCCGCGCCTGGTGCCTCTGAGACGCTGTACGTCCAACACAACCTGACTGTAGACGCTGACCTGACGGTCGCAGACCTTAACCTTACCAGTGGTAATACGCTTACATTGAATGCTTCCCAAACACTTACTGTCACTGGCAATCTGATCAACAATGGTACCATTGCGGGTGATGGCAAAATTCAATTCACCTCAGGAAGCCCTATGATTTCAGGCGGTACCTTCAGTAATCTGGAAATGAATGGTGGCAGCCCTATGCTTTGCGGAGAGACGACCATGACGGGTACACTTACCCTGACGAGTGGCAACATTCAGTTGCAGGACTATAACCTGATCCTGAACGCTGGCGCCAGCATTTCCGGTGGAAGTAGCACGAGCTATGTGCGCACGTTGGACCAAAATTCGTCAGGAGGCTATCTGCAGATGGAATTGGGCAGTACTTCCGGTCCGGCGACGTTTCCTATCGGTACCGCTAACTACACACCAATATCATTGCTCAATCTGGGGTCAACCGTCGATTTTCGGGTTCGCGTTTTTGATGGCGTGTATGTGGGTGGCACCTCTGGAAGTTTAGTGACGACCAACGAGGAGATAAACAAAACCTGGGACGTTTCTCCACAGGGTTCTGGCTATAACGTCACCCTCACATTGCAATGGAATGGTACAGATGAAGACGCTTCTTTCGATCGTACCGACATGCTGATTTCTCGAAACGGCGCCAGTGGGGTTTGGGGAGCCATAGCCAGGAATATTGCCGCTGCCGGAAGCGACCCGTACACTGCCTCTGCTTCCGGAATTACGACCTTTTGCGGTATCGGGGGTGGTAGCGGTGGAACGACACTGCCTGTAACCTTGTTGGACTTTATTGCACGTAAGGAGGCCGGAGGCGTGTCCCTGTTGTGGCACACAGCAACAGAGCACAACAATGACAAATTCATAGTGGAGCGATCCAGCAACGGCATGGATTTTCAACCGATTGGAGACGTCAACGGAGCCGGGCAAAGCGACGTAATCATCGAGTACAGCTGGTTTGACAAACAGCCCGATAGTGGTATCAATTACTATAGATTGAAACAGGTGGATTTTGATGGTGGATTTGAATATTCTGCGATTGTGGAGGCAACTCACACTGAAGAACTAGCAGCACTAAGAGTCTATCCGAACCCATTCGAAAATAGGTTACACGTTAGGTTACCAAAGGCCGGTGAAACAGCCAGGATTAGTATTTATGACTTAAGAGGGAATACCGTATATGACGAGACCTCATTCTCAATCGGTCGGTTTGTGTCGATCGATCATATATCATTTCCTCCTGGTATCTACGTGATGAAGGTGCGACAGGGAGGAAATGTCTACGAGATGAAGCTGATAAAAGACTGACAGGTTGGAATTGCTTTTTATAACTCTCCTGTAACTCAAGCAGAAAAGCCTGGGCAGATAACAAAGCTCAATCCCTTACTTCATACATCTCTTCGAGTTTATCACTCAGGATGTATGGTGCTGTCTTGTAGTTACCTCTGAATTCGTTTTTCTTAAAACTGAAATATTTCTTCAGTGGAATTTTTTCCCCTTTACGACCATAGGGCATATTGTCAAACTTTTGGATTGTGATGATTTCTGAAATTTCTACTGTGTAGCCATTGTCAGCGAATACGACGTGACCTTTGCCTGTGAACATTTTATCAGCAATGTCATATGGGAGTTTGCGATCATCCTCCAAAATCTCGAATCTCGGAATATAAAATTCAAGCTCATTTTCGCCTAGTGCCCTTATTTCCCCACCAGCCGAAGTAGCGTCTAGCCATTGCATGAACAAATCTCGGGGGCATGACATGTTGTAACGCTTGGTCCAAACCACATCCTTGTTTTTGCCTTGGAAGAGATGGGTTTCCTGCGCACAAAGAGCCAAAGGAAATAGTAACAGGAGTGTAATGAGTTGTCTCATAATCAGTGATTAAGTCAATTGGGCTATAAGTCTAAAAAATTTCAATCAATTGTCCCCTTACTATGTTTGCAGGAATTGTAAGAAATATTCGATGCTTACTAAAAAGGATCAAATACTCGAGGTGAGTACTCACCTTTTCAGACATCAGGGTTACTCGGCCACTTCGATGCAAGACATTGCCCAGAAATTGGGCATAAAACCTGCAAGCCTTTACAATCACATCATCGCCAAGCAAGATATCCTGGTGGAGTTGCTGGAGAAGGGTGCTACAATGTTTTTGACAGGCATGGCGGCGGTAAAAACTTCTTCGCTGACGTCTTACGAGAAAATTGAAAAACTCATTTCATTGCATATTCAGCTGACGGTCACCCACACCGATCTTATGGCATTAATGGCTGTTGAGTGGAGGCATTTGGAAGGAGATCCCAAAGCGCAATACGTAGGACACAGGGAGAAGTATGAGGAAGATTTCCGTCAGATTCTGGCTGCGGCGATTGAGGAGAAAAGTATTCAGGCAGTGAATCCGGAAATTGCCCTTTTCGCGATTCTTACAACGCTGCAACGATTGTATGCCTGGTATGACAGACATAGCGATTTGAATGTGTTTGATATGGAGAAGCATTTAATTCAATGTCTGCTTGGTGGAATTAGGGCCTAAGTCTTTTGGTTTCTTCCTAATTTTATTGAATGCAGTGGCTTTTTATCAAAGGAACATGTAAGCGGATACCCTTGGTCATGGGACTTTTTATGTTGCTGTTCGGGATATCGGTCTCATGTCTCACTCCCGCGGAAACTGCCACAAACGAGCCTGAATCAGTCAATCCTATAAAAGGCAAATGGAAACTCTACAAACGAAAATTTGATCCGGATACGACCTTTGCCATCAACCCGGACACCATTGAGTATGTGAAGATCATTACCGATGGCACTTTCATCTGGTATAATTATGACAAAGAGAACAAAAACGTCATTGCCATGGGGGGAGGAAGTTACGAATTGGAGGGTGGGTCCTATACCGAACACATTGAGTTTTATCATCCGCCGGGCCAAAATATGGAAGGCGCCGCCATACCATTCAGATGTGAGGTGAACGGCGACGAGTGGCATCACGCAGGTTACATAAATGACCGTGAATTTGATGAGGAGATTGGAGACTATGTCGTGGTTCGAGAACGGCGCCTGGAAGAAATATGGCGTAGGGTCGAATAAAGTTTCTTGTCACTTTTCTAGCCCTGAGTGAAAGATTGCCCTTTATTGATCTAACTTCGGTTTACAAGGGTTTTTGCATCGATGATCAACTTCAAATCTCTTCGGCACAAGCTGCTTTTTTGGTTTTTGGTCTTTGTGAGTTCCAACCTGGTGATAATAGTCATCAATTTCACCTATCTGGATCAGCGCGAAAGGATTGCTGGAGTTTTTCGGTTATTGGAAGAAACACACAAGGAGCTACTGGAGGACCATAAGAATCAGCTTAACTTCTTCACACTGGAAACCAAAAATCGGGTTTTTTTCGAGTTTGGAAGCAGCAAATTTATTGATAGCCATAAATCCATATTTGAAGCCATAGAAAGAAAGCTCCGGCTGTTGAGTAGCAATTCTATCATCCACCAGTTTGCTCTTGATAGCGCAGTGCAGGCGCTTTCTGTCGAATTGTATAGATATGACAGTCTTTTTATCCAGATCACTGAACTCATCAAGCAACGTGGTTTTAAAGACTACAACGCCATCGGAGAAATGAGGGAGGCAGCGCATGCGCTGGAGCAGTTACCCAACATCGATCCCAGTTTGCTCCTCACGATGAGGCGTCATGAGAAAGACTTCCTGTTGAGGCATGAGAACATTTACTTGCGAAAGTTGAATAATGCGAGTCGCGAATTGGAAGCTGCTGTGGAAAGGAGCGCTATTGGAAATAACCAAAAACAGATTTCCAAGAATGTACTCCAAAGTTATCAGTTGCTGTTTCGCAAGGTTGTGGATCTGGATCGTCAGATAGGTTTGTATGATAATTCTGGTTTGAAGGCTGAGCTCGACCAATCCGAGACAGCCCTGACGTCACAATTTGCCAGCCTCCTGCAAAAGGCTGAGCAGGGACGCGAAGAACAGTTTGCAAAGCTCAAGGTGGTCACTATTGTGGTGATTACGGGATTTATCCTTTTTGGTATTTGGATGAGTTTTGTGATTTCGCGACGGATAACTTATCCACTGACAGACCTCACATCCTACATTACAAAATTCGTAGGCAGCAATTTCACTTTTGTGAACGAGCAATCTGGGAAATTGACAAAAGATGAAATTGGCCGGTTGACCCTCAATTTCAATGTTATGCGCGACAAGATCATCGAGCAGTTGCAATTTTTTAAGGAAAAGGTCGATGAACGTACAGTGGAATTAGCAGAAGCCAATGACCGGTTAATAAAAATCAATGAAGCAAATCGCCGTTTTGTTCCCAATGAGTTTCTCCACTATCTCAATAAAGAAAGCATCGAAGAGGTCCATTTGGGGGATAATGTAGCTCGTAAAATGACCATAGTCTTCTCAGATATTCGAGGATTCACCAAGGTTTCCGAGGGGATGACACCACAGGAAAATTTCGATTTTATCAATGACTACCTCCATGAAATTGTGCCGCATGTAAGGGAACATAATGGCTTCGTGGATAAGTACATTGGGGATTCTGTGATGGCTCTTTTCGCTGAGCAAGTCGACCATGCCATAGATTGTTCTATCGAGTCAATGAAGTCTGTTAGGTCTTTCAACCGCCGACGAGAACAACAAGGCAAGGGACCGATACGCGTGGGTATTGGCGTTCACACAGGCAATCTTATTTTAGGTACCATTGGTGAGGAAAATCGAATGGAGACCACCGTGATAAGCGATGCCGTGAACACCGCATCGCGCATGGAGGGGCTGACATCAATATATGGGGGTAATATATTGATCAGTGGTGCCGTGTACAATGACCTCACGAATCCTGAAAAATATCACATCCGATACCTGGACACAGTGATGGTGAAAGGCAAAGAAAAGGCCGTGAAGGTTTTCGAGGTGTTAGATGGCCTGCGGGAGCAGCAACTGCAATTGAAGCTCACGGCCGAAATGGATTTTCAGAATGCAATCACGCACTATGGGGACAAATCTTTTGTAGAAGCGAAGAGATTGTTTGAAAAGGTAACTACTATGAATCCGGAGGATAAAGCTGCCGCCCTATATGTTTCGCGCTGCCAGACAATTCTGGACGAAGGGGTACCAGATAATTGGGAGGCGATTCAGAAACTCACTTCCAAATCCTAAATACTTTTTCCAGATTGTATTTTGTTGCTACCTGAGGGTGGGAAAAGCAACCATTTCCCCGGGGCCACTTTGAATTGCGGCTAGCGCCCGATCGATATCTACGATGAGGTCCTCGGGATGTTCTACGCCGACCGAAAGGCGCACTAACCCATCGGTGATGCCAATTCGTTCTTTCAGTTCTTCCGAGAGACCAATGTGAGTCATGCTGGCTGGATGTTGGATCAGGCTTTCCGTACTGCCAAGACTTACGGCCAACTTGATCAGCTTTAGCCGGTTAAGAAAAGCGAACGCCGCCTTAATTCCTCCCCGAACTTCGAACGAAATCATGGCGCCAGGAGAAGAATATTGTCTTTTGTAAATTTCGAAACTTGGCGAAGAGGGGTCTATTTTGCCCAAATAAAGTATCTGACTTACAGCTGGGTGCTTAGCCAGGTAATTCGCCACTTTTTCAGCGTTTTTGGCTTGAGCTTCCATGCGTACCTTGAGTGTTTCAAGACTTCTTAGTAAGAGCCAGCAGGTATGGGGGCTGGCCATGTTTCCAAGGAAGGTTCGCAAGGTTTTGATGCGACCAATAGCTTGACTATTGCCCAGGACCGCTCCCGCGATAAGGTCGCTATGGCCCCCGATGTATTTTGTGGCAGAGTAAATAACCAAATCAGCACCGAAATTCAATGGCTGAGACCAAAGAGGCCCCATATAAGTGTTGTCAACGGCGACTTGTACTCGTTCTTCTCCAGAGCTGAAATGGCTGGCAAGTTCCTGACACACCTGTAGATCTATCAAATTGTTGGTCGGGTTGGCAGGTGTTTCCACGTAAATCATTCTTAACCGGTCGGCAAGGCCTTTTTCCTCCACCATTGCGATGATTTCGCCCTTAGTTTGAGATGGCAAAAAACCTACACTTAGGATTCCGGTTTCCTGTAAGTAATTGTTGATGAAATGTTCGGTGCCACCATAGGTAGGCATGCTGTACAATAGCGCATCACCTGGCTTCAGGTATTCCAAAAGCACAGTGCTGATTGCTGACATGCCACTCTCAAAAACCGCACAGTCCTCCGCACCATCCCAAAGACAAAGTCGCTCCTCAAGAATCTCGAGATTAGGGTTGTTTATTCGGCTGTAGATGAGTCCCAGTTCTTCGGACTCTTGTGATTCTCTCAGGCCGTAGGCCAGTTCAAAAAACGACTTGCCCTCTTCGGCACTTTGAAAAACAAATGTTGACGTTTGAAAGATGGGCGGTTTTATGGCCCCTACCGATAGTTCCGGCTTGTAGCCATGAGTCATCATGAGGCTTTCTGGATGTTGAGGCTTTGCCATTTTTTCTTTCAAATTTACTTATCTTGGATTACAGTTCTGTATAAGTAAAATTTTCAGGAAAAAAAATTAATATATTGAAGTATTAAGGAAAAAATTGCTTTATTGAATTTGAAGATTGTGTAAACAGGAAAATTTCCCAAAATGAAACTTGACGAAACCGATAGACGATTATTAACGCTACTGCAAGAGGATTCAACGACTCACATCAAAGTCATTTCTGATCAATTGAATTTGACCAAAACGCCCATCTACGAACGAATAAAAAGATATGAAAAAGAGGGGCTGATCAGTAAATATGTTGCCGTTATCGATGATAAAAAGCTTGCTAGCGGTATGGTCGTCTTTTGCTCGGTGGCTTTAGAAAGTCAAAAGTTGGAGGGCATTGAATCGTTTAGTCATGCGATTGAGGGGTTGGAAGAGGTGATAGAGTGTTATCTCATGGGGGGTGCCAATGACTTTTTGCTAAAGGTTGTGGTCCGCGATCTTCAGCATTACCATGAGTTTTCATCCGGCAAATTGGCCGCTATACCCAATGTCAGTCAGATCAATAGCATGTTCGTACTGAATCGAGTGAAACGATCTACCGTGCGTCCGATCTTTTAACGGTCCAGCGTCAAAGGCCTGTTGCTCACTTGTTTTCGCTACCTGGTTCTTCCTTTTTTGATTCCGGTTGCTTCTTGTCTTTATCAGTCTGGTCCTTGTGCTGATTCCTGGCCGTTGCATAGAAGTGATTAACTGTGTGGTGAATGGTATATTGATTTCCTCCGTTTTGTGCTGCAACCACCAAGTCTGCCGGGATTGGGATATTATCTGGATTGACTAGTTGATGGTAATTGACTTGAATCCCGGCGTTGGGTCGGTTTATGGCATTAAGTACAATCCGGATACTTGTTTCGTTCGCAAAAAGCATGCTTTCCAAGTCTCCCTGCTGGGCTCCTCGCAAGCGATTTCGGATATCCGAATACGGGACATCTGCCCTGTCGACTCCAGTGGCGTCACAGATCGCGTCTATTAGGCAACTATTGATCCTTGCTATTTCTTCCTCTGTGGGTTCTGGTGTTTCTTGAGGTGTTTCTTCATGGCCGTGATCGGAGGAGGTGGCAGACTTGCCGTGGGCTTTATTGAGACCCACCAGGGCTTTGATGAATTGGTGAAATTCGCTGACCTTGGTCTCACCCTTTACTTGGTCCCAGGAAGTCATTATTGCACTGGCAGTCACGGGTGTATTGAATGGCCATTCCCAATCCTTCTCATTTAATTCAGCTTGATTATCAAAATTCGCAATTTTGTTATCATCTTTTTCGTAAACATTTACTTTTATATAAGGCCCTCCGGGTAATTTTTCGTTGATTAGGTGCATGGCTTGGTTACAGAACCTACATGGTAGGCGATTACCAGTCAAGGCAAGAGGAGATGGTATCTTTCCCGCTGATATCGCTTGCCGAAAATGTTCGGAAACAATTTGCATTTCTGCGTGAATATGGTGTTCACCTTTTTGTGGGTTTACAAGTTTTGCGTCGGAGAACTTGTTACCAGAGACCTTATTGAGATCTTCTAGTTTTTCGTGCCATGTGCCGAAGTGGTTCATGCCAACCATTGTTTTTCCTGCGTCTCCTGTTAGCCTTGCTCCTGTTTTGTCTACAGCAAAACCGGCTTGAACTTCGCCCAATCCCTTTTTTACATCGGTCACACTTTTCCGAAGCTCGGCTAAATCCTGATGAGTCTGTTTAAAACTGCTGTCTTTCGCATCAATTTCATCTTTCCGGATGGAACTGGGAATCTGACTCTCGATTTCCTCAGGGTCAAATGACTTTTTGTTGCCCTTGGATATTTTCCTCCATCTCTTGGTGATTTTGTCTTCATGCTCCTTGTATTCCTTCTCTCCAAAATTTTCGTCCCCAGCCTTTATTCTTTTATCAATTTCTTTTACCAAATCCATATAAACCACAGCATGGAACATCGTTGTTTTGTCTTTGTAGTTTTCCTGAACTCTTGCCCTGATTTCAAAGAGTTTATCCAGCTTCTTATTGCTTTTATCTGCACCTTCTTGAAGTCGTTTTTCGTGCCGTTCCACATACTCCCTCAGACGAGTGTAGAAACGTTTAGACCCAAACTCAATAGATTCTTCAGCTGCATCAAGGTCAGCAAGAAAGTTCTCGATAGTGGCAATTGTCAAGTGCCCTATTTTGTACCTGGGGAGATTCTTGTTCGGGTCTTTGAAAACCTCCTCAGCGATTCGGGGTAGACGTTTTGGATCACCCTTAATAGTTCTCAATTCTGGAAAATACGTGGTAGCTAATTTCCGCTGTAGCGGTGTGTCGAGGATATCCGGTTTAGTAACCCCAGACCATTCAATATTCGGTTTGAGTGCGAGTTGAGCGCTGAAATATTGAAGACTATTTGTTTGGCTATAGGCCGTATCAATTGATTTTTTGTGGGAGATCTGACTTTCTCCTGAAATATTTGCGATCGCTCTGCTCTTTTTTCTGTCGTGTCTGTTGCTGTTTGTCTTCATTGACGGACCATATAGACGTTATCTGTCAATGAAATTAATCAATGTATCTTGGAACCTGTAAATAACCTTGGAGAATAGCTATTCTCTACCCATGGTCCACTGCCCACCTCCTTGCGTGAAGACCATTTCCTGCTTTTCAGGTCGAAAAGTCATTTTCAATCCTGCCCTGTCAAACTTGAATTTGTGCTCGGCATAGGGTTCCAGAGGAAAGGAAGGTTGTCCTGTAGCCTGCGCTATGAGTCGTTTTCCCTGCTTAGTGATTGTTATTTTCAAAGGAAAGGTGCTGCTCGAATATACCCCCAAGTAGGGGTCTAATTCTGCCGTGTCCTTGATCTCATACAAAACCTCGAACGTAGGCAGGTCGTAATTCTTGCCAAAATAGATGCTGAGTGCACCTATAAGGATGTCGTTGGGAACCATATCCCTGGCGTTGCTGGTATAGGCAATTGACATGTTATCTTCTCGGAAGTACAACGCCACGGACCCAAAACCATCGATACTACCAGTATGGCCCAGTGCCTTTTTGTCGTGAAAGGGCGCTTGAAACAGCCCGAGACCATACCCATCTTTCAAGTCCGCCATTAACTCCAGGGATTCGATGGACACTACTTCCCCACTAAAGAGGTGAAAGAAAAAACGGTTCAGGTCGGTGGGAGTGGAAATGATTGCACCTGCTCCTAATGGTACCGACATATCCGTTTCGGTGGCCAGTTCCCACTGATCTATTTTATTATAAGAAAGGGCTTCGTTTTTCTCCACGGCGATCTTTCCTCCGTATTCGGTGTTGGTCAAACTAAAGGGTCCGGTGATTCTGGATGCCAGAATTTCGCGAAATGATTTTTGCTCAATTTCCTCCGCAATGAAGGTGAGTAGCATGTAGTTGCTATTAGAGTATTCTGATTTTTCACCGGGAGAGAAAGCGGGTTCCAGCTGGACGATTTTGGCCAACATGTCATCTCTACTCTGTGGCTCTTCCATCCAGCTGGTGTAGGTAGCTGTATTCGTTATGTTGAAGATCCCACTGCTATGCCGAAGCAACTGCTCAATGGTGATGTCGGCTGCATTCGGTACGTCGGAGAAATAGTTGGAGAGCCTGGTTTGTAATGTCAGTTTTCCTTCTTCCACTAACTGCATGATGATTGATGCCGTGAACGTCTTTGAGATGGACCCAACTCGATATTTCGTCGTAGAATTGGCCTTTACCTGCTCCGCGATAGACGCAAAGCCAATTGTCTTTTGATAAACTTCTTGTCCATCTTGCCAGAGGGAGATGGACCCCATGCCTTTATTTTTTTCAGCAATTAGCTGGAAAAGACGATCCATTTTGTCTTTATCAAAATCCTGGCAAAGACCGATTACGGATAACAACAAGAAGCCTAAGTACAAGAAACATCGCATGCCAACGAAGGTAGCAAGAAAAGCACCAAAGCTAGGAATTCATGCCGCCGGTGGCGTTATCAGTGTTTAGGGTTCCCGCGGGGGAGAAGTAGGGTGAAATATGCATCAGATAATTCGGACTGCATAGCCGCGAGCTTTTCATCAAAATGATCAGCTCCCTCAAACTGTGCCTTGAGGTAATCTAAGGTAATGCGGCAAGTAGCTTCGTAGCCCCATCGGGCATTTGCGCCACCACTTGACCAGGACTGTACTCGGTGTGTTTCCATTACTCCGGGTATTTGACCCTCAACAACATTGAAGTTGCCATGGGTCAGCTTTTCGAAAACTATGAATCGTGATCGGGGGTGCATCTCCGAAAAAAATGCTGGCGGCTCTCGTTTGCGGCCGCTCGGACTGATACTTTCTGTTAGGATTAGGTAGGGTACCTGCATTCTGGAAGTCTCCAGACTGTGGGCAAACGTATTTCCCATGTATACCCCATAGCCAAACCCCAAACCACTTAGCCCAATAACAACATCCACTTGTTTATTATTGATCTGCGTGAGGATCGCAGATTCCCCCGCATAACTCCAGGCCATTAAGCCAATTTTTTCCGGGTCTACATTTGGTTGTTTTTGTAGATGGGCGATGGTGATCTCCATGAGCTTCAGTTGATCCGTGAGTGCCGCAGATTTTTCCTCTGATGAGGTGTAAGACCATGGGGAAGGGGCATGAGGCATGTCCTCGGCAAAAGCCACCACATAGCCGTAGCTGGCAAGATATTCGGAAATGATACTTTGGTATGCCACTGTGCCATAGCGGACTGACCACAAGATCAGCGGAAAGCGCTCATTGATGGCTTCCACGTCCATAGCTGCCCACATAGCAGCGGACAAAACGGCTTGCAGCGAATCTGGTGAAAATGAATCCGGCGTACCCGAAATACTGGAGGATAGTGCCTTCGTGAGGTCGTCATGATTCTCGCTATCCGTCCCGAAATATGTTTCGAATCGCAATGGCCTTCCTTTGGAAGTGCCGGGATACCACAAGGAGATTTTGATTGGTTTTGCCTGTTGGTCTTTTTGAGAACCAGAGATTTGAAGGTTTTTAAATCCTACCTGGTACGGTCCCTGCTTCAAACTACCGAAAAGATCGATGACTGGTTGGGCGATTGGAGACAATGCGCTCGTAAGCAGTATCAGGTAAATGAATGGTTTCATTATTTCAGATTGGTTGGTGACAATAACTACGTATATTGAATCCGCAGGATTGTTTTTCGTGCTATGAAAATATTTGATGCTCACTTTCATCTCATCGATCCCAGGTTTCCTTTGACTCCCAACCAAGGTTATCTACCCCCAAATTTTACGGTACTGGACTATCAAGTGCGGACTAAGATGTACCCCATTGGCGGCGGGGCGGTGGTTTCCGGGTCCTTTCAAGGATATGATACCCGCTACCTTGTAGCCGCCCTGGATCAATTAGGTACAGGCTTTTGTGGCGTGGCCAATATTGAAATGTCAGCAACTGACAAAGCGCTGGATGGAATGGATCAGGCGGGAATTCGGGCGGTGCGTTTCAATATGTTTCGTATGGGCAGTTCAAAGCGGCGCGATATGTCACATTTGTCCGACCGGCTACGTGATCGTTTTGGCTGGCGTTCGGAGTTGTACATAGATAGTGGCAACCTGTCTTCTTTGCGGATTCCCAAAGATCAGTTCGAAAATTTTTCAGTCGATCACCTGGGCCTTACCAGGTCCGGACTGCCTCAACTCTATCGTTGGGTAGAAAACGGGACCCGTGTGAAGGCCACTGGTTTCGGTAGGTTGGATTTCGAACCACTCCCCGTCCTAAGGCAAATTCACAGCATCAACCCCGGTGCGTTGATGTTCGGAACAGACTTGCCCTCTACCAGAGCCCCACAGCCCTTCGCCAGTGCACATTTGGAGTTAATACAAAATAATTTTGCTGAAAAAGACTTGCACAAGATCCTTTGGGAGAATGCACGGGAATGGTACCGACCGGCCTAACCGCCAATCAAAAATGAGTTTCAAGCATGCCGAAAATTGCGTATTCTAGTATAGCTCAACCAACGTTTACAGCGATGAATTGGAACGGACCCAGACTTTTGCAAAGAATTGGCAGTTTAGGCCTGCTATTGATGTTATTGACCCCCGCTTTTTCTCAACACGCCGAGAGTGCTGATAGTCTCAAAAACGAGCCAGTAAAAGCGTCGAGTTTATATTCTATTCTAGCTTCTACTGATTATTTGTCGAAGGACCTAAAGCCTAATCTGTCAGTCTTGAGCACTTATAAATTCAAGACATTCAATATGTCTGACTATATGATAAATAACCAGGGAATGATCACGCCCACAATTTATCGGCAGCGGTTTCCACTTCCTTACACGATTTCAGAGCAGCAGTTTTCAATTATGAAATCCAAGACCGGCAAGAGTAAGGTGAATTTTGGCTTGGGCTATTGACCTTCGAGCGCCGCTACACCAGGTAGCGTTTTACCTTCCATGTATTCAAGCAAAGCACCCCCACCGGTTGAAACATAGGAAACTTTATCTCCATAACCCAGGTTGTTAACTGCTGCAGCCGAGTCACCACCACCAATCAGGGAAAACCCGCCATTTTCTGTGGCTTCCACTACTGCTTGAGCGATGCTATTCGTGCCTTTGGCGAAATTGGACATTTCAAACACTCCCATGGGCCCATTCCATAAAATGGTCTTCGATTCTTTTACTACACGGGCAAAAACTTCAGCTGCTTCAGGCCCCAGATCCAGCCCCATCCAGCCCTGCTCGATGCTGTAATTGTCCGAAATTTTGTGGTTGGCGTCATTTGAGAATTCATCTGCCACCGTCGAGTCTTTCGGTAATTCCAGATTTACTCCTTTTTCCTTGGCTTTTTTGATAAGGTCTTTGGCTAACTGCAGTTTGTCTTCCTCCACCAGCGAATTGCCAATACTGCCACCGAGGGCTTTGAAAAAGGTGTACGACATACCGCCGCCGATGATAAGATTGTCTACTTTGTCGAGGAGCCGTTCGATGATCAAAATTTTATCGGAAATTTTCGCGCCCCCCATGATAGCTGTAAAAGGTCTCTCCGCATTTTCAAGGATCTTTTTTGCATTGCTAAGCTCTGCGCTCATGACATAACCGCAGCATTTTTGTTCAAAATACTTGGCAACGATGGTCGTAGAAGCGTGAGCGCGGTGCGCAGTGCCGAAGGCGTCATTTACATAAATAGTACCAAGTCTGGCCAGTTTTCCGGCAAAGGTATCTTCACCTTTCGTCTCTTCTCCGTAAAACCTTACATTTTCCAGGAGCAGTACACAGCCACCTTCCAAAGCGTCGGCCTTTTCAACAGCCTCCTGTCCTATGCAGTCGTTGGCAAACTGAACATCCACCCCAAGCTTTTCGGAAAGGTTAGGTAGAATATGTTTCAATGAGAACTTCTCCTCTGGACCAGTTTTTGGTCGTCCAAGGTGACTCATAAGTATAACAGCTCCACCATCATCCAATATTTTCTTTATCGTAGGAATAGCTGCCTTGATCCGTGTCTCATCGGTTACCTGAAAATCACCATTCAATGGCACGTTAAAATCAACCCGTATCAATGCTTTGTGACCTTTGAAATTAAAATCGTCGACAGTATTCATAAAGAAATGATGGTTTTATTGGAAAGAATGCGAATTTCTTGGCTTTTTGTTAGAATGACAAACGAATAATGTGAATTTTTGACTATGAAATTGCAAAGTTGCTACTTTGGGGCTGCGGCTCTTTGCAATCGATCATTGATTGCCTTTCCCAACCCCTCGTCAGGGAATGGTTCCGCCAGGATCAGATCGATTTCCGGGCGGTCCAGTTGTCTCAGGGTAGTAAACAATCTGCTGGCAGCTTCATCAATGTTTCCGTCCGGTGAAAGCGCATAGCTGTTGGGACCTGCGTGTTCTTCTGAAAAGGACAATATACCCAATTGGAGGTCTTGATATTTACTCCTCATGGAAGCGATATTGCCTAAGACCACCGGTTTTGAAGGGGAGTAATGTGATTTGAGCATGCCTGGTGCGACTGGATTGGAACTCTGGTTAAGTCGCAGTTCCACTTTGCCAGCGACCGCCTCTATGTTTTCAATAGATAACCCCCCCAAACGATGGACAGTCAACTTATTTTCCACGAGGCTGACAATGGTCGATTCGAGGCCAATGGGAGTCGAGCCTCCATCGAGAATGTAGGGGATGGCAGTACCCAGTTGGTCCTCCACGTGCTGTGCTGACGTGGGAGACACGTACCCAAAAGGATTAGCGCTGGGAGCGGCTAGTGGGAAGGGCACTGCTGCAAGGAGTTTCTGAGCGAGCGGGTGCGCCGGAACTCTCACCGCAACCAGTGGAGATCCCGATGTTAGGAGATCAGGTATGAAGGATCTTTTTTGTACCAGTAGTGTCAATGGTCCAGGCCAAAATTCTTCCGCCAAAGCCAGCAGCCTACCTGGGAAATTCCCGGCAAGCTCTTTGGCTGCTTCGATCGACGGTACATGTGCTATGAGCGGGTCAAACTTGGGTCGATTTTTAGCCTTAAAAATTTTCAGGATCGAAACCTCCTTCAATGCATTACCTGCCAGACCGTACACTGTTTCTGTTGGTATACCAATGATCTCTTCCTTGCGGAGAAAATCTGCTGCTTCCAGGATATTATTTCCGATCCGTGCCATTTCGGCCACAATTATCGCAATTAAATGGCATTCCAGCTGCCTGTGTTATATTTACTGACGAGCCATAAACGGAAATTGTCCATGAACAACAGCACCCGAAATATTCTCCGAATCGTCTCTATTGTCCTGGTAATAGCGATGGTCCTGATGGAGTTGGATATCATCCCCGAGATCTTTTTGTACCGTTTTTGGTTTATGGTGATGGCTTATGGTCTGTTATTATTCACCTTAAGGAAATAGCCTAGTACCAGTCACCCTTTTTAATTGATGATTCCATGTGCTGGAAGAATTTTCCCACATGGATACCGTCTGCCAATGCGTGGTGTACGGCCAATGAAATCGGCATAAGGAGACCTTTTCCCTGTTCAAAGTACTTGCCGAAAACCACTTTAGGTGTGGAATCGCCTTTCCCGAACCGCTTGGCGTGTTCGAAGTTGGTAAAGGAGATCCATGGTATGACTGACGAATGGATAAGGTCATCCCGGTGAAACTGCGGGTCCAGTGAAGGCTGCTCCTTCAAGGAAGCCAGCGCTGATGAAGCTCCTTCGAGATAGCTTTGAAAGTCCGCACTGTAATCGAAATAGGCAAAAGAGAAGGTTTCGTCTGGATTGATCACAGCGCACCCTCCATGTATTGTCGGGTGAACAACTACCTGGTCATCGCGAATGCGATACCTCAATTCGTCGATATGATTGATTGCCCGCAATGCCACATAGTAGTAACTCAAGAAAAATGAAATCTTGTTATCTGCAGCAAAGTCCTTGAGGGGCCTTATCTCAAGTGGAGCTGTGATATTAAAAAACGGCTGGGAGAAATGGAGGTAATTGTAAAAATGCTCGCGACGTTTCCAGCTGTCTATATCCAAATACTCCACTATTCAATTACCACGTTCACTTTGTTGACTTTTCCTTCTTGTAAGTTGTCGGTTTTAGATCCACGTCCGTCGTTGTTTTGACTTTCGGTACGGGCATCTATGAAGTATATGCGCGGCTCGAGTTTCTTAAAAACTACCTTGCCCTTGGCGTCTGTCTTTTCAGCTTTGAAGGGATTGGTCGAGTTGATATAGTCATCTTCCGTTAAGTACAATGTTACTTGAGCCCCTTCCACAAAATTGCCGTTACCGTCAATTACTGAAATCTTGAGCTTCGTGGGTAAGATTTGCGCTGAAGCCGATCCGACAAACGAAAGGGTGAGTAGCATAAGGAATGCTGACAAGGGGAGAAGAGATTGTTTTTTCATGTAAACTAGATTTTGAAAAGATGATCCATCAGCTCTCGGAAATGACGCGGTGAGGAATAGCTACGATCCTGATAGCTGTTAACCTGAATTTTCAGAAGGCGCTGTTCCTTGCCTTTAATTTGATTTTCGAGGATCACATTGCCAAATTGCTGGTCAATGGGCGATTCAAATTGAGGCCTGGGTTTAAGGTAGCGTCTTTCTGTCGTGATAACCGATTGAGAAGTTTCTTTGATCCGCAGGTCACTATTAACCAGCTTGTAAGGAAAATCCTTGGTGATTTTTTCCGCTAGCCAGTCCATCAGAAAGCTAAATTCCCCATTGGCAAAAAACTCCGAATGGTCTATGGCCAGGCCCTTATTATTGGGTGTGTCGAGTATATGTACAAACGGTTCCTGGTCCAACTCCTTTTGTTTAAGGACGATGGAGGTCTTTATCTGGGCTCGGATTTCTGTAAAGCGTGGACTTTCTAGCCAGTTTTCATAGGCTGTCTGATACCGCTTTCCTCGTATAAGAAGCTTATGTTCTTCTACTGGGGAAATGCCGTTTTCACCGTTGAATAGCTTTGAGTAAACCTGATCGAAAAAAGACATACTGACGACAGCCGAATTTAGAGCAAAGTGTACAATACACCAACGGGGTTGGGCAGGTTTTGATTTGAGATTTTTCCACATATAACATTTTTTGACAAGGGGTTGTCCTACTCAATAAAAAGAAGATGGTGATGCGAAGATTGATGGTATGCCTTGTTCTCGCGGGGATTTGCCAATATTCGAGTGGTCAGGACAATCTGCTGCAACAGTTGCTGATCTGACTAAAATGGATTCCTTGATATTCGAGATAGGCTTTAATAGATGTGAGTTGGACCAACTACGTCCCCACATTTCGAAGGACCTCCGGTTTTATCATGATAGCGGAGGAGCATCTTTTGGTGCGGATACATTCTTTGAAATTTCCAAGAGGAATATTTGCTCTAACCCTGAGCGTAAGCCAATTCGAAAGCTAGTTGAGGGTTCATTGGAAGTCTTCCCGCTTTACAGCGAGGGCAAACTTTACGGAGCCGTCCAAAATGGCACTCATGCGTTTTTCATTCGGGAGCCCGGAAAGGAGTTATATCAGACCAGCATTGCCAAATTCACCCACTTATGGCTTTTGCAAGATGGCAGGTGGGTGTTGGAATCAGTACTGAGCTTTGATCATCAAGACCCGAAATGATGGCTTAGCGAATTAAAGTGACCGAGCCGTATTGCTCAATTACACCGAGTTCGGGTTCGTCTACACTGGTGAATTTCATCACCACGGCATAGGTGCCTTCCGGAAGCAATTTCCCTTGGAATTTGCCATTCCATTCAAAAGAGAAACTATTAGAGAAGTAGACCAGTTCTCCCCATCGGGAATAAATAAATATCTCAAAATTGTCCACAAAGTTATTTGGGAAGACAAAATAGGATTCGTTCTGTCCATTTTCATTCGGGCTGAAAGCATTGGGTGCCCTTACCCTAGGTTCGCAATCAACGTCTACCGGAAGTGATGTAGCGTCACAGCCAATGGTTGGATCTATTATACGAACCTGATAGCTGCCTTCCTCAGTGACATTGAGTGTTTGAGTTTGTTGCAAGTCCGTACCATCGCCATCTCGTGTCCATTGATAGTTAAAAGGGCCCGAAAACAGGCTGTCCACTGATGCAGTAAGCGTCACTTCCCCAAAACATAGATCTCCCTGCACCTCGATAATCACCTCGGGGAACGGATTGATGTTTACTTGTATTGCTTCTGTTCTTGGACATAGGTTCTCGCCGGTGGCGGTGACGGTATAGTTGCCGGCCAAAGAAATTCCCACTTCCTCTCCAACACCCACAACATCTCCATCCGAATCGCGCCAGGTGAAAATGGCTGTACCATTGGTGCCTGGCGTGACAACCGCCTGGTCTCTGGAGCCACATAGCTCTTGGACTGGCGAAAAAGTGAAGTTTGACCTTTCGAAAGCTTCTCCGAGAACCACTGAGTCCACCTGAATACAGCCTAGGCCTCCGACCTCCACAATCTCGACGATATAGATTCCTGTATCCAGATCCAGTAATGGTGAAACGGGCACGGACTCACCCGTCAGCGATCTTACAAGGTTACCCTCATCGTCTGACACATTTATATCCACGGTTGTTGGGGCCAGCCCGGTAATCTGGATCTCAATGTCTCCATCACTCTCACAGGCGGGTAAGGCTGTCAATTCAAGGTCAAATGGAGCAGGGTCTTCCAGGAGCACCGGTACCGTAGTTAGGCAGCCGGTCACGTTGTTTTGAATGTCTACAAAGTAGGAGCCAGCACCCAGGCCGGTAAAGGATGCGGGTACACCGGGTCCGTCGAATGACTGTGCACTTCGCGCCTCCGCGCCTCTGAGGCTGTATTGAAAGCTACCGTTGGAGTCAATTCGTAAATCTATAGTACCGTCATTTGAAGCACAGTCGCTTGGGGGTGTAGGAACAGCCACGGCAGTAGGTAGTTCCAGAATGGTCACGGTGGCAGTATCCGAATCCACACATCCCGAAACAGGTTCAATATACTCGAGCGAGTAGGCGTATGTCCCTGGTACGCTGGTGTCGACCTGCTGAAACCGGGTAGTACTGGCGGGAGTGCCATCTATACTCCAATTGAATGTGCCCACCGCATTTTGTGCATCCAAATCTGTCACCTGCTCATCCTGGCAGATGGTTTGGTCCTGCAGCGATACCGTTATGGCCGCACCAACAAATACTTCCAACGTGTCGGAAGGGCAGCCGTCGGAGTTAAGTATGAATACATCCACAACAGAAGGCTCCGTAACCGTGATCGATCGGGTGCTTTCGCCCGTTGACCAAACATAGCTAAGGTCCGGATCGTCCTGAGGCCACGCTTCTAGCACCGCCTCGCCATCACAGATAGCCACATTGTCCGGAACAGTTGGACTGTCAGGTATGGTAAAGACTTCTACATCGGCAGTAAATAGCGAGTCATACCCGCATCGGTTAAATATCCGAAGAGAAATCGTATGCGTACCCAGGGTGTTGTAAGTAACTTGGATAGAATCTCCTACACCTGCCTGGGGTGTGGCATCCGAATCGAAGGTCCATTCGAATTCATCAATGTTACTTGTGCCGGTAGCGGTCAAGGTCAGCGGTTGTCCAAAACACGCGGATTCTACTGTGAAGCCTGGCGGCTGGATCGGATCATTCACACTCTGCGTAAAGTTGGGTAAGCCCAGCCGGCTTATTCTGCCACCCAGGTCCGTGCCGGTGGTATTGAAAGAAGCACTGGCATCATCCCCTGAGGGGGAGTCAATACTTAAGACAGTCGTGGAGTTGTCAACCGCCAGGTAGATGGCGCCATTGGGGCCACGCTGCAAGGCACCATATCTATCGCCGGAATCATAATCATCGTATTTGGTGTCTTCAATGTCGGCTACGGCGTTTTCAGCGTCGATACTGTCAAGATCATACTGAATTAGTTTGCTTGGACTCCCCAAGGTGGTGACGTACATTCTATTACCATCCCCTGAGAACTCCAGGCCATAGAGTGGCGTATTGGCAGGTTCGTCAATGTCAATGGTCCTTGGATTGGAGAAAACCCCCTGGCTGCTCTCAAAATCCAATAGATCTACCAGGTTGTCACCCGGGATCATATTGGCGGCCCTCGTTATCCCAGGCTGAAATCGTATATAACTGGTAGCATGTTGTTCTTCCAGGAATTCCAGGTAGGTGCCTACTGGCGAGTGAATGGTGCCACTAATTCCGGAATCATCCACAAAGTTGGCCTTAAAGTTATTGTTGCCAAACTCGTGAGAAAGAAGCCAGCCCGGTGTGCCAAAATTCGAGGCACTAAGGCGTTCGGTACTGTAATCCATGATCGGTACGCCCTTAAGGAGCACTGAACCTCTGGCAGTGTCATCTTTTATGTCCACAATACTCAATAGGACACGATAGTCAAAATCCCCATAGACCTCTTCTGTCGAGAACACGTAAAACATGGTTTCATCATCCGTAAAAGGCAAAATCATGGCTGCCTGTGCCGCGGTACTATCACCCCCAATACTATCTCCGTTGACCATTACCTGGTGTTCTTTATTCCAGATAGTTTGTCCATTGGTATAGAAAAGCAGACTTCCATCGGTATCAGATATCGTGGCACAACCTTCGGGAGAATCCATCAGGTTGTCGTCCACCAGCGCAGTTGGTGGATTGTTATTGAAGTCCAGGCCTGCCATTTCGCCAAAATACCATTGGTTGGCAAGTTGCCGTTGAATGCCATATTCCGTGACCTCAATAGCATCAACAGAGGTACAGCCCGTGTTGGTGAGTACTTCTACCCAGTAGGTTCCAGTGGTATCCACATCAATCGTTTGCGTGGTTTCGCCGGTACTCCAGGTGTAGGTCAGGCCTCCCTCTCCGGCATCCAATGTCAATATTTCGTCGACACAAATGGTGGTATCATTTCCAAGGTCCACCATCATCGCTGGTGCTCCAACCTCAATCAGGCGGGCCGTCGTAGTGAATCGGTCATTGATACCAACAGTTAGTGACACGGCATAACCACCTGATGCCTGATAGGTGTGCACCGCCACTTTGTTGGTGGAGAAAGTGCCATCTCCGAAATTCCATAAATAACTGGTTGGGATGGTATCCGTGAAAGGGACGAATTTGGTCGTCTGCTCCGTGCAAAGGTCGATAATCTCGAAACTGATACTGTCGAAGCGTTGGAAATTAGGAGGGGCAAAAGCTGGGAATTGTCTTCCCTGGAAATCGGCATCAAGCACTACCTGTTCATAAGCTATGGAATCCCTGATCGTATCTATAGGAATGACATTCAACCGACCTAGTTGAAACGGATCTCCATCACTTTCTTGGTATAAGTGTAAGATCTGATCGTCCATGCCGCGTTTGAGTCCATAGCTCCTGAAAATAGGATCTGGCAACACCTGACTGACAAAGGCGCTATCAAAATTGTACTGGTATATGTTGGCATCAACACCATTGGTTCCGAATCGGGAGATAAACAGATTATTTCCGCGAGGGGCCCAGGCCACATCATAAACGGATTCGCCCTGGCCATCGTCGAATCCAGTCAAGGTCAGTTGTTGGTTAAAAGCCAAGATCCCTGTTTGTGGATCGAAATCGAGGATGGCGACATTTCTGTTTGGTGTTTTCGGTGCCACTGCGAGCCACGAGGAATCTGCGTTGAAGGCAAACTGTGAAACTTCTGTTCCTGGGAAATCGGCACTCGTGAGGTCAAAAACCTGTGTGCTGTCAATACCTGTCCCGTTGAGGGCTGTCACCTTGAATTCGAAAGTTGTTCGGTCCTGGGATATGAGCCAATAGCGATTACCTAATACCGTTTCAAGGAGAATCATCCCCTCAGACGGGTTAGTTAGTCCGGTACTGTTGTTTGCGCTGGTCATCGCACCAAAGGGGAAATTACTGTCCGTGGAATTTCCTTGCATGCTGGCATCCAGCACAGCGTATTGTATTTCGTTGGGGCCACTAGCACCTGAGTTGGTAAACACAAAGTACTCATTGGGCGGTCCCGAATTAGGCACGACGATTACAGCTTGGTTGATGGAGGAATCTCCAGTCAGGGTTGTGAAGCCAGATATTAATTGGTGGGATTGGTCAAAAACCTGAACTCCATCGGAGTAAAATAGCAAGTTGCCCGTAAACTGGTCACTAATTACACCGGAGCCGCCGGAGCCAAAAGGTGCTGCCATCCGCTCTTCCAGATACAGTTCACGTCCGTTTTTATCAAAGACGAAATTATTTGTGGAGTTCCCGAAGAAATATTGAGTATCAACGATTCTTTGGCCCAATGCCTGACCGATAAGGAATAATCCAAGTAACCAGGTAGCCGCAAACTTCAGTATATGAGCTTTCGAATACTTTGGCACAGGCAGTTGTGCTCGCCACGCTTCCTTGTTCTCAATCATCAAAAGGGCATCATTTCTATTTACCGGATACGATGAAATACTAACGAAGTATTTAACGTTACATTATCCAAACAACTCAAGCAAACCTGATCACTAGTCGCGTGGACGCTAAAATATCAAAAAATCAGATCGTGGGATCATTGAGGGACCTATTTAACTTGAAATCCATAAGTGTTTAGTTTCTTTGTGTGTTTACAGAAAAACGTGAATGTTTGCCGGGTGGTGAAAAGGGCTCTTAGTTGTGTTTTGCAGATTACGCTTATCGTATCCTATTGGGTGTTGCCAGAGGCGCATGCTCAGGATCCCCAATTTTCGCAATATTATGCTGCGCCTTTAAACCTGAATCCTGGTCTGACAGGTATCAACCAACGGGGTAGAGCGGGAATCAACTATCGAAATCAATGGCCATCCATTGATGCCCAATTTGAGACTTACTCCTTTTTCCTTGACTATAACTTTGAGGACTATTACAGTAGCCTTGGCCTGGTTGTAAATACCGACCGGGAAGGAATAGCAGGATTACGCTCCACAATGGTAGGTGTCCAATATGCTTACCAGGTTCAGTTGACACCTCGATGGACATTCAGGCCAGCGGTCCAGGCAGCTATTTTTCAGCGAGATATCAACTTTGACAGACTCACTTTCGGGGATCAATTCGATGCCAGCGGCCAGGTGGTATTTGATAACACCAGAGAAACCTTCAATACCGGAAATAACCGCACTTTTTTTGACCTGTCCTTTGGCGGGATATGGTTCAATGAGCGGATTTGGGGAGGGTTTAGTATCTACCATGTTACTGAACCGAACCAGGCCCTTGCGGGGGGTGAGTCTCCATTGTTTCGGAGAGTTTCATTCCACGGTGGATACAAAATTCCTTTCTATACTATCTCGAAAAGTGCGCAGAATAGGCCCATAAAGGAGCGTAGTATCACGCCCTCATTTAACTATCGGACACAGGGGGATTTTGAACAGTTGGACGTTGGCGCTTTTGTAACCCTGGAACCATTGATTTTAGGTCTGTGGTATCGGGGAATTCCCATTAATTCTTTGGACGGCATTGCCAACAACGAATCGATAATCCTTATGACTGGTGTGGCGATAAAAAATGTTTCGATGGGTTACAGTTTCGATCTTCCGATCTCAGATTTGGGGATTAATAGTGGCGGTGCACATGAAATTTCATTGATCTACAGTTTTAGTCTCGATCCACCAGGGAAGCCACCCAGAGATGTTAGGGATTTGAAATGCCCGGTTCCCTATATTTTTTAGAGATCAAATTAGTACGAACCCATGCAAGAGACCACCATTCTCAATGTCCTGCTTATTATCATTTCGGCGGATTTCCTTTTGGAGCGGGTGCTTCTTTACTTAAATCATCAAAGTTCGAAGCAACCTATTCCGTCAGAGCTAGCGGGTGTATATAATGAAGAGAAGTATAAGGAATCACAGGCGTATCACAGCGCCACCGGACGCTTTGGGCTGATTTCATCCACTTTTTTCTTTGTGCTTACTTTTTGTGCGCTGTACTTTGGCTGGTTTGGCATGCTCGATGGCTATGTGCGATCATTTAGCCCATTTGATCTGCTTTCAACCTTGATCTATTTCGGCCTGCTATTTGTGGCCACAGACCTTTTGTCGATTCCATTTTCGCTCTATAGCACTTTTGTAATTGAAGAGAGATTTGGCTTTAATAAGACCACTCCGAAGACTTTTGTACTTGACAAAGTCAAAGGGTACTTGCTGGCAATTGTAGTCGGTGGGCTACTACTGGCGATTTTGCTCTATCTCATCGCGGCGATGGGAAAAGACTTTTGGCTGTATTTCTGGGGTGTCATCACGGTAGTTATCTTGTTTCTGAACGTCTTTTACACTTCGTGGATACTGCCCCTCTTCAACAAGCTTTCACCCATGGAGGATGGGGAACTGAAGTCTGCCATATTCGATTTCAGCAATCGTGTGGGGTTCCCGCTGAAGAACATTTTTGTAATGGATGGTTCTAAAAGATCCAGCAAGGGTAATGCCTTTTTCTCGGGATTTGGCACCAACAAAAAGGTGGTGCTTTTTGATACACTCATTGCCAAACATTCGGTGGATGAGCTGACGGCTGTTTTTGCTCACGAAGTGGGTCACTTCAAGAAAAAACACATCGTATCGGGAACAGTATTAAGCATATTGCAGGTGGGTGTAATGCTTTTTCTGTTGTCGAGAATGATCTTCAATAGTGAAGTAAGTTTTGCGTTGGGTGGTGAGGTTTCCACGATCCACCTCAATATCTTGGCTTTTACCATTTTGTATACGCCATTGTCTCGGCTTATAGGAATTTTGATGAACATGTTTAGCCGAAAGAATGAATTTGAAGCAGATGCTTATGCCAAACAGCACTTTGGCGCAGCGCCACTGATCACGGGTTTACGCAAAATGAGCGGAGACCATCTCACCAACCTTACACCACACCCGGCGTATGTTTTTGTGCACTACTCGCATCCACCGTTGTTGCAGCGAGTAAGGGCATTGATGACCGGCTGAGCGTGGAATCAACCTTCACCTGCAGCCGTCATTTGGGAGGTTGTCAATCCAAGAAATCAATCTCTGCCCGGAATGGGAACTTCATAAGAAAGTGATGGGCGTCTTCGACGGAAGTCTGTCGATGTATTACCCGGTGCAATGTTTCTGTAATAGGGCACCTGACGCCATAAAAGTCGGCCAATTCTTTGATTATATTAATGGTGCGGACTCCCTCAGCCGTTTCTTCCATATCCTCAATGATAGCCTCTATATGTTCGCCGGATGCCAGTCGATTGCCGACCGTAAAATTCCTACTCAAATTACTGGAACAGGTGGCCATCAAATCGCCTACACCAGCTAAACCCAGAAACGCCTGAACATTGCCTCCCATGGCCTTGCCAATATGGACCATTTCTACCAGCCCACGACTTATAAACAGTGCTTTGGCATTTTCACCCAGGCCCATACCATAGACCGTGCCGGCGCCAACAGCAATAATATTTTTAAGGATGCCACATAGTTCGATGCCAATGAGGTCACTATTTCCGTAGATAAGGAAGCGGTCGTTTTTCAGTAACTTCTGACCAATTTTTACCACTTCGTCAAATTGGCTGGCGATCACGGTAGCAGCGGGTTTTCCTTCTGAGATTTCCCGTGCCAGGTTGGGGCCGGCCAGGCACCCAACTCGTACAACAGAGCTTTCTTCCAGGATTACCTCACTCATGGTTTTCACGTGCTCTCTTCCCAGGGTCTCTCCGGACTTTGGCGGAATCAGGTCAAAGCCCTTGGTTCCGTGTATTAGGATATGATAAGGTCTGAGAAAAGGCGATAGGTCTTTCATCATACTCCGGAAGGCATCTGAAGGAATGACCGGGAAAATCAGGTCGCATCCCTCACCGATCTCTTGCAGGCTTGAGGTGACCCGGATATTGTCCAGCAACTGTTGGTTGGAACTTTCTCTGACCTCCTCGATTTTTTGAGCCTTTTCTGGTGTCCTGGCGTAGAGCAGGACCTGCTTGTTTTTTTCAGCAAGGATGTTGGCGATAGCCGTACCGAAACTACCAGCTCCGATTACACCGATCGGCTTCTCAAATGTGTTTTTCGAGGCCATATCCTTCCATTCGGTTATGATAATAATACAAGGTGTTCGTGTCCTGAATGATCATTTTCTCCTTTTTGTGAATCACCGGTCTGGCCGCGTGATACATGCCCAAATTCTTCAGGCCCTCTTTGATGGCAGCGTCTGACCGGTCCTTCAAGTGTTCCGCGATGCCCACCTTGCCCTTTTTTTCCAGCTTGAAGATCTGCTTCCTTAATTTTTTGAAGCGTTTTCGGAATTCTTTGTAGTCCAGTTCAAGGTCTTCCTCAGGCAACCGCAATACATGGTATAGGTCCAGTTTCGGGTTTTGGCGCTCAAGCATTTTAAAGGCCGTATATGCTACTAAATGGCTCGCAAAGACCTGATTGCTCACGTGGAATTCCTCTACAATTCTTTTAGCTAGAATCCGCACATAGGTTTGCTCACGTTGCCTATCGTTGGTGATATTCCCTTCGCTGATGAAATAGTCCTTTGGATTGATCGGATTCTTGTTCTTATCATAGCTCTGGCCTTCATCGTCGACATAGTTGCCAAGAATATCCATGCCTTTGCCTATAGAGACCGATATGTTGGAGCCTTTGGTAAAGAACTTGAACATAAAGCTCGCCATTTTGTAGCTGGTAGAGAACTCATCATTTTCCTGATAGAATCGTTCCTGGCCAGTTCGCTTCAAGTGCTCACGGATGAGTGCGGGTGCTTCCAATGTGAATTGATAATTGATAACCACAGGCACAATAAAGATCTTGCGATCTTCATTTTCCTCATAGATCATCCGCTGAGCTTCGATGGCTGTGCCCAGTAGGCCCAGTTTCAATGCTTTCTCAATTTTCCCTGATCTGGACCGGGTACCACCAGGGAAAAACAGACTGTGACAGCCCCTTTTGATTGCCAGTGTCGAATAGGTCCGGAGTGTTTCGAGATAGACCGGGTTTTTTTTGCGGCGATCCACCTTGTAAGCCCCGAGGCTATTCATGAAGTAAGCGAAGATCTTGATATTGAACAAATTCAATCCAGCGCCATATATGAATGCCGGAAGGCCAAGAAACTGAATGACCCAGCCAATCAAAACAGAATCGAGGTTACTAAAGTGTGTAGGGACCATGACCACCGTTCCTTTTGAGGCAAGCGATCTCAAATGCTCGGGATAGCCCACAATTTTTATTTTATCATCAAGGTCCAATTGTCTGCTGAACAATGCGAGAAATCCACCGACACGCGCCGCATTGAGGAGGCGGGCAAATCCAAACGTTACGAAGGTCTTGGCAAACTTGTAATAGGATTTTTTGAAGTTACCGGCAATCTCAGCAGAGTACCTGGTGATGATACTCCCCAGTACTTTTTTTTCCGTTTCCTCAGAATCAGGAGCACCTTCACTGGTCACCAATTGGTGTTGAATGCCTTGCCAGAAATCTTTTTCATCCTTCGGATCCACAAGCCACGGATTACTTTTCATCCGGAGTTTCTCCCGATAGACGGTTGTTTCCAGCTCCTCACGAAGCGATTTTCCTTTGCGGATTTTCAGTAGCGACTCGAGAGATTTACCTGCGACTTCCTGTATGAAATCGGGCCGATTTTTGGAGAGCTGATATATGGGCCATTCCTTAGTTTTTGGAATGATCTCGGAGTACCGCACTTTCTTGTTTCCCATATAATCTATGCCGCCTAGCGCCCGGCAAATATAGATTAATCAAGAAAGAACTCGCCCTTCCCGACGAAAACGCTTTTGCCAGCAACAGTAACTTCTGAAAATCTCCCATCGGACTTTTTGGCTTCGATATGAAGGATGCTTGGCCTGCCCATTTCAAAACCTTGTTCGCTCACTATCGGGCCTGCTTTGATCCCATACTCCAAACAATAACAGGCAAGGGGACCGTTGGCAGAGCCGGTTGCCGGGTCTTCTGTGATTCCTGCCTCCGGGGCAAACATTCTACCATGCAAGTCAGAACCGGGGCGCTCTCCATGGGGAGTGAATGCGTACACGAAGCAATCGCTAAATAGCGCGGAGTGCTTCCGCCATCTTTCGGTATTGATCTGAATATTGCTTACAGCTGCAATGGACTTCAGTGCTATTATCAGGTAGGGTACGCCGCAGGAAACGACCTGGATTGGAAACGGTAACAGGTCGACTTCCGTCAGTCCGAGAATCTCGACAATGGCTTGCCGGTCTGTAATGATATTTCCAAAAGTCGGCATGACTTGGAACATAGTAGCGAGTGTTGGTACATTGTGACGTTGCTCGACGATTACTTTTATCGGACCTATCTTTTGATCTAGTATGACCTCCAGGGGTTCAGCCTGCTCGGAAAGCGATTCTCGCGCCAGAAGGAACGCAGCACCGATAGATGGGTGCCCGGCGGTCGGTAGTTCAATGACGGGAGTGAAAATACGCATGGGGTAGGCGCCTCTTTCATTTTTCGGGAAAAGGAATACGGTCTCAGATAAATTCAATTCTGACGCAATTACCTGAAACAGGCCCGGGTCGATGGCCCTCGCGTCAGGGAAAATTGCCAGTTGATTGCCTCCATATTTTTGATCCGTAAAAACGTCCAGCAAATAGTAAGCGACTCTTCTCATCTAATAAAATTGACCTGGGGAATGTGAAAATTTCCTAAATCTATGGATCGGGGGTGGCTCTTCAAAAGGTTTAGCCTGAACAAAATGCTTATCGCAAGTCTTCTCTGTTTAATATTGTGCTCCCGAGATGGCAAACAGGCTAAAAGAAATACAGAAGCCAGTAGATGCGGAAATGATCGCTTTCGAGAAGAAATTTCGCGCGTCGATGAAAAGCAATGTGATGCTGCTTGACAAAATCACGAGTTACATCGTGAAGCGGAAGGGCAAGCAAATGCGACCGCTGTTCGTTTTTCTTAGCGCAGGTGTCAATGGAGGGATTTCCGAAATGACCTATCGCGGCGCTGCCATGATAGAGCTTCTGCATACGGCTACGTTGGTTCACGATGATGTTGTGGATGATTCGCACTATCGCCGCGGATTTTTCTCGATCAATGCGCTTTGGAAAAATAAAATAGCCGTATTGGTTGGCGATTTTTTGTTCTCCAGGGGTTTCTTGTTGTCGTTGGAGCACGACGATTTTCAATTATTGAAGATTGTATCAAACGCCATTAAGGAGATGAGTGAAGGTGAGTTGCTGCAGATGGAGAAAGCTCGAAGGCTAGACATCACTGAAGATGTCTACTACGATGTGATCCGGCAGAAAACAGCCAGCCTGATTGCAGCTTGCTGCGAAATTGGAGCGGCCACAACAGGCTCGAACGAGGAGCGCGTATCAGCTTTACGCGAATTTGGGCTGAATGTGGGAATGGCCTTCCAAATAAAAGATGACCTGTTTGACTATGGGACGTTCGAAATTGGCAAACCAACCGGTATTGATATTAAGGAAAAGAAAATGACCTTGCCGCTTCTCCACGCCTTGCAGCAGGTGGGCAAGAAGGAAAAGAAGTCAGTGATAAGCAAGATCAAAAAGAGTGATAAACAAACCAAGTACGTGGGTGAGGTTATTGATTTTGTGAAAAACAATGGCGGTATTGATTATGCCATTTCAGTGATGGAGGATTATCATCGTAAGGCGATGGATATTCTTCAGGAATTCCCTGATTCAGCATATAAACAGTCTTTGAAAGACTTGGTTCAGTTTACCATTGACCGCACCAAATAGGTCCTACGGCAGGAGTTTTTTCAGCCTGGCCCAGCCGCCACCATTGATACAATCCAATCCTTTTGTTTTTAGTCGTGAGGTGGCCTTCGCACTTCTCATGCCTGAGGCACAGCAGAAGATTACGGGTTCGTTCCAGTCAAGGATTTCCTGAATATGATTGTCTAACTCCTGAACAGGAATGTTGATAGCGCCGGGAATATGACCGGTGGCAAATTCTTTGGCTGTCCTCACATCGACGATTCGCGCGTCGTTTTCTATCAATCTGGTGAGTTCATCCTTCTTTCCACCAAATAAATTTTTTAAAAATGACATGGGTTCCTGCTTTTTCACAAAGGTACGTCCAAACCCGGTCCGTCATCCATTATATGTACAGGTTGGCATCCATATGAATAAGAGTAGGAACTGGTCAGTAAGAAAGATAGTCAGGAATGAGCATTGATCAGGTGATGTATGCTTCAGGGTTTCAGACCAAATCGGCTTTTTATACTACTTTCAAAAAGATCGTCGGCACGACGCCAGGAGAGTTCCGACAGGGCTTATGAGATTCCACCAGCCGTCAAGGTCCACGATGCCGCTCCAAGCCAATTGATTATATATTTGCATAAAGCAATTAGATGCGAATTCGTAGCGACATTTCTAGCCCATACATCAACGGCATGGATCACAAGATGGCTGAGATTGCCAATGCGCTTGCTCATCCTCTGCGCGTCGCGTTAGTCAGATATTTGAGTGAAAAGGATGATGGTGACGGACTTGACAATGCTACTTGCAATAAGGACCTGGTAAAGATGTTTGACTATTCCCAGTCCACCATGTCCCAGCACGTGAAGATCTTGACGGAGTGTGGCCTTTTTGTGGTCCAAAGGAAAGACCAATTCAGGTACTATTTCCTCAATCGTGAGCTTCTTATGAAATTCCAGCAATTTATTTCTCAATACTCCGGGGACCTCAGCCACTGACCTTGTGCAATTGTATGGACAAATGGGGGGTCAGGCGCCTGGTCCTTGCCGTACTCATGAACAGGGTATAAAGAAGTTCCTGACCTTGTAAGTCGAATTGACGTACGCTCTGAGTAGCCACGGTTAATTCAGGGTCATTTTTGATGAAAATACTGGTCAGGGTGAGTTGAAACGACCTTTTTTCGGTTTTGATGTTAGTGATCTGGCCGGACATTATTTCGTGTCTGCCGGTATTGTGGCAGCAATGGAATTGGATGTGATTGTTTGAAGTAGGTTTTAGAAAGCCCACTTCCCAATGTTTAAATTCTCGTGTATCGTCGCTGGTGAGCCAAGCGGTTTCTTCGACCCGAAGTATAGGCTCGACATAGGTGTCGGCGACCTGTTGGAAGAAAACCTGATCTTCAAAATAAAATGGAGCCATGCCGGGAAAACCGCCTTCGCCGCGCCCTTGCCACTCACCGAGGAGCCATGTGAATGGATCGGTGATAGGAAGTTCGTTCACAGGTATTCGTCCTTTGTTAGCCAAAGCTCCTCGATTCTATACATGTGGAAGTAATCATGCATTAGCGTATGCCGTGCAAGGATCGCGGCATTGTAAGTTTCATATTCCTCATGTATCGCTGGTCTGGACCAAGTATGTTCATCGAAGGTCCTTAGGAGCGCCATCGTATCATTTCTGCTCTTGGAAAATTTTCCCAGCTGCTCGATGAGATCCAATGCACTGAAGTCGACTTTAACAGTTTGATCCGGAAGGTAAGGTTTAAAAACAGGTTGCTCTTCCTTTTGGAATTGCTGGAACCTTTTGAAGATCATTTCCTCAGCGACCGTCAGATGACATGCATTTTCATGGATCGTCCACTTCGTCGGTTTCCGACGCTGGTGCCATTTTTCGTGAGGGATATCGCCTATGAAGATGGTCAGGACGGAGGGTGTTTGTGAAAGGTTTTTGAGGATGGTCTCCAGGTTCTCCATTGTTTAAATTTTAGTTAATGCTCGATCTAAATCAGCAATAATATCCTGTGCATTTTCGATACCCACAGAAAGCCGGATAAGACCTTCTGAGATTCCTCCTTTTTCTCTGACCGCCCTGGGTACAGAGGCATGGGTCATAGAAGCGGAGTGTTGGATCAGCGTAGAAACGTCTCCCAGGGAAACTGCCAAAGTGCAGAGCCGTACCTGATCAATTAGGCTTTTCGCATGTATAGCGCTTTCCAGGTCAAAGGCGATCATTCCGCCGAAACCACTCATCTGTTTTTTGGCTAGTTCATGTTGTGGGTAGGAAGTCAACCCTGGATAATAAACTCGTCGCACGACAGGGTGAGCTTCCAGGAAACTGGCTATTTCGAGGGCATTGGCATTATGCTTCTCCATGCGGAGGGCAAGGGTCCTGACACCACGTAGGGCAAGCCAGCAAACTTGGGGAGCCGGTACACTGCCCAACAGTTTGTTGACCGACCACCTACATTTTTCGACAATCGCTTTTGGGCCTGCCATAACCCCCGCAAGTAGGTCTGCATGCCCTCCAATGTACTTCGTCATGCTATGGACCACCATATCGATGCCTAGCTGCAATGGCCGTTGATTGATGGGTGTAGCAAAGGTATTGTCGCAGATGGTGAGAATTTTATGCTTTTTGGCTATGCCAGCGATGGCGCGCAGGTCGCTTAATTGTAGCGTCGGGTTCGCCGGTGATTCCAGGTAAAGCAGGCGTGTTTTGGAAGTTACCGCCCGATCATAATTGGCGGGATCAGTTGCGTCAACCAGCGAAACTCCAATTTTCATGTTCTTTTCTAGAAATTGGATCAGGCTCCCGGTTGAAGAATAAAGAGATCGTGGAGCTACCAGGTGATCTCCGGGAGTTAATAACGTCAAAAGGCTATTGGAGATGGCAGCCATGCCCGAAGAAAAGGCAATTGCGGATTCAGCACCTTCTAATTCGCTTATGGCGCTTTCCAGTGTTGTTTGCGTGGGGTTACCGATACGGGCATAGAAGTAACCCGGAATCTCTCCTTCATGAATTGCTGCTCCCTCATCTGCATTTTTGAATGCATAGGTGGAAGCAGGATAAATGGGGGGAGATAATGCGCCAAGAGACTTGTCATTCATGCCGGCATGTACTGCCAGCGACTGGGGATGCAGATCATTTTCCATGACTTCAGCAGCAAGGGTTTTGTAAACGACCGGTATTTGATGTGGTGGCCTGTTTATTAGGATCTGGTGCGGATTGTACACCACAGACGCCAGTCTGCGGTAACCTGAGTTGTACCTTGCGAGCTGCTTCCCAATCTCCGGCCAGCGCGGCGACCACTGATCGTCCCTGCTCGTATCCGGTGGCGAGTAGAAATGTCGGCGCTCGACCATAGCTTTTCATACCGACTATGTAAAAGTCTTTTTCCGGGTGTCGCAACTCTGCCTCACCATGGGGAGCGACCGTACCACAAGAATGGATATTCGGATCGATCAAGGGCCCTAAGCGATGTGGACACTCCAAAGCCGGGTGCAATTGAATGCGCAGTTCGCGAAGAAATGAAAGGTCAGGTCGGGTTCCGGTATTGGCCACGATTTCGTCGACCGTCAAAGTTTGTGGACCCTCCAGGTTGCGACCCCTCAATTGTATTTTGTTCTGATCGGATTTCATTTCATCAATAAAAAAAGGAGTAACCACTTTGATGTTACCGGAAGTGACTAATTCCTGGATCCGCAAGCCCAACTTGCCTCGCCCTGGTAGTTCATCGTCCCCCAACCCGCCATAAGCGTCTTCAATTCGCGATTTTGTCATGATCCACACCGGTGCAGACTTACGTTTCAGGTCGGCTAATTCCAGTAATACATTGATAGCAGAATGCCCCCCACCTACCACGGCGACGTGCTTGTCAAAAAATCGGTTCTTATGGGTATTTAAGACATCCGGGATACCATAAAAGACCTTATTCTTTACGGTTTCTTCCCCCTGGGCGAAAAGGCCGCTAGCGCCTATCGGACCAGGATTTTGCCAGGTACCAGAAGCGTCTATCACCGCCCGGGCTTCTATGGTGTAAGTAGGCTGTTCCTGGGACTGAAGTTTGATGAGGAAGGGGGCAGCCTGCCGATGCGCATTTTTGACCTTAGGAATGCTCTTCCTTGCTATTGCCAACACTTTTGTGTGCAATTTCAGATGGGGTGCGATAGCTGGCAGCTGACTAAGAGGTTCCAGATACAACCGAAGCAAATCGGCACCGGAGGGATTCAAATGAAGTTCGGGCTTTTGCCATCCTTCCTTCGTCAATAGATCGCAAGCGGCTTTGTCCAGGTTATATTCCCAAGGTGAAAACATCGCCACATGTGACCAACTTCTCACATTTTCACCCACTTCACCGGCTTCAATAACCAGAAATGGAAGTTTTCTGATACTGCAATGTGCCGCCGCCGCCAGACCTATTGGCCCCGCACCAACAATCAAAATGGGTAAGTTCGTTTTCAATTTAAATATCGTCTATTTACGATTTACAAGTATAACTTGAAATTTTATTATTCGTATATTAACGATGAACGATTTTATTCTATGAAAAAACTACGACCTATTACCAAACGGCGCTTGAAGTCGCTTTTTCTCATTGTTTTTATTGCCTTGGGCTTTTGCCCGGTGGCTCAAACCCTTAGTCCACTCGAACCGGTTTCTGGTCATTATCGACGATTGCAGTCGTTAGACGCCCGTTCTGATGATTCGAGGGCAGCACTTGATGAGATCACTTTTCCAATGGACGGCCGAGTATCCGGTCGGCAGTTCGTCGGTTTGGATCCTACCTACCTCCAAAAGGCCGATTATGAAACACTCAAAGCCTTGGTTTCTTTTCCGGCAAATAGTTCGGCACAAACCAGGGCAGAACTTGATTATCTGCTGGAATGGGAAGCGAGAAGAACCGCCGAGCACCGGTCTCGGGCCTTTGAAATTGCTCGAGTCGGTTATTGGCCTCCGTTGGAAAAAGACGGACCTTATGGCGATCTGGATGCGCTATTCTGGGAGTGTCGGTCTCTTGCGGGTGAGGCGTGTGATGCTAAGAAATATCCGGCCACTGTGAAGCTGTTGGCAGGGATCATGAGAGATGTCCGTATTGCTGAATTCACACTTAAGTTTCATCACAAGCGGGCCAGGCCTTATCACCTGGAAAGCAGGTTGAATCCCATGGGCAGGGTGTCGAATCCATCCTTTGCCAGCGGGCATACTTTATGGGCTTATTCGCAGGCATTCACCTGGGGTGAATTGATGCCTGATCGTCGGGATGAGTTTATCGAATTGGCTTACGAAGTAGGGGAGTCCCGGGAAATTATGGGTATCCATTATCCCAGCGATGAGGAGGCGGCCCGGATACTGTCTCACAAAATGTTAGAGCTAATGATGAATAATCAAGCGTTTGTGGAAGATATGGTCAGCGCGAAAAAGGAGTGGCAATAAATAACTATTGATATGAGATCAAATACCAAAGGATTAGTAATCAATTTTTTGAAAGTCGGGCTCAGGTCGCTCCATCGGTACCGCCAATATTCACTGATCAATCTACTTGGATTAGTTATAGGCCTTTCGAGTGTTTTCTGCATTGCGCTTTACGTACATGGGGAGTTGGAAGTGGACCGTCATCATGTCAAGGGCAAGGATATCTATCGCGTCAACGTCTTTTACATCCGTCCAAATGGAGAAACGCGATACCCGTTGATTCCACCTGCTTTTGCCCCCGCCGCGATGGCCAATTTTCCTCAGGTGAAAAACGCTGCACGCGTACGGTATGCTTATGATGTACTCATGAAAAGCGGGGAGAAAGCCTTCTATGAGGATCGTGTCTTTTTTGCGGAACCGTCGATGATGGAAATGTTCACTTTCCACACCATTCGCGGTGATGTACGACAAACTTTGAGCGCGCCGAATCAGATTGTTCTCACGGAAAGTATGGCCAAAAAATACTTTGGTGACCGTGATCCACTTGGGCAGGTGATTGACTATAATGAAGAGCTATCCCTGGTGGTTGGTGCCGTTGTTGAAGACCTTCCTCAGGCGACCCACTTTCCTTTCGATTTCCTGATCGCTTTTCAAAGCTACCAGCCCGGCCCGGGTAGTTTGGCTGATTTGACTAGCTGGAGATGGTTGGGGTTCTTAAGTTACCTGGAGTTGGAAGAAGGAGCTTCGATAAAAGATATGGAAGAACAAATGGCAGCGATGTATATCTCCAACAGGACCACTACATCGAATTACGAGATTTTCATCGACCTGCAGCCCTTGTATGACATTTACCTAAAGTCAGGGGATTTGAGTAATCCGATGGGGGGGCTATTCAGAATTAATAGCTACCGAAACATCATCAGTTTGACAATAGTGGCGCTGCTTACGATCGTCATTGCCTTTTTCAATTACCTCAATATCATTACTGCCTTGATGCGAACACGTACGAAAGAAATCGGTGTTCGCAAGGTCTTCGGTACCACGAAAAGCTGGATCGTTTTGCAGCTAATGAGCGAGACATTTCTATTGATCTTGATTGCCGGGACAATAAGTCTGGCAATCATTTTCTGTTCCCAACTTCTAGGCTATTTGGACTTGCTGAGTTGGCAAAGAGGATTGGGATTGTTGACCTTGACGATAGCTATGGGATTGGCCTTTAGCTTGATTGCAGGGTTGTATCTTGGGTTGATGTTTTCAAGGTTTTCAGCTATGGCCTTGCTTCAGAATAAGATGGCCGCCAGAGGTGCAAAATTTTCTTTTAGACATCTGGTGTTATTCGTTCAGTATATGATTTCGGCTTCGTTGGTGGCGATAAGTCTGATCGTGGTATCCCAAATGCAATTCTTTAGCCAGAAGGAGCTTGGGTACGATACTGGTGGGGTCTTGGTAGCCCCTTTTAGAGGGAATAATATTCAGCCTAAGATCGGGCCACTCAGGCATGCACTAATGCAGCACCCTTCCGTGAGTCAGGTGAGTTTTGGCCCCGCTATGGATGGGAGTTCCTCAGGTAGCCCCTTGCGACTTCAGCGATGGCCCGAAGACCAAACGATTCAGACTGCCTATTTCGGTGTGGATTTCCACTACACGCAGTTGATGGATTTAGAGCTGCTGCAAGGACGTTTCTTTTCCAAGGCCATTCAGCAAGATTCTGCAGGATCGATCATGATCAATGAAAGTTTGCGGGAGCGAATAGGCCTGGAAAACCCTGTTGGCGAGAAAGTGGTCTTTGCCGGGGGGCAGGAATATGAGATCATAGGGGTCTATTCCGATTTTCACTACCAATCCTTACATCACGAAATTGGCCCCATGGCTTTGATGATATCCCAGATAGCCCATAGAAATATGCTGATACGCGTTGATGCGCAGGATGTTTCAGGTACTTTGGCCGTGATAACTTCCACCTGGAATACGATTTTTCCGAGCAACGAGTACCCATTGCAATACCAGTTTCTCGAAAGTCAGTTGGCCAATATGTATAGTGGCGAGCAGGAGTTCTCTTCGTTGATCCGTGTATTTACGGGGCTCGCTATTTTCGTCGCACTTTTGGGGTTGTTTGGATTATCGTCGATCACCATTCACCTCAAGTTGAAACAGATAAGTATTCGGAGGGTGTTAGGGGCAAAAACAATGGATATTCTAGGCCTGATTGGTCAACGATTCTTTCTGCTGGCGCTGCTTGCTTCTCTTGCCTCATGGCCCGTTGTGGAGTATTTAATGAACCGGTGGTTAGAAAACTTTGCTTACGGTATTGAAATACACTATGGGTTTTTGTTACAGATGTTTACGCTGGTGGCAACAATCACACTGCTGACACTGATCGTTCAGGTACGACGGGTGGTTGTAACTAATCCCTCTCGTATTTTGAAGGAGGAGTAATTGAGTTTTTTTGACTAAGACCCACCCCCGCCATGCATAACAAACCTCCCAGGATCGTCCAGGGCGAAGGCCAGGTGCCTAAAGTGATGATCGCAAAAAGGATGGTACTGGGAGGTACCAAATAGACAGGGGCTGCCAGATGGCTCACGGGCCTTTTGGCTAACAGGTAGGTCCAAATTTGAAAAGCTGCCACAGTCGGTACAATGCCAAGGTAGATGATAGCAATGTGACTTTGTATCGATGCCCCGGGCAAGACCTGAAAGAAAGACACGTCCCAAAGCAGCAACATAAGTGTGCCCACAATAATGCAATGATGCATCAATATTTCAGGCTCCAAAGTGCGAAGGAGCGGCTTTTGGAGTACAAAAAATAAGGAGCCGGAGATGGGTATCGCTAACAGTCCTGCAGTCTCCCAACCAAATGTCAGAGGTTGACCCATATTCATGACGAAGATTCCTGCTAGCGCAACGGAGAACCCAAACCACCTGATCCGCTGAAGATGTTCTGCCAGCAGAAATTTGGAAAATATGAGAATGAAAATAGGAGCCGTGTTGCTGACGAAACTTACCATGTTGGGAGGATAGCGTTCCAAAAAGAAATTGAGCGAAATGTGATAGGCGAATATGCCAATTGCCGAAACCGGTGTGAGCCGCAATAAATCCGCAAATGAAAGTGGACTGTTCTTTCGGACAATCATTAATCCAAGACTGACCAGGCTAGCCACGAAGAACCTGTAGGAAGCCAGCTGATCCGGGGCGAAATCACTTAAGCCAATTTTCACTGCTACATATGAGGACCCCCAGACGAGGACACAGAAAATAACTGCTATTTTTTCTAATTTCATTTTTCGTAAATCGTAAATATACGATTAACTTACCTTGATTAACTTTATTACTTATGAGATTGCCTATCGTTTTTGTAGTTATTGCAACCCTAGCTTGTGGCCAACAGCAGGCAGGAGTTACTACTTCTACCACCAGACCCGCTGAGGAATGGGTATCGGATCTCGGATTGACGAGGCCTGAGTCGGTCATTTTTGATCGGGCCAACGACTGTTACTACGCGAGCAACTCTCCGGAATATAAGTTTACCGGCAAAGGTTATCTCTCCAAGCATGCCATGGATGGTTCTCTCATCGATTCCAGTTGGGTAGTTGGATTGAACCGGCCCACAGGCATGGCTCAAAAAGGTAACCGCTTATTTGTGGGGGACATTGATCGACTGGTCGAAATAGATGTCTCAACTGCCAAGATCATTGGCTCCTACAAAACAAATTCGAAAGAAATACCTGGAATCAACGATGTAGCTGTTGACACCCGCGGCGGCGTATATGTCACTGCTTCCGCCATGCATGCCGTGTATAGGTTAGCAGGTGATGTATTGCAATTATGGGCTCAAGATACGACGCTCTTGCGTTGGGCCAATGGCATTGTCGTCCAAGACGATCAACTAATTGTCGCAGGGTACTCCTTGGCTCGAATCCCTTTGGAATCACAAATACCACAGGCAATTTCAATTGCTGAGGGTATTCATGATTTTGATGGTTTAAAGGCACTGGCAGCTGGAGGCTTCCTCCTTTCTTCTGCTGGGGGAGACAATAAGATTTGGTTCGTGAATGAGTCAGGCGAGACGGCCGTGATTTACGAAAGTGAGAGCTATTCAGCCGATTTTGAGCTCTTGGAGGATAGGCAACTTCTCGTTATTCCCAGTGGCAATACAAGTGAAAATCGCTACTTGTTAAAGGCAATTCGTTTCACAAAGCAGTAATTTTTGTAACCTTTTTCTACAAAAGCTGTAATAATAATAGCTCGTTTATCTACAAAAGTTGTAATAATCGAATATGTTTGTTCTACAAAAGCTGCAAATATGTCTAAAAACTTAGGTACACTAGAAGAAACAATCCTACTGCTGGTAGCAGTTATGCAAGGGGAGGCTTACGGGTATTCCCTTACCGAAGAATACTACAAGGCTTTTAGCAATCGCATTACGATCAGTGCCGTTCATACGGTTTTAAAGCGATTGCAGAAGAAAGGGTTCGTAGTTTCAGAAATGGGTGGTGCTACCGGTGAGCGCGGTGGTCGACGGAAACGAATTTTCAAAGTCACCTCGGCTGGTATGAATTTGCTGCACTCGATCCAGGAAAACCGCATGAAGCTTTGGAGTCTCATGCCCAAGCTAAATTTTTCTAGCCTTGGTTAATTCTCAACAAAATTCTCGTCCGCCCGCCTGGGTGGACCGGTTCTTGGAATGGTACTGTCGGGATGAGCTGCTGGAGGAAATCCAGGGAGACCTTCACGAAGCATACATGGAAAGAACACGAAGGTCTGGTTTGAGATATGCGAGACTCTGGTTTCTGCTTGATGTAATCCTGTTTTTCCGACCTTCTTCTCTAAAAAAATATGATCCACAATCAAACACTTTATCTATGCATCGGAACTATCTGAACTCAGCACTGAGGGCATTTAACAAGAATAGAACTTATGGTTCTATCAACATCCTCGGTTTAGTACTTGGTTTGACGAGTTGCTTGCTTATCACTTTGCATGTGATGGAGGAGTTCTCCTATGATAATTTTCACCCGGATCACCCCAATCTTTACCGCCTGATCATGGAGTTCAATGTCCCCGGTCAGACGCCCATAAAGAGTGCGCCGGTCTATCCCTCCGTCGGGCCTGTATTTACAAAAAGCTTTCCGGAAGTAGAAAATTTCACCAGGATTTTACCTTTCGGTGAAGGTGTCTATAGTGTTAAGAAGCCAGATGGCACTCTCATCCGATTCAATGAAGAAAAAGCGGTTTTTGCCGATGACAATTTCTTTCAAACTTTCGGTTTCAAGCTCGTCAAGGGCGACCCCATGAATATCCTGACTGAACAGCATCAAACGGTGCTTTCTGCTTCCACGGCGAAAAGGTATTTTGGGTCGGAGGATCCCATTGGTAAGTCCATAAGTTTTCGGGGTAGGAGAGACTACATTGTGGTCGGGGTGATGGAGGATTTCCCGGAAAACTCCCACCTGCAATTTGATATCGTCAACTCGCTCAGGTCATGGGATGGTTTTGATGAGTGGGAACAAAATTGGGGATGGTATGATTTCTATACCTATTTGAGTTTCCGGGAAGGAACGCAATTGAATGCCTTCATTGAAAAGGCGACAGAGCTATTCATGCTTAGAAAGTTGGAGGCCAATCCACGTGAATCCAGTGTGTTCCGGTTAGAAGCTCAGGCTGTTGCCAATATTCATTTGCATTCCAAAGGCGTGAGCTGGGACATGGGAGATAATGGAGGGGCTCAGGGTGTGTATTTTTTGGGCATCATTGCGGCGATGGTGCTATTTATAGCATGGGTCAATTTCGTCAATCTTTCGACGGCCCGGGCGGTCAATCGCGCACGTGAAGTGGGCATTCGCAAAGTAGTAGGAGCGCTACGCTGGCATCTGCTGCAACAATTCCTGGTCGAGGCTTTCTTTTTCAACTTGGTGGCGTTAGTAATCAGCCTCTGTCTGGTGGTGGGTTTTGTACCCTTGATCAATGCCACGTTGGACTTGTCTTTGGATCCTATGTTGCTCCTAGCACCGGAAGTACTCATGGGAACACTTGTTTTGCTCGTGGCGGGTTCGATCATCTCAGGGTTGTATCCTGCGGTTGTGCTATCTTCATTTAAGCCGCTTATGGTTTTGAAGGGGCAATTTTATAGTCGTCGCAAGCGCTTTGGATTTCGTCAGGTGCTGGTGGGTTTTCAATTCACGATTTCTATTGTTTTAATTCTGGGGACTATGGTTGTGGTGAAGCAGCTGAGCTTCATGCAGTCTCGTGATTTAGGGTTGAATATTGACCAAACCCTCGTATTGAAAGCACCGTCTTCTTCGCCGGAGAGAGGCGATCTTATTCAACGAAAGGACGTTTTTGTCAATCGACTTGATCAGGTGCGCACCGTCAAAGGGTTTACCGTGAGCAATACAATCCCTGGTGAAGAGAATTTTAGCATTTCCAGTTTTTACACCCGGGAGCATCCGGAAGACGAAAGGGACTGTTACCGCGTCAGAACCGATGAAAACTTCTTTCCCGACTTTGGGATTGAGATAATTGCTGGTAGAAATTTTATTAAAGACATGGCCTCTGATTCCAATGCCGTCCTATTGAATCGCACCGCGGTTAAGACGTTTGGGTTTGATACCCCTGAGGAGGCAGTTGGCGAGATTCTAAATCCTAACAATCGATATACCTGGAGGGTTGTCGGGGTAGTAGAAGACTACCATCACAACTCACTAAAGCGCTCACTTGATCCTATAATGTTTAGCTACAGACCAAATAGCGACGACTTTTTTTCGCTCAAGGTTGCTGATCAGGATATTGTGGCTACCATTACCGAAATTGAGAACATTTGGAACGAAGTATATCCAGACAATCCATTCGATTTTTTCTTCTTAGATGAATTCTTCGATCGTCAATACAAAAGTGATCGGAGATTCAATACGGTGTTTTCAGCGTTTGCAATTTTCGCTATCGTAGTGGCAAGCTTAGGTCTGTTCGGGCTGATCTCATTCACGGTTGAGCAATCACGTAAGGAAATAGGTATCCGCAAAGTACTCGGCGCAACAGTGCATCGGGTAGTTCTTTTATTGCTTCGGGATTATGCCTTTTTGGTGGCAATTTCTTTCGTCATCGGCTTTCCTGCTGGGTATTATTTGATGAATGCCTGGTTGCAGGATTTCGCGTACCAAACGACTATGGGACCGCTGCTATTTGTGTCCGGGGCACTGATCGTAGTGGCGATAACATTGCTTACCGTGAGCTTCAAGTCATTTGCGGCAGCTCAGCAAAACCCGGTGGATGCTTTAAGGAATGAATGAGATGTCGAGCCCGTCCTTTGATACCGAATACGATATCTGTGAGCAGGCTATTACCCAATGATGTTGAAACGAATTTACTGGGATGTTTCTGTCTTCTGACCTCCATGCAACCGTCTAAACTCAGAATCTGCCAAGGTTTCATTGTAGTCCGGATCTTTTTCCCATTGGGTCTGACCGTTGAAAAAAGCCTTCACTTCAAAAAAAAGCAACTTATCATTCTGGATTTTATACTTGGTAAAGTCCGGTCTAACGTTGCGGCCATAGACCATCGCTGTGGCGCACCATCCGCCGTAGGCGGGTAAATACTTGTCGGGAGTTTTCAGAAACTTCCGCTTATTTTCTGCACTTGTAAATAGCAAGTGCATGTTTTGATAGTCCAATGCAAATTTTGGGTCACCCTTCTTGGGGGATTTTTGGTGGTAAGTGATCAGATCGTAGCCATCAAAGGCCACCCCTTCTTCCTCCGACGCATAGCCGATTTGGGCGGAGGCGATGGATACACTTAGAAAAACAATGAATGAGAAAAATGCGGATTTACTTGACATAAAATGCTGGTTAAATAATGTATGTACTTCCATAATACAGGAATGGCAGTGCCTTTGGTTGCTCAGTATGATTGATTTGTAAGCCCCGTGACACGAGGGAGAGACAGCATACCTGAGTAACTAAAAAATCAAAAGCTCCTTTTACAGGTGGGTACCTACAGAAAGCGGAATAGATGAGAATCGTGCCATCAGGCGGGCAGCACCGCGAATCACAATGTTGTCCGCAACAAGTAGGATGCTTTCGGTCTGTTTTTTTTCAGCAGCGAGTTGCTTCATCCAGAGTTTTCTGGCGGAATTGTCGAAAGACCTCATATCCAGACACTCCCAGATATGCTTAATTGGTTTGTCCGAATTACTGGCGGCGCTATGGCGCCATTGGTTGATCACCCTTTGACAGGATGGTAGGTCGAAATGCCCTTGAAAAATAAAATGCAACACATGGTGGTCACGTTCTTCGCGGTGAACCATTCGGGCTGCGGTCGGTTTAGTTCTATATTCTGGCATCTCTTGGCAATGGTGGTGTTAGGGAAAAAGGCAACATTCCCGTCTGGAATGTTGCACTAAAGAACCAGCTATGGGAAATAGATACTCACTATTTCTGCGACTAAAGTAGATAACCAGGTACATGGGGCTTGACGAGATTCGACGAACCATGCGTATTATCCCGCGAGTCACTCCTGAGAATCGGTGAAAGCTGGAGGCATCTTGCCGGTTGTGGTATCGGCAGATAGCTACCCCTGAGGTGGGGGTGGGAGCGGCAGCTACACCAGTGCTGTTTGAACATTGCCCGTGCGCTTGAAACTGAAGGTCTTCTAATGAGAAAACCTCTATGTTCCTTTGCCAAATGCATAAATTGCTCTTGGTCCAATCACAAAGTTTAGATGGTGCTACAAGATTGCATACCTAACCTGGGGGCAGAAGTGATCAAGGAAATCGAAGCGTACTCGGTGCTGAAAACTTTTGCTGTTGGTGAGTGTGTCGTAAAGCAAGGCGAATTCATAAGATTTCTCCCCATGGTGGTCACAGGTAATGTCAAAGTCTTTAGCAATGAACGCTCGACTCAGTTCCTGCTATATTTCATTCCAGCGGGTGAGACCTGTATTTTTAGTTTCGCCCATTTGTTTGAAGGAAGCCCGGCCGAGTTTTCTGCAATTGCGGAAGCGCCAAGCGAACTCATGCTTTTGCCTATCCACAAGGTCAGAGAATGGTTTGAGAGGTACCCAAGGTTTAGCCATATGCTGTTGCAAGCGCACCAACGGCACTATCGTGATTTGCTGCATACCACAAAGCAGGTGATCTGCTACAACCTGGAAGAACGACTGTTGCAATACCTGAAAACAAAGACCGAACTCAGTGGCACGGATATCGTGGAAAGGTCCCACCAGCAAATTGCCGACGATCTGGGAACCTCGCGGGAGGTCGTCACACGACTGATGAAAAAATTGGGAGGCAATGAACAGGTCGAGCAAATTGGGCGAAAGATAAAGGTGCACTAATGTGACAATAGTCACTGTAATTGACCTGCTGATAGCTCATTTTTGGTTAAGCAATCAAAAATGATAGAGAAGATGTCAGATCAAACTCAATTAGTTCCCGGAAATACACTTATTACTGCAACTCCTGAAGAGGGTAGGCAATTGGCGGTTAAAATGGCCAGATTGTCAATCAAGCTCACGCAACCGGACGCGGCGGTACGCGAAAAACTGCGTCCCGCCTATGCAGAAGATGCGTCTATGCTTATTGCTATTGGAGCAACAGTAGCCGCGGAATTTGCTACGATCGCACAGGCGAATAACTACTGGCGCTGAGATCCAATTCAGATCAATAGCGGAAGATGTCCATAATATCCGGCGGTGGCTGACATGCGCTCTTCCCTATCTTTTCCGACGAAAATGACGTTGCGAGATTTGGCCGAGAAATACTTTGGATTCCAATAGTTCGAATTCGAGCCTATTTGGCAGGTCTGAAAAAAGGGGAAAACCTGAACCAAGCAGGATGGGGATAGTGGTGAGTACGATCTCATCGATTAGGTCTTCCCTGAGAAAACTCTGTATAGTCGCGCCCCCATCAATATAAAGGCGACCATATCCTTGCCCGTGGATTTCGTGAAGCACCTCGTTTATCGATCCCTTTACCAACTGGGCCTTTTCCTTGTGACTTTCGGGAATCTGATGAAGCCTGTTACTTAGTACAAACACCGGCTTTTGGTAGGGCCAGTCGATATCGAAGTTGCACACCGTCTCGAAAGTTGTGCGCCCCATCACCAGGGCATCAACACGGTCATTGAACGCATGGTATCCCAGGTCGTCACCGCCTGGATTAGGGACACTGTGGAGCCAATCGATGCCGCCATTTTTGTCAGCGATAAACCCATCCAAACTGGTCGCAATAAATACACTATTCGATTTTTCCATTGTTTTAGGTATCAACGGGAGAAAGTTAACGGACCATTTTCAAAAATCCTGCCGATAAGACCTCTTAAGCAAAAAGGCCACCGGCAAAATAGTCCAGAGCACCAAGGTCGAAAGTGAGACAAACATGCCTAGGCTAGTGCCAAAGAATTTCTGGAAAAGTGCTCCGGTGTAGCCAAGAAGGGCAGAAATATCCAGTTTTAGGAGGATGAGTATCCTAGACAGATCAATAGGATTCAACATAGTCGCCACCAAGGTCATACGGTCGAGCGGATAATCCCGCAACAGTACCAACGTCAGGAGGATCAGGCCATCGTAGATTACCGCTAAAAACAACCACATCAGAATAGCATAACCAAAACCTTTGATTTTGTCTGCATGAAGCAATCCAATGCATGTTGCAAGTGCAGTGAAAATGAACGTCAGAAAACAACCATTGATCAGGAGGATGATAAAATTTAGAATCTCAGCGGATTGAAATAACCCATAAAACAAAAAAGGAACTCCCAATCCGATGACGAGGCTACTGGAGAGAGAAAGTGCCACGCCTAAATATTGACCTAGGAAAATTGTTGATCTTCGAAGCGGCTGTGCAAGCAGAAGTTCTGTGAATTCTCTTGAGCTGTAGTAGTACATAATGCCAAATACGGTACTTATCATCGGTATCAGGACCACCGTTACATTCATCATTGTGATGATAGCTTTGGATAGGTCATTGTTTAGAAACAGCAATACCAAACCCAGGATCAGGTAAAAAAGTAGGTAAACGTAGCTCCACTTACTTCGAAGCAGGTCCCAAAAGCTATATTTAAGAATCTTCAGCATCGTCCAATATTTTACCGATGGCATGTTCAATATCTTGAGAATCTGTCTGCCGCTTTAACTCTCCCAAGGGTCCTTGGAAATAGATGTTGCCTTCAAGAATGAATATGACATCACTTGCCAAAGCCTCTACCAGGCTCATAATATGAGTGGTCAGCAGGATCAATTTTCCCTGCTCTCTTTGCGTGCGTATGAGTTCCTTTAACCGTAGGAGAGAAGCTGGGTCTAAGCCTGCGGTGGGTTCATCGAGGATATATACGGGCAGGTCGAACATAAAAGTCAGAACGATATTGACTTTTTGTCTCGTGCCACCAGAAAGATCTCTCAATTTCTTGTCCAGGAACTTGTTAAGCCGAAAAGTCGCGATGAGCGGATCGGGATCAGCAGGGTGGTTTCTTAAGTCTTTTATCATAGCAATGAGCTCTCGGACCCGTAAATTTTCCGGGAACCGGGCAATTTGAGGAAGGTAGCCGATTTGGTCCCGGTACCGGTGGTCTTGGAGAATGCTCTGTCCCCGGTAAGTGATGTCGCCGCCTGCAGGTATTACCATTCCCAGGATAGTTTTTAACAGGGTGGTTTTGCCGGAGCCATTGGGCCCCAAAACCGCAAACACGCCGCTCTTGGGTAGTTGAAGACTCACGTCTGCTAAAACGCTGATCTTGCCGAAATTTTTTCTTATGTTTTGTAGTTCAAGCATTTCAGAAGGGGAAGAGGGCCGGCGCTCGATCCATTAGATCATCAGGTGTAAATACCGGTGATACATATTCCGAGAAATTGACAATGTCGACAAATAAACTGCGAAGCAAGACTATGGTCTCCGGGGTGCGATTCACGATGTAGGAAAACAATTTGACCGGCCGATACGGCACGTCTCCAATGCCATCTTTATCGAGATCATATCCAGTGTACGTACTCCAGTAGTTGCCATGAAAGCTATTGTCGTTCATCTTGGCATTGTAGGATACATCAAAGGAATTTCCCAGGAAGTTATTCATTTCGAATACGTTTGAATAGCACCCTCCGGATACTTTTACCGCCCAGCCATTTTGTGAAAAGACGTTGCGTTGATAGCTAATGCGCGTGGAACCCTCCAGGAAAATGCCGATCGTGTTCTTGATGAACTCGTTGTTGACAACTTCCGCGTCGTAGATTTCTTTCAAGAGCAGCCCGTAAGAGGCTGTGCCCCAATTTTCAATAAATCGGTTACCTGTCATCCGGATGAACTTGGAGAACATGACCGCCACGCCAGCTCCATTGTCTGAGAAAGTATTGTTGATGTACTCATCGTTGTTAGAAAACATGAAGTGCAAGCCATACCTGACATTATCATGTGCGTAATTATCCTGAACCTGACTGTTATCAACAAATTCCAGGTAAATGCCATCGCGCAGGTGACTTATCTCATTGGACGATACCCGCACCTCCGAGCAGTGCCATAAATGAATACCATTTCCGGCATCATCTTCCCTGCGCGCAAGTCCGGTGAGCGTATTGTAGCCGATGTACCCATGACTTGACTTTTCGACGAGGATGCCAAAAAATGGATCGTCGATTTCTAAGTTGGTGATGGAAAAGTAATGGGCCCTGGAGACGTAAATCGCTGAATAGTCCTTGGTGTAGCTTCGACCAGAGTTTATAATCTTCAGTTTATCTATTGTTACACTGTCGCATAGAATCTTCAAAACATAGCCTTCATGACCACCATCGAGTATGGTTCCTTGCTCCCCTTGCAGCGTCACGGGTTTTGTAATGTCGAGGTTCGCTACCTGATGAAAACCTGCCTTGATCAGAAGCGTATCACCGTGATTGGCCTGCTCCAAGGCGTTTTCGACTGTCAGATGACGGCAATTGGGGCAAATAGGTAATACCGTCCCGGCTGCTTGCAAGGATAACACGAGGAGGAAGCCGGCGATTTTTTCAGTCATTGATTTTCTGGCAGGTTGAACTCTTGTTGCAATTCCTTCCAATCCAGCGTTCTATCCCCATTGTTGACATATGATTGTCTACTAGCTTCATCTTCGAAAGCAGACAGAAAGGCGCCCATTGGGCTTGGGATGGATTGACTGATCAGAAATCGGGCTTGAGTGGCATCCATCAAATCGCCTGGCTCTTCGAAGTTAGCGACCAGTCGTAATTTGACTTCTGGCTGATCCCATTTTGCCAGGTGATTCATCATGCATTCTATCGCATCATATTTAAATGGTTTACCCTTGACTGTTACCAGTTGTGCGGCGTGGTGCCTGTCCACAATCGTCATTTTGCAAAAATGGCAGGAGTCAGAACCGTAGCTGATCGGCTGAGGTTTGGCGTCACATGCCGCCACTAGCGGCAGGAGCAATAACAATTTATACTTACTCATCATTTTCTTTCTTAGATTGAAAAAAATGCCAGAACGGATAGGGCCATTCCAGTGGCCATCAGATACGTTCCGGACCTGGGCCATGATAGGGCTTTAAAATTCAGGATGGTCTTATTGCCAATCAAAGGTGGCTGATAGGCCATCGGTTGACCTTCCGAGTCAGTAAACTTGATCGCGGCGGTCTCCTTGAGATTGTGCCCATACTCATATTCCCATAGGTAGAAGTCATATAAGGCCAGGCTGCCAAGTATCACCATGAGCCCAAACCACACCAGGTATAGCTTAGGTTTACCGGTAAGACCGAAAAATACCCCCAACATAACCATACCCCCGACAAACCATGGAAATAGGCTGAATTCCGGAATGGTTTCAGGTATGTCTGCCATGCCGACATAATGATTCATTATGTTGATGTTTTTTATGTCGTTCGGATGAGCATCTTTGAATTTGTTGATGTGTATGTCCATGCCGATCGGATCCGGGTATTGAGGCGCTTCCAGGGTGATGTTCCAAACAGGCAATACGAAGAGGCTGCTCAGGAGCAAGGCACCCAGGATCATCATTATTTTTGATTTTCTCATGGCTTTTTGTCTTTGATCAAAAAGGCGGAGGCGGAGCGATGTGCCCTCACCTCCTGTTTCCTGACGGGTTTTATTCTCCGTCCAATGTCCATTTCAGCGGGACATCAGAATTTCTGGCAGAAACCCTCACATACCCTTGCATTTCCTGGTGAAGCGCTGAACAGAAATCGGTGCAGTAAAACGGCCATACACCCTCTTTCTTTGGCTCCCAGATAAAGGTTTCCGTTTGACCAGGCATGATCAAAAGTTCAGATGTGTTAGCACCGATCATACTTACCCCATGGGGGACGTCATAGTCTTGTTCCAGGTTTGTGACGTGGAAGTAAACCTTGTCACCCACTTTGATGCCCTCAATATTGTCCGGAGCAAAGTGGCTTCTAATAGTGGTCATGTAGACATGTACCTCGTTACCATTCCTTTCTACGCGAGTCTCTTTCTCGCTTTTAGCCGCGTAAGGATGCTGGTTCTTTTCCAGTTCATAAATTTTGGTCTGATTTGGCTTAATCAGGTCTGCGGGACAACCAGCCGCATAGTGAGGCTCGCCTATTGTAGGGAAGTCCAGGATCAGCTCCATCTTCTCTCCGGAAATGTCATACAGCTGTGCAGAATGCGCCAATTCAGGACCCGTGGGAAGATATCTGTCCTTGGTGATCTTGTTCATCGCTACCAGGTATTTCCCAAAAGGTTTTCTGGAATTGCCGCCTGGGATCATCAGGTGACCTACAGAGTAGTAAGTAGGTGCTCGGTCCAGAACTTCCCAGGTACCTACTTTCCACTTGACCACTTCAGAGCTAATGAAGAAAGTGGTGTAGGCGTTGCCCTTGGCATCAAACTCAGTATGCAGGGGCCCCAAACCAGCCTGTTGGACGACACCAGCAACCACATCGTCGTAATTGATGATAGGAATACCGTAAGCATCGCCATCGAATTTTTCACCCTCAATCGCATCGAGCATTTTAGTGAATGAGTGTGCAGTCAATGATGCCGCCAGTTTGCCACTACCTATGATGTATTCGCCGGTTGGGTCCACATCACAGCCGTGCGGAGACTTTGGTGTAGGAAGAAAATACACCAGGCCTGGATATTTTGAGGGATCCAAAACTTTCACCTCGCTCATCATGGTAGTGGTTGCCATGTGCGTGGATTCCTCATAAACGTTATGCGCATATTCAGCTGGATATACTTCAAACTCCCCAGCTTGAATAAGCTCCTCGGCTTTTTTCCAGTTAATGGCGGCTATAAAATCCTTGTCATTTTGAGAAGCATTTACCTCTAGCAAAGAATTGGCTTCTTCTGTGTTGTAGGTAGAGAAAAACATCCATCCGTGAGACTTGTTGCGCCCGGGATGAGCCAGATCAAAGTTGAATCCCGGCATCATCACCTGGAATTCAAGATTCATTCTCCCCGTCTCCGGGTTGACCTTTATGAAGGACAGGGCCCCCTTGAAGTTTCCTTTGTACGCATCAATCGAAATGTCGCGTTGTGGTACAGGCACTCCAAATCGTGTGCCAGCTACTACGTATTCGGTATTCTCGGTTATGAAGGAAGAGCTGTGATTTCCAGCGCTATTGGGAATCTCGATGATCTCCTCGGTTTCAAAGGTGGAGAGGCTTATACGTGCGATTCTGGGTGTATTGTTGCCATTGATAAAGCACCATCTTCCATCAACCTCCCCGTTGGTTTGAGACAAATCCGGGTGGTGAGAGTCATCCCAGGGTACTGGACCAAAAGAAGTGTTTAACATCGGTTTTGTTTCTTCATTGAAGCCGTACCCTTTTTCCGCATCCACAGAAAAAACGGGAACTACCCGAAACAGTCTCCCGGACGGTAGGCCATAGATTGACAACTGTCCGCTATAACCACCGGAGATGAAAGCGTAGTATTCATCATGTTCTCCCGGAGGAACAAAAGACCGCTGTGCCAGATCGTTGCTTAGCGCTCCCTGATTGCTTCCTTGTCCGCAAGCGACCATAAGCGCAATTGTGGCCACGGCGAGCAAGTAATTGAAAAGCTTTTGATATGAATTCATGATTTTATAAGTTGAAATGAATTGATTTTATTTAGGTAAAATGACCTGGTCCACTACATTGATGATACCATTGGTGGTCTGAATCGTGGCAAGTACTTTAGCTCCTCCCACTCTGATTTCATCGCCGGAAACTTCCACTTCCAGGTAGTCTCCTGTGGCCATGTAGATCTTTCGGCCTTTGCGTGCTTCCTTTTTCAGGCCTTCGACATTGAACGAACCAGGCGCAGCATGTCTCGTCAAAATGGTGGCTAAGGATTGTTTATTTTCCGGCTGTAACAGGTTAGCAACCGTACCCTCCGGCAATGCATCAAAAGCATCATTGGTTGGAGCAAAGACCGTCAATGGCCCCGCATTTACCAATACGTGTTCAATTTCTGCGGCCTGGACCGCCGCCACCAGGGTGCTGTGATCCGGGGAGCCTATCGCTACCTGGAGGATGTTCTTGTCCGAAACATCGTCTTGAACGGAAGCTTGACCCTTAGGATGGGTTTTGGCCGTATTGGCAGTTTCGCGACTATCGGTAGACGGATTACCGGTACAACCGATGAGTAACCCCAAGACCAATAATACGATGGTTGATTTGGTGTTTTTCTTTTTCATAATTGACAACTATTTGAGTGTTCGGAAGTATTCTAGTACAGCCCTGGCATCTTCTTGTGTGAGGTTTTGATTAGCCATGGGTGATCCGTTGAATTCCATCAGCAATTTTTTAGCTATAGGGTCTTGTTTCACCATCCCTTCGGGATCCAGGATCATGTTCATGATCCAGGCCGGGGTTCTTTTTTCAAGGATCCCCACCGGAGCAGGTCCGATGAATCGTTTGTCGATCCTGTGACAAGCGGTGCACTTGGCCTCATAGATTTCCTGTCCTGTGGCCGCCAGCGATTGGTCAATTTCCGGCGGTAGTTCGAAAGCTTTCACAGGACCAACTCCATGGTTGCTCTCCCAGGTCGTGTAGGGGTCTGCTTCGGCGACTGTGGATTGCTGTTTGATCTGCTCAATTCTGTTTTGACCTCCACCACATGCGAGTAAGAAAAGGAGCGCGAAAAGTGGAATTAAAAGCGTGTAAGGTTTCATGATTTTTTATTTAGGAATTAAGGATCATTATATCTTTTATTATCTAAAATTTTTTTAAATCTTCAAAGCCTTCCCACCCTGAAGCAGGTCTACCTCACGAATTTCAGTGGCCAGCAGTGTCTCTTTTAACTGTCGTCGGATCGGTTGAAACTTGTCATGAACCGGGCAGGGACTGGTGCTGGAACAAGCCGATAACCCGAGGATACAATCATTCATCAGGTGCTCACCGTCGATCGTCGCCACTATGTCGTAAAGCAAGATTTTCTTCTTTGACGGAAGCACAAATCCTCCGGTAGGTCCGCGGAAGGATTCTAGCAATCTCCCTTTGACCAGTTGCTGCAGGATTTTGGCGGTGAAGGCTTCCGGTGAGCCGATTGCGTCGGTCACATCTTTCAATCCGGTGCGCTTTTGCTCTTTATCATTCGCTGCTATATATATCATGATCTTAATAGCATATTCACACGCTTTGGAAAACATCTGCTTCTATATTGGTTACGAATCTAGATATCAAATATAATTCGGACAATTTGGTCCGTCATTGCGAGAGGTGATTTTTGTCAGTCACTTTTCCCGAGCCTTAATTCACTTGTTCAGTACACTTTTTTTACACCTGAACCTGAGTGCTGTCGAGTTTCCAGCTGGTTTAAAAAGGCTCAAGTTGTTGCTGACACACTCAAAATACAGTTTCACTCAGAAAAAGTGGGTATTCATTCGTAAATTGAGAATATTGAAGTGTGCCTTATGGTCACCCTAAGGACCCAGCTGCTTAACGAATTCCTATGGAGAAAAGAACGTTATTCTGGGTGATAATCTGGGCAATGATCTACTCGGGTCAAGTCGCGGCACAGCAGCGCGATGTAAAGTTTACTCGGTATGGCGTGGATCAGGGGCTCTCGCAAAATAATGTTATTGATATTATTGAGGACCGGCTCGGGTTTATTTGGGTAGGTACTGAGGATGGGTTAAATGTTTTTGACGGTTACGCATTCACCACTTTTCGCAAGGACCAGGAAGATTCCACCAGCATTTCTGACAATTGGGTAAGATGCCTGTTGGAAGATAGTAGCGGATATATATGGGCCGGTTGTATCAATGGACTGAACCGTTTTGATCCCGACACGCGGACTTTCAGGCACTATCGATACGATCCGTCCGATTCGAATGGGCTAGTGAATCCGGTAGTAAATGCTGCATTTGAAGACTCCAATGGAAATCTATGGTTTGGGACCGAAGGAGGATTGTCAGTGTACCGCTCTGAAACTGATGATTTTCGTAACATACCCAGAGATTTAGACGTCCCTGACGGGTTTCATAGTGGTACGGTTTTGGAGATTGACGAGGATCAGCAGGGGAGGATATGGATAGCAACAGAAGACGGTTTAAGCATGACTTCCGATTTCGGGATGTCAATGGAGAATTATACTGTGGCCTCCTATGGCCAGATCCCCGGGGCACCTCCAATTTCATCCAATAACATTAGGACATTGCATGTCGACAGTAAAAACCAACTGTGGTTAGGTCATCTGAAGACGGGCCTTGATGTAGTTGACTTAGCCACCAATGTTGGACATAATTATCGCTATCAGGAATCCAATGCCACGAGTCTGTCCAACGATTATGTAAAAAAGATTCTCGAAACGGCCCCCGGAGAGCTCTGGGTTGCTACTGACCAAGGTCTCAATCTTTATAGAGATGGAGGCGCCTTTACCGTGTACGAGAACGATCCCAATGACGAGTACAGCCTCGGGAGTGATATCATGAATTCGGTCATGGTAGACCGCAATCGGAACTTGTGGGTAGCGACGCGCTTGGGTGGTGTGTCGCTTGGGTTACTGGATGAGTCGAAATTTACGTTATTCAAGCATAAACCGGGAGACCCGATGACCCTATCAAGCAACTATACCGCGGGATTTGCCCAGAGTCCATCGGGCACTTTGGCGGTAGCTACCGATGGAGGAGGTGTGAATTTTTATGATGCAAATACCGGTAACTTCTCTTCCTTGCAGCACGAAATAGGCAACCCCCATAGCCTGACAAGCAATAAGGTACTGGCGCTGGAGTATGATGGTGAAAAAGGTATCTGGATCGGTATGTGGAGTGGGGGAGTTGACTATTACGACTTTGGAACCAGGAATTTCAGGCATTATCGTCATGAAGAGGGCAACACCCGGAGCCTTTCTTCCAACAACATCTTTGAGTTTTTTACCGATGCCAACGGCACCTTATGGGTAGGTACATGGGGCAATGGTATGCTCAGGTACAACCCTGAAACGGATGATTTTACTTCCTTTTTTAACAAAAGAGATAAACACCACGATCTTAAAATTGAAACGGTCAATAAAATAGAGCAGGATCAACATGGGAATCTTTGGATTGCCAGTGAGTTCAATGGACTATTTAAATACAACCCTGCTACTGACGAGGCAGCGCATTACCAACCTCGGGACTCACAAGGTGAAATTGTGAAACAGTATATGTATGCGCTCCTGGTTGACTCACAGGACAGGGTGTGGGTCGGTACGGGTTCGTCCGGTTTAAGTTTGTTGGATCGGGAGACTGGAACCTTTAGTTATTTCACCCGAAAAGATGGCCTTCCCAACGATGGAGTGGTTGGTATTCTCGAGGACGATCAGGGTCTGCTGTGGTTGAGCACCAACTGGGGAATTTGTCGGTTTGATCCGGAAAGAAAGACTTTCAAAAATTTTGATAAAAGCGATGGTCTTCAGGGTAATCAATTTATGCCAAGAAATAGCTTGAAACTGGCTAGTAGCGAGTTGCTTTTTGGAGGGAATAATGGGTTTAACAGATTTTCTCCAAACCTCATTCAGGAGAACAAAATCGAACCCTTGGTATACATAACCGACTTTAAGTTGTTCAATAAGGCGATAAGTATTGGACCTGGCGAAATACTTAAAAAGAACTTACTGTTGACCAGTGAATTGTCATTGAATTATGACCAAAACTTCTTCTCCCTGGAATTTGTCGGAATCAACTATAAGCACAGCGAGAAGAACCAATACCGATACATATTGGAAGGGTTTGATGACGACTGGATAGAGGCTGGTATGCAAAGAAAGGTATCCTATACAAATGTGGATCCGGGAGAATATGTTTTCAAAGTGATGGCATCGAACAATGATGGGATCTGGAATAATGAACCCAGGTCCCTGAGTATAACCGTTACGCCGGCTCCTTGGGATACGCCTCTGGCCTACGTACTTTATGTCATTGGCGGTATTGGCATGGTACTATCAATTTTCTACTGGCGCATGTACGCATTGCGCAGGAGAAGGGCGGAACTTGCGCAAGAGGTTAGGGTCAAGACACTGGAGTTGCGTGAAGCACGTGATCAATTGGTTCATTCCGAGAAAATGGCATCACTTGGTGTCATTGCCGCTGGAATTGGCCATGAAATAAATAATCCGCTGAATTATATCAAGAATGGCCTGGAAGGTGTTCGCCGGGAGTTAAACAAACATGCTGCCACTGAATTGGGCAAGGCGAAAGTATATTTCGATATAGTGGAGGAAGGCGTCGGCCGGGTTTCGAAAATTGTGAAGAGCGTTGCGCATTTTAGTCGTATCGGGGAAGACGGAAAAGAGGCATGTGAAATAGAGGAGATCATCGACAATTGCCTGATCATCCTTAGTAATAAGGCTAAAAATGCAACGATGACAGTAGATTACAAGGCACCAGGTGCACTTGTCCAGGGGAACGAGGGTAAGCTGCATCAGGCATTTCTGAATGTCATTTCCAATGCCTTAGATGCGACAGGGCCGAGGGGACAAATATCTATTTCTACGTTTTCGAACGAAAAAAATGTAGTAGTTTCGATAAAAGATGACGGTGTGGGTATACCGGAAGAAAACCTCCTGAAAATTGGAGATCCGTTCTTTACCACAAAACCACCGGGACAAGGAACCGGCTTAGGATTATTTATCGCTTACTCTATCGTGCAGCAACACCATGGCAATGTGAAGGTGACTTCTACCTTAGGTGAGGGCGCAGAATTCATGATTGAATTGCCTAAAAAAACAAAGCGTGATGACCGAGGCTAAAGACATTACAATCCTCTACGTCGATGACGAACAACCAAATCTGCAATTGTTTGAACTCATGTTCAATGAACAATATCAGGTGTTAACTGCAAGTTCCGGACAAGAAGGTTTGGAAGTGCTAAAATTTGCGCACAACAAAATCATTGTGGTGGTCAGCGATATGCGGATGCCAGGCATGAATGGTGTGGAATTCATTAAAGCCGCGAAGAAGGAATACAATGGAAATATTGCCTACTTCATTTTAACCGGTTTCGGCAGAAACCCGGAAATCGAAGCGGCTATTGAAAGTAAGCTGATTGAGAGATTCTTTCTCAAGCCTTTCGATGTGGACGAAATGCGGCAAGAAATAGAAGCCTGGTATCTTAAGCGAGGCGCATAATTTCGGAATGCCCCATGCCGCTCGGGGATGGTCATTGAAACGTCCGATTACTTCACTGCAACCCCTTCCGAAAGCACCCGTATTCAAAAACCCCCTCCAAAAAGAAACATTTAGATAGGCCAAATGACCTACCTAAATGCAATAAGTTACGCTCAGTTTATAACCAAGCGTGACTGAAATACTTGTGTTGTGGAAAATACTTGTAGGATATAGGTTCCAGGTTCCAAATGTCGGACGTCCACCGGGGACTGAACCGATTGTAAGGTAGTCTCTAGAACGACCTGACCTTCCAGGTTGAAAATTCTCAATTTCCTAACGGCTTCCTGGCCAATTCGTAGGTAAACACGATCACTGGTCGGATTTGGAAAGAAAAAGTGCTCGGTCTGCTCCAGGGATTCCTGGACACTCAAAAGGATCTCCTCACGCGGTGCTTGCATAATCACAAGTGTGTCGCTATTGAGGCTGTCCTTCACTACCAATCGACTTTTTCTGGGTGAAATGTCCGGATTGCTGATGCGGCGCAAGACTATCTCGCCGGCTCCAAACCTGGACGATTCACCTAATAGCTCAACTCCGTTCTGTTCCAGGAATGAAATCTCCCAATAACCCGCGACGGGCTGGTTATGCACTGTCACTGTATCGTACCCCGAAGAGGCAGCAATTTCCAAGGTATCCCGGTCTAAATAGGCATCGGCAAGTACCGTGGCCCCACGACCCTCCTGAATGATCAATACCTGGTCTTCATTTTCTGCACCGTGTAGGTGTAGCACACCGTTTCTACTTTGGGTACCGGGATTGAACTGGACCTGTAAGATTATAGTGTCATCACCGAGCCCAGTGGTATCTCCAAGCACTGTAAAGAATGAAGTAGATCGAGATATCGCCCAGGAAGTGTCGCTACGTACATCCAAAACGAAAATATCTTCCTCAGGCCCTACTACCAGTGTGTCGGTGGCAAAGTTGGCGTCACGAATATGTTTCCCGTTTTGAACCACTACCAATGAGTCTTTACCCATCTTGCTTTCTAGCACGATCTTGCTTTCTCGGGAAGCGGACAGCAAATTGGGAGCGTAAGTCACTTGGATTTTTTGGGTGCCAGTTCCTGCTGTCATGTCGATTTCAATCCCGGCTAACTCAGCCTCTGCAACCCACCAGTCAATCGGTGTTCCCGGGTTAATTACATCGACCAGCGTATCGCCGCCAGCCTGTGAAAGGAATAGCGTGTCCAACTGAAAATTGACTGGCGATAGCGATGTGCCTTTTTGGACCAGAACAAGACTATCTTCAAACGACCCAACGGAAAGCATCAGCGTGCCGATGCGCTCTTCAGTATTGAGGTTTTCTTCGACGGAAAACTGAACACTTGCGGATCCGAGCCCAATGTTTTGCGCAAGTGCGACAAAGGGCACGCTGCTAGGGTCAAGGCTCCACATATCTGTAGCATTGGTCGCGGTGATTTGCAGGTCGATGCTAGCAGTATCCGCGCTGATTTCAAGTGTATCTACAGGAAAAAAGGCCCGACTTGCCTGCTTCTGGAAGACTATTAGCGTATCCACATTATTTGGGTCGTCACTGTTGTGAAAGACAATAGCGCCTGATCTATCTACCCCAGTTACATTTTGTTCGTAACTGAAGTGAGCGACTGTGTCGGTTGATACGCCGGAGTGGAGGCTAGTGATCCAAGAGGGCGACGCGTTAACCTTCCAGCTGAGTTTGGAATCATTGCCCGTTGATTCAATGGGAACATCGAATTGACCTGATTCGCCTGTTAAGTGAATGGTATCCGGCTGGATCTCAAGCACCGTTTCCGGAAGCACATAATTCACTTTGAGCTGCTGATTTTCACCCAAAGGGACTTTTACTGAGGTTCCATCAATTTGAACTCCGGTCAATGCCCGTCCTGCCAGGTCACTCCAATGACTGAATTTATACAGTCCGTACTCGTTCAGGGCAGTTAATGTCACCGAATCAGTAGCAGACTGATGAAAAAATCTCTCGAATCCGGCGTAGCCATTTTTTCTTTGATTTTTATCCTCTTTGCTCAAATAGACCGGCGGCATTCCGACGTTTGATTGCACGTTGATCCGTGCATATTTGTTGGTGGCTATGTCATAGTCGTAAGTCAGATCGAAAACGAGCTCCTTTAGTTCCAAGGCCGAGTTATCACTACTAATATCTCGCTTCCGAATCTCCAAATTCCCATTTACTGAAGGCGCGCTGAAGAAAAGCAGATCCGTATCATGCCCGCCGAGTGCAAGCATCGTTTTCAGCAGACTTTGATCTAAGCCGCTGGGGGACTCGGAATTGACATATTGACCCACTCCATCAATGTCAATCACCCACCTGTGCGGATTGGGATTGTCGACGGAAATATTATAGAAAACCAGGGGAGTTCCATCCGTTACAAATTTTGAGATTCCCTGATGAATCACTTCTATTTTCGATTGTGCGTATTCTGCGGTAGCACTTGCCTCATATTGTGCTCGATTGATGCCAATGTCAATGATCCGTACCGACTCGTAACCATCAAAAATCAACCCTTCCTCAAACGGGTTGATCACTACCAAACCGTTTTGGTTGAGTTGTTGTAGTCGCTCTTCGCTAAGTCGAAAAGAGATGCGAGCCTGCTTTCTTGTGAAAGGGTACTCTTCGATGATGCTACTTACAATTTCTTGTATGCTGGCTGAAAAAATCCCCTCCAAACTTTCATATTCGGCTGCGGAGAGATCCTCACCATTGCCAGCCTCGAGGAGTAGCAACATCTGGTCGAAGATATTTGAAATATCAAGACGTTGTGTATAAGGCTTAAGTAAGCGAAACTGATAAGCTTGGGCCATGAGAAAATGCCATCGTTCGAGTTTTTCGAGGGACCTTTGACGCAAGTCCTGCGCTACTTTTCGTATTTCCTGGCTGAGAAAGTAATCCGTATTTGCAAGCGCCAGGTTCATTTCATCGATATTCAGCAAGGCAGTTCTCATTTCACCTACGCTTGTATTGAGCATTGATCGATAGAGCTGGTGCTCCTCAATCACTTGCGCGTGCGCACCTTTAGCATCTTCCAGTCTCTTCGCCACGACCTTGTACTCTGAAGAGGAGTTGATAAGCTTTTGAAGCTCAATGTCCAATTCGCGACTTGTCACCTTGGTGGGCTGATAGATATCCAGGATGCTATTGTAGGAAGTGATCAGCGGTTCCGAGGCATCGTCCAGGTCGGAGAAGATCGTTTCGAATTGCTCCCTATATACCTTATTGTTAAAAAATTCGCTCGCATCAAAGTTTTTCACCGCGTCAAAAGCACTCTCCAGTGACTCGAGCGTTTTTGGTACGGCCTTATTATAATCATCAGCTGGTTTAGCGATGGCGTCAAAGATGTTTTTGACAAGTGTCTTGTTCTCGTCGGATTTGAGGTTATCCCTGTCAAATTGCCGATAAGCCTTAATGGCTGGCCCTACCGGCTGCAGCCCGGGCACGAATTGCGAAACTTCTGCCGTTATGTCTAATATACTGTTCAGCTTCGCCTTTCTTTCCTTGTCCTTTAAATTATCTTTTGCCACCAACAGAAGTTCTTCACGGACGCGTTTGAGTTCCAGCACCAGGCTATCGCGAGATCGCTGTGATTCGTAAAACTTCCTTGCCAAGGCCAGTACCCGGGTATTGGCACTTTCATACTTTGACTTCAGGTTCTCAATTTCGGAAAATTGCTGATCACGAAGGAGTGAGGTAGCCAGCTGCTGTTGCTGTATGGTTGCGTCACTTTTCTCCAACAAGTAGGTGAGATAGAGTACTTTTAATGCTCTCGATATATCTATTTTATAGCTTTGCAGCAGGAAGGAAAAACTAAGATATGGCGCATACCCCTTTGGAAACCCGAAATAGCTCTCACCTGAAATTACCTTGGACCTGATCACGCTCATTTCGGAGGCCAGTGTCTGAAACGAACGCTGGGTACGACTGTCGAGTGAATCCCAGTACTGTGTCTGTTGGTATCCTCGGATTGACTGAATATAGGTGTCGTAGAGGGACAAGGTGAATAGTCCGTTACCATTTATGTAGCTGTCCTTTCCAATTAAGAGCATCGTTCGCACTTGTATCGGATGCAACCAGGCATATTGATTGCCACTATGCACAAATGTTCCGTCCATGCCGGTTTCGATTTGGGCATTGGGCGCGGGAGCATCTGCTCCGTCTTGGGCAATGTGGTATCTGATGGATTCTCCGCCGTTATGCGGCTTACTCCGATGGTAACTATATTGCGGCGTGCCGGCCGACCCGCCTACTTCGTCGGGAGCTTTTTCCCCTGCTTTCCCAGCCGAGGCATCGATATACTGACTAATATCGTGATTAGATTCTACATTAGAACCGTTAGCGGCATTGCCCGGCCTTCCTCCAGGTTTAGCATCTTGCCCCGAGCCACTAAATGCCCTGGTGCCCTCTCTATACCATTTGGTTTTCCATCCAAAAGACCACTTCCGCTTGCTCCATTCATTATAGACCATTTTGTAAGTGTAGCCTCCGTGCTTTCGGGGAGAACCCAGGTCTCGAAGCGATCTACCAGCTACGCCGCTGGCTCCCAACCCACCGTCTTGAGCAATATTGCCTGAAGTGACGAATCGCGCGGTATCCTGATTGGTAGGAAAAACTACCTGATCCACCGAAAAACTGATTGGACCTCCGTCAATTCCATGTGCACCATCTTCAGCAGGATCATCTTTGTTAGCATTTTTTGCTCGATAGTCCAGACTGACCGGTGTGGTCACAATCCCTGCAATCTCACCGGTTGGTGGATCCTCGAAGACAGTCACACGTGCCCTGATAACTACGTTGGTCTGGGGTACATGCAGGGTAGTTCGAAAGATGACTGAATCGGCAATAATTTCGAGCCGCTCAATATCCTGATTCTCATGATAGCTCATGATGGGCTGATCATGGTCCACGATGATCGTGCCTCCTGATACCTGCACGATACGCGAGACTCGTTTTGGAACATAGTTCATACCCACTTTAGTACCTGGGCGTTCGCTTGCCAGAAAATAGGTAACTGAACTCGGTGAGGGTGTATACGAATTAGAAAGTGTCAATATACTCGCCTCAGGAACACGTGGTAACCGGGGAGAGATGGTAACGACTTTACTGATCAATGTGTCAGGATAGATCGCCTGAAAGTCTACAATGAAGTCAGATCTTGTGTTTTCATTGCCCAAATAGGAGAACTCGTGGCTCACCTCATCAAACAGAATTCGACCCTCTGAAATGGCTAAAATATCCTGAGGCACCTGACCGTGGAGCGTATCCACCGCTGTAAACGAAACTTCCTCACCATGAGCCACAGGGATCACGTTGCGGATCTCGTTAAGTCGAAGCACCGGGCTGTTTTGGGCCTGTGCCACATTTGCATTCAACAAGGATGCTGCCACTGCGAGTAGCAGCCCTTGCCTAAAACCAAGTAGTAGAAATCTTCTCATATCCAACGAATTAAAATTTTAAGCATTCACAATGAATAGAGAAGAAACTTTGGCTCATCAAGCACAACGAAAAGATGTCTTGAATTCCACCAGAAAGCCCGCTTTGTTTTATTTTTTCAGTTGGAATTCCATGGAATTCCATTCTTTGCTAAATGATATTTTGTACTTAATTATTTATATAATTCAATGGCAGTGATTCCGGAATTGGTCAGGGGAATAGAAATTGACAAGTTTCAAACCCTGGATAAGGCGTTACCTGGAATTTCAGAGAAATTTTTTAAAGGAAATTTTGATCATGATCAGCTGCGAAAGGAGCTGCGTACTGCCAAAGACCAACTGCTTGTTGTTGGCGTGATTTTGCTACAGGCAGCGAAAAATCATAAAGGTAAGTGGCAGGGTGTCATAGAGGAGTTTGCTCTTGATGACCGGTCCAAAGGTGGGGATTTACAATCCCATGGTTATCGGTTACTTCGCCATGCACTTTTTACGATGTATGAGAAAGAAAAAAAGAAGAAGGAGGAGGAAAGATCCAAGTGGTTCAAGCTGAAGATGGAAGAGCAGATCAAGCCTGAAACCATTCCGAGTATCGATATCGTTGATCGTGTTTTCCATCGACTTTGCGAACAACAAAATCCCAGAATCAGCCCTCCTGTAGATTGTTGGTCATTCATTCCCTGGGGCAAGAGCAAAGAAAGTTTATGGCGGATGCAACCAACCGTGACCGGCGTTGAAGTTTTATACAAGACCAAAGACAAAAAGGGAAAAGCCGGGGATTTTAAGTACGAGGGTTCTTTGGAAGAATTGGGAAGAGGAATCTACTGTACTTTGAGCAATAAGGCTGCGAAAGATTCGGAGCGGGAGCATGTTACTTTCATGGCGCAAAAGTCCAACGACCACCAATGGATGGAGTTTATGGTTGGACTGAGTACTTGCCTGGACGATCACAATGATGGCGTTCGTAGTTACAAACGAGTGGTGATCAGTGATCGATTAATGCAGGATCAGGGTGAAAAGGAGGTCAGAGAAACTATTCGTTATTACCTCGCACACGACCGGGGAGACCTTATACGTAAGTTTACAGACTATCAGGACTTCAATGATTATGTCGATCAGCTACGAAGAAAAAGTCAGCGCGGTACGGCGGAGGAGTTGCTGGAACAACTGGCTCAGCACGCTCCCTTCAGTACTTTCAATACCTTTTATCCCAAACAGGAACGGTGGTATCAGGTAAGGTGGACTGTTGAGAGGCCGAGTGGGGAAGATTCTTTTCAAATTATAAGAGAAAGCAATACTTCAGGTACCTGGCATTGTACTAATTATCGCTTTGTTTCCAAATTTTTGTTTTTGCAAATGGAGACTCCCAGCAAAAACGCAGGTGGATTTGTGCGATGGTTCATTTTCGATTTCAGGGATTTTTACAATCAGGAAACAGGTATTCTTACATTAAACAGTCAAAGCCTGGTTTCGGGGATTACGTTGGGGATCAACGGGCAACAGCGGCAGCTTGTGTCGGCGAAGGTAATTATTGCCTTCCGCCCGAATGTTCTGCAGGGAGAAAAGCAAGAGGCGCATCAATCCCGCGAGATTGATATGAATCAGGATTACATGAAATTCGATCAGGACATTAAATCGCTATTGCCAAGTCCGGGGGCCTCGGCGATTTATACACCCCTGCGCAAAATTTTCCCCGAGAATCTTGAGGGCAGTTATCGGATTTACTACAAGTCTTATAGTTCGGAAAAGCCATTTAAAGTCAACACGCTTAGGATTCATAAGACGAACTCATCTGTTTCCCATCACTTCGACTGTGAGGATGGCGACCAACGAGACCGCTATTACCTGGCTCAATCCTATATTGATGGAGAGGCCCAAAACGTCTTGTTTTTGGCCTTTTGGGACCATGTAAACCGGGGCTATTTCTGTATGCATCTGGTGATCAAAAAAGCCTTTTTATCGCCGCCACAGATTTTGGTTGGTAATCTTTCCACTAAGAGTAAGGGCAAGGAGCGTCCGGTAGCGCAGGCGATCCTGCTAGTGCGGGAGGATTTGCAAGCAGGTGAGGAGCCTTTTGACGAGAACCTGGTGCCAAAATTTTTCCGTGCTTTTGATAATCCAGTTTTTCATGCAGAGGACAAGATATTTTCCCTGGAGGAGCTTAGAGACTTTCTGAACAGACCTTTCATAGCGACCGATCCAAATTCCGTAATTGCTAAGACCAAAGATCTTCTCAGAGAGAATTCTCCTGTGGCCTACCACCGCTTCATGGAGAGCCTGGTGGAGGTAGGCGAAGAACTCCGGTTCAAAAAGATGCTGGCATCTAAATTTTTAGGCACCTACAAGATATTTTTCAATCTGATGTTGGTAAGCCTGGAAAAGATTATTGAAGAGCGAAAGGAAAGTGGCGTGCCAATGGCCGATCCCAATACCTATTCTGTAGTGAAAGTGCAGCATTTTTGGGACGCTATCAACCTGGAAATAAGCGACAAATTCAAAGGAGATTCCCCGGAGAACGCGTCGGTAAGATTTCCGGGAACTGTCAATAGAATATTTCTATTTGATGGCACAGAAATCACCGAGTCATATTTCCACATTGTGCGGGATCATTTTCTTGCACACCAGCGGCGAAGAGAAGAATATGACATGTTTGGTGAATTAAATATCTGCATTTGTCTGCTCGGCAATATGACGGATGAAGGTGATATGAACCGATTCAGTGAATCGTTTTTTACAGAAAATATTACCCACACCTATTATAAGGTCCATACTGAGGGCAAAATTATTACTTCGTTAGAAGGGCTTACAGTCGACGAAGACGAACACAACAAGCTGGTTAAGAAATTCAAGGAACTGCGTGGCTATGATAAAAAAAGGCGTCTCAAGAATGTGATCATTCCGGTCGACAAAGAGTTTATTGACAAAATCCAGGCAAATCCGCCATGGAAGCAGGGGCAAGAGTAGTGAGCCAGAATGGGTCTTCTTAATATCATACCTGTCATTGGTGCGGTGGTGGCTATTTTGCTGGGTGTGTTTGTTATCGTTAGCAAGCAGCAGAGCAAATCCGCCCGAATTACCCTGGCTTTGATCGTCTTTCTCAATGCCCACAATCTAATAGATTCTTACCTGTACTACAGTGACGTTGAGTGGTCGTTGGGCGAATTGTCCTACTTACACTATCATCTGATCGGGCCGCTTTTCTTACTGTACGCTTATCGCGTATTCAGGATAGAATTGCGTGTCCGCCTTTGGGTTGGCATTGTTCTATTGATGACATTGCTACGCCTGGTGTTATTAGCGCCTGTGAGTGATGATGTGCTTGAAGTTGCGACCACTTATACGCCGGATTTGATTCGGGTTGTAATCGACAACCTGTTGTCTATCCTGCTTAACCTTGGATTGTTGACCCTTGCATTTTCGAAGATCAGTCACATGACCTTTGTCGTGAGCCTTTCCGGTTCGGAAAAACTAAACTATCGATGGTTAAAAACGCTGCTTGGGCTATCAATCATTTTGTATATAGCGATCCTGATTAGCTCGGTAGTCTCACTATTTGACGAAGAGTGGTTGATCTACTTCAAGATTGAGTCCGTGTTTAATAGCATATTTTCCTTGAGCCTGGTCTATTGCACCATGCGTTTTCCAATATTTTCCATCCACGGCGACTTCAAGGACTTGCCGGAGGGTATTCGTAAGAAATATGCAAAATCCTCACTAACGGAGGTGGTAGCTAATCGCCTGTGGTCTGATATCAGGCAACTCATGGATGAGGAGAAGCCCTACTTGAATCCAGCCTATCGACTCAATGATCTGGCAACGAGCGTGGACCATTCGATGCACCATGTTTCGCAGGTTATCAACGAAAAAGAAGATGTCAGTTTTTCAGATTTCATTAACAAGTATAGGGTCGAAGATGCCAAGAGACTTTTGAGATCGGACCGATCTCGTCAGGTGACGATCCTGGCAATTTCGCTGGAGGCTGGTTTCAATAGTAAGACGGCCTTCTACAATACGTTCAAAAAAATCACCGGTCAAACCCCCACACAGTTTATCAAGGAAACACGCAACTAGTCGCTATTCTGTGGTCCCGGGAATTCGGGACATTTTTTACTGGCGATAAGCGTCCCGAATTATAGGCTGGGAAGCTTTCCATCGATACGTCGGTCAGATTTGTTGAAAAATTCAGGACGGGAGCATGCGCTTGGAACAGGGTTTTTCCAAAAGGCCATTCTCCACAAACAATTTGCTGACATGGAAAACTTAGTAGCCAAGGTGGAAGAAAATGTAGAACTGGTCATATTCGGCATTTTCGTTTTTTCGGTTGGACTTGCCATTGTAGAGTTCGCCTGGGAGTGGCGCAAAAAAAAATTAACCAAATGGCGGTTAGGGGAGATGTTTTCGAGTTTCATGGTCTTCATCCCAGCCCAACTTACGGAGAAAGCTGCCACCGCAGTTTTTGTCGGTAGTTTCTTTTACTTGGATGACTATATACCCTGGCAAATTCCGGTCAATGGGTGGACCACTTTACTGGCTATATTGGTAGTCGATTTCCTATATTATTGGGAACACCGTTGGGAACATGAGATCAGAATGTTATGGAGTTACCATTCCATTCACCATAGCTCGCCCATTTTCAATTATACCACCGCCTTGCGGGTGTCATTCATAGACAACTTTGTTACCTGGCTTTTTTACCTTCCGGCCATTGCGTTGGGCTTTCACCCATTGGTGGTGTTGATAGCCATCGTTTTCATCCTTGCCTATCAATTTTGGATTCATACCGAACTTATCAGAAGGCTGGGATGGTTCGAATGGATTTTCAATTCGCCATCGCATCACCGGGTGCACCACGGTTCTGACGACATTTACCTGGACAAAAATTATGGGGCATTGCTGATTATTTGGGACCGGCTTTTCGGCACATTGCAGCAGGAGATTTTCCAGCCAACTTATGGGTTGACCAAACAGATCAATACCATCAATCCAGTCAAGGTACATGCCTATGAATATGTTGGCATATTGAAGGATCTACGGCAGGCGAGAAGTGTGAAAGAAGCGCTTGCTTACTTGTTTAACAAGCCTGGTTGGAAGCCAGCGGATGGCGGTCACGCGAAAACACAGGTGCCATGAACACGTGGAGTGTAGTTTCAGCATACAAGGGGCGTCTACTTGGTGTTTTTTTACTTATTCTGTCGGACGCGTTGTTGGCGTTGTTGTTTCCCTTATTTATCGGCTATGCGATTGATGATGCCATTGCCAAGGAATATCACGGCGCCCTGTGGCTCGGGGGCCTGGGATTGGCAAGTTTGATTATTGGCGCTTGTCGGCGCTTTTATGACTCACGGGTATATGCTGGTATCTATCGACACCTGGCGGCAGAGGTTGCGGATGATCAAACCAACAATACCTCTGCCAAAGCTGCTCGTTTGGGTTTTCTGAATGAGGTAGTAGAATTCTTTGAGATGTCGCTTCCGGAAATATTTAGCAATTCGGTGAGCTTGGTTGGGATCCTGTTTATCCTGGCAACATTAGATGCGATGGTTTTTGGTGGCTGTCTATTGATCATGGCTGCAGTGTTCTTTGTTTACACGTTTAGTGCGAAGCGCACCGTCCAGTTCAATGCTTCCTACAATGAGGAACTGGAGCAACAAGTAGCTGTTCTTTCTTCTAATCAACCTATCAAAACGAGATGGCACCTGAAGAAACTGATGAAGCACAATGTGGACATGTCCGACCTGGAAACCATCAACTTCTCTATTATCTGGCTTTTTATGATGGGGTTTCTTGTATTTGCTGTGATCAACGTGGCTGGAAACGGTGCGTTGGCGTACGGGGCAATATTTTCATTGGTACTGTACCTGTTTCAGTTCATGGAAAATATGAGCACCATGCCCCTATTTTATCAACAGTGGTTGAGGTTGAGGGAGATAATTCGCCGACTGAAAAATACATCCCGAACTGGCGACCAAACAGACACCTTTGAACATTAGCTAAATGCTCCGTCGATTGGTTCAGGTCTGAACAGGTTTTTGCTATGACGATCAAATTTTAGGTGTGGCAGGACATCATTCAAATCGTAATTTCTCCAGCGGATTCAGTCGAATTACGCCAAGGATGCTTTTTGTGATGGTCAGTACCCCTAGCATTAGGGTAACCAGGACTGTAAATGGAAAAACAAACCATGGTATGGAAATCTGATAAGCAAATTGGCCCAGCCAGTAATGAGAGAAAGCCAGGATGAGCGGAACAGAGATGATGTTGGCAAGTAAGATGTGTTTAACCAGCTCCGAAGAGAGTTGCGTAAATAGCTTTCCTTCCCCCGATCCGAGGATTTTTCGGATGCAAACCTCTTTTGTGCGCTGCAATACGAAGTAACTGGAAAGACCCACGAGGCCCATCAGAGCTATGAAAATGGCAATGCCGGAAAATAGACCAAAAGTTCTAAAAAACGACTGGTCGGACTCCATTTGGTCCTTCACCCAATCGGAGATAAAAAAGTGGTCGAATGCCGCACCAGCGAAAATGGTCTGATACTCGTTTTTGATGTACGATAGCAATTCCTTATCCATATCCCGAAAACGGATATTGACAAACTTCAATTCTGAGGCCTCTGGAAATATGAAAAGCGTCGGCTTGAAGCTGGATTTCAGCGTCTCCTGGTGGTAATTTTTAACTACCCCCACGACCATGAGAGTATCATAACTAGTAATAATATGGTCATTGATGGCGGCCTCGGCGGATTCAAAGCCCAGTTTTTTGCACGCTTCCTCATTGATCAATACTTTCCTGTGGTCCGTGCTACGTAAGGCTCTTCCAGCTGCGATGATGTCCCCATAGAGACCGGTATAATGTTCATCGGTTCCAATTCGATAGACCGTGGTTCGGTCCTTGAGGGACGCGCCTTGACGGATCGTGCCACCCCACCAACTGACGGGTTTCCCAGGTACTTCCGACGCCACAGCCACCAGGTCGATTTGATGATGCGCCAGGAGTTGTTTTTTGAAAGTTGCCAGGTCTTGAAAGTGTTTTTCCTGATCCGGTATCGCATCAGGTGATCGGACCACCATCAGGTTGTCCGTGTCAATTTGGATGCCTTGGGATTCGAGAAAGTCGATCTGCTTTTGGATGATGAGTGTGCAGGAGATCAGCGCGGCGCTCACTGTAAATTGGGCGATGATGAGGACCCGGCGAATGATAACGCCTTTTCCAGTGGTCTTGACTAGCCCCTTGAGGGCCGGTATGGTTTGAAAATTGGATAACGTGCTGGCCGGGTAATACCCTGAAACAAGACCACCCATTAGCCATAGGAAAAGAATAACGAGAATGGTCTTCCACTGTAGTAAAATGCTCGCATCTACGACCAAGTCGGAGATTTCGTTAAACCAAGGTATCGCTAACAGGAACAGACCCAGGCCGAGGACTACAGAAAGGCCGTTTACCAACAACGCCTCCGCCAGAAATTGCCATATCAATTGTCGCCGAGAGGATCCCATTACTTTCCGAATGCCGATTTCTTTGGATCGCTGGATCGATCGGGCTGTGTATAAATTGACATAGTTAACCCAGGCGACCAAAAGAATCAGTACTGAGATGATAGCAAGTAACTTTATTAGCTCAAAATTGCCATTGACATGGGGTTCGTAGGTCAAATCAGAGTGTAAATACAAATCTTCCAGGGGTTGCAAACCAAAGCCTACGTAGCTGCTTCCCCGGCGTTCTCCACCATGCCGATCGGCAAATGATGGAAGCTGTTCCTCAAATGTCCGGAGGTCCGTGTTTTGGTCCATGAGCAGATAGGTGTAGAAGTCGTTCCAACCCCAAATATTTTCCGCTTCCGGATAAATAGCGACATAGTTTTGAAAGGGGAATATGAAAGCAAATTTCAGGTGAGAGTTGGTGATCGTTTTCAGGACGCCCACAATTTCAAAAGATTCAAGGCCATCCGCGCTGCCTACCTCAATGCGGCGACCCAGTGGGTTAGCATCTCCAAAATATTTACGGGCAGTTCTTTCGTCAATCAAAGCCGTATTAGGCTCCGTCAAGGCTTGAGCGCGATTGCCCGATAGCAAGGTGTAGTCGAAGATTTCAAAAAATGATGGGTCTGCATAATACAGATTCTCTTCTCTGAACGCTTTGTCTTCGAATCGTACCGTGCCAGGAGCGTATTTTTTAAAGATCCTGCATTGGTCCTGTACCTCCGGAAATTCCGCTTTCAACGCTGGCCCAACCCGCGGAAAGGTGGCTGCACCATGATAATCCAGGGTGCCATTTCTGAAGAATTTTTGGCTGATCCTGAAGATTCGGTCTTTCTTGCTATGAAAGAGATCGTAGTTTAGTTCGTTGAAAACGAAGGTATTTATGAGCAAGAAGGCCGCAATGCCAACGGCTAGTCCCAAAACATTGAGCGTGGAAAGGGAGCGATTCTTAGCTAGAAACCGAGCGGCAGTTTTAAAATGATTGAGGGTGGTTGAAAGTGGGTATGTCTTTCTTTTGCTATAGGCCTGAAATGATGCGGAAAGATTGTCGATCCCTCTGAACTGCTCGTAAATTGTCTCCTCGAATGCCTGCCGACCTGAAAGGCCGTTACCCATTTTATCTTCGATACAGCTTCGTAGGTGGTCCTCTAACTCTTCCACGGCGGCATCTTCAAACCCTTCATGCCCGTGTAAACCCTTGCGCCATTGTTGTATCGCTTTCTCTAGATCGAATTTCATCGTTGAGTAGGTTTGAGGTCCCAAACATGGGTGAACAGGTCAATCATAGTTAGCCAATCGGCCCGTTTTTCAGCCAAGAGACTTTTGCCTTGCGCTGTTATACTGTAGTATTTTCGTTTTCTGCCATTTTCCATAATCACCCAGCGTGCACCTATCGACCCGTCACGCTCCAGTCTGTGCAGGACTGGATAAAGCATGGCTTCACTCCATTTAAGTTTACCTCCTGAAAGTGAAGCGGCCTTTTTGATCAACTCGTACCCATAATATTCTCCGGATTGCAATACCGTGAGTAGCAGGGGGATTGTAGAAGCTCCGATTAATTCTTTGTTGGCCATACCTAATGCTGTTATGCTTAATGCCTAATACGATTAGGTAATTGAAAAGGTTGCCGATCAGTAGAAATTCCGGCCATACCGCACGACTGTCGGCGGTGGTATTTTGTATTCACTTAGGGAGCTAATTCAGTGATTTTCTAACCACTTGATCAATCCGCTTATCTTATTTTGGTCGTAAGCGTCGGGATGGGCCCGACCAAACTGGCCTTGGTCATTGTCAAAATATTGGCCTGTCACTCCATTATATTTTTCTGACAGTGCTAAATCTACCAGTATGTCTGCGCCCTTGTCAGCGGGAGACCAGTGTTGGCCAAAGGCCTGTTGCACCATCTTCGTATTCAACAGGGATCCGGGGTTCACCGCTATGACGGAAATATCTCTCATTTGCTTGGCGAGGTGAAAACTCCACATAGTCAGGGCTAGTTTACTCTGGGCGTAGGCTTCACCCTCAGGAATTGCATTGATGCCATCAAGCGCCCTAATATTTACGGAGGATTGGGCTGCTGAACTCAAATTGATGACTCTCGGGCCTGTGCTTTTCTCCAAGATTGGAAGCAGGCCTTCAGTAAGTGCAATGGGGGCCAGCAAATTTACGGCGAACCGGATGTCTATAACTCCGGCAGGCTTCTGCCCAGTATGGCGATAGACCCCAGCATTGTTGATTAGTACATCTAACTGTGGCACTGCGCGGCTAACTTCAATGGCCAGAGATTTTACCGCATCCGGGTCAGACAAGTCGGCGACAAAGCCCCTGACCTGTTGGTTGTTAGACGCTGACTTGATTTCTTCGACAACCAAAGCCAGTTTTTTCTCACTCCTTCCATGTAGCAAAACGGCGTGGTTGCTTTTTGCCATTTTCATCGCTGCCAATTTGCCGATGCCGTCAGTGCTGCCGGTGATCAGGATGGTCTTTTTACTCATTTTCAATTAGTTCTCGTGAAAGTTGGATAGTACTTTTTCGGCGATCTGGGTCAAAGCCGTTTCAACCTTCGATGAATTGAACCGCAGGTTGATCGCCACATGATTTACGCCAATATCTTGCAGCGCCTCCAGGTAGTCCCTTAGGTAGTTGCTGCCAATCCGGAACCCCAAAGGGATCGGCTCTGGCCGGAAGTCATCATTGTTCTCTAGTTGTACATATAATGGTTGCATAAAAGGCTTATCATATGTGCCTGGTATCAACTTTCGCCATTCCTCAATAGAGGATTTCTGGTGGTACAGGTTTCGCGGGTAGTTCATCCATCCATCACCGTTTTGTGCATTCCACGCTAGCGTTTGTCGACTGCTTCCGGTCACGAGCATTGGAAGTTTAGGACCATATGCCTTTGGGAGTATATCTGCTTCGCCATTTAGATGGCCATATGCATTTGACGACAGTGCTGGGAAGCTGTTTTGGGTCTGGCGAATGTACGAGAATGACGCTCGAAATAGCTCGGCACGCTTTTCGAATTCAATACCCATGGCTGGATATTCATCAGGCCGGTCCCCCGAAGCTACACCCAGGATTACTCGCCCGCCGGATAGCTGATCAACCGAGGCGGCGGCTTTCGCAATGTGTACAGGATGGTGTAGCGGCAAGGCGATGCTTGCAATACCCAGAGCGATGGTTTTAGTTTGGCCAGCCAAATAGCCGAGGTAAGTAAATGGGTCATACATCTGGCCAGCGTCTCCGAAGGCGGGTACATTCAGGGGTATATCCCGTACCCAAATGGCTTTGTATCCAAGTGCTTCAGCGATTCGCACACGCTCCAGGTGTTGATCCATTGTAGGCGTAGGGCTGGTTGCGTAATTTTCAATAGGCACAACGACGCCAACACTCAGTCTACCCGGCTGAAACACCGCATTGTATCCCCGGTTGATCGACTCGAAATGTTTGGTTGGGGGTAATTCAGCTATAGTCATAGTAGGAGGAACAAACCCGAGTCAGTCATGCTCGGGTTTAAATTAACTGGCAATGGGTTGAGTCTTTCTTCAGGCCAGGTCATCTTTTGCCTCAATGAGGTAATGATTGCTTACTGATCCGGCTGTCCTGGCCTGCAGGTGAGGAGCATACTCCTGATCCCTCATAAAAGCGTTAGCTGCCTCCTTGGAGGGCCATTCGATGATGATTCGGAGTGCAGGAGCTTCCCCCTCTCCCTCAAGGCGTTCGTGGCTGCTGGTGCGCGCCAGGTATTTGCCACCGTATTGCGCTACTAATTTGTTGGCTGGACCAATGTAAGCGGGAATCCAATCCTCACTTGTTGGGGTGACATCCAGTACCGAGTAATAAACTGTCTTCTTTTCCATCGTTTCTTTTTTTTGATTTCCGGATCACCAATAGTGCTAGAGCAAGCACGAGTGATCCTTCATTGTCGGATACAAAGTTGGAGGGGTGGTCTCAAAATTTTGTTGTAAGTAAGTGGGTATTGATTGTATGAAAATTGGAAAATAGCTGGATTTTGACAGGTTGATTATAATTTTGTAGGCCTGATATAGCTTAAATAGCAGTTTTTGTTAGTGATTTACCAATATTTATACAATGGAGTTACTTCAAGCACAGCACGTATTTGAAATCCATGTTGAAGAATTTGAGGAATGGAAGCAGCGGCCGCACAAGCACAATTTCTTTGAAATAGTCTATGTAGATCAGGGCAAGGGCTTCCAATGCATCAATGATCATCAGTTTGCTTATGGCGCGGGAGACGTGTTTTTATTGCCACCCCTGGATTGTCATTCCTTTGAGATTGGGGAGCCCTCGCGGTTTTACTTTATCCGTTTCACTGACCACTACTTCCTGAAAGATCAAAACCTGGCTGATTACAAAATATGGTTCGACCGGATGGCATATATCCTTGCTAATTACAATAAAGTTCCTGGCGATATTATTAGTACCGAACGGGACCGATTATTCATTCGGCAAACCATCAAATCCATTCATCGGGAATACCTTACTGGCGATGCCTATTCGGATTCCATCATCACCGGGTCGATGGCCGCCATCCTCAATGTCATGGCCAGGTCGATAGAGAGACAATATATGGATCAGGCCAATGTCCTGGACGGTCGCCTGGGGGAGATCCTTCGTTATGTAAATACCAATCTGGTCCATTCCGAACGACTGAGAATCTCAGCATTAGCGGAGGAGTTTGGAATATCTGCGACTTATTTTTCTGAATACTTCAAAAAGCACATGGGCAGCAGCCTGGCAGAATACATCACCAAGGCAAAACTGCGACTGGTGGAAACCAAGGTATTGCATACCGACCTTACATTAAAGGAAATTGCTCATCAATTGAATTTTACAGACAGTAGTCACTTGGCCAGGGCTTTTAAAAACACCTATGGCATGACAATTGGTGAGTTCAAAAAAAGCGACCGGAAGTGTTGCGCGTAGCGAAGTTACCATTACTCTCGGATGATTCCTGTTGACCAAATGGCGCAATTGCGATAGTTATAAAGTGCTTTTTGAAGCATTATAGGGGTATTTGGCGTAATCGTATAAACATTGGCACCCTCATCTTAACAATCAACTAGTCGAACTAAAAACATTTGTCAGATACAATCATGTACGACAAATGACACGTTTCGCAAGACCAAAATTCCTAGTTGCCTGTCTCGCCGTTTGCATGGCGATAATGGGCTATTCCCAGTCCATTGAACATCAAGGTGTAGTTTCGGCCGGAGGTGCAATAACCAGTGAAAGGTATGCGCTCACCTTAAGTATCGGTGGGTTGATATTGGAAAATATCGCCAACAATAACCACACGCTGAAGCATGGCTATTTGGGTCCCTCATTGACCGTCAATGTTCTTGCAGCTCCTAAGCTACCCACGTTTCAGATAGACATTTACCCAAACCCTTTTGCGCAGCGGTTTCGGGTGAGAGGTACCGGTGATGCCAGGGTCCGGTTGAAGATTACGAATTCGATGGGTCAGGAAATCCATCGGGCCAGCAACCTGGAATTAAGCGACGGATACGAGATGGACCTTTCTCAGTGGGCCGAAGGAATCTATTTGCTTCATGTCGCGAGAGATTCAGACGTCCGCCCGCACATATTCAAACTAGTAAAGACCAATTAATAATCCATTTTGACAGAGACCATGAGGTTGCCATAAACATGCTAGCGACAGACTACAGTCCTGGCAAATGTTTAACGCGAATTCTTCCGGTCCGCCGCAGCGGCGATTAAAACGCAAAACACATGAAAACGCAAAAAACACTTACCAGCCTCCTTTTTTGGATTGTATCCATGGGGGCGGCCTTCTCACAAACTCCTGGTGGCTTCAGTTATCAGGCGATTGTCCGGGATGCCAACAACAGTCCGATC